>NZ_CP046908.1:3005000-4205000 GCF_009789575.1 Stappia indica | reverse complement strand
TGGTGAAGGTGCCCACGCTGACCTGCTGATACCAGGAGGACGGAAAGGCCAGGCCGAGCAGCCGGCCGCTCCCCGACAGCGAGGAGACCGGCACGACAAGGCCGGAAAAATTGACGGCGGGAATGATGGCGATGATCGCGGCGGCGAAGGTGGCGGCCACCTGCGTCCTGGTGAAGGTCGACACCAAAAGGCCGAAGGCCGTTGTCGCCAGGATGTAGAACAGCGTTCCGACAATGAGCGCTGCAGCAGAGCCCTTCAGGGGAACGCCGAAAACCACATAGCCGATGGCGACGAGGCTGGCGAAGCTGATGAAGGCGATGACGACATAGGGAAGCTGCTTGCCGAGCAGGAATTCGCTGCGCGTTACCGGCGTCGAGCGGAAATTGGCGATCGAACCGGTTTCCTTTTCGCGCACCACGCCCATTGCCGTCATGATGGCGGGGATGAGGACGAGCATGAGCATCATCACCGAGGGCACGATGGCGAACACGCTCTTGAAGGACTGATTGTAGCGGAAGCGGGTGACCACCTCGGTGGCATAGGGCGAGATCACCTCGCCGAACTGCCGCTCGATCTGGTCGGCGTAGTAGCCAAGGGCCAGGCCCTGCAGATAGCCGCGCGCCGTCTCCGCACGGAACGGCATCGCTCCGTCGATCAGCACGTCGATCTCGGGGGTATCGCCGCGCAGGAGCTTGCGTCCGAACTCGGGCGGGACCTCGATGCCGATGCTGATTTCGCCGTCGACCATGCGTTGTTGCAGATCCCGCCTGCTGGTCGCCGGTGCGTGCTCCTCGAAATAGCGCGAGCCGGAGAAGCTCTCCAGCAGCGTCCTGCTCTCCATGGACTGGTCGCGGTCCAGCACCGCGTAGGGCAGGTTCTGAACATCCAGCGAAATGCCGTAACCGAAGGTCAGCATGAGGATGACCGGCCCGAAAAAGGCAAAGACCAGCCGCATGGGATCGCGCAGCAATTCCATCGTTTCGCGGCGGGCAAACGCCCAAAGGCGCGACGGGCTGAAAAATCCGCCTGCGTCGGCGATGGGTGCCGGAGCCGGCCGCAGGGCCGCAGTTTCGGGTCCGGAGACCGGAGCTGCCTTGACCGGTTCCGGTGAGACGTCCTGACCGGACGCTTCGCGCAGAATGTCGATGAAGGCGTCGTTCAGGCTGGCCGCGCCCCTGTTGCGGGTCAGCTCGTCGGGCGCGCCGACGGCCAGCACCTTGCCGGCATGCATCAGCGAGATGCGGTCGCACCGCTCCGCCTCGTTCATGAAATGGGTCGAGATGAAGATCGTCACGCCCTGATTGCGCGACAGGTCGATCAGGTACTGCCAGAAAATGTCCCGTGCGACCGGATCGACGCCGGAGGTGGGCTCATCGAGGATGAGGACTTCCGGCTTGTGGATCAGCGCCACGGCAAGCTGCAGCCGCTGCTTGATGCCGAGCGGCAGTCCGTTCGGCCGCATGTCCGCCTCGCCCCGCAGGTCGAAGGTGCTCAGCATTTCCTCGATGCGGGCGGCGCGCGTTTCGGGGGCGAGACGGTAGAGGGCCGCGTGCAGTTCCAGGTTCTGGCGCACCGTCAGCTCGGAATAGAGCGAGAAGGACTGCGACATGTAGCCGACGCGGCGCCGGGTGGCCATGTCGCTCGCGTTCAGCGTCTCGCCGAACAGCAGCGCATCGCCCTCGGTTGCCGGCAAAAGCCCGGTCAGCATCTTCATCGTGGTCGACTTGCCGCAGCCATTCGATCCCAGAAAGCCGAAGATTTCGCCGCGCTCGATCTCAAAACTCACATGGTCGACGGCGGTGAAGTCGCCGAAGCGGCAGGTCAGGCCGTGCGCCTCGATCGCCGGAGGCCCCTCCATCGGCACGCGCGGCGGCACCTCGACGGTGCGGTGCCCGCGCCGCTCGGCTTCCGGCAGCATGGCAACGAACGCAGCCTCCAGCGTCGAGACACCGGCAGCTTGCCGGAGCGCCTCGGGCGTGCCCTCAGCGATGATCCGCCCATCCATCATGGCGGCCAGCCAGTCGAAGCGTTCGGCCTCCTCCATATAGGCGGTGGCAACGACGACGCTCATGTGCGGGCGGTCGCGCCGGATGCTGGCGATCAGCTCCCAGAACTGCTCGCGCGAGAGCGGATCGATGCCGGTGGTGGGCTCATCGAGGATCAGAAGATCCGGATCGTGGATGAGAGCGGAGCAGAGCGACAGTTTCTGCTTCATGCCGCCGGAAAGCTTGCCCGCCGGGCGATCGGGAAACGGCGCAAGGCCGGTGGCTTCCAGCAGCGCATGGATCCGCTCGGCGCGCTCCGCCTCCGACTGCGCGAAGAGCCGCCCGAAGAAATCGAGGTTTTCGCGGACCGACAGGGTCGGATAGAGATTGCGGCCGAGCCCCTGGGGCATATAGGCGACGCGCCGGCTGCAGGCCCGGCGATGGGCCGTGCCGGCCATATCGCCGCCGAACACCGTCACGGAACCCGACTGGATGCGGCGGACACCGGACACGATCGCCAGCAGGGTCGACTTGCCGACCCCGTCCGGGCCTATCAGGCCGGCCATGCAGCCGGCCGGAATGTCGAGCGTGACATCGCAAAGGGCTGCGATCCCGCCGTAACGATGCGTTACGCCCTGCAGCCTGGCGGCCGGTTCTCCAGTCATTGCGGCAGCTTGACCTCCAGGAAGTCCGGCCAGGCGACGGCAGGGTCGGTCCGCACATAGCCAACGCCTGCGACACCGGCCTTGGCGCGGTCCTGGTACCTGACCAGAAGATCCTTCGGGATGGACAGCTTCACCCGAAACATCAGGTTCTCGCGCTCGTCGGACGTTTCCACCGACTTCGGTGTGAACTGGGCATTGCTGGCGACGAAGGTGACGCTCGCCGGAATGACGTAATCGGGAATGGGGTCGAGGATCAGGCGCGCTTCGCTGCCGACCTGGAGCAGACCGGCATCGCGCGCCGGCAGGAAAATGGTCATGTAGATATCGGTCAGATCGGTGAGCGTGAGCACCTTGCCGCCGGCGCCGAGCACCTCGCCTTCGCGGGCCAAAAGGTACTGGACCCGGCCGCCACGGGGCGCGCGCAGCTGGGTGTCGTCGAGAATGGCTTCGAGCTGGGCGACCGCAGCCTTGGCCGACTCGATGGTGGCCTTGGCCAGTTCGACGCCGGCCTTGGCCGCTTCCACCCCCGCCACGGCGGTGTCGAGTGCGGTGCGCCGCTGGTCGGCCAGCTCCTGCGAGCTCACCTGCCGCTCGACCAGCGCGACGGTGCGCTGGTGCTCCTTTTCGGCGAGGTCACGCTTGGCCTCGTACAAGGCGACCTGCGCTTCGGACTGGCGCAGACCCTGCTCGGCCTGCGCGACCGTGGCGCGAGCCTGGGCGAGCCGGGCGTTGAGTTCCGACACATCCATGCGTGCAACGAGCTGCCCGGCCTCGACCATATCGCCTTCGCTGACCAGGACTTCCGTCACGCGCCCGGCCATCTTGGTGGCGACGTCGACGCGCTCCGCTTCGATCCTGCCGTTCGAAGACGCGATGCCGTCGGGCAGTTTCTCGGTGTTCATCGTGCGCCACAGATAGAACCCGCCTGCGACAACCGCGATCAGAGCCGTCGCGGCGATGACCTGTTTCCACTTCATCGAAAGCCCCTCGCAAACAGAAAACGTGTGGCGCCATATCGGCCTGCGCCTGCACGGCGCCGATCATGCTTTGCATACTGCACGCTTAGAGCACCCGCGTGCACAACCATTTGATGTCAGTCAAAGGCGGGTTGTCGGGAAAGGTAAATTTCGCCTGCAGCCGCCATGCCTTGACCAGAGGGACTTCCAGTCTGGTGCCGCACGACGGTCCGATCGGTGCAATCGGCTGCGCAACACGGCTCGTTGTCGCATACCGAATGGCCGATAAATTTCCGCATATGGTCGAGGCTGGCCCCTCACCTCGCAAAGGGCATCGAGACGCTTTAATGCTCAATGTGCAGCGGGATCTCGCAGTCCCCCAGTCACCCTCAATGAGCGACCCTTCACGCGCCAAACAGCAGCTGTCCAAAGACAGATCCAAGCCAAAGAGCAAGCGGGAAGCCTAACGAAAACCCCCTCCCTCCCGCTGGTGACTGTCACTGATCTCGAGCCGAACAGGCTCAGACATGCTGCTCGCCGAGCCTCCTCAGCGTCTCGGCATGCTCGACGAGAGCCTTGTCGATGATGTCGCTGAAGGAACGAGACTGCTGACCGTTCCGGCGCCGCCGCTTGATCTCTTCGATGCTGAAACGCGGCGCACGGTGCTGCTCACCGCAAGGAGTGTCATCAGGGCTCTTTGAAGCGTCGTCGTCGTGCACGGGAGCCATGGATATCTCCTTTGCAGAACCCGGTTCGAGGCTATGGAAACGAAGACGGCGGCCACGCCACGGCTCTTGCGTGACGTGGCCGCCGGCGACGGTTTTCTTCTTGACTGCACCAGCGCTACAGGGGGAGGAAATCCACGTCGAAGTCGGCGCAAATGCGCACCACCTCCGCCGGGTCGGGAACCCTGTCGATGTTCCGGAAAAGCTGCTCGAGCTTGCTGGTCGGCGAGGCCCAGAACAGGCTCGTCGCGTCGGCGTCTGTCTTGTTGAAGATCCCGTGCGGCATTCCCCGCGGCATGCGCACCAGGTCCCCCGGTTCGGCAATCTGCTCCCGGCCGTCCAGCAACAGGTTGTAGCGCCCTGTCAGGACGTAAATGTATTCTTCTTGCGTGTGGTGCACGTGAGGAGGCACGAAGGTTCCTGCCGGAAACAAGGCATGCCAAGCGATCGAACTCTCGCTCACCTGCTTCAGTGTGTAGGTCTGGCCCAGTATGTGCCAGACGGTTTGTCCCCGCGCCTCGTCGGCGCGCGTGATACCGGCAATTTCATCGATCATTGGCTACTTTCCTTCAAGAATGGGGAGGGCTCGCGTCACGCTTTTCCGCCGTCAGCGACGCCGAAGACGGTCCACTTGGCTTCAGGGTCCGTCGCACCGAGGATCTGCCGGCCGCATTCCTCGATGATCTGATCGGCCATCAGGATGTGCTGGGTGCCGGAGTGGATGTCGCGGTAGCACCGTTGCATGACCGTGTTGTAGAGCGAGGCGCTGCGCGCGGAGCGATGGGCGAAGGTGGCAACGTCGGAAACCACGTCATGAACGTGACGCAACACGAGCTTGGCATCGGTCATCTGATCCTGGGTCACCGTTCCGCTCTGCTCCAGTCCAAGGCAGATCCCGCGCCAGGTCTCGTGTGCATAGGCGCGCGCAGCACGATAGCGTGCCTCGACCAGAGCCAGCTGATACTTGAAGCTCGCGCTGTCCACGGTCTTGCCGAACGCGTCGCGGCGGTTGCGCGCAACCTTTACGAGTTCGTCGAGCATGCGCCGTCCGACCCCCAGCGCCCAACTTGAATGAGCCCAAGCGCTATAGCCTGCGAGGCCCAGCTGCCCCTGCGGCCCACCGCGCAAGGGAACCGCATTGTCGAAGTCGTAGACCAGTTCGTCCGGAACGAAGATCGTCTCACCCTCAGCCACCTCGTAGTCGTAGCTGCCTGTCGCCTTCAGACCCAAAACATCCCACTCGCCCTTAAGCCGGATTGTGCTGCGCGGATGATGTACGAGAACGACACGGGGGCTGCCGGTCGGACCGAAGATCATCTGCTTCTCGTCGTCGACAAGAAAGCCGCCGGTGTGGATCCACTCCGCATGGCAGATGCCGCTGCCAAAGGCCCAGTTGCCCCAGATCTCGTACCCCCCCGCCACTTTCCGGGCGAACCCGCGCGGCACCCCGTTTCCCGCGACCGTCACATCCGCCCCGTTCGCGAAAACGCGTTCGATGCCGCTGTCGGGAATGTAGAGGGCCATGGTCGCACCCTCCATGTTGTTCACATTGGCGCACCAGCCGGCGGAAGCATGGGCATGGGACAGCTTCTCGATCAGCGGCATTGCGTCGGCCAGGCTGACGTCTGAACCACCGACCTCCCGGGGGAACAGCATCGTGTAGATGCCGGACTTGCGCAGCGCCGCCACCACGTCGTCGGTCAGGCTGCCCTGGGCTTCGGCCTCCGGCGCCCGCTCCTCCACCAGGGGCAGGATCTGTTCCAGATTGGCGGCAAGCGTTGCCAGATCGGGCCCCTCCGACAGGCCCGGTTTCACTACACTCATGTTCATCAAACTCCTCCACAGGCGTGATCATGCCGGGGTTCCGGCCGATCCTCCCTGTGAGGTTCGGCGGCCGAACGGATGTCCCGCAATCCCCCTAACCCGGGGGGTGTCGGCACGAACGTGTTGCGGCTAACCTTCGACTGGCGCCGGCGACAAGTCGCGCCGACGGCCGTCAGAACAAATGGGAGGGAGGCCCATGAGTTTTTCGGAGGATGCATCAGGCCCGAATCTGCGGTCGACCGCGGACCTTCTGATTTCCGTGGCCGAGGCGGCCACCCCCCAGAACCTCAGCGAAGCCTGTGGCGCGGCCCTGGCCCGTATCACCGGATCCGGGGTCGTCGGGATCTATCTGGTGGTCGCCGGGCGTCCCCAGCTTCTGGGCAGCACGAACGTGCCCGTCGGTCTGTTGGGAGAGTATCGCAGCGGCCTTGGCGTTAGCGATCCCTACCTTGAGCGCCTCAGCGAAGCTCCCGATGTTCTTGACGGCCCCGGTTTCTACGGCACGCACGGCTGGCGCCGGAGCCGCTCCTATGAACTGCTGAGGGGGTGGGGCCTTTGTTCCAACATGTGTGGCCCGCTGTTGCATGAGGGGGAGGTCGCTGGCGTCCTCTACACCGCGACGGATCGTGACGACAGACCCTATACCGCACGCATGAAGCAGGACATGGCGCTTCTGTGCCGGGCTGCCTCCGTCGCCCTTCCACGGCTTCTCCCCACGGTCGGCCAGACTGAGCCCGGCTTGCGATTACCGCAGAGGCAAGCAGAGGTAGCCATACTCGTCCGGCAGGGCTTATCCAACAAGGCCGTCGCGCGCGAACTGGGCCTCTCCGAGCACACTGTAAAGGAATATGTCGCGATCCTCTGCCGGCGCTTCAGTGTGCGCAACCGCACGCAGCTCGGAGCCCTGATCGCACAGGCAGGCAGTTTCGCTCCGCGCCGCCCCGATGCCTGACGCCAGACTTCGCGACGGATCCCGCGCTGGTTATCGCGCCTGAAATCCGAACCCGAGACCCGCCCCTCCGAAATGGCTGTCACGCCCTGCTCCCCGCAGGGCGAACGGACAGCCTCACCTTCCAAAACCGATAGAAAGGACACTTCCGCATGGCCGTGAAATTCGAGGAACAGACGCTCCTGGTGGGCGGTGTACCAACCCATGTCCAACACGTCGGACAAGGGCACCCGGTGATCTTTCTGCACGGCGCCTCCACTCTCGAGGGCTTCGATTTCGTTGACGGGCTTGCCGACCGCTTCAAGGTCATTTGTCCGCATCATCCAGGCATGGGACGGTCCGGGTCGGCGGATCACGTTGCCGGCATGACCGACCTGGTGACCCATTACCTCGATCTGCTCGACACTCTCGATCTCGAGGTCCGGCCCCATCTTGTGGGCTTTTCCATGGGAGGCTGGCTTGCGGCGGAGCTCGCGGCCGTGGCGCGCGAGAAATTCGACCGCATCGTTCTGATAGCTCCGGCGGGACTGAACGACCCGGCGCATCCCATGACCCCGATCCCCACCATTCCGCCAGCAGAACTTCCCGCCTACCTCTCGCATGATCCGGCGGTCGCGGCGCGGTACTTCCCCGACGGATCCGACCCGGACGCGGCTGCCGCCTTCGCTGCGGAACGTGCCCGCGAGGGCGATCTCGTCGGCCGGGTCGCTGCGCCCCTGGGCTTCGGCCACCCCAACCTTCGCAGGATGCTTGCACGCATCACATGTCCCGCCCTTGTCGTCTGGGGTAACAAAGACCGCCTTCTGCCCGCCTCTCAGTTGCCGCTCTGGTGCGATGCGCTTCCTCATGCGCGGTCCCTGCTCGTAGAGGATGCCGGCCACCTGGTGGCGCATGAAAAGGCGGAAACCATGCGCCGTATCGGAGATTTTCTCGCCTCGTGACCCAGCCGTCCCCCTCTCTCATCCGCCCCGCCGAAAACGGACCGGCTTTCCTTTCGGCGGCATTCCGCAATGCGTTCCGCGGACATCCTGCGGGTGTCGCCATCGTGACCGCCGATCCAGGTTCTGGCCCCGTTGCGCTGACCGTGAGTTCCCTGATCTCGGTCAATGCAGAGCCGCCGATCGTCGCCTTTTCGGTCTCGGGCCGGTCAGGCTCCGGCGCAGCGCTGCTGAGCGCGGACACGGTCGTGGTGCACTTGCTACGGTTCTCCAACCTCGATCTGGTCAAGACGGTCGCCGCTCCGGGAGCGGACCGCTTCGGCCCGGAGATGGATTGGGAGCGGCTGGCCACCGGAGAACCGCGCTACCGCGAGGTTCGAACCTGGTTCCGAGCACGTGTTCTGGGTCGGCTTACCCTGGACGGGGCGACCCTGCTGGCCGCCGAACTTCTGGAAGGCGCGCCCATGGAAGAAGGCCATGCCTCGACCCAGGACACCCTTGTCTACATGGACCGCCGCTGGCATCGCTTGCAGACCGATCCTGTGCGTCTTTCCACGGTCGCAGCAGGAGCAGAGAACGCCTGGTTCTGACATCCAGGACACGACGCAAGCCGATCGTCCGACCGCGCCGCTTGCGATTGCGGTCGGACGCCTTCCGCGTCGGGGCTGCCACACTTGGCCTTCCACTTGTAGAAGGTCGCTCTGCTGATGCCGTGCTTGCGGCACAGGTCCGCCGCCCCGAGCGCGGCCCCCTGCTCCTTCAAGATCGCAATGATCTGCTCTTCGTTGAACCTGCAGCGCTTCGTGCTTCCGCCCTTTGTTGCTCTGCCCCCTGAACGCTGGATCGTTCGAAACTGGAGTTTTCCGCGGTTTCGACGTGCTACCCGACTTTGGAGCGCCCCGAACCGGACCTTCTGGGGTGGCATCTCATGCGGCGTAAGCGGCCGATGAGCCTTTCATGAGCGATATCGGCGGCTTGTTCCCTGACAGGCGTTGTAGAGCGTTCACTCAGCAACCCTGCCCGAGCGTTCTCGATCTGCCGATTGAAGCCGGCGATCACCTCCCAGGGCTTTCAAAAGCTCACGCTTGCCGAGCGCGGCGCGCAGTTCAGCCGAGACGCTCACTCTCGCGTAGAATCGACCGCGGGAGCCTGATGAAGGTGCCGAACCTTGCTGCAACCACATGCTCGTTTGCATGCATCTTTGCATACGCAGCATGTATGCAAGCGGCTGAAAAGCACGAGAAATAGCGATTTCAGGGGGAAAGAATGGTGCTGCCGGAGAGATTTGAACTCTCGACCTCTCCCTTACCAAGGGAGTGCTCTACCCCTGAGCTACGGCAGCGATGAGCGCGGGTGTATGCGCAAATTCCGGCATGGTCAAGAGGGGTTCACCGGTTTTGACACTGCAATCCACGCCCCATGCCTCCGTCCGGCGCAAAGCCTGCCGAACACCCCGCCGCATCGCCGCCCGGCCTTGCCAGAAGACCGGCTTTTCCGGCATATCGTGAAGGCTCAGGACACTCGAACGAAGGATGCGAGACGCTCGCGTGACAGACCGCACCCGACAGACGGACGACACGGCGAAGGCAGGCGGCGGCGCAAAGCCCGCAGGCCGCAAGCCGGGCGGCCGCGACGAAGCCCGCGAGGCTCGTCTTGCCGCGGCGCTGCGCGCCAATCTTCGCCGGCGCAAGGCGGCCGGGCAGCGCGATACGGACGGCCCACCGCAGGACGAGACCTAGGTCGTGAACTCATAATTCTGGCGAGAAACAGTCTGCACGAACCTGATCGGATACAAGGAGCAAGTCCGCAGGAAACCGTCCGGTTTTCAAGGTCTTGCGACGCTGTTGCCGGCAGGTTCGCCCAGACCCAAAGGGCGTCGGCCCGACTTCGATCTGCGGCGTCGGACCGCTCGGCCGGGGGACCTGCCCCGGCCATCACGCTCCTCCTGGCATATCATTGCCGGGCCAGACGCCGTTTCCGGCACAATTATGAGTCCACGACCTAAGGCCTGTGGGGATTCAGGATTCCCATTTTGCCGGAGATGTGATTCACACTCCGGATGGAACGCTTCGTACTGACCGACGCCCAATGGGCGAAGATGGAACCGCACTGTTTGGGCAAGCCGACGGACCCTGGACGCAGCGGGGGTAACAACCGACTGTTCATGGAGGCGGTGCTGTGGATTGCTCGCACGGGTAGTCCGTGGCGTGATCTGCCTGCCATGTTCGGCAACTGGAGTACGGCGTTCCGGCGGTTCAGCGACTGGCGCAAAGCCGACGTTTTCAAGCGGATTTTCGATGCTCTGTCGGATGAGCCGGACATGGAATACGCCATGATTGATGCCACCATCGTCAAGGTTCACCGGCACGGTCAGGGCGCAAAAGGGGGACTCAGAGCCAGGCCATAGGCCGCTCCAAAGGCGGCATGACGACCAAGGTTCTGGCCCTGACTGATGGGCTCGGGAACCTTGTCCGCTTCCGCCTGATGCCCGGCCACCGCTTCGACACCGTTGGCGTTGCCCCGCTCATCGACGGCGTCGAGTTCGGAGCTCTGCTCGCTGACAAGGCTTTCGATAGCAACGACATTGTCGCCAACCTCAATGAACGCGGCGCGAAGATCGTCATCTCGCAGCACCCACGCCGCGCCAAGCCCATCCCGCTCGACGTCGAGATGTACAAATGGCGCCATCTGATCGAAAACTTCTTCTGCAAACTCAAGGAGTTCAAACGCATCGCCATGCGCGCCTGCAAAACCGATCAGAGCTTCGAGGCCATGATCTACCTCACCGCCGCCGTCATCAACTCACGATGAATCCCCACAGGCCTTAGAGCACGAGCCTGTTTTCGCCGCCGATGTCGCAGCCGCCGGCGCTGTCTTGATGCGTTTCCAGGTCTGTCGGCAATCGCCGCAGGCAATGGCGCTCAGGCCGCCTGCCCGTCCTCGCCGTTTTCCATCCCCTGCCAGATCTTCTGCCGGTTGCGGATCTCCCGGGGGGCGGGACCGAAGTAGCTGGGCGTCTTCACGAAATCCCGCGGCTGCATGATCACGCTGTTGACGCGCTGGTAGAGCGCCTTGGCCGAGATCGGCTTGGACAGCAACTCGTGCACGCCGAGCCGCCGCGCCTCGATGATGCGGCTGCGCTCGGTATGGCCGGTGACCATGATGATCGGGATATAGGCGAAGGGATTGTGCGGGTTGCGGATCATGCGCACCATGTCGGCGCCGTCGAGGATCGGCATCACCCAATCGAGAATCAGGATGTCCGGATTGGCGCGCTCCATGGCCTCCAGGCCGGATGCGCCATCTTCCGCCTCGACGATCCGCCGCGCGCCGAACCCCTGCAGCATGGTGCGCAGGATCGTGCGCATGTAGGCGCTGTCTTCGACGAGAAGAAAGGTCAGGGATGCCAGATCAAGCGACACGTTCAACCTCCGGTGCCAGACCATATGGCACGGGAAATCTGAAATAACGGTTAGCCCCGCTCGTCGTTTTTGCCGTCTCCCTCCGGCAGGTCGTCATCCTGCAGGATCCGGTACTTGGCCCCCTCCAGGTCATCGTACTGGCCGGACTTGAGCGACCACAGGAACCCGGCGAGACCGAGAAGGCCGAGCACCAGCGCAACGGGAATGAGATAGATCAGCACGTCCATCAGGCGGCCTCCCTTTCGAGCCTGGCGGCTGCGGAAGGCAGCGCCTCGGCAGTCGCTGCCGGAGATGCGGTCGCGATCTCGCGCTGGCGCGACAGCCGCAGGCGCAGCGCATTCAGCGTCACCACCAGCGAGGACGAAGACATGGCGAGCGCGGCCCAGAGCGGCGTGACGAAGCCGGCCACCGCAAAGGGCACGGCGACGAAATTGTAGAGCACGGAGAAGCGCAGGTTCTGCACCATCGCCCGGTGCGCGCGGCGGGCATGCGTGAGCGCATCGGCAACGGGCGCCAGCCTGTCGCCCAGGAACACGGCATCAGCGGCGGCCTGCGCCACATGCACCGCCGTCACCGGCGAGATCGAGACATGGGCGGCGGCAAGCGCCGGGGCGTCGTTGAGCCCGTCGCCCGCCATCAGCACCTTGCGCCCCTCCCCGGCCAGTTGTTCCAGCCGGGCGATCTTGGCGGTCGGGGTCAGCTCCGCGGCCCAGTCGTCGATGCCGAGCTCGCGCGCCACATCCTCCACCGGAGCCGTTCGGTCGCCGGACAGGATCGACAGCCGGTAGCCCTCGCGGCGCAGCCGCGCCACGGTCTCGACCGCGTCCGGCCGCAGCCGCTGGCCGACGGCGAAGGGCACCGCCGGAGCATCCCCGTTGCGGAAGGCGATCAGCGAGCTGCCCGGATGCCGGCGAGCGAAGTCCGTCACAACGGCCTCCTCCATGCCGCAAAAACGGGCGCTGCCGAGGCGCAGTTCCCGCCCCTCGAATTCGGCGCTGATGCCCTCGCCCGGCGTCTCGCGGACGTTTTCCAGCGGTACGGCGGCACCTGAGGCCCGCGCCAGGGCGCCGGCGAGCGGATGGCGGCTCGCCAGGGCCAGGCGGCCGGCCAGTTGCAGCACCGTCGAGTCGATGTCGCCCGCGCCCGAGACGGCCGGCAGCGGCAACGTCAGCGTGCCGGTCTTGTCGAAGACGATGGTGTCGGCCTCGGCCAGACGCTCGATGGCATCGCCCGAATGCAGCAGCACGCCGGCGCGGAACAGGAGCCCGGACGTGACGACCTGCACCGCCGGAACGGCAAGGCCGAGCGCGCAGGGACAGGTGATGATCAGCACCGAAATCGCGATCACCAGCGCATGCTGCCAGTCGGCACCAAGGAGATACCAGCCGGCGAAGGTGAGAAGCGCGGCCAGATGCACGACTGGCGAATAAAGCCGCGCCACCCGGTCGGCGAGCTGGACATAGCGCGAGCGCGCCTGCGCGGCGGTTTCCAAAAGGCGCGTCACCTCGTCGAGCAACGTCGCGCCGGAGGCGACCGTCACCTGCACGGTGAGGCTGGCGGAGGCGTTGGTGGTGCCGGCATAGACCGGATCGCCCGGCCCGACGGAGGCCAGCGCCGTCTCGCCGGTGACAAGGCTCTGGTCGATCTCGGACTGGCCGCTAATGATGCGCCCGTCCAGCGGCACGCGCTCGCCGGCGCGCACATGGATCAGCGCGCCCGGCTCGACCCGCGACAGCGGCACCTCGCGCAAGGAGCCGTCGGGGCGCTGCAGCACCGCCGTCTCAGCCTTGAGCGCGGCGATATTCTCGGCGAAGGCGCGGGTCCGCCGGCGCATCGTATGGTCGAGATAGCGGCCGATCAGCAGGAAGAACAGCAGCATCACGGCGGATTCGAAATAGGCATGGTGGGCCGACTGGACGGTCTGCATGACCGACAGGAACAGCGCGAGACTGACGCCGATGACGATCGGCACATCCATGTTGAGCCGGCGCGCGGCAAGCGCTGCGAAGGCCGAGCGCAGGAACGGCCGGCCGGCATAGACGGCGGCCGGCAGCGCGATCAGCGCCGAGACCCAGTGGAAGAAGTCGCGCGTTTCCGGCTCGATGCCGCTGGCATTGCCCGACCAGACCGAGACCGACAGCAGCATGATGTTCATCATGGCAAAGCCCGAGACGGCCAGCGCGCGCAACAATTCGCGCCCCGCCGCATCCGAGCGCTCGCGCACGTCCGCCGGGTCGAAAGGATGGGCCCGGTAGCCGAGCCGCGACAGGACGTCGATGATCCGCTCGGCGTCCGTCTCCTCCTGCCGCCAGTCGACGGCAAGGCGATGGCTGGTCAGGTTGAGGCGGGCCTTCTCGACGCCGGGCACGAGCGCAAGGCCATGCTCGATCTCGGCCATGCAGGCGGCACAGGTCACCCCTTCGACGGCCAGGTCCATATGCGCCTTGCCGTCGTCCTTCAGCGTGACGAATGCGTCCCAGTCGCGTTCATGCACGGTCATCTCGCCTGCCCTTGCCGGCTTACCCGCCGCCTATTCGGAAAAGAAGACCCGGTTCTGCGAACGGAAGGTCTCGCCCTCGTTGCCCGAACTGGCATCGAGCTGAAGGATCCAGCGGCCCGGCGCGACATCCTCTGCCTGCGCCGCATAGCGGCCGAGCTCGCCTTCGCTCAGCACCAGCTGGCGGGCCGGCTCCGGGCTTGCCGGGCGCTGCAGCGTCGCCTCGACCGACAGGCCGGTCAGCGGGTTGCCGGCAGCATCGAGCGCGGAAACCTCGATCCGGGCGATGCCGTCATCGCCGCGCGTGACATTGCCGCTGACGTTCCAGTTCAGCTCGCTCTGAGCGCGGGAAGCCGCGATGTCGCGATTATAGGCCTGTCCTGCCTCGTAGGCGCGGTCGGTCACCACGCCGGGGAAGGAGGACAGTGCGAAATAGACGAAGAAGATGTTGGCGACGAGCATCACGAAGAAGAAGCCGCCGAGCCAGATCAACACCGTGCGGCCCGTCACCTTGCGCTCGGTCGTCGGGCGCTCGGTCGTCGGGCGCCTCGTTGCGGCGTGGGATGCGGTCATGTCGTGCCTCTGGTCCAATGCAGTTTACATGCGGGCGATCCTACCGGAAGGGGGAGGCCTGCGACAGCCGCAGACCTCCGGTCCGGATTAGTACGTGCCGCCCGCGGCTTAGGGCGCCTTGAAGAAGTCGCCCACGGTCGCCGTGTCGCCGCTCGCCGTATCGCGCAGGCGGAAGGTGATCGGCGTCGACTTGTCGAGCTGCGCACCCGCCGGCGAGAAGACCAGCACGCGGAGTTCGCGCGTGGTGTCGACCCCGACGGTGACGAGCGGGGCACCGTCCGCATGTTCGCTGATACCGACCGCCTCGATGCGGGTGCCTTCGGGCATGCCTTCCACCGACAGGGCGAACTCGCGTGCGCTCAGCCGCTTGTTGAGCATGCGGATGGTGTAGCCGTTGCGCACGCCGCCATCGGACAACTCGACATAGATCGGGTTGCGGTCATGCAGGACGCTCATGCCCTCGTGCTGACGCGTGGCCAGCGCATAGGCCATGATCGCGCCGACCAGTACGATGATCGCGGCATAAATGATGGTGCGCGGCCGGACCATCCGCACGACGGTCTCGCGCCCTTCCATCCGGCGCTTGATGTTCTCGTCGGTGTCGTAGGCGATCAGGCCGTGCGGCTTGCCGACCTTGTCCATGACCGTGTCGCAGGCGTCGATGCACAGCCCGCACTGGATACAGCCGAGCTGCGTCCCGTTGCGGATGTCGACGCCGGTCGGGCAGGCGTGGACGCACTGGTAGCAGTCGATGCAGTCGCCGGCAGGCAGTCCCTCGTCCACGCGCTTGCGGTTCTGCTTGAGCGAGCCGCGCGGCTCGCCGCGGTCGTAGCGATAGGTGACGTTGAGCGCGTCCTCGTCCGTGAGGGCGGCCTGGATGCGCGGCCAGGGGCACAGGAAGATGCAGACCTGCTCGCGCATGTGGCCGGCAAGCGCGTAGGTGGTGAAGGTGAGAATGCCGATCCACAGATAGGCGGAGAACGGCGCCTCGCCGGTCGCGAGCGACTTCACCAGGGTCGGCGCGTCGGCGAAGTAGAGCACCCAGGCGCCGCCCGTCCACCAGGCGATCATCAGCCACAGGGTGTGCTTGGAGAACTTCTGCATGACCTTGGTCACGGTCCAGGGCTCGGCATCGAGCAGCATGCGCTCGCGCCGGTCGCCCTCGATCTGGCGCTCGACCCACAGGAACAGGTCGGTCCACACGGTCTGCGGGCACAGGTAGCCGCACCAGATGCGGCCGGCGACGGCGTTCATCAGGAACAGCCCCATCGCCGCAAGGATCAAGAGGCCCGTGAGGTAGTAGACCTCCTGCGGCCAGATCTCGATGAAGAAGAAATAGGCGCGCCGGCCGGCAAGGTCGATGAGAACGGCCTGGTCCGGCGCGTCGGGACCGCGGTCCCAGCGCAGGAAGGGCAGGAAATAGTAGATGCCGAGCGTGGCAAAGAGCACGGCCCACTTGATCTTCCGGAAGGTGCCGTGCACCGCCATGGGGTAGATCTTCTTGGCCGAGGCAAACCATTCGTCCGGCTGGCCACCGGCGCCGGAGGGATCCGATTCTGCGCGCATTGTTCCGTCCATGTCACTGGGCTCCGCTGTCCCGTGCCGGGGTGCCCTTGGGAGCGGCGGTTCACCCGATCAGGGCGACACTAGCGCCGGCCGCGAGCGGCAGGATTGCGACACGTCAACACCGCGACAATCCGCCGCCGGCTCCAGATCCCGCCGTTCGTCGTTCCATGTGACTAGCATTGCCCGTCCCCGCCCGCCTTGATCGGCATCAAGGCAGACAGGCCCGCGGCACCGGAGATCCGCGCCAATCCTGCGCCTTTGGCCACAATTGCACAACTGCTCCTTCTCCTGCGGCCTATCGTGGCGCAAGGGCGGTCACGACCGGACGGCAGATCCGGCACCGCCTGTCCAGACGGGAAGACTTTTGAGGAGGGGCACATCCCATGCCGCATATTCATCGCTTCGCAGCCGGCTGCTTGGCTGCGGGACTGCTTGCATCGGCCGCGCTGCCGGCCGCGAGCCATCCGCTCGACGCCTTGACCGAGGCGGAAATCACCGAGGCCGTCGCCCTGCTGACTGCGGCCGGACGGACGGGCGACGGCACGCTCTACCCCTATATCTCGCTGCAGGAGCCGGAAAAGTCCCTGGTGCTCGGCTGGAGCGAAGGCGATCCGGAGCCCCGCGCCGTCGAGGTGCATTTCAAGACGAGCGAGGGCGCCTTCGTCGCGGAAGTTGACCTTGCGGGCGACCGTGTGGTCTCGGTCGAACCCGCGCCTGCCGAGACCATGATCCTGGTCGCCGAGTTCATGACCGCCATGGAGCTTGCGACCTCCAATCCGCAGTTCATCGAGGGTCTGGCCAAGCGCGGCCTCACGCCCGATCAGGTGTTCTGCCTGCCGTTGACCGCCGGCCGCTTCGGACTGCCGGAAGAGGACGGGCGGCGGCTGATGAAGGTGCCGTGCTACGTCCTGCCGGAGGGCTCCAACTTCTACGCCAAGCCCGTGGAAGGGCTCTATGCGGTGGTCGACCTCAATGCCGGATCGGTGGCCGAGGTGTTCGATACCGGCGTGCGGCCCGTGCCGGAGGACGGCTGGGGCTATACGGAAGCGGAAGTGGAGGCCCGTACCGGCGCGCTGCGCCCGCGCGGCAATCCGGTCACCCTGTCGCAGCCGGGCGGCTCCAACGTCACCATCGAGAACGGCCTGATCTCCTGGGACATCTGGCGGTTCCGGGCGCGGGTCGACAAGCGACCCGGCGTCGTTCTGTCGAATATCGAAGCGCGCGACGGCGAGCGCTGGCGCTCCGTGCTTTACCAGGCGCATCTGTCCGAGGTCTTCGTGCCCTACATGGACCCGGACGAAGGCTGGTACTGGCGCACCTACATGGACAGCGGCGAATACGGCTTCGGCATCTTCCTCACCCCGCTTAGGGCCGGCGTCGACTGTCCGACCCATGCCACCTTCCTGCCGGCGGTGGTGCATACCGACCAGGGCACGCCGCTCTCCATTCCCGATGCGATCTGCATCTTCGAGCGCAATATCGGCGACCCGGCCTGGCGGCACTTCGAGATCTTCGCGCAGAGCGAAGCCGAGCAGGTGCCGGCGGAAGGGCGCCCCGCGACCCAGCTGGTGGTGCGCTCGGCCTCCGAGGTCGGCAATTACGACTATCTCGTCGACTATGTCTTCCATCAGGACGGGCGGCTCGACGTGATGGTCGGCTCCACCGGGCTCGACGCGGTGAAAGGCGCGGTCATCAAGTCGATGCGCGACGAGGGAGCGGCGGAGGAAACCCGCCACGGCACCTTGATCGCGCCGAACCTGATCGCGCCCAACCACGATCACTACTTCAACTTCCGCCTCGACTTCGACATCGACGGCCAGGCCAACAGCTTCATGCGCACGGGGCTGGTGCCGGGCAAGGCGGAGGACGGGGCGCCGCGCCGTTCGTTCTGGGTGACGGAGACGAAGATGGCGATGAGCGAGCTCGGCGGGCGCTACAAGATCAATCCGGACACGCCCGCCATGTATCACGTCATGAACATGGGCGCGGAAGGCCCGCTCGGCCATCATCCGGGCTACATGATCGTGCCGGGCAACAGCGTCGCCTATTCGCCGTTCGACTATTCCGGCGACATGCCGATGAAGCGCAACGCCTATGTGGAATACACGCTGTGGAACACGCCCTACAGCGCAAGCGAGCGCTATGCGGGCGGGCGCTTCGCCTTCCAGAGCGACGGCTCGGACACGCTGGCGACCTGGACGCAGCAGGACCGGCCCATCGGCAACACCGACATCGTCACCTGGTACACGATGGGCTTCCACCATGTGCCGCACACGGAAGACTGGCCGGTGATGTCGACCATGTGGAAGGGCTTCACGCTGCGACCCTTCAACTTCTTCCCCTACAATCCGGCGCTCACCATCCGCCTGCCGGAGTAACGCAGACCGCCGCGCGCCGCGATTGACAGTCCCGGATCCGCCGCCCACCATCGGGCGACGGATCCGGAGCCGGCCATGCACGCCTCGCAACGTCCCTTGAGTCCCGCCTCGCCCGCTTGCCGGGTGACCATCTCCGCCGCAGCGCTGCCGCTGATCAGCGACGTGCTCGCCGGCGCCGGGCTCGACGCTCCCCGCGCCTTTGCCGAGACGGGCCTCAGCGTCACGCTCGCCCCGTCGCACGCGATCCCGCTCGACCGCTTCACGACCCTGCTGGAAAACGCCGGGCGCCAGGCCGGCACGCAGGCCTGCCTGTGGACCTGCGGCCGGCAGATCGCGGCACCCGCACTGGCGACGCTGTTCCCCTCCGGCCTCGGGGAGACGCGGCTCGGCGGCCTCCTCGCCCGGCTGCTCGCCGACCTGCAGGCCCTGCAGGAGGGCACCACCTTCGAGCGGCAGGTCGAGGGCGACACCTGCACCCTCGCCTATCGCATCCACGATCCGCGCATCTGGCCGCGCTCGCGCGATGCCGAATTCACGCTCGGCTTCCTGCATGCGGTGATCGAAAGGTTCGCCGGCACTGTGCCAATGGCGGAACTGGCACTGGAACACGAGCAGGACGGCTGCCGCGCGGCGCTGGCCCGGCAGGCCGGCTGCATGCCGCTTTACGGCCAGAGGCTCAACATGCTGGCCTTCCCGGCCCGGCTGCTCGACCTTGCCATCAGGACAGATGCCTTTCCGTCCGCCGGGCCAACGCCCGATCACCTGCAGCAGGCGCGCCGCAGCGACGATCCCGGGCAGCGCGTCGGCGAGGCGATCCGCCGGCGCGTCGGACAGGGCCCGTTCTCGCAAGACGACATTGCAGCCGATCTCGGCCTGTCGGGACGCAGCCTGCGCCGCCTTCTGGATGCGGACGGGCCGAGCTTCAGGGCGATGACCGACGAGGCGCGACTCGACTACGCGCTGTGGGCCTTGCAACGCACGCGGCTGCCGGTCGGGGAGATCGCCTGGCGGCTCGGCTACACCGACCAGGGCGCCTTCGCACGTGCCTTCAGGAAGGCGACCGGCGCACGGCCGAGCGCTCTGCGCAAGGACGCAGGCGCCCGCGACTAACGCGGGGCTGCTCTCTCCCCCTCACGATGCAAAATGCCCGGGACCATCCGATCCCGGGCGTTTTTTCAGTTCGGCAAGGGTGTTGCGGTCAGCGGGTGCTGGCAGGCGCCTGTGCGCCAAAGCCGGCCGCAAAGGCCTGGTACAGAAGATCGGGCCCATGCGCATGGCCGCCGGCAGCCTCGACGCTGGCCGAGGCGTTGCGCAGGAAGTTGCCGAGGGCGTCGCTGCCGTCCGGCCCCGGGCGCATCCGCAGGTTGCCCTGCTTCTCTTCGTCCTTGCGGCTGTAGATGGTCTCGCCGTGCTTGATCGTCTCCTGAACCTTCAGCGTGTCCAGCGTCTCGGGATCGATCGCCGTCGGATCCTGGCTCAGGATGATGAGATCGGCGACCTTGCCGGTCTCGATCGATCCCTTCTGACCCTCTTCAAAGTGCTGATAGGCCGGCCAGATGGTCATCGCCTTCAGCGCGGTCATCACATCGACCCGCTGGTGCGGGCCGAGGATATCGCCAGACCGCGAGCGCCGGGTCACGGTGGCATCCAGAATGCGCATGCTGTCGGGGAAGGCCACCGGCGCATCGTGGTGGGTGGAGAACATCATGCCGCGCTCGCGCACCCAGCCGGTCGGCGAGATGTTGTCGGCATTGACCGGACCGACGGTGCGGTCGCGGTGCCAGTCGCCCCAGTAGAAGGTGTGCATGGGGAACAGCGAGGGGAAGATGTCGAGCTCATCGAGAGAGCCGACCTGATCCTGGCGCAGGAACTGGCCGTGGATCAGCACGGGGCGGCGGTCGTCGTTGCCGTGCTTCTCGGTCGCGGACTTGATCGCCGCGATCAGCATGTCCGACGCGCCCTCGCCGTTGGAGTGGGTGATGACCTGGATGTCGTTCGCGAAGGCCCAGTCGATGGCGTCGAACACCTGGTCGCTGCTGGCGGCCGCATAGCCGGCATAATCCGCGCGGAAGTGCGAGGGCGGATTGTAATAGGGGCGGTCGCGCAGCGCCGTGAAGCCCTGCGGCGAGCCGTCGATGGTCAGCTTGGCGCCGCCGACACGGAACCCGTTGCGATAGGTTTGCGACACGTTGGCGGCGATGAAGTCGCGGTCGACGAGAACGTCCGGATAGGTGACGACATCGATCTTGATGCGTCCGGCATCGGAGGCCCCCTGCATCAGCTTCACGACATTGGGCGTGGAGCGGCCTTCCTGGCCGGTCGTGTAGCCGTAGCTCGCCAGCAGCTCGGTACCGGCGACGAACAGTTCCTCGCCGCCCTCCTTGTCGAGACCGGAGACCAGCTTCATCAGGGCCGGGAAGAAGGCGGCTTCCTCGAGCACGCCGTTCGGCTCGCTGGAGCCATCCTCGCGCCGGATGACGCCGCCGTCCGGGTTCTTGGTGTCGGCGGTGATGCCTACCGCCTCCAGCGCCTTGGAGTTGAAGACACCGATATGCGCGGACTGGTGGATGATCACGATCGGCACGTCCGTCGACACCGCGTCCAGGTCCTCGCGCGTGGGATGACGCTGCTCCTTGAGCTGCGCATCGTCGTAGCCGAAGCCGAGCACGGTTCCGAGCCGCTTGATGCGCTCCGGATAGGCTTCCTTCCACTCGCCCAAGGTCTGCTGCAGCGCGGCGATGTCATTGACCTTGCCGTCGGGCGCCGGCTGGGTGTTGGCGGATACGGCCTGCACGCCGATCATGAAGGCATGGCCGTGCGCATCGACGAAGCCCGGCAGCATGGCCCGGCCCTTGAGGTCGACGAGTTCGGTGCCCTCGCCCTTGTGCTTCATCACCTCGTCCACAGAGCCGACGGCAATGATCTTGCCGTCCTTCTCCGCGACCGCTTCCGCGCGCGGGGCACGGTCGTTCATGGTCAGGACCGGGCCGCCCGACCAGATCCGGTCGGCGACGTCCTCGGCGGCAAACGCCGGCAATGTACTGACGCCGGCCATCAGAACGGCGAGGAAAGAACTGGATACGGTTTTCACAATACGCTCCACAAACGTGTGTTTCGCCGACATGCGCAAGGCGTCTCGCGCGGCCATCGGCCTTGAAATCCGACACATACCCTGAGGGGCGATTCTTTCGAGAGCCTGAAGAAAGCCGCCTTTTTCACGCATCCGACGGGGAAAACCCGCCCGGCCGCCGCCGGACGCAGCGGAGACGCGGCGTCATCTGAAGAACAAAAAAGGCGCCCCGAAGGGCGCCTTATCTGCATGTCTGCCGGATCGTCAGCGGATCATTCGCCGCCGCCGAGGGCATGCACATAGACCGCAAGCGACTTGACCGTCGCCGGATCGAGGCGCGGGGCCCAGGCCGGCATGACGCCGTTGCGGGCATTGGTGACCTGCGCCCGGATCGCGTCGATCGACTTGCCATAGAGGTAGTTGTTGGCGGTCAGGTCAGGCGCCCCGACTTCCTTCATCCCCTTCAGGTCGTCGCCGTGGCAGGCGGCACAGTTCTCGACATAGACCTGCTCGCCGGCGGCGAGGTCGACGCCCGCTTCCGGCTCGAGGCCCGCACGGCTGCCGACGAAGTTCGCCACCTGGGTGATCTGCTCCTTTTCGAGCATGCCGTCGGCGCCGAAGGACGGCATTTCGCCGAAGCGCGCCTCGTCGTGGCCCGAGCGGATGCCGTATTGCAGCGTCTGGTGAATCTCCTCGAGCGAGCCGCCCCAGATCCAGTGGTCGTCCTGCAGGTTCGGATAGCCGGTCGCGCCCAGTGCGCCGCTGCCATGGCAGGCGGCGCAGTTGTCGCCGAAGGCGGCACGGCCGTTGGCCATGGCGAACTCCAGCAGCGACTGGGTGGACTCGATCTCCTCCAGCGAGGCGTTGACCAGCTTCTCGCCGATCTGCGCCCGCTCCGCCATGCCGGCCTCGAACGCGGCCAGAGCATTTGCGCGCTGGCTGTCGCCGAGAACGCCGGCCGTGTAGCTGGAGACCAGCGGCCAGGACGGATAGACCACCCAGTAGCCGATCGCCCACACGATCGTGGCGTAGAAGATGTAGAGCCACCACTTCGGCAGCGGATTGTTCAGTTCCTTCAGGCCGTCCCACTCGTGCCCGGTCGTCTCGACGCCGGAAAGGTGGTCGACCTCTTTCTTATGCCCGTCAGCCATGTCTCAATCCTCCCGCAAGGGGATCTGTGCCGCGTCGTCGAAGCGCTTGGCGTTTCTCGGCCACAGCGCATAGGCGACCACGCCTGCGAAAAGCACCACGAAGTAGACCAGTCCCCATGTCTGGGCGAAGCTGGCGACGGCCTCGTAACTCTCGTTCATCACCGCCTCCTCAGCGCAGGTTGGCCTTGTTGTCGTAGATCGAGAAGTCGACCAGCGTGCCGAGCATCTGGAGATAGGCGACCAGCGCGTCCATCTCCGTCACCTTGCTCGGATCGCCGTCGAAATCGCGGACGATGGCGTTCGGATAGCGCTCCAGGAAGGCGTCCACGGCAGCGCTGTCGGGCGAGGCCTGGGCGAGCATGTCGCTGGCGGCCTCCGAGACCTGGGCCTCGTCATAGGGAACGCCGACGGCGACGTTGGCCTTCAGGTGATCCGCGATGCCGCGGGTCTCGATCTTTGCCTCGAGCAGGAACGGGTAGCCGGGCATGATCGATTCCGGCACCACCGAACGCGGATCGACCAGGTGATCGCGATGCCACTCGTCCGAATACTTGCCGCCGACGCGAGCAAGGTCCGGACCCGTGCGCTTGGACCCCCACTGGAAGGGGTGGTCGTACATGCTCTCGGCCGCCAGGCTGAAGTGGCCGTAACGCTCCAGTTCGTCGCGCATCGGGCGCACCATCTGCGAATGGCAGAGATAGCAGCCCTCGCGGATGTAGATGTTGCGGCCCGCCAGCTCGAGCGGGGTGTAGGGACGCATGCCCTCCACCTTCTCGATGGTGCTCTTCAGGTAGAAGAGCGGGGCGATCTCGACGAGGCCACCGATGGAGACCACGATCAGGATGCCGATGACGAGAACCAGGGAGTGCTTCTCGAAGATTTCGTGTTTTTTCCAAATGGACATCTTGCTCTCCCCTTACTCGGCCGGAGCCATGGCGCCGGCGGGAAGGGCTTCGGCTTCTTCAGCCTCGCCGTGCCGCACGGTCATCCAGAGGTTGTAGGCCATGATCAGCGAGCCCGCGACGAAGAGGGCACCGCCAAGGGCGCGGATGACGTAGAAGGGATGCATCGCCTCGACGGTCTCGATGAACGAGTACTCGAGGAAGCCCATGGCATCGTAGGCGCGCCACATCAGGCCCTGCATGATGCCCGAGACCCACATCGCGCAGATGTAGAGCACGATGCCGATGGTCGAGATCCAGAAGTGCCAGTTCACCAGCTTCAGCGAGTAGACCTGCTTCTTGTTCCACAGCCAGGGGATCAGGCAGTAGAGGGCGCCGAAGGAGATGTAGCCGACCCAGCCGAGCGCACCCGAGTGGACGTGACCGATGGTCCAGTCCGTGTAGTGCGACAGCGAGTTGACGGCACGCAGGCTCATCAAGGGACCTTCGAAGGTCGACATGCCGTAGAAGGCGATGGAGACGACCATCATGCGCAGCACCGGGTCGGTCCGCAGCTTGTCCCAGGCGCCCGACAGGGTCATCAGGCCGTTGATCATACCGCCCCAGGAGGGCATCCACAGGATGATCGAGAAGGTGGCGCCCAGCGTCGAGGCCCACTGCGGCAGAGCCGTGTAGTGGAGGTGGTGGGGGCCGGCCCAGATGTACAGGAAGATCAGCGCCCAGAAGTGCACGATCGACAGGCGGTAGGAGTAGACCGGCCGCTCGGCGCGCTTGGGCACGAAATAGTACATGATGGCCAGGAAGCCGGCGGTCAGGAAGAAACCGACCGCGTTATGGCCGTACCACCACTGCACCATCGCGTCCTGAACGCCCGCCCACAGGATGTAGGACTTGGTCCCGAACACCGACACCGGCACCGTCAGGTTGTTGATGATGTGCAGCATCGCGATGGTGATGATGAAGGCGAGGTAGAACCAGTTCGCCACATAGATATGCGGCTCCTTGCGCTTCCACAGCGTGCCGAGGAAGACGAGCAGGTAGGCTACCCAGACGATGGTCAGCCACAGGTCGGCATACCACTCCGGCTCGGCATATTCCTTCGACTGCGTCGCGCCCAGCAGGTAGCCCGTGCCGGCGATGACGATGAAGAGGTTGTAGCCCAGGATGACGAACCAGGGAGCGATCGAGCCCGGCATGCGGGCGCGGCTGGTGCGCTGGACCACGTAGAAGGACGTGGCGATCAGCACGTTGCCGCCGAAGGCGAAGATCACGGCCGAGGTGTGCAGCGGGCGCAGCCGACCGAAACTCGTCCAGGGCAGGTCGAGGTTCAGCGCCGGATAGGCGAGCTGCAGGGCGATGATCAGGCCGACCGTGAAGCCGGCGACACCCCAGAACACGGCCGCCCAGGCGCCGAACTTGATCGGACCGAGGTTGTAGTTCGGCTTGCCGCCGATTTCCTGCGGCGCCGGGACCCGGTCCTCGAAATAGTTCCGGAAGATGATGAAGGCGCCGGCAGCCGCAGCGAGCGAGCCGATAGCGGTGTGAAAAGCCATGACCTGATCATACGTCTTACCGGCGATGATCAGGCAGGCAAAGGCGATCACGACGAGGAATGTGGCGAAGAAGCCTTCCTCCATCGTGATGTACTTGGCTTGAGCTTGAGCCATTGGTGGGCGCCCCGAGTCTCTTGGTGATCCAAACCCCGCAGGGTCAAGGCGCAGGTATGGCTGATCGGCCGATTGCTGCCTTGATCCAGGTCAAGACAGATTGCGGCAAAGCGCGGCCAGGAACATCCGCAAAAGCACGGCTGCGACGATTTGTTTTGGGTTTTTCTGCCCTTAACCGGCCTTTCCGGCGCCTTTACCGGATGCCCTGGCTGCCCGGCGACCTTGAAGCCGGCGTGCGCACCACCCATTTCTTGTCTCCCGCCTCGCCTTTGCGCGCCCTTCCCTTTGCGCGTCTCCCTATTGCGCGCCTCCTTGTTCCCGCGATTCATTTCAGGTTGCCATGATGCTTGCCCTGCCCTCGCTTCCCCTTCGCACCGCCCGCCTCGTGCTGAGGCCGTTCCGGCAACAGGACTTCGATGCCTACGCGGCCTATCACGGGCGCGCCGATGTCTACCGCTTCCTCTACAGCTTCCCGCCGCAGGCGGAGGAGCTACAGCAGCAGTTCGACCGCGCCCGCCAGCCGGACCTGTCGCAGGACGGAGCGACGATGACGCTGGCGGTCGAACGTTCGCAGGACGGCAGCGTTCTCGGCGAGGTTCTTCTCAAGGTCGCCAGCACCGCCGCGTTGCAGGGCGAGCTCGGCTACATCTTCGATCCGGCCCATGCAGGCGCAGGCTATGCCACGGAAGCCGCCCGCGAGATGCTGCGGGCCGGTTTCGAGGACATCGGCTTTCACCGGATCTTCGCGCGGATCGACACGCAGAACCACGGCTCGGTGAAGGTGGCCGAGCGGCTCGGGCTGAGGCGAGAGGCGCATTTCCGGCAGAACGACCGTCACGACGGACGCTGGGGCGACGAGTTCGTCTATGCGCGGCTGGCCGAGGAGTGGTCCCAGCGCGGCTGAGACGATCACACGACCCGTTGGGGCGGCCCCAGGATACGGCGGGTGGCGAAGGGAAGCAGCAGCACCATTCCGAAATAACGGGCCAGCTGGTGGGCCGCCACGAAGGCCGGGTCGAGATCGAGCAGGTAGGCGAGCAAAGTCATCGCCTCCAGCCCGCCCGGCGCGTAGGCCAGCAGCAGCTGTCCCAGGGGGAGACCCAGGAGGCTGGATGCGAACAACGAGATCGCCACGGCGATGCTCATGCCGACGGCAAAGGCCCCGAGACTGACGAGAAGCAGCCGCAGCAGGTCGCGCAGCGAGATGCTGGTGAACCGGCAGCCGATGATGCAGCCGAGCCCGACGAGCGCGGGGACGGTCAGCCATTCCGGCAGGTGCACCGCCACGATGCCGCTGGCATTGAGCGCGGCACTGACGAAGAACGGACCCGTGAGCCAGCCGGCAGGGACGCCCAGGCGCTGGAACAGGTAGCCGCAGACCAGTGCAGCCGCGGCGACGAGCGCCAGCGGCAGGAGTTCCACCGGCAGGGCGGGAACCGCGGCTGCGACATCCGGCTCGCTGCCGACGATGATCGGCGGCAGCAGGGACACCAGGATGAACACCCGCAGCGTCTGCGCCACCGCGACCCGCATCGTGTCGGCGCGCGGATAGGAGAGCGACAGGATCATCACGTAGGACAAGGCACCGGGAATCGCCGCGAAATAGGCGGTATCGCGATCCCAGCCGGCGACCTTGCGCTGGAACAGGAAGGTGGCGCCGAGCACGGCCGCGACCGAGACGAGGACCAGCAGCATCGTCACCGGCCATTCGCCGATCCGCTCCACCGTTTCCGGCGTCACGCCGGCGCCCATGGTCAGGCCGAGCACGACGAACAGCATGTCGCGCAAACGGTCGGGAATGGCGCAACGCACGCCGGACAGGACCGCAGTGGCGGTCGCGACCATCGCTCCTGCCAGCCAGGCTGCGGGCAAGCCGGCCAACTGGAACGCGCCGCCGCCGAGGGCGCCGATCGCCAGCGTCAAAAGAGCTTGCCTGAGTGAGAGCATGAAAATCCGCCGGAGACCCCAAGGGCCGGAAAGAGGTGGGCTGCCAAGGCAATAGATCAAGAAAAGCAGGCGTTTGCCATGCATTTTGTGCGCAGCTGCCATGCAGCGGGAGATTTCTCGAAGGTTGAGCAGGATCAAGGTTCGCTCTGCGCGAAGCAGGCATGGTCGCCTCATGACCGATCTCGACCAACGCTATGCGACACGCTCCGTGCCGCGCTACACCAGCTACCCGACCGCGCCGCATTTCCATGCCGGCGTCACCGGGGCGACATATGGCAGTTGGCTGGCGGGACTGCCTGCCGACATGCCGCTCTCCCTCTACCTGCACGTCCCCTATTGCCGGGTGATCTGCAACTATTGCGGCTGCCACACCAAGGCCGCGCGCCGCGACGAGCCGCTGCTCGACTACACGGACGCGCTGCTTGCGGAGATCGACCTGGTCGCTGCACGGCTGCCGGGGCGCATGCAGACTGTCCATGTACACTGGGGCGGCGGCACGCCGAGCCTTCTGCCGCGGGCGCAGTTTCTGTCCGTGGTCGAGCGGCTGCACCGGCATTTCGCCTTTGACGAGGCGCATGAACACGCCATCGAGCTGGACCCGCGCACGGTCACGCCGGAGCTTGCCGACACGTTGCGCGAAGCCGGGATCACCCGGGCGAGCCTTGGCGTGCAGGACTTCGACCCTGTCGTGCAGAAGGCGATCGGCCGGATCCAGCCCTTCGAGCAGGTGGCGCAGGCAGTCGAGCGGCTGCGTGCTGTCGGCATCGACGCGCTCAATTTCGACCTGATGTACGGCCTGCCGTTCCAGACGCTGGAGACGGTCACCGAGACGATCCGGCTGACGCGGGAGCTGGCGCCCGGGCGCATCGCCCTGTTCGGCTATGCCCATGTGCCCTGGATGAAGAAGCACCAGCGGCTGATCGACGAAAGCCGGCTGCCCGACTCGGCGGAGCGCATCGCGATGGCGGACCATGCCCGCGAAAAGCTGCTGGATGCCGGGTACCGGGCCATCGGCCTCGATCATTTCGCCATGCCGGACGACGACATGGCGGTGGCGCTCGATGCCGGACGGCTGCGCCGCAACTTCCAGGGCTATACGACGGACACGGCCGACACGCTGATCGGGTTCGGAGCGTCCTCCATCGGCAAGCTGCCGCAGGGCTATGTGCAGAACATGCCCGATACCGGCGGCTGGAGCCGGGCGATCGGGGACGGCTTGCTGCCGGTCGCGCGCGGCATCGCACTCGACGCGGACGACCGGGCGCGCGCCGACATCATCGAACAGCTGATGACCGAGCACGCCGCCGATATCGGCGAGATCGCCGCCGCGCATGGACTGCCGCTGGCGCATTTCTCTGCCAGCATCGCGGACCTTGCCGAGATGGCCGGCGACGGGCTCGTCAGGATCGAGGGGAGCCGGGTCGAGGTCACACCGCGCGGTGCGCCCTATGCGCGGATCGCGGCGGCAGCCTTCGACATCTACCTGCAGCGCGGTCTCGCCCGTCATTCCGTGGCGGTGTGAGGCCGTCCCTTCCGGCAAAAAAAGAGCCCCGGGCCGAAAGCCCGGGGCTGCAAGGTCCGAAACCCATTGGCAGGGCCGACGGACGCAGGCCGGCAGGAGCCGCCGGCCTCAGTTGTGTGCAGTACTCGCTCGCGTGCGGTTCAATGAATGCCGGTCAGCTGGCACAGACCGCACACGCGCGTCACATGAATACGATCCTGCCGCTCGAGGCGGATCACGCCGCGACGCTTCAGTTCGGAAATCACCCGGCTGACGGTCTCGATCGTAAGCCCGAGATAGTCGGCAATCTCCTGGCGCGTCATGTTGAGCACCAGGTCGTGCGGGTCGCAGGTTTCGGAGACGGGCCCTGCGCATCCTTCGCCGCCGCGATTGGGGACCATGCGCATGAAATAGCTGGCGACACGCTCCATCGCCGACTTGCGGCCCAGCAGCATGGCGTGCTCGTGCAGGCCTTCCATCTGGGCCATCAGGCACTTGGCCACGTGACTCTGCAGCACGGCCGAGGCATCGACCTCGCGCCGCTCGTGGACCACCAGTCGCACCGGCGTCAGCGTCTCGGCGGACACATCGTAGCGCGGCCCGCCGGCCGTGCCGAAGATCATGCCGCGGGTCAGGATCTCCACGACCTGGCGACGCCCGTCGGGCAGCAGCTTGTAGAGCATGACGATGCCGTCCTGCAGCTCGTAGATCCGCTCGGCTGCATCGCCCTCGTAGAAAATCACGTGATGCTGGTCATGGCGCTGGGTACGCGCCTGCGGGGTCTCGGCAATCTCGCGCGCGCTGCGCGCCGCAACTGCCCCATGCCCCATCGTTTCGGAAGTCCGTTCCAGGTAGGCCATCGCCCCCTCCTCCTGCCAGCTCGGCATTGGCGGATGCAATTCGGCAAGCGCGCTCGAAAGCCCGGCAAGCCGGAGCCGCGTCCCGTCCGACACGGCTCTCCGTCAACGTGGGGAAGTCTAGAAGCGAAGCTGGCGAGGCGAAATTCGGTGGTCTTCGTACGACCTATTACCTAGCGTGGCAAAACAACGCATCCGAGCGGGCGCGAACAAGACGCCCGTGAACTTTACAGAAGCGCAACAAGAGCTTCTTCGGTAAGTGGTTTACGCAAAAGTACTGGTTGCAAATCGTCACCGAACAGCTCTGTTATGGCTCGGCGTGACTGGCCCGTGATGGCAATGACACGCGGCGGCGTCGAGAGACGGGCGACCCAGCGGATCAGCTGCACCCCGCTCACCCCCGGCAGGCCGAGGTCAACAATCACGGTATCCTGAGGGCCCGGAGGCACATGCTCGAAGAAGCTCTCGGCGTCGGGATACACCTCGACCTGATGCCCGATTTCCCCGAGCAGCAACGCCAGCGAATCGCCCACTCCCGGATCGTCCTCGACGATATGGATAGTCACCGTCTCATTCCCGCCGCCCTGGCAGCCCCCGAAAACGACCCTGAATGGATCGCAGACCGGCGACTATAGACCCTTGGGGCGGAGGCGAAACTCCGGCGGAATACGGAAGCGCCGTCCGCCGGGGCTTGCAGTCATTCGTGCGACAGGACGATGCGCACCAGGTCGGCGGCGTTTCGCGCGCCGAGCTTTTCCATGATGCGGGCGCGGTGCACCTCGATGGTGCGCGGGCTGATGCCGAGCGTGCGTCCGGCCTCCTTGTTGGAGGCGCCGGCGGTGATCTCCTCCAGCACTTCCCGCTCGCGCGGGGTCAGCGTCTCGCTGCCCGGAAAACTGCGGACCGGAGGCGTGGTGCTTTCGACCTGCTTGCGCTCGGTCGCCTCGATGGCCTCGCGCACCCGCGTGACCACCGTCTCGGCATCGAAGGGCTTTTCGATGAAGTCGTGGGCGCCCTGCTTGATCGCCTCCACGGCCATCGGAATATCGCCCTGTCCCGAAATGACGAAGACCGGGGCGGCGAACCGGTCCGCATGCAGACGGCGCAGGATCTCGATGCCCGACTGGCCCGGCATGTGCACATCGAGAATGACGCAACCCGGCGTGTTGTCCGGGCGCGCGGCCCGCTCCAGGAAAGCTTCTCCGGTCTCGAACGAGGCGACATCGTAGCCTTCCAGTTCGAAGACGATGGTCAGAGCATCACGAATTGCCGGGTCGTCATCGACGATGTGGATCAGATGCGCAGTCGCGCTCATGCCGTCGGTCCTTTTCTGCCAGGGGGCGCAGCCGCCTGATCGCCACGCTCGGGCGTATCGACCGGCAGGCGCAGCACGAAGGCAGCTCCCCCTTCCCCACCGTTGGGTTCGACGGCGAGATCGCCGCCATGATTCTGCGCGATGGAACGGGAGATCGTCAGGCCGAGGCCAAGGCCGCCCTTCTTCGCGCCGGAAAATGCTCTGAACAACGTCGGTACGACTTCCGCCGGCACTCCGCCACCTGAATCGCTGATACGGATCAGCATATCGCCGCCGCTCACCGCCGCTTTCAGTCCGACACGCTTTACCGGAGCCTGACGCACCGCGTCGAGCGCATTGCGGATCAGATTGATCAGGATCTGCTGGATCTGCACAGGATCGACGGCAATGTCCGGCAAATCGTCGAGGACGTCGTTGACGATTTCGATATCGCGGCAGTCCGCGCCCATCGTCACCAGGTCGAGGCACTCGCCGACAAGACGCGCCACATTGACCGAGCGACGCTCGGGGTCGCGCTTTTCCACGAAGCGCCGCATCCGCTGGATGATCTGGCTGGCACGTTCGGCCTCGCGCACGCCCTTGTCGACGATCTCGACCAGCTTCTCGTCGCGGTGGTCGTCACCGACCTTGCGCTTGGCCGCCTGCAGATACAGCATGATGGCCGTCAGGGGCTGGTTCAGCTCGTGCGCGATGGCTGCGCCCATCTCGTCCAGCGCACTGATCCGGGTGACGTTGACGAGTTGCGCCTGCGCTTCCGCCAGACGCCTCTCGACCGCCTTGCGCTGGCGCAGGTCGCGGATGATGCCGATGAACTGGCGCCCCTCCGGCGTCGCCGCCTCGCCAACCGACAGCTCGATCGGGAATTCGGTGCCGTCGCGATGCATGCCGCGCACCTCGCGGCCGATGCCGATGATGCGCTTCTCGCCGGTTTCCAGATAGTTGTTCAGGTAGCCGTCATGCGCGTGGGCATACTCGGCCGGCATCAGCACCTTGACGTTCCGCCCCCGAACCTCCTCGGTCGTGTAGCCGAACAGGGTCTCGCAAGCTTTGTTGAACAGCAGGATGCGCGCCTTGTCGTCCATCACGACGATGCCGTCGACGGCAGTGCCGAGCACGCTCTCGAGCCGCGCTTCCGAAACGCTGGGTACTGCTGCAACGCTGCGAGTCTGATCTTCGCGCATTTTGGACCCGATACGATGCGGGGACCGCCCCGCCGTCGGGAAACGAACGAAATGGGCCCGCTTCCAATCTTCTACGCAAAAATCCGTAACGTAGAGTCGCGTGCTTCGTCAACGCGCTATCCAGTTGGCGAGGCGCTCCGCTGCCGCCTCCAGATGCTCTGCTGAACGGGCGAAACACAGGCGCAGGAACCCCTCTCCCGCCTCGCCGAAGGCACTGCCGGGCGCAAGGCCGACGCCGGTTTCGGCGACGATCCGCTTGGCCAGTTCCCGGCTGTCGGAAAAGCCTTCGACGCCGAAGAACAGGTAAAACGCCCCTTGCGGCGGCGCATAGCGGATGCGCCCGGTGGCCGCCAGGCGTCCTTCAATGATGGCGCGCCCGGCGCTCGCGCGCCTGCGCTGCAGCGCCATGAACTCCTCGCCCTCGTCGAGCGCGGCAACGGCCGCGCGCTGCATGAACTGGGCGACGCCCGAGGTCGAATACTGGATCAGGTTCTCCACCACCTGGCCGAGAGCCGGCGGGGCGGAGAGCCAGCCGACGCGCCAGCCGGTCATCGCCCAGTTCTTGGAGAAGGTGTTGACGTACAGGATCAGGTCGTCCGGCTCGGCCACGTCCATGAAGGAGGGCGCGCGGGTGGCGTCGCCTTCGACGAAGCGGCTATAGACCTCGTCGGCGACGATCCACAGGCCCCGGCGGCGCGCCTCGGTCAGGATCGCGGCCAGCGTCGCCTTGTCGGCCATCCAGCCGGTCGGGTTCGACGGCGAATTCAGATAGATGGCGCGGGTGCGCGGGGTCACGGCGGCGAACAGCCGGTCGAGATCCAGCGTCCAGCCGTTGGGCGAGAAATCGAGCGGCACGGGGATCGCCCTGGCGCCCATGATGCCGATGGCGGCCGGGAAGTTCGGCCAGGCCGGCGAAGGATAGATCACCTCGTCTCCCGCCCCGGCAATCGCCTGGACCGCAAGCTGGATCGCCTGCATGCCCGAGCCGGTGACGAAATAACGCTCCGCGCCCCAGTCGCGGCCGAAATGGCTGAAGTGATAGCGCGCCAGCGCCTCGCGCAGCGCCGGAATGCCGCGCTGGTAGGTATAGAAGGTCTCGCCCTTTTCCAGCGACGCCTCGGCGGCCGCGCGGATGAAGTCCGGCGTCGGCAGGTCGCCCTCCCCGACCCAAAGGGGAATCAGGTCGTCGCGCTCGCGCGCGAAGTTCACGACCTCGACAATGCCGCTCTCGGGCGCCTGACGCGCCTCCGGCCGCAGCGCGGACATCATATCGACCATGGGACCAATCTGTCTTCGGTTGGGGAACGGAAAGGGAGTGGGAAAACAAGGCACCGGACCCGCCGGGGCGCATTCCCTCGGGCGGGTCCGACTTGTCGTCGATGCGGACGAGCCGCGCCTCAACGCGACTTCAGCAAATCGCGGATCTCGGTCAGCAGAACTTCTTCGCGGCTGGGAGCAGGCGGTGCGGCAGGCGCGGCCGGCTCTTCCTTGCGCAGGCGGTTAACCCCCTTGACCACCATGAACAGCGCGAAGGCAATGATCAGGAACTTGATCACCGCGTTGATGAACAGGCCGATGTTCCAGGTCACCGCGCCGGCAGCCGTCGCCGCCTCGACCGTGAGATAGGGTCCGGGCGCCGTGCCTTCGCTCAGGACCAGGAAGAGCTGGGAGAAATCGACACCGCCGATCAGCAGGCCGATGGGAGGCATGATCACGTCGTCGACGAGCGAGGAGACGATGGCGCTGAAGGCCGCGCCGATGACGATGCCGACCGCCATGTCGATCATGTTGCCCTTGACGGCAAACTCCTTGAATTCCTTCAGCATGCTGGCTCCATCCTATGGCTGCCGGCACCCGCGCAAAAGCGGCGGCCGGGGCGTGTCCGGTTGCAGCTTCCGGTTTAGCACGGGCCGATCCATCCGGGAATCTCCCTATTTTCGCTTTCGCACCGGAGCTTTACCGCCAAGCGTCGAATGGACAGGCGCCGGCAAACATGGTCCGATCCGGGAACAAGCTTCGGGAGGAACACAGCGCATGGTCGAAGGGTGGGTCGTCGTCGTCGCGGCGCTCGGCTACGTGCTCCTGCTGTTCGCCATTGCCAGCTATGGCGACCGCAAGGCGCGCTTCACCACGTCCGGCAACGGCCGGCCGCTGATCTATGCGTTGTCGATCTCGGTCTACTGCACCTCCTGGACCTTCTTCGGCTCCGTGGGCACGGCAACCCGCAGCGGGCTGGAGTTCCTGACCATCTATATCGGGCCGATTCTGGTCTTCGCCCTCGGCTATCCCCTGCTGCGGCGGATCATTCGCCTGGCCAAGAGCGAGCGCATCACCTCGGTCGCCGACTTCATCGGCGCGCGCTACGGCAAGAGCCAGCCGGTGGCCGCCGTCGTCGCGATCATCGCCGTCGTCGGCATCGTCCCCTATATCGCGCTGCAACTGAAGGCGGTGTCGCTGTCCGTCACGACGCTGATCTCGCATCTCAACCTGAAGACCGGCGAGACCGGCCTGCCCTTCTTCGACGACATCACCTTGATGATCGCCATCGGCATGGTGATCTTCGCCTGGGCCTTCGGCACCCGCCACATCGATGCGACGGAGCACCAGGAAGGGCTGATGCTGGCCATTGCCGCCGAGGCGGTGGTCAAGCTCGTCGCCTTCCTCGCCGTCGGTATCTGGGTCACCTATTCGCTGTACGACGGGCCCGGCGACCTGTTCGCCGCCATGGCCGGCGATCCGAGGGTCGTGAATGCCATGGCCGGCGAACTGTCGGGCGGCAACTGGGTGGTGATGACGCTGCTGTCGGGCATCGCCGTCATCCTGCTGCCGCGCCAGTTCCACGTCACGGTGACGGAAAACAACTCGGGCGCGGAACTGCGTCGCGCGACCTGGCTGTTCCCGCTCTATCTGGTCGCGATCAACCTTTTCGTCGTCCCCATCGCGGCGGCCGGCATGATCATGCTGGACCCGGCAACCAACCCGGACTCCTACGTGCTCGCCCTGCCGCTGGCCGCCAATCACCCGTGGCTTGCGCTGGTCGCCTTCATCGGCGGCCTGTCCGCGGCCACCGCCATGGTGATCGTCGCCAGCGTTGCCCTTGCCATCATGATCTCCAACGATCTGGTGATGCCGCTGGTGCTGCGCCGCTCCAGCGAAGACGCGATCATCGCCTCCCATGGCGAGGACATGAGCCGGATCCTGCTGCTGACGCGGCGCGCGGCGATCTTCGTCACGCTGCTGCTCGCCTATGCCTATTACCGGGCAGCCGGCGACACGGCGGCGCTGACCTCCATCGGCCTGTTGTCCTTCGCCGCCATCGCACAGTTCGCGCCGGCCTTCTTCGGCGGCCTCGTCTGGCGGCGCGGCACGGCGCGCGGGGCCATTGCCGGCATGCTGGTGGGCTTCGCCATCTGGGTCTACACCCTGCTGCTGCCGACCTTCGCGCAATCCGGCCTGATCCCGGTGACCTTGATCGAGAACGGCCCCTTCGGCATCTGGCTGCTGCGGCCGCAGGCGCTGTTCTCGCTTGCCTTCGATCCGCTCACCCACGGCGTCTTCTGGAGCCTTGCGGCCAATATCAGCGCTTACATCATGTTCTCGCTGTCGCGCACGCCGGAGCCGGTGGAGCGGCTGCAGGCCAACATCTTCGTGCCGTCCGAACTGTCGCCGACGCCGGGCCTGCGCCTGTGGCGCACCTCGGTGACCGTCGGCGACCTCAAGTCGACCATCGCCCGCTATCTCGGCGAGGAGCGCACCGACCGCTCGTTCCAGAGCTTCGCCCGCGAGCGCGGCCGCGACTTCGACCCCAGCGCCACGGCGGATGCGCAGGTGCTGCGGTTTTCCGAGCAGCTGCTCGCCAGCGCCATCGGCGCCGCCTCCTCAAGGTTGGTGCTGTCGCTGCTGGTCAAGCGCCGCGATCCCAGCGGCAAGGGCGCCCTGAAGCTGCTCGACGATGCGACGGTCGCCATCCAGTACAACCGCGACCTGCTGCAGACCGCGCTCGACCAGGTGCGCCAGGGCATCGCCGTCTTCGACCGCGACCTCAGGCTGATCTGCTGGAACCGGCAGTTCCGTGAACTGCTCGGGCTGCCGGCGGAATACGGCCAGGTCGGCACGCCGCTCGATGCCATCATCCGCTTCAACGCCAAGCGCGGGGAACTGGGCACCGACCCGGTGGAAGTGATCGTCGGCGACCGGCTGGACAAGCTGGTGGTGCGCCACGAGACCTTCCAGGAGCACATGAGCAGCAGCGGCCTCGTGCTGGAGGTGCGCACCAGCCCGATGCCGGACGGCGGCATCGTCACCACCTATACCGACATCACCGAGCGGGTGCTCGGCGAGGAGGCGCTGGCGCGGGCCAACGAGACGCTGGAGCGGCGGGTGCGCGAGCGCACGCTCGAACTGACCCGCGTCAACGAAGAGCTGACCGACGCCAAGGCGCTGGCGGAAGAGGCCAATATCGGCAAGACCCGCTTCCTTGCCGCCGCCGGCCACGACATCCTGCAGCCGCTCAATGCCGCGCGGCTCTACGCCTCCAGCCTGACCGAGCGCTTCACCGAAGGAGAGCTCAAGCACCTGGTGCAGAATGTCGGCGCCTCGCTGGAATCGGTGGAGGAAATCATCGGTGCGGTGCTGGACATTTCCCGCCTGGATACCGGCGCGCTCAAGCCGGAGATCACCGTCTTCCGGCTGGAGGAGATCCTCAATCCGCTGCGCACCGAATTCGAGCCGGTGGCCGAGGAAAAGAACCTGCGCCTCGCCATCCTGCCGACGAGCCTCAGCGTGCGCTCGGATCGCCGGCTGTTGCGCCGGCTGCTGCAGAACCTCATCTCCAACGCGATCAAGTACACGCGCAGCGGCCGGGTGCTGGTGGGCGTCAGGCGCCGGCGCGGCAAGGTGCTGATGGAAGTGTTCGACACCGGCATCGGCATTCCGCAGTCCAAGCAGAAGCTGATCTTCCTGGAGTTCCACCGGCTGGACGACGGCGCCCGCGAGGCGCGGGGCCTTGGCCTCGGCCTGTCGATCGTCGAGCGCATCGCGCGGGTGCTCGATCATCCGGTGACGCTGGAGTCGCGTACCGGGCTCGGCTCGCGCTTTTGCATCGAGCTGCCGATGGCCGCGTCCATCCCTGCCCTTGCCGCGCCGCCGCCGCCGGCGCCGCACGATACTCCGCTCAAGGGCCTGCACGTGCTGGCCATCGACAACGAGCCGCAGATCCTCGACGGCATGCGCGTGCTGCTGACGGGCTGGGGCTGCCGGGTGACGACGGCGCTGGATCCGCGCGAGGCGGCACGCAAGACGTTCGAGGCGGGCGAACGGCCCGATGTGCTGATCGCCGACTATCATCTCGACGAGGGAACGGGCGTCGAGGCCGTGGTGCAGCTGCGCTGGCGCTTCGGCATCGAGATCCCCGCCCTGCTGGTCACTGCCGACCGCAGCCAGGGCGTACGCGCGGAAGCCTCCGCCAAGGACATCGAGATTCTCAACAAGCCGGTGAAGCCGGCGGCGCTCAGGGCCTATCTTTCCCGCGTGCGCAGTGCAGGAGCAACGGCCGCCGCCGAGTGATCGGCGTCACGTCGCGCGCTCAAGCATCCGTGTAAAGCCTTGGATCGCCATCAAGCCGCCCTGTTTGCGGGGTTCGGATCGTCGTGGTCGCAAGGCGCCGGCGACCGGATCGAACCGCACGGACGGGCCAGAGAGACGAACATGACACGACTGCTGCTGCCGGCCGGCGCAATGCTCGCCCTGCTCCTGGCTGCCCCCGAGGGGCAGGCGTCCGGCTGCATCGCCGCAAGGCCGGACACCGCGCTTGCCGCGGATGAGGCAAATGCCGTCTACGACTGCCTGCAGGACATCCTGCAGGAGGGCTATCGACAGGGCGACAAGCGCTGGATCCCGGCGGAATATGTCGAGGATTACCGCTCGTGGACGCCGGCCAGCCGCTATCCGGCCTTCTCGGCAGCCCATGGCGGTCGGCACCTGGTTACCTATGTCAATCAGGTCGGCGCGCAGGACTACCTGCGTTTCAGCGAGAGCGAGGTTGAAATGCCCACCGGCTCGCTGATCGCGGCCGAATCCTTCTCCGTCGACGAGCGGGGACGCGCCCAGCCGGGCCCATTGTTCCTCATGGAGAAGGTCGAGCCGGGCCGCTCGCCGCAGACCGACGACTGGTTCTACATGGCTGTCGCGCCCAACGGCTCACCCATGGTGATGGACGTCATCTCGTCCTGCGGCACCTGCCACCAGGGCCAGCTCGGCCAGCGCGGCGGCCTCGGCTATCCGCCGGCCGAGGCGCGCCTTGCGCGCTGACATCTCCCACCGCAGAGCCCGTGGAACGACCCGTCAGCGGGCCTCCGCGGCCAGCCACTGCCCCTGTTCGATCTTGGCAGCCGCAATGACCGCCTGCGTCCGGCTTTCGACGCCGAGCTTCTGCAGGATCGCCGAGACATGCGCCTTCACGGTTGCCTCGGAAACACTGAGTTCATAGGCGATCTGCTTGTTGAGCAGGCCTTCCGACAACATCATCAGCACGCGCACCTGTTGCGGCGTGAGCGTGGACAGGCGCTGCGCCATGGCGCTCGCCTCGCCGTCGGACTCGCCCAGGTCGATGTCGGGCGGGGTCCAGCTGCCGCCGGCCATCACCTGCGACACCGCCTCGCGAATGACCTCGATGCCGAGCGACTTGGGGATGAAGCCCGAGGCGCCAAGTTCCATGCAGCGCCGAATCGTCCCGATATCCTCGCTGGCCGAGACGATCACCACAGGCACGCTCTGGTACTGGGCGCGCAGGTACATCAACCCGGAAAAGCCGCGCATGCCCGGCATCGACAGGTCCAGCAAGAGCAGGTCGACCTCGCCGTGGCGCTCGAGTTCGGCGGCGGCATCCTCGAGCGTCCCCACCTCGACGATGCCCGCCCCCGGATAGAGGCGCTCGATCGTCTGGCGCAGGGCGCCGCGAAACAAGGGATGATCGTCCGCAACCACGAAATGATACGTAGCGCTGTCCGGCACGCCGGTGTCCTCCATAGACGCTGACCGCGATCGAACGCGCGCTTTCCGCACGGGCCCCTCCCAGAACCCGGACGAACGTCGCCTCTTCTCCAGCGAGATCGCGGCTTCGCTCCCCCCAGCCGGCGCCCCTCGGGCAAACCGGCAATCCGCAGCATTATCGCCACTGGCCCGCCCAGCATCAAGCCGTGGCTTGCGGCGACGCGCCGCCAGCTCTTACGGTAGCGGCGCCGGCTCGTGCAAGCCGGCCATACGGGCATACTGGAAGCCGAGCGAATCGCATATCCAGAATAGTGGCAAGGCTCGGGATGCCGGAGGACTTGGATGACCTTTGACGGAAAGCCGGGCATGTCCCCGCAGCGCCGCCGCTGGCGACGCACGATCGCTCTTGCCCTCGTCACGATCGCCATTCTGGCCGTCTTTGCCCTCGTCGTCCCGTTCTTCGCCGGACCGCTCAACGCGACCCGCGTCGCAGGTTTTCCGCTCGGCTACTACATGGCCGCGCAAGGTTCGCTGATCGCATTCCTGCTGCTCACCGTCTGGTTCATCGTCCGCCAGGAGCGCCTCGACCGCGAGGCCGGCGTCGCCGAGCCCGAACCGTTCGATACCGGGGAGGAGCTGTGATGAGAAAAGACAAGGTCGCCAGCCGCGCAGGCCAGCTCTACGGCACTGTCGCCGGTCTCCTTGCCGCCTTCATCGCCGGCCTTGTCGTCCTCGAGCAGATCGGCGTGCCGCAACAGATCCTCGGTTACCTGTTCGTGGCGGCGACGCTCGTGCTCTATGCCGGCATCGGCATTGCCAGCCGCACGGTCCACGTCACCGACTATTACGTCGCGGGACGACAGGTGCCGGGCCTCTTCAACGGCATGGCGACGGCGGCCGACTGGCTCAGCGGCGCCTCCTTCATCGGCCTTGCCGGCACGCTCTACATGCTCGGCTTCGACGGCCTCGCCTATCTGCTGGGCTGGACCGGCGGTTTCGTGCTGGTTGCCGTGCTGATCGCACCGTATCTGCGCAAGTTCGGGGCCTTCACCCTTCCCGATTTCCTGGCCGCGCGGTTCGGCGGCCATGCCGCCCGGCTGGCCGGCGTGATCGTGCTGTTCGCCTGCTCCTTCACCTATGTGGTGGCGCAGCTTTATGCCGCCGGCCTGATCGCCTCGCGTTTCCTCGGCATTTCCTTCGAGGCTGCAGTCTATGTCGGTCTCGCAACGGTGCTGGTCTGCTCGCTGCTCGGCGGCATGCGCTCCATCACCTGGACCCAGGTCGCGCAATACTTGGTCCTGATCATCGCCTTCATGCTGCCCGTGGCGATCCTGTCGGCGCAGCATTTCGGCATGCCGCTCGCCCAGTTCGCCTATGGCGAGGCGCTGGAGCAGATCGCCGCGCTGGAACAGCAGATGCTCGCCTCCGGCCTTGCGGATCCCGACACGCTGGTCCGTCATCTCGTTCCGGGGGAAGCGCTCGATCCGGTGAACTTCATCGCCCTGGTCGTGTGCCTGATCATCGGCACCGCCTCGCTCCCGCATCTCCTGATGCGGTTCCTGACCACCTCGAGCGTGCGCGATGCGCGCCGCTCCGCCGGCTGGACCCTGGTCTTCGTCCTGCTGCTCTATGCCACCGTTCCGGCCTATGCCGCCTTCGCCAAGCTGGAAATCTACCAGAACGTCGTCGGCGCCAGCCTGGAGGCCCTGCCAAACTGGATCTACACCTACGGCCGGCTCGGACTGGTCGAGATCTGCGGCGCGGCGGCAAGTTCCGCCGACGCGGTGCGCGAAGCTTGCGCCGCCTTGCCGGGCAATGCCGGTGTCCTGCGCCTTTCGGACCTCGCCATCGACCGGGACATCATCGTGCTGGCCCTGCCGGAGATCGCGGGCCTGCCTTACGTCATCGCCGGTCTGGTGGCCGCCGGCGGCCTCGCGGCAACCCTGTCCACCGCCAATGGCCTGATGCTGGCCATTTCCAACGCATTGGGACACGACGTCTACTACCGCACCCTCGACAGCCGCGCCCCCGCAAGCCGGCGCCTTCTCGTTGCCCGGCTCTTCCTGCTGGCGACCGCGGCCGTCGCGGCCATCGTTGCGACGAGCCGCCCGTCCGACATCCTGTCGATGGTCGCCTGGGCCTTCTCGCTGGCCGCCTCCGGCTTCTTTCCGGCCCTGGTGCTCGGCATCTGGTGGAAGCGCTGCACGGCGGCAGGCGCGGTCTGCGGCATGCTGGCCGGCTTCGGTCTGACGCTCGCCTATCTGGTGATGACGCAGTATGGCGGCATGGCCGAATGGTACGGCATCCGCAACACGTCGGCCGCGATCTTCGGCGTACCGGTCGGCTTTGCCGTCGCCATCCTCGTCAGCCTGGTCACGCCTGCGCCCTCTCGCCATGTGCAGGCGATGGTGGAGGAGATCCGCAAGCCCGCCGGAAAGCCGGTGATGGTCGACGGCGCGTCCTGACCACAGGCCCGGCCGACTTCACGGGGAGAACCGCAGCGCCGCCGATACGCACAGGCGACAGGCGGAACGCTTCGGGTTACCGTTTTGCCGACACGTGCTCCCGCACAGACGGAACCGACCATGACAGACGCGCTTTTCCCGCTGATCGAGCCCTACCGCACCGGCCAACTGGCCGTCAGCGAGCTGCATACGATCTACTTCGAGGAATGCGGCAATCCGCAAGGCATCCCGGTGGTGATGCTGCATGGCGGACCGGGCGGCGGCGCCGGCGAGATCATGCGCCGCTTCCATGATCCCAAGCGCTACCGGATCGTGCTGTTCGACCAGCGCGGCTGCGGCCGGTCGACGCCGCATTCGGAGCTGCGCGAAAACACCACCTGGGATCTGGTCGGCGATATCGAGCAGCTGCGCGAACATCTGGGCATCGACCGCTGGCAGGTGTTCGGCGGCTCCTGGGGCTCGACGCTGGCGCTCGCCTATGCGCAGACCCATCCCGAGCGGGTCACCTCGCTCATGCTGCGCGGCATCTTCCTGCTGCGGCGGGCAGAACTGCTGTGGTTCTATCAGGAAGGAGCCAGCTGGCTTTATCCGGACCTCTTCGCACCGTTCCGCGACCTGATCCCGGAAGACGAGCGCAACGACATGATCTCCGCCTATCACCGGCGCCTGACCGGCCCGGACGAGGCGATGCAGTTCGAGGCGGCAACGCGCTGGGCCCGGTGGGAGGGCTCCACCCTCTCGGTCCTGCGCGATCCGGCGCGCGAGGCCTCGTTCTCCGACCCGCACTATGCCCATGCCTTCGCGCGGATCGAGACGCACTATTTCGTCAATGGCGGCTTCTTCACCCATGACGACGAGCTGCTGCGCAATGTCGGACGGATCCGCCACATCCCGGCGGTGATCGTGCACGGCCGGCACGATGTGGTGACACCGGCCAAGAATGCCGTCGACCTTGCGCAAGCCTGGCCGGAGGCGGAGCTGAGGATCATCGAGGATGCGGGCCACGCGGCCAGCGAGCCGGGCATTGTCGCCGCTCTCGTCGAGGCCTGCCGCAGGTTCGCGGACCAGCACGACGCGGCGAACTGACGTCTAGGTGCCGAGATAGCGCAGCGTCAGGCTGCGCTGCTGGGCCTCGCGCCGGTGCTCCACCAGGTAGACCTCCTGCCAGGTGCCGAGATCGAGCCGTCCGGCCACCACCGGCACCCGCAGGCTGACGCCGGTCAGCATCGTCTTCACATGGGCGGGCATGTCGTCCGGCCCTTCCGAGCGATGGCGCCAGCCGGCATCCTCCGGGGCGAGCCGCGCAAGCGCATCGAGCAGGTCCGCCTGCACGTCCGGATCGGCGTTTTCCTGAATGGTGAGCGACGCCGACGTATGCCGCAGGAAGACGGAGAGCTCGCCGTCGCGGGCGTTTTGTTCGGCAAGCCAGGCACCGAGGCTGCGGCCGATGCCGTAGAAGCGCTGGCCGGACGTCGCGACCATCAGCCGGCCCATGCGCTGGCGCAGGTCCAGGCCGTCGTCCTCGAAGGTCCAGGTCTCGAAGATCGGGGTGCGATAACTCTGCCGCATGGTTCCGTCCGCCTCGCCACGGCGACGAAGTATGCCGCCGGCCGGCCCTGCACGCAAGGCGCGCAACCTGCCGATGGTCCGGCACGAGACCACTTTATGCCGATAGATCAATCGGTTTAACGGGTTGGGGCTTGGCAGGAGGATGTCATACGACTAGCCTTGTCGGGAGTACCTTCCCTTCAGGCACGACTGGCAGACGAGGCGCCCGGCGACATGGTCGAAGACGAATCTTCCCGCACGCCCTTCGGTGCGGCATCCGCGGAAACGCAGGCCTTCAACAAGGACCTGCTGCGGCGCCTGACCCTGCTGCCGGACCAGTGGGCCTATCCGCCTGCCGTGGTGCGCGAAAGGCGCGCGCAAGGGCTCGGCCCCTTCCCGCTCGCCCCCCGCTCCCCCGACGCACGGGAGATTGCCGTGCCGGGACCGCATGGCGAGGTCCGCCTGCGCATCCTGGCGCCGAAGACGCGCCCGTCCACCGGCGCCTATCTGCACCTGCATGGCGGCGGCTGGACCTTGGGCGCGGCGGACGAACAGGACCCCCGCCTTGCGGAAATCGCGGAAGCCACCGGTCTCACCGCCATCTCCTGCGAGTATCGGCTGGCGCCCGAGCACCCCTATCCGCAAGGGCCCGACGATTGCGAGGCGGCGGCCGCCTGGCTGCTGGGCGAGGGTGAAAGCCTGTTCGGCGGCAATCGTTTCGCCATAGGCGGCGAATCGGCGGGCGCCAATCTCGCGGCCGCGGTGCTGCTGCGGCTGCGGGGGCGCACCGACCTTCCCGCGCGCTTCGGCGCCGCCGTCTTCACCTGCGGCTGCTTCGACCTGCGGCTGACCCCGAGCGCCCGCAACTGGGGCGCCGACAAGCTGGTGCTCAACACCCGCGATCTCAAGATGTTCGTGCGCCACTATCTCTCGCACGGCCATGATGCGGCGGATCCGGACATCTCGCCGCTGCTTGCCGATCTGCACGGACTGGTGCCGGCGCATTTCGTCGTCGGCAGTGCGGATCCGCTGCTCGACGACACGCTCTTCATGCATGCCCGCTGGGTCGCGGCCGGCAACGCCGCCGAAATCGCCGTCCACCCCGGCGGCTGCCACGTCTTCCAGCATTTCGACCTGGAGATCGCCCGGACCAGCAACCGGGCCATCGACGCCTTCCTGAACCGCATCCTGGCCGCCGCCTGACCCCCTTCCCTGTCCGGCCCCCATCCCATCATACAGCCACCGAGACGCCGACCATGCCCGCCTTCGAGACATTGCTGTCTTTCGTAAATTGCTGGGAATGCGATGAGAACGACCATCTCAACGTCCAGTTCTACCTGTCGCGCTTCGACGAGGCCGACCGCCAGTTCCGCCTGCTCACAGGCTTGAGCGATGCGGTCGCCGGTGTCCGGCGCGCGCGCCATGTGCGCTATCATGCGGAGCTCTATTCCGGCGACACGCTGGTGATGACCAGCCACATCGCGTTCGACGGTCCCTACATGCTGACGGTCGTGCACCAGCTGCGGCGCACCATCGACGGCGCCATCGCGGCCACTGCCGTGGATGGCTATGCCCCCTCGGACCAGGTGGCACGCGATCTGCGCCGCCGCTTCGAGGACGCCGCAGCTCCGATGCCGGACGCCGCGCTGCCGCGAAGCCTGCCGACGACCCCCGAGACCCTGTCGCTCACCGCGCGCCAGATCGAGGCGGCCGGGGCCGCCATCACCCACCGGGCGACCGTCCTGCCGCGCCATGCCGGACCGGACGGACGGGCGGAGGACAGCTTCGCCGTCGGCTGTTTCAGCGAGGCGGCACCGCATCTGTGGAACCGCACGCCGATGACCGAGGCCTGGCTGGAGGCGCGCGACTTCGGACGGGTCGCCGTCGAAATGAAGCTGGTCTGGGCCAGTCCGCTGAAAATGGGGGAGCCGGCCGTGACGATGAGCGGGCTGACCGGCGCATCCACCTCCACCTTCTCGTTCCGTCACTACCTGTTCGAGGCACGCACCCTGCGGCTGGCGGCGATCTGCGACGTGGTGGCGTTGGCGATGAACCTGAAGACCCGCAAGGCGGCAAAGCTGGAGGACACTGTGCGCGGCGCCATCATCAAGGCGGCAATGAAGCACTGAGGCTGCGACACCGCACCCCGCTCCCGGGTACGCCCGGGAGCTGGAACGCTCCTACTGGGCGAGGCCTTCGAATTCCTGGCGGAACGTCTTCATCATGCCGAAGAAGCGGCGCATCGCCTTCTCGGTGAAGTCCATCGCGCGGTCGATCTCCTTTTCCTCCTCCGGCGTCAGGCTGTGACGCTCGGGGGCCGCAGGCGCACGGCCTTCAGGTGCCGCCGGCTCGCCGGCCTTTTCCGCCAGCCTGCGGTTTTCCGCGCGCAGGCTCGCCACTTCCTCGGACAGCCGCGCGATTTCCTCTTCCAGCACGATCTGGACATCCGGCACGAGAACGCAGCGCCAGGCCTCGTCGCGTTGCACGCACTGGGCGATGCGGCCGGTCTGACGGTCGAGGCGCAGGAAGCTCTCCCCGGCGGGCGAGAGGACGTAGCGATCGGGATTCGCATCGGGCCGGTCGCCCGACCCGGCTGCGGACTGGGCCAGCCCGGCAGCCGGAGCCATGGCACCGATCAGGGCAAGGCAAATCGCTATCCGCTTCATGTCGCTCTCCGCAGGTCTGGACCGGGCGCCACCATGGCGCTCCGGCATGGCAAAAGCACGGCAGCGGACCGCCGCGCCCGGCCTTTGCGGCTTACGGCTGCTCGTAGGGCGGGCGGCCGCTCGCCAGCGCTTCTTCCAGCAGTGCCAGCCGGTCCTGGCCCCAGAACACCTCGCCATTGAGCACATAGCTCGGCGAACCGAACACGCCGCCGGCAATCGCCTCCGACTGATGTTCCTCGTAGCGCTCGACGATGGCCTTTTCGCCGGCATGGGCGATCACCGCCGCCGGATCGAGCCCGAGGCCCGTCAGGATCGCGACATGCACCGCCTCGTCGGCGATATCCTGTTCGTTCACCCACAGGGCCTCGAACACCGCCTGGGTATAGGCCGCGACCGGGCCGCCATCGATGGCGAGCGCCAGGGCGATCCGGTCGGCCAGGTCCGGATTGACCGGAAAATGGGCCGGCTGCAAGGTCAGCGGCACCTTGCGATGGTCGCGCCAGCGCTGAAGCTCGATGAGGCGATAGGCCTGGCGCACCGGATGGCGGCGGGCGAGCGGAAGGCCGCCGGTCTCGGGAAACACGGCCGAGAGCGAGACCGGCCGGAAGCGCACGGCGTAACCCTGCTTGTCCGCCATCTCCAGAAAGGCGGCATGACCAAGATAGGCCCAGGGGGACGCGTGGGTATAGTAGTAGTCGATGACACGTTGCATGCGGTGCGGACCTCGCTCGGTAATCGTCGCGAGGCACCCTGCGACGGGACGGCCCGGCAATCAAGTGACCTCGGGCCGCCGCACGGGAATATCAACGCATGGCCGCCGCCTCGTCCTGCGGCAGCAGGGCCAGCAGCGCCTCGATCCGGTCCGCCTCCGCCGGCGGCTTGTCCCAGCGCAGCCGCGCCACTCGCGGAAAGCGCATGGCGACCCCCGACTTGTGCCGGGTGGAGCGGTTGAGCCCCTCGAAGGCGACCTCGATCACCAGTCCGACTTGCGGCTCGTGGCGCACCTCGCGCACCGGGCCGAAACGGTTGACCGTGTTCTGGCGCACGAAGCGGTCGATCTCCAGCAGTTCCTCGTCGGTGAAGCCGAAATAGGCCTTGCCGACGGGCACGAGCTCCGTCCCCTCCCCGCCGTCGCGCCAGACGCCGAACGTATAGTCGGAATAGTAGGATGAGCGCTTGCCGTGGCCGCGCTGCGCATACATCAGCACCGCATCGACACGGAAGGGATCGCGCTTCCACTTGTACCATTGGCCCTTGGGCCGGCCCGGCACATAGGCTGCGTCCCAGCGCTTCAGCATCAGGCCCTCGATGGCCGCCGCGTCCTCGCCCTCGTGATGGTCGGCCGGCGCCTCGCGGGCCTTGGCCAGCGCGTCCCAGTCCGGTGACGGCACCAGCGGCGACAGGTCGATGCGCGGATGATCGAGCTGCCCGAGAAACTCTTCCAGCATCGCCCGGCGCTCGCGAAAGGGCCGCTCGCGCAGGTCCTCGCCGCCGAGCGCCAGCAGGTCGTAGACCCGGATCGCCGCCGGCAGCTCGCGCATCATCTTCGCCGAGACGGTCTTGCGGTTGAGGCGCTGCTGCAGGGCGTTGAAGCTCTGCACCTTGCCGTCGATCACCACCAGCAACTCGCCGTCGAGGGCCGCGTCGAAGTCGAGCGTCTCCACCAGATCGGGAAAGGCACCCGAAATGTCGTCGCCCGTCCGGCTGTAGAGGCGCCGGCGCAGCCGCCCGTCGCGCCCTGGCGAGACGGCGGCCTGCACGCGGATGCCGTCCCACTTCCACTCGGCCGCAAAGTCGGCGGTATCCAGCACCTCCATGTCGCGCGGCTCCAGCGGATGCGCCAGCATCGCCGGGCGGAACGGCACCGGATCGTCGGTCTGCGGTTGCTCCCCCTCGCCCAGCGCCCAGGCGAACAGCCCGTCATAGGGCGGCGACATCCCGTGCCAGACCTGTTCGATATCGTCCGCCTGCAACGTGCCGAGCGCGGCGACCGCGGTCTTGGCGAGGCGCGCGGAGACACCGACGCGCAAACCGCCGGTCACCAGCTTCAGCAGCGCCCAGCGGCCGGTCTCGTCGAGCGCATCGAGCCATCCGGCGATCATGCCGGGCGCCTCGCCGCGCCCTGCCTGCTGCAGCCGCTCCACCACCTCGGGCAAGTCCGGCGGCTCGCTCGCCTGCCGGCCGGCTGCCGGCCAGATCAGCGCGATGGTCTCCGACAGGTCGCCGACGAAGTCGTAGGAGAGTTCGAACAGGTGCGGATCGACGCGCTCGGCCACCAGCGCCCGCAGCATCGCCGGCTTGGCATGGCGGAAGCTGAGACCACCGGTCAGCGCGGCAAGCGCCAGCCCCCGCGCCGGATCGCTCTCGCTGCGGAAGTAATCCGCCATCAGCGCGAGCTTTGCGGACCGGCGCGGCTCGAAGGACAGCCTGTCCAGCAGGGCGGCGAAACGCTGCATCGTTCCTCTAAGGATTCCTCAGGGCTCGTTGACGATCATGGCGATCCGCCAGGCATCGCCGTCGTAGATGAGATGGTAATGGCAGGTGAACTCGATCACCGGTTCGCCATCGGCGTCCGACTGGGTCCAGGTGAGCGTCGCCATGGCGGCATCCCCCTCCACATGGGCGGAGAGGATGTCGAAGGCCGAGGTCACCACGCCCTCCTTTTCCAGCGCGGCGAACAGCGTCTCGATATTCTCGAGCAGCTCCTCCTCGTCCTGGAAGACGTTGCCCTTGCCGAACTGCCAGATCACCGCCGGATAGGCGAAGCAATCGGCCACGGCCTCCGCGTCGTAGTCCTCGAAGGACTCGCGGTACTCATCGAACAGGTCGAGCAGTTCCTCGTCATAGCCCTCGTCCGGCTCCGCCAGGCCGTCCGGTTCCCGATGCTCTTCGCTCATGTCGTGCTCCCGATTCCGGCGGCCGTTTCCGCCGTTTCGACTTTACCTGCCGGCTCGGCCGCATCGCCCTCGTCGCCATAGCCGATGAGGTTGAGCGGACGGGCGGCAAGCCCCTGCTGCCGGCACCAGTGGACGAGGGCCTCCTCGGCGCCGTGCGTAACCCATATCTCGCCGGCCCCGGTCTCCGCCACGGTTTCCCGCAAGTCATCCCAGTCGGCATGGTCGGAGATGACCAGCGGCAGCTCGGCGCCGCGCTGCCTTGCCCGGGCCCGTACTCGCACCCAGCCGCTGGCAACCGCCGTCACCGGATCGCCGAAGCGCCGGGCCCAGCGGTCGGCGAGCTGGCCCGGTGGGCACAGCACGATCTCGCCGGCAAGCTCCTTCGCCCTCTGTCCGACGGGCTCCAAGGCCCCGAGGTCGATCCCTTGCGCCTGATAGTAGCTGCAAAGCCGCTCCAGCGCCCCGTGCAGATGGATCGTGCGCTCGTACCCGGCGGCGCGCAGTTCCGCGATCACCCGCTGCGCCTTGCCGAGCGAGTAGGCGCCGACGAGATGCGTGCGCCCCTGGAACAGCGACAGGCTCTTGAGCAGCTTGCCGATCTCCTCGGAGGCCGGCGGATGACGGAACACAGGAAGTCCGAACGTCGCCTCGGTGACGAAGACCTCGCAGGCCAGCTGCTCGAAGGGCGCGCAGGTCGGATCCGGCTGCCGCTTGTAGTCGCCCGAGACGACGACACGCGTGCCCTTCGCCGTCTCGATCTTCACCTGCATGGAGCCGAGCACATGGCCGGCCGGATGAAAGGAGACGCGCACATCGCCGATCCGGATGACCTCGCCGGAGACGGCCTCCTGGCGGGCGCCGGTGAAATCCTCGCCATATCGGATCGCCATGATATCGAGCGTCTCGCGCGAGGCCATGACGGTCCCATTGCCGGGACGCGCATGGTCGGCATGGCCATGGGTCACCAGGGCCCGCTCGACGGGGCGCACGGGATCGATGTGAAACCCGCCCGCCGGACAGTAGAGCCCCGCCGCCGTCAGGGTCAGCACATCGCCGCCGGCCGTTGCCGCGGAAGAGGAAGCCTCGCGCATCATTCTTCCTATGTAGGAGCGTTCGGGCCGGTTGGGAATGCATCCCGGCTCGACGAACAGACAAGGAACAACTATCTCTGGACGGAATGGATGCCGCAGCCCCGCCCCTTCTGCCGGAACGCTTCTCCCGCTGGTTCGAAAGCCGCGGCTGGAGCCCGCGCGCGCATCAGCTGGAACTGTTGGAGACCGCCCGCTCGCGCCGCTCGGTGCTCCTGATCGCCCCGACGGGCGCCGGCAAGACGCTGGCCGGCTTCCTGCCCAGCCTCGTCGCATTGTCCGAGCGTCCGCGTCGCAAGCCGGGAGCCGCCGGTTCGCGCCGGGGCGTCCACACGCTCTATATCTCGCCGCTGAAGGCGCTGGCGGTGGACATCGCCCGCAACCTGGAGGCTCCCGTCGCCGGGATCGGCCTCGACATCCGCATCGAGACCCGCACCGGCGACACGCCGGCGCACAAGCGGCAGCGGCAGAAGCAGGTCCCGCCCGACATCCTGCTGACGACGCCGGAACAGATCGCCCTGCTGCTGTCGGATGCGCAGGGGCGCGAGATGCTGGCCGACGTGGACACGGTGATCCTCGACGAGCTGCATGCGCTGGTCACCTCCAAGCGGGGCGACCTTCTCGCGCTCGGCCTTGCGGCGCTGCGCCGGGTCGCGCCCTCGCTTCGCACCATCGGCCTGTCGGCGACCGTTGCCGAACCGGACGAGCTGCGCGCCTGGCTGGTGCCGCAGCGCGAGGGAGCGCCCCGCGCGCTTGCCGACGTCGTCACGGTCGCGGGCGGCGCGGAGCCGGACATCACCATCCTCGACAGCGACGAGCGGCTGCCCTGGTCCGGGCATTCGGCCCGCCATGCGGTGCCGGACATCTACCGGATCATCTCGCAGCACCGGACTTCGCTCGTCTTCGTCAACACGCGCTCGCAAGCCGAGATGCTGTTCCAGGCCCTGTGGCACGCCAACGAGGACAACCTGCCGATCGCCCTGCATCACGGCTCGCTCGACGTCGGTCAGCGGCGCAAGGTCGAGGCGGCGATGGCCTCCGGCTCGCTTCGCGCCATCGTCTGCACCTCCTCGCTGGACCTCGGCATCGACTGGGGCGACGTCGATCTCGTGATCAATGTCGGCGCGCCGAAAGGGGCAAGCCGCCTCGCCCAGCGCATCGGCCGCGCCAATCACCGCATGGACGAGCCCTCGCGTGCGATCCTGGTGCCGGCCAACCGCTTCGAGGTGCTGGAATGCAAGGCCGCGCTCGACGCCTCGCGCGCCGGCAGGCAGGACACGCCTCCCTTGCGCAAGGGCGCGCTCGACGTGCTTGCCCAGCATGTGCTCGGCTGCGCCTGCGCCGGCCCCTTCGACCCGCTGGAACTCTTCGACGAGATCCGCTCCGCCGAGACCTATCGCGACCTCGCCTGGGAGCGCTTCGAACAGGTGGTCGATTTCGTCGCGACCGGCGGATATGCGCTGCGGACCTACGACCGATATGCGCGGCTGAAGCGCCAGCCGGACGGACGCTTCCGCCTGTCGCATCCCAGGATCGCCCAGCAATACCGCCTCAATGTCGGCACCATCGTCGAGGCGCCGATGCTCAAGGTCCGCCTGGTGCGCTCCAGGTCGGAAGGACGGCGCACGCCGATCGGCCGCGGCGGGCGCATGCTCGGCGAGATCGAGGAATGGTTCGTCGAGCAGCTGACGCTCGGCGACACGTTCCTGTTCTCCGGCGAGATCCTGCGCTTCGAGGGATTGCGGGAAAACGAGGCCTATGTGTCGCGGGCCCGCGCCCAGGCACCGAAGGTTCCGTCCTACCAGGGCGGCAAGTTTCCGCTCTCCACCTATCTGGCTGCCGGCGTGCGGGCGATGCTCGCCGATCCGGCGAGCTGGCAGGCGCTGCCGCACCAGGTGCGCGAATGGCTGGAGATCCAGAAGCTGCGCTCGGCCCTGCCGCAACCCGACGGCCTGCTGGTCGAGACCTTCCCGCGCGCGGACAAGCACTACCTCGTCTGCTATCCCTTCGAAGGACGCCTCGCCCACCAGACCCTCGGCATGCTGCTGACCCGGCGGCTGGAGCGGTTCGGCGCCCAGCCGATGGGTTTCGTCGCCAACGACTACGCGCTCGCCGTGTGGGGGCTGGTCGACATCGATGCAATGATCGCACGCGGCCAATTGTCGCTCGACCAGCTCTTCGACGAGGACATGCTCGGCGACGATCTCGACGCCTGGCTGGCCGAATCGAGCCTGATGAAACGCACGTTCCGGACCTGCGCCGTGATCGCCGGACTGATCGAGCGCCGGCATCCGGGGCAGGAAAAAAGCGGCCGGCAGGTTACGGTCTCCGCCGATCTGATCTATGACGTTCTGCGCCGGCACGAGCCGGATCACATTCTGCTGCAGGCGACTTTCGCGGATGCGGCGACAGGACTTCTGGATATCTCCAGATTGGGCGAACTTCTTGCCCGAATTCGGGGGCGAATCGCGCATACTTCCCTGGCGCGGGTTTCGCCACTTGCCGTTCCGGTCATGCTGGAAATCGGCAAGGAACCCGTGTTCGGCGAGGCGCAGGAAGCGCTTCTCGCAGGGGCCGCAGGCGATCTGGTCAAGGAGGCTATGGAGTGAGGCCGTTTCTTGCCCGCAACGAGGTGCGACGCTTCGCGCCCGTTTGCCATGACATCTCCATCGCGGGCGAAATCGTCGGCCTTCACGACAGCGGCGCCATGTGGTGGCCGGACGAGAACACGCTCGTCGTCGCCGACCTGCACTTCGAGAAAGGCTCGTCCTTCGCCCGCAAGGGCCTGATGCTGCCGCCCTACGACACGGCAGCGACGCTGGAAAAGCTGGCCGAGGCGATCGACGCGTTCCAGCCGACCCGCGTGATCGCGCTCGGCGACAGTTTCCATGACGGCGAAGGCTCCGACCGACTGCCCGCCTCCTACCGGGCGATGCTGACGACGCTGCAGCTCGGCCGCGAGTGGATCTGGGTAACCGGCAATCACGACCCCATCGCGCCCGTCGGCCTGTGCGGCGAGACCGTGGACGAAGTGGCCCTGGGAGGTCTCGTCTTCCGCCACGAGCCGCACGAGGGCGCCGTCGGCGAGATCGCCGGACACCTGCACCCCGCCGCCCGCATCCGCCGCTATGGCCGCAGCGTGCGCCGTCCGTGCTTCGCCACCGACGGAACCCGGCTGGTGCTGCCCGCCTTCGGGGTGTTCACCGGCGGGCTCAACGTGTTGGACGGCGCCTGGGGCCCGTATTTTCCCGCGCGCGAATTTTCCGTTTTCATGCTCGGCGATGGCCGGCTCTATCCCTTTACCGCCACCCGTCTCGTTTCCGACTGAAATCTCAGGCGACACGGCCCAGCAGCAAGCCGGACGCAGCCACCAGCAGCGCCACCGTGACCACCATGCTGAGCCGTCGGCGCAGTGTCGCGTACCACAGCGGCAAGGAGCCCTTGATCGCGGCCCTTTGATCCCAGCCCGCCTGCATCAGGAAGCCGCCTGCCAGCACCGCCATTGCCGCGACCGGCGGCAACAGCGCTGCGCCCCAGCCCAGCAGCGAGGGCAGCACCGACAGCACGAACTCGCGCATGCCACGCTGGCGCCCGGCCATGGCGATGCCCCAGCGCACGCCGCCGAGAAACGACAGGATTACGGCGCCATAGACCGCCGTGGCGTGGGCGAGCGTCTCGACGAACGGCAGATCCGTGCCCGGTATGGCCGCGAAACAGAGATAGACCGCAGTGAAGACGAAGGGCAGCAGCCCGGCATAACCGAGCCGCACGGCGACAACCGGCCCCGGCTGGGCCGCAAAACGGGTGAGATCGGGTTTGGCCGTCGCCACGTGCTCCTCCGTGCATTTGCACCGCCCTTGAAGGGCTTTTGCACGAATACGCGTCAGTCGCGGCGGAAGATCACTCCGGCGAGCCAGCCGGTGAACACCGCCAGCAGCACCGCCAGCAGGCCGTAGGCCGCCGAATACTGGTGCGCGAACCAGTAGGTATATTGCTCGAAGCCGGTCTTGGCGACGCGCAGCGGCATCTGCGTTTCGGCCAGCAGCGTGCCTCCCTGCAGCAGGTAGGCAGTCACCTTGTAGTCGCCGACGGGAATGTTGGCCGGCAACGGCACCGAGGTGCGGAACAGCGAGTTGCTCAAGAAGTCGATGACGTCGTGGCGCTCGGAATAAAGTCCGCTCGCAAGGCGCAGGCGCAGGAAAGCGGCGCGGAAATTGTCCCGGTCGCTGATCGGCACATCGGACGCCCGCGCGATCCGCAGGTTGAGGAAGTTCAGCCCGATCCGGTGCTCTTCCAGGATGGCGCGCGAGGACAGTTCGTGCGGAGGCCGGGTCGTGTGTACCGCAAGGAAGCTCGGCACGTCGGCAAAGACTTCCGCGTCCCGGTTCACCCAGATGCCGAGGAACCGGCCCTTGCGGCGCGTGGTGATGTTGCTTTCCGGGCCCGAGACCACCACCGCGATGTCGTACGGGTCCGGCCGGCCGACCGTGCCGGCATCGCGGGCGATCTCGCCGAAGACGACGATGTTGGTGCCGGTATAGTTGGACTCGATCCGCACCACATCCGCCGACAGGGCGGCGACGAGGCTCTCCGCCCGTGCGGGGGCGCCCGCTTGCGCGATCACAATGGCGAGCAGGCCGAGGACCGGCAGCAGGATGCGGCAGCCGCTCATTTCGCCTGCTCCAGGATCGGAGCGGGATCGACCGAGTAGAGCTCGTCCGGCTGCATGAGGAGGTTCACCGCGAAGCGGACGCCGACGCCGAGCACCAGCAGCGCCAGCAGCAGGCGCAGCTGGTCGCCGCGCAGCTTCTGGCCCATGCGCGCCCCGAACTGGGCGCCGATGACGCCGCCCACCATCAAGAGCATGGCCAGCACGATGTCGACCGATTGCGTCGACATGGCATGCAGCACGGTGGCTGCGGCCATGGTCACCAGGATCTGCAGCAGCGAGGTGCCGATGACGATATTGGTCGGCACCCGCAGGAGGTAGATGAGCGCCGGCACCATCATGAAGCCGCCGCCGATGCCCAGGATCGTACCGAGGAAGCCGATGATCGCACCCAGTCCGATGATCGGGATGATGCTGACGTAAAGCCGCGAGCGGTAGAAGCGCATCTTCAGCGGCAGGCCGTGCACCCAGTTGTGCTGCCCCGGCCGGCGCGCCGTCACCTTGGCGCCGGAGCGTCGCCGCGCCATCGCGCGCAAGGATTCGAACAGCATCAGGCCGCCGATGGCGCTGAGGAAGGTGACGTAGGACAGCGAGATGACGAGATCGAGCTGGCCGAGCGTCTGCAGGATGCCGAACAACCAGACGCCCACCGCCGAGCCGACGACACCGCCGACCAGCAGCATCCAGGCGAGCTTGAAGTCGATCATCTTGCGCCGCCAGTAGGCGACGACGCCGGAGGTCGAGGAGGCGACGACCTGGGTGGTGACGGTGGCGACGGAGATGGCCGGCGGGATGCCGGAGAAGATCAGCAGCGGCGTCAAGAGGAACCCGCCGCCGATGCCGAACAGGCCCGACAGGAAGCCCACGGCACCCCCCATCCCGAACACCATGAACATGTTGATCGGCAGTTCGGCGATGGGCAGGTAAACTTGCACGGCACACCGGCGGATTGGCCGCTCGTCCCCGACGGGCGGCGTGGAGATTGATGAAATGGCCTGCTGCGGTCCCCGCCTGTGGCGATTGGGGTTCGCAGTCCCCGGAAGCCCATGCTTTTCCTAAGGATAAAGCCTGCCAGCTTCCCTTATGTCAACGTGAAACGGGCGCATTCGCGGCGGCGCCCGCTCCTTTGCCCGAACGGATCCGCCCGGGGCCTCGCGCAAGGCCGGATCAGATGTCCTCGCCGGCCAGCGCCTTCACCAGATCCTGCGAGATCGCGCCCGTCACCGGCAGGCCGTTGGCCTGCTGGAACGCCCGCACCGCCTCGCGGGTACGCGGCCCGATCTGGCCGTCCGGCGTCCCCGGATCGAAGCCCCGCCGGGCCAGCAGCTTCTGGGCGTTCATCACCAGTTCGCGCGGGTCCGCAGACACGCTGGCGCGCGGCGCCTCGATCTCGGCCGGAACGGTCCAGGCCGGATTGAACTCCACCTGGTTGGCGGCAAGCGTGCGCGGCGCCTCCTTCCAGGTCTCCACCGCGATACGGGCCTCGGCCAGCTGCTCGCGCGAGAGCATGTTGGCAAGTTCGTCTCGCTTGTTGCCGGCATCCCGGTCGCCCTGGCGGGCGGCAAGGGCGAACCACTTGTAGCTCTCGACCAGGTTCTTCTCGAGCCCGAGGCCGCGGGCATAGAGGATGCCGAGATTGTACTGGCTGTCGGCAAGGCCGAAATTGGCGGCCTTCTTGAACCAGTAGGAGGCGTCGTTGAACTCCGGCGTGCCGGAGAGGCCCTCCGCGTAGAGCACCGCGAGATTGTGCGCGGCCTTGGCGTTGCCCTGCTCGGCCGCCCGGCGGTACCAGTCGCGCGCCGTCTCCAGGTTCTTCTCCACGCCGCGGCCCTTTTCGTAGAGGCTGCCGAGGCGGTACTGGGCGGGCGCAAGACCGGCATCGGCGGCCTTGCGGTAGTAGCTGGCAGCCTGCTTCAGGTCCGGCTGGACGCCTGTGCCTTCGGTGTAGTTGACCGCGATCGCGAACAGCGCGGCAGGATCGCCGCCGGCAGCCGCCTGGCGCAGGGCGACGGGACCCGCCTCTGCCGGAATGCCGCCGATGGCCGCGCCCGTGGCCGGACCGGCCGGCGCCATTGCCGGCGTGCGGGTGGCAAGGTCGAGCGAGGCCGGCGCGCTGCCGGGCGTCTGGAAGTTGGCACCGGGGATCGTGCCGGGAATGGCGCCGGGCGCGGTCGAGAAGGCATTGCCGGATACGGCCGGCGGCGCGAAGGCAAGGTCCGCCCCCGGCTCGGACGCCGGTGCATTCTCCGTCTCGGCCAAAGGCACATCGCCGCGGCTCATCGCCGGGCCGTCCTGTACCAGGCCCGGCATGTCCATGCCGCTCGCGTCCGCTTCGGCCGTGGAGCGTGCCGGCGGCGGCGAGGCCTGCTCGGGCGGGGCCTCGCGCGCAAGCTGCCTTGCCTCGGGCGCGCCAGCCTTGGCGCCGGTGTCGGCCGGACCCGCTTCGCCTGTCGCAGCAGCGGCAATATTGGTCGTCGCCTCGATGGTCGGCGGGGTGTCCAGCGATGCGACGTCTCGCTCGCCCGGCGAGACCAGCTTGAAGATCTGCAGGGCGCCGACGGCGATGATGACGGCAGCAGCCGCCAGCATCACGGCGCGGCGGCCGCCTGCGGAGAACAGCCTGCGGCCGCCCTTGTCTTCCGTCTCGGCCTCTTGCGCGTCAGCGGGAGCAGCCGCGCGCATGTCGGCACGCAGTTCCTCGGCCAGCTCCTCGCGGCGGGCGCGCGCAACGTCCGAACGCGGACCGTCGCGGCGGTCGCCGGCCAGCGGCCGCGGCTCCACCGCCTCGGCGGCGGCGGCCTCCGGCGCGTCCTTGTCCTTCGCCTTGCCGCGAGCAAGCTTCGAGCGCAGCCAGCCGGCCGCGCTGGCACGCGGCTTGTCGTCGGAGGACGAGCCCGTCAGGCCCGCGAAGGACAGGCCCGAACCGGAGGCATTGGCCTCTTCGGTGGCCGCCTGCGCGGCGCGGCGGGCGGCAGCGATGAAGTCGGCCTTGCGGTCGCGCCCGTCCTGCGACGCGGCGGCGCCACGACCGGCCCCCATCGACGCAGAAGGACGCGCCCCGGCCGGGCGGGCGGCCGGACGCTGCGGCGGCACCGGACCCTCGGCAGCAACGGCTGCCGCCGGCAGCTCGGCGCGCGGCATGACCGGCGCGTCCATCCGCGGCTGCGACTGCTGGCGCATGCGCGGCTTGCCGGAGCCCGGCTCCAGCGGACGGTCGTCTTCGGGACCGGGGGCCGGCATCGCGGCGATCCGGGCATCCTGCTCCAGCGCCATCAGCCGGTTGCTGATCGAGGCGAGCACGTCCTGGACGCTGTCCATGGAGTCCCGGGCGCGGCGCTCGGAGCTCGTCGCGGCTTCCATCAGCCGGTGCAGGTCGCCGCGCAGGGCCTGGGCGACATCGCCCCCCGCGCCGCCGGACTGCAGCGCATTCTGGATCTCGCCGAGACGGGCAAAGCCGCTGTCGGCCGCGTCGAGCTTGGCGGCAAGCGCGGCGATCTTGTCCTCGACCTGCGACAGCACCGCCCCGTCGTCGCTGGCGCCACCGCGATTGACGGCCTCGGCCAGGTCGCGCAGCTGCGCTTCCAGTTCGACCATGGAGACCGGCTGGGACACGCTGTCGCGCAGCGAGGCGATCTCGCGGCGCAGGCTTTCGAATTCCTCGCCGCCCGCCGACGGCCGGCCGGCCTCGAAGCGCTCGTTCAGATTAGCGATGCCGGCCTCGAGCCGCGCGATCAGGTCGGCCTCGATGCTGCCCTGCTGGCCTTCGGCAACCAGCGTCACCCGGTCCGGCCGGTCCAGGGCGTTGATCTTGCCGTCGATGGCGGCGAGCCGCTTTTCCAGCAGCGTGAAGGCCGCGTCGTAACTCGGCGGCATCTGCCGCGCATTCTCGATCCGCTTCAGCCGGCCGGCGATCTCGCCCAGCTTCTCGTCGAGCTGCGGATCGGTGCGGGTATTGCGGTCGTCGGCCAGCATGCTGGCGATTTCTTCCAGGCGATCCTGCAGCCGGTCGACGGCGCCGGACTTGGGCAGCCGATGCTCGATGGCGCCCATGCGCTCGGCGAGATGCCGCTGCTCCTCGACCAGCCGGTCGATCGTGTCGAACCGCTGGGCCAGCGCGCTCATCCGCTCGTCGATGCCGGCGAGCAGGTCGCCGACGTCGAAGCGCTCGACGAGGTCGCGCACGCTGCGGATCTCGCCGCGCAGCAGGTCGAGATCGGCACCGCCGCTGCGGCGCACCAGTTCCTCCACCCGGTGACCGATATCGGCGACCCGGTCGTCGAGCGCGGCAAGCTGGTCGCCGCGCGGCACGACGCGGAACGCATCCTCGATGTCGGCAAGACGGCGGCCGAGATCGGCCACGAGCCGGGGCTCCAGCCGGTCGCGGGACATCTCGTCGAGACGCTGGACCAGATGCGCATAGCCGCTTTCCAGCGTCTGCAGCATGCCCTCGACATTGGACTGGCCGATCATCGAGCGCAGGTCGGAGATCTCGGCACGGACCTCGCGCACCAGGCGCATGTCGCCCCGGTCGGCGCGCAGCCGCTCCACCGCATCCGACAGGCGGCGCATCTCGCCGCCGTCGCGGGAAGCGGCCCGCTCGCGCTCGGCACGCAGGCTCTGGGTCAGGAAGCCGCGCAGATCGGCGATCTCACGGCGCAGCACGCCCAGCTGGTCGTCGCGCGCGCCGGTGGCCCGGTCGACCCGGTGGGCAAGATCGCGGATCAGCGGACGCAGGTCCTCCTCCGGGCGCTCGTCGCGCCAGCCCGCCGGACGGCGGTACTCGCCCTCGTGCGCCTCGCGCCAGTCGCCGCGCGGCGCCGGGCGCGTTGCGCGGGCGTCGGCATAATCGTCGTCGGGCATGTCCGCATACCCCGCCTCGCCGTCGTCATAGGCATCGACGTGGCGGGCGCCGTAGCCGGCGTCGCGGCGCGGGTCGTGCGAAGCCTCGTAACCTTCGTCCTGCCAGTCCTCGCTCCACTCGTCGCGGGCCGGCGGCGGCGGCGCGGCGCGGCGCGGGGCCTGAGCGGAGGAACGGGCAGGCGCCGGGGCAGCGGCTGCACGCGCCGGACGCGGGGTCCGCTGGTCGGCCTCGGCCTCATGGGACAGGTCCTCGACGCGGCGGTCCAGCCGGTCGAGCGCATTCAGCACCGCCTCGATGCGGCCGCTTCGCGAACCGGCGGCAGCCGGCGCCTGTGCGGCAGGCGCCGCAGGACGCTCGGTGCGGGCACGGGCGGCGGCGGCGCGGCGCGCCTGGCGGTTGCCGGCAGGGGCCGTCGCGGGCGCAGGCTGCGGCGTGTCCATGAGACGGCCGAGAGCGTCGGCGACATCGTTGAGCTGCTCGCGCGCCCTCGCCCGCTCGCCGCGCTGCGGGTCTGCGGCCGGCGCCCGGCGGCGCGGCTCGTACCAGCTTTCCGGCTCGTCATGCGCTTCGCGCCCGTAGCCGTCTTCCTGCGGAAGGCCGCGTTCACTGCGATGTCGCGCGTTCCAGGACATGAACTGCCTCTCAAACCCATGTTGGGGGCGCGGGCCGCGCCAGCATTTTTCTTCGCCCAGGTCGGAACATGGCTACACAGGACCCGGACGAGCTTGCCGTAAACTGTCGCCGCTTATGGTAAACAGGCGGTTAAGTCCCGGATCTACATGGTTAACGACAGGTAAACGCGGCTTGCGGATCGCAAGCCGGTCGCAGGGGCGCACCCGCAGGAAGCTTGACGCTTACGTCCACGGAATGTATCCCGAACGCAGGTGACGTAGTGTCACGCGCCCATAAACCCGCAGGACCCCGTGCGGAGCGATGCCCGCTCCCGCCTTTCGTCTTCCGGGAAATTCAAGGAAAAAGCCATGAGCGAAGCGCTCTCGGTCAACAACGATATCGCCGAAGCGGTCGCCGCCAAGGACGAGACGACGAAGAAGACGCTTTTCACCATCGGTGATCTTGCCAAGGAATTCGACGTCACCTTGCGCACCCTTCGCTTCTACGAGGACAAGGGCCTTCTCAACCCGCGCCGCGACGGCATGACCCGTATCTACACACGGCGCGACCGGGCCCGGCTGAAGCTGGTGCTGATGGGCAAGCGGGTCGGCTTCTCGCTCGCCGAGATCCTCGACATGCTGGACCTGTACGACCTGCGCGACGGTCAGGTGACCCAACTCAAGGTGGCGCTGTCGCGCTTCCAGGGGCAGATCGACGTGCTGGTGAAGCAGCGCCGCGACATCGACCAGGCCATCGAGGAGCTCGGACGGACGGTGGAAATCGTCTCCGGCATGCTGAAGGAGAAGGAGAGCGACTGAGTCGCGCTCCCGATCGCAGCTTCGGGCGGCAATGATCCCGCCCTCTTGCCCTCGCTCGCATTGCCCAACCCCGTGCCGCACGCCGCGGCGCGGGGTTTTTCGTGGCCGCCGCCGATTTTGCCGCGCCCACGCAGTCTTTCGCGCCGAATCTCCGTGATTTCGCCCTGAATTGCGCCGAGATTGATGCTCAACGGAGAATTTTCGGCCGCCTGCCGTTGGGACATCCCTTGCGAGGCCCGGCCAGCAGCCATATAACGAGCTCAAGGTGACGTTTACGGAAACGTCAGGTCCGTGATGCAGACTGCCCGTCGCAACCGGCGCCACAGCCGGGTCGACCTACCGGGAGGATGACCATGCCGAGCTACACCGCCCCCGTCCGGGATGTGATGTTCCTGCTGAACGAGGTGCTGGGCTTCGACCGCCACGGCAACCTGCCGGGCTTTGCCGATGCGACGCCCGATCTTCTCGAGGCGATCCTGAACGAGGGCGCGCGCTTCTGCCAGGAGGAGTTGGCTCCGCTCAACGCCACCGGCGACCGCGAGGGCTGCACCCGCAACGACGACGGCAGCGTGACCACCCCCAAGGGCTTTCGCGGCGCCTACGACACCTACCGGGAGAACGGCTGGATCGCCCTGTCGATGCCGGAGGAGTATGGCGGCCAGGGCCTGCCGACGACGCTCAACTCGGTGATGCAGGAGTTCATTTCCGGCGCCAACCTTGCCTGGGGCATGTATCCGGGACTGTCGCAGGGCGCGGCCGCCGCGATCCAGGTGCATGGCAGCGCGGAACAGAAGGCGCTCTACCTGCCGAAGCTCGCCACCGGCGAGTGGTCGGGCACCATGAACCTGACCGAGCCGCATTGCGGCACCGATCTCGGCCTGATCAAGTCGAAGGCCGTGCCGCAGGGCGACGGCACCTACCGCATTTCGGGCCAGAAGATCTTCATTTCCGCCGGCGAACACGACCTGACCGAGAACATCGTCCATCTGGTGCTGGCCCGCATCGAGGGCGCGCCGGAAGGCACCAAGGGCATCTCGCTGTTCATCGTCCCGAAGGTCCTGCCCGATGGCGACGGCAAGCTCGGCTCCCGCAATGCCGTGTCCTGCGGCTCGCTGGAAGAGAAGATGGGCATCCACGGCAACGCCACCTGCGTCATGAACTACGACGGGGCGACCGGCTGGCTGATCGGCGAGGAGAACCGCGGCCTCAACGCGATGTTCGTGATGATGAACGAGGCGCGTCTCGCCGTCGGCGTGCAAGGGCTCGCCCAGTCGGAGGTCGCCTATCAGAACGCCCTCGCCTATGCCCGCGAGCGGCTGCAGGGCCGGTCCCTGACCGGGCCGAAGAACCCGGACGGCAAGGCCGACCCGATCATCGTGCATCCGGATGTGCGCCGCACGCTGCTGTCGATCCGCGCTTTCAACGAGGCGGCGCGCGCGCTGGTCCTGTGGACGGCGATCCAGTCCGACGTCTCGCACCGCTCGTCCGACAAGGGCGAGGCCCAGGCGGCGGACGACCACATGGGCCTGATGACCCCGGTCATCAAGGGCGTGCTCACGGACAAGGGCTTCGAGAATGCGGTGGCGGCGCAGCAGATGCTGGGCGGCCACGGCTATATCGAGGAATGGGGCATGTCGCAGTTCGTGCGCGATGCCCGCATCACCATGATCTACGAGGGCGCCAACGGCATCCAGGCGCTGGATCTGGTCGGGCGCAAGCTGCCGCGCGACGGCGGCCGGGCGGTGATGGCCTTCTTCAACGAGGTCGGCACCTTCCTGAAGGAGATCTCCGGCGACGAGACGCTTGCCCCGCTCGCCGCACCGCTCAAGGCGGGTCTCGACGACCTGCAGAAGGCGACCATGTGGTTCATGAACAATGCCCTGGCCAAGCCCGACAATGCCGGGGCCGGCTCGACCGACTACATGCACCTCTTCGGCATCGTGGCGCTCGGCTACATGTGGGCGCGCATGGCGAAAAGCGCGCAGGCAGCCCTCGGCTCGGGCGCGGACGGCGACAAGGCGTTCTACGAGACCAAGCTGACGCTCGCCCGCTACTTCATGGAGCGGCACATGCCGGAGACATCGCTGCGGCTCGCCCGGGTCTCGGCCGGTGCCGACACGATGATGGGCCTCGACGCGGCCGCCTTCTGAGCCCAGGATCGCGAAACCGCAAAAAGACAACAAACGTCGCAGGGAGGAGAGCGGCTTGAACGTGCTGAACGCCGGAACACCGGCATGGATGAACGATGAACTGACGATGCTCGACGACGCGTTCGCGCGTTTTCTCGAGCGGGAGATCGCCCCGGACTACGAGGCCTGGGTGGAGGACGGCTGCGTCACGCGCGAGGCCTGGGAAAAGACCGGCGCCGGCGGTTTCCTGTGCTCCGGCATGCCGGAGGAGTACGGCGCGGCCGGCGGCACGTTCGCCCATGAATCCGTGATCATCCGCCGCCTCGGCCTTGCCGGGTTCGACCATTTCGGCATCGCGCTGCATTCGGCCATCGTCGCACCCTACATCAAGCATTACGGGTCGCAGGAGCAGAAGGAACGCTGGCTGCCGAAGCTCGCCTCCGGCGAGATGATCGGCGCCATCGCCATGACCGAGCCGGGCGCCGGCTCCGACCTGCAGGCGATCCGCACCAGCGCGGTGCGCGACGGCAACCAGTACCGGATTTCCGGCGCCAAGACCTTCATCACCAACGGCCAGCTGGCCAACCTGATCATCGTCGTCGCCAAGACCGATCCGGCTGCCGGCTCCAAGGGCGTGTCGCTCTTCGTGCTGGAGACCGACGGTGCGGAGGGCTTCCGGCGGGGCCGCAACCTCGACAAGCTCGGCTTCAAGGGCAACGACACGTCGGAACTGTTCTTCGACGACGTGCGCGTGCCGGCCGACGCGCTGCTCGGCCCGGAAGAGGGCCGCGGCTTCTACCAGTTGATGGAACAATTGCCGCAGGAGCGGCTTCTGGTGGCTGTGCAGGCGATGGCGGCGATCGAGCGCGCGCTGACGCTCACCCTCGACTACGTCAAGGAGCGGCAGGCCTTCGGCAAGCGCATCCTCGACTTCCAGAACACCCAGTTCAAGCTGGCGGAGCTGAAGACCGAGGCGACCATCGGCCAGGTCTTCGTCAACGACTGCATCGCCCGGCATGTGGCCGGTGAGCTGGACGGGACGACCGCCTCGATGGCGAAATACTGGACCACCGACCTGCAGTCCAAGGTCACGGACCAGTGCCTGCAGTTCTTCGGCGGCTATGGCTACATGAACGAGTATCCGATCTCCCGGCTTTACGCGGACGCCCGCGTGCAGCGGATCTATGCCGGGACCAATGAAATCATGAAGGTGCTGATCGCCCGCAGCCTGTAGCGGCGCAACGGCGAGACAGCCAAGGAGGCATCGATGGCCGACGCATTGATTTTCGACCATGTGCGCACGCCGCGCGGACGCGGCAAGAAGGACGGCGCCCTTTACGAGGTGCCGGCGGTGCGGCTGGCGGCCGAACCGCTCAAGGCGCTGCGCGAGCGCAACGGCCTCGACACGGCGCTCATCGACGATGTGATCCTCGGCTGCGTCGACCCGGTCGGCGAGGCCGGCGGCGACATTGCCCGCGCCGCGGTCTTTGCCGCGGGCTACGACCACGCGGTGCCGGGCGTCCAGCTCAACCGGTTCTGCGCCTCCGGCCTCGACGCCGTGAATTTCGGCGCGGCGCAGGTGATGGCCGGCCAGCACGACCTCGTCATCGCGGGCGGTGCGGAATCCATGAGCCGCATCGGCATCGGCGCCTCGGGCGGCGCCTGGCCGGTCGACCCTGAGGTCGCCCTGCCCTCCTACTTCATGCCGCAGGGCGTGTCCGCCGATCTCATCGCCAGCAAGTACGGCTTCTCGCGCGACGATGTCGACGGCTATGCGGTGGAAAGCCAGAAGCGCGCAGCCAAGGCTTGGGACAAGGGCCGTTTCTCCCGCTCCGTCGTGCCGGTGCGCGACCTCAACGGGCTGACGATCCTCGACCGCGACGAGCACATGCGGCCCGAGACCGACATGCAGTCGCTGGCCGCGCTGAACCCGTCCTTCGAGATGATGGGCCAGATGGGCGGCTTCGACGCGGTGGCGATCCAGGCCCATCCCGAACTCGCCTCGATCACCCATGTGCACCATGCGGGCAACTCGTCGGGTATTGTGGATGGGGCCGCCGCTGTTCTCATCGGCAACCGCAAGGCCGGACGCAAGGCCGGGCTGACGCCGCGTGCCCGCATCCGCGCCTTCGCCAATATCGGCTCGGAGCCGGCCCTGATGCTCACCGGGCCGGTGGACGTGACCGAGAAGCTGCTGGCCAGCGCAAAGATGTCGCTGAAGGACATCGACCTGTTCGAGATCAACGAGGCCTTCGCCTCCGTGGTGCTGCGCTACCGGCAGGCCTTCGACCTCGACCCGGCCATCGTCAACGTCAATGGCGGTGCCATCGCCATGGGCCATCCGCTCGGCGCGACCGGCGCGATGATTCTCGGCACCGTGCTCGACGAGTTGGAGCGGCGGGACCTCAACACCGCCCTGGTGACGCTGTGCATCGGCGCCGGCATGGGCACGGCGACGATCATCGAGCGGGTGTGAGCGTGACGGGACCCGGCGAGATGGCGGAGCTAGGCGACCTGCGCGACCTTCACCCGGTCGAAGGCGGGCAGCGCGGCCAGGGTCGGGCGTGCCAGGTAGTAGCCCTGCACGAGCGAGATGCCGGCCGCGCGCAGCACCATCAGCTCGGCCTCGGTCTCGACGCCTTCGGCAAGCACCGTGATGTCGAGCTGGCGGCAGATGCCGGTGATGCCGGCGACGATTGCCTGACGGGCCGGGCTGGTGTCGATGTCGCGCACCAGGTCCATGTCGATCTTGACCAGATCGGGCTGGAAGTTGGCGAGAAGCTTCAGCCCGGCATAGCCGGCGCCGAAATCGTCGATGGCCGTGATGAAGCCGCGCCGCTTGTACTCCGCGATGATGCCCTTGACGTGCCCGGTGTCGATCATCGGCTCGTTCTCGGTGAACTCGAACATGATCCGGTCGAGCGCGAAACCGGCCCGGCCGGCTGCCAGCAGTGTCGTGCGGATGCAGGCGGACGGATCGTAGACGGCATTCGGCATGAAGTTGATGGACAGCCGCGTGTCGCCGTCGCCGAAGAGTTCGGCGGCAAGCTCGATCGCCTTGACCCGGCAGGCCTGGTCGAAACGGTAGCGGTTTTCGGGCGTGACCTGCGAGAGGATCGCGCCGGCGGAGGTGCCGTCGATGCCGCGCACCAGCGCCTCGTAGCCCCACACCCGGTTCCGGCCAAGGTCGACGATGGGCTGGAACGCCATCGTGAAGTCGAAATCCAGACGAGCGCCGTTGCGGCATCCTTCGCACTGTCCGCTCATCCGGCACTCTCCTGCTGGCAGCCTGTTCCCTCAACGCGTTCTACCAGCCCAAAATTGCCATTTGCTTACCCGGCGCACCCGCACGGCAGCGCTTTTTCCAACGCAACAACGGCACGCCCTACTGACCTCAGGAGGCCGACATGGCTTACAGGAACTTCAGCCTGACCACCGAAGCCGGCATCGCCCACATCATCTGGGACATGCCGGGCAAGAGCATGAACGTCATCGACATGTCGGTGATGGACGAGCTCGACGCGATCATCGACGCGGTCGTGGCCGATGCCACCGCCAAGGGCGCCGTCATCACCTCGGGCAAGGCAGCGTTTTCCGGCGGCGCCGACCTCACCATGCTGGAGGGGCTGCTGCGCGACTTCCATGGCAAGCGGGCGAAGGATCCGGAAGGGGCGGCGCGCATGCTGTTCGACGGCTCCCGGCGCCTGTCGCAGATCTTCCGCAAGCTGGAGACCTGCGGCAAGCCCTTCGTCGCCGCGATCAACGGCACCTGCATGGGCGGGGCGACGGAGCTGGCGCTGGCCTGCCATGCGCGGGTGGCGGCAGAGGACGATGCCTTCAAGATGGCCCTGCCGGAGGTCAAGGTCGGCCTCTTCCCCGGCGCGGGCGGCACCCAGCGCGTCATGCGCATGGCCGACAGCCAGCAGGGCCTGCAGTTCCTGCTGCAGGGCAAGACGCTGAACGCTGCCCAGGCCAAGGCGATGAAGCTGATCGACGAGACCGCGCCTGCAAAGAAGCTGATGGCGGCGGCCGTGAAGATGCTGAAAGCCGGCGTCGATCCGGTCAAGCCGTGGGACCAGAAGGGCTTCCGCCTGCCGGGCGGGGGGATCTACTCGCCGGCCGGCTTCCAGTTCTGGCCGGCGGCCAACGCCATCTACCGGCGCGAGACCCATGACAACTATCCTGGTGCCCGCGCCCTGCTGCAGGCGGTCTACGAGGGCCTGCTGCTGCCGATGGATCAGGCGCTGACGGTGGAAAGCCGCTACTTCGCCCATGTGCTGCAGACCCCGGAAGCGGCCAACATGATCCGCTCGCTGTTCGTCTCCATGCAGGAGCTGAACAAGGGCGCGCGGCGGCCGGCCTCGGTCAAGCCGAACCGCATCCGCAAGGTGGGCATTCTCGGCGCCGGCTTCATGGGCGCAGGCATTGCCTATGTCACCGCCAAGGCCGGCATCGACGTGGTTCTGGTCGACCGCGACCAGGCCGCCGCCGACAAGGGCAAGGCCCATTCCGACGAGTTGATCTCCAAGGCGATGAAGCGCGGCCGGGCCAGCGAGGCCGACAAGGTGGCGCTGCTGTCGCGCATCACGGCGACGCCCGACTACGAGGCGCTGGCGGACTGCGACCTCGTCATCGAGGCGGTGTTCGAGGACCGCGAGGTCAAGCGCGCCGTCACCGAGAAGGCCGAGGCGGTGCTGAAGTCGAAGGCGATCTACGCCTCCAACACCTCGACGCTGCCGATCACCTCGCTCGCCGAGGCCTCGAAGCGGCCGAAGAACTTCATCGGCATCCACTTCTTCTCGCCGGTCGACAAGATGATGCTGGTCGAGGTGATCCTCGGCAAGAAGACCGGCGACAAGGCGCTGGCCATGGCGCTCGACTACATCAAGGCGATCAGGAAGACGCCGATCGTGGTCAACGACTCGCGCGGCTTCTACACCTCGCGCGTGGTCATGACCTATATCCGCGAAGGCCTGATGATGCTGGCCGACGGGGTGCCGGCGGCGATGATCGAGAATTGCGGCCGCATGGCCGGCATGCCGGTCGGCCCGCTGTCGCTCGGCGACGAGGTGGCGCTGGACCTTGCCTGGAAGATCGTCTCGGCGACGCGCAAGGACCTCGGCGTCAAGTATGTGGAAGGCCCGCTCGACAACATCCTGGAAGAGATGGTCGTCAAGCGCGAGCGGTTCGGACGCAAGAACGGCAAGGGCTTCTACGACTACCAGGGCCGCGACAAGAAGTTGTGGCCGGGCATTCCCGAGGTCGTCGGCAAGCCCAAGCCGGCGGAGGCCTTCAACGTCGAGGAGCTGAAGCAGCGCTTCCTCGTCATGCAGGCGCTGGAGACGGCGCGGATCTTCGAGGAGAACTGCCTGACGGATGTGCGCGAGGCGGATGTCGGCTCGATCCTCGGCTTCGGCTTCGCCCCGTTCACCGGCGGCACGCTGTCCTATATCGACGGCATGGGCACGGCCGCCTTCACCGAGCTGTGCCGCAAGTTCACCAAGAAATGGGGCCCGCGCTTCAAGCCGAACCGCCTGCTCAAGGAGATGGCCAAGTCCGACGCCCGCTTCTACGAGCGCTTCGCTCCGGAAAAGGGGCCGGACGCCGGCGCGCGCGAGGCGGCATAGGACGCCGCTTCATTCAGGCTCACGACACATGCGAAGGGCGGCCCTCGGCCGCCCCGCTCTCCGGATGTCATACCGGTCTCAGTGAAGCCGAAGACCGGCAACTGTGTTCGGCTGCGCGATAGGGGAAGCTGGACCGGGATGACCTCCGAGAGGGAGGCAAGGCCCCGCATCCCCTCCGAGGTCACCCCGGCCAAGCGCAGCGCGCGCCGGGGCCTATTGGTTGCCAGAGCGCCAGAGGGGAACGCACGGCAGCAACTTCACACTCCCGGAATGAAAAAACCCGTGCGAAGCCGCAAAAAGCCGGCGCTACTTGTTGACCAGCAGCAGCACCGCGGCGCCGGACTGATCGCGCAAGAGCACGCGGCCGGGCATGCCGTCGATCTGCTTCACCACCGGAAAGAAGTGCAGGAACCGGCGCTCGAGATCGCCGGACGGCCCCTCGCAGGCCATCTCGGTGGCCATCACGCGGGTCGAGACGGAGAGCGCGTGTCCCATCTGCTGCAGCGTGCCGCGCAGGCGGTTGCAGCCGGCCGAGGCCAGCCACATGCCGTGGCGGTCGATGGTCACTTCCGTGCGGCTGGACAGGCCCTGGTCGACATCGACCAGCGCACCGCCCGGGGCGGCAAGCGCCTCGATCCGCCAGGTGCCGGTGACGGAGAGGTCCTGCGCCTCCGCCGCCGAGGGATGGGAGGCAAGGCCGACCAGCGGCGCGGCGGCGAGCGCAAGGACGGCGATCTTTCGCAAGGCGGCAAGGGTCTGAAGAGACATGACGACAGGCATTCCTGGCTTGACGGGCCCCGCGCCGCAGCGGCAGGGGCCTTCGGCTTAGGTCGGTTCGCTTCCCGGCTCCGTGCGACCGGTTCCGGAGCCGTGGCCGTGGCCGGGCACTCCGAAAACGAGCGCCGGCGATGAGGATGACTGCCGGCCCGCCGCCTCCCGAGCCCGTGCGATCCGGCCAAACGCCGTGAATCGCCTGCATCCCACGACAAGAGATGTCACGCTCTAATGTGGCATCATATTGGCAATATGACATAGGCGAGATGACATGATGACATAGGCGCGATGACATGGGCGCCGGCGAAACGGACAAGGCCATTTTGCGTTTGATCCGGCGCCTCCCGCCGCCTACATCTCGGGGACACGGGACGGGGCGCAGGCCTTGCGTCCGCTCGTCAGCCCTTGCAGGAACAAGCGCATGTCCAACAGCCCGATCAGCCGCTTTCTCGGAGACTCGCCCGCCCGGGTGATCCTCAAGCTGCTGTTCCTGTCCTTCGTCGTCGGCGTGCTGCTGTCGGCGCTCGACCTGCACCCGCTCGACGTGTTCGACGGGATCGTTTCCTTCATCCGCCGCCTGTGGGACCTCGGCTTCGAGGCGCTCGGCCAGCTCGGCGGCTATTTCGTGCTCGGCGCCGTGGTGGTGATCCCGATCTGGGTGGTGCTGCGGTTGATGAGCCTCGGCCGCCGCAGCTGAAGCCGCAGGCCTTGCACGATCAGGCGAATTCCGCCGCCACCCGGTGCAGGATCGTGTGGCGGCGCGCCAGCCTGTCGATATCCTCCAGATAGCCGCCGCCGATGACCCCGGCGAGCGGGATGCCTGCCTTGCGCACCTGCTGAACGACGTAGCGGTCGCGGGCGGCGATCCCCTCGTCGCTCAGCGACAGGCGGCCCAGCCTGTCCTCCTCGTGCGGGTCGACGCCGGCATTGTAGAAGACGATTTCGGGCCGGAAGCTCGCGAGCGCGTCCGGCAGGACGCCGGCAAGCGCTGCCAGATAGGCCGCGTCCCCCACCCCGTCGTCCAGCGGCACGTCGAGGCTTGAGGGCACCTTGCGGACGGGATAGTTCCGGCCAGCATGCACCGACAGGGTGAACACCGCCTCGTCGCCGGCGAAGATCTGCGCGGTGCCGTCGCCCTGGTGCACGTCGAGATCGACGACCATGGCGCGGCGGATCGCCCGGTCCGCCATCAGCAGGCGGATCGCGACCGCCACATCGTTGAAGACGCAGAACCCCGCCCCTTGCGAACTCCTGGCGTGATGGCTGCCGCCGGCGGTGTTGCAGGCAATCCCCCGGTCGAGCGCCAGCAAGGCGGCCAGAACCGTGCCGGCGGTGGCGCAGCGGGCACGGAAGCCGACGCTCTCGCTCATCGGCAGGCCGATCTCGCGGGCGATGGGCGCCGGCACATCGGCGGCGAAGACCTGGTCGACATAGGACCGGTCATGGGCGAGCGCGATCCACTCCGCCGGTGCGGGCGCCGGCCGGTGAAAGCCGTCCGGCGCGACCAGCCCGTCCTCGACGAGCACCTCCGCCACGCGGCGGAACTTGTTCATCGGGAAGCGGTGAGCGGCAGGAATGTCGGCGCAAAAGGCCGGGTGGTGGACGATGGCAAGCGACATGCGGAACTCGGGACCCGGTTGCAAGATCAAGTGGGAACAGACGCTTATACGCTCCGCAGGGCGCGGGAGACCAGTGCGGGGGGCATCCCGCGACGGGATGCCCCCCGCACCTCTTGCCGGGTCAGACGATGGCGGCCCTCAAGGGCACCGTCCGGCTTGCCGGCGGACCGGCCAGGCCGCGATGCAGTTCGGCGAGCTGGCCCTCGCTGATCGACATGGCCGGCAGTCCGGCCACCACGTCGGCGACGATGGCATCGGCATCGGCAAGCAGGATCTCACCGGCCTGCGTCAACCGCGCCAGGCTCTGGCGGGCATCCCGCTCGCCCTTTTCCGTCACCACATAGCCGAGCTTTTCCAGCGGCTTCAGCGCGCGGGTCACGGCAGAGGGCGTCAGGCCGACGGACTGGGCCAGTTCCACCCGCATGGCGCGGCTGCCGGGAAACTCCGACAGGCTTTTCAGCAGGCGGTACTCGCGGAAGCTGACGCCGCGGGCGCCGGCAAGCGGGCGGTCGAGCCGCTTCTCGATGAGGCCAGCAATGTCGAGGAGGGTGAAGACAAGCGCATTCATGGCATGACGCCTTCCTTTTGCGTGATCGTTGCAGTCTATATACGTGAGTAATCACGCATTTCAAGGGGCAATGGATTGAGGCAGGAAAATCGGGCGCCCCCAACCGACGCGGCGTTCGGCGGCACGGCGCCCGAAAACCGGTCTCTCCCACCTTGTCCGATGCTCGGCTGGAAGTCTCACGCCGCGAGGCGCGGCCGGACTTCCCATTCCGCCACACATATAATATAGTCCCCTATACTATATCAGGAAGGCACGGACAGGCACGATGTCCCATACCCATCGCGACGGGCAGAAGCTGATTGCCAGGGTTCGCCGTCTCAAGGGACAGCTCGAAGGCATCGAGCGCGCGCTGGAGGCCCAAAAGCCCTGCGCCGAAATCCTGCGTCAGCTCGCCTCCGCCAGAGGCGCCCTGAGCGGCCTCACCGCGGAAGTGATGGAAGGCCACCTTCACGAGCATGTCCTTCATGCGCAGACCGAGGCCGAGCGCCGGCAGGGCAGCGAGGAGCTGCTCGAGGTCATCCGCACCTACATGAAATAGGTCGGCATGAAATAGGCCGGCATGAAATAAGCCACACAGCAGGCCGTGGGAGAGTGCAATGGCACCCGAGACCATCTCCACCTACACGCATGGACACGACTTTCTCGGCTCGCAGCATCGGCGCAACGAGCGGCGGGTCTGGCTGGTCATCGCCCTGACGGCGACAATGATGGTCGTCGAGATCGCCGCCGGCACGCTCTTCGGTTCGATGGCGCTGCTGGCCGACGGCTGGCACATGTCCACCCATGCGGCCGCCCTGCTCATCACCGCCCTCGCCTATCTCTTTGCGCGCCGTTACCGCAACGATCCGCGCTTCAGCTTCGGCACCGGAAAGCTCGGCGATCTCGGCGGCTTCGCCAGCGCCATCGTTCTGGCGCTCGTCGCCGTGCTGATCGGATGGGAAAGCCTGCTGCGCCTCGCCAACCCGGTGGCGATCAGCTTCGAGCAGGCGATTGCCGTCGCCGTCATCGGACTGGTGGTGAACCTGGCCTGCGCCTGGCTGCTCAGGGACGATCATGGTCACCATCATGGCCACCATCATCACGGTCATCACCACCACGATCACGCCCACCACGATCACGCCCACGACGACACGCATGAGCATCCCGGCCACGGCCCCGCGCGCGACAACAACCTGCGCGCCGCTTATCTGCATGTGCTGGCCGACGCCCTGACATCGGTTCTCGCGATTACCGCATTGCTGCTCGGACGCAGCCAGGGTTGGCTCTGGGCCGACCCGCTGATGGGGGTCGTCGGTGCGCTGATCATCGCGCGCTGGTCGTGGGGCCTGATCCGCGAGACCGGCGCGGTGCTGCTGGACCGTACGCCCGACGACAAGCGCCTGCCGGAGGAGATCCGCAAGGCGGTCGAGACCGGCGGCGACCGCATCTGCGACCTGCATGTCTGGCAGGTCGGCCCCGGCCACCACGCAGCCATCGTCTCCCTCGTCTCGCGCGCGCCGAGGGACCCGGCGCATTACAAGGCAAGGCTCGCCCGGATCGCGGCCCTTTCCCACATCACGGTCGAGGTCCAGCCGGCACCGCAGCCCACCTGAGCCCGGACCGCTGCGGCCTTGCCTCCGCTTCAGCCCGCCTCGTCCACGATCCACTGGTGAAAGGCGCGCATGGCCGGCGTCTGCCGGCGCGATTTCAACGAGGTCAGCCAGTAGGCGCCGAGCGAAGCCTCCACCGCGAAGGGCCGGACGACGCGCCCCTCCTCGATCTCGCGCGCGAACATCGCCACCGGCACCAGGGCGACGCCCGCGCCCAGCGATGCCGCCTCGACCAGCGCCCTCGATGAGTCGAACATGAAGCCCCGCGCCGGCAACGGCTCGAGGCCCGACATGCGGAACCAGGCCGCCCATTCGTCCTGCCGGTAGGAGCGCAGCAGGTCCTCGCCGCCAAGATCGCGCGGATGCGCGAGCCGCGCTGCGATCTGCGGCGCGCAGACCGGCGAGAACGGCGCCTCCATCAGCCGCACCGCGTCCGTCGCGTGCCAGGCGCCGTCGCCGAAGCGGATGAACAGGTCGAGCCCGTCGAGCAGCATGTCGGCCCGGTTGTTGTTGGTCTTCAGCCGCAGGTCGACATGGGGATGGGCCTCGCGAAAACCCGCCAGACGCGGCAGCAGCCAGCCGATGGCGAAGGTGCCGACGACGCCGATGGTCAGGATCTCGCGGAAATTGCCCTGCTCGAACTGGCTCAGCGTCGCGCTCATCCGGCGGAAGGCATCGGTCAGAACAGGCAGCAAGGCCTGCGCCTCGTCGGTGAGCGCGAGGCCGCGCGGCAGGCGCTTGAACAGGGTGAGGCCGAGCGTTTCCTCCAGCGCCTTCACCTGATGGCTGATCGCGGTCTGGGTCACCCGCAGCTCCAGCCCGGCGCGGGTGAAGCTGCCGAGCCGGGCCGAGGCCTCGAAGGCGCGCAGCGCATTGAGCGGCAGGTGCGAGACGTCCATGGGGCTTTCTCCAAGACCAAGATTTTCTCATGTCTAATCCCAGAATTGATCGTTTGGCGAGGGTCTCATGTTTGCGCATGATCGCTCCCGCAGGCTGGGAGGCCATCCAGCGCCCTGCCGCCGCACCGACCGGCGCAGGCCGCACGCTTTCACCACGGAGATGAAACCCATGTTCAAACTGTCTCGCCGGCAGGCACTTGCCGGCTCGCTTCTGCTCGCCCCGACGCTGACCGCCGGCACCGCTCTCGTGACCATGCCCGCCCGTGCCGGCACGGCCGATGCCGCAGATATCGAGGGGCGTCTCGCTGCGCTGGAGCGCAAGCAGGGCGGGCGCCTCGGCATCGCCATCCACGATGTGGCCAGCGGACAGACTTTCGGCAACCGGGCGGACGAGCGCTTCCTGATGGCCTCGACGTTCAAACTGATGATCGCCGCCTTCGTCCTTTCCCGCGCCGACCGGGAAGAGGAACAGCTCGACCGGCGCATTCCCTTCACCACGCGCGACCTGGTGTCCTGGTCGCCGGGCACGGAAAAGCATGCCGGCGGCCCCGGCCTGACGGTCGCGGAACTGTGCGAGGCGACGATGACGATGAGCGACAACACCGCCGCCAACCTGCTGCTCAAGAGCTTCGGCGGTCCGGCGGCGCTCACCGCCTTCGCCCGCTCGCTCGGCGACGAGATCACCCGCCACGACCGCATGGAGCCGGAGCTCAATGCCCATGACGGGCCCGGCGACGAGCGCGACACGACGACGCCGGCGGCGATGGCGCAAACCCTTCGCAAGCTGCTGTTCGGCGATGCGCTGTCGCGCCGCTCGCGCGACCAGCTGACGGCCTGGCTGGTCACCAACCGGACGGGCGACGCGCGCCTGCGGGCCGGCTTTCCCGCCGACTGGCTGGTCGGCGACAAGACCGGCACCAGCGGCAAGGGCCACGCCAACGACATCGGCGTCGCCTGGCCGAGCAGCCGCGGCGCGTTGATCGTCACCGCCTATTGCGAGATGCCGCAGGCCGAGGCGAAGGTCCGCGATGCCACCATGGCGGAGATCGCCCGCATCGCCGCCTCCATCTGAGGCAATTGGGCGGGACGGCTCCCTGCCCGTCCCGCCCCACCCGACATTTCTTCAATGCAGCCGTGGCCGCATCGCCTACCCTCTCCCGCAGCAATCCACGGGAGCACCGCATGACCGTCAGGCGCATCGTCGCGAACATCGCCGTCACCGACACCGGGCCCTCGACGGCCTTCTACCGCGACATTCTCGGTCTTGAGCCGGTGATGGACCACGGCTGGTTCGTCACCCTTGCCGCCGATGCCGCGAGCCCGGCGCGCCCGCAGATCGGCATCGCCACTGAAGGCGGCTCCGGCACCCCGGTGCCGGACCTCTCCATCGAGGTTGACGATCTCGACGAGGTGATCGCCCGCATCGAACGCGCGGGCCTTGCGCCCGAATACGGGCCGGCCCTTGAGCCCTGGGGCGTGCGCCGCCTGTTCCTGCGCGACCCGAACGGGCGCCTGCTGAACATTCTGGAACACGCGCAGGAAAGCTGACGCAGCACGGGACCCGCGCCGCGGCCCCTCCACTCGTCCTCCCGGACGGCGCGCCAGCGCCGAGCCGGGACCAGAGACAACCCCTACAGGCGCGAGACGGGAAGGCGCCCGTCTCCCCTGCTGCTGTCATACCTGCGAAGGCAGGTATCCAGTATCCGCCGGGGCGGGTGGTGTCGCGAAAGCGGCAACCTGAGGCCGCCGGGCGATGCCGAGGCCGGAGCCATGCCACCTGTGGTTACTGGGTCCCGGTCTTCGGCTCCGCCGAAACCGGGACGACAGCCGGTGGATCGGGTTCGCGCCGCGTGTCGCCGCCACTCCTTCGCCCCCACCCCTCCACTCGTCCCCTCGAACGGCGCGCGGCAAAACGAAAGAGAAACCTGCTGCCTTCTCACACCGCCCGCCCGCCACATCCCGTTTGACCGTTCCATCTTTGTTCGCTAGCGTCCGGCAAAACGACTCTCCCGCCCGCCGACACCCTGCATTTCCGAGCCCAGCCAGATGACGAGCCAGCCCGGCGCCGTGCGCCCGTTCGACGTGACCAGCCGCAGCGTGCTCGCCATCGCGGTGCCGATGACGCTCGCCTATCTGTCGACGCCGCTGCTCGGGCTGGTCGACACGGCGGTGATCGGCCAGCTCGGAGATGCAGCGCTCCTCGGCGGCATCGCGCTCGGCGGCGTGCTGTTCGACATCGTCTTCACCAGCTTCAACTTCCTGCGCGCCGGCACGACCGGGCTGACCGCCCAAGCGGCCGGGGCGGGCGACGGCGAGGAGGAACGCGCGGTGCTGTTCCGCGCCGTGCTGCTGGCGCTGGTGCTGGGCGCGGCGGTGATCGTGCTGCAGCAGCCGGCGCTCACCGCCGGCCTGTGGCTGATGGGCGGCAGCGCCGAGGTGCAGGCCGCCACCGCCAGCTATTTCGCGATCCGCGCCCTCTCCGCGCCGCTGGCGCTGGCCAACTACGCCTTTCTCGGCTGGTTCATCGGCCGCGGCCGGGCGATGACCGCGCTCGGCCTGCAGACCTGGCTGAACGGCATCAACATCGCCCTGTCCGTGCTGTTCGTGCTGTATCTCGACTGGGGCGTCGCCGGCGTTGCCGCTGCCACCGTCGCGGCAGAGGCGCTGACCGCGCTGGCCGGCACGGTGCTTGCCGCCCGCGCGCTTTCGGGCCGCCCGCTGCCGACCCGCGCACAGGTGTTCGACAAGGTCCGCTTCAAGCGGATGATGGCGCTCAACGGCGACATCCTGATCCGCTCCTTCGCGCTGATCACCGCCTTCGCCTTCTTCATGTCGCGCTCGGCCGTGCAGGGCGACACCGTGCTGGCGGCCAATGCCATCCTGGAGAAGTTCTTCATGGTGGCGAGCTTCTTTCTCGACGGGCTGGCGACGGCGGCCGAGCAGCTGGCCGGCCGCGCCGTCGGGGCGCGCTACCGCCCGGCCTTCGACCGGTCGCTGAAGCTCAGCCTGCTGTGGGGCTATGTGCTCGCCGGGCTGATCTCGCTGGTCTTGTTCTTCGCAGGTCCCCTGCTCATCCATGCGATGACGACGGCGGAGGACGTGCGCCAGACGGCGGTCACCTACTTGAGCTGGGCGGCGGCGACGCCTCTGTTCGGCGTCCTTGCCTTCCAGATGGACGGGGTGTTCATCGGCGCCACCTGGTCGCGCGACATGCGCAACATGATGCTGCTGTCGCTGGCGCTCTATTTTGCCGCCTACGCGCTCGCCTTCCCGGTGCTCGGCAATCACGGCCTGTGGCTTGCCTTCACCCTCTTCCTGGCCGCGCGCGGCTTCTCGCTGCTGGCGATCACCGGCCGGCGCGCGCGGGAGACCTTTCCCGCGCAGCCGGCTTGAGCAAAACGCTCTGGCCTTTTGTTTTTGCGCAATTCCGGACGGAAAACCGGTTCCCACTTTTCCTGGAATTGCTCTAGCGCAGGCAGTCGAGGATCTCGCCCTCGCCGACCAGCCCCAGCGGCGTGTCGCCGTCGCAGACCAGCACCGGTCCCTCGCCGGACCGTGTCAGGGCGATCACCTCGCGCACCGGCGTCTTCGGCGCACAGCGCGGCGCGCCGCCCAGCCCGCCGGCCTCGCCCTCGTCCAGCGCCCGCATGATGTCGCGGGCACGCAGCACCCCGAGCGGGTTCATATGCGCCACGAACTCCGCCACATAATCGCTCGCCGGCTTGCGCACGATCTGCTGCGGCGTGCCGAGCTGGATCACCCGCCCGCCTTCCATGATGGCGATGCGGTTGCCGATCTTGGCCGCCTCGTCGAGATCGTGGCTGACGAACACGATGGTCTTGTTGAGCTTGTCCTGCAGCGCCAGCAGCTCGTCCTGCAGATGGCCGCGGATCAGCGGGTCGAGCGCCGAAAACGGCTCGTCCATCAAGAGGATCGGCGCGTCGGTGGCAAAGGCCCGGGCCAGCCCGACGCGCTGCTGCATGCCGCCGGACAGCTCGTGCACATACTTGTCGCCCCACTGGGCAAGGCCGACCAGCTCCAGCTGCTCATCGACCTTCCGCCGGCGCTCGCGCGTCGGCAGTCCGGCCAGCTCCAGCCCGAAGCCGACATTCTCGCGCACCGTGCGCCAGGGCAGCAGCGCGAATTGCTGGAACACCATGGCGATCCGGCCGCGGCGCAGCGCGCGCAGCTCCTGCGGCGTGCAGGCGGACGGGTTCACGGAAGCATCGCCATTGTGCACCAGCACCTCGCCGCGGGTGATCTGGTTCAGCCCGTTGACGGCGCGCAGCAGCGTCGACTTGCCGGAGCCCGACAGGCCCATCAGCACGATCAGCTCGCCCTCCTCGATGTCGAAGCTGGCACCGGCCACACCGAGGATCTGGCCGGTCTCCGTCTGGATCTCGGCGCGGCTGCGGCCGGCATCGATCAGCGGCAGCGCCGCCTGCGGGCGTTTGCCGAAGACGATGTCGACATTGCGGAACGAAACGGCGGCGGTCATCGGCTGCCCTCCCCTTCGTTGCGGTTGCGGAAGAAGCGGTCGAGCACGATCGCCACCAGAACGATGGCGATGCCGACCTCGAAGCCCTGCGCGATGTTGACGGTGTTGAGCGCGCGCAAGGTCGGCACGCCGAGCCCGTCGGCGCCGACGAGCGCGGCAATCACCACCATCGACAGCGACAGCATGATGGTCTGGGTCAGGCCGGCCATGATCTGCGGCAGCGCGTAAGGCAGTTCCACCTTCCACAGGAGCTGCCAGCCGGTGGCGCCGAAGGCCTCGCCCGCCTCGATCAGCTGGCGCGGGGTGGAGGAGACGCCGAGCTGGGTCAGGCGGATGGGCGCGGGGATCGAGAAGATCACCGTGGCGATCAGGCCCGGCACCATGCCGAGGCCGAACAGGATCAGCGCCGGGATCAGGTAGACGAAGGTCGGGATCGTCTGCATCAGGTCGAGGACCGGGCGCATCGCGGCATAGAGCTTGGGCCGGTGCGCGGCGGCAACGCCGAGCGGCACGCCGATCGCCATGCACACGGCGGAGGCGGCGATCACCAGCGACAGGGTCTCCGTCGTCTGCGTCCAGTAGCCCTGGTTGATGATGAGAAGCAGGCTGGCGGCGACGAAGAGCGCGAAGGAGACGCGCCGCTGCACGACATAGGCCAGCACTGTCGCGATGACCACGACCGCAAGCGGGCCGGGCGCCTGAAGCAGCCAGAGAATGCCGTCGATCAGGGTTTCGAGCACCGCCGAGATGCCGTCGAACACCCAGTAGGCATTGGCGGTGAGCCAGTCGACCAGGGCCTTCGCCCAGGGGCCGATGGGGATCTTGTGTTGGGTGAGCCAGTCCACGCGCAGCCTCGCCGTCCTGTTCTTGTCGTTGGTGCGGGCGTGTTGCGTCCTGCCCGCAGGGCGAATGCGGTCCGCCCGCGCGCAAGGCCCTCAGGGCTCGCGCGCGGGCGTCCGGGATGGGTCAGAGGCCGAGGGCGCCCTTCAGGGCGGCCGTGGCATCGCCGCCGTCGAAGGTGGTCACACCCTCCAGCCAGGCATCGGCAACGCCCGGGTTGGCTTTCAGCCAGGCGGTCGCGGCCGCGTTCGGCTCGGTGCCGTCATTGAGGATCGCGCCCATGATCTCGTTCTCCATCTGGAGCGAGAACTCCAGGTTCTGGAGGAACTTGCCGACATTCGGGCACTCGTCCACATAGCCGGCGCGCACATTGGTGTAGATCGTCGCGCCGCCGAGATTGGGGCCGAACACCTCGTCGCCGCCCTCAAGATAGGCCATGTCGATATTGGCGTTCATCGGATGCGGCTCCCAGCCGAGGAAGACCACGTCCTGCTTGCGCGGCACGGCGCGCGAGACCTGCGACAGCATGCCGGCCTCCGAGCTCTCGACGATGTCGAAGCCCTTGAGGCCGAACATGTCCTTCTCGATCATGTCGATGATCAGCCGGTTGCCGTCGTTGCCGGCCTCGATGCCGTAGATCTTGCCGTCGAGATCGTCCTTGAACTTGGCGATGTCGGCGAAGGTCTTCAGGCCCTTGTCATAGGTGTATTGCGGCACGGCGAGCGTGTACTTGGCGCCTTCCAGGTTGGCGCGCACGGTCTCCACCGAGCCGTCCTCGCGATAGGCCTTGATGTCGCCCTCCATGGTCGGCATCCAGTTGCCGAGGAAGACGTCGATGTCCTTGTTCTTCAGCGAAGCATAGGTCACCGGCACCGAGAGGATCTTGACGTCGGGCTCGTAGCCGAGCGCGCCCAGCACCACCGAGGCGGTGGCGGTGGTGGCGGTGATGTCGGTCCAGCCGACATCGGAGAAGCGGACGGTCTTGCAGGCTTCGGCTTCGGCCGCCATCGCGGCGGGGGCGGCAAGGCCCAGGGCAAGGGCTGCGGCGCCGAAGCGCAGGGCAAGGGTGTTCATCAGCTTGTGTCCTCCTGACGGGCGGGACGGCCGGAAGGCAGCCCGCATGCGGGGTTGCAGCGCTGCGGCAAGGCCGCATGCGCCGATGGTGGGCCGGCCGCAAGGGTCGCGGCGGCACGAGGTCCCGACGCGCGGTCCGCGGCAAGCGCGGCGCGCAGGGGTTCGAAGGGCGGGGCGGGAGGTCCCGCACACCGGCAGCAAGGGCCGGCGGCCAGAGGCGACGGGTCGCCAGGGGTGCGGCAATCGGGGCGCGGCACGCGCTCGCCGGATGCTGCGGCCGGGCAGCCAGGGCCCGGCACGAATGAACCGGACCTCCCTGCCCGTTTCGATGCGCATCAAAACATTTTTGAGCGGAATACGCAATTCCCCGCGCATTTTTCGTTTTTTCATTGATTGAACGGCCAATCAAAATTATTCCTTGAAGAGCAAGGCGCGCCGGCTGACACCGACCGGAAAGCGCATCCGCCGCGCAGCACGCCCCCTGTGGACAGGCTGTTGGACAGGCTGCTGGACGGGCTGCCGCCGGGGACCAGTGCAGCGGCTGCAGCGGCCGCCGCCGGCGGCCTGCCTCCCCTCGGCCGGCGGCGCATCCCAGGGACAGGACCGCACATGCCGCCCGGCTTCGGGCGGAGCGGATCGCGACCTTCAGGACGAACGGGGCGGGCTGGAAACGGAGCGGAGATGCCGCGAATCGGAATGGAAACCCATCGCCGCAAGGCCTTGATCGACGCGACCGTCGCGACGATCCACGAGCGCGGATTCGGCGATGCGACGATGGCCGAGATCGCCCGGCGCGCGGGCGTCTCGGGCGGGCTGGCGCATCACTATTTCGGCTCCAAGGCCGGGCTGCTCAACGCCACCATGCGCTTCCTGCTGACCGACCTGTCGCGCGAGACCCGCGAGCGGATGGCCGGCGCGGAGGGCCCGCGCGCGCGCATTTCGGCGATGATCTCGGCCAGCTTCGCGCCGACCCAGTTCCAGCCGGCGCTGATCTCGGCCTGGCTCGCCTTCTACCTGCAGGCGCGCACCGATGCGGAAACCCGCCGCCTGCTGCGCATCTATCACCGGCGGCTCGTCTCCAACCTCGCCCATGCCTTCGCCGCGCTCATTCCCGGCGAGCGGGCGCGCCATGCGGCCGAGGGCACTGCGGCGATGATCGACGGGCTCTGGCTGCAGCGCATCTTCGCGGACGGCCCGCCGCAGCCGCGCACCGCCATCCGCCGGGTCGAGGACTATGTCGAGCGCCAGCTCGGCGCGCCCTCCCCGGCCGCAACGGACACCGCACACAAGGGGAACGGATAGACCCATGCAGGACGCGACACATATCGTCGTCGGCTCCGGCTCGGCCGGCGCCGCCCTCGCCTATCGCCTGTCGGAAGACCCGGCCAACAAGGTCCTGGTGCTGGAGGCCGGCGGAACGGATATCGGCCCCTTCATCCAGATGCCGGCCGCGCTCAGCTATCCGATGAACATGTCCCGCTACGACTGGGGCTATCAAAGCGAGCCGGAACCGCATCTCGGCGGGCGCCGGCTGGCGACCCCGCGCGGGCGCGTCATCGGCGGCTCCTCCTCGATCAACGGCATGGTCTATGTGCGCGGCCATGCGCGCGACTTCGACACCTGGGAGGAGATGGGCGCGCCCGGCTGGTCCCATGCCGATGTCGCCCCCTATTTCGAGCGGATGGAGACGAGCCATGGCGGCGAGACAGGCGTGCGCGGCACCTCCGGCCCGCTGCATGTCACCCGCGGCACCAGGTGGAACCCGCTCTACGCCGCCTTCGTCGAGGCCGGGCGCCAGGCCGGCTACGAGACGACGCCGGACTATAACGGGCTGAAGCAGGAAGGCTTCGGCGACATGGAGATGACCGTGTGGCGGGGCCGGCGCTGGTCCACCGCCAACGCCTATCTGCGTCCGGCGCTGAAGCGGCCCAACATCCACCTGTTCACCGGTGTCACCGTCACCCGCGTGCTGTTCGAGGGCACGCGCGCCACCGGCGTCGAGTTCCGGCGGGGCGGGCGCCTCGAGCGGGTGAGCGCCTCGGCCGAGGTGATCCTTGCTGCCTCCTCGATCAACTCGCCGAAGATCCTGATGCTGTCGGGGATCGGCGATGGCGCCGCGCTCAGCGCGCTCGGCCTGCCGGTCCTCGCCAACCGGCCGGGCGTCGGCGCCAACCTGCAGGACCACCTGGAGCTCTATATCCAGCAGGCCTGCACCCAGCCGATCACCCTCTACAAGCACTGGAACCTGATCTCGAAGGCCATGATCGGCGCACAGTGGCTGTTCACCGGCACCGGGCTCGGCGCCTCCAACCATTTCGAGGCCTGCGCCTTCATCCGCTCGCGCGCCGGCATCGAGTATCCGGACATCCAGTACCACTTCCTGCCCTTCGCCGTGCGCTACGACGGCAAGGCGGCAGCGGAGGGCCACGGCTTCCAGGCCCATGTCGGGCCGATGCGTTCCAGGTCGCGCGGGCGCGTGGCGCTGACCTCGCCCGACCCGATGGCCGATCCCTCGATCCTGTTCAACTACATGTCCCACCCAGAGGACTGGGAGGACTTCCGCGCCGCCATCCGCCTGACGCGGGAGATCTTCGGCCAGGAGGCCTTCGCCCCCTATCGCGGCCGCGAGATCCAGCCGGGCGAGGCCGTCCAGTCCGACACCGAGCTCGACGACTTCATCCGCGAACACGCCGAAAGCGCCTACCACCCTTGCGGCACCTGCCGCATGGGCGCGGCGGACGATCCGCTCGCGGTGGTCGACCCGCAGGGCCGGGTGATCGGGGTGGAAAGCTTGCGCGTTGCCGACAGTTCGATCTTCCCGCAGATCACCAACGGCAATCTCAATGCCCCCTCGATCATGGTCGGGGAGAAGATCGCCGACCACGTGATGGGGCGCGAGCCGCTGCCGCGTTCCAACAAGGAGCCGTGGATCCATCCGAACTGGCGGACAGCGCAGCGCTAACGCCTTAGACTTGCCTCACACTCATTCGTAAAGTTCCGGTTCGTGTCCGCCAGGAGAGAGTTCATGCGTGCCCAGCCCCCCGCTTCGCATTTCATCAACGGCAGCTACCAGGAAGACCCGCACGGGCGGCCGATCGAGAACCGCTATCCGGCCACTGGCGAAGTGATCGCCCGGCTGTGCTCGGCCGGCTCCGAGACGGTCAATGCCGCCGTTGCCGCGGCCCGCTCCGGCTTTCGCGTGTGGGCAGCAACCCCGGCGGCCGAGCGCGGGCGGGTGCTGCGGCGGGCGGCCGATCTCCTGCGCGCGCGCAACCGCGAGCTCTCCGAGCTGGAGACCCTGGACACCGGCAAGCCGCTGCAGGAAACGCTTGTGGCGGACGCGGCCTCCGGCGCCGATTGCCTCGAATATTACGGCGGCCTTGCCGCGACGCTGACCGGCGAGCACATCGATCTCGGCGGCTCCTTCGCCTATACGCGGCGCGAGCCGCTCGGCGTCGTCGGAGCCATCGGCGCCTGGAACTATCCCATCCAGATCGCCTGCTGGAAGGCGGCGCCCGCGCTCGCCTGCGGCAATGCAGTCGTGTTCAAGCCGTCGGAGCTGACCCCGCTCAGCGCGCTCAAGCTGGCCGAAATCTTCAAGGAAGCCGGCCTGCCGGACGGCGTCTTCAACGTGGTGCAGGGCTATGGCGAGACCGGCGCGCACCTGGTCGAGCATCCGGACGTCGCCAAGGTCTCGCTGACCGGCTCGGTCCCGACCGGCACCAGGGTCGCCGAGATCGCCGCGCGCACGCTCAAGCACGTGACGCTGGAGCTCGGCGGCAAGTCGCCGCTGATCGTCTTCGACGACGCCCATCTCGACAATGCGGTGTCGGCGGCGATCAACGCCAATTTCTACTCCTCCGGCCAGGTCTGCTCGAACGGCACCCGCGTCTTCGTGCAGAAGGGGCTGAAGCAGGCCTTCCTCGAGCGGCTGGCCGAGCGCACGGCGCGCGCCAGGCTCGGCGACCCGATGGACGAGAGCGTCGACACCGGCCCGCTGGTCTCGCAGGCCCAACTCGACAAGGTGCTCGGCTATATCGAGGCGGGCCGGGCCGAGGGCGCGCGGCTCGTCTGCGGCGGCGGCCGCGCCACCGTGCAGGGCTTCCCGGACGGGCTGTTCGTCGAGCCGACGGTCTTTGCCGATGTCGCCGACCACATGACGATCGCCCGCGAGGAGATCTTCGGCCCCGTCATGTGCGTGCTCGACTTCGAGAGCGAGGAGGAAGCGGTGGCGCGGGCCAATGCGACCGAGTTCGGGCTTGCCGCCGGCGTCTTCACCCGCGACATCGCCCGCGCCCACCGGGTGATCGGCGCGCTGCATGCGGGCACCTGCTGGATCAACACCTACAACCTGACGCCGATCGAGATGCCCTTCGGCGGCTACAAGAAGTCCGGCATCGGCCGCGAGAACGGCCACGCCGCCATCGAGCATTACAGCCAGGTGAAGTCCGTCTACGTGGAGCTCGGCGACGTCGCCAGCGCCTATTGAAGGCGCCTCAGACGTTCCCCTGCCCGTCCGGATCGGCCTTGGCCCAGGCTTCCGCGTTGCGGCCGCTCGCCTCGCTAAGGTCGGCGAGCCCGTGCCGGTCGAGGCAGGCGGACAGATGCGTCAGGATGCGGCCGACCAGCCCCGGCCCCTCGTAGACAAGGCCGGTATAGAGCTGCAGCAGGCTGGCGCCGGCCGTGATCTTGGTCCAGGCCGCCTCGCCGCTGTCGATGCCGCCGACGCCGACGATGGGCAGGCGCGGACCGACCCGCAGCCGCATGCGGGCAAGCGCGATGGTGGAGCGGCGGAACAGCGGCCGCCCCGACAACCCGCCGGCCTCGGCCGCGCCCTTGCGGTCGGTAAGGCCGCCGCGCGCCAGCGTCGTGTTGGAGACGATCAGCCCCTCGATGCCGGCGGCCAGCACCTCGGCGGCGATGTCGTCGAGCCCCGCCTCGTCCATGTCCGGCGCGATCTTCAGCAGCACCGGCACCGAACGCCCGTGGCGGGAGGCAGCCGCTTCCCGCGCCTCCATCACCCGGCCGAGCAGCTCCTTCAGCGCCGCGCGCGCCTGCAGGTCGCGCAGGCCCGGCGTGTTCGGCGAGGAGATGTTGACCGCGAAATAGGAAGCGAGATCCGCGAAGGCCTCGATGCCGGCCACATAGTCGGCGATGCGGTCGGCCGCGTCCTTGTTGGCCCCGACATTTACCCCGACGATGCCGCCGCGATGGCGCCGCGCCGCAAGCCGCGCGCGCAGCGCCGCATGGCCCTCGTTGTTGAAGCCGAGGCGATTGACGACGCCCCGATCCGCAGGCAGGCGGAAGACGCGCGGGCGCGGATTGCCGGCCTGGGCCAGCGGCGTCACGGTGCCGATCTCGGTGAAGCCGAAACCGAGCCCCAGCAGCGCGTCGGGCACCTCGCCGTTCTTGTCGAAACCGGCGGCCATGCCGAGCGGATTGGGGAAGGCGAGATCACTGAGCGTCACCGCCAGCCGCCCGTCCTGCGGCACCTTGCAGGCCGGCGTCAGGCCGCTCGCCAGCGCCTTGACGGTCAGCCCGTGGGCGGTCTCCGCATCGAGCGAAAAGAGGGCCTTGCGGGCGAGCGCGTCGAAGGCGGAGGAGAACATCACAGCGCCTCCGGGAAGAGGTGGGCGCCGCCTGCTCCCAACGGCAGCTCGCGCACCCAGCGCACCGCCGACATCTCCAGCTCGCCGTACAGATGCGGGAACAGCGCCCCGCCGCGCGAGGGTTCCCATTTCAGGCCCTCGCCCAGCGCCTCGGCCTCCACCGCGACGAGGACAAGTCCGTCCTGCCCGGCGAAGTGCTTTGCCGCGGTCTCGCGCAACTGCTCGGCGGTGGAAAAATGGATGAACCCGTCGGCAAGGTCCACCGGCGCACCGGAAAACCGCCCCCGCGCCTCGGCCTGTTGCCAGTCCTTGCCCGGAGAAATCTTGTAGATCAACGTCATGAGGCGGCCCGTCCCTGTGCGTGAAGAAGGCTTGCGCGCCGGATTACAGGCTGCGGGCCGGCCAGACAAGGGCAAGAGACGGGCAATCGGCCCGCAAAGCGGGCAGCTGGTTGCCGGGCCAGACTGGCACTCGACTGCCATTAGGAATATATACCCGTAACGGGGATAACCCGGACAGGAAGCGCGGGACGGGCGGCCACAGGCCGCCCCCGGCGTCCGGCCGCCCCCGCGGCGGCCTCAGCAACAGGCCGCCCGGCCAGGGCCGTTCCCTGGCAGGCGGCAGCGGAGCCAAACCATGCTTTCGCACGAAACCGTCTGGTCGGCCATCGACCTGCTTGCCCGTCGCAACGGGCTGACGCCCTCCGGCCTTGCCCGGCGTGCAGGGCTCGACCCCACCACATTCAATCCATCGAAGCGCACGGCTGCCGACGGCCGGCCGCGCTGGCCGTCGATGGAATCGATCGCCAAGATCCTCGGGGCCACCCGCTCCGACCTTGCCGACTTCGTCGCGCTGGTCAACGGGCCGGACCCGGATGCCGTGTCCGCCGACCTGGCCGACAGCGACCGCCTGCCGCTGCCGCAGCTCAGCTCCGCCACCGGCGCCCCTGCGGCAGCGGGCGGCTTTTTCCACGACGGCGACCTGCCGGCCGTACTTGCCAGGAGCGGTCAGGCAGGTGGCGAACAGGCCGATGGCGGGCAGGCGGGCCTTGCAGAGATCCCTTGCGAGGACTGCGCCATCCGTGTCACCGGGGGGGACATGCTGCCCTTCTACCGGGAGGGCGACATCATCGTCATCTCGCCGAAGCGGCCGATCCAGCGCGGCGACCGGGTGGCGCTGCGCCTTGCCTCGGGCGAGCTCAGGGCGCGCATCTTCGCCCGGCGCCTGCGCGGCCGCATCGAGCTGTCGCCGCTGGATGCGCAGGCCTCGCCCGAGCGGCTGGCCGCCGCCGAGGTCGCCTGGATGGCGCGGATCATCTGGGCGAGCCAGTAGGATCACGCGGCACCGGAACGGCAAACGAAAACGGCAAACGGAAACGGATATGGGACGCACTTTCCTCATCGCAGTGCTGATCGCCGGCGCGCTCGCAGCCGCGGCCGACTATGGCAGCGACGGGATGCTGAGGGCCCTGGTCGCAGGCGGCAGCCCCGGTAGCCCGGCACCCACGCCGCCGGCCCCGTCCGCAACGGTGGCGGTCGCCGAGGACAGCACGGGCGCAGGCAAGCTGCCTGCGTCCGCACCAGAGCCCGTGCCGGCCGCCCCTCCCCCGCCCGCCGCGGTGCAGCTGCCCGATGCGCCGGACCCGTCCACCATCCGCAACGTCACGCCGTCCGACATCCTGCCGCCGCCGCGCATCTCCGGGCCGCTGAAGCGGGTCGCCGCGCAGCTGCCGAAGCTTCCCGAGCGCGAGATCCCCAGCGAGATCACCTTCCACCAGCCGCTGGTCATCGATGCCGGCAGCTTCCGCACCAAACAGCTGACCATCCGCCTTGCCGGCATCGACGCGCCGGGGCCGGCGGAGACGTGCCCTTCGCGGCTCGGCGGCACCTGGCCCTGCGGCATGCGGGCGCGCACGGCCTTGCGCGGCCTCGTCCGCCGGCACGCGGTCACCTGCCAGGACATGCAGGACACGCCCGCCGGCGTGGTGCTCGCGCAGTGCCGCAAGCAGGGCACGGATCTCGCCGCCTGGATGGTGGCGCAGGGCTGGGCCCGCCCCGGCGAAGGCGCGGGCGAGGATCTTCTCGCCTCGGCGGAGGCCGCCCGCGAGGCGCGCCGCGGCATCTGGCAGCTCGACGGGCCCGCACCGCTCTCTCCCTTCCCCTCGTTCGCCGACGATGGCACGCAAGACGCCGACACGGCGGAAGGCGTTTCGCCGTCGCTGCCGGCCGGCGCTCCCGGGCAAGCCGGCGCAGGCGCCGGTCAGGCCCCCGAAGCGGATGCGACCCCCGCCCGCTCCCTGTCGCTCGACCTTCCGCCGGTGGAAATCACGGATACGCCCTGGCATCCCGGCAACACCGACTGACGCCGGGCCGGGGTCATTTTCTCGCCAAGCAGATCGCGTCTTGCGAACGCTGCGGCACCCGCACGGCCGCAAGGCCATTTCAGTAAAAATCACGAGGCCCTTTGACGCTGCAAAAAATCGGGGCCAGAACCGGACTCAAACCCCGGCACTTCCAAGTAGTTCGGGCAGGAGATACTCTCTCCGCCACCTGCTTGCACCCCCTGACGGCCGTTCGATTTTGATGCAAACCCGCCAAGTCATGGAAAGACCACCCTTCCCGTCACAAGTATTCGTTGAAATTTTTCAAATCAAGAATCAATCGATATTTGCAGAAATGGCGCCAATTCGGGATTTTTGTGTAGAGGCAAGCAATTTTTAACAGAAAATTAAACAAATGAGCGCGATCAAGTTGTATCCGAGAAAAATCGGAAAACTTGCACGAAACAGCGCGCCCGGATACGGGTTTGAATGCCAGAAAAACTGCAATATTCGAAAACATACAAGTAAAAAATTCGATATATTGCCGAATTCAAGCTCCCGCTGCGCCCACCCCAATCGATCTCGAACTCTGCGAGCCCCCCATGCTGCGGCTTTCCAACATCCGAATCCTCTACAAGATCCTTCTGGTCATCGCCCTGCTCAGCGCGATTGCCGGCGCCCTGACCTATCAGGCGATTTCCGCCATGACCGTGATGGACAGTGCGAGCGCGCGCATGTCCTCACAGGCCACCAATTCACGGCTCATCGCCCAGTTGAGCGCCAACCTGATGGCCATCAGCCGCGAGAACTACCGGATGGCGGCCGATCCGCGCCCCGCCACGCTCAAGGAAGCGAGCCAGTCGATCGTCCGCGAACGCGAGGACTTCGCCAAAGGCATCTCCGAAGTCCGCGCCGGCGATTCCGGCTGGATCATCGCCGAGCTCGACCGGATCCAGGCCCGTTGGGATAAGTTCCAGAGCGAAGTCGATGAAGATGTCGACCTGGTCACCTCGATGGGGGCCAACCGCACGGCCGAACAGTCCGCCATCCTCAGCGAGTCGATGGATCGCACGCTTGAGGCGAGCCAGACCGTGCGCCAGTCCTTCGTGGACCTGTCCGCCAGGTTGACCAAAGAGGTCGAGCGGCTGGAGCAGGAAGCCAACGCCGCCTACCGCCAGAGCGAGACCAGCATGATCACGCTGGCGATCGCCGGCATTCTCGGCGGCGTCTTCGTCGGCTTCCTGCTCACCCGCTTCGGCATCGTCAATCCGATCCGCGCGCTGATGGGCAGCGTCCGCCAGTTGGCCGATGGCCATTTCGACATCGAGGTGGCCGGGCGCGATCGCAAGGACGAGGTCGGCGAGATCGCCCAGGCCGTCGAGGCCTTCAAGGTCAAGCTGGCGGAGGAAGCCCGGCGCGAGGCCGAGGCCAAGATCGAGCGCGACCTCAAGGCCGCCGCAGAGCGCAAGGCCGAGATGATCCGCATGGCCGACGATTTCGAGGGCGCGGTGGGCGAGATCGTCACCGTCGTCTCCTCCGCCTCGACCGAGCTGCAGGCGGCGGCCGCCACCCTCACCTCCAGCGCCGAGGAGACCAGCTCCCAGTCCGCGTCCGTTGCCAGCGCCGCCCAGCAGGCGGCGATGAACGTGCAGACCATCGCTGCCTCGATCGAGGAACTGTCGAGCTCGGCGACCGAGATCGGGCGCCAGGCCCACCAGTCCAAGAACGTTGCGGTGCGGGCGGTGGAAGAAGCCGAGCGCACGAATGTGCGGATGCGGAACCTGCGAGAGAACGCCGACAAGATCGGCGCGATCATCAGCCTGATCGACGAGATCGCCGAGAAGACCAATCTCCTCGCCCTCAATGCCACCATCGAGGCGGCGCGGGCCGGCGAGGCGGGCCGCGGGTTCGCGGTCGTCGCCAACGAGGTCAAGGGGCTTGCCGAGCAGACCGCCAAGGCAACCGCCGAGATCTCGGGCCAGATCAAGTCGATGCAGAGCTCGACCACCGAGGCGGGCGAGGCCATCGCCTCCATCGGCGAGACCATCCGCGACATGAACTCGATCGCCGACGCGATCTTCGGCGCCATCGGCGAGCAGACCAGCACGACGTCCGAGGTCGCCCGCAACATCCAGCAGACCGCTCAGGGCACGCAGGAAGTGACGGACAATATCGGCGGCGTCACCCAGGCCGCGCAGGAGGCCAGCTCCGCTTCGGCCCAGGTTCTGTCCTCGGCCAACGAGCTGGCCGAGCAGTCCTCGAACCTGCGCATGCAGATGTCGCAGTTCCTCGAGAAGGTCCGCACCGCCTGAAGCAGGCCCTGCAGCCGCCTCCACAGTCCCCGGCACGCGCCGGAGGCGAGCACAAACAGACAAAGGGCCGCCCTCGGGCGGCCCTTTTTCGTTCATCTGCAAGTAATTTCAAGGAAACCCGCGCGATACGATAGACTGCGTACGTTGGATCACTATCTCGTCAAAATTTCCCCAGAAATATGCTGAGTTACCTAGCGTCATTATTGTGAAGATCACTCACTCCTATGAATTCTGAGTTCGGCAACGACATCGCTATCATCGTACCTTGCGGAATTTTCAGACAATTAACCTGACATTCATAAACACATTCGAAAACTCGATATCAACAACATCAAAAAACGCCAATACCTCGCCAGTTTGCGCCAAATCAACAAGCGTAACAGCGAATCTCCGTAGCAAAATTCAGGTTCTGACACGAACAATCAGGCGAATCTCCAGGGGAAGGCAGCGCCGGAAGGCCGAAACCATTGCCCTTTCGGGCGATCAAGACAGGAGAACATCATGCCGTTTCTGGCAAATATGAAGATCATCACCAAGATCCTCATCGTCATCGGGTTTCTCGGCGCCATTGCAGGCGGGTTGAGCTATATCGCCATCTCCGGCATGGACGAGATGAATGCCTCCAGCGAGCGCATGGACCGGCAGGCGACCAATGCGCGCCTCTTCGCCTCGCTCGGGACCAACGTCCTGGCCATCGGCCGCGCCGAAGTCCAGCTCGGCACCGACCCCCGCCCTGAATCCGTTGCGCGCATCCGTGCGCTGATCGATGCGGAGCGCACCCGCTTCGCCGACCGGCTGGACCGGGTACGCGCGGCCGCGACGGGCGACATCCTCGCCGGCGCGGAGCAGGTTGCGGCCGAATGGGAAGCCTATCTCGGCGGTGTCGAGCAGACCATCGCCGCCGCCCAGCGCGTCGAGAACTTCGAGATGACCGCCGCCACGGCCCAGCTCCGCGAGCAGCTGCAGCAGAGCGTACAGCGCGGCGATGAGCTGCGCCGGATCCTCGGCGACGTCGCACGCGACCTGGAGAACCGGGTCGGCGAGCTGAAGGACGAGGCGACGGCCCAGTACGAGGCCAGCTCGCGGCTGCTGATGATCGTCACCGTCGTCGGCATTCTTCTCGGTATCGGCGTCGGCTTCGCCATCGCCAAGTTCGGCATCGCCGATCCGCTGCGCCGCCTGGTGGCGATGGTGCAGCGCCTGGCCGGCGGCGAGTTCGACATCGAGATCGAAGGCCGCGAGCGCAGGGACGAGGTCGGCGAGATCGCCCAGGCGGTCGAGGCCTTCAAGGTCAAGCTGGCCGAGGAAGCGCGCCAGGAGGCCGAGGAGAAGATCGAGAGCGACCGCAAGCTCGCCGCGCAGCGCCGCGTCGAGATGAACCGGATGGCCGACGACTTCGAGAATGCGGTCGGCGAGATCGTCAACATCGTCTCGTCGGCGGCGACCGAGCTGCAGGCCGCGGCCGGCACGCTCACCGCCTCCGCCGAGGAGACCAGCTCGCAGTCGGCGTCCGTTGCAGCGGCGGCCGAGCAGGCGGCGGTGAACGTGCAGACCGTCGCCTCGGCGGTAGAGGAGCTCGCCAGTTCGGCCGGCGAGATCGGCCGCCAGGCCGAGCAGTCGCGCGAGGTTGCCGGCCGCGCCGTCTCCGAGGCGACGCGCACCACCGACCGGATGGGCGAGCTGCGCACCAATGCCGACCAGATCGGCGCCATCATCAGCCTGATCGACGAGATCGCCGAGAAGACCAACCTGCTCGCCCTCAACGCCACCATCGAGGCGGCGCGCGCGGGCGATGCCGGCCGCGGCTTCGCCGTGGTCGCCAACGAGGTCAAGGGGCTCGCCGAGCAGACCGCCAAGGCAACCGCCGAGATCTCCGCGCAGATCAAGTCGATGCAGAGCTCGACCCTGGAGGCGAGCGAGGCGATCTCCGGCATCGGCCGCACGATCGACGACATGTCCAACATCTCGGCGGCGATCTTCGCGGCGGTCGGCGAACAGGGCAACACCACGACCGAGGTCGCGCGCAACGTCCAGCAGGCCTCGCAAGGGGCGGGCGAAGTGACCTCCAACATCGTCGGCGTCACCCAGGCCGCGCAGGAGGCGAGCTCCGCCTCGGCGCAGGTGCTCTCCTCCGCCAGCGAGCTGGCGCAGCAGTCGGAGGTCCTGCGCTCGCGCATGGCCGAGTTCCTGCAGACCGTGCGCGCCGCCTGACGCTCGCGCGCCATTGCCGCCAAACGCGAACGGGCCGCCCAAGGGGCGGCCCGTTTTCTTTCTGATGGTCTTTGCCGCTCAGCCGGCGGAGACGAGCTCGCCGGAAATCGCCTTGGCGATCAGCGCCCGGGTCTCCGGGATGCCGTAGAGCGCCACGAAGGAGCCGAAGCGCGGGCCCTTCTCCTGGCCCAGCAGCAGCTTGTAGAGCGCCGAGAACCACGCGACGGAGACGCCCGGCCCGCCGTCCGGGCTCTTCTTGTTCGGGTCCTGGTAGCGCTCGATGGCGCGGGCGACATCCAGCACCGCATCCTGGATCGCCGATCCGTCCGCGCCCTCGGGCAGGCTGGCGAGCTTTTCGTCCAGCGCCCTCAAGGCCTCCAGCTCGACCTCGTCCGGTGCGTGGAACACCTTGGCCGGCTTCACGAAATCCTCGAAATAGCGGATCGCGTAGCCGACCAGCTCGTCGAGCTTGGGGTGGCTTTGCGGCGTCACCCCCGGCACATGGCGCAAGATGAACGCCCACAGCACGTCCTTGTTCTCCGCGTTGGAGGCGGAGACGAGGTTCAGCAGCATGGTGAAGGAGATCGGCACCTCCACCTTCGGCGGGTTACCGGAATGGATGTGCCAGGCCGGATTGGCGAGCTGCTGCTCCACCGGCATCGAGGAATACTTCTCGGCGAAGGCGAAATACTCGTCGACCGCCTTGGGGATGATGTCGAAATAGAGCTTCTTGGCGGTCTTCGGCTTGGTGAACATGTAGAGCGCCAGGCTTTCCGGCGAGGCATAGGTCAGCCACTCGTCGATGGTCAGGCCGTTGCCCTTCGACTTGGAGATCTTCTGGCCCACCTCGTCGAGGAACAGCTCGTAGACGAAATGCTCCGGCGGGGTGCCGCCCAGCACCTCGCAGATCCGGTCGTAGATCGGCTGGTTGGTCAGGTGGTCCTTGCCGAACATCTCGAAGTCGACGTCGAGCGCCGCCCAGCGGGCGCCGAAGTCCGGCTTCCACTGCAGCTTGACGTTGCCGCCGGTGACGGGGAGCGTCACGTCGCTGCCGTCCTCGTCCTCGAAGGTGATGGTGCCGGCCTTCGCGTCGACCGCCTTCATCGGCACGTAGAGCACGCGCCCCGAGATCGGCGAGATCGGCAGGAAGGGCGAATAGGTCGCCTGCCGCTCCTCGCCCAGCGTCGGCAGCATCACGTCCATGATCTCCTGGTACTTCTCGGCGGCCTTGATCAGGATCGCGTCGAAGCGGCCCGACTTGTAATAGTCGGTGGCGCTGGCGAACTCGTATTCGAAGCCGAAATGGTCGAGGAAGCGGCGCAGCATGGCGTTGTTGTGGGCGCCGAAGCTGTCGTAGTCCCCGCCGAACGGGTTCGGCACCGCCGTCAGCGGCATGTGCAGATACGGCTCCAGCGCGGCGCGGTCCGGCACGTTTTCCGGGATCTTGCGCATGCCGTCCATGTCGTCGGAGAAGCACAGCAGCCGGGTCGGGATGCGGTCCTCGCTCAGCAGGCGGAAGGCGGTGCGCACCATGGTGGTGCGGGCGACCTCGCCGAAGGTGCCGATATGCGGCAGGCCCGAGGGGCCGTAGCCGGTCTCGAACAGCACCGGGCGGTCGATCTTCGCCTTCTCCACGCGTTTCAGCAGCTTGCGCGCCTCCTCGAACGGCCAGGCCTTCGAGGTCCGGGCGGCCTCGACGACGGCAGGGGAAAGATCGAGTTCGGGCAGCGAAGCTGTGGTCATGTGCGGACCGTTGTCTTTGTCTTGTGTTTCGGGATTGGGGTATTCGCAAAACCGGCCGGCACGGCGCGCGGGCGCGGGCCGACCGGCGCGCGACACTAGAGCGTTTCCCGGCGGAACGGAACCTTCGCATCGCAAAAAATCGCCACACCCGGCGCCGTGCGACCATGGGCACCTTGCGCTCGCCGCCGCATGCCGCTAGGGGAAACGGCAACCGCCAACGGGAAGGTCAAGAAAGGTCCGCAGATCCGATGAGCGAACGCGTCAGCCTCCAGGAAGCCCTGATCTATGTGATGGTGATGGTGTCGGCCTCCGACAGCAGCATGACCGACAAGGAACTGCACTCCATCGGCGAGATCATCAAGACGCTGCCGGTCTTCGCCAGCTTCGACCAGGAGCGCATCGTGGCCGTGTCGCAGGATTGCGGCGAGCGCCTCCAGGCCGAGAACGGCATGGCCAACACCTTCGCGGTGATCGCCGCCAGCGTGCCGCCGACCTATCGCGACACCGCCTATGCGCTGGGTGTGGAGATCGCCATCGCCGACGTGGCGGTGGCCCAGGAGGAGCTGCGCGTGCTGCAGCTGCTGCGCGATGCGCTCGGCCTCGACAAGCTGACGGTCGCGGCGATCGAGCGCGGCGCCCAGGCCCGCTACCGCATCAACTGACGGCGGGCGCCTTGCCGCGCCCGTCCTCCCCTTGCCGTCCTTCGCTTTCAGTCCGCCAGGCCGTAGCCGACCCAGGGCGTCGGCCGGCCGACGTGGAAGCCCTGCACCTGCGTCACCCCGAGGTCGCGCAGCATCGTCTGCATTTCCGCCGTCTCGACATATTCGGCGATGACGCCGACGCCCAGCTTGGCGGCGATGGCCACCAGCCCGGCAACCACCGTCTGCTGAAAGCCGTCATGGACGACATCGCCGATGATCGCGCCGTCGATCTTCAGCGCATCGACCTGGAAATGGCGCAGATAGGCAAAGGACGACAGGCCCGAGCCGAAGTCGTCGAGAATGACGCCGCAACCGCGCCGGCGCAGCTCGCCGGTCAGCGCCTGGGCGGTGGCCAGGCTCCGGACCGCCGCCGTCTCGGTGATCTCGAAGCACAGGCGCGGTGCCGCGTCCGGGTGCCGGTCGAGGGCGCAGAGCAGGAAATCCTTGAAGTCCGGATCGCCGACAGACAGGCCCGACAGGTTGATGGACAGCCGCGTGCCGGCCTCCACCTTGTCGACATTGGCGAGCACGGTCGAGACCACCCAGCGGTCGATGCGCGGCATCAGGCCGTGCCGCTCGGCCGAGCCGATCAGCGCGGCCGGCGCCAGCACCCGCCCGTCCTCGTCGATCACGCGCAGCAACACTTCGCGGATCGGCGGGCTGCGCCCGTCGACCGGCAGGATCGGCATCGTATGGAGCTGGAACCGCTCGTGCTCGGCCGCGTCCGAGATGATCCGGACATTGCCGACATCCATCTGGCGGGCGATCATCTCCTCCGCGTCGGGGCGGAACACCACGGCCCGCGCGCCGCCGATCTCCTTGCCGTACAGGCAGGCGCGGTCGGCGCGGTTCAGCAGTTCGAAGCAGGTCAGCGGCAGGCCGCCTTCCGCGTATGGCTCGATCAGGGCGATGCCGACGCTGGCGGCGACGGCGTGGGTGATGCCGCCCCAGACAAAGCGCATGGCGGCAAGGTCGTGGACCAGCCGGTTGCCGAAGGCCAGCGCCTCCTTCGCGTCCGCGCCATGCAGCACCACGGCGAATTCGTCGCCGCCGAGCCGGGCGCAGCGCACCCGCTCGTCCGCCTCGCGGCTCTTCAGCACGCCGGCGATCTGGCACAGCAGCGCATCGCCCCCGACATGGCCGGAAATGTCGTTGACGATCTTGAAGTCGTCGAGGTCGATGGTCAGGAGCGCCGCCTTCTCGCCGCCGGAGGTGGCGCGGGCGATCACGTCTTCCAGCTCGGCCTGCAGCGCGTGCCGGTTGGCAAGCCCGGTCAGCGCGTCCTCGCGGGCCTGCCGACGCAGCTCCTTTTCCATCAGGCTCGCCGCCGTGATGTCGCGCATCACCACGATGGCGGCGGAGATCGTGCCGTCGGCGTCGCGATACGGATCCATCCGCACGCGCAGGTAGCGCGTTTCCCCGGCCGGGGCGACGAGATCGTGCTCGTACTCGACCGACGCCCCCGCAAAGCAGCGCAGGAAATAGTCGCGCGCGCGTCTGTCGAACCGCTCGTTGCCGATGAGTTCGCTGACATGCATGCCGCGGAACTCTTCCGGCTGCATGCCGTAAAAGGCGGCATTGGCGGCATTGGTGAACTTGTAGCGGAAGTCCGTGCCGATCACCGAAATCCGGTCGGTGGTCTGGCGCACGATTTCCTCGTGCATCGACAGCCGCTCGGTCATCGCCTCGAACTGGCTGACGTCGCGCACGGACACCACGACGCAGGCGACCTCGCCGCCGGGTGCGGAGACCGGCTGGATGGCCACCTCGAACAGGCGCCCGACCATGCGTGCGCGCACGCCCTGCACGCGCAGGCGGCAGGCCTGGCCGGCAAAGGCATTGTCGATATACGGCTTTCGCAGGGAGAAGACGCGCGGGCCGACGATCTCGGCAACCCGCCGGCCGATGACCTCCTCGCGGTCCAGGTTCTCCATGTCCAGGAAGGCCCCGTCGACATCCCAGATCCGGTAGTCGCGGTCGCACACGAACATGCCGGCGCGGTTCATCTCGATGACCGCGGACCGCACGACTTCGCGGTCGACGGAGATCGGCCAGTCGTCGCTGCCGGCCTGCGCTTTCGGATGCGTCTCCCGGCTTTCCTCCACCGGAAGCTCGGTCATCTTCGCAAGGCTGTCGAAGCCGCTGCCGCTCATGCCACGGGGTCCATATGCCATTTCAGCCTTCCCCGTCGGGTTTCCGGTCCCGAACCGCACCGGCCAGCTCGCCTGGCGCGATCGGTCCGTCTAACCTCTACCATAGGGGGCATCTTTGTCGCAGTTGGGAAAGTAACAGACCCTCATCTTCCGAAGACGTCCCCCCACGAAACCGGCCTTCCGATATAAAACCCCTGGACGAGACTGACGCCGAGCCCGCGCAAGACCTCCAGCGTCTCCCGGTCCTCCACATATTCCGCTACGACACGAACCTGCATGACCTCGGCCACGGCGACGATGCCGGCGACGATGGTCTGCTGCACCTTGTCCTCGCGCACATTGCCGATGATGTTGCCGTCGATCTTCAGCATGTCGACGTCGAAGCGGCGCAGGTAGCCGAAGGACGACAGGCCCGAGCCGAAATCGTCGAGCACCACGCCGACGCCCCGCGCCTTGAGGCCGGCGATCAGCTCCAGTGCCGTCTCCATCGAGCGCACGGCCGAAGTCTCGGTGATCTCGAAGGCGAGCCGGCCCGGGGCGACGGCGGCCGCATCCAGGGCCGAAAGAAGAAAGTCGCAGAAGATCGGGTCGCCGACCGACTGGCCCGACAGGTTGATCGACAGATGCGCGTCGGCCGGCAGCTCCGGCAGGCGCTGCAGCACGGTCTCCACCACCCAGCGGTCGACCCGGTTCATCAGCCCGTGGCGTTCGGCGGCGGCGATGAACCCGGCCGGCGGCAGCGGCCGCCCGTCCTCCGAGATCACCCGCAGCAGCACTTCGTGCCAGGGCCGGCTGGTGTCGTCGACCGGGGCGACCGGCATCACGAACAGTTCGAAACGGTCGTGCTGCAGCGCGTTCTGCACCACCTGGAAATTGCCGATTTCTTCGAAGCGCGCACGCATCTCGTCGTCGTCGGGATGGAACACCGACAGGCGCGCGCCGCCCTTTTCCTTGGCAACGAGGCAGGCGCGGTCGGCCCAGTTCAGCACGTCCTGCGCGGTCGGCGTCGAGGCGGCGAAGGCTTCCCGGTCGAGCAGCGCGATACCGACGCTGGCGCCGATGGAAAACAGCTCGCCGTTCCAAGAGAACCCGACCGCCTCGATCGAATGGACCACCCGCTCGCCCAGCGCAGCCGCCCCCGCCTCGTCGGCGATGTCGACGACCAGCGCGAACTCGTCGCCGCCCAGGCGCGCGACGAAGGCGTTCGGATCGAGGCTCTTCAGCAGGCTCGCCACCTGGCGCAGCAGCGCATCGCCCGCCGTGTGTCCGGCCAGGTCGTTGACCACCTTGAAGTCGTCGAGATCGACCAGCAGCAGCGCCGTGCGGCACTCCTCGCAGCCGCCGCTCTGCTCGGCGCACAGCTCGATGCGCCGGCCGATCTCGCTTTCCAGCGCGTGGCGGTTGGCCAGTTCCGTCAGCGTGTCCAGCAGGGCCTGGCGGCGCATGCGGCGGTCGAGCTGCGCCGTCTCGGTGACGTCGCGCATGTTGACGATGGCGCCGATCAGGATGTCGTCGTCGTCGTTCAGCGGCTCCAGCCGCACGGAAAAGTGGGTTTCCTCGCCGTCCGCGCGGCGCTTGACGAGCTCGTATTGCACCACCTCGCCGGCGAAGCAGCGGGTCAGGTGCGGCAGCACCCGTTCCTCGAACCCGTCCATGCCGATGACGTCGGGCACCGGCACGCCCACGACTTCCTCAGGCAGGCGGTTCCAGATCATCGCATAGGCGGGATTGGCCCAAAGGAAGTTGAACGCGCGGTCGACCACGGCCAGCGCGTCGGAGGTCTGGCGGATCACCTCGTCCTGCATCGACACGCGCTGTTCCAGCTCGTGCAGGTCGGTGCGGTCCTCCATGGTCAGCAGCACGCCGATCACCTGGCCGGCCTCGTCGCGCACCGGCTCGTGGCGGATGCGCAGCAGCTGGCCGCGGGTGGCACGGCGCAGGCCCCATTCCACCGTGGTCTGCGCCTGGCCCGCCAGCGCGGCCTCGACCTGCGGCAGCCGGCGCTCGTACACCGCCTTGCCCATCACCTCGGACAGGGGGCGACCGACAAAGGCGCTCCTGTCGAGCCCTTCCGTCTCCAGCAAGGCAGGATTGACGTCGCGCACGATTAGCTTGCGGTCGCAGACCAGGATGCGGACGGAAGCGGTTTCGAAGGTCGATCGGTAGGCAAGCAGATGCAGCTGCGACGGCGGCAGTGCCAAGGCGCCGGGATCTCTCACCGTGTTGCGCATCCCGTCCCCCTCAACCGGTACCCGCCTCGTTGGACACCGCACCGCCTCCCGAAAACCCCGTAAAGGTTAAAGCACGTTAACAGACGATCGACGATTCGTCTGTCGAAGAGATCACACATAACCTTTGTACTATTGATGCGACGTTTACAGAATGCGGTTCGTCTCGTCCCTTCAACGAAAAACGGCGGCAGGTTATCGCCCTGCCGCCGCAAATACATGTCGATGGTCGATGAAAGCCGCTGCCCGCGCGTGTGCCCTGCGTGTCCTACCCGTCCTGCAGGGCCGGGCGCGGCACCGGAAACACCGTGTCGTAGGCCAGGTTGAAGACGAAGGCGTAGACCACGTAGAACAGCGCCAGCGCCGCATCCATCACCAGCGCCTCGACGAGGCCGATGTCCAGGTACCAGGCGATCGGCGGCACCAGGATCACCAGGAGACCGAGCTCGAACAGCAGCGCATGGGCGACGCGCAGGCGCAGGCTCTTGGCCGTGTCGCCGCGCAGGGCCATCAGCGCATGGTCGAAGCCGAGATTGTAGATGTAGGTCCACACCGTCGCGAGGGTCGCAGCGGCGATGCCGATCACGCCCATGTCGGCCAGCGCAAGGCCGAACAGGAGCGCGCCGAGCGGCGTGATGATGGCAAGGCCGATGATCTCGAAGGCAAGGGCGTGGCGAAGGCGGTCGAGGGTCGAGCGCATGGGAAACTCCCGGTTTTGCAAACCGGGTCGTCCCGGCCGAACTGCCCGGATGCGAAGCGTGCCGCCGCCGGGTGAGGTCGTCCTCGAGGCCTTGATATACTTCCTCCCGCGCCCGGTTCAAGGGCGGCACCGGCAAGGCAGATCTGCGTCCGGCGCCCACCTCGCGGGAGGCCGGCGGTCAGTTGATGCTGCGCGCTGTGCCGGGAATGTCGAGTGAGAAGGCCGGGATGGCGATGTCGAAGCGCTCGCCCTCCACCGTCTCCATCTCGTAGCTGCCCTCCATCATGCCGGAGCTGGTGCGCAAGGGGCAGCCGGAGGTGTATTCGAACCGCTCGCCGGGCGCGAGCACCGGCTGCTCGCCGACGACGCCGAGGCCCCGCACCTCCTCCAGCCGGCCGAGCGCATCGACGATGCGCCAGTGGCGGGCGCGCAGGCGCACCGTGTCGAGGCCGAGATTGACGATGTCGACCGAATAGGCCCACACGAAGCGGCTGTCGTCCGGGCTGGATTCGTCCGCGAGATAGTGCGGTTCGACCGTCACCTGGATATCGCGCGTCACCGCCCGGTACATGCCTGTCCTTCCGCCTCGTCTGCCGTCGCGGCCCCGCCGCCGACGCACCGGGCTCTCGCCGGTGTTTCCGCAATCTAATCCGGTTCGCCCGTATTTCCAGCCCCTTGCGCGGGCGCCGGATCGCCGATCCGTGAGGCGGATTTTACCGCCGTGCCGCTTGCGCGCAGGAGCCGTCCGCGGCATTGCCTTGGAGGCGGGCTGTCCTGCCCGCCGAAGGAACCACCCATGTTCGACGCACGCCTGCGGCCGCTCATCGACCCGGTGCTCAATGCCGCCGGCCGGCGTCTTGCCGCGGCCGGGGTCAAGGCCGATACGGTGACGCTCGCCGGCTTTGCCTGCGGCCTCGCCGCGGCGCTGGCCATCTGCTGGCATGCCCCGCTGCTGGCCGCGCTGCTGATCCTCGCCAACCGGCTGGCCGACGGGCTCGACGGGGCGGTGGCGCGTGCGCGCGCCCGCACGGATCGCGGCGGCTATCTCGACATCGTGCTGGATTTCTTCTTCTACGGGGCGATCCCCTTCGCCTTCGCGCTGGCAGATCCGGCCGCCAACGCGCTGGCGGCCAGCGCGCTGCTGCTCGGCTTCTACATGAACGGGGCGAGCTTCCTCGGCTTTGCCATCATGGCGGAAAAGCGCGGGCTTGCGACCAGCGCGCAAGGGGCCAAGTCGCTCTACTATCTCGGCGGGCTGGCGGAGGGCGCGGAGACGATCGCCGTCTTCCTCGCCTTCTGCCTGTTTCCGGCCGCCTTCGCGCCCATCGCCTGGGCCTTCGCGGCGGTCTGCGCGGTCTCGGCGACCGCGCGTCTCGTCATGGTGGCGCGGCTGCTTTAAGCGCCTTGGCCCACATCAAGCGCCATGTCCAGCGCGGTCAGCAGGTCGGCGGCGAGGTCGTCCTCGTGCTCCAGGCCGACCGACAGGCGCAGCAGCCCGTCGGTGATGCCCAGCTCCAGCCTCGCCTCTTCGGCGACCGACTGGTGCGTCGTCGTCGCCGGATGGGTGATGAGGCTCCTGGCATCGCCGAGATTGTTGGACATCTTGACGATCTTGAGCGCGTTGGAGGCGCGGAAGGCGGCAACCTTGCCGCCTTTCAGCTCCAGCGCCAGCATGGTCGAGCCGGCCTTCATCTGGCGGCGCACCACCTCGGCCTGCGGATGGTCGGCCCGGCCGGGATAGATCAGCCGCGCCACCGCCGGATGCTCGGCCAGCACGTCGGCCAGCCGCGAGGCGGTGCGGGTCTGGCGCTCCACGCGCAGGGCCAGCGTCTCCAGCCCCTTCAGCATCACCCAGGCGTTGAACGGGCTCATCGACGGGCCGGTATGCTTCATGAAGGGCATCACCTCATCGGCGATCCACTCCTCGGTGCCCAGCACCACGCCGCCCAGGCACCGGCCCTGGCCGTCGATATGCTTGGTGGCGGAATAGACGACGATGTCGGCGCCCAGCGCCAGCGGCGACTGCCAGATCGGCGTGGCGAAGACGTTGTCGACGATCAGCTTCGCCCCGACCGCATGGGCCATCTCGGCGACGGCGGCGATGTCGATCACCTCCAGCGTCGGGTTGGTCGGGCTTTCCAGGAAGCAGGCGACCGTCTCCGGGCGGATGGCGGCGCGCCAGGCGTCGAGGTCGGTGCCGTCGACCAGCGTCGAGGACACGCCGAAGCGCGGCAGCAGGGTCTCGACGATGTAGCGGCACGAGCCGAACAGCGCCTTGGCCGCGACCACGTGGTCGCCCGCCTTGCAGCAGGCCATCAGCGCCAGGTTGACGGCGGCCATGCCGCTCGCCGTGGCGCGGGCGGCCTCCGCCCCTTCCAGGGCGGCGATGCGGTTCTCGAACATCGCGACGGTCGGGTTGGCATAGCGCGAATAGACGAAGCCGGGATCGTCGCCGTTGAACCGCGCCTCGGCCGCCTCGGCCGTTGCGTAGACGAAGCCCTGGGTCAGGTACATCGCCTCGGACGTCTCGCCATAGGGGGAGCGTGTCGTTCCGCTATGCACCAGGGTCGTCTCGGGGTGCCAGCCTTGCCTGTTCGTCGTCATGCCGTTCTCCAAATGCAAAAACCCCGGCCGTAAATGGGCCGGGGTCTTTGCAACCCGGCCTGTTTAGCGACTTGTTTAACGTGGCTGCAAGCCGGCCGGCTCAAATCACCACGGAATCTGACGATCCTGATAGTCCACGGTGCAAGCCGCGTCAACGTTCCTTGCGCAAGGATCTTGTTTCATTGTTCTCGACATCTTGCGAAACCTTGCAGGAACCCGAGCGCCGGTTGCCGCTACCGCGCCGCCCTCTCCCCGCCCCGCTTTACGTGCGCAGCACCCGGTAGATCGCCGGGATCACCAGCACGGTGAGCAGCGTCGAGGAGGCGAGGCCGAACAGCAGCGAGATCGCCAGGCCCTGGAAGATCGGATCGGTCAGGATCACCGCCGCGCCGATCATCGCCGCCAGCGCGGTGAGCAAGATCGGCTTGAAGCGGATCGCCCCGGCCTCCAGCAGCACCTCGATCAAGGGCTGGTCGGGCCTGTGCGCATGGCGGATGAAGTCGACCAAGAGGATCGAGTTGCGCACGATGATGCCGGCAAGCGCGATGAAGCCGATCATCGAGGTCGCCGAGAACGGCGCGCCGAACAGCCAGTGGCCGCCGATGATGCCGATGAAGGTCAGCGGCACCGGGGTCAGGATCACCAGCGGCACGCGGAACGAGCCGAACTGCGCCACCACCAGGATGTAGATGCCGAGCAGCGCGACGATGAAGGCCGCGCCCATGTCGCGGAAGGTCACCCAGGTCACCTCCCATTCGCCGTCCCACAGCAGCGTCACCGCGCTCTCGTCCTCCGGCTGGCCGTTGAGGCGGATGACGGGCTTTGGCAGGTCGCCCCAGTCCATCGCGTCGAGCGCGTCGCGCACCGCCAGCATGCCGTAGAGCGGGGCCTCGAAGTCGCCGGCAAGCTCCGCCGTCACCATGTCGGCAAAGCGGCCGTTGTGGCGGAAGATGAGATGCGAGGAGACCTCCTCGCGCACCTTCACCACGTCGCCCAGTTCCACGACGCTGGTGCTGCCGGGCAGCACGTCGGCCGGGATCGGGGTCGCCAGGAACCGCTCGTCCAGCACCTTGTCGCCGCGCGCCCGCTCCAGCCGGATCGGGATCGGCGCCCGCCCCTCGCCCCGGTGCGAATAGCCGAGCGTGCGCCCGCCGCCGAGAATGCCCAGCGTGTCGAAGACGTCGCTTTCCTGCACGCGGAAGAAGTCGAGCTCGTCGGTTGAGACGGTCACCCGCTTGCGCGGCGCCGGCACGCCATAGCTGTCGTCGACATCGACGATGAAGGGAACCGAGGCGAAGGCCTCGCGCACCTTCTCCGCCACCGCCCGGCGCGTCTGCGCGTCCGGGCCGTAGATCTCGGCAAGCAGCGTCGCCAGCACCGGCGGGCCGGGGGGCGGCTCCACCACCTTCAGCACCGTGCCGGCCGGCACGTCGAGCGCGGCAAGCCGCTGGCGCAGGTCGAGCGCCACCGCGTGGCTCGCCCGCTCGCGCTCGCCCTTGGGCGCCAGCACCAGCGCGACGTCGCCGAGCTGCGGCTCCTGGCGCAGATAGGCGTGGCGCACCAGGCCGTTGAAGTCGAAGGGCGCGGCGGTGCCGGCATGAGTGGTCGCCGAGACCACCTCCGGCAGCGCCATCGCGGTGCGGGCAACGGCCTGCGCCACCGCATCCGTCTGTTCCACCGTGCTGCCCTCCGGCAGGTCGACGGCGACGGAGAGCTCCGACTTGTTGTCGAAGGGCAGCAGCTTGACGGTCACGTCCCGGGTGGCGAACAGCACCATGGAGCCGAGGGTCGCCGCGCCGACGATCAGCAGGAAGGCCCAGCTGCGCGCCTTGGAGGCGAGAAGCGGCCGGGCGACCGCCAGATAGGCACGCCCGAGCCGGCCGCCGGTATTGGCGTCATGCCCTGTCTCGTGACCTCCCCCGTGACCAGCATGCACGGGCGCCTTGCCGGCGACTTTCAGCATCAGCCAGGGCGTCACCGTCACCGCGACGAAGAAGGAAAAGATCATCGCCGCCGAGGCATTGGCCGGGATCGGGCTCATGTAGGGGCCCATCATGCCGGAGACGAAGAGCATCGGCAGCAGGGCGGTGACGACGGTCAGCGTCGCGACGATGGTCGGGTTGCCGACCTCGGCCACCGCCTCGATGGCGGCCTGGCGGCGGTCGCGCCCGTCGCCCATCCCCCAGTGGCGGGCGATGTTCTCGATCACCACGATGGCGTCATCGACGAGAATGCCGATGGAGAAGATCAGCGCGAACAGCGACACCCGGTTCAGCGTGTAGCCCATCACCCAGGCGGCAAAGAGCGTCAGCAGGATCGTCACCGGGATCACCACGGCAACGACCAGCGCCTCGCGCCGGCCGATCGCCGCCATCACCAGCGCGATGATGGAGAGCGTCGCCAGCCCCAGGTGGAACAGCAGCTCGTTGGCCTTCTCGTTCGCCGTCTCGCCGTAGTCGCGCGTCACCGTCACCTGCATGGAGGAGGGAACCAGCGTTCCTTCCAGCGCCTCGACCCGGTGCAGCACCGCCTCGGCGACGGTGACCGCATTGGCCCCGGCGCGCTTGGCGACCGCCAGCGTCACCGCCGGCACGCGGCTCGCTTCTCCGCCCTGGTGCATCGACGAGATCGCGTCGCTTTGCGAAATGAAGGCGATGTCGGCGACGTCGCGCACATAGACCGGGCGGCCGTCGCGGGTGGTCAGCACCAGATTGCCGATCTCGTCCGGGCTGGCCAGCGTCTCGCCGGCGACCAGCGTCACGTCGCGCGCGGTACCGTCCTGCAGCGCGCGCACCCGGCCGCTGGGGAAGGACCGGTTGGCGCCGCCGACCTTGCCGGCAAGCTGCTGCAGCGTGACGCCGTTCAGCGCCAGCCGCTCGGGATCGGGGCTGATGCGCAGTTCCTCGCCGACCGCGCCGACGAGATAGGTGAGGCCGACATTGCCGACCTTCGACACTTCCACCTGCAGCTCGCGGGCAATGCGCGTCAGCTCGGCCGGGGTGATCGCGTCTCCCGTCCCTGGTGCCGGCGTGAGCGTCAGCGAGACGATGGCGACATCGTCGATGCCGCGCCCGACGACCAGCGGCTCGGGAATGCCGACCGGAATGCGGTCCATGTTGGCGCGGATCTTGTCGTGCACGCGCAGCACCGCCGCATCCGACGAGGTGCCGACCAGGAAGCGCGCGGTGACCAGCACGCCGTCGTCGCGGGTCTGCGAATAGACGTGCTCGACCCCGTCGATGCCCTTGACGATGGTCTCCAGCGGCTCGGTGACGAGCTTCACCGCGTCCATGGCCCTGAGGCCGCTCGCATCGACATGGATGTCGACCATCGGCACGGAGATCTGCGGCTCCTCCTCGCGCGGCAGGCTGACAAGGGCGATCAGCCCGAGCGCCAGCGAGGCGAGCAGGAACAGCGGCGTCAGGGGCGAGGAAATGAAGGCGCGGGTGAGCCCGCCGGCAATGCCGAGCCCCCCGCCGGTTGGCGTGGTCATGGGACAAGCACCTCGTCGCCGGGCGCAAGCCCCGAGAGGATTTCCGTAAAGGCCTCGCCGTCGATGCGGACGGTGCCGCCGGTCAGCACGGTGCGCATCGACGGGCCGCTGCTGCCGCTTACGTCAACGAAATCGAGGCCGGCGCGGGTGGTCACGGCCGCGGCGGGAAGCAGGATCGCCTGCCGCTCGCCGACCGGCACGCGCACCAGCACGCGGGCATTGACGAAATCGGTGTCGAGCCGCTCGACCTCGACATCGGCGATCACCCGCCCGGCCTGGATCTGCGGATAGACCTTGGCGAGCCGGCCGGTCGTCGTCGCCCCGTCGGCGCCGATCTCGATGGCCGCCCCGTCCTTGAGGCTGGCCGCATGGCGCTCGGGGATGGCAAGGCGCAGGAAGGTGCCGCCGCTGCCCAGCACCGCGACGGTCTCGCCAGCCATGATCACCGCGCCGCGCGTCACCGGAACGGTGAGCACGCGCCCGTCGGCCGGGGCCAGCACCTCGCCCTCCTCGCCCTGGCGCACGACGACGGAGCGTTCGGCGCGGGCGGCGGCGATCTGGTTGCGGGTGACGTCTGCGGAGGTCGCCAGCTGCTCCAGCCGCTGGCGGGTGACGACGCCGCGCTCGACCAGGGTTTGGGCGCGGGCAAGCTCGGCCTCGGCGTTTTCCAGCTGGCTCTGCAGTGCGCGTAGCCGTGCATCCAGGGCTGCCACCTGGAAGGCGATCTTCTCGTCGGTCACCGTGGCGATGCGCTCGCCGGCGCGCACGCTGTCGCCCTCCTCCACCTCCAGCTCGGCGATGGTGCCGCCGATGCGGGCGCGCGCAGGCACCTCGTCCCGCGACTGGACCTGGCCGAACACGGCTTTCCATTCGGTCACGGTGCGGGGTTCCACGGTCAGGGTCTCCGCCGACAGCGCCGGCCCCGCAAGGGCGAGGGCCGAGACTGCCAGAACTGCGGCACGCAGGGTCATCGCGGTCTCCGTCAGAACGCCGTTCCCGGCGCGATGCCGAGACGGCGGAAAATCATCGCCGCCGGGCAGAAGCCGGTAAAGGCGGCCTGCAGCATGTTGACACCGATGAACACGGTGAACCAGACGAAGAGCGGCGAAACGGTGAGCGTCAGCACCACGGACAGAAGCGTCATGGCGCCGGCAAAGGCGAGAACGGCACGGTCGAGGGTCATTGGATAAGCCTCCTGAGGTCTGTATCTGTTCAAATATTAGTATATTCTAAAATTACGTCAATACGGGCCATTGCGGACGCCGGGGCCGCGCCCGCATCCGCTCTGGCGGCGCCGCCCCATGCAAATCCCGTTGGCCAATGGGGGTCTGCTTTGTTAATCACGGCGAAACAGGCAAACGAGGAACCCGAGAATGACCGCAGCCGACCACGGCATTTTGCCGGCGCAGGCCGTCGCCGAGATGTTCGAGCGCGGCGAGATCGGTGCGCCGCGCCGTCCGGACGATGACCAGATCCAGCCGGCGAGCCTCGACCTGCGGCTCGGGCCGCTCGCCTACCGGGTGCGCGCCAGCTTCCTGCCGGGTGCCGGCGCCAGGGTGATGGAAAAGCTCGACCGGCTGAAGCTGCATGCTTTCGACCTGACGCGCGGCGCGGTGCTGGAAACGGGGTGCGTCTACATCGTGCCGCTGATGGAGACGCTGGCGCTGCCGCAGGACGTCTCCGCCACCACCAATCCGAAGAGCTCGACCGGCCGCCTCGACGTGTTCACGCGGGTGATCACCGACGAGGGCCGCGCCTTCGACACGGTGCCGGCCGGCTATCGCGGCCCGCTCTATGCGGAGATCAGCCCGCGCACCTTCCCGGTGCTGGTGCGCGAGGGCTCGCGCCTGTCGCAGATCCGCTTCCGCCGCGGCCAGCCGGTGCTGGACGATGCGGCCCTTTCCCTGGTCCACGCGCGGCACGGCCTCGTCTCGGGCGGCGAGGCGACCATCGGCGGCGGCGTGCACCTGACCATCGATCTTGAGGGCGCGGGCGAAGGCAGCCTGATCGGCTATCGCGGCAAGCGCCATACCGGCGTCATCGACATGGACCTGCGCGCCGGGCAGGACCCGCTCGACTTCTGGGAGCCGATCGTCAATCGCGGCGGCCGCGACCTGATCCTCGATCCCAACGAGTTCTACATTCTCGTCTCGCGCGAGGCGGTGCATGTGCCCCCGCTCTATGCCGCCGAGATGGTGCCCTTCGACCCGCTGGTCGGCGAGTTCCGCGTCCACTATGCCGGCTTCTTCGACCCCGGCTTCGGCCATTCGGAGATCGGCGGCGGCGGCTCGCGCGCCGTGCTGGAGGTGCGCTCGCACGAGGTGCCCTTCATCGTCGAGCACGGCCAGACGGTCGGCCGGCTGGTCTACGAGCACATGCTCGCCCGCCCGGCGACGCTCTACGGCGAGGGCATCGGCTCCAACTACCAGGGCCAGGGCCTGAAGCTGTCGAAGCATTTCCGCTGAGGCGGACGAAGGCAAGGGAGGGTGCACGGGAAGACGCGGGAGGACCCGCGCGCGCTCACCGCCGCTCTGGCAACGAATGGCCCCCGGCTCTCCGGCTTCGCCTGCGGCCGGGGTGACCTCGGTGGGTGGGGTTCGCGCGGGCGTGTCCTCACCACCGCTCTGGCAGCCAATAGCCCCCGGATCTCGCGTTGCTCGTCCGGGGTGACCTCGGTGGGAATGTGAGGCGGTCCCTCCTCCTCGGACGTCATCCCGGGCAAGCGCAGCGCAGAGCCGGAACCCATTGGCACCCTCAGCGGATGTTTGTGGCCCCACCCTCTCCCTGGCGTCATTCCGGGCAAGGCGAAGCCGCGACCCGGGACCGGGGAGGCACGGCGCCGGTCCCATGCCTGAGCGCTACCGCGCAACCGCCCCCCCCGGCTCGCCGCAAGCCTCCCCCGTCAAACGCCGCCCCTCCCGGCAACCGCCGTGCTAGCATCGCGCGCGAGGCGCGCCGGTGATTCCGGCGGGCCGGCAAGCGGGCGGGGAGGCTGACGTAACGTGACGGGGGAAAGGGACAGGGCAGCGCCGGAGCTGTCGGCACGCGATGTGCGGCGGCGCGACTGGGCGCGGCCGCTGCGCGTCCATCTCAGCACCGTGATCGTCGCCCTGCTGCTCGGCATCTCGCTGCCGCTCACCTGGCTCGCCCACGACCAGGGCACCCGCCTCGCCACCTCGGCGGCGAGCGAGCGCATGAGCCTGCTCGGCCGGCGCGTCGCCGCCCAGTACGAGGCGGTGTTCAACGACGGGCTCACCGCCGTGATGCTGGCCGCCGCCGCCGACACGCTGCTGGAGGATCCCACCGGCGACATGGCCGGCAAGGCGCTGTTCCTCGACCGGGTTCTCGACACCTCGCCGCATATCGACGGGCTCTATGCCGCCCGTGCCGACGGCAGCTTCCTGCATGGCGTCGGCGACACTGCGGCCTGGCATGCAGCGCTTGAGGCGCCTCAGGGCACCGACCACGCGGTGCGCACCATCTTGCCCGGCGAGGACGGCACCCGCCGCTCCGCCTGGCGCTTTCTCACCGCCGACGGGCGCGAGATTTCCCGCCGCGAAGAGGGCGTCACCCGCTTCGATCCGCGCCGCCGGCCCTGGTACCGGGCGGCGATCTCGGCGCGCGGCCGGCCCGTCACCGTCGGGCCCTACACGATGGCGACCACCGGCGAGCTCGGCCTCACCATCGCCGTCGAGGCTCCCGACGAGCCGGGCGCGGTGGTCGGCGCCGACCTGCTGCTGCAGACCCTCAGCGACCTCTTGTCGCGCGAGGCGGTGTCGCCGCGGGCGAGCGGCTACGTCTTCGACGAGGCCGGCCGGCTGATCGTCCATTCCGACCCGAAGATGATGGCAGCGCTCCTGCCGCAGCTCTCGTCGCGCTCGCGCCACACGTCCGTCAGCCTCGACGATCCGCTGCTCCCCCTGCTGCTGCCGCAGCTGGGGCCGGGCACCGTCTCCGGCCTCCACCGGATCGAGGCCGGCGGCGAGACCTACCTGCTGGCGCTGGAGCCGGTGCGCGGGGCGAGCGAACTTGCCGGCACCGTCGTTGCCGTTGCCGCGCCGCTGTCGGACTTCACCGCCGAAAGCCGGCTGCTGCTCGCCCGCGCCCTCATCGTCTCCTTCGGCCTCATCGTCATGGGCGTGCTGTCGGCCCTGCTCGTCGCGCGCCTGGTCAGCCGGTCGCTGACGCAGCTTGCGGACGATGCCGCGCGCATCGGCGATCTCGACCTTGAGACCCGCCCCCTCGTCTCCTCGCTGGTCGCGGAGATCAACACGCTGGCCGGCGCGCTCGCCACCGCCCGCACCGCCATCGCCAGCTTCGCGCTCTATGTCCCGCGCGAGCTGGTGCGCAAGGTCGTCGCCGCCGGGCGGCAGGACCCGGCCTCGGCCGAGCGGCGCGACGTCACCGTCCTGTTCACCGACATCCGCGACTTTACCACCCTTTCGGAGCAGCACGCGCCGGAGGAAGTGGTCGCCCTGCTCTCCGACTATTTCGAGCTGCTCAACCGCATCGTCGAGGCGCATGACGGCGTCATCGTCCAGTATCTGGGGGACTCCGTCTACGCCATGTGGAACGCGCCGGAGAGCAACCCGGACCATGTGGCGGACGCCTGCCGCTGCACCCTGGAACTGGCAGAGGCGGTCGCCGCGTTCAACAAGGACAACCGCGCCGCCGGCCGGCCCGAGCTTGCCACCCGCTTCGGGCTGCATACCGGCATTGCCGTCGTCGGCAGCGTCGGCGCCTCGACCCGGCGCCAGTACACCGCCATCGGCGACACGATCAATGTCGCCTCGCGGCTGGAGGGCATGAACAAGGAGTTCGGCACCACCGTCCTGACCAGCGAGGCGGTGCGGGTGGCTGCCGGCGACGAAGCCTTCGCCTTCCGCCCGCTCGGCAGCGCGCGGGCCAAGGGCCGGGCGGCGGAAATCGCCGTCTACGAGCTGACGGCGCCGTAAGTCCCGCCCCTCAGCGCTCGGCGAGGCGCCCGCGCAGCTCGCGCACTTCCTCGCGCAGCGCCCGCACCTCGGCCAGCACCAGCCCGGTCTCGTCGTGGATCGCCTGGCGGTCGGCCTCGGCCGTGTGCTCGTGCTCCTGCTGCATGGCCGAGACGATGACACCGATGAAAAGGTTCAGCACGGTGAAGGCGGTGCACAGGATGAAGGGCACGAACAGCAGCCAGGACAGCGGATAGACCTCCATCACCGGCCGCACGATGCCCATCGACCAGCTTTCCAGCGTCATGATCTGGAACAGCGTGTAGAGCGAGGCGGCGATGGTGCCGAACCATTCGGGGAAGGACGCGCCGTAGAGCTTCGTCGTCATCACCGCGAAGACGTAGAAGACGAGGCCGAGCAGCAGCACGATGGAGCCCATGCCGGGGAGCGCCGCGACGAGGCCGCCGACCACCCGGCGCAGCGAGGGCACCACCGAGATCAGCCGCAGCACGCGCAGGATGCGCAGCGCGCGCAAGACCGAGAACGCCCCGCTGGCGGGCATCAGGGCAACGCCCACCACCGCGAAGTCGAAGAGGTTCCACGGATCGCGGAAGAAGGACGGCCCGTGCGCCACGATCCGCAAGGCGATCTCGACGGTGAAGACCGCCAGGATCAGCGCGTCGAAGGCGACGAGCGCCGGGCCGAAGGCGGCCATAATGCTCGGGCTGGTCTCCAGGCCGAGCGTCACCGCATTGACGACGATGAGCGCGATGATCACCGCTTCCCAGCGGCGCGACTGGACCAGGGCCTTGAGCCGTTCACGCATGTCTTTACTCTCCAGAACGCTTTGTGCGGCGCGCGCACCGGCGGGGCCGCCGGTCGGCACGAGAAGTGGTCATCGGCACCGCAAAATCAAGGAGAAAGCAATTTCGCGGGAGAGCCCTCCCCAGCCGCCCGCGAGGCGCTTGACAGCCCGCCCGCCCCGCGCCGATATAGAGGCCGAGATGCGGGTGTAGCTCAATGGTAGAGCGAGAGCTTCCCAAGTCCACGCGTTTATCATCCGACACATTTTGGAACATTCAAATCAGCGTCTACGCAGTCCTGTTGTATTGCGCCTCAATCAGCGAACTCAAATCCTTTACAAAGTGGTGACAAGAGATGCTCACACGCACTTAGAGGTTGATATGCGTCTGAGGTTGGCGGACGCTCACCTGCCGTTGAGCGATCTACTGACACCCGAAATGGAAGCACTCTGTCCCTCCTTTTGTTTTTGCTGTCGCCAACCGCGACCCAAGCGCCAAGCCATTCATAAGACTTCACTTTCCTCTAGTGCTACCGGAGTCGCGGTGTTACAAGAATCACAAACGTGACGAGGGTTGTCCGATGGCTCGCGCCGCCACCAAGTCAAAGCGGTCTGATGGGCCGCGCATGGTCCATGTGAGGCTGGAACCTGACCTTCACCGAAGGCTCAGGATTGTCGTCGCAGCCGAGGACACATCTGTCCAAGATTGGATGGTGCAACTGGTCGAGAAGGCCGTCACGGAGCAGTGGCCCAAGGTCGCCAAAGAGGGAGAGTGATCATGGCCGTCCAAGCTGCCGAGTTTCAAAAGACGGCCGCGCGCCCCGTTGCCGTTATCGTTCAGCAGGGAAAAATCCTCGACTACATCGACGGCATCACTCAGCGGAATGAGACGCCCGAGGAATACGTCCGCCAAGAGATCGCAAAGTCGCTTGTGCGCGAATATGGGTATGAGAAAGCCGAGGTGTCCGTTGAATTTGTTCTGCGCCTTGGCTCGCGTAAGCCAAGGGCTGACCTCGTCATTTTCGACGAAGGCGACAAGCACGATCAGGATCGCGCCCGCATCATCATCGAGTGCAAGTCGCAGAAGATCAAATCATCAGACCGCAAGGAAGGCGTCGGCCAGCTTCAAAGCTACATGGCGGCGTGCCCGAATGTTGCCTATGGCATGTGGACGAATGGGATCGAACGCTACTGCTATCGGCGAGTCGATACCAATGGCTCCGTCAAATTCGAGGAAATCCCCGACATTCCCGGCAAAGGCCGGACAGAGGATGAAGTCGAACGCCCGCGCTTCGATCAGTTGAAGGCGGCGTCGTCCGATGCGCTGCTTTTCGCGTTCCGCCGCTGCCATAACTACATCGCCGGAAACCAAGGGCTACAGAAGCCCGAAGCGTTTTGGGAACTGCTCAAGATCATCTTCTGCAAAATCCACGACGAGCGAAGCTCTGACGAGGTGGAATTCTACGCGACCTCGAAAGAGCGCCACGGCATGAACGGGCAACTCAAGGTCAAGGCGCGCATCGCCCGCCTGTTTGACGAGGTGAAAGCGGAATATCCCACGATCTTCCGCGAAAACGAAGTCGTCGAACTCAATGACGGCGTTCGCGCCTACATCGTCAGCCAGTTGCAGATGTATTCGCTGCTCGAAAGCGACATCGACGTGAAGGGGCGCGCCTACGAGGAAATCGTCGGGTCGAACCTGCGCGGGGATCGCGGCGAATTCTTTACCCCTCGCAACATCTGCCAAATGGCCGTCGCGATGCTTGATCCGGGTGAGCGGCAAATGATCCTCGATCCGGCATGTGGGACCGGGGGCTTTCTGATCACAGCCATGAACTATGTGATCGAAAAGATCAGGTCTGCCGAGATCAGCAAATGGGGAGACGTTGAGCGCGCAGAAACGGCGATCCGTCAGCGTGTCAGCCGTTTCGCGCAGAACTACATCATTGGCATGGACCTGAACCCGAACCTCGTCAAAGCGTCCAAGATGAACATGGTCATGAACAATGACGGTGCTGGCGGGCTGTATCAGGCGAACTCCCTCAAGGCCCCTGCCACATGGGAGGACAGCCTTCGGGATCGGCAGATCATGGGTCAGGTCGATCTGCTGTTCACCAACCCGCCTTTCGGCTCGAAAATCCCCATCGACGAACCGTCGATCTTGGAGGCATACGACCTCGGGCACACATGGGCCTACGATGCCGACACCGACAAGTGGACGAAAACTGACGCCGTTCAGAAATCGCAGCCGCCCGAAATCCTGTTCATCGAGCGGTGCATCAAACTGCTGAAACCCGGCTCGGGTCGCTGCGCCATCGTCTTGCCTGACGGCATCCTCGGATCGCCGGGGCTTGGCTATGTGCGCGAGTGGATTTTGCAGAACACGCGCGTGCTCGCGAGCATCGACCTGCACCCCGACACCTTCCAGCCGCATGTCAGCGTGCAGACGAGCGTGCTCGTCCTCGAACGCAAGACGGACGAGCAGATTGCCGTCGAGACGGCAGCGGGTCGCCTGAACGATTACGAGGTCTTCATGGCCGTGGCGAACCACATCGGTCACGACAAGCGCGGCAACGTCACCTATGTGCGCGACCGCAAAGGCAATGAGATTGTCGAGGAAGTCGAAGAAACCCTCAAGGAGTATGAGGACGGCAAACCCGTCTACAAGAAGCAGCGCACGCAGCGCAAAGTCATCGACGACAACACCCTCCAAATCGCACAGGCGTTCCGGTCATGGCTCTACGAGCAAGACTAACCCCGCCGCGCGAGACAAAGACGGATTGGCCTTGGCACAAGGTCAAGTCGTCGTCCCTGCGTGCCTCGCTGCTGTTCGGCGGCGGGCGTCGGATGGAGGCCGAGAACTTCCTTGCCAGTGGCTTCGGCACGCGGCTCTCGATTGAATCCAAGTCGTCGGGATGGGGGCAGCTATCCGAAAAGGCCCGAACTTGGCAGCCATCACGCCTTAAAGGCATCCAAGTTAGCGCGGACTTCGGAACGCCGTTTCTTGCCGCCACTCAGGTTTTCGATGTTCGACCTATTCCCCGCAAGTGGCTGTCGCTAAACCGAACGGCTGATCACGCTGAGAGGTTTGTAAAGCACGGCACTATACTCGTCACTTGCTCGGGCAGCGTAGGCAGGGCGACACTTGCCCATTCGTCAATCGACGGAATTTTGGTCTCTCACGACCTTCTAAGAATTGATGCGATTGACCCATCATGGCGGGGTTGGGTTTATGCCTACCTTCGCGCTCCTTCGGTGCGCGACATGATGATGGCAGCACAGTATGGGCATATCATCAAACACCTCGAAACTCATCACCTCGACGCGCTCCCGCTAATCGAGCCAAGCAATGCGAAGATGCTTGCCGATTGCAACGACGGCTTTGATCAAGTCATTGCTTGCCGAAATTCCGCGCGCAAGAAAATGGAGGAAGCCGAGGCCGCTTTCGGCGGCAATTTCGGCAATACAGCAGGGGCGGACGACGAAGCAGCATTTGTGCGCCGCGCAAGCGATTGTTTGTTTGGCAATCGCCGTCGATTTGATGCTTGGAGTCACAACCCCCAAAAGTCAGAAATCGAAACCAGACTGCGAAAAGGTGCTTCTAGTTGGACATCGCTCCGCGATGCGAAGTGCGATGTTTGGCTACCAAATCGCTTTAAGCGTGTTCCCGCCGAAGATGGGGTGTCCCTGATAGACAGCTCTCAGATATTTGAGATCAATCCTGACTATGCTCGCCGAATCTCCGCGGCAGGCATCGCCGACAAAAACAATGGCTATGTGAAACCGGGTTGGCTGATGATGTCTCGATCCGGGCAGGTGTATGGTTTGTTGGGTTCCGTCGCGATTGCGACCGAGCAGCACGAAGGCAAAGTCGTCTCGGATGATGTTATCCGTATTGCCGCAGGCGATACGATAGCGCCCGGTTATCTATACGTCGCAATGAGCCATCCCGAACTCGGCAGGCCAAGAACCAAGTCTCTTGCCTACGGTTCCAGTATTCCTCACATCGAAGTCGAAGACCTCAAGGACTTCGCCGTCCCTCGTCTCGAAGCAGAAAAAGAGAAGCATATCGCGTCGCTCGCCGAAGAAGCATTCTCTTTGTGGGCAAAGGCAGACGAGGTTGAGAACGAGTTGGCGGAATTGGCCGAGGCAGAGATCGAACGCTTCCTTCGCGGTAAGGGTCACTCATCCTAGCACCGCGAAACGGCGCAGTCTGACCACTTTCAGCTTGAAGCCGTCACGCCGAAACTGTAGTCAGGAGGGCGTTGCGGGTGTAGCTCAATGGTAGAGCATTTGCTTCCCAAGCAAGTGACGAGGGTTCGATTCCCTTCACCCGCTCCACGCTTCCCCTCTCGCCGCACTTTTGACCTAGACTGGCAACTGCGCTCTTCGGGCTCACCGCCGTAATGCGGCACTGGTCTGAACGCGGCATTTTCCTACAAAAAGTCGGACCGGGGATAACATCCCGGTCCTTCCCTCTTGGCCCGACAGGCGGCCCGGTCGGCGGCCGGGCGGGTAGCCGGTCCCTCTCCTGACCAGTGCCGCGGCTTCCCCTGCCGATTTCGGGCGAACGGCCGATTTCAGTGCGTTTGCGACGGCTTTCTCAATTTTCGAGCATTTCGAGACGCGATTTTGCAAAATTCCGCGCAAAATTTCTCAATTTTCCGTAGCGACCAAAACACGCCTGTTTTCAGACGGTTAGCCGGAAGATCCTGCCGCTGCGCCGCCGTTTCGGGCAGTTCGCGCCGCTTCGCCGCGCGTCCTTCCTTCGCCCGTCCCGCCCTCCCCGCCATCCCTGTTGTCCCCGCTTGACAGGATTGGGACGCTCGTCCTAAATCAGAATTAGGACGAGCGTCCCAGACAGGCACTATCCCCTGTCCGGGCAGCAACCAGAGGAAGGGTGGGGGAGAATGGCGCGCGCGACCCGCGACCAGATCGTCGGCGAGGCCGACCGGCTGTTTTACGAGCAGGGGTTCGAGCACACCTCGTTTGCCGATATCGCGGCGGCGGTCGGCATTTCGCGGGGCAATTTCTACCATCATTTCAAGACGAAAGACGAGATCCTCATTGCTGTGATCGACCGGCGGCTGGAGGCGACGCGCGCGCTCCTAGTGGCCTGGGAGAGCGAGGCCGGCGACAGCCCGGCGGCGCGCATCCGCTGCTTCATCCGCATCCTGATCGCCAACCGGGCGAAGATCCTGCGCCACGGCTGCCCGGTCGGCACGCTCACCGCCGAGCTTGCCAAGATCGACCACCCCTCGCTGAGCGATGCCGGCGGCCTCTTTGCCCTGTTCCGCGACTGGCTGGCGCGCCAGTTCGCAGCGCTCGGCCTTGGCCCGGATGCCGACCGTCTGGCGCTGCATCTGATCGCCCGCAGCCAGGGGATAGCGACCCTCGCCAATGCCCTCAATGATGCCGATTTCGTCGAGCGGGAAGTCGCCGATCTCACCCGCTGGCTCGACCAAACCGTGCCGGCAAGCGCCTGATCGGTCTCACGTTTTCAAAGGAGAAAGCCATGTTCGTCGTGTTCCTGAAATTCGCCACCAACAGGGCGGAGGCGCCCCGCCACATGGACGGGCATAACGCCTGGATCCGCCAGGGCTTCGAGGACGGCGTCTTCCTGCTCGCCGGCAGCCTGGTGCCGGGTGTCGGGGGTGCCGTTCTCGCCCGCGGCGAGGCCCGCGAAGCGCTGGAGGCGCGCGTTGCCGCGGACCCGTTCGTCAAGGAGGGCGTCGTCAGCGCCGAGATCCACCAGATCGCTCCCGGCCGCACCCACGAGGGCCTCGCCGCCCTGCTCGCCTGAGCCGGCTTTGCGCGAAGCGGTACCCCGATTGCGCCGGCAGGCGGACCTTCGCGGACGGGCGAAAAGCCCCTAGTTTCAAGGCAGTCACGACTGTCCGGATCCTTTGCCGATGTACACGCCGCCTGCCTTTCGCGAGGACGATCCCGCAGCGCTCGCCGCGATGATCGGGGCCTGCCCCCTCGCAACGCTCGTCACCGCCACCGCCGACGGCCTGCTGGCGACGCCGCTGCCGCTGCTCTTCGACCCAGCTGAAGGCCCGTTCGGGGTGCTGCACGGGCATCTTGCCCGCGCCAATCCCCAGTGGCGCGCGCCGGTCCTCGGTGAGGCGCTGGCGACCTTTTCCGGGCCTGACGCCTATGTCTCCCCCGGCTGGTACGCCAGCAAGGCGGAGCACGGCAAGGTCGTGCCGACATGGAACTACGCCGCCGTCCATGCCTATGGAAAGATTGAGTTTTTCGAGGACGCGGATCGGCTGCTTCAGGTGGTCCGCCGCCTGACGGAGCGGCACGAGGCCGGGCGCGCGAATGCCTGGGCCGTCTCCGACGCGCCGGCCGATTTCGTCGCCGCGCAGCTTCGCGGGATCGTCGGCATGCGGATGGTTATCACCCGCCTGGAGGGCAAGCGGAAGATGAGCCAGAACCGCAGCGCCGCCGACCGGGCCGGCGTTGCGCAGGGGCTTGCCGGCGAGGCGAGCGAGATGGCGCGGCGGGTGGCGCGCGAGATCCCGCTTTTGCGGCGGCCTTAAGCGCCCGCCTCGGCAATCGCCGTGCCGGCGGCCCAGCCCGAAGACCAGGCCCACTGGAAATTGTACCCGCCGAGCCAGCCGGTGACGTCGACCACTTCGCCAATGAAATAAAGGCCCGGCACGGCCTTGGCCTCCAGGCTTTTCGAGTTGATCCCCGCCGTATCGACGCCGCCGAGCGTCACCTCGGCCGTGCGGTACCCTTCCGTGCCGAGCGGCATCACCTCCCAGCCTTGCAGCGTCGCGGCGATGGCGGCAAGCTTCCGGTCGCCGGTCTCGCCCATCTGGCCCGACCAGCCGTGGCGGTCCGCCATGTAGCCGGCGAGGCGCTTCGGCAGGATCTCGGCGAGCGCATTGGCCAGGCTGCGGCGGCCGTTTTCCTGGCGCGAGGCACGCAGTTCGCCCAAAAGGTCGCGGCCCGGCAGGAAGGCGATGCGGACCGGCTGGCCCTCGCGCCAATAGGACGAGATCTGCAGGATCGCCGGGCCGGACAGGCCGCGATGGGTGAAGAGCATCGCCTCGTCGAACGAGGTCTTGCCGAAGGAAATGCGCACCGGCGCGGCGACGCCGGCGATCTCGCGGAAGCCCGCCAGCATGTCTTCGGCGAAGGTCAGCGGCACCAGGGCGGGCCGCGTTTCGGTGACGGCGAGGCCGAAGCGCTCGGCGATGCGGTAGCCAAGGCCGGTCGCGCCCATCTTGGGGATCGACTTACCCCCGCAGGCGACGACGAAATGGCGGCAGGAGACCGTCGCCGCCCCCTCGCCGCCCAGCGTCACGCGGAAGCCGTTATCCCCGCGCTCCAGCTCCTCCAAGGTGGTCGAGAGCCGCAACTCGGCGCCGACCGCGTCCATCTCCGCGCGCAGCATCGCGATGATATCCCCGGCCGAGTTGTCGCAGAAAAGCTGGCCCAGCGTCTTCTCGTGCCAGGGGATACGGTGCCGCTCGACCAGCGCCAGAAAATCGCGGGCAGTGTAGCGGCCGAGCGCGGACTTGGCGAAATGCGGGTTGGCGGACAGGAAATTGCGGGCCGTCGCGCCGATATTGGTGAAATTACAGCGCCCGCCGCCGGAAATGCGGATCTTTTCGCCCGGCGCCTTGGCATGGTCGATGACGAGCACGCGCCCGCCCCGCGCGCCTGCATGGGCGGCGCACATCATACCGGCGGCGCCGGCCCCGAGGATAACAGTGTCGAAGCGCTCAGCGCGCATGGCGGCTTTCCAGGTGGGAAAATGCGGTTATGCAGCAAGCCATGCCGGATCGCGCCGCCGCTGGCAACACGCAGAAAGCGCCTTTCACATCTCCAGCAGGTCGAGCCGCTCGCCGAGCTCGCGCCGGGCGATGTCGACCACGCTGGCGTGGTGGGTGAAGAGGATCGGCTGCAGCGTGTCCGACAGGCCTGCAAGCGTGCGCAGGCCCGCGGCCGTGCGCGCATCGTCGAAGGTCTGGAACAGGTCGTCGCCGATGAAGGGGGCGGCCTCCGCGCGGGTGGCGTAGTCGGCCAGAAACGCAAGCCGCAGCGCCAGATAGAGCTGGTCGCAGGTGCCGTCGCTCAAGCCGACGAGGCCGACGGTCGCCCCATCCGGGCGCCGCGCCAGAAGCTCTGCCCGGTCGTCCTCGCCGAAGCGGCGCGTCAGCCCCTCGAAGGAGCCGGAGGTGAGCCCGGCGAACAGCCGGCCGGCATGCTCCAGCAGCGGATCGTCCTGACGGGCGCGGTGCTGCTCCAGCGCGCCGGAGAGAAGCAGCGAGGCAAGCCGGGTGACGAGCCACTGGCGGCCGAGTTCCTGCAGTTCGGCCTCGGCGGCGAGCCTCTCGAAGGCGGCGCGGTCGGCCCCTTCGCCGGCCTCGGCGCGGTCGCGCTCGGCCAATGCGGCATGGCGGGCGGCGAGCGCCTCCTTCATGCCTGCGGTCAGCGCATTGATCTCGCCGGCGAGCCGCTCCAGCGCGGCTTGGGCTGCCCCTTCGTCGAGACCCGAGAGCTCTTCGGCAACCGCTTCGCGCGGCTCGCCTGCCGCCGTTTCGGCAAACAGCGCCAGCGTCTCGTCGAGGGCGGCGGCAGCGCCGTCGCGCTCCGTCAGACGGGCGGCGAGCGAAGTCATGTCGCCCGCCCGCAGCGCCTCGGGAAGGTCGGCGCAAAGTCCGGAAAGCTGCGTTGCTGCGCCCGCCTGCCGCTCCTCGGCCCGGGCCAGCTCGGCGCGGGACCTTGCAAGCGCCTCGCCGGCCCCTTCCGCGCGGGTGAGCGCCGCGCGCTCCTCGGCAAGACGGTCATGAAGCGCCTCGACCAGCCGGTCGGGCTCCGTGCCTTCCTCGCCCTCGGCAAGGCTCGGGGCGACACGGCGTACGAGATCGAGGGCAGCAGCCGAGAACGCCTCGTTGTCGCGTTGCATGCCGCGCACGCGGCGGGCGAGCTTGTCGCGCTCGGTCAGCGCGGCAGACAGTTCGCGCCAGACCTCCAGCACGGCCGCGGCCGCCTGCGGCGAGGCGCCGGGATCAAGGCCTGCCGCGCGAAGTGCTGCGTCGAAGTCCTGACGCCAGCGCGCCTGCGCCTCATCGACCTCGGCGGCCTCGCGCTTCAGCCGGTCGAGGCGCGCCGCAGCATCGCCGATACGCGCGGCCAGCGCACGGCCCTGCTGGAAGCCTTCGGCCCGGCGCTCCAGCTCGCCCTCGACCAGGCGCAGCAGGGCAAGGCCATCGCGGGCAAGGTCGCCGGCCGCCGGCACGGCCAGCCCCAGCTCGCCGGCCAAGGTTGCCAGTCCCGGCAAGGCACGGCTGGCACTGGCCTCCAGGCCATCGATGGTGGAGACGAGATCGGCCAGTTCGTCGCGCTGCTCCAGCCAGCGGTCAACCGATTTTCGCCATTCGGTCATCGCGGTGGGACCTGCCGGCTCCAGCCCGAGGGGCGCAAAGAGCGCGGCCCAGGCCGCCTTCGCGGCGGCAAGATCGGCGGAGAGCGCTTCCCCCTGGCGCGCGGCCTCGGCCCGGCGGGCAAGCAGCGCATCGCGGCGGGCGACATCGGCAGCATGGCGCGACACGCGGTCGGCCTCGGCAACGGCACGGTCGGCCAGCTGGTCGGCCTCGCGCAGCAGCGGCTGCGCCGCCTCCAGAGCAGGCTTGCCGCCATCCGGGACCTTCGCAAGCGCCTCGTCGCGCTCGCGCCGCGCGGCCTCGATGCGGGCGCGCGAGGGCATGGCGCCGCCGCGCTCGCTCTCGGCAATGGCGGCGTCGAGACCCGCGATCTCTTCGACGCGCGCAGCGTCCTGCTCGCGGTGGCGGCGCAGCGCCTCGCCGATCTCATCGAACCGGGCGCGAAACTCCGCGATCTGCTCGATGCCGGGCAGCGGCGCGGCGGCCAGACGCTCGGGCTCGGCAACCGGCGGCGACAGGCGCGCAGCGGTCTCCATGAGGCGGCTTGTCAGACGCTCGCGCGCCGGCTGCAGCCGGTCGCGCTCTTCCAGTTGGCGGATCTGCGGGGCGAGCGCGGCAAGACGGGCGCGCAAGGGCGCCGGATCGGCCGCACGCCCATCCACAGCCCCGCCGGACAGGCGCTCGAAGTCCGCGCTCTCTCTGGCAAGCACCGCCTGCAACTCGGCACGCCGGCGCAACAGCCCGTCGCCCTCCGCAAGGCGCGCGGCAAGATCGGCAAGGCCCGCATCTGAGGGCTGGCGGGCGCGGATCGCCTCGCTGTCCTGCGGCTCCAGCGTCAGGCCGAGGCGGCGCAGCTGGGCCCCGATCGCATCCGTCAGGTCGCGTGCCTCCTGCTCGACACGCGGGATCTGGCTTCTTCGCTGACGCACCGCCCCGATCTCGGCATGCAGCGCGGTCACGTCCGCGGCCACCTCGATGAGCGGGCGGTCGACCGCGATGCCGCGCGCCAGCTCCTCCGCCTCCTGCAGGCGGCGGACCGCATCCCGCTGCGCCTCGGCCGTTGTCGTGGTGGCGGCAAGCGCCTCCTGCAGCCGGCGGGCAAGGCCGCGGGGCACCTCACCCAGATCGGCGAAGGCGGCAAGGCGGGCCTCGCTCGCGGTAACGCGGGCAAGCAGCGGCTTGAGACTGACGAGGCGGGCAAGGCGCTCGCGGCGGGCATGGGCCTCGCTGAGGTGCGCTTCGGCCTCGGTCAGCGTCTCGTTCGCCGTCTCGACCGCCTTGTTGAGCGACTTCCATTCGGCCTCGCGCAGCTGGCGCTCGCGCTCCTCGCGGCGCGCCTCCGCATGGCGCTCCAGCACCTGGTAGATCTTCCGCGTACCGGAGGCGCGCGGCGCGAACAGGCCGTCCGCCTCGCGGTCGAGATCGGCGCGCAGGGCATTGAGCCCGTGCAGGCCCGAGGCGGCCGCAAAGATCTCCCCGCCCTCCCCGTCGCCGGACAGGAGCATGCGCCCGCCCTCGCGCAGGCGCGCGGAATCGAGGCCGAAGGCGAGCTGGAAGACTTCGCGCGTCAGCCCGCCGAGAAAGGGCACCAAGACATCGTCGGCGAGCGGCGTCTCGCTCTCGTCGTCGGCAAGCAGTGTGTTCTTGCGGCCCTTGCGGCGGCGCAGCGACAGGCTGTTGCCGCGCGCGTCCGTGAGCGTTGCGCACACGCGCAGGCTCGGTGCCTCATGCAGGAAGTCGTAGCGCCGTTCCTCGGCACCGTCGGCCGCACGCCGCTTTTCGCTGAAGCCGAACAGCAGGTCGGAAATCGCGGCGAGCGTCGAGCTCTTGCCCGCCTCGTTGGGGCCGTAGACGAGATGCAGGCCGGCGCCTGGGCGAAAGCGCAGCTCCCGGTCGGTCAGGCTGCCGTAGCGCAGCAGATGCAGCCGCTCGATCCGCATCCGCCTCAGCTCCCTTCCGCGATGCGTTCGGCGAGCAGCGCCCGCGCCTCGGCGACCAGCGTGTCGAGTTCCTCGCCGAAGGGCGCGGCCGGGTCGACGAGGCCTGCGGGAAGCTTGCTGACCAGCAGCCCGATCTGTCCGGCGGCCTCCTCGCGGAAGTCCGGATCGTTCGCCGCCTCTGCAAGCAGCGCGGCAAGGTCGAGCGAGGCATCGAGCGGTGCGAGCGGACGGGCCTCGGCGGGCGGGGCAAGGTCGAGCTCCAGCTTCTCCAGCCAGGCCTCGGCATCCGCCTGATGGCAGGCGTTCTGCATCTCGTCGATGAGCAGCGCGCGGTTGGCGAGCGCCCAGCCGTAAAGCTGGCTCTCGCCGGACAGCCGCAGGCGCAGCGCGAGCGGGCGCCCCTCGGCCGCCGCCACATGCGGACGCAGCGCCTCGCGCGCCGCGACGACGAGGGAGGCGAGATCCTCCGCCCCGCCGGCGGCGATCTCGACGCGGGCCCAGCGCGCCTCGTCGACGATCATCCGCTCGATGCCGGACACCTCGCCATCGGTGACGGTGACCAACACCGCGCCCTTTGCGCCCGTTTCGCGGATCGAGCGGCCCTGGATGTTGCCGGGAAAGACCACCGGCGGATCTTCGCTCACCACCTCGAAGGCGTGGACATGGCCGAGCGCCCAGTAGCCGTAGCCGCGCGCCGCCAGGTCTGCGAGCGAACAGGGCGCATAGTCGGCATGGGGCGGGCGGCCGGTCAGCGAGGTGTGCAGCACGCCGATGTTGAAATGGCCGGGCACCGGCGCCGGATAGGCGGCGGCAAGGTTCTCGCCGACCTGCCGGTCCGGGAAGCTCTGGCCGTGCAGGGCAACGCGCAGATCGTCCAGCGTGTGCGTCTCCGGACGGCGGGTGCCGAAGCTCGTGACATTGTCCGGCAGGGTGACGGCGCGGGTGACGACGCTTTCGGCATCGTGGTTGCCGCGCAGGATGAAGACGGGAATGCCGGCACGCTCCAACCGCGCCATCTCGCGGGCGAAGAACAGGCCGACGGAATTGTCGCGCCACTCGCCGTCATAGACGTCGCCGGCGATGACCATGAAGGCGGCTCCCGCCTCGATGGTGCGGGTGACGAGCGTGGACAGCGCGGTGCGGGTCGCCTCGCCGAAGCGGCGAGCGATTTCGGGATCGCGCAGGGAAAGCCCCGTCAGGGGGCTACCGAGATGCAGGTCCGCCGCATGGACGAAGGAAAAGGACGACACGTCGCGCACCAGCCGGGAATCATCAACCACAGGAGAGAGGACACTAGTGGGTTTTGCCGCGCCTTTGAACGCCGGGCATTCGCGACGGACGACGGGCAAGGCCGTGCTCGGTCTTCTGCCAGCGGTGCGGCCGGCGCACCAGATCGACGACGGCGGCATAGAAGGCAAGGCTCTGGGCCAGCCAATAGGCCGGGATCAGCGCCAGGTCGAGCAACGACGGCAGGCGCGAGCGTGCTGCCGCCCCGGCGATCGCCAGAAGCGTCATGCTGGCATAGCACAGGGTGACGCTGACGCCGGCCAGCGTCAGCACCACGCCGCCGAGCACGTCGAAGCGCGGCAGCAGGCCGGCAACACCGGAGCCGTAAAGCAGCAGGATGCCGACGAAGAAGGGATGGGCGGCGAGCGTCACCACCATGGCCAGCAGATAGACGAGAAGCACGGCAAGGCGCGTGCGGCGCAGCTCCGCAGCCAGACGGAAGGGCTCGCGCAGCGTCACCAGCAGGGTCTGCAGCCAGCCCTTCAGCCAGCGGGCGCGCTGCCCGTGCCAGGCGCGCCAGCTGAGCGGCGCCTCCTCGAAGGTGGTGGAGGCGAGCATCTGCATCGACCAGCCGCCGCGCACCAGCCGCATGGCAAGGTCGGCATCCTCGGTGACGTTGTAGGGGTCCCACGAGCCGGCCGCGTCCAGCGCGGTGCGGCGGAAGTGGTTGGACGTGCCGCCGAGCGGAAACGGCAGGCCGCGCGCGGAAAACCAGGGCAGCTGGCAATCGAAGAGGCCCGCATATTCCAGCAGGAACTGGCGCGGAAAGAACCGGTGGCTTCGGTGATCGATGGCAAGGTGCCCCTGCAGCACCGCGACGGAGGGCGGCAGCTCGGCAAAGCGCGAGGCGGCCAGCAGCAACTGGTCCGGCTCCGGCCGGTCCTCCCCGTCATAGACGGCGATGAGCTCGCCGCGCGCATGGTCGAGCCCGTGGACGAGCGCCCGCGGCTTGGTGCGCGGCCCCGCCCCGCTCACGGTCAGCACGCGCATGCAGGGCCCCAGATACGGGAGGAGAGCGGCGCGGGTCTCGCTGTCGTCCTCCTCCAGCAGGAAGAGGATCTCGAGCCGGTCGCGGGGATAATCGAGGGCGTCCAGATGGCGCACCAGGCTCTGCGCCACCCGCGCCTCGCGGTACAGCGGCACCAGCACGGAGTAGCGCGGCAACAGCCGGGCGGGGATTAACTGCGCAGGCCGCGGGCTGGGCGTGTGGCTGAGACCGGCCAGAAGCCGCAACGCGCCGAGCATCATGCCGAGCAGCGTCACCAGCACGGAGGCGAAGATGACCAGCGCCTCCACGGTGAGTAGCCGGCCAAGGCAAAAGGCGGCGACGGCAAGCCCGGCGACGGCGATCTGTCCGCGCGTCAGCACCGCGCGGGCGCTGACATCGGGCCGCTCGCTCGCCAGCCGCAGACCCGGCGCGGCGGCCCGGCCGGCAAGCTCCAGCGCCACTGGGGTGGCGATGGCAAGACGCGCGCGCAAGGACGGCGCGCGCGCCAGCAGCGCACGGATCGCGGCGACGCTCTCGGGCACCGGCGCGAACACGGCGAGCCGCTCGCCCGACGGTGTGCGGCCGCAAAAGAGCGGACCGGGAAAGCCGGGAGGCGGCAGAAGCTCCAGCTGCGCATCCGCCCGGAAACTGCCCTGCGGCAGGAAGGGCAGGCCAAGCGACTGGGCGAGCGCGGCGTAATAGGCGTCGGGTGCGACGAGCCCCTCCTCCATCAGCAGCCGGGCCAGCGCGCCCTCGCGCGGGCCGGCGCGGCGGGCGAGCGCCACCAGATGCGCATCGGCAAGGCCCCGCCCGCGCAACAGCGCCAACTCAGGCGGCAGCCGGGACGGCACCGCCGGTGCGGACCTTGCCTCGGCCGCCATCTGCCGAAGCACAACGGCGGGCGGCGGTACGCCATTGCGCCGAGCGTGGACGCGCATCGCATGGCTGGACGCGGGCGCGGATCGATGTGATAGGATCGCGTCGGCGCGGGCAGCTTGCGGAAACGAAGGATCCGGAAACTGCCCGTCCGCCATCAACGTGCAGGCCCCTCGACAGGCGGGCAAGGGAGAACGGGAGCGACGGCAAAGGGGAGTGCCATGCCCCGCCGGACAGCGCAGCGACAGAAGTGCCGAAAATACGGCACGGCGCAGGCGCAAGGCCCGGACTTCATTGCGGTTCGCCCCCCGACAAACGGCCAAGACAGCGATGCGATTTGATAGCAGGATTTCAGGAATTGCAACCCTTGCTTTCATGGCGGTTGCATGTCTCGCGCTTCTGACTGACCCTCTCGCCCGCCCGGCCGCAGCGCAGGAGGCAGCACCCGGCGTCACCGTGCCGAACTTCTGGGACCCGCGCAGCAGCAGCGACCGGCCGACCGTGCCGCCGGAGACGATCCGCTTTCTTGCCAGCGACGATTTCCCGCCCTTCTCGTTTCGCGACGGAACCGGCCGGCTGACCGGCTTCAACATCGATCTGGCGCGCGCGATCTGCGAGGAACTGGACGCGGCCTGCTCGCTGCGCATCAAGTCCTTCGACGCGCTGGTGCCGGCCCTGGTGCGCGAGGAAGGCGACGCCGTCATCGCCGGACTGGCGATGACCGAAGCCAACGTCAAGACGCTGCTTTTCTCCGACCCCTATATCGGCCTGCCGGCCCGTTTCGTTGCGCTGAAGGGCGCGGAGATCGACACCACGCCGGAAGGACTGGCGGGACGGAAGATCTCCGTCGTCGAGGGCACGGTGCATGAGCGCTTCCTGCGCAGCTATTTCGCGGATGCGCAGATCGTTCCCTTCGACGGGGCGACGGAAGCGCGCGCGGCCCTCGGCACGGAAGAGGCCGTGGTGCATTTCGGCGACGGGTTGTCGCTGTCCTTCTGGCTGAACGGCAAGACCTCCGGCGACTGCTGCGTCTTCGTCGGCGAGCCGTGGATCGAGCCGGGCTATTTCGATCGCGGCATGACCATCGCCTTCCGCAAGGAGGACGCGCTGCGGCAGGAAGCGGTCAACCATGCCCTGCAGCGGCTGCAGCTGAAGGGCGTCTACAGCGAGCTGTACCTGCGCTACTTCCCCGTCAGCTTCTACTGAAGCGATCTCTACTCGGCAGCGTCCGAGGCCGGCATTTTGCTGCGCGCCGGAGCGTCTTCGCTGCGCCTGCCGCTGTCCGGATGCATCCGCATGAAGGGGACGCCGAGCGACCACACGTATCCGGCCGGCCCGTCGTGCTGGTATTCGTCGAGGCCGATCACCATGCCCTCGTGCCCCCGTGCCGGCTGGTCGACATAGGTGCCGAACAGCCTGTCCCAGATCGCCAGGTTGAAGCCGTAGTTGGAATCCGTCTCGGTCCGGATCACCGAATGATGGACCCGGTGCATGTCCGGCGTGACCACCAGAACGCGCAGCCAGCGGTCCAGCGCCAGCGGCAGGCGGACATTGGCATGGTTGAACATCGCCGCCCCGTTCAACACCACCTCGAAGACCAGCACCGCGCCCGCCGGAATGCCGAAGGCGACGACGATTGCCGCCTTCCACAGCATCGAGACGACGATCTCCAGCGGATGGAACCGCAGGGCGGTGGTCACGTCGATGTCGCGGTCGGCGTGGTGCATCCGGTGGATGCGCCACAAAAGCGGGATCTTGTGCGAGGCCCAGTGTTCGGCCCACACGGCAAAGTCCAGCAGCACGAAGCCGAGCAGGCCGGCAAGCCACAGCGGCATGCCGAGCGCCGGGAAAAGGCCGATACCCCGTTCGCCGGCCCACAGCGCGATGCCGACGGCGGCCATGGGGAAGACGATCCGCAGCACCGCCGTATCCGTGGCGACGATGGCGAGATTGGTGGTCCACCGCCGGGCGCGGGAGAAGATCAGCGCGCGGCGCGGCACGGCCAGCTCGAACAGCGCCATGGCAGCGAAGATGCCCAGAAACAGCAGCAGCCGGACGGTTGCCTCGCTCATCATCCCCTCGCGATCCCTGCCTTGCCACAGTGGCGCTTGCACCTTACCCCATCCCGTGAGATAGGCGCTCGCAATCCAATTCAACAGATCGCGACCAAAGGCCACGGATGACCGAGCTACTCTGGACCCGCCCCGAAGGCGACACGCCGACCGTGGCGACACTGCTGCTGGCGCACGGCGCCGGCGCGGCCATGGATTCCGGCTTCATGAACCGCTTCGCCGGCCATGCGGCGGCGGCCGGCCTTGCGGTCGCACGCTTCGAATTCGCCTATATGGCGGCACGGCGCACCGGAGGCTCGAAGCGGCCGCCGCCCAAGGCAGAATTGCTGGTCGGCGAATACCAGAGCGCCTTGCAGGACGTTCCGAAAAGCGTCGAGGGGCCGGTGCTTGTCGGCGGCAAGTCGATGGGCGGACGCGTTGCCGCCATGCTGGCGGCCGGCAGCTCGCTGCCCAAGCGCGTCTCGGGCGTCGTCTGCCTCGGCTATCCGTTCCACCCGCAGGGCAAGCCGGACGAGTGGCGCATGGCGCCGCTGGAAGGCGCGCGCCGGCCCATACTGGTCGCGCAAGGCGACCGCGACGGCTTCGGCAACGCCGCGGAGATCGCCGAAGTCACCCTGCCCGCGCATGTCGAGCTCGTCTGGCTGGAGGACGGCAACCACGACCTTGCCCCGCGCGGGGCGTCGCCGGCCACCTGGGACGGCAACCTGGCGCTCGCCGCGAAGGCGGCCGCCGATTTCGCAACGCGGCTCGCGGAAACCTAAGGCCGGCGCGCCTTTTTTCTCTGCCGCATTTTCGCGACGCGGCGCTGCGCGCCCGCTGGAAAATGCGTCGCCGGCCACCTGGGACGGCAACCTGGCGCTCGCCGCGAAGGCGGCTGCCGATTTCGCAAGGCGGCTCGCCGCAGCTTAGCTCCTATTCCGCCGGCACCTGGGCCGGCGGTCCGGAGCGGTGGCCCTGATCGCCGCCGTCGTCGCCATGGGGATCGCGGCGCAGGCTGACCATCCGCCGCAGGTCTTCGCCAATGCCGATCAACGCCGGCACCAGCACGAGAACCAGAAGCGTTGCCGTCGCCAGTCCGAAGACGATGGTGATCGTCATCGGCATCAGGAAGCGTGCCTGCAGGCTGGTCTCGAACAGCAGCGGCGCAAGTCCGCCGATGGTCGTCAGCGAGGTCAGCAGCACGGCGCGCAGGCGATCCTGCGCCGAGATCACCGCGGCATCGGCGACACTGCGGCCGTCCTTGATGTGGTCCTCGAACCGGTCGACAAGGATGATCGAGTTGTTGACCAGGATACCCGACAGGCCGAGCAGGCCGACGAAGCTGAGGATGGTCAGGTCATAGGCCATCAAGTAGTGGCCCGCCACCGCGCCGACCACACCGAAGGGAATGATCGACATCACCGCCAGCGGCTTGAAATAGCTTGCGAAGATCGCGGCCAGGATCAGGTAGATCATCGCCAGCGCCGCGACCATGCCGAGCTGCAGGTCGGAGAAGGCGGCACGCCGCTCCTCCTCGCGGCCCGAATAGCGGTAGTCGACGCCGTACTTGCCGGCGAGCTCCTGCATCTTGCCGGTCTCGAGGTCGCGGACGATCTCGATGTTGGACGTGACATCCGCATCGACATCGGCCGAGACGGCAACGGTGACGCGGCCGTCTCGGCGCTGGATCACCGAGAAGCTTTCGCGCTCGTCCAGCGTCACGACCTCGGTCAGCGGCACGAACTCGCCGCTCGGCGCCCGCAAGGAGAGCTCGCGCAAGGCCCCGCCCCCCATGGATACTTCCTGCCTGACGCGGATCGTGATCTCTTCCTCGCCGCGGGCAAAGCGGCGCGGGATGGAGCCTTCCAGCGCGGAGCGGATCTGGCGGGCGGCATTCTCGACGGTGAAGCCGAGTGCCTTGCCGCGCGGGCTGATATCCAGCACCAGTTCCGGCTTGCCATAGGGCAGGTCGTCGGCCACCCCATCCACACCCGGATAGGAGGTCAGCATCTCCTGCAGCTCCAGAGAGGCTTCCTTCAGCGCGCGCGTATCGTCGCCCATCAGACGGATGTCGAGATCGCGCCCCGGGGGGCCGCCGCGCCGCTCGAACACGGCCACGCGCTTGGTGCCGGGGATCTCGGGAATGGCACGCCGCCAGGCCTGGACGATGTCGGGCGTGCGCACGCTCCGCTGCTCCGAGGTGGTCAGCTGGACGTCGATGCTGGCGACGTTGTTGCCCCGGCTGTTACCCGACTGACCGAGGGTCGCATAGGACGCGACGACCAGCGTCTCGCCGGTCTCCGCCGTCAGGCTCTCCTGCGCCTGCCGCAAGGCGCCGTCGATGCGCAGCAACGCCTTCTCCGCGTCCTCGATGGAGATGCCGGCGACGAAATCGACCGTCGCGCGGATGTTCTCCGCCTCCGGCGAGGGGAAGAAACGGAAGCCGACATGGTTGCCCCGCATCAGGCCGGCGGTGAGCAGCAGCAGGCCGATGGCGAAGGCGACCGTGACATAGCGCCAGTCGTAGGTCAGGCGCACGAAGGCGCGGAACGGCACGTCGCGGAACCAGCCGAAGCCGGCATCGAAGTTGCGGCGGAACCAGCCCGGCTGCTCGTCGAAGGTGCGGCGGGTACGGGCCCGGCGCAGCAGGAGCAGCAGGAACTCGACCGCCGAAGCCACGACGAAGAAGACAACGACCACGGCGATATCGAAGGGCACCGTGCCGAAGGTCTCGCGGCCTGTGCGGGCCGGCACGGCCAGCCAGTCGAGCCAGACCGGCACCGTGATGTCGTCGCGCCCGGCGAGGCCGACGAGAAAGAGCGCCGGCACGCCGGCGATCAGCACCACCCGCCACCAGTTCCACGAGGGCGGACGGGCGAGCGAGTGGGCAAGGTGGCCCGGCAGCACGAAAAAGCACTCGATGATGCTGGCGGTGATCACCGCGACGACGACGAGCGGCAGCACGCCCATCAGCTGGCCGATCGTGTCGCCCATCAGCATGATCGGCAGGAAGGCGGCGACGGTGGTGGTCGAGGCGGCGATGATCGGCCAGAGCATGCGGCCGGCGCCTTCTTCGGCCGCCAGATAGGGCCCGTCGCCCATGGCAATGCGGGTGGCGGTGTGCTCGCCGACGACGATGGCATCGTCGACGATGATACCGAGCGTCATGATCAGCGCGAAGAGCGAGAACATGTTGAGGGTCTGCCCGGAGACCCACATGAACCCGAGCGTCGCCATCATCGCGACCGGAATGCCGGCCGCGACCCACAGGGCGATCCGGCCGTTGAGGAAGGCGAAGAGCACGATCACGACGACGAACAGGCCGGAAATGCCGTTCTCCACCAGGATCATGATGCGGTCGGTCAGCGCCTCGGCGCGCACCTCGTACTTGACCAGCTCCAGCGAGGCCGGCAGCTGCGGCGCGATCTCGGCCAGGTAGCGGTCGAGGATGGCGTTGACCTTGAGCTGGTCGGCACGGGCCGAACGCTCCACGGTCAGCTCGACGGCGCGCATACCGTCGGAATAACCGATGGTCTGGTCCGGATCGTAGGAGCGAGACACATCGCCGATGTCGCGCAGCTCGATCTTCTCGCCGGTCGGGAAGGACTTGACGACGATACGGCTGATCGCCTCCGGCGAGGACGTATCGGCAACCGCCCTCACCTGCCGCTCGACGCCGCCCTGCAGGTCGCCGGAGGGGAGGTCGCGGGTGTTGGCGGCCACGCGCTCGGAGATATCGGCAAGCGTCAGGTCGAGGCGCCGCAGCTCGCGCTCGGGCACCTTGACCACGTATTCGGTGTCGCGGAAGCCGTTGAACGAGACCTTGTCGATGCCGCGGTCGATCAGGCCGTCGCGGATCTGGCGGGCGAACGCCTTCAGCGCATCCTCGCTGAAGGGGCCGCGCAGGGCAACGCGGGCCACCCGGTCGAACCAGTTGGCGAGCGAGATGACCGGCCGCTCGGCATCTTCGGGAAGCGTGGTGATGCCGGCGATGGCCTGCTCCACGTCCGACAGCGCCTTCTGCATGTCGGCGCCTTCGAGGAACTCCAGGCTGATCGAGGCCGCGCCCTCACGCGAATACGAAACCATCTCGTCGACATTGTCGATGAAGCGCAGTTCCGGCTCGATGGCCTGCAGAATGTTCTTCTCCACGTCCTCGGCGCTGGCGCCCGGCCAGGAGACGGAGACGGAAATGCGGTCGATGACGATCTGCGGGAAGAACTCGGCGTTCAGCCGGGCAAGGCCGAAGGCGCCGAACAGGATCATCAGCACCATGACGAGATTGGCGGCGTTGCGATGGCGCAGGAAATGGCCAATTACGCCGCGCGGAACGAAGCCGGTGTCGCGCATGGGTCAGCCGCCCGTGTTGGCGCCGCGATTGCGCGGCTCGGAAACGAGGAGGCCCTCTCCGGCCTTGTCCAGCCGGGTCGACACCAGACGGTCGCCGGTTGCGAGATCGCCCGAGACGATGACATGGGTCCCGTCGAAGGCGAGCACCTCGATGTCTCGCCGGCGCGTGCGGTTCTCTTCGTCGACCACGAAGACATGGTCGGTGCCGTAGATCGCCCCCTCGGGGATGCGGGCGGAGGCGGGGTAGGTGCGGTCGGCAAGGCGCAGCTCTACAAAGGCGCCCGGCCGCAGCGCCGGCTGCCCGTCCGCCACCGTAACGCTGGCATAGACGTCGATGCCGCCGCGCGCCAGCGCCACCTCGGCGCCGATCCGGCGGATCTCGCCGCGATAGGCGACCGGCTGGCCACCGATATGCCACAACACCTCGACAGGCCGGCCGACCACGGTGCCGTTGTCGGACAGGATACGGCCATATTGGTTGTCGGAGAGGGAGAAGCGGACCTCCAGCGCATCGCGCGCGTACAGGGTCGCAACCACATCGTTGACGCCGACAAGCCGGCCGATGGCCGCGTTCTCCGAGCGCACGACCGCGTCGAAGGGTGCCTTCAGCACGGTGTCGGCAAGGTTCCGCTCGGCCTGCGACAGACGCCACTGCAGCCGGTCGATGGCCGCCTGCTGCTGGTCGACGCGCGCCTTCTCGACATCGAGGGCATAACGGCGCTGCTCCAGGGCCTGGCCGCGCTGGGAGACCAGCAGGCGGCGTTCGTCGACCGTGCGCTCGGTCACCGAGCCGCTGCCGAGCAGCTGCTCGGCCCGCTGCAGATCGCGCTGCGCGAATTCGAGCTGCTCGCGGGCGCGCTCGACATTGCCTTCCTCGGTGGACACCCGGCCCCTGGCCTCGACAAGGGCGGCACGGGCCTCGACGAGATTGGCGCGCGCCTCGGTGACGGCGCCCTCGTACTGGAAAGGATCGACAGCGAGGAGTTCCTCGCCGGAAGAAATGATGGAGCCGGTCTCCAGGGCGGGATTGACCCGGATGATCTCGCCGGCCACCAGGGTGCGGAGTTCGGCGGTGCGTGCGGCGGTGACCTCGCCGTAGAGCGAGAGCATCGGCGCGTGGTCCCGCATCTCGACCGGCGTCGTTTCAACGATATAGGCGGTCTCGCGCGCGGGCCGCACAGGCACCGGATCCTTGGCGAGGATCAGCCGGTTCATGCCGACATAGGCGGCGATCAGCACGGCGAGCGCGATCACCGCCTGCAGAACGAGCTTCGCGGCAAGGATACCGGTGCGACCCGCCGAGCGGCCACGGGTCTGGGGGCGCTCGAAGGCGACCTCCCCCCTGGGAGTGCGGTTGTTATCGTCCACCGATTTCAGCATGACACTCTTTTCCACTCGAATGCTCTCTTGTGCGCGTTCCGGTACCCTATAGGCATTCCGGCGCGGACTGGATTGCTTCGCGGGCGCCCATGCCGCAATTGCGGACTATTCAGGCGCCGCAAACGACTGGCAAGGCGAAGAGTGTATCAAAATGTGACCACCGCGGCCCCTGTCACATCCAGTGACAGGATGGGACGATTTCTGCCGCTTTTCGTGGTCAGCGCAGGGTCTGGATTGACGCAGGTCAACCCTCGCCCGGAAAGGGTGCATCATACTCCCCTTGCAATCGAGAGACGAAACACCTCAGGGAGGTCAGCCAGTCATGACGCGCAAGACCGAAACCAAACCCGGCGATCCGGACGGGAAAGCTGACAAGAAGGCATCGGCCGGAGGGCGAGACCTTTATTCGCTCCCCTCCACTCCCCCCGAAACCGGGGTTGCAGGCGGCACGCCTGTCATCTCGCCCCGACCGACGAAGCCGCCACCTTCACCGCCAACGGCGAGCGGCACGCCTGTCATCTCGCCCCGACCGACGAAGCCGCCACCTTCGCCGCCAACGGCGAGCGGCACGCCGAACATCGCATCCGGCACGCCGAATATCGGATCCGGTACCCCGGATATCGGATCAGGCACCGCCGATCTGGCGTCGGGCACTCCGGCCCTGCCCAAGGACACCTGACACGCGGGCTCAGAACTCGTCGGGGCTGTAGTCGTAGCGGGTATTGCAGAAGCGGCAGGTCACCTCGATGCGACCGCCGACGGTCATGTCGTCGCGCTCCTCGGCGGTGAAGCCCTTCAGCATGCCGCGGATGCGCTCGTCGGAGCAGCGGCACCGGTCGGCGAGCGGCTGGGGCGCGAAGATGCGCACGCCGCGTTCGTGGAACAGGCGGAACAGCAGCCGCTCGGCACTCATGTCCGGGTCGCCGAGTTCGTCGTCGCGCAGGGTCTCGACCAGGGCGCGGGCCTCGCGCCAGGCGTCGTCCTCCTCGAACTCGTGCTCGAACGCCCCTTCCGGCGCATCGCCCGGCGGCAGATCGGCCTGCCGCATGCGCTCCGGCGCCTCGGGCAGGAACTGCGCGAGCACGCCGCCGGCCAGCCAGGAATGGCGAGGCTTGTCGCCGGCGCGCCGGTCCAGCACCTCGCCGACGGCAAGGCGCACCACGGTCGGGATCTGCTCCGACTGGGCGAAGTAGCGATGCGCCACCTCTTCGAGCGTGATGCCGTCCAGCGCGACGATGCCCTGGTAACGGTTCATCGCCGCACCCTGGTCGACCGTCATGGCGAGATGCCCGTTGCCCAGCAGCGAGGGCGTGTCGGTCTGCCCGGCCGCCTCGGCCGCGGCAACGGCCTCGGCATCGAACTGGGCGCAGGCGCGCAGGCCGTCCGGCGTCTGGAAATCGACGACGAGCATCGACACCGGACCGTCGGTCGTGGTCTGCAGGGTGAAGCGTCCGTCGAACTTGAGCGAGGTGCCGAGCAACGCGACGAGCGTCGCCGCCTCGCCGAGAAGACGCGAGACCGGCGCCGGATAGGCGTGACGCTCCAGAATGCGGTCGAGCACCGGGCCGAGCATCACGGCGCGGCCGCGCACGTCCAGCGGCTCCACCGCAAAGGGAAGCACGGCATCGCGACCGGCCGGGGTGACGCCCAGCCGCTCCAGTTCGTCCTGAACGCTCATGGTCGGATCCTACGAGTCCTGCAGCGCTCCGAAGCACCAGGCCAGAATGCCCTTTTGTGCATGGAGCCGGTTTTCCGCCTCGTCGAAGACGACGGACTGCGGACCGTCCATCACCTCCGACGTCACCTCCTCGCCGCGATGGGCGGGCAGGCAGTGCATGAAGATGGCTTTGCTGTCGGCTTCCGCCATCAGGCGGTCGTTGACCTGATAGGGGCTCAGCAGGTTGTGGCGGTCGCCGTCGTCGTCGCCCATCGAGACCCAGCAGTCGGTGACGACGCAGTCGACGCCCTTCACGGCCTCGAACGGATCGTCGGTGATGCGGATCTCGGCACCGGCCTTGCGGGCCGCTGCGATCAGCTCGGCCGGCGGTGCCAGCTGCGACGGAGTGGCGATGTTGAGCGCGAAGTCGAGCTTGGCCGCGGCATGCACCCAGGACGCCAGCACGTTGTTGCTGTCGCCGGTCCAGGCGACGCTGCGCCCGGCGATGCTGCCCTTCTTCTCCTCGAAGGTCAGCACATCGGCCATGATCTGGCATGGATGGGTGCGCTTGGTCAGGCCGTTGATCACCGGCACGGTGGCGTATTCGGCCAGCTCCGTCAGCGCGTCGTGATCGAGAATGCGGATCATGATCGCGTCGACATAGCGCGACAGCACGCGGGCCGTATCGGCGATGGTCTCGCCGCGGCCGAGCTGCATCTCGGCGCCGGTCAGCATCAGGGTCTCGCCGCCGAGCTCGCGCATGCCGACATCGAAGGAGATGCGGGTCCGGGTCGAGGGCTGCTCGAACACCATGGCCAGCACGCGGCCGGCAAGCGGGCCGCCGCCGGACACGCGGACGGGGCCGCGCGCCTGCTTGATGCGGCGGCTGCCGTCCAGGATGAAGCGCAGCTCGCTGGCATCGACATCGGTGAGGTCGAGAAAATGGCGCGGCTGGATCGTCATTACTCTGCAGCTCCCCGCTCGAGCCCGGCTTCCATGGCGGTGGCGGCGCGGTCGATGCGCGACACGGCCTCCTCGATCTCCGCCTCGGTGATGGTCAGCGGCGGCATGATACGCAGGACATTGTCGCCCGCGCCCACGGCCAGCACGCCGGCCTCGCGGAAATGCGACAGCAGCTCGGTATTGGTGACCCGGCACTTCAGGCCGAGCATGAGGCCCTTGCCGCGGATCTCTTCCAGGATCGCGGGATGGCCGTCGACGACGGCGGCAAGCTTCTGCTTCAACAGCAAGCCCTTCTTCTGCACGCCCTCAAGGAAGCCGTCGGCCAGCACCACGTCGAGCACCGCATTGCCGACCGCCATGGCCAACGGATTGCCGCCATAGGTGGTGCCATGCGTGCCCGGCTTCATGCCGGAGGCCGCTTCTTCGGTCGCAAGGCACGCGCCGAGCGGGAACCCGCCGCCGATGCCCTTGGCAATCGCCATGATGTCCGGGGTGATGCCGGCCCATTCATGGGCAAAGAGCTTGCCCGTACGCCCGACGCCGGTCTGCACCTCGTCGAGGATCAGCAGGATGCCCTTGTCGTCGCACAGGCGGCGCAGCTCGCGCAGATATTCGGTCGGCACCGGCCGGACGCCGCCCTCGCCCTGGATCGGCTCGATCAGGAGGCCCGCAGTGGTGTCGCCGATGGCTGCAAGCAGCGCCTCATGATCGCCGAACGGCACCTGGATGAAGCCCGGCGCCTTGGGGCCGAAGCCTTCCAGGTACTTTTCCTGCCCGCCGGCGGCGATGGTCGCCAGCGTACGGCCGTGGAAGGCGCCTTCGAAGGTGATGATGTCGATCCGCTCCGGCTCGCCCTTCGCATAGAAGTAGCGACGCGCGGTCTTGATCGCGCATTCCAGCGCCTCGGCGCCGGAATTGGTGCAGAACACGCGGTCGGCGAAGGTCGCCTGCGTCAGCTTGCGCGCGAACGCCTCCTGCCCCTCAATGGCATAGACGTTGGACACGTGCCACAGCTTGTCGGCCTGGTCCTTCAGCGCCTTGACGAGGCCGGGATGGGAATGGCCGAGCGAATTGACGGCAATGCCGGCGGCGCAGTCGAGAAAGCGTCGGCCATCGGAAGTCTCCAGCCACACACCCTCGCCACGCACGAACTCCAAGTTCGCGCGGCTGTAGGTCTGATAGAGAGATGAACCTTCCATGTCCTTCCTGCTCCCATTGACCGGCTTGCCTGCCGGGGAGATGCCTTGGCGGCCCCAGCCGCCTTCGATGCCCTCGCCCGGACCTGGAATGTTGCCGTCCTGCTGCCGCAAAGAGCTGCAAGAACCGCTGGCACCCACTGCCGAAAGCAATTATGCCGCCCACGAGAGGCGGCACGGCGAGGAAGCCCCGTTATACACCGGGAGCGCGCGGGAAAGTCAACGGAATTGGCTGAGCGCGCCGCCAGGCGCCCGGCAGGGCCAAAGTCGCCAGAAACGGCCTTTTCTGGGGAAAACCGTATCAATCCCCAGGTGAATCGCCCCCTCACCTTGAACCGCAAACCCGGCATATTGTAGCTTTGCAGTCAAGAAATACGACATCTCGTGTATCCGACTCACAATAGCCTCAAAATCCGGCAATGAGCGGGGCACCCCTACGGTGTGCCGATAACCTTTTATTAACCAGATGTCGGGGCCCGATCAAACACGGAGTTGAGCGCATGTCCTGGACAAGCGAACGCGTCGACCTTCTCAAAAAGCTCTGGACGGACGGGCTGAGCGCCAGCCAGATCGCCGCCGAGCTGGGCGGCGTCACCCGCAATGCGGTGATCGGCAAGGTCCACCGTCTCGGCCTGTCGGGACGCGCCAAGGCGGCCGCACCTGCGCAGAAGCCCCGGAGCAAGCCGGCAAAGGGCGGCGCCGAGGACGCGGCGCAGACCGCCTCGCCGCAGCAGGGCGGCAGCGCCCCGTCGGCACCGCAGACAATGGGCGCCACCGCGCTGAAGGTCGAGGCGGCACCGGTCGCAGCCCCCGCGCCGCAGGCCAAGCCCGTTGCCGAGCTGGTGCCGATCGCCAAGCGCGCGACCATCCTGACGCTGACCGAGCGGACCTGCAAATGGCCGATCGGCGACCCGACCAAGGAAGACTTCTACTTCTGCGGCCACCCGTCGAACCCGGGCGTCCCCTACTGCACCTATCACTGCCGCATCGCCTACCAGCCGGCGAGCGACCGCCGCCGCGACCGCAACGTCGCCAACGGCTGAGGCAACGCCCGCCCATCTGTTCAAGATGGGCAGCCGAAACGAGAAAGGCCCGCCTGCGATCACCGCGGCGGGCCTTTCTCGTTGTTCGCAGATAGGTGGGCAGACCGCCCTGCCCGGCGTCCCTGCCGCCGGCGCGCGTCAGGACGCGGCGGCGGCGAACTGGTCGTTGAAGGCGTAGCCGGCGCCGCGCACGGTGCGGATCGGGTCCGGCACCTTGCCGCGGTTGATGGCCTTGCGCAGCCGGCCGACGTGAACATCGACCGTCCGCTCGTCGACATAGACGTCGTGTCCCCAGACACCGTCCAGCAGCTGCTCGCGCGAGAAGACGCGCCCCGGCGACGTCATCAGGAATTCCAGCAGGCGGAACTCGGTCGGACCGAGATGGATCTCGCGCCCCGAACGGCGCACCCGGTGGGTTTCCCGGTCGAGTTCCAGATCGCCGGCGCGCAGCAGAGAGGACACCACCTCCGGCTTTGCCCGGCGCAGCATGGCCCGCACGCGCGCCATCAGCTCGGGGATCGAGAAGGGCTTCACCACGTAGTCGTCGGCGCCGGTGGCAAGGCCGCGGATGCGCTCCTGCTCCTCGCCCCGCGCGGTGAGCATGATCACCGGCAGGCGCTCGGTCTCGGGACGCGAGCGCAGGCGGCGGCACAGTTCGATGCCGGACAGACCCGGCAGCATCCAGTCGAGAAGCAGCAGGTCCGGCTGGCTCTCGCGCAGGAGAAGATCCGCCTCGTCGCCGCGCATGCACGTCTCGACCTTGTAGCCCTCGGCCTCGAGATTGTAGCGCAGCATCATCACCAGAGGCTCTTCGTCCTCGACAATCAGGACCTTCGGCATATGGGGTACCCTTGTCCAATCGACCCGGCCGGGAGGCATCGGCGCGGCTTTTCGCTCGCGCCGCCTTGCCGGCTCTCGTTGTCAGCGGCGACGGGCGACAGTGCCGCCCGCGCCATGCTCAGTTCGCCTGAACGCCCTCAGGACGCCGTATCGGTCTCGATGCCGGTCTCGTCGACCTTCTGGCGCTCGTCGGTCGGCAGCACGCCGGTCGACATGTACATGACGTTCTCGGCGATGTTGGTGGCATGATCGCCGATGCGCTCGATGTTCTTGGCGCAGAACAGCAGATGGGCGCAGACCGAGATCTGGCGCGGATCCTCCATCATGTAGGTGAGGAGTTCGCGGAAGATCGAGGTGTAGAGCGCATCGACCTCGTCGTCGCGATCGCGCACGGCGGCTGCCGCTGTGCCGTCGCGCCCGGCATAGGCGTCCAGCACATCCTTGAGCTGGCTCTGGGCGAGCTCGGTCATGTGCTCGACGCCAAGGGCGAACTTCTTGGAGTCGAAGGTGCCCTCGATGGCGATGACGCGCTTGGCGACGTTCTTGGCGAGGTCGCCGACGCGCTCCAGATCGTTGGAAATGCGCATTGCCGAGATGACGTCACGCAGGTCGCTGGCGACCGGCTGGCGGCGAGCGATGATCAGGATCGCCTGCTCCTCGATCTCGAACTGCAGGGCATCGACGCGCTTGTCCTGCGCAATGACGCGGCGCGCCAGCTCCTTGTCCATGCGCACCAGGGCCTGCACGGAATCGTTCAGCATCATCTCGGCGAGGCCGCCCATCTCCGACACGCGGCCGGCGATGTCCTTCAGCTCCTCGTCGAACGACGAAACGGTATGTTGGCTCATGTTTCTTCTCCATTCGGGGCGCGGCGAGGCGCGCGCGTCATCCCGTCTGTTCCCGCGGCTGGTCCAGACTAGCCGAAGCGGCCGGTGATGTAGTCCTGGGTGCGCTTGTCCCGGGGGTTGGTGAAGATGTCGTTCGTCGCCCCTTCCTCGACCAGGTTGCCGAGGTGGAAGAAGGCCGTGCGCTGCGACACGCGGGCGGCCTGCTGCATGGAGTGGGTGACGATGACGATCGTGTAGTTCTCGCGCAGCTCGTCGATCAGCTCCTCCACCTTGGCGGTGGCGATGGGATCGAGCGCCGAGCAGGGCTCGTCCATCAGGATCACTTCGGGGCTGACGGCGATGGCACGGGCAATGCACAGGCGCTGCTGCTGGCCGCCGGACAGGCCGGTGCCAGGCTCCTCGAGGCGGTCCTTCACCTCGTTCCACAGGCCGGCCTTCTGCAGGCTGGAGGCGACGATCTCCTCCAGCGCAGCCTTGGTGCGGGCAAGCCCATGGATGCGCGGGCCGTAGGCGATGTTGTCGAAGATCGACTTGGGGAACGGGTTCGGCTTCTGGAACACCATGCCGACCTTGGCGCGCAGCTGCACCGGATCGACCTTGGGATCGTAGATATCCTCCCCATCGATCAGGATATCGCCTTCGACGCGGCAGATGTCGATCGTGTCGTTCATCCGGTTGAGGCAGCGCAGGAAGGTCGACTTGCCGCAGCCCGACGGGCCGATGAAGGCGGTAACGGTCTTCTCTTCGATGCGGATGCTGACATCCTTGATGGCGTGGGTGTCGCCGTAGAAGACCTGGACCTTCTCGGCAGCAATCTTGGTCTCGTGCATGGCAGCGGCTTTCTCGGGCGTGGTCATTTGGTTCATGGCTTGGAGAGCCTCCTTACCAGCGACGTTCGAAACGACGGCGCAGGACGATCGCAATCAGGTTCATGAGCACGAGGAACACCAGCAGGACGATGATCGCACCGGACGCACGCTCGACGAAGGCCGGGTCTCCTCGCTGCGTCCAGTTGTAGACCTGGACGGGAAGGGCCGAGGCAGGGTCGAAGAAGCCCGCCGGCGGCTCGCCCGGATACTCCCGCACAAAGGCCACCATGCCGATCAGAAGCAGCGGGGCGGTCTCGCCCAGCGCCTGGGCAAGGCCAATGATCGTGCCGGTGAGGATGCCCGGCATGGCCAGTGGCAGCACGTGGTGGAACACGGACTGCATCTTCGAGGCGCCGACGCCGAGAGCTGCGTCGCGGATCGAGGGCGGCACCGCTTTCAGCGAGGCACGGGTGGCAATGATGATGGTCGGCAAGGTCATCAGCGTCAGCACCAGGCCACCGACGACCGGAGCTGACTGCGGCAGGCCGGCAAAGTTGATGAAGACCGCCAGGCCGAGGATACCGAAGACGATGGAGGGAACCGCCGCGAGATTGGCGATGTTCACCTCGATCAGGTCGGTGAAGCGGTTCTTCGGCGCGAATTCCTCGAGATAGATCGAGGCGGCGACACCGATCGGCAGCGACAGCGCCAGCACAATCAGCATCATGTAGGCCGAACCGAGGATCGCCACTCCCAGACCGGCGGCCTCGGGCCGCGTATCCGAGGCGTCCGGAGCCGTGAAGAAGCTCCAGTTGAACCTGGTCTCCAGGATCCCTGCGTCCTTGAGCTGGTCGGCGAGCTGAAGCTGCTGCGGCGATACGTTCCGGTCGAGCTCGGCGCTGGCCATCGTTACCCGGCCCTTGTAGTAGCCGTCGATCCGGCCCGAGGCGAGCAGGTCGAACGGCACCGTCTGGCCGATGCGAGAGGGGTCGGCGAGGACATAGCGACGCAGCTCGGCAGGCGCCTCCTTCGAAATCAGATCGGCGGCGTCGCTCGCGGAAAGGCCCTCGATAGCGATGCCAGCCGCCGCCATCTTCTCTTCCATCGCCTTCTGGATCAGCGGCGCGTAACCGAATGTCGAGACCTTGGCGATCTGGTCCGGGTTTCGGTCGCCAGCCTTGTCCAGCCGGGCGGCATCGAGATGGATATCGAGCCGAATGTAGGTCTGCTGGAAAGAGGACAGCCCGTTTGAGAAGATGGAGGCAAGCAGGCCCAGCAGGGCCAGCACGCCGAGGCTGACCGCCAGCAGTCCGAGCAGACGGAAGCGAGCCTCGGAACTGCGACGACGCCTGGTATGGGTGTCGACCGTGAGGAGTGAGCTGCGGGCAGACGCAGACCCGCTGCCGGCGGCGGATGCCGGGATTGTCGCGTCGGTCATTCGTACTGCTCCCGATACTTGCGGACGATGTAGAGGGCGAGAACGTTGAGGCCCAGCGTGAAGACGAAGAGCGTCAGTCCGAGGGCGAAGGCGACCAGCGTCTCGGGCGAGGCGAACTCCGTATCGCCGGTAAGCTGACTGACGATCTTCACGGTGACCGTGGTCATCGCCTCGAAGGGATTGAGGTCAAGCTTGGCGGCAGCGCCCGCGCCGAGAACCACGATCATCGTTTCGCCGATGGCCCGGCTTGCCGCCAGCAGGATCGCTCCGACCACACCGGGCAGCGCCGCCGGCAGGATCACCTGCTTGATGGTCTCGGACTGGGTGGCGCCAAGGCCGTAGGAACCGTCGCGCATTGCCTGCGGCACGGCGTTGATGATGTCGTCGGACAGTGAGCTGACGAAGGGGATCAGCATGATACCCATCACCAGGCCGGCCGTCAGAACGGAGGAAGAGGAACTTCCAAGGCCGGCCGGCTGGGCGATCCAATCACGCAGGAACGGTCCGACGGTGATCAGGGCGAACAGACCGTAGACGATGGTCGGGATGCCCGCCAGGATCTCGATCGCAGGTTTGGCGAAGCTGCGCAGCGTACTGCCGGCATATTCCGACAGATAGATCGCGATCATCAGACCGATCGGCACAGCGAAGAAAAGAGCGACCAGGGAGACGTAGAAGGTACCCCAGAGAAGCGGCAGGATGCCGAGATCGGATCCGCCCCGGAACTGCGGGTTCCAGACGGTGGAGAAGAAGAAATCCTCCGCCGGATACATCTGGAAGAAGTTGTAGGTCTCGAACACCAGCGAGCCGAAGATGCCGACGGTGGTGAGGATCGCCACCGAGGACGAGCCGATGAGCAAGGAGAGCACGAAGGTCTCGCTGGTATTGCGGGCCCTCAACTCCGGTGTCACGCGGCGATATGCAAGGAAGGCGAGGCCGAGGGACAGGATCAGAACCGACACCGTCATCAGCATTTGGCCGTTGCGGTGGGCACTCCTGTAGGTCTTGGCAGCCTCGAAAACCTCTACCGGGACATTTGAGCCCAGCGCAACTCCGACATCGGCGAGGCGCGACCGAATGTCGGTCATGTCGGCACGCATGCGGTCCAGTTCGGCCTCGCCGAGGCCACGCGCCTGCATCAACGCATCGAGGCCGCCGGCGATACGCTCGACATCGGCCATCACCAGGCTCCTGGCGCCGCCCTCCGGGATCGCGCTGTCGGGAATCAGGCTACTCACCTGCCCATGAAGGACGATGGGCTGCGCGAAAAGCCAGGCCAGCAGAAGCAGCAGTGCCGGCACGCCGGCGAACAAGGCCACAAGTTGCCCGTAATAGGTAGGGAGCGAGTGCAGACGACGCCCGCTGGCTGCCGAAAGCGCGAGGGCTCGGCGCCTGCCGAAAAAATAGCCGAGCGCGGAGACGCCCAGCACGATCAAAATAAGAAATCCAGCGTTCATGGAATCGTCCGCCGCTTGCCGCCAAAACAGGACCGGCGGTGCGAAGACCGCACCGCCGGATGTGCTTCAGTGTCAGTTCAGCGGCCCCATCGGAGTCCGGTTCTTGACCATCTCCTGGGTCTTGGCCAGCTCCGGATCGGAGACCAGGCCGTACTGAGCCAGAGGGCCGTCCGGACCGGCGATCTCGTCGGAGACGAAGAACTCGACGTACTCCTGGAGACCCGGGATAACGTCGAGATGCGCGTTCTTGACGTAGAAGTAGAGCGGACGCGAAACCGGGTACTCGCCCTTGGCGATCGCCTCGGTGGTCGGCACGACACCATTCATGGTCGCGACCTTCAGCTTGTCGGTGTTGTTCTCGTAGAACGACAGGCCGAACACGCCGATACCATCCTTGTTGGCGTCGATGCGCGCGAGCGTCTCGGTGTAGTCGCCGTCGATGTCGATCGACGCGCCGTCGGTCCGCAGCGCCATGCAGGCCTTCTCGGCGGCCTTCTTGTCGCCGTTGTTGGCAGCGGCGAGTGCCTCGAACGCACCGTTCTCCTCACAGCCGTCGATGAGCACCTTCTCGTCGAACACTTCACGGGTGCCGTGCTTGGTGCCCGGAATGAATGCGAGGATCGGCTGGGCCGGCAGGTCGGCGCGGATGTCGTTCCACATCTTGTGCGGATTGTCGACGAGCTTGCCGTCCTTGACGACCTTGGCAGCAAGGGCGTTGTGCCAATCGGCCGGCGTGAACGCGAAGGACGGGCCGTTGATGTCCGAGGCGAAGACGATGCCGTCATAGCCGATGCGGACTTCCTGGATCTCCGTCACGCCGTTGGCGGCGCAGTTGTCGATATCCGACTGCTTGATGCGCGACGAGGAGTTGGCGATGTCGATCGTGTTCTCGCCCACGCCTTCGCACAGCTTCTTGCGACCGGCGCCCGAACCACCCGACTCGACCACCGGGGTCGGGAAGTCGGTGTTCTCGCCGAAGGCCTCGGCAACGATGGAGGCATAGGGAAGAACCGTCGAGGAGCCGGCGATCTGGATCTGGTCGCGAGCGATGGCGGCGCCAGCGAAGGCGACCGAAGCGACCGCGGTCGCGCTGAGAAGAGCTTTGATGTTCACCTGACCTCTCCCTGGATTTCAGGATTTCTCACTTCCCCCGCGGACTTATTCCCGCGAGGTCGAGGGCACCCTAGTCCTGGCCCGTGATGCTTATATGAAGGTCCGGTATCAGTTTTGTGACAATTCAATGCGTTGATTTTAAACGGCTTTTTCGACTTTTTCCGAAATCTCGGCGTCTTTTGCGACAGGAAACCTAACGGTGAAGACCGCGCCCTTGCCGGGAACGCTGTCGATTTCCAGCCTCGCCTTATGCCGGGTCAGGATGTGCTTGACGATGGCGAGCCCCAGGCCGGTGCCCCTGGTTTCCCGGCTACGCGATGCGTCCACCCGATAGAAGCGCTCCGTCAGCCGCGGCAGGTGTTCGGCCGCGATGCCCGGCCCGAAGTCGCGCACGCTCATGACGAACGTGCCGCCGGCACGTGCGCCCTCGGCCGCCTGCGGCGCCAGTGCCAGCCGGATCTCCACCTTCTTGCCGGTAGCGCCATACTTGATGGCGTTCTCGACCAGGTTCTCGATCACTTCGATGAGCTCGTCCCGATCCGCCCTGACCAGGCAGGGCGCGTCCGGCGTCTCGATGTCGAGAAGAACGCCGGCCTCGTCGGCGACCGGTTTCAGCGCATCGCATGCCTGCCGCAGCAGGGATGCAAAATCGAGCACCGTCTCGGGCTGGACATGCGCCTTCAGCTCGATGCGCGACAGCGACAGCAGATCGTCGATCAGTCGCCGCATGCGGTCGCCTTGCTGCAGCATGATGGAGAGAAAGCGGTCGCGAGCGACGGGGTCGTCACGCGCCGGCCCCTGCAGCGTCTCGACGAAGCCGGTGAGCGAGGCAAGCGGCGTGCGCAGCTCGTGGCTGGCATTGGCGACGAAGTCGGCCCGCATGCGCTCCAGCCGGCGCTGCTCGGTGAGGTCCTGCAGGGTCACGAGAACGAAGCGCCCTGCTCCGCCGGCGGCCCCGGCCCGCGCGGGCTCTCCAGGCGGCGACACGAGTTCGGCGACCGGGGTGACATAGGCCTCGAGCCAGCTTTCGGTCGGCACCCGCTCGCTCCACTCGATCCGCTGCGCCGGACCGCCGGCCATGACCTTGTCGAGCGCCTCCAGAAGAACGGGCACGCGCAGGCGCAGCGAAATCGGATCGCCCGGCAGCGGATCGCCGAAACGCACCCGCGCCGCGCGGTTGACGTAGCGGGTGATACCGCGCCGGTCGACGATAAAACAGGGGTTGGGCAGCGCGTCGGCCAGCTGCTTCATACCGGTCTCCGGCCAGGGCGTCAGCGAGCGGGCCTCGCGGCGGCGGCGGGTGACCAGGAGACGGCGCGTGGGAGGAACCAGCGCAGCAAGCAGCAGGAGCGCTCCGCCGGCCGTAACCAGCAGCGGCGGCACCCCGGCGACAAAAACGGCAAGAAGCGCGACGACGGCCAGCGCGGCCAGCACCCAACGCTGCTCCGCGATGCGGTCGCGAAGCCGGCTGCGCAGGCCGGAACGCGCTGCGGGGCGCTCTGTGGTGTCGTCGCTCATTCCAGTCGCCGGTCGGATCTTTCGGTTTTCCTTCCGGCGGTTGCGCCCGCGGGCGGCGGAAAGACGCTGAGCGGAACGGCCGGAAAGGGGACGCCCTGAATAGCATGGTCAACATGACAGGCCCAAGACGGAAACCGAAGACGGGAAACAATCCGGCGGGCCGCTTTGCGAAACTCCTTGCGGATGCTATCTGCCGAACGATGCATCGCCCCGGAGGGGCCCGATGCCAGGGAGGTTTCGCACGATGACACCGGCCAAGGCGGCGGAGCTGCTGCCGCAGGCATTGGCGGCACAGGACTGGGAGACCGCGCGCAAGGCGCTGAAGCGCCTGCTGCGGGCCGATGCCGGCAATGCCTCGCTGCACTACAATCTCGGCCTCGTGCTGCGCCGGCTCGGCGATACCGACGCGGCCGAGGCGAGCTTTGCGGCCGCCCTGAAACTTTCGCCGGATCACCTCAACGCCGTGTTCGAGAAGGCGTCGGCCGCAATGGATGCAGGCCGGCACGAGACCGCGGAAGCCGGCTTTGCGCTTTATGTCGCAAAAGCCCCGCAGGATGCGGACGGATGGCTGAACCTTGCCCGGCTGCTCCTGCGCCGCGATGCGGCAAGCGAGGCGGAAGCGGCCTTCGACCGGGTTCTGGCGCTGCGCCCGCCGGGCCGGGATGCCGTGATCGGCAAGGCGGAAGCGGGATTGCGGCTGGGGCGGCCGGAATCAGCCTCGAACCTGAGAGCTCTCTTCGCCGACCTGCCGGGCGAGCGGCCACGGCTGCTGAAGGCGATGAGCCAGGGACCGCGCGGAACGATCCCGCTTTCGAGCCTCGCGCTCACCGGCAAGACACCGACCGCCGGCTGAAGATTACCGCTCGCGCGGCGCGCGGAAGCTCTTGCGGTACAGTCCCGGATCGTCCTGCAGGCCGTCCTGCACCTCCAGGTGCCGGGCGAGTTCGCCCTTGTCCATCGCCCGGATGTCCAGCTCCAGCGCCTCCCGGCGGATCGGGAAGGCCTGCGCGACCGGCGTGCCCGCCGGCAGGCGCCCGGAAAAGCCTGCATCCTGCCAGATGGCCGGGAAATGGACGAAGCCGTCGCGGTAGCGGTCGCAGTCGACGAGGCCGGCGAGCGTACGGAACGGCAGATCCTCGCGGTTGAGCGGATGGGTGAACAGCAAGGACACGCCGTCCGGCGCCTCGACCGTCCAGAAGTTGGTGAACTTCAGCACGAACTGACCATCCGGCAGCCCGAAAGGCAGCCCTTGCGCCTGTTCCGGCACATGCAGGCCGACGGGCGAGCGGGTCTGGCGTGCCGTCTGCGTGACCGGCGGCGACCAGTCCCAGGAAATCTCGCCGCCCGCGATATCGAGATCGGCGGCAAGGCGGAACATCACCCCTTGAGCCAGCGCGTCGATCAGCGGCGGGCAATGCTTGAAAGTGCGGACCTCGGCGCCGCCAAGAACGTCGCTGGCAACGAGCGAGGGCGCCGCCTTCAGCCAGTCCGGCAGACTGGCGCGGGCCGGGACCGGCTCCGGCACGTGGCCGGCCAGCTCCGGCAGGCAGCGGAAGGAAAGTTTCATCGCCGTGCCGGGCGGGCGCGGGCAGCCGCTTCCAACGCGTCGAGACAGGCCGGCCAGCCTTGCGCGGAGGCCATTGCCTCGCGATAGGCGATGCCGTCCTCGCCGTGGCGCAGGAAGTCGCCATGCACCAGTTCGATGCGGGTTCCGTCGGCCATCTGGCGGAACTCGATCATCACGCGGCTGGCGGCGGCGGGATCGGGCACCGGCTTGCGGTCGAACGAGATCTGCCAGGCAAGGCGCAAATAGAGCGGGCGCTCGATGGACAGGACCGTGCCCCACACCAGGCGCGAACCGCCGGGCAGCCGCTCGGTGCAGGCACCGCCTGCGACAGGCTCGATGGACAGGTCAGCCGCCGGATCGCGCGAGAAGGTAAGCTCGCGCGGCCACCAGTCGCCGATTTGGTCGACCAGGAGATCGAACGCCGCCTCGCGTGCCAATGGCAGCGTGCGCTGGAAGACGATGGGCCCGTCCCTGTCGGACATGTCAGCTCCCGAATGAATCGCCGGAAGAAAGAACCTCAAGGTCGCAGCCGACCGGCCCGCCCGTCAACCGTTGCCCGAGCGCCTCCTGGCCAGCACCCAGGCCGTGGCCGCAACCACCGTGATGACGACGAAGATCACGCCGATTACGTTGATCATCGGCGACAGGCCGAAGCGCATGCGCGCGCCGATCTCGGTGACGAGCGTCCAGCTGGAGCCGATCGCGAAGAAGGTGGTGTTGTAGTTCTCGATCGACTGCAGGAAGGAGATCAGCGCGGCGGTGAGCATGGTCGGCATCAGGAACGGCAGCGTGATGCGGCGGAAGACGAAGACCGACGAGGCGCCGAGGTCGAGGGCCGCCTCCTCCAGCGCACGGTCCTGGCGCTGCAGGCGCGCCATGAACATCAGCATGCAGTAGGACGCGATGAAGGCCGCCTGGGCGATGGCCGCGGTGAACAGGCCCGCCTCCATCCCGAAAGCATCGCGCCAGAAGATCATCGTGGTGGCACCGAGCACGATGCCGGGAGTGAGGATCGGCGAGACCAGCACGGTGTACAGCAGGGTCGAGGCACGCGATTGCAGCCGCGTCAGGATCAATGCGCCGGCAAGGCCGAGCGGGATCGAGATGACGATGACGCCGCCGGCGATGGCCAGCGAATGCAAGAGGCCCTGCACGAAGCGCGCGTCCTGCGGCAGCGCCTGAAACCATTTCAGCGTGAAGCCCTGCCAGTCGGTGACGGACGGCGTCGGATTGGCGTTGAACGCGGCCGCAACCATGAACATCAGCGGCAGGAACATGTAGGCGAAGAACAGCAGCAGGTAGCCGGACAGCACCGCGTCCGACCAGTCCCTGGTCCGGCGACGGCGCGGCGCTATCGCCCGGGCGGCGTGCTCTGCGGTGACGACGGTCATTTCGCGATGTCCCTGATGCCGACGCGGAAGACGGCCATGTTGATGAGAATGAACATGATGCAGGCCACAAGCAGCGCCAGCGAATAGGCCGCACCCTCGTTCCAGGAGCCGGCCTCGAAGAAGCGGCGATAGATCACCTGCGCGAACCAGTCGGGATGCAGGCCGCGGCCGACGATCTCCGGCACGGCGATGGACCCGGCGGACAGCATGAAGGTCATGATCGCGCCGACGGCGATGCCGGGCTTGGCATGGGGCAGCACCACGCGCCAATGGATGCGCCAGGTGGAGCTGCCGAGGTCGCGCGCCGCCTCGATCTGGTTCTTGTCCAGCGTGTCGATGGTGTTGTAGATCGGGAACACCATGAAGAGCACATAGGCGTAGACCATCACGGTGAACACGGCACCGTTGGACGCGACGAAGCGCACGCCCTCGCCCGCCTGCATGTCGATCAGGCCCATGAAGTCGAGGACGCCGTTGAGGATGCCCTGCTTCTCCAGGATCATCACCCAGGAAAAGATGCGCAGCAGTTCGTTGATCGCATAGGGGATCACGAGGCCGAGCATCATCAGCGCCACCTTGTTGGCGCTCTTGGCTGTGGCGGCGGCATAGGCCACCGGATAGCACACGACGAAGGACAGCAGCGTCACGCAGAGCGCATAGACGATGGTCGAGAGAAAGATGCGGAAGTGCAGCTCGCTCATGTCGGTGAAGTTCTTCGCCGAATAGCTCTCGCTGGTGCCGGCGGTCGAGGTCAACTCGGCCTCCTGTACCTCCAGTTCGGCGATGCGGGTCTGAAGACCGGCCTTCTCTTCTTCAAGCTCGGCGATGCGGGCCTCGATCTCCTCGCGCGGCAAGGTTTCCTGCGGCGCGGCGAAGGGGCTCGGGGCAACGCCCGGCGTGGGTGTCGCGGGCGATGGCGCAGAGAGCGAGGGGCTCGGCACGCCGGGGCTTGGCAGCGAGGGGGTCAGGGACGGCGAGGGAACCAGTGACGGCGACGGGGTGAGCGAGGGTGTCGGCAAGCCGCCGGAGGGGGCTGCATCGCCGGTCTGCCCGGCCGCAAGCTGGCCACTCAGGTCCCGCAGGTCCGTGTCGATGTCGAAGACGCGGGTATAGGCGCGGTCGATCTCGAGCGACAGGGTCGCCGCATCGCCCGAACGGTCGACATAGGTGAAGGCGCGCTCGATCATGCGCGCCTGCGGCAGCACGATCAGGACGGCGATCCACACGGCGGTGAGCGCCAGGAAGATCCCGGTCAGGCCCTTGCCGTAGCTCTTGACCAGGCTATTCACGGGCGAGCTCCCCGACCGCCATGACGATGGCATCGGTGGGCCGGAAGCCCAGATCCGTCTCGCCGGAGGCCAGCGAAGAGGCCGCATCGCCCGAATTCGGCAGATGGACCGTCACCGACGCATCGCCGGCCCGGCAATGCAGGTTCACGAAAGGCCCTTCCAGGTCGCGGCGCTCGATGGTGGCGCGCAGGCGGTTGCGCGGCTCGCTGCCGACGCCGTTCGCGCCGAGCCCCATGCGCTCGGGACGCACGAAGATCATGACCTCGTCGCCGACGCCGGCCTTGCCGCGCAGATGGGCAAGCATCTCGCCCTGGGGCGTGTCGACGCGCGCAATCTCGCCGTCGACCCCGGCAAGGCGGCCGCGGAAGACGTTCTGCTCTCCGACGAAGCTGGCAACGAAGGGCGTCGCCGGCAGGTTGTAGATCTCGTCGGACGTGGCGACCTGTTCGACCACGCCGCGGTTCATTACCGCCACCCGGTCGGACATGGTCAGGGCCTCGCCCTGGTCGTGGGTGATGTAGATGAAGGTGACGCCGGTCTTGCGCTGCAGGTCCTTCAGCTCGCTGCGCATGTGCTGGCGAAGCTTGAGATCGAGGGCCGACAGCGGCTCGTCGAGCAGCAGCACCGCAGGCTCGACCGCAAGGGCCCTGGCGATCGCGACGCGCTGGCGCTGGCCGCCGGACAGTTCGGTCGGCTTCTTCTCGCCCTGGCCGGTGAGCGCGACCATCGCCAGCAGCTCCTCGGCGCGCTCGCGGCGAACCTTCTTCGCCACGCCCCGCGCCTCGAGGCCGAAGGCAACGTTTTCCCACACGCTCATGAGGGGAAAGAGCGCGAGGTTCTGGAAGATCAGTGCCGTCGGGCGGGCGTTGGGACGGATGCCGGCCATGCTGGCACCGCCGATGCGCACATCGCCGGCGGTCGGGTCGAGAAACCCGGAGATCATCCGCAGGATCGTGGTCTTGCCGCAGCCCGAAGGCCCGAGAATGGAGAAGAACTCCCCGGCATTGATCGTCAGGTCGGTCGGTTGAACGGCGGTGAAATCGCCGAAGCGCATCGACACCCCGTCGAGAACGACGTCTTGTCCGTGCATTGGCCCCTCGTCTGGCACGTGGCCCGGCCCCGAAAGCACGCGACCGGAAACAAAAAGCGGATCGCGGCAAAGGGCCGCGATCCGCATGGTTCAAGCGCCTCAGGCGTTGGTGATCTTGTCCACATACTCCTCACGCAGCGTGGCGAACCACGGCGTGTCGGCCTGCCACCACCAAAGGTTGGCGAGGTTCTCGGCATTGTAGACGTCGGCGAACTGGGCCTTGTAGTTGTCGCCCGCGTATTCGGCGGCGCCGGCAACGGCCGAATTGTAGCCGGTGTTCATCGCCAGCAGGCCGGCCATCTTCGGGTCGAGCATGGCGTTGAGGAAGGCGTAGGCCTGTTCCAGGTTTTCCGAGCCCGACGGAATGCCCATGGAATCCATCCAGGTGATGCCGCCTTCCTTGGGCATGCGGTACTTCCACTTGGCATCCTCGCGGTTCAGCAGGAGGCCCGTGGTATCCCACGTCTGGCCGATGGTCGCGCCGGCCTGCTTGAACGCATTGGTCGCCTCGGTCGCGTTGTTCCAGAACGCGGCGATGTTGGCCTTGCGGTCGATGATGAACTTGGCGCAGGCGTCCCACACGCGGCGGGCATCTTCCTCGGTCTTGTAGACATCGAGCATGCGGTTGGACTTCACCTCGCCGGTGGCGTCCAGGTAGAGGCCGACGCCCATGATCACCGACTTCTGGCGGAAGGCGGCCTTGCCGGCAGCTTCCGGCGACCACATGGTGCCGTAGGAGACGTCGTCGGCGTTGAACTGGCTGCTGTCGAGAGTGATCGCCTCGGTGCCCCAGTTGAACGGCAGCAGCATGCGCTTGCCGCGATAGGTGCCGCCCAGCTGGACGCTATCGCGCAGCATGGACGGGATCAGCTTGTCGAGCGCGAGCTTGCTCTCGTCGACCGGCTGCAGCAGGCCGTCCGGATAGTAGTTGTTGCCATTGGTGATCGACGGGAAGATCACGTCGAAGCCCTTGCCGCCGGCGGCGCGCAGCTTCTGCTCGGCCTCGTCGTTGGAGCCGTAGGTCGACAGGTTCACCTTGATGCCGGTGTCGCCCTCGAACTTGTCGATCATGTTCTGCTGGATATAGTCGCCCCAGGCGAAGACGTTGACCTGGCCGGACGAGGCCAGTGCGTCACCGGCCTTCAGAATGGCCGGGGCAGCAAGCAGGGTCGAGGCAGCTGCGGAGCCCTTGAGCACCGAACGGCGGGAAATGGACATGTCGGACCTCTCCGTTTCATTGGTCTTGCGAGCGGCGACGGAATGGCGGGTCTCCTCCCCGCATCGCTTGCTCGGCCATAGGTCAGTTTGACAACGTTAGTATGACACGGAAGGGTGTGACACTGGCCAACCAGCCGGCGCGACCGGAGCACGACGGGCTCCTCGCGCGGCACTGTTCAGCAACACCGCCCCTCGCATGCGGGACTGACGTTATGGGTGCAGAAATGATCTTTCAACCGAAAGATTAGCCGGCTGCGAAGCAATCGACGAGCTCGCCGCTCACTTGCCAGGCCCGACTTTTTCCGCAAGGGCAAAGGCGAAAAACAGAAACGGACCCCCAAAAGCTATGGTTTCCCTGCGACATGATCGGGACTTCGACCCGCGCCACGGCGAGGTGGTCGAGATTTCAGCAGCGGTACGCCGCCTCACGGCCCCCAACCGCGGCCCCTTCACCTGGCACGGCACGAACAGCTACCTGATCGGCCGCGACGAGGTGGCGGTGCTCGACCCCGGCCCCGCCGACCCCGACCACGTGCGGGCGCTCATGGCCGCTGCCGGCGCGGACCGCATCTCGGCGATCCTCGTGTCCCACACCCATGTGGACCACTCGCCGGGCGCCCGGCTACTCAAGGAGATGACCGGCGCCCCGCTGATCGGCTGCGGTCCGCACCGGGCGGCGCGCGCCCTGCTGCCGGGCGAGACCAATCCGCTGGATGCCAGCGCCGATACCGACTACGCGCCCGACCGCGAATTGCGCGGCGGCGACAGCGTCAGCGTCGACGGGCTCACCCTCACAGCAGTGGAGACGCCCGGACATACCGCCAATCATCTTGCCTTCGCCCTGGACGAGGGCCGAGTGCTCTTTTCCGCCGACCATGTCATGGCGTGGTCGACCTCGATCGTCGCCCCGCCTGACGGCTCGATGAGCGCCTACATGGCCTCGCTGGAACGGCTGTCGCAGCGCAACGATGCCAGCTATCTGCCGGGCCATGGCGGCGCGGTCGCCAGTCCGGCAGACTATGTGGCCGGTCTCGCCGCTCACCGCCAGGCGCGGGAGAAGGCGATCCTCGACCGGCTCACCGCCGGGGACAGGACGATCCCGGAGATGGTCGCGACGATCTATGCCGATGTCGACCGCTCGCTGCACGGAGCGGCAGCGCTTTCGGTGCTGGCGCAGGTCGAATGGCTGATCGAACGCGGGCTGGTCGGCCTCGCCGCCGGCGAAGGCCCGACCCTGACGCTGGTCAGCCGACTGGAACTTGCCTGACCGACACACCGTGACCAGCGCCGCGCTCCATCGCCTTTGACGGGCGGCGGGGAACGTGGCATGTGACGGCGGAATGCGGGCCCATGCCCGCCGGACACCTCCCACCGAACGAGACCTCAATGCGCATCAAGGCCGTATTGTTCGACCGCGACGGAACCCTGACCGACTTCGACAGCACCTGGGGCCCCGCCATTTCGCTGGTGCTGAAGGACCTGGCGCGCGGCGACGAAACGCTTCTGGCGACGCTGCAGGAACTCGCCATGTTCGATGTGGCCGAGGCACGGTTCACCGGCCCCTCCATCCTCAAGGTGCAGTCGCCGAAGGACTATTCGGCCGGCTGGGCGGAGGTGATCGGCGAGCCGGACCCGCAGGCGATGCTGGAGCGTATCGAGACGATCCTGCTGGACCATTGCGACCGCACGGTCACGCCGTTCGACAGCGTGGTGGACACGCTGACCGCGCTGAACCTCAGCGGCATGCCGCTCGGCATCGCCACCAACGGAACCGAAGCCTCCGCGCGCAAGCAGATGCAGGCACTCGGCCTCGGCGAGGCGTTCGGCTTCCTTGCCGGCTACGACAGCGGCCACGGGTCCAAGCCCGAGCCCGGCCAGCTGCTTGCCTTTGCCCGCCATGTCGGCCTCGAGCCGGGCGAGATCGCCATGGTCGGCGACAGCCTGCACGACATGCATGCGGCAAAGGCTGCCGGCATGATGCGCATTGCGGTGACCACCGGCGCGATCCCGCGCGAGCGGCTCGTCGGAGAGGCGGATCTGGTGATCGAGCGCATGTCCGAACTGCTGCCCGTGGCGCTCGGCAGGGCAGCCTAACGATGACACCCGTGCGCGCAGTGCTGTTCGACAAGGATGGCACGCTGATCGACTTCCAGAACACCTGGGCGCCGACCTTCCACACGTTGATGAGCGAGCTTGCGGCCGGTGATCGGCTGAAGGCAGAGCGGCTGGCGGCGGCCGCCGGCTTCGACCTGGAGGCCGTGCGCTTCGAGTTGGACTCGGTGCTGATCGCCGGCTCCAACGACGACATCGCCGATGCCTTCGCGGAGATCCTGGGTCTTTCCGACCCCAAGGCCCTTGCCGAGGACATCAACGCCCGCATCGGCGAGATGAGCCTGCCGCACCTCTCTCCGTTCGACGATCTGGTGCCGGCGCTCGACCGGCTCGCAGGCCACGGGCTGGCGCTCGGCATCGCCACCAACGACGCGGAGGCCTCGGCGCTGGCGCAGCTCGACGCGCTCGGCCTGACCCAGCGCTTTGCCGCGGTGATCGGCTTCGACAGCGGTCACGGCGCCAAGCCCTCGCCCGGCATGGTCTCCGGCTTCTGTGCAGCCCTCGGCCTCGACCCGCAGGAAGTTGTGATGGTCGGCGACAGCCTGCACGACATGCATGCCGGCCAGGCCGCGGGAACGCGAACGCTGGCGGTCACCACCGGCACCGTCGGGGCCGAGGTACTGGCCCCGCACGCGGACCACGTCGCCGCGTCCTTGAGCGCCGCCATCGACTGGATCGAGACGCTGATCGTCCGAGACTGATCGCCAGAGACCGAAAGCCGCTGCCGCTGGACAGGCCCCCGGTCGCCGGTGCTATGCTTCTCCACAAGAAAAGCCTCGCCACAAGAGGCACTTGCCGGAGAGGAAACAGATGCCAGAGCCGAGGATGACCGGTCTGATGCAGGACTGGTCGCTGACCTGTACCCGCATTCTCGACCATGCCGCGCGCAACCACCCGGAGCGCGAAATTGTCTCGCGATCGGTCGAGGGGCCGATCCACCGCACCACCTACAGAACGTTGCGCACCCGTTCGCTGCAACTCGCCAAGCGGCTGCAGAAGGCCGGCATCCGCGAGGGCGACCGCGTGGCGACACTTGCCTGGAACACCTGGCGGCACATGGAAGCCTGGTACGGACTGATGGGCATCGGCGCCGTCTACCATACGGTCAACCCGCGGCTGTTTCCCGACCAGATCATCTGGATCATCAATCACGCCGAGGACCGGTTCCTGCTGGTCGACCTGACCTTCCTGCCGCTGGTGGAAAAGGTGCTGCCGCACCTGACCACCATCGAGCAGGTGATCGTGCTCACCGGCGAGGAGCACCTGCCCGCAACCGGCTTCGATGCCGTTCCCTACGAGGAGTGGCTCGCCGAAACCGACGCGGACTTCGCCTGGGTCGAGCTCGACGAGAATGCGGCGGCCGGCATGTGCTACACGTCCGGCACGACCGGAAACCCGAAGGGCGTCGTCTACTCGCACCGCTCCAACGTGCTGCATGCCCTGACCGCGGCAACGCCCGACATGCTGGGGCTGTCCTCCCGGGATCGCGTCATGCCGGTGGTGCCGCTGTTCCATGCCAATGGCTGGTCGCTCGCCTTTTCCGCGCCGATGTCCGGGGCAGCCCTGGTCATGCCTGGGCCGCGCATGGACGGCGAGGCCCTGTGGGAGCTCCTCGACGCGGAAAAGGTATCCCTGACCGCCGCGGTGCCGACCATCTGGCTGATGCTGCTGCAGCACCTGGAGGCGAGCGGGCGCACGCTCCCCTATCTGGAGCGGGTGGTGATCGGCGGGTCCGCCTGTCCACGGGCGATCACCAAGGCGTTCGAGGAGATTTACGACGTCCGGGTGCGCCATGCCTGGGGCATGACCGAGATGAGCCCGCTCGGCTCGGTCTGCGCGGCCCGGCCGGAAGTGGCGGATCTTGAGGGCGAAGCCCTTCTCGACCTGCAGGAGAAGCAGGGATTTGCGCCCTTCGGCGTCGAAATGAAGGTCACCGACGACGAAGGCAGGGAGCGGCCCTGGGACGGCAAGACGTTCGGCCGGCTGAAGGTGCGCGGCCCGGCGGTGGCACGAACCTATTTCAAGGAAGAGGAGACGCCGATCCTCGACGACGAGGGCTTTTTCGACACCGGCGATGTCGCCCATATCGATGCCTTCGGCTACATGCAGATCACCGACCGCGCGAAGGACGTGATCAAGTCCGGCGGCGAGTGGATCTCAACCATCGACCTGGAAAACCTCGCCCTGCTGCATCCGGACGTGGCGGAGGCCGCCGTCATCGGCGTACCGCACCCGAAGTGGGACGAGCGGCCGCTGCTGGTGGTGGTCGCCAAAGAGGGGCGCACGCCTACCGAAGAGGCGATCCTCAAGGTGCTGGAAGGGCGGATCGCCAGTTGGTGGATGCCGAACGCGGTGGTCTTCGTCGACGAGATCCCGCACACGGCGACGGGCAAGATCAAGAAGACCGCCCTGCGCGAGCAATTTGCCGACTTCCGCTTTGCCGACACCGGCTGATCGACGCAAGGCGGTTCGCATTCGGCTCCGGCCGTGGTAAGCGGTTGGAACGAAACGCGGTCGACGTCACAGGGAAGTTTCCGCCCGCCGCATGCGCAAGATCCTGCCCCCCTTCCGGTCGCGGCTCGCGGCAGCAAGTCTCCAGTTCGGGCGGCTGGCCCTGCCCGTGCTGGTGATATCCGCGCTGGTGCACCGGGCCGACATCGTCACGACCCCGCAGTTCCTTGTGCTGCTGACGCTCGGCCTGTTGCTGGGCGCGCTGGCCTGCGGCTCGGCGCTGGCCGCCGGCCTGGTGCTTTGGCAGCGCGGCGGTCATGGCTGGGCCAAGGCGGTGCGCGGCTTTCTCTACGGGCTGATCGCGCTCTCGCCGGCCTTCGTCGCGCTTTATGCCTTTGCGATCTATCCCCGTCTCGCCGATATCAGCACGGACACGGCAAACCCGCCGCAACTGGCGAGCGGGCGCCCCTTCACCAATGGCGAATCGCAGGCCTCGGCCTATCCCGACCTGGTATCGCGGCGCTTTCGCATCCCCCCGGCCGATCTGCACGAGGCAGCACTTCAGGTCGCCATGCGCAGCCGCTGGACGGTGACCGCGGAACTGCCGCCAGGCATGCCGGACGACCCCACCCGCTTCCAGGCGGTCGCAACCTCGCTCGTCTTCGCCTTTCGCGACGAAATCGCCTTGCGCATCCTGCCGGATCCGGTCGGCGCCAAACTCGACATCCGCTCCGCCTCGCGCTTCGGCGCGCATGATCTTGGCGCCAACGCCAATCGCATCCGCAGCTTCTTCGAGGATCTCGACGCCGTGCTCGTTGCTGCCTACGGCACGCTCGAGCCGGTGGAGGAGGACGAGGAACTGCCGCCCGACCTGCCGTTGCTCGATCCCAATGCCCAGCAGCGCGAAGACGGTCCCCCGCCACTGCCCGGCACCAAGCCGGAATCGCAGGAACCGGAGGAAGCCGAAACCATCGGCAGCGAGGACCGTGCGCCGCTGGAGCAGTTGCCCGACGATCTGTCGGAAATTTATGAGGAAGACCGCCGGGATGCAGCGCCGGCACAGTGACGCCTTTTCGATATCGTCACCCTCTTGATTTCATGTCTTCTTTGGAGAAGAGAAAAGCCTGCTCGCTCATCTTTGAGCCGTTTCGACGGCAGCGAAAAATCGCGAAAGGTTACAGGGCGTTAGGAAGTGTGACTGGCATCACAGCCTTTTCTTGCGGCATCCTTAGTTTTGTCCAAATCACAGAGGATTTGTGAGCTCCGCCGAAGGGATGTTCCCCGGCGCAACCAAAACCCGGACCCTGTCATGACTTCCAAGTCCCCCCAAGCCGCCGCTCCCGCACCGCGACCGAGCCTCGCTTCGCTCTACAAGCCGGTCGGCATCGGTGCCGTCACGGCCGCAAACATCTGCAAGACCGGCATGGTCAAGGCGACGGCCCCCAAGGCCAAGTGATCCCGGTAGCCGCCGGGTGGGACCAGGTGGCGGCGCCCATTGGGCGCCCCCTGACCCGAAGTGCGGCAAATCCGACAAGAAAGCGCTATAGGTTGCCGGGATCGGAAACGAAACACTCCCGGAGCCTTTTCGCATGATCACCGCCTATACGCTCGATGCAGGCACCATCGTCGAGATCCGCTGCTCCAGCGAAATGCGGATCCCCGACCTGGCCCTGTGGGTGGACCTGTTCTCGCCAACGCATGAAGAACGGGCAATGGCGGAGGCCTGGATCGGTACGGAGATCCCGACGCGCGAGGAAATGGCGGCGATCGAGACCTCCGAACGGCTCTACGAATTCCAGTCGGCGCTGATCATGACGGCGGTCATGCCGCTCATTGCCCGCAATCCCGATCCCAAGTCCGCGGCCATGACCCTGGTGGCAACGAAGGATCGCCTCGTCTCCCTGCGCCATGGCGAGCCCGCCGCGGTCGCGATCGCGGTGCGGCGGATCCAGCATGAAGGGGTGCCGATCCGCTCCGCCTGCGACATTCTCTTCACCCTGCTCGACGCCATCGCCGACCGGGCCGCCGATGTGGTGGAGGAATGCTCGGCCGAATTCGACGCGGTCTCAAGCCAGGTCTTCGGGGTCGGGCTCGATACCCGCAAGAGCGCGCAATACAAGGCGACCATCCAGAAGATCGGACATATCGGCCTCAAGATCGCCCGCATGCACGATGCCTGCGCCAGCCTGGAGCGGCTGTTTCTTTTCCTCTCCCTGCACGGCAAGACGCTGAACCTCAACAGCCAGCAGAAGAGCGCCGCCAAGACACTCGGCCGGGACATCCGCTCGATCCGCGAACATGCCGGCGGGCTCGACGCGCGGCTGAATTTCCTGCTGGATGCAACGGTCGGCCTGGTCAACCTGGAGCAGAACCAGATCATCAAGATCTTCTCGGTTCTCGCCGTGATCTTCCTGCCGCCGACGCTGATTGCCTCGATCTACGGCATGAACTTCGAGATCATGCCGGAGCTCGCCTGGACTTACGGATATCCTTTCTCTCTGGGCATCATGGTGGCATCGGTGGCCCTCACCTTCCTCTACTTCCGCTGGAAGAAGCTGCTTTGAGCGCCGGCGCCCCTGCCCTAGTTTGCCTGCCGATGACCAAGCCGAAAGCCGACACGAATCGATGACGAGCCTCGCCCAGAAGATCGCTGGCGCCCTGCGCCTCGGTAGGCGCCGGGCTCCTGCATCCCGTCGCCCGCAGACCACCGGCTCCTGGTCGCGCGAGGCCGTGCTCGAGCGCGTGGCGCCCCTGCCCCTGCGCGACAGGTTCCTTCCCGAATTCGACCCCGACTACTACCGCGCGCTCTATCCGGACCTGAGCCAGTTGGACGACGAAGCGCTGGAGCGCCACTATCACGAGGCGGGTCGTGCCGAGGGGCGGGTCGCCTCGCCGCTCGCCGCACGCGGCTATTTCGTCGATGCACTGCAAGGCGACGAGCGCTCGCTGGAACTCGGCGCCTTTCACCGACCGCTGATGCGCGGCGCCCATACCAAGCATTTCGACGTGCTGCCTCGGGCACAGCTGGTCGAGCGGGCCAAGGCGATCGGTGAGAAGCCGGAGGGCATTCCCGAAATCGACTTCGTCTCGCCCTCGGGCGACCTTGCCGTCGTCGACGAGCCGTTCGACATGATCGTCTCCTCGCACGTGATCGAACATCAGCCCAATCTCGTCGCGCATCTGGCCCATGTGGAACGCATTCTCGACAAGGGCGGCGTCTACGCGATGATCGTCCCGGACTGTCGCTTCTGTTTCGACCACTTCATTCCGCCCTCCACCCTGGGCCAAGTGATCGAGGCGCATCATCAGAACCCGAAGGTTCACACCCTGCGCAGCGTCGTCGAGATGCGCGCGCTGACCACGCATAACGACGCCGCCCGCCACTGGAAGGGCGACCACGGTACGCTCGACCACACGGTCGCACGCACGCGCAACGCAATCCGCGAATGGGAGCAGAGCAAGGGCAGCTATATCGACGTGCATGCCTGGCGCTTCACGCCCGACAGCTTCGCCCAGATCATCACCACGCTGAACGGGCTCGGCATGACCGGCCTCACGCCGTACCGCATCTACCCAACCCCTTATCTCGTCAGCGAATTCTGCGCAGTGCTGGGCAAGGACAGCTGAGTCCTCTCCCCTGCCCTCATGCCAGCCGACCACACAAGCAATCCACAAGCCCCTGCCCCGACAGTGAAAACGGAATCTCTATGTGAGCCGGGTTACCGTTTGTTAATTGCTTTCACCGATCCTGTTGCAAAGGGGCAACAGCCTTGCTTGCGAGGCCGAGCAACCAGCGTCGGAACGGTATCGCCATGACAAACCACCGGGTCACGACAATCCCCAGCAGTCTCCACAACGCCGGCCACAGCTGCCGCCGGGGTAGCGCATTCGCACTCCTCCTGCTTCTGCCGCTGGCCGCTGCCGGTTGCAGCAGCGTCTCCATGCCCATCGGCAGCTCCGATCTGGAGACGCCGCTCGACCTGACCGGCTCCATCGATTCCCAGCAGAACGCGGCGGATGTGGACATCAGCTCGCAGGACCGCGCGATCATCGCCCGTGCCATCGCCACGGCGCACGAGGCTGGCCAGGCCGAGCCGCCCTTCTCCTGGAACAACCCGATCACCGGAAATTCCGGCACCATCGTCGCGGTGAAGGACGACACCCAGGCCGGCGGCACCGGCTGCACGCGCTTCGAGACGACAGCCAATACGGTCGGCGGCGTGCGCGCCTACCTTGGCACCGCCTGCCGCGATCTCATGCAGGAGTGGGCGATCATCGACCTTTCGGTGAAAAACGCCGAGGCGGACAGCGCGGGTTGATCGCCATCCCGCCTGCGGGGAACCTGCGCACTGCCTTGCAAATTCCGACAGGGCGCGAGACACCCGACCTCTGGATTTTATTCCTATCAACAACCATATGTTTCCCGAGCACAGCGCGGGTGTATACCCGTTGCACCACACACCATCGCGGTCTGAACCATGCGTGATCCCTATTCCGTTCTCGGCGTCGCAAAATCGGCGAGCGAGGCCGACATCAAGCGAGCCTTCCGGAAGCTCGCGAAAAAGTATCACCCGGACCAGAACGCCGACGATCCGAAGGCGAAGGAGCACTTTGCCGAGGCCAACCAGGCCTACGAAATCCTTGGAGACAAGGAAAAGCGCGGCCAGTTCGACCGGGGCGAGATCGACGCCGAAGGCAAGCCGCGCTTCCAGGCGCACGGCTTCGGCGGCGGCTTCGACGAGTCCGATATCTTCCGCCAATCGCGCGGCCAGTCCTCCGGCTTCGGCGGTTTCGGCCAGGGCGGCGGATTCGACGACATCCTGAACGATATTCTCGGCGGACTTGGCGGGCGTGCGCGCGGCGGCGCCGGCTTTTCCGGTGCGGGTGCAGGCGCGGGCGCGGGTCCCGGTGCGGGACCGCGACCACGCCCGACACGGCGCGGGAACGATGCCAACGTCACCGCGCGGGTGACGCTGGAGCAGCTCGTCCACGACCGCAAGGCGCGGGTCACCTTGCCCTCCGGCAAGACGCTGGATGTGAAGCTGCCGGACGGCACGACCGACGGCGAGAAGATCCGCCTGCGCGGACAGGGCGAACCCGGCGAGAACGGCGGACCTGCGGGCGATGCCATCGTCGAGGTGCGCCTTGCCCGTCATCCGCTGTTCATGCCGGCAGACGACGACCTGCGGCTCGACCTGCCGATCACCCTTTACGAGGCAGTGCTCGGCGCCAAGGTGCGCGTGCCGACGCTCGACGGGGCGGTGAACCTCACCGTCGCACCGAACGCGAAGGCCGGCAAAACGATGCGGCTGAAGGGCAAGGGCCTGCCGAACCGGACCGGCGGCCGCGGCGATCTTCTGGTGACGCTGCGGATCGTGCTGCCTGAGGAAGGCGACGAGGAACTGGCGACCCTGATGCGGGCCTGGAAGGAGCTGCGTCCTTACCGTGCGCGCGGGCCTGAATTCGACTGAGGCCCGCGATGGCTGAAGATCCACCGCCGGCTCGAGGCGAACCGCGCAAGCGCGAGAACCCGGTGCTGCGCTGGCTGGCCTTCGCGCTCTGCGCAGGCGCGTTTCTCGGAGCCCTCTTCTGGAAGGCGGTGGGCTGGTAGCAGCCCGTCGCCGCCGCCCCCCGCCTTCCCCGTCAGCTGCCCTTTCGCGAGCGCGCCATGAAGGCCGTGAAGGCAGCCTTCGCCTCCTCGGAGGCAAGACGTTCGGTAAAGAGCCGGATCTCCTCCTCCATCCGGCTGCGCAGTTCCGCGCGATCCCCCCACAGCAGGGCGCGGGACAGGCGCATGGCCTCCGCCGGCTTGGCCGCGATGGCGCTGGCAGCGGCAAGGGCGCGTGCCTCGACCTCGTCCTCTGCCACGACGTGATTGACGAAGCCTGCGGCCTGCGCCCGCGCCGCATCGAACGGCTCGCCAAGGCACAGCAGCTCGAACGCCCGTGCGTGCCCCATGGTGCGCGGCGCCAGCAGGCTAGCTCCCGCTTCCGGCACAAGGCCGAGATCGAGGAACGGCGTGCGGAACACCGAACGCCGGCTCGCAATCACCATGTCGCAGTGGAACAACAGCGTCGTGCCGATGCCGATGGCAAGGCCGTCGACCGCAGCCACGATGGGGGTCTCGCAGTGGGCCAGGGCTCGCAGGAACCGCACCACCGGCGTCTCCTGCATTCCTCCCTCGGCCATGGCGAGAAAGTCGCCAATGTCGTTGCCGGCCGTGAAAGCGCCGGGTACGCCGCTTAGCAGATGCGCGCGCACGCCGTCGCCCGGCCGCTCCAGCGCCTCGGCAAGCGCTGCATACATCTCGCCAGTCAGCGCGTTCTTCTTGTCCGGCCGGTTCAGCCGGATGCGCTGGACGCCCCCGCTTGTCTCGATCTCGATCATCGCGCTCTCCCCACTCCGCACTCAGGCCAGCGGATCGTAGTCGAGCACGGCAGCGGCGGCCGAGACGACCTGCTCCTTGAGCGAGGCGGTCTCCGCGAGACGCGCCGAGGCGAAATAGCGGGCCAGCAGCAGCCTGCGGGCCGCGTCGGGCGATGCATCGCCGCGCCCGGCAAGCGCACCCTTGAGCAGCATGGCGCCGCCATAGGCGATGCCGAACAGGCGCAGGAACGGGGTGGCACCGGCCAGCGCCTCCTGCTGGCGGCCGTCGGCGAGCGCAGCCAGCATCCACTCCGTCGCGTCCGACAGGCTCGCCAGCGCCCTGGCCAGGCGATCACCGGCATCTGCAAACTCTCCGCCGGCCTCGCGCGCGGCTTCAGCTACTGCAGACAGCTCGCCGATCAGGCCGCGAAACTGTTCGCCGCCGGACAGCGGCAGCTTGCGGATCACCAGGTCGATGGCCTGGATACCGTTGGTGCCCTCATAGATCGGGGCGATGCGCGCGTCGCGATAGTGCTGGGCCGCCCCGGTTTCCTCGATGAAGCCCATGCCGCCATGCACCTGCACGCCGAGGGAGGCGACCTCGACGCCGATATCCGTCGCGAAGGACTTGGCAAGCGGGGTCAGCGTGGCCGCCCGCTCGCTCCAATGGCTGCGCGCGGCATCGTCGCCAGCCAGCCGCGCCATGTCGATGGCATGGGCATTGGCGTAGCAGATCGCCCGGGCAACCTGCGTCCAGGCCTGCATGTCCAGCAGGGTGCGGCGGATGTCGGGATGTGCGGCAATCGGGCTCATGCCCTCGCCGGTCTGACCGGCCGCCCGGCCCTGCCGCCGGTCCAGCGCGTAGGTCAGCGCCTGCTGGGTGGCGCGTTCGGCAACGCCGAGCCCCTGGATCCCGACGGCAAGGCGCGCGTTGTTCATCATCGTGAACATGCAGGCAAGGCCGCGGTTCTCCTCGCCGATCAGCCAACCGATGGCACCGTCATTGTCGCCATAGGCCATGGTGCAGGTCGGCGAGGCATGGATGCCCAGCTTGTGCTCGATACCGGCACAGCGCAGATCGTTGCGCGCGCCCAGCGACCCGTCGGCATTGACCAGAAACTTCGGCACCAGGAACAGCGAGATGCCGCGCGTACCGGCCGGCGCATCCGGCAACCGGGCCAGCACCAGATGGACGATGTTGTCGGTGAAGTCGTGTTCGCCATAGGTGATGAAGATCTTCTGGCCGAAGATGCGATAGGTGCCGTCGTCGGCGCGCTCGGCACGGGCTCGCAGGGCATTGAGGTCAGAGCCGGCCTGCGGCTCCGTCAGGTTCATCGTGCCCATCCACTCGCCGGAGATCAGCTTGGCGAGATAGGTCTCCTGCAGGTCCTTGCTTGCATGCTTTTCCAGCGCCTCGACAGCGCCCATGGTCAGGGTCGGACCGAGGGCGAAGGCCATGGAGGCCGAGTTCCACATTTCCAGCGCCGCGGCGTGGAGCATGGTGGGCAGGTCCTGCCCACCGAATTCAGGCGCGCCGGTCAAGGCGTTCCAGCCGCCGTCGATCCACGCCCTGTAGGTGTCGCGCCAGCCGTCGGGCATCGTCACCACGCCGTTCTCAAGGCGGGCGCCCTGCCGGTCGCCGACGACATTCAGCGGGGCGATCTCCTCGGCAGCAAAACGGCCGGCTTCCTCCAGAATCGCGTCCACCAGATCGTCGGTCACCTCGCCATGCTGCTGATGGGCCAGAACCTCTCCCAGTCCCGCCACCTGCTTCAGCGTGAAGGCGATCTCCGATACGGGGGCACGGTACATGTCTCACTCCCTTGACAGGCCGGCGCTTGACGAAAGACGGCTAAGGCCGCAGAACCGCCCGGCATCATTTCGGGCGCGAGGATGGCTGCGGCTAACGTAAACGTCAACACGTGACGTGGCGAAAACCGACCGGGTCTCCAAACGGCACTTTGGGAAGCAGGAAAACGGACATGCGGCGCTGGCAGATCGATCCGCAGGGAACCGACTGGCGCGATACGCCGGAGTTCGGCGCCGCCGTTGCCGACATCCTCGCCGGACGGCTGGTGGCGGTGCCGACGGAAACCGTCTACGGGCTCGCAGCCGATGCCACCAACGCGCATGCCTGCGCTGCGATCTACGCTGCCAAGGGGCGCCCAAGCTTCAACCCGCTGATCGCCCATGTCGCCTCCAGCGAGGCTGCCGAGCACCACGGCATTCTTGACGAGCGCGCAAGGAAGCTGGCGGCCGCCTTCTGGCCCGGACCGCTGACGATGGTCGTACCGAAGCGCCCGGGCGGCCCGGTCTGCGATCTCGCGACCGCCGGCCTCGACACCATAGCCTTGCGGGTGCCTGCTGCGGCCATCATGCGCGAGCTCTCGCAGGCCTGCGGCCGGCCCATCGCAGCGCCCAGCGCCAACCGCTCGGGCCGCATCAGCGGCACCACGGCGGATGCTGTCGCCGGCGATCTTGGCGAGCATCTCGCCCTGCTGATCGACGCCGGCCCGACGCCGGTGGGCCTGGAATCCACCATCATCGGCCTTGCCGGCAACCGGGCAACGCTGCTGCGGCCCGGCGGTATCGCGCGCGAGGAGATCGAGGCGGTGCTCGGAGAAAGGCTCGCCGCCCCTGCGCAGTCGGCGAGAGCGGCGCCAGAGGCACCGGGCATGCTGACATCGCACTATGCCCCGCGCGCCGGCCTCAGGCTCAATGCCGCCCATGTGGAGCCCGGAGAGGCCCTGCTCGCCTTCGGAACGCCCCTGCCTGCCGGTGCAGAGCGCGCATCCGCCATCGCACAGATGAGCGAGAGCGGCGACCTGCAGGAAGCCGCGGCAAATCTCTTCACGGCCATGCGCCGGTTGGACGCCGATGGCGTTGCGCGCATTGCCGCCATGCCTGTTCCCGAGACGGGACTAGGCGAGGCGATCAACGACCGGCTGCGCCGTGCGGCAGCTCCCCGCGGCTGACGACACCCTCGTCGACTGGCGACACGGGCTTTGCATCGGCCATCCGATAACGCAGCGTCATTGAAAGATGACGCAAAATTCAACTTGAGACACTGTCATTTCTTACACTGAAAAATTGTCGGCATCTTGCGGGCGAGAACCTTTTATCAAGTAGCTTTTCACTTTTCGGCATATTCCACCTTCTGAAACGGCTACGAATCAATTAGTATTATCATTGCCTTCACAGGCGATGCAGCGGACCTCCCCTACGGGCCTTAGCGCGCCCGCACCTCTCTCCGGGGCCGGCACTTTCGAGCCGCCCCGGCTTTCTTTTGTCCGCAGCCCGCCAGACGCCGTCTGCGTCACCGCTGTTCCCTTGCCTTTGGCTCATTGACACGCCCCGCTGCGGCCGGTCAGATGAGCTACCAAGCGCCCGCAAACGGCCCAAGCAAGGAAACGCCCTTGGCAACCCTCTACCTGCATCACTCCGCCTATCTCGACCACCTCACCCCGGTCGGGCATCCCGAACGTCCCGACAGACTCCGTGCCATCGACCGCATCCTGGAGCACGAGCGCTTCCAGACGCTGCAGCGCGAAGTCGCGCCGATGGGGCGGATCCAGGACATCGCACGGGTGCATCCCTCTTCCTATATCGACATGCTGCACACGATGGCGCCGCAGGACGGGCTGGTGCGCGTCGATGCCGATACGACCATGTCGCCCGGCACGTGGGAGGCCGCGATGCGCGGCGTGGGCGGCGCCTGCCAGGCGGTGGACGAGGTGATGAGCGGCAAGGTGGGCAATGCCTTCTCCGCCTCGCGCCCCCCCGGACACCATGCGGAAACCGCGCGCGCCATGGGCTTCTGCCTGTTCAACAATGCCGCCGTGGCGGCGCGGCACGCCCAGCAGGAGCACGGTGCCGAGCGCGTCGCGATCATCGATTTCGACGTGCATCACGGCAACGGCACCCAGGACATCTTCTGGTCCGACCCGACAGTCATGTACTGCTCCACCCACCAGATGCCGCTTTATCCGGGCTCAGGCGCGGCGAGCGAGCGCGGCGAAGCCGACACGATCGTCAACGCACCGCTGGCGGCCGGTGACGGCGGCGAGGAGTTTCGCGAGGCGATGGATCTTGCGATCCTGCCGCGAGTCGAGACCTTCCAGCCGGACCTGGTGATCATCTCCGCCGGATTCGACGCCCACACCCGCGACCCGCTCGGCGGGCTGAACCTGGTCGAAGCGGATTTTGCCTGGGCGACGATGAAGCTGATGGAGATCGCCGACCGTCAATGCGGCGGCCGTGTCGTGTCCGTCCTGGAAGGCGGCTACGACCTGGAGGGCCTTGCCCGCTCGACCGCTGCCCATATCATGACGCTGATGAAGGCGTGACGCCCCCGTCCACAGGCTGCGGCCGGGGAAGCGCCGGCTGCCTTGCCCGGCACCGGGGCGCCCTGTAGGTTGGCACTCCAAACGAGGCAGCAAGCAGGAGCCGACGCGTGGCCCGAGAGGATATCGACCCGGCGATCGAGGCGCTCGCCTTCGAGGTTGCCCTGAAGGAACTTGAGGAGATCGTCGGTCGGCTCGAGCGCGGCGACGTCCCGCTGGAAGAGAGCATCAAGCTCTATTCGCGCGGCGACCTGCTGCGCCGCCACTGCGACAAGCTGCTGAAGGCGGCGGAAGCCAAGGTCGAGCGCATCCAGCTGGCCGAGGATGGCAGCGCCACCGGAACCGCCCCGCTCGACGTCGACTGAAGCTGCAGCCCGCTATTCCTTGGTATAAAGCGCGATGCGCGACAGGAAGGCCGCCGACAGTTCGGCCCGATGCAGCCCGCCTGCTTCGAACAAGGCGTCGAGATCCTCTTCCAGATAGCTGCGATAATACGGCTCGTGGAAGAGGTCGGGAAACAGCTCCAGCAACCCGTCGTTCTCCGGCAGGTCGCCACGCTGCAGGCTGTCGATGAAGATCAGCCGCCCGCCCGGTTTCAGCACCCGGCCAAGCTCGCGAGCGACCACGCGGCGGATCTTCGGCGGCAGTTCGTGGAACAGGTAGACGCAGGACACCGCATCGAGGCTGGCATCGGCAAAGGGCAGGCTTTCGGCATTGGCATTGACGAAACCCGCTCTCCGCGACCGGGCTTGCGGCAATATCTCGCGCGCATGCTCCAGATACGGCAATGACAGGTCGACGCCTACGCCGCGAAGCCGCGGGAAGGCAGCAAGGGCCGGCGCCAGCAGCCCGCCCGTCCCGCAGGCGATGTCGGCATAGGCGATCTCGCGCTGATCCTTCCGGCGCACCAGCTGCGACAGATGCACCAGCCCCTGCCGCCGCATCGCCGCGCTCGCGCCCTTGAACAGCACCTCGACCTGGAAGTCGTAGATGCGGGCGCTGTCGCGCGACAACCAGCCTTCGCTCTGGAAGTGGAAGTTCTGCCGGTAGTAGCGCGGGAGTCCGGACGCGCCCTCGCGGGTGGCCTCATAGACTTCCTGATGGCCGCCGGCAACGCGCCGCCGGGCAACCTTCGGCACATCGGCAAGAAACCGCCGGCTGAGGTCGAGGAAGGTGCGCGGGCTGCCGAACTCGCCCTCTGGCATGGGATAGTGTCCGGCCTCGACATTGGCGAGGTCTCGCGCGAACAGCCCCGCAATCTGTGACAAGAGGCGCCGCAGGTCCGGTGTCGATATGGTCCGGCGGCGCGCGGCTCCGCTTTCCTCGCCGCCGGGCTGCTTCGGATCAGGCTTGCTGTCGTCACGCGCTGACCTGACGATGCGGCGCGAGATCGACTGGGCGAGCTCGCCGTGGACCGCGAACCAGGCGACGCGGGAGCCCTGGCGGGCGGCATAGCGCGCCCTCCGGCCCCAGTTGAAGGCAAGTCCGGCAAGGCTCGTTTCCGCCATGGCGCTCTCCTGTCTTTCGACCCGGGTCGCCGCGACGGCTTGCTCAGCCGCGCGACAGGACCGCGACAACCTCAATATGGGGCGAAAAGCGGAACTGATCCACCGGCAGGACCGACGAGATCCGGTAGCCGCCATCGACGAGGATGCGCAAGTCGCGCGCCAGCGTCCCCGGATTGCAGGAAACAGCGACCACCGTCGGCACCTTCGAGCGGGCAAGCTCCTTCGCCTGCGCCTCGGCGCCGGCACGCGGCGGGTCGAACACGACCGCCTCCATGCCGCGGCCGTAGTCGTCGAGTTCCACGGCGGTCAGCGGATTGCGGAAGAGGTCCCGTCGCTCGGCGCGAATCTCTCGCAGCGCGCCCGCGCCGGCCCTCATCGCCCGATCGAGCGCGGCAAGGGCAGAGGCCTCGCCCTCGACCGCCCGCACCGTCGCCTTGCGGGCAAGGCGGAGCGCAAACGTGCCCGAGCCACAGAAGAGATCGGCAACCTTGCGCGCCTTGCCCACGCCGGCCAGCACGCGCGCGGCCAGCGCCTCCTCTCCCGCTTCCGTCGCCTGGACGAAGGCGCCGGGCGGCGGAATCAGGGGAATACCGCCCATGTCGATGGCCGGCGCGCGCGCCTCGACGAGGACCTCGCCGTTGAGCGACAGGCGGGCGATGCCGGCGGCCATCGCCTCTTCGATCAAGCCCGCCGTCGCGCGCGGCTCGATCTTCGCCGGCGAGGCAAGCGCCAGATCGGCACCGGCAGGCGTTGCAAGGACGGTCAGCGTCACCTCGCCCTTGCGCGGCATCACGCGGGCGGCCAGCGCCTTGAGCACCGGCAACAGCTCAACGATTTCCGGGACCAAGACCGGACAGCGGGAGACATCGACGAGCCGGTGGCTGGAGCGTTCATGGAAGCCGAGAAGAATGCGGGCGCCGCCACGCGTCGCAGCAAAGACGGCACGGCGACGGCCGCGCCCGCCTGCATCCACCGTCGGCTCGACCAGGGGTTCGAGCCCCTCGAGCCCGCGCGCGGCAAATGCTGCGACGACCTGCTGGCGTTTCCAGTCGAGGATTGGGGCCTGATCCATGTGCTGCAGCGCGCAGCCCCCGCAGGTGCCGAAATGCGGGCAGGCGGGCTCCACGCGGTCCGGCGAGGAGGTCAGCACCTCCAGCAACCGGGCACGTGTGCCCTCGCGGCGGACCCGTACGGTCTCCCCGGGCAGCGTGAAGGGAACATGGACGGGACCGTCCGGAGTGTCCGCCCTGCCCTCGCCCTTGTGGGCAAGAGCGATGATGTCGAGTGTCGCGTCCTGGGTCATGGGCACCGGTTACTCTGCCGCCGATGCGCGCGCAAGCCGCGATGCGGGAGAGTGGCCAAAAGGAACGCGCTCAGCCGTCCTTGCGTGCGGCCAGCAGCCACTCGCGGTTGCCGTCGCCGCCGGCGATCGGCGAAGGTTCCAGGCCGAGGACGGACCAGCCAGGCTGACCGGCCAGCCAGCGTGCGAGATCGCGGGCGACCTCCTCGCCGACGTCAGGGGCCACGAGACCGCCCTTGCCGACCGCCTCGCGGCCCGCTTCGAATTGCGGCTTCACCAGAAACAGCCCGCATGCGCCCGGCGCCGCAAGGTCCAGTGCGGGCGGCAGCGCAAGGCGCAGGGAGATGAAGCTCATGTCGGAGACGACCGCGGCCGGGTTCTCGCCGTCCAGGTCGTCGAGCGTCAAGGCGCGGGCATTGATCCCGTCGCGCCTGACCACGCGCGGATCGCCCGCGATGGAGGCGTGCATCTGCCCGTGGCCGACATCGATGGCATGGACCTTGAGAGCGCCGGCCTCCAGCAGGACCTGCGTGAAGCCGCCGGTCGACGCGCCGAGATCGAGGGCAATCCGGCTGGAAACATCGAGGGAAAAATGCTCAAGCCCGGCCTTCAGCTTCAGCGCAGCGCGGGAAACGTAACCGCCGGCCGGATCGTCCACGTCGAGCCGGGCGCCTACGGCCACCTTCTGCCCCGGCTTGTCGACGGCCGTACCGTCGACCCGCACGTGCCCGCGCAGGATCGCGTCGCGGGCGCGGGCACGGCTTTCGACAAGCCCGCGCGCCACCAGAAGCTGATCCAGCCGCTCACGCTCCGCCATGGGTCAGAAGCAATTGGCAATGCCGGTGAGCAGCCGGTCGACATAGATGCGCTCGCCATACACCCACCACAGAGCGCCCGTCGCGACGAAGGCCGCCGCGAAGAACAGTCCGGCAGGAAGGAGCAAGTCGGAGCGCATCTTGAAGGTCCGGTTCACATCACGTGTCAGGAGGCATTATCGATCAGGCGGCGCAGTTTGGCCATGGCGTTTTCAGGGGCCTCGTCATAGGCGATCGTGCCGACGAACCGGTTGTCCTTGTCCATCAGGAAAACCGCTGCGGAATGGTCCATCGTGTAGTCGCCGTCATCCAGCGGCACACGGCGCGCATAGATGCGATACGCCTTGATCATTTCCTCGGTCTGCTCCGGCGTCCCCGTCAGCGGCCGGATGCGCTTGTCGAAGGCGGCGACATAGTCGCGCATGACCTCCGGCGTGTCGCGCTCGGGATCGACGGAGACGAAGGCGAAGTTCATCTTGTCGGCATCCGGGCCGAGCTGCTCGATCCACATCTGCGTTTCCGCAAGGGTGGTCGGGCAGACATCCGGACAGAAGGTGAATCCGAAGAAATAGGCCGACGGCTTGCCGCGGAAATCGGCATCGGTGACGAGCTTGCCGCTCGACGCATCGGTCATGGTGAAGGGACCGCCGATGCTGGCGAGAGGCGCTATCAGCCCCTCGCCTTCCGGCGCGACATATTGCTTGTAGCCGACGAAGCCCATGGCGCCGAGCAGGACGATCACCGCCGCCCAGGCGACGTAGCGAAGGATCTTCAGAGAGGACATTCCGGCTTACTCCTTCGCGCCTTGCTGGCCGTGGCCCATTCCGTGGCCGGCCATGCCCTTGGCCCCCATCTTCTCGACCGTGAGCGACACCTCGACCGCACCCGCCTTCTCGAAGGTAAGGGTAACGGGCACGCTCTCGCCTTCCTTCAAGGGACCGGCCAGTTCCAGGAACATCACGTGGTAGCTGCCCGGCTTCAGTTCGAGCGTTCCGCCCGCAGGCACCTCGATGCCGTCGGCCATCTCTCGCATCTTCATGACGCCGTCCTGGACGGCCATCTCGTGGATCTCCGTCCGGGTGGACACAGGCGAAGACGCGGAAACAAGGCGGTCGGCCTCGCCGGAATTGGCGATGGTGAGGAACCCGCCGCCGGCGCGTGCGCGCGGCGGGGTGGCGCGCGTCCAGGCTCCCGACAGGGTCAGGTTGCCGGCGGTCACGTCGGCGGCGAACGCCGGCAGGTTGAAGGCAGGCAGTGTGGCAGCCGCGATCAGCGCGGCAATGGCAAGCTTGGCAAGTCTGGTCATGTCATCGTCTCCCGATGGACGTGTAGCAGCTCCGTCCCGCAGCGACATGGACATGGCGCAAGGACGGTGGACATTGCCGGCAGGCGCAATTGGGGCGCTGCCGGATCAGGTCCTGGCGGGAGGCGGGCCGCGGATCGCGCCCGATCGGTGCGCGCGACCGGCACGTGCCGGCTCGCTGCCGGGTCGCAGCGGCTGGAGGCGGCTGACATACGAGGCATGCGCCGTCTCGGCGACGGAGGGCATGGTCACAGAGAGAAGCGAGCCGGAATGGGCGCAGACCGGCCCGCAGGGACAAAAGCCCGGCACATGATGCGAGGACTGCGAAACGGGCTGCGTTTCGGCATCGGCATCGGCACTGCCGAGGCACAACACCGACAGGGCCTCGCTCCCCTCGCCGCCGGCCTTTGCCAGAGTGAGCGGCATGGCCGCGAGCTGCAGCATGAGCGCGAGCGCGCAGGCCAGCACCAATGGCAGGGCCTCGCGGCGCAAGACGCCAAGCATGGTCGCGCTTCGGATCATGGCGCGACAATGCCCCATGCGGTGCCGCGGGTCGAGAGATGAGATGCCGCAGGCTCGGCCGATTGCGAGACCACGCTCAGTCCCGGCGCGAGCCGGCCTCGGTATCGCTCGCAGACTGCGGCGATGGAGAGGCAACCCCGTCTTCCTCCGCAGCGGGCTCATTGGCCGCGCTCGTCCAGAACTCCTCGCTGACCGGAGCGGACGCCTCCTCGGAACTCTCCTCGGTGATGTAGTCGTAGGCGGGGAACTCTTCCGGCGGAATGACCGAAGGATCTTCGAGATCGAGCGGCTCGGGGCTGAGCACCGTACCGACCTGTGCCGAGGCGGCGTAGTCGAAGTCCGTCTTTTCCTCGACCGTCGGGCCGGCCCTCTGGAACAGGCGGGACAGGATGTAAAGCCCCATCAAGGCCTGGATCACCGCGACCTGGAGGAACAGGCCCCAGGAGCCGACCGACTGCATCAGGTAGGACGCGGTAAGCGGACCGAAGGACGAGCCGATGCCGAAGGCGAGGTTCATGCCCGACGATGTCTCGACATAGTCGTTGCGGTCCGCGTGGTCGAAGGCGTGCGAGGCGGCGATCGCATAGGCCGGCTGGGTGGCGACGCCCGCCAGCAGCGCGAGCATGATCGCCATGGCCATGCCCTCGATGGGCACCGTCATGAAGATGATGCTGACCAGGACGGCCGAAGCGGCAAGACCGAGCAGCACGAGCCGGCGGTCGAGCCGGTCGGACAGGCGGCCGATGGGCCACTGCGTGATAGCCCCGGCGCCGACGAAGGCGGCCGCGAAATAGGCTGCCTGGCTGGTCGTCAGCCCGATCTGGATCGCATAGAGCGGTGCCAGCATCCACAGCGCGCCCTGCGTGACGCCGATCAGCAGCACCGCGACCAGCGCCGTCGGCGAGTTGCGGTAAAGCTTCACCGGCCGGAAGCGGACGACGGTGATCGGCGCCGGCTGGTTGGCCGTGGTCAGCGACACGGGAATGACGGCCAGGCTGACGGCAACCGACGCGATGGCGAAGGGCACGAAGGTGGTGAGGTCCATCACCGTCAGCGACAGCTGCCCGGTGGTCATCGCCGCATAGACCAGAACGATGTAGATCGACATGATCGTGCCGCGGTTCTCGTTGGACGCCTGCTCGTTCAGCCAGCTCTCGACGATCATGTAGAAACCGGCAAGGCAGAAGCCGGAGATGATGCGGATGGCGCTCCAGGACAGCGGGTCCACCATGATCGGGTGCAGGATGGCCGCCGCCGACATCAGCGAGACGAGCGCGGCGAACGCGCGGATATGCCCGGCGCGCATGATCACGTAAGGCGCGCCGAGGCAGCCGAGGACGAGGCCGAAGAAATAGCTCGACGACACAAGACCGACCTGCAGGTCGGAAAAGCCGGCCAAGGAACCGGCAAGCGGGATCAGCGTGCTCTGCAGACCATGGCCGATGACGAGCAGCGTAATCGCGATGAGAAGGGCCGATACAGGGGCCAGCACCTGCGCCATGGCTCGCTCTTTCCTGACTGTGCGGGACGGGCTGGCCCGGTCCGACCGTGGCGTTGCGGATGGTTCAAGCGGCGCGCAGCGCGCAGGTGCCCAACGCGTCCAGACCAAGGGCACGCGCAAAACGAGCGCGTGCCCGAACCTGGCGGGACCGTTTCAATATTCGCGCGGCAGTGTCAATGCGCGGGCAATGCATGGCGCCGCCCGCTCAGGGCATGGGTCGCAAACCCGGCTGCCCTGTGCCGGTTTCAGGCCAGCCGCGCGGCCGTTCCCGCATCCCGGCCCAGCGCCGCGAACACCGTCTGGAGAATGCCGCGGGTATCGAGGCCGGCCTCGGCATACATGCGCTCCGGCCGGTCGTGCTCGATGAAGCGATCCGGCAGACAGAGCGGCCGAACCTTGAGGCCGGCATCCAGGGCTCCGCGCTCGGCCAGCAGCTGCAGCACATGGGACCCGAAACCGCCGACCGAGCCTTCCTCGACCAGCACCAGAACCTCGTGCTCGCGGGCAAGCCGCATGACCAGATCCTCGTCGAGAGGCTTGGCGAAGCGCGCATCGGCAACGGTGGTCGACAGGCCAGCCGCGTCCAGCTCGTCCGCCGCAAGAAGGCACTCGCGCAGACGGCTGCCGAACGACAGCAGCGCCACCTTGGTGCCCTCGCGCAGCACCCGCCCCTTGCCGATCTGAAGCACCTGCCCGCGTTGCGGCAGGTCGATGCCGACGCCCTCGCCGCGCGGATAGCGGAAAGAGATCGGTCCCTCGTCATAGGCCGCGGCGGTCGCGACCATGTGGCGAAGCTCTGCCTCATCGCCGGCAGCCATCACGACGAACCCGGGCAGGCAGGCGAGATAGGCCGTGTCGAAACTGCCCGCATGCGTCGGACCGTCGGCGCCGACGAGGCCGGCGCGGTCGATGGGGAAGCGGACCGGCAGCCCCTGGATGGCGACGTCATGCACCACCTGGTCGTAGCCGCGCTGCAGGAAAGTGGAATAGATCGCACAGAACGGCTTGTAGCCTTCCGTTGCCATGCCGGCCGCGAAGGTCACCGCATGCTGCTCGGCGATGCCGACGTCGAAAGTGCGCTCCGGATAGGCTTCGCCGAACAGGTCCAGCCCCGTACCGTCGGGCATGGCGGCGGTAATGGCGACGATGCGCTCGTCGTGGCGCGCTTCCTCGACCAGGCTTTCGGCAAAGACGCGCGTGTAGCTGGGCGCGTTGGCCTTCGGCTTCGACTGTTCGCCGGTGATGACGTCGAACTTCGCCACCCCGTGATACTTGTCGGCGGAATTCTCGGCAGGCGCATAGCCCTTGCCCTTGCGGGTCACCACGTGGATCAGCACAGGGCCCTGATGGGTGTCGCGCACGTTCTTCAGCACGGGTAGCAGGTGATCGAGGTTATGGCCGTCGACCGGGCCGACATAATAGAAGCCGAGCTCCTCGAAGAGGGTCCCTCCGGTCCAGAAACCTCGGGCATATTCTTCCGCGCGGGCCGCCTTCTGCTGCAGGTGGCGCGGCAGGACCTTGGCCAGCTGTTTGGCCGCATCGCGCAGCGTGAGATAGGTACGCCCGGAGACGAGACGCGCCAGATAGGCGCTCATCGCCCCGACCGGCGGCGCGATGGACATGTCGTTGTCGTTGAGGATCACGATCAGCCGCGAATGCTGGGCGCCCGCGTTGTTCATCGCCTCATAGGCCATGCCGGCGGACATGGCACCGTCGCCGATCACCGCGATGATGTTGTTGGCGCGGCCATCGAGATCGCGCGCCACGGCCATGCCGAGCCCGGCGGAAATCGAGGTGGAGGAATGCGCGGCGCCGAAGGGATCGTAGTCGCTCTCCGAACGCTTGGTGAAACCGGACAGGCCACCGCCCTGGCGCAGGGTGCGGATTCGGTCGCGCCGGCCGGTCAGGATCTTGTGCGGGTAGCACTGGTGGCCGACATCCCAGATCAGCCGGTCGTCGGGCGTGTTGAACACGTAGTGGATCGCCGTGGTCAGCTCCACCACGCCGAGGCCCGCGCCCAGATGGCCGCCGGTGACCGAGACGGCGTCGATCACTTCCGCCCGCAGCTCGTCTGCAAGCTGGCGCAGCTCGCGCTCAGGAAGCTGGCGAAGGTCGCTCGGCGAACTGACGGTGTCGAGCAAAGGCGTTTCGGGGCGTTTGTACACGGAAGCGATCCCAGAGGTTCGACGCGAGACACGGGAGGTCGGAGCACTCCCGAACGTGTGGCGGCCATGCCGGTGAATACCACCATGTTCACATAGGGCGCAAATCCGCGCGGCGCACCCCCTCTTTGCGCTTGCCGCAAGGTCCGGCAACCACAAAGCTCAGACACCCCCATTCGAACAAGAACAATGCAACCTTGAGTAAATAAGACCCTGTAGGAATTTCTGATGCGACGGAAAAATATGACTTTTATCTAGCATTTAGGTGATGCAATGGGCCAAAAAAGATACTAAATACAGGTTGTGGTCGATGGGGCCACGTGCACAGTGATCGACTTGAGGCCGTGCCATTGGCACGGCCTCCTTTTTTGTGCGGCGGAGCAGATCTTGTCCCCTGCGTGGATGCGTCGCGGGCCAGTCGTGCCCCTCAGGCTTCGCGGATCTCGGTCGACTCGATGGCGATGCCGAAGCCTTCAAGGCCGACATAACGACGCTGGCGGGACGCAAGCAGGGTGATCGAGTTGACACCCAGATCCTTCAGGATCTGCGCGCCGAGACCGATTTCCCGCCACTGCTCCTCACGCGCCTGAGCCGAATGGTGCTCCTCCGCCTCTGCAGCCGCCAGATCCGTCCGTGCACGACGCGCCTGGCGCGCAACGCCGACCGAACCCTCGCGCAGATAGACCACGATACCGCGGCCGCGTGCGGCGAAGCTGCGCATCACGTCGTCCATCACCCGCGCATCCCCGAAGACGTCGTCGAGAACCGATTCCAACTGGAGGCGGACAGGCACGTTGCGACCATCGAGAATGTCACCGAAGACCACCGCAACATGGTGCATGGGGTCATAGGGCGTCGCGTAGGTGACCGCATAAGCCGGGCCTGCGATGGTCTCGATCGGCTGTTCGGCAATCCGCTCGACCAAGCGCTCCATGCGCTGGCGCCAGGCGATGAGATCGGCCACCGAAACGGACTTGAGATTGTGACGGGCGGCAAATTCGGCCACCTGGGGGCCGCGCTTGACCGTGCCGTCGTCGTTGACGAGCTCGGAGATCACGCCGACCTCCGGCAGGCCGGCAAGGCGGCAGAGATCGACGGCCGCCTCGGTATGGCCGGAGCGCATCAGCACGCCGCCCTCGCGAGCCACCAGCGGGAAGATGTGTCCGGGACGTGCAAAATCCGCCGCCCCTGCATTCGGATTGGCGAGGCCGCGCACGGTCGAGCACCGCTCCTCGGCGGAGATGCCGGTGGTGAGGCCGTGGCGATAGTCGACCGAAATGGTGAAGGCCGTCGACAGCGGCGCGTCATTGTCGGCGACCATCGGGTCGAGCCGCAGGCGGCGCGCATTGTCCCGGGTCATGGGAGCGCAGACGATGCCTGAGGTATGGCGAACCATGAAGGCCATCTGCTCCGGAGTGATGAGCGAGGCCGCGACGATCAGGTCGCCCTCGTTCTCCCGGTCGTCGTCATCGGTAACCACAAGCATTTCGCCGCGTTCGAAGGCGCGCAGCGCCTCCGCGACACGTGTCTGGGACATGTCCACGTTGGTAGATCCTTTCAAGCCGAGCAGGTCGTTCGGAGTGACCTCGCCGCCTGTGGCGGCAGCGATCCTTTCCGCGCTTTCACGCGAAACCCAAACGCCCGGGTCGTTGCACAGGGCGGTCACGGCCGCCGGCGACAGGCCGGCGCGGCGGGCAAAGGCCGACCGGGTTTCCTTGTTGAGGGTGAGCCAAGCATCTAGACGCATGCCAGCATGCTACCGCAGCGGATTTTCAGTAGCAATAAAAATGATCACAGATTTCAGCAATACTGAAATCAGCCGACCTGTCCGCGGTGACGCAGGTAGTGGTCGGCGATCACGCAGGCCAGCATGGCCTCGCCAACGGGCACGGCGCGAATGCCGACGCACGGGTCATGCCGCCCCTTGGTGCGCACGTCCACATCCTCGCCGGAGCGGGTGACGGAACGGCGCGGGGTCAGGATCGACGAGGTCGGCTTGACGGCAAAACGCGCGACCACCGGCTCGCCGGAGGAAATACCGCCGAGAATGCCGCCGGCATTGTTGGACAGGAAGACGGGACGTCCGTCGGCGCCGATGCGCATCTCGTCCGCATTCTCCTCGCCGGTCAGGGCTGCGGCGTCGAAGCCGTTGCCGATCTCCACCCCCTTCACCGCGTTGATCGACATCAGCGCAGCGGCGATCTCCTGGTCCAGCTTGCCATAGAGCGGAGCGCCAAGCCCCGCCGGCACGCCCTCGGCGACCACTTCCACCACCGCGCCGACGGAGGACCCGTCCTTGCGGATCTGGTCGAGATATTCGGACCAGCGCGCGGCCGTCGTCGCATCGGGGCAGAAGAAGGGGTTGTTGCCGATCTCGTCCCAGTCCCAGCGGCTGCGGTCGACCTTGTGCGGCCCGACCTGAACCAGCGCGCCGCGCACGAGAAGACCGGGGACCACCTTCCGGGCAATGGCGCCCGCAGCGACGCGCGCAGCCGTTTCGCGGGCGGACGAGCGCCCGCCGCCGCGATAGTCGCGGATGCCGTATTTGGCGTCATAGGTGAAATCGGCATGGCCGGGACGATAGCTCTCGCGGATCTCGGAATAGTCCTTCGAGCGCTGGTCCGTGTTCTCGATCATCAGCGAGATCGGCGTCCCGGTGGTGCGCTGCACGCCATGGTCGTCGCTCATCACGCCGGAGAGAATGCGCACCGCATCGGCCTCGCGCCGCTGGGTCGTGTACTTCGACTGGCCGGGCTTGCGCTTGTCGAGGAAGGCCTGGATTTCCGCCTCGGTCAGCTCGATCCGCGGCGGGCATCCGTCGACGACGCAGCCGAGCGCCGGGCCGTGGCTTTCGCCCCAGGTGGTGACGCGGAAAAGGTGACCGAAGGTATTGTGCGACATCTGCGTGATCCGGAACATGGCCGACAAGCGGGTTGGCACAGGTCTTCTAAAGCGCCGCGCCGCAGAGGGAAACCGCAAAAGCGACCGGGACCGGATCAGGCGGTCGCACTTCCCGCCGTTCCAACGGCAAGTCTCTGCTTCAAGTCCTGGGCCGCGCGCGCATAACCGCCATCCGCGCCGTCGATGAAATGGATATGTCGATTGTCCTCCAGGCTGAAGACGAGGCAGGTCATCAGCGCTTCGTTGGAGACGTGCAGACCGTAGGAGAGGCGCCCGCCAGCCTCCTCGCGGGCGAGATACGCCGTCAGCGCCGCCAGTTCGCGCGAGTCGAGATCCAGTACCAGACGCAGCGTGTCGTCGAACTTGCGGAAGTCGGTATTGAGTGCGACCTGGTGCAGATAGCGCTCGGCCTCGAAAGGTCCGACCCGGCGCCCCGTGGCAACGCCGAAGACAAAAGCGGCGCAGGCCGCCAGCCCAGCCAGGTAGGTCCGCCAGCGCCCCTTCTTCCAGCCGACCATCCGCGCTTCCAGTTTCAGCCCGGCCGGCGGAAAGCGGAACCGCAACGAACTGCGCCGCACCGGCGCGCTGGCGGGATCCGCCCCCGTCAGGTCGATGCCGAGCATTCCGCGAAGATCCTCCAGGATCCCGCTCAACTCCTCCACCCGGCCGCTGGCGGGCCTCAGGAGCAGGGTCGCCATACGGCCGCGGCGCGCCGGCAACGGCTCCCAGCGGCAGGACAGGCCGTCCAGCGGCGCAGCCTCCACCACATCCGGCTCGGCGAGGCGGTAGGGTTCCACACGGTCCTCGTCCTTGAGGATCGTCTCCGCCAGCTCGATGCCGCCGCCAGAAAACATCGCGAGATTGTTGCCCCGGCTGAGCTCGAACTTCGCGACCCGCAAATCCGCGCCCGCCTTGCGCAACGCCGCAACCGGGATGGCTGCGACGCGAAGCCGAAGACCGCTGGTCTCGCGCGCCATCACGCGAACGGACACGAGTGCACGGCTGGCAGCATCCACCAGGCCCGGCGGCACCGCGACCAGCGCCCCGTCGCCACCGAATACGAACGGAAGGTCGGCACGCCCTGCCACGTTCAGCACGGCGGCAACCGCTGCCGCCGCTACCATGTTGACGTCCTTGTAGCGACCTTCAGCGATCGCATCGCGCGAGCGCACGATATCGGATGCCAGCAGCGTCCAGTCCTCGGGCAAGGGAGCAAAGGCTGCTGCATCGCTGACCTTTGCGAAGTCGCTGAACACCGGCAGGGACTGGTAGAAGAGCTCGCTTTCCGCACTCACATCCGTCATGGCACCACCGTTCCGCCCCGCACGCAGTGTCCGCCAGCCGCGCAAGGCGTGCAAGGCGACGTCTCCACCACGCCGGCGATAGCGCGGGCAGACCTGAAACCTGTAGGAAAAGACCAGGGCCGGCAGGCAAACGCCCGTCAGGCTTCCAGCAAGCGCAACCGCAACCCGTTGAGCCGTCGCGAGAGATCCTTCAACTCGTCGGGATCCAGATCGACGGCCGCGGCGATGCACTCCGGCACCGAGCGGGCGACCTGCTCCAGTTCGCGGCCCTTTGCCGTCAGTTGGACCCGCACGACGCGCTCATCCTCGGCATCGCGCGAGCGGCGAATGAAGCCGAGCACCTCCAGCCGCTTGAGGAGCGGTGTCAGGGTGTTGGACTCAAGGTCCATGTGCCGGCCGATATCCTTCACCATCCGGTTGTCGGCCTGCCACAGCAGCATCATGACCAGGTATTGCGGATAGGTCAGGCCCAGGTCGGCAAGCGCCTTGCGATACAGGTGATTGAACGCATGCGACGCCGCATAGACGGAAAAGCACAGCATCTCCTCCGGCAAGCCGCAGGTCGCATCGTCGTCAGTTGTCTTTTCGGGCGCCATATCCGCTCTCCTTGTGCATGTCGCCCATATAAGTCGTGCGCGATCATATCGCAACCTCCCATCAATAATAAAAATCGTACACGATTTAATCGATAGCGATTGACATCCTCTTCAGGCATCGGTTACACAACAACTCGTCAGCGATTAAATCGCTCACGATCAAAATGGATGGACCCCATGACGAACTCGAGCTCACGCTTCCAGCTTACGCGTCGCAACGCTCTGATCGGCGGCGGCGCGCTCGGCATCGGCCTCACCCTTCTTCCCAACCTGGGTTTGCCCCTAGCCGCACAGGCCGCAGAACACGGAGACATGATCATGACCACCTTCACCACCAGCGACGGCGCCGAGATCTTCTACAAGGACTGGGGCTCGGGTCAGCCCATCGTCTTCTCCCATGGCTGGCCGCTGTCGGGCGATGCCTGGGACGCGCAGATGCTGTTCTTCGGCATGAACGGCTACCGGGTCATCGCCCATGACCGGCGCGGCCACGGCCGTTCCTCCCAGCCCTGGGACGGCAACAACATGGACCGCTACGCCGATGATCTGGCCGAGCTGATCGAGCATCTCGACCTCAAGGATGCGATCCTGATCGGCCATTCCACCGGCGGCGGCGAGGTCGCCCACTATGTCGGCCGCCACGGCAACGACAGGATCGCCAGACTGGTCCTGGTCGGCGCCATTCCGCCGCTGATGCTGCAGACCGCAGACAATCCCGATGGCGTCCCGATGGAGGTGTTCGACGACATCCGCCGGGGGACTTCGCTCGACCGCTCGCAGTTCTACAAGGACATCACCACGCCCTTCTACGGCTTCAACCGCGAGGGCGTCGCGAACAACCAGGGCCTGCGCGACAGCTTCTGGCTGCAGGGCATGGCCGGCGGCATCAAGGGGCAGTACGACTGCATCCGCGAGTTCTCGGAAATCGACTATACGGACGACCTGAGGGCAATCGACAGGCCGACCCTGATCATCCATGGCGACGACGACCAGCTCGTCCCGATCAAGGCAACGGCCTACCGCGCGGCGAAGATCGTGCGGGATGCGACGCTGAAGGTCTATCCGGGCGGAGGCCACGGCCTTGCCCAGCTTCAGGCGGAACAGTTCAACGCCGACGTTCTGGACTTCATCCGCGGGGCCTGACCCCCTCGCCCAGCGATCAGGCACAGGGCCGCCGGTTGGCGGCCCTGACCCTTTTCAGGCAAGGAACCACGAGAGCCGCATGCCGCCATCGAAAGGCCACGCTTGACCCTTACCACCCGCTCCGTTCGCCGGTCGCATCCAGGTCCGGGCGCAGCCGTCGGCCCCATGGCAGACCGTGCCTCGCCGCCCAACCCCCCGATGAACCAGCAACTTCCATCCGCGCTTCTGCCGATCCCCACTTGACGCCGGAGCCCGGGTTTTGTTCGATCCTGCTCCGAGCCAAACGGGCGGCTCCACGGAGAACACGATGAAACGCATGCTGCAGATGACCCTTGCCGCCATCATGCTGTCGCTGGCTGGAACCGCAGCCGCGCTGGCAGGCGAGGTTGAGGCGACGATCGTCGAGATCCGCCCGGATGCTTCGGTGATGATCCTGTCCGACGGCCAGACCTACGCGATTCCGGTCGACTTCTTCGTCGACGACCTGAAGCCGGGCATGCGTGTGCTGGTGTTCTACGACGAGTCCACCAGCAATCGCATGCTGACCGACGTCCAGGTCCTGGACTGATCGCCTCAGGCGGTCAGACCCACGCCAGTTCCCCATCTTTCCAGACGAGGAAGCGATCCTGAGGTGTGTCGAGCGTCGGAATCTCCGGCTGCGGCACCGACAGGAAGCGCCCCTGCAGCACGCGCATCACGCCGCCGTGGGAGACCACGACGGCGGGGCGCGTGACCGTCGCCAGCCAGGCATCGATGCGGCTCGCCAGCATGCGATAGCTCTCGCCTTCCGGGGGCACGAAGCCCCACTTGTCGGCCTTTCTGGCGGCGGTCAGGTCCGGAGCGCGCTCCGCCAGTTCCGGAATGGTATAGCCTTCCCAGGCGCCGAAGGTGATTTCCCGCAGCCGCTCGTCGCGCTGGCAAAGATCCGCCGACAGGCCGAGCTCCCCGCAGACCAGTTCCATCGTCTCGACCGCCCGCGACAGGGGGGAGACGAAATAGGAGAGATCCTCGAGGGCGATGCCGTTTTCCTTCAGGTAGTCCCGAAGGGCGGCGCCGTTGCGCCTGGCCTGGCCGCGGCCCGTATCGTTGAGCGGGATGTCCCGCTGGCCCTGCATGCGGCCTTCGGCGTTCCAGTCCGTCTGCCCATGGCGGATGAAGACCAGGAAGGGGGGAAAGAAGCGGGACGCGCCCGCACCGGCATTGCTCATCATACCTCCGAAGTCGCGATGCGACGGCGAACGGCCGCCCGCCCCCCGGCAGGCCCCGCCGCATTGCGGCACTCTTGCGATTGTTCGGAAAAGGTCAGTCCTTGACCACCGAGATGTCGGGGGCGTCCACCGACTTCATGCCGACAACGTGGTAGCCGCAGTCGACATGCTGGATTTCTCCGGTCACGCCGCGGCCGAGATCGGACAGCAGGAACAGGGCGGCGTCGCCGACTTCCTCGATCGTGACGGTACGGCGCAGCGGCGAGTTGTACTCGTTCCACTTGAGGATGTAGCGGAAGTCGCCGATGCCCGAGGCGGCAAGCGTCTTGATCGGGCCGGCGGAGATGGCGTTGACGCGGATGGCGGCCTTGCCCAGGTCGACCGCGAGGTAGCGCACGCTGGCCTCGAGCGCGGCCTTGGCAACGCCCATGACGTTGTAATGCGGCATGACCTTCTCGGCACCGTAATAGGTGAGGGTCAGCATGGAGCCGCCTTCGGTCATCAGCTTCTCGGCGCGCTGTGCGACGGACGTGAAGGAATAGCAGGAGATCTGCATCGTGTTGCGGAAGTTGTCGGCGGACGTGTCGACATAGCGGCCGGTCAGCTCATCCTTGTCGGAGAAGGCCACCGCATGGACGAGAAAGTCGATCTTGCCCCACATCTCCTCGATACGGGCGAAGACGGCATCGATGGTGGACTCGTCCAGCACATCGCAGTGGCCGACGACCTGCGCACCGAGTTCGCCGGCCAGCGGCTCTACGCGCTTTCGCAGCGCATCGCCCTGATAAGTCAGCGCGATTTCGGCTCCCGCATCGGCGAGCGCCTTGGCGATCCCCCAAGCGATGGACCGATTGTTCGCGACACCCATGATAAGGCCGCGCTTCCCAGCCATCAGTCCCTGCGTCATCGCCATGCTCACGTCTCCAGCAAGTCCATACACGCGTCGGTCGCCACACGGGCCGAACGCCAACCGCCCCGCACCGCAACCGGCAGTCCGGGACGGTTCCTATGGCACAGCCCCCCAACCGCATCAAGCCACTGGCAACCGCCTGTCCCGCGTCGACTGCACCGCAAAATGTGATATGCGTGACCGCCGGAATTTCCGCACTCCCCGTTTCCATCACGCCGGTCCAGCCATGCTCGAATCAAGCCTCCTCTCCCCGCTCGTCGATATCGTCGGACCGCGCAACGCGCTGACCGACCCTGCCGACATGGCCCCCTACCTGCGCGAGTGGCGTGACCTGTACCAGGGCCAGACCCCTCTCGTGCTGCGCCCCGGCAGCCGCGAGGAGGTGTCCGCGATCCTCGCCCATGCCGACCGGACAGGCCTCAAGATCGTGCCGCAGGGCGGCAATACGGGACTGGTCGGCGGACAAATTCCCAATGATTCCGCTAGGGAAATCGTGCTTAGCCTGAGCCGGCTCAATCGCATCCGCGAGGTCGACGCGCAGGGCTACACGATGACCGTGGAGGCCGGCTGCACGCTGCAGGCGATCCATGATGCGGCCGACGAGGTGGAGCGTCTGTTTCCCCTGACGCTGGGTTCGCAGGGGTCCTGCCAGATCGGCGGCAACATCGCCACCAATGCCGGCGGCACCGCCGTGCTCGCCTATGGCAACACCCGCGATCTCGTCCTCGGACTGGAAGTCGTGCTCCCCGACGGGCGCGTCGTGGAGGGCCTGAGGGGCCTGCGCAAGGACAATACCGGTTACGATCTGAAACAATTATTTATCGGTTCGGAGGGCACGCTGGGCATCATCACGGCGGCCGTCCTGAAGCTTTATCCACGGCCCCGGGCACAGGACGTCGCCTTTGTCGGCCTGGCCTCGCCGGAAGACGCATTGGAGCTGTTCACCCGCGCCCGTGCACGCGCCGGCGCCATGTTGACCGGGTTCGAGCTGATGCCTCGCGTCGGCTTGGACTTTTCCGTCCGTCATCTCGCCGGTGCCCGCGACCCGCTGCAGGCGCCTTCTCCCTGGTATGTCCTGATGGAGCTCTCCTCCGGCACGGAAGGCGAGGAGGGCGAGAACCCAACACGCAGCCTGATGGAGACCATTCTCGGCGAGGCCTATGAAGCCGGGCTGGTCGAGGATGCCGCACTTGCCGAATCAGTCGCTCAGGCCGCCGCCTTCTGGCACCTGCGGCACGGCATGTCCGAGGTGCAGCGCGAAGAAGGCGGCTCGATCAAGCACGACGTGTCCGTGCCGGTCGCCAGCGTTCCCGCCTTCCTGGCCGAGGCGATCGCGGCCGTCGAGGCCATGGTGCCGGAGTGCCGGCCCGTCCCCTTCGGCCACATGGGCGATGGCAACATCCACTTCAACGTCAGCCAGCCCGTGGGCGCCGACAAGGCGGCCTTTCTCGCTCGCTGGGACGAGATGAACGCACTCGTCCACGGCATCGTGCTGAAATACGGCGGGTCGATTTCGGCCGAGCACGGCATCGGCCGGCTGAAGCGGGATCTTCTCGGCGAGGTCAAGAGCCCGGTCGAGATGGACCTGATGCGCCGGATCAAGGCCGCGTTCGACCCCAACAACACGCTCAATCCCGGCCGCGTCCTCTAGGTCGTGGACTCATAATTGTGCCGGAAACGGCGTCCGTTCGGGCAATGATATGCTAGGAGGAGCGCGATGGCCGGGGCAGGTTCCCCGGCCGAGCGATCCGACGCCGCAGATCGAAGCTCGAACGGCGCCCTTTGGGTATGCCGGAACTCGCCGGCAACAGCGTCGCAAGTCCTTGAAAACCTGATGGTTTCCTGCGGCCTTGCTCCTTGTATCCGATCGGGTTCGGGCATACCGTTTCTCGCCAGAATTATGAGTTCACGACCTAGGCTCGCGGCCTCCAGGATATTCAGAAGAGATCGAGCTGGCCGGCATCGCGTCCGGCCGGCTTGCTCTGCGGCGTCGCGGTCGAAACCGCTTCGGGCGGCGTGTCTTGCAGCGCCACCGGCTCGGTGAGCGTCTCGTCGTCATCGCGCGCCGAGTTGACCCGCTGGGATACCGGAACGGCTTCGAAGAAGTCCTCCGGGGCAGGCCGCAGCAGGGCGACCGCCTCCTTCACCGATGTGCCGCCGACGTCGAGCCAGGTGTCGAAATCCTCCTGGGCGATGACCGCGGGCATACGGTGGTGGATCGGCGCGAGCGCTGCGTTGGCCGGAACGGTGAGCAGGGCTCCCGTCTCGATCTCGCCGCCATCGGGATCGCACCATTCCTCCCAAAGACCGGCGAGCGCCACCATCCGGCCGTCGCGCGGCCGGATGTACCACGGCTGCTTCGACCCGTCGGACGGGCGATGCCACTCGTAATAGCCGCTGGCGGGAACGAGGCAGCGGCGATGGCGGATTGCGCCCCTGAAGGACGGCTTCTCGGCGACCGTCTCGGCCCTTGCATTGATCAGCAGGGAAAAGGCGGAAGGGTCCTTCACCCATCCCGGCACCAGCCCCCAGCGGACCAGCGCGAAGCGCCGCGCCCCATGGGCATGGCGGATCGTCGCGATGGGCTGGGTCGGCGCAATGTTGAAGCGCGGCGGCATGCCTTCGGCACCTGGAGCTTCACCCAGATACCCGAAGACATTTCGCAGCTCCTCCGCGGAGGCTTTCAGGGCGAAACGGCCGCACATGAAGTCCAGTCCTTCCTGGCCTGCAGTCCGGCAACGGGCCGCAGGCTTGTTATGGTATTCGCGCAATTAGGCAAATTGAAACCCGACGCAGTTAAAACGACGGAGACTGGATCGTCAAAGGACGTCAAATGACCCTCGCGGTACCGACATTGGGAGAAGGGCATCTTTCGGCCGACAGGCTCGTTGCGGCGAATATCAATCCCCGCACCGGCCTTGCGACCGACTACCTCAACCATTTCAACGAGGTGGTCATGCTGCTCGAGATGCTCCCCGACATGCCGGATTGCGTGGAAGACGTCCTGGACTGGCAGCCGCTCAGCTACGAACAGCATTTCGAGGCATCGAACTTCGCCGAGAAGCACCTTGCGGTCGAGGCCTTTCGCGCAGCTCCTGCGGCCGTGCGCAAGGCCTTGAAGGATGTGGTGGCGACGCTCGACACCGCTGTTTGCGAGAAGCAGGGGCGCCTGCGCGAAAGCGACGACATCGCGGCCGTCGCACCGGTCATCGCCCTGCAGACGGTTGAGGAAGTCAAGCCGCTGATCGCCACCGCCAGCGCGATCATCCATGGCCATCTGGACCCGGCGAGCGGCACCGAGACCGACTCGCAAGCCTCCATCGACGCGCTGTTCGCGTAGTCCGTTCCGCTGCTTATCCATCTTGCCGGCCCATCTTGCTGTATCGCCGCGCCGTGGCATGCTTCGGTCATGAGCGATTCGAACCATCCCCGCCTCGGCGTCAGCGTTTTCCTCCGGCACGAAGACAAGGTCCTGCTGGTGAAGCGCGGCAAGGAGCCCTTCGCCGGATATTGGAGCCTGCCCGGCGGGTCGGTGGAATTCGGGGAGAGGCTGCGCGAGGGCGCAGCGCGCGAACTCTTCGAGGAGACAGGCCTGTCTGCCCGGCTCGAGCCGGCCCCGGCGGAACTCGTCGAGCTGGTGCCCCAGGACCACGCGCCGGGACGGCACTTCGTGATAGCGGTGTTCCGGGCGAGCCATCCGCAAGGCACGCTCCAGCCGGGCGACGACGCGGCCGACGCCGCCTTCTTCGAGCCCGGAGCCTTCGCCGATCTCACCATGACGCCGGGCACGGCGGCCCGCCTCTTGCGCCTGATCGGCGATGCCTCGGCATCATGACCGCGCAGTGCCGGGGCAGGCTCCCCTCCCCTTGCGGAACGGCACCAGACGGCGCATCTTGCCGGCCATGAAACGCCCGCTCCGCCTGCCCTTCCCTCAGATGCGCCTGATCCCGCTTGCCGCGCTGCTCGCTTTCGCCGTGCTTGCCGCACAGGTTGCGCCGGGCGCTGCGCAGGTGCCCGCGCGGGTGGAGGACCCGCCCTACGAGGCGGAGTTGATGCGGCTGTCGGAGATCCTCGGCGCACTCCACTACCTCCGCCCGCTCTGCGGCTCGCCCGATGGCACCGTCTGGCGCGACGAGATGGAGGCTCTGCTGGATGCGGAAGTTCAGGACGATGAACGCCGGCGTCGCTTCATCGAACGCTTCAACCAGGGTTATCGCGGGTTCTCCTCTGTCTACGTCAAATGCACGCCGGCAGCAGAGGCGGCACTTGCCCGCTATATCGAGGAAGGCGGCGCGCTGATCCGCAACGTCACCACCCGCTACAACCGTTGAAATCCTGAAGCGGCGTTAACCATATTCTTCGGAATTTAGCGAAGGTTTTAAGCTTTTCTTTACGGTCCTGCCACGACTCACGCACAGTGAGGGCTGCACGACGCCTCGACCGGACGCGTCGACAGGAAATCAGGCAGCCCTTATGCACGACAGCGAAAACACCGAAACCGAGTTCGATGAAGGCCCGGTCACCGATCAGGACATCCGGCGGATGGCCCTCGGCTACATCGATCACGCGTTTGCGGAGGCCGTCGCCGATGGTCTCGATTCTGCGGCTGTCGCCCATGCGGCACTGTTCACCGCCTTTGTCGACCTGGTGACCACCTATGGCGAGGAAGCGGTCGCGCAGCTTGCCGAGGGCCTGCCGGAGCGGGTCCGCCGCGGTGACTACACGCTGTTCAAGCCCATGCATTGACGGTTCTGAGGACCCGCTAGAGGCGCCCTCACAAAAGGTAGAGATGGGCGAAGATCGCCAGGCCGAAGGCGCAGAGCGCCCCGCCGGCAACCCGGTTGATCCACAATAGCCAGGTGTCGTTCATCCTTTCGCGCAGGTGCGAAACGAGCGACGCCAGCAGGATCCACCAGACCAGCGCACCGGTCAGCACACCGAGCACCAGCGTGGCGGCGCCGATATAGTTGCCCGGATCCGGCGCCCATTCGCCGAGACTGCCGAAGATCGCCAGAAACCCGAGCACCACGCCCGGATTGGTGGCGGTCATCGCGAATCCGCCGACCAGGCCGGACATCAGCCCCTGCGGGGCCTCGTCGCCGGCCTCGAAATGCGGCCGTGTCATCAGGATGCGCAGACCGAAGAGGATCACCAGCACGCCGCCGACCGACTGGATGATCCGGCTGTGCTGATCGACGAAATCGGAGACCACGGTCACGCCGAAGGCCGCAAAGGTCGCATAGAGCCCGTCCGCGAGCATGGCGCCGAAACCGGCACACAGGCCCGGCAACAGCCCGGAGCGAAACGCGCGCTGGATGACCGCGATATTCACGGGACCGACCGGCGCACTGGTGGCGACACCAATGCCCAGCCCGATGAAAAAGAACAACGGTTCCTGCAAAAGCTCCCGACCCCCTGCCAGCGGACAGCCCCGCAGCCTGCTCTCGCTCATCCCTAACCAACAGCACCGGCAAGCTCAACCGTTCGCGCCGAACCGGCCGGGGACAGAGCGCAATCCTTGATCGACAAGGCGTGATTTCCCCCACTCCCTGCTTGGTATAGGGTCTGCCGACGAGAGCCCGCCCCGACAAGAGGAATGATCGACATGCACGCTGGTCCGGCCCTTGCCGCCCTTCTGCTCACAGTTGCGCTCAACACGTCTGCCAGTGCGGAAGCGGCAACCGTGCGGACGGAGCGGATCCAGGTGACGCCGACCGAAGCGCCGGCGGAGACAACCCAGATCCCGTCCGACGCGCTGGAGGCTCCGGCCGCCGCTCCGGAACCGGGCACCGCCGCCTCGGGCGCCTATGGCGTACAGCCTCTCCACCTTCCGGAAGTGAAATACGGCGATGCCGACCTGCCCAAGGCTGTGGCCCGCACACGCGCCCAACTGCTGGAGGCAGCGCATGCCGGAGACCTCGACCGCTTCCGCATGGTGCTGGAGGGCAACGAGATGATGCCCACGCTCTCTTTCGGCGAGACGGGTGACCCGATCGAGTTCATCAAGTCAAGTTCCGGCGACGGAGAGGGCCTGGAGGTGATGGCGATCCTGACCGAGTTGCTGGAGACCGGCTATGTCCATGTCGACAAGGGGACGGCGCAGGAAATGTATATCTGGCCGTATTTCTCGCGCATTCCGCTCGCCCGGCTGACCAAGGAACAGAAGGTGGAGATGTACCGCGTCGTCACGTCCGGCGACATGGCCGACATGGAGGCGACCGGCGCCTGGACCTTCTACCGTGTCGGCATCGGTCCGGACGGCACGCTGCACTATTTCGTCGCCGGCGATTGATCGCCCGGCATCCCGGGCAAGCAACGAAAAGCGGCGGAGGGCATCCCTCCGCCGCTTTTCGTTTGCCCGATGAGCCTTGAGACTTACTGGCGCGTCATCACCACGAAGTCGGTTCCGAGCCCCGAATGCAGGCGGAACGGACGGTCGGTGACCACAAGCGACGAGCCGAGGGCAAGGTTTTCCTCCACGAAGGCGCGTGCATCCGGCGTCCATTCGATCCGGTCGAGGATGGTCTCCGGCGAGCGGTTCTCCGCTTCGTCCGCCACAACCGTCATCCAGCGAGGGTCGGCGCCGGGCGCAAGGCCGGCAATGGCGGTGAACAGATGGGTGCCGAGCGGCTGGTCGGGATCCTTCAGCACCACATTGGCCGAATAGACCTCCTTGAAGTTCCGCCGCACATAGAGCCGGCCGGTCGCCGGCCCCGCCTCTCCCGCTTCGGCGTAGAGCGCGCGCAGCACGAGATCGGTCGGCTCGCCGGTCACCGGCAGTTCGGCCCCTTCCTGGAACAGGCGGATCGCCGCACGGGTCTTGCGCCCCATCACTCCGTCGACCGGACCCGGGTCGTAGCCGAGCTGGTCGAGAACCCGCTGCATGTCGCGCAGTCGCTCCTGGGCGGAGGTCGGCGTCACGAGGATGCGCAGCGGCTGGGACGGCAGCTTCAGGGTCGGCTCGGTCGGGCCGATGGATCCGACGGTGCCCGCATCGCCGTCCGTCACGGCACCTGGCAGGCCCGGTCGCAACTCGGCCGCGAGGCTCGCGACCTCCGTCTCCGGAAGGCGCAGGGCCGGCAGCGCCGCATGGGTGACGGCGCGGGGCTCGGCCCGCTTGCGCGTCACGATCACATGGGCGCCGCGATCGGTCATCGAGAAGAGCTGCTGCGCGAAGCCGCGCGGCATGCGGATGCACCCGTGCGAGGCCGGATAGTTCGGCACGACACCCTCGTGCAGGGCGATGCCCGACCAGGTCAGGCGCTGCATGTAGGGCATCGGCGCATTGTTGTAGAGGTTCGAGAAGTGGCGCCGCCGCTTCTCCAGGATGCTGAAGACGCCGGTCGGCGTGCCATGCCCGCGCTTGCCCGACGAGATGCGTGTGGTCTCGATCAGCTTCGTGCCGCGATAGACCTCCAGCTTCTGCTCGTCCAGCGATACCAGGATCTGCAGGGGCATGTCCGGATCGTCGGCCTCGGCCACCAGGCTCGCGCCGGCGATCGGGGTCATCGGTGCCGGATCGCGGGCGACCGCTCCGCTGCCGCCCATCGTCAGCGTGCCGGCCGCGATCAGCAATGCGGCAAGGGCGGACGGAAACCGGCCGGCGCCAGGGAATGTCTCGCGGGAAATCTCGATCATTCGAACAACCTTCGCAGTCTCACGGATGCGGCTTGAGCGCAATCTAGCGCAAAGCCGTAAATCCCTCGTTATTTGCCGCAGATCCTGCCCTGGAAGCCTCTCAACTTGCCGTGATTGCCGTCACAGGCGGGCGCTTGATGCGCCGGTGTGCCCGATTCGCGATTGTCCACATGAAACCGCTCCCGCGGACTGAAATAACCTTGCCCTTGCGAGGCGTTTCCTAATTGCGACTCAGATCGCGATTCGGAATCGTTTAACCAAGACGGCCATCTCCGGCCGGACACCCAAAAGACAAGACGAGAGATCGCGCCGCCCCCGTCACGGGACGGCAAAGGAGATTGCCGTGTTCAAGAGCCAGAATAGCCAGAACCGCACCACTGCACCGCGCTTCACCGACATCAACGATATCTGCATGTCGGACTGCCCGGTGGAGGTGGATGCGCTGCCGGCGGTCAACAAGCTGCTCCATCACCATGCCTGCTTCCGCAACATGAGCGAAACCTTCGAGGCGGGGCTGTTCGATATCGTCGAGATGAATTTCGTCGAGTGCAATCCTGCCCAGGAGCGCGCCCTGCGGGAGCTGGTGCACCTGCTGTCGCGCCGGATTCTCGACATTTTCGAGGCCTCGCTGCTGATGAAGCAGCTGGCGCTCGAGGACGGCACGGCGACGCTTAGCAGCGGCCAGATCGCCGCCTTCATCGAAACCGCCCGCGAAGAGGCACAGATCCAGTGCCTCGACATCAACGAGCTGCGCCCCGCCTCCGAGGAATTCGCCTATGCGGCCGTGCTGAAGACGGTGTTCGACGAGTTGCGCGCCTATCTCGGCCTGCCGACGCTCGATCTCGAATTCCTGATCAGCGACATCAAGGCGTGCCTCGACCTGGTGGTCCAGCGGCACGTCTGGCGGCGCATCCGCATCGAGACGGAGACCCATCGCCGGGTCGGCGAGCAGATCGAATCGCTGATGGCGCTGGCAAGCGATGCCGGTCACAACCGCATCCCGCGCCTTTTCACCATCCGCCCGATCCCGGCGAGCGCCCGCATCGCCTCGATCACCGCAGCCTTCGGCAAGGGGCGCGGCTCGCTGCCAAGCCCCGCCTGATCTCGACTTCCCCGCCAGGCCCGTCGTGACCCGAACGCCCTGCACGAACCGTGCGGGGCGTTCTTTCTTACGCAGACAGCGACCGCAGCGGAGCCACGACGGCCATCGGCGTGGGAGCAGCGGCGATCGCATGCACGTCGAGCCTGTTCGGCGCCAGTTCGTAGAGCAGGTCCTGCTCGACGGTGCGCCAGCGCGCGCAGGGTCCCTCCAGCGGCTCGGACGCGAAGGCGCGCCCGCCGTGGTCGAGGCAATCGGACAGATAGAGCGTGGGCGCCTGGCGGTCGTCGGCGAAGCGGAACGCGAAGATCCGCGCACCGTCACTGAATGCGCAAGTGAGACGGATCGGCTGGCCGGCCGTGCCGCGCCGCTCGGCAATGCCGAGCAACTGGGCCAGCGTCTTGCGCAGCGCGGCAGGCGCATCTTCGTCCAGCCCGTTGGACAGCATCATCAGGAAGAAGAGTTCTGAATCGGTCGTCCCCCGGCGCAGCGCGTAATAGTCGTCGCCGATCAGCGCCTCCATGTCCCGTCGCAGATGACCGAAATTGCCGATGCCGCCGTTATGCATGAACGCCCAGCGGCCATGGGTGAACGGGTGGCAGTTCTCACGCGACGAGGCGCCGGTGGTGGCGGCGCGCACATGCGCCAGGAAGAGGCGAGAGCGCACCAGCCGGCAGATGCTCGGCAGATTGGTGTCGGCCCAGGCCGGCAGCACGTCCTTGAACAGGCCCGGCTCGGGCAGGTGGCCGTACCAGGCGATGCCGAAGCCGTCACCGTTGACGCGCAGCTTCGCCTCCTGGGCGTCCTGGCTCTGCACCAGCAGCGAGTGGCGCGGCCGGGCGATGATGTTTTCCAGCGGAATTTCGGTACCGATATAGGCAGCCAGGCGGCACATGGCAGCAAACCCCAGAAACTGCCGGAAATGCCGGCAACAGGGCCCGAGAGCGGGAAATGGGTGACAACGGACCCAGAACGGATCGTAATGCGAAGAGGGTAACAAACCGTGTCGAATTTTCGGCAGGACACCCGGCGTCCCACGCTTTTGCGCAGCTTTCCCGTAACCCCACTGGCAAGCCCGCTCCCCTTGTTGCTTGCTGCGTTCCGGCCTATGTCGCGAGAAACGGATTGCAGCCGGCCTGAGTCGGCTTGCACCATCGGCATTCACCGCGAGAAAAACCGAGGAGCGGCGACGCGATGAGTGAAGACACACCCAACCAGCCGGCGCCGACGGATGAGGGCGACAGGGCCTTCGTCTCCCTCCCCTCGCGCGCGGTCCTTCGCGTCGCCGGGGCGGATGCGCACGGCTTCCTGCAGAACCTTCTGACCTGCGACATGGACGATGTCGACGCGGAAGGAGCCGGTTACGGTGCCCTGCTGACACCGCAGGGCAAGATCCTGTTCGACTTCCTGGTGCTGGCGGACGAGGCCGGTTACCTCCTCGACACGGCGCAGGAGCCGGCGAGCGACTTCGCCCGCCGGCTCGGCTTCTACAAGCTTCGCTCCAAGGTCGAGATCGCCGATGTCAGCGAGACGCACAAGGTCGCGGCAACCTTCGGGCCGAAACCGGAAGCGGAGGGCTGCCTCGTCGTCGCCGACCCGCGCCTTGCCGGGTTCGGCTGGCGCGTGATCGGCCCGCCCGCCGTCGTCGACGCCCTGGCTGCCGGCGGGACCGAAGCGCAGTACCATGCGCGCCGCGTTGCAGCCGGCGTACCGGAAGCGCCTTTCGACTTCGCGCTCGGTGATGCGTTCCCGCACGATGCGGACATGGACGACCTCAACGGCGTTGCCTTCGACAAGGGCTGCTTCATCGGCCAGGAGGTGGTGAGCCGGATGCGCCATCGCGGCACCGCGCGGCGCCGCATCATCAAGGTGACCGGCACGGCCGACCTTCCGGTCCCGGGAACGGAGATCCTTGCAGGCGAAAAACCTGCCGGAACGCTCGGCACCGTCGACGGCAGTGCGGGCCTTGCGCTCGTCCGGCTGGACAGGATCGCCCAGGCCCGGACCCGCGGCGAGCCGGTGACCGCCGGCGGAGTGCAGCTGGAGCCGGCCCTGCCGGACTTCGCCCGCTTCACCTGGCCGGAGACGGCCGCCAATCCGGAGACAGCCGAATGACGGCGGCGCGTCCGTGAGCCGCGCGGCCGGAAAGAAGGCGGAGCCGATGCGGGCCTGGCAGCGCATGCTGTCCGGCCGCAGGCTCGACCTGCTCGACCCCTCCCCGCTCGACGTCGAGATCGAGGACATCGCCCACGGCCTTGCGCGCGTGGCGCGCTGGAATGGCCAGACCATCGGCGACAACGCGTTCTCCGTCGCCGAGCATTCGCTGCTGGTGGAGCGGCTTGCGCTGCAGATGGAGCCGGGCCTGTCGCCCGACAGCTGCCTGACCATCCTGCTGCACGACGCCCCCGAATACGTCATCGGCGACATGATCTCGCCGTTCAAGGCGGTGATGGGCGGCAGCTACAAGGAGATCGAGGCGCGGCTGCAGGCGGCCATCCACATGCGCTTCGCCCTGCCGGCTACGACACCGGCGATCCTGCGCAGGCTGACCAAGAAGGCGGATCATGTCGCCGCCTATTTCGAGGCGGTGGAGCTTGCCGGCTTCAGCGACGAGGAAGCCTGCCGCCTGTTCGGCGAGCCGACCGGTTTTGCCAAGCGGCGCGGCCAGCCCCCGCGCCTCGGGCTGGAAGCGCTGCCGGTGGCAACGGCTCAGAAACTGTTTCTCGACCGGTTTTCCGAGCTCGAGCGCATGCGCGCCGCGTCAAGCCGGTGACAGGGGCGGGCACAGGCCTTAAATAATTCAGGCGGACGCCGTGGCACCTGATGCGGCGTCGGCCGCACGTCACGACAATACAGGGGATGCCATGATCACCGTCTGTTCGCTCGCCCGTTTGCACGAAACCGTGGAGCGGACCGGCGCGCGCAGGATGATCACCTTGATCAACGCCGGCACGCGGGTCGACCGACCGATGAGCATCGCTGCCGGCGACCACCTTTTCCTCGCCTTCAACGACATCACCGCGCCGGCCGAAGGGCTGACGCCTCCCGCCGAAGCGCATGTGCGCGAGCTGCTCGCCTTCGTCGGCGACTGGGACCGCGCAACGCCGCTGGTGATTCACTGCTTCGCCGGGATCAGCCGCTCCACCGCCGCGGCCTTCATCGCGACCTGTGCGCTGGCTCCCAGGGCGAACGAGATGACCCTCGCCGGCGCGTTGCGCCGGGCGTCGCCGTCAGCAACGCCCAACGCCCGGCTGGTGGCGCTTGCCGATACGCTGCTGGAGCGCGACGGGCGGATGGTCGATGCGGTCCGCTCCATCGGCCGCGGCGCGGATGCCTTCGAGGGAACGCCCTTCACCCTGCCGGTCGCACCGCGCGACCAGCGAACGGGCCCGGAGCGCGCATGATCGAGATCGGTCTCAACGCCGTCATCGTCTCCGTCGCCGCACCGCAGCCGCAGGTTCTCACCATCGCGGCCCCTCCCGACACCAGCGTCCCCTCGCTGCCCTTCGGCCCGTTCGATCCGACCCGCCACCGAACGTTCGAGATCGGCCTGCGCGAATGGGTGGAAGAACAGACCGCGCTGAAGCTCGGCTATGTCGAGCAGCTCTATACGTTCGGCGACCGCGGGCGCCATCACATCCATTCCGATGCCGGACCGCATGTCGTGTCGGTCGGGTATCTTGCGCTTGCCCGCCAGACGCCGAAGTCGGACGAGACGCTGACCCAGCAGAATGCGCAGTGGCGCTCCTGGTACTCGTTCTTTCCCTGGGAAGACTGGCGCGACGGCATGCCGCCGATGGTGGAACGCGAGGTCCTTCCCGCGCTGAAACGCTGGACCGACGCCCCCGTACCGAAACACAGCCCGCCGCGCGGCAATACACGCGAAGACCGTGTCCACCAGGCCTTCGCCATCACCGACGGGATGTGGAACGAGGAGCGCGTTCTCGACCGCTACGAGATGCTGTACGAGGCAGGACTGCTGGAGGAGGCCCAGCGCGACGGGCGGCCGGCGGCCCAGGAGCGCGACGGCCTGCCGATGCTCGGCCAGCCGATGCTGCACGACCACCGCAGGATCCTGGCGACCGCCATCTCGAGACTTCGCACAAAGCTGAAATACCGGCCGCTGATCTTCGAGCTGATGCCGCATGCCTTCACGCTGACGGACCTGCAACGCTGCGTCGAGGCGATCTCCGGCCGGCACATCCACAAGCAGAACTTCCGCCGCCTGGTGGAAAAGGGCGACCTTGTCGAGCCGACCGGCGAAACCTCGACCCAGACCGGCGGTCGTCCGGCGGCGCTCTTCCGGTTCCGTCACGAGGTGCTCAAGGAGCGCCCGGCCCTCGGGCTGCGGGTCGGCGGGCGGTAGGCTGTGGACACTTGCATCGCAATCGGCATGCGCCCATTCGAGGAAGCGGAACCAGACAGATGAACATCGAAACGCGAACTTTCGGTCTCGCCGATCCCGCGGAAGCCGCAAGGCTGGCGGGCATCGGCCAGTTGGAAGCGATGATCGCCGGCCGCTTTCCCGCCCCGCCGATCTGCCGGACGTTGAATTTCATCCTCACCGAAGCCAAGGTCGACGGGTTTGCGCGTTTCGAGGGCGAGCCCTCCTTCGATCACTACAATCCGCTCGGCACCGTCCATGGCGGCTGGATCGCGGCCATCCTCGACTCGGCTCTCGGCTGCGCGGTTCACGCGACCCTCGGTATCGGCGAAGGCTATACGACCGTCGAGTTCAAGGTGAACAACGTGCGGCCGGCCTTCGACACCAGCGGCGTGCTCACCTGCGAGGGGCGCGTCCTGCATCGGGGCCGACGCATGGCGACCTCCGAAGCCCGGCTCCTCGACAAGGCAGGCAAGCTGATCGCCCACGGCGTCGAGACCTGCATGATCTTCCCCGCCGGCGAGGCCCGCTGACGGCAAGCGGCTTGCACTGTCGGCACGCGGCGCTATTGATCCGCTGATGTCGAACCAGCACCAGCACCAGATCCGGCCCCTGCCCGAGCGCGTCTACGCCCCCGAGCGCGAGCCGTTCCTCGTGGTGCTGCATTGCGACGACGACCTTCTCGTCGTCGACAAGCCGAGCGGGCTCCTCACCGTTCCGGGCAAGGATCCGGCGCTTGCGGATTGCGTGGCGGCGCGGGCGCTTTCGCTGTACCCGCAATCGCGCATCGTCCATCGCCTCGACATGGACACGTCCGGCGTCCTCGTCCTTGCGATGAACCCGGCGGCGCATCGCCACCTCGGCCTGCAATTCGAGCGGCGCCACGTCGCCAAGACCTATCTGGCCCGTGTTGCCGGACAACCGGTCCTGGACGGCGGCACGGTGGATCTGCCGCTGCGCTGCGACTGGCCGAACCGCCCCCGGCAGATGGTCGATCACGAAGAGGGACGGAGCGCTCGTACCCACTGGCGCGTCCTTGCGCGCGAGCGGCACGCGACACGGGTGCAGCTGGAGCCGGTCACCGGGCGCTCCCACCAGTTGCGCGTGCACATGTGCGCCATCGGCCATCCGATCCTCGGCGATCCGCTCTACGGCACCCCTGAGTCGCAGCAGGCGGCATCCCGGCTGCAACTGCATGCGCAGAGCCTGACGCTGCACCATCCTTGCGGCGGCGAACGAATGACCTTCTCGGCTCCCTGCCCGTTCTAGAAAGTCCTGTCCGGCGAACAATTTCCGCCGGCCCGGCTACACTGTCGTTAACCAAGAACAGTGCCTCTCCCCCTCGCCTTTCGGAAGATTTCCGCGGCGTTTCGACCGCATTAACTCTCTCTCAAGGTTAAACAGCGACGATCAATTCAATCGATCTCGCCGCAAGCCCGTATGGCCCGGCGCCCCAGACACGCTAGCCGCATGGACCGGAGTTGCCGCGTATGACTGGCACGGTGCAGACCTTCGACCCCCGCCAAGCCCCGCGGTGGCTTCGTACACGCAGCACCGGCACGCCCGGCCGATATCGGCGCAAGCCGGCTGCAAAGCGCACGAAGTGGCGGCTCGCGGCCCTGGCCCCGGCGATCTATCTCGCCTGGTCGGGCGGCATCGGACAGCAGGACATCACGGCCCTCATCGAGGCGAGCCGCGGCAGCGCGCCGCGCTGGATGTCGGCCATCGAAGCCGCGCCGCATTCGAGCAGCATCACCCCGAGCCTCGTCCTCGCCGATGCCTCGCAGGGGCGTCAGCAGGATGCGCCTGACTACGCGATCACCAATGCCGCTCCGGGAACCGATGCCGCCGTCATTCGCGGCCTGGAGAACTTCGCCAAGGAAAGCGCGCCCAAGACCCCGCCGGCGCAGACGCCTGTCAATCGCGCGGCCAAGGGCGACCGCTACGTGTCGCTCGCGCCGGACCGCCTGATGACCGGCGTGGCCTCCGGCACGGTCTACACCATGAGCAGTATGCTCGGCAGCAAGACCCCTTCGGACATGCCGCGCGTCGCCTTCGTGCGTCCCAACCACCCGGTCGGCCTGTCCGGCACCGCACTGGCGGATGCCGGCGGGAAGACCGGGACCAAGGGCGAGGCACTCGATCTCGTCCGGCTCGCGATGGCCCGCAACGTTGCCGCCACCAGCGTTTCCTATGCCAGCGCCTATGCGCCCCAGGGCATGGACAATGTCCGGGCGCCGTTCGAGGCGCTGCTCGGCGGCTCCGGCCTGCCGCAGGTGGCCGAGGACGAGGCCTCGCTCGAGACCAATGCCAAGAGCGATCCGTTCTGGTGGGCGAACCGTGCCCTGCCGGCCAGCGTCATCACCTCCAAGGAGCAGCGCTGCCTGGCCGAGGCCGTCTATTTCGAGGCGCGCGGCGAGCCGCTCGAGGGCCAGGTCGCCGTCGCCCAGGTGGTGCTGAACCGGGTGCGGAACCCCGCCTATCCGGAGACGATCTGCAAGGTCGTCTACCAGAACCGGCACCTGCGCAACCGCTGCCAGTTCTCCTTTGCCTGCGACGGCATCCGCGACAATATCGGCGAAAAGCCGCAATGGGAGCTGGCGCAGAAGGTGGCGCGCGAGACCGTTTCGGGCGAGCGCTACCTGGACAAGGTCGGCGCCTCCACCCACTACCACGCGACCTATGTGAGCCCGCGCTGGGCGCGCTACATGAAGCGGCTGGACCGGATCGGCCAGCACATCTTCTACCGCACCAAGGGCGGCGGCTGGAGCTGAGGCGAGCCACCCGCCGCCTATCGTTTTCCCCGATATCCATATCCGCAAGGCCGCCACGGGTTCCGCTGGCGGCCTTGCCTTTAACATTTGTCCCTTAAGCCCTCCCGCGAGGCCAGTTGCGGCCGATTGACGACAATTCGTTTCAACTGCTGCATTTCCGGGAGAAGACGACTTCATGTTTCTCGTGCATGCACCTGCGCGGCTGGCTCCGCGACTGGCTGCAGTCATACCGTCATCCTTTTCGGGCAAGCTGCGCAAATATCTGGCCGAATCGGCACACCCTCCGGCGCCGGCCGCGCCCAGGGGACGTCTGCTTGCATGTGCGTTCCCCTCCCCGCCGGTCGACGCGATCGAGGACGGTGCAGCCGAATCTCATCCGGAAGAGCGAGCAGAGGCATCGGGAATGAGCGAGACTTCCGATCGGATCGCCGCCGCCTGGCGGAGCGCACAGAGCCTGCCGCTGTTCATGACGCAGGCGGAAGCTGCGCTCGACTATGCGTTCCAGCCGATCGTCGACATCCATTCCGGCGAGGTCTACGGCTACGAGGCGCTGCTCAGGGAGGTGGAGAAGCTCGGCTTCCGCGCACCGCGCGATGTCTTCGACCACGCACACGGCATCGGCTGCCTCGCAGAACTTGAGACCCTGCTGCGGCGAAAGGCCATCGCCAAGTTCTCGCGCATGAAGGCCGCCGAGAAGACCAAGCTCTTTCTCAACATCGATGCCAGGAACCTGGCAGCTACCGACGACATGCTGGACACGACGGTCGCGGCAGTGACGGCGCACGGGCTGTCGCCCTGGAACATCTGCCTCGAAATTCCGGAGATTCACGAACGCCTTGCCCAGGACGACCTGCGCAACCTGGTCGGCCGGGCACGCGACCGCGGCTTCGGCATCGCGCTCGACGACTTCGGGCAGGGCTATTCGCAGCTTCGCGTGCTCTACCAGTACGAGCCCGGCATCCTGAAGATCGACCGCTTCTTCATCACCGCCCTGCAGAACGACGCACGCAAGCGCCTCTTCGTGTCGAGCGTCGTCGAACTGGCGCATGTGCTCGGCATCCGGGTGGTCGCAGAAGGCGTGGAGACTCCGTCCGAGCTGCGCGCCTGCCGGGACGTCGGCTGCGATCTCGTCCAGGGCTACGTGGTCGCGCGTCCCTTCACCGACCTTGGCGAAGCGCGGCCGAGCTACCCGGTGCCGACCGACCGCCCGCTGCGCTCGGACATGCGCAAGGTCGCCGAGCGGGATTTCCTGGAGCGGGAGATGGTCAAGCTCGCCGCCATCAGCGAGACGAGGAGCGTTGCCCACGCGCTCGAGATCTTCCAGGCCAATCCGCACCAGTCCATCCTGCCCGTCCTCAACGCGGCCGGCGAGCCGCGCGGCCTGATCCGCGAGGCGGACCTGAAGAGCTTCCTCTATCTCTCCTTCGGGCGGGATCTGCTGCTCAACCCGACGCTCGACAATCACCTGCAGCGCTTCGTGCGCCCTTGCGTGGTGGCCGACATCAATGCGCCGCTCGATCGGCTCGTCGAGCTCGGCACGGAGGATTTCGCCGACGGTTTACTGGTGACGCGTGACGGCCGCTATGCCGGATGCCTTCTGGCCGGATCGCTGCTCAAGATCTCCAACGAGGTCCGCCTGCAGATCGCCCAGGACCAGAACCCGCTGACCAAGCTGCCGGGCAATTCGGCCATCGCCGACCACGTGACACGGGCCTGCGCCGAACCCTCCCGCGACCGGGCCTTCTGCTATATCGACTTCGACAACTTCAAGCCGTTCAACGACGCCTACGGCTTCCGCATCGGCGACCGGGCGCTGATCCTCTTCGCGGAGCTGATGAAGCGCCGGCTCGACACGCTGCGCGCTTTTGTCGGCCATATCGGCGGCGACGACTATTTCGTCGGACTGGAAGAATGGACGCCGGACCGGGCCGGCCGGCTGATGGCCGAACTGCGCGATGAGTTCGCCCGCAATGTCGAGAGCCTCTACAGCCCCGAGCACCGGCGCCAGGGCTATATCCTGGCCGAGGATCGCAAGGGACGGACGCAGACCTATCCGCTGCTGTCCTGCTCCATCGCGATCCTGCATATCCCGACCGGGCTGTCGATCGAGAACCTGGACCTTCTGAGCAACCACATCGCCCGCCTCAAGCAGCGCGCCAAGGCGGAGTCGGGCGGCGTGGCGGTCGCGACATTCGGGGCCGACGGCGAGGACCGCAGCGCGGTCGACGAGTTGCACAAGACCGCCGAGCGGCTCCGGGAAGCGCTATAATCCCGGAGCGCTGCTTCAGCCGATCTCGATGTCGAGGCCGAGGTCCAGCACCGGCGCGGAGTGGGTGATCCAACCGACGGAAATCAGGTCGACGCCGGTTTCCGCAATGGCGGCCACGGTCTCCAGGCTGACGCCGCCGGACGCCTCCAGCACCACCCGGCCGCCGGCGATAGCGACCGCCTCGCGCAGGCGGTCCGGCTGCATGTTGTCGAGCATGATCACGTCCGGCCGCGCCTCCAGCGCCTCGCGCAGCTGGTCGAGCGTGTCGACCTCCACCTCGATGCGCACGAGATGGCCGGCAAAACGCCGCGAGGCCTCGATGGCCTGCCGCACGCCGCCGGCGACCGCGATGTGATTGTCCTTGATCAGGATCGCATCATCCAGGCCGAAGCGGTGGTTGGCGCCGCCGCCGCAGCGCACGGCGTATTTCTCGAAGGCCCTGAGGCCCGGCGTCGTCTTGCGGGTGCAGACGATGCGCGCCTTCGTGTGGGCGATACGGTCGGCGAAGGCGGCCGTCGCCGTGGCGATGCCCGACAGGTGGCCGAGATAGTTCAGCGCCACCCGCTCGGCCGACAGCATGCCGCGGGCCGGTCCCGATACCCGCATCACCACATCACCCGGCTCCAGCCGGTCGCCGTCGCGCGCCAGGGTCTCGATACCGATGGCCGGGTCGCTCAGACGGAATGCGGTCGCCGCCAGGTCGAGCCCCGACAGGCGTCCAGGGCGGCGGGCTGCGATCACGGCGCGCGCGCCGATCTCCGCTGACAGCGTCGCCTGGGCGGTGATGTCGCCCGCCCGGCCCCAGTCTTCCAGCAGCGCGGCACGGACCGCGTCCTCGACCATCAGCGCCGGGAGCACCGGCAGATTGGTTCCAGCGCTCGTCATCATGCGTCTCCGACGGCCGGCAGGGCTTCGATAGCCCGGCGGCCGATGTCGCTGTCCGCCGCCTCGCGCACCACCGCGGCAATGTCCTTCGCCGTGAGATAAGTGCGCTGCGCAAAGGCAGGATCTTCCTTCGGATAGTCGGCGCGGGAATGGCCGCCCCGGCTTTCGCGGCGCAGCAGCGCGGCGGCCGCGACCGCCTTGCCGGCCGTCATCATGTTGCGGATCGAGCGACGCTTGCAGCGTGCCTCCAGCGCATCGATCACGGCGAGCGCCGCCGTCAGACCCTCGGCGGTGCGGACCACGCCGACGCCGTCCGCCATGGTCCGCCGCAGCAGGCTGATCGCCTCGCGCTCGACCTCGTTGCGCCGGCTCGGCTCCTGGATGCGATCATCCATGCCCGGCCAGTGCGCCGTGCGCGGATTGGGCATCTGGTTCTGGATGTCCTCGGCGACGCGCGCGGCAAAGACCACCGTCTCCAGCAGGGAGTTGGACGCCAGGCGGTTGGCGCCATGGGCGCCCGTCGAGGCGACCTCGCCGGCCGCCCACAGATTGTCGAGAGAGGTGCGGCCGTTGGCGTCGGTCAGCACGCCGCCCATGTGGTAGTGCTCGGCCGGCGCCACCGGGATCGGCTGGCGCACCGGGTCGATGCCGGCCTCCATGCAGCCGGCGTAAACGGTCGGGAACCGTTCGGGAAAGCTCTCGCCCAGCGCTTCGCGGCAATCGAGAAACGCCCCGCGTCCGGCAAGGTTCTCCGCAAAGACCGCTCTCGCCACCACATCGCGCGGCGCCAGCTCCTTCAGCGGATCGATCGCCTCCATGAAGCGGCGACCGTCGGCATTGATCAGCGTCGCGCCCTCACCGCGCAGCGCCTCGGAGGCAAGCGGAGCCGGATCGCGTCCGACATTGAGGGCGGTCGGGTGAAACTGGACGAATTCGGTATCGGCGACCACGGCGCCGGCAGTGAGCGCCATGGCAAGGCCCTGGCCGTTGGCTTCCGGCGGGTTCGTCGTCACCGCATAGAGATGGCCGATGCCGCCGGAGGCCAGCACCACCGCATGAGCCGGGAAGGCCAGGCGCTCGCGGTCGCCGCGCCGACGGGCGAGCACGCCGGTGACGATCCGCCCCTCATGCAGCAGTTCCTCGCCCAGATACCCCTCGACCACCCGGATCGACGGCGTGTTGCGCACCGCCGCGACCAGCGCATCCATGATCGCACGGCCGGCCATGTCGCCGCGCACGCGCACGATGCGGTTCATCGAATGCGCCGCCTCGCGCGACAGCTGCAGCCGCCCTTCCAGGTCCATGTCGAAGGGAACGCCGTAGCCGAGCAGGTCGCGGACGCGCTCGCCCGCCTCCTCGGTCATCAGGCGGACGATCTTCTCCTCGCACAGCCCGCCGCCGACGGCGATCGTGTCGGCGGCATGGGCGGCCGCGCTGTCCTCGTCGGACACGGCTGCGGCAATGCCGCCTTGCGCCCAGGCGGAGGATGCGCCCTCGCCAATGGGGGAGGCGGAGAGAATCGTGACCGGCCGCGGCGCCAGTTTCAGCGCGCAGAACAGGCCGGTCAGGCCGCCGCCAAGAATGACGACATCATCGATATGGGAAGTCACGGGACGTGGCGACGTCATGGATTTCGTCCGGAAGGCCGGCGGCCGGGCGGCAGCCGGAGGAACGACGGTCGGGGCGGGCCGCCACGCGGCGATGCCGGACGCAAGGCGCGCCCGGCATTGGCTTTGTTGCCGTTGGAAGGACGATCACATCTTGAGGTTGATCATCCGCTCGACCGCAGTGCGCGCCCGGGCGGCGACATGCGGATCGACCGTCACCTCATCCCGCATTTCCAGCAGGCAGTCCAGGATCTTGGACAGCGTGATGCGCTTCATGTGCGGGCACAGGTTGCACGGACGGACATAGTCCACACCCGGCGTCTCCGAGGCAATGTTGTCGGCCATCGAGCACTCGGTGACCAGCATCACCTTCTCCGGCCGATTGGTCTTGACCCAGTCGATCATGCCGGCGGTGGAGCCGGTGAAGTCGGCCTCGTCGACCACCTCAGGCGGGCACTCCGGATGAGCGATGATCTTCACGCTCGGCTCGATCTCGCGATATTCGCGCAGCTCCGCCGCGGTGAAGCGCTCGTGCACCTCGCAGGCGCCGGCCCAGGTCAGGATCTCGACATCCGTCTGCCGCGCGACATTGGCCGCCAGATACTGGTCGGGGATCAGCAGCACGCGCGGTGCGCCGAGGCTCTCCACCACCTGCACGGCATTGGCCGAGGTGCAGCAGATGTCGCACTCGGCCTTCACGTCGGCCGAGGTGTTCACATAGGTGACGATCGGCACGCCCGGATGCTTCTCGCGCAGGGCACGCACATCGGCCGCGGTGATCGACTCGGCCAGCGAGCAGCCGGCCTTCATGTCGGGGATCAGGACCGTCTTGTCCGGATTGAGGATCTTCGCCGTTTCGGCCATGAAATGGACGCCGCACTGGACGATCACGTCAGCGTCGGTCTTCGCCGCCTCCTTCGCCAGCGCCAGGCTGTCGCCGACGATGTCGGAAACACCGTGGAAGATCTCCGGCGTCATGTAGTTGTGGGCGAGGATGACGGCGTTCCGCTCCTTCTTGAGGCGGTTGATCTCGTGGATCACGGGCGCCAGAACGGGCCACTCGATCTCCGGGATCAGGTGGCGGACCTTCTCGTAGATCGGCGCGGTCGCCTCGGCGACTTCAGGCGTATAGGCAAGATGAGGACGCGGCAGCATCGAATAGCCGCTGGCCCGTGCGGGTGCGGCGGTCGAGCATCCGGCATTGCTGCCGATATCGAGTGCGATGGTGGCCATGACGACCTCCCTGACTGCATCCGGGCCTCAAGCTTGCGCAGGACCCGACCTCTACCGAACAAGACGACCGTGTTTGCGAGGCCTTTCGGCCGATCCGGTCATTTTGCTCACTTTGAGCATAAACTGCCGTTTAAAAAACGCGGCCCTAGCCGACGCTTATGCTCCTATGGGGCATATATAGGCACCTGCGCTTGCCTTGCCAATGCGTTTGTTGGTCCTGACCCGGCTTTTCGTAGGACAAATAGAAAATCTTATTTCAAATCAAAACACTACCCTCTCGATCCTGCGTCAATCCGCCTCGTTTCCGGCGCGGCTTCCCTGCCGACCGCATTTTTTTTCGCGTCCCCTGCATCCAAACGGCCCCTTGGGAGAGTCACGGGTGTGCAGGTGCTGCGGATCGGCCGCAGCCCATGGATACGAGGACAGTTCCAGTGACCAGGACGACTTTCGCTCTCGCGACCACCGCTCTCATCGCCCTCGCCACGGCAGCTCATGCTGCGGACAACGACGGCCTCACCGCCATCGCCCTGTCGGGCGACAAGACCCTTCACAAGATCGACGCCTCCACCGCCACCGTCACTGCAACGATGGATGCCCAGGGCGTCGACCGTCTGCTCGGCATCGACCTGCGACCGGCCAACGGCCAGCTGATCGGCGTGACCGAGACGTTCCAGATCGTCGAGATCGACCCGCAGACCGGCGCAACCACGGTGATCTCCACCATGGACAAGGAGCTGCCGGTGGCTGACGGCGGCGCCGTGATCGTCGACTTCAATCCGGCGGCCAACAAGCTCCGCTTCATGTCGGGCACGACCAACCACCGCGTCGACATCGAGAGCGGCGCCGTCACCGTCGACGGCAGCCTCGCCTTCGACAAGGGCGACATGCATGCCGGCGAGGCGCCGGCCATCGTGGCGGCGGCCTATTCCAACTCCTTCGGCAAGCCCGAGAAGACGGCGATGTACGACATCGACAGCACCATCGTCGCGCTGATTCGCCAGACCTCGCCGAATGACGGCACGCTGGCCGCCGTCGGCAAGCTCGGCATCGAGGGCTCGGACACCTATGCCTTCGACATCGCCACCGACGAGGCCGGCACCAACACCGCCTGGCTCGTGTCCGGCGGCGGACTGCACACCGTCTCGCTCGAGGACGGCAAGGTCACCCAGAGCTGGCCGCTGAAGGGCGCGGAGGGCGTCACTGTCCGCGACATCACGTTCATGACGGCGAAGTAAGCCGCCAGGGTTTTGCAGGGTCGGCGCCACCAGGTGCCGACCCTGCCCGGCCCACCGGATCACCTCGCATTGCCGGTGTCCCGCCATGGCAACACACCTCTCGCCGCACACGACCGCCGGCACCGGAAGCCAGCACCACGCGCCCGATTTCCTTTGCCAATCCGCCGCGAAACCTCCACCATCGGCACCGATCGCATGGCAGGCCAAGGCCCCTCCTTCCGGGCCGGCCCATACTGACCGGCGGAAGAAGAGCGGGACCTTGATCGACCACAGTGCCCTTGTCGCAGCCTGCGCCGCCGGCGACCGTGCCGCATTGAAGACCCTGATGGACCACGAAGGCAAGAGGATGCTCGGCGTCGCGCTGCGCATGCTGCGCCGCCGCGACCTTGCCGAGGACGCGGTGCAGGAAAGCTTCGTCGCGCTCTGGCGCAACGCCGGCCAGTTCGACCCCGCACGCGGCAGCGCCACGGGCTGGATCTACACGATCCTGCGCAACCGCTGTCTTACCCTGCTGCGCCAGGGCGAGCGCGACACGCCGCATGGCGACATGGAAGCCTTCGACGAGGCGGCGGACGAAAGCGTGCTGGAGAGCGCCTATCACCGGCTGGACGCCAACAGCGACCTGCGGCGCTGCCTCTCCGCCCTGGAGCCGAGCAAGCGCATGGCGATCCTTGCCTCCTACGTGCTCGGCTACAGTCATGGCGAGATTTCCGGGCGCATGAAGGCGCCGCTCGGCTCGGTCAAGGCCTGGCTCCGCCGCGGCCTGACACAGTTGCGGGAGTGCCTGTCATGACGCAGCGCCCGCTCGACGAACGCATCGACGAGGTCGTGCTCGGCCTTGCCGGCGACGCGGAACAGGCCGAGATCGAGGCGCTTGCCGCTGCCGATCCTCTTGTCGCCGCAAGGCTGGAGCGCGCCCGCGCCCGCTTCGGCGAGCTGGATGCCACCGCCGACGAGGTTCCCCTGCCGGAGGGGCTGTGGACCCGTGTCGCCGCCCGCCTCGACGAGGCGCCGGCCGAGCCTCCTGCCGCGGACGGCAACGTCGTGCCCCTGACGACAAAAGCAGGCGGCCGGACAGACACCGATACCCGCTGGCGCCTTGCCGCGCTGGCAAGTCTTGCCGCCTCGCTGGTTCTGGCCGTCGCACTCGGCTGGTCGCTGCTGACCATGCCGCAGCCGACGGTGGTCGCCGTGCTGCTGGATGCCGGCGGCAAGCCCGTCGCCCTCGTGGAGGGCGCGGCCGACAACACCACCTGGATCACCCTGCTGGACGGCGCCGCCGTGCCGCAAGGCCAGGTCATGCAGGTCTGGACCAAGCCGACCGAGGAAGGTCCGCCGGTCTCGCTCGGCCTGCTGCCCAGCGGAACGGGCACACGCCTCACCGTCGAGGGGCTGCCGCCGCCGCGCCGCGACCAGCTCTACGAGATCACGTTCGAGCCGGAGGGCGGCTCGCCGACCAACCTGCCGACCGGCCCGATCCACGGCAAGGGCCTCGCCCAGCAGCCGATCTGAGTGCGGGGACCGCACAGGAACCGTCCGCACATTCATCAGGGATGTGAATAGCGAAACATGAAATTGTTTCGCTTTTTCACCGATGCGCGATCGCGCATACTCGGGCCAACCGGCCTCGCCAGTTTCGTGCCGCCCGCCAGGGCGCGAGTCAGGCAGACCTCCTCAGCATGCCGGCAGGCGGCAGCAACGCTCTTTCGCCGAGCGGCGCCTTTCCCCTGACCTGCCGCAGTGACAGGACCCTACGACGTGACCACTTCCGCGACCCGCGCGCCTTCCGGCTCGCCCCTTCCCAAGGCCTCCCCCAACCTGCCGCTGATCATCGTCTGCGGCTGCCTGATCGCCCTGCTCAGCTTCGGCCCGCGTTCCGCGCTCGGCCTGTTCCTCGCCCCGATGACCGAGGCGCGCGACTGGTCGCGCGAGATCTTCGCCCTTGCGCTGGCCATCCAGAACCTCGTTTGGGGCGCGGCGCAGCCGGTCGCCGGCATGGTCTCCGACCGTTTCGGCACGGCGCGCACGCTCGCCTTCGGCGGCATCGTCTACACGATCGGCCTCCTGCTGATGGCCCAGGCGGAAAGCCCCTTGCTGCTGCATGTCGCCGGCGGCGTGATGATCGGCCTCGGCGTCGCCTTCTCGTCCTTCTCGCTGGTGCTCGCCGCCTTCGGGCGCGCCGTCACGCCGGAGCGCCGCTCGCTCGCCTTCGGCATCGGCACGGCGGCCGGCTCCTTCGGCCAGTTCCTGTTCGCCCCGCTCTCCCAGGGCCTCATCGACGGTCTCGGCTGGCACGACAGCCTCTATGTGCTGGCCGGGCTGATGCTGCTGATCCCGTTCCTGGCGGTGGCGCTGAAGGGCAAGCCTGCCGCCTACGTGCCGGGCTCGGGCATTGCCGACCAGAAGCTCACCGAGGCGATTTCCGAGGCCTTCCGCACCCGCGGCTTCATCCTGCTGACCTTCGGCTTCTTCGTCTGCGGCTTCCACGTCGCCTTCATCACCGTCCACCTGCCGCCCTATATCGCCGACCTTGGCCTCGACCCGAAATGGGGCGCCATCGCCATCGCGCTGATCGGCCTGTGCAACGTGTTCGGGGCGCTGGCCTCGGGCTATATCGGCGGACGCTGGTCGAAGCCCTATTTCCTGTCGCTGATCTATCTCGGCCGGGCGATTGCCATCACCCTCTTCCTGATGGCGCCGGCAACGCCGCTGACCGTGCTGATCTTCGCCGGCACGATGGGCTTCCTGTGGCTCTCCACCGTGCCGCCGACCTCGGGCCTCGTCGCGGTGATGTTCGGCCCGCGCTACATGGCGACGCTGTTCGGCTTCGTGTTCTTCTCGCACCAGATCGGCTCGTTCCTCGGCGTCTGGCTCGGCGGCCGGCTCTACGACCAGACCGGCTCCTACGACGTGATCTGGTATATCGGCATCGCGCTCGGCCTCTTCGCCGCGGTCGTGCACTGGCCGATCAAGGAAGAGCCGGTCGCAAGGCTGGCCGGCGCACCGGCGCAGTAAGCCAGGCGGGACCGCCACGACATACGAAAAGGGCGCGGGACCTGCCGGTTCCGCGCCCTTTTTCTTTGTCCTGCAGCCGGCGTCCTAGCCGGCGATTTTCGAGAAGTCGGCCACCTCGCGGGTCGCCTCGCGGATCTCGGCGAGCAGCCGCAACCGGTTGAGGCGAAGGTCCGCATCTTCCGCATTGACCAGGATGTCGTCGAAGAACCGGTCGACCGGCGCGCGCAGGCCGGCCAGCGCCGTCATCGCCCCGGCGAAATCCTCGCGCGACAGCGCATCGCGGATCTGCGAGCGCGCCGTATCGATGGCCGCCGCCAGGGCGATTTCCGCCGGCTCGGCCAGGTGATCGGCATGCGGCGCACCGGAAATCGCTACGCCGTCCTTCTTCTCCTCGGCGCGCAAGATGTTCGCCCCGCGCTTGGTGCCGGCCAGGAGGTTAGCCCCGTCCTCGGTGGCGAGGAACGCGCCCAGCGCCTCGACCCGGCGCACCACCATCAACAGGTCGTCCTGCCCCTCCAGCGCGAAGACCGCATCGATGAGGTCGTGACGGGCGCCCTGCTCGCGCAGATGCACTTTCAGACGGTCGGCGAAGAAGGAGAGGAGATCCTCGGTAAGTCGCCAATATCCAAAATACTTTGCGTTGTTTTGATGTGCTCGAATATATTCAACGAGGCGCCCACCCTGTCGCTCGACCTTGAACGCATAGTTTGGAAAATTGCGCCTAAAATCCTCTTCAGTCCATTGGACACTACGATCATAGTCTGACTGGTGAGGCTCAACAAACTGCTGGTGTGTTGATTCGAGGATAGTGAGCAGGTCCTGTAACCGCAGCCGCAGCCCGTTTTCCAGCACGATGCGGATCACGCCGAGCGCGGCGCGGCGCAGCGCGAAGGGATCCTTGGAGCCGGTCGGCTTCTCGTCGATGGCCCAGAAGCCGGTCAAGAGGTCGAGCTTGTCGGCGAGCGCCACGGCGACGGCGACCGGATCGGCCGGGACTGCGTCGGAGGGGCCCTGCGGCTTGTAATGCTCCTCGATGGCGCGGGCGACGGAGGCGTCCTCGCCCTGTAGGTCCGCATAGGTGCGGCCCATCTGGCCCTGCAACTCCGGGAACTCGTAGACCATCTGCGTCGGCAGGTCGGCCTTGGCAAGGCGCGCGGCCCGCGCGGCCTTTTCCACATCGGCCCCGACCAGCGGGGCGATCTCGCGCGCCAGCGCCTCGAGCCGGTTCACCCGCGCACCCTGCGTGCCGAGCTTCTCATGGAAGACGACACTGTCGAGCTTCGGCAACCGGCTTTCCAGCGGCGCCTTGAGGTCGGTTTCCCAGAAGAAGCGGGCATCCGACAGGCGGGCGCGGATCACCTTCTCGTTGCCGGCGATGATCGTCGCGCCCCCGTCGGAGGCAACGATGTTGGACACGGCGACGAAGCGGTTGGACAGGCGGCCCGTTGCCGGATCGCGCATCACGAAGCATTTCTGGTTGGCGCGGATGGTCAGGCGGATGACCTCGTCGGGCAGTTCCAGGAACGCCTCGTCGAAGCTGCCGACCAGCACGACCGGCCATTCCACCAGGCCGGCCACTTCCTCCAGAAGGCCCTCGTCCTCCACCAGCTCCAGGCCCAGCGCCATGGCGCGGTTGCGCGCATCGTTGACGATGATGTCCTTGCGCCGGTCGGCGTCGAGCACGACCTTCGCCTTCTCCAGCTTGTCGGCATAGTCCTCCAGCCGCCGCACCTCGAAGGCATCCGGCGCCAGGAAGCGATGTCCGCGCGTCGTGTTGGACGAGACGATGCCGTCGATCTCGAACGGCACCACCTCCGGCTCCTCGGTCTCGGGCCCGAAGGTCGCGACGATGGAGTGGAGCGGGCGCACCCAGCGCAGCTGTCCGCCGCCCCAGCGCATCGACTTCGGCCAGGGGAAGCCGCGGATGATGCCCGGCATCACCTCGGCGACGATGTCCGGCGTCGAGCGGCCGGGCTTCTCGATCACCGCGACGTAGAAGTCGCCCTTCTTCGGGTCGGAGACGACCTGCGCCTCGTCGATGGAGGCAAGCCCCGCACCGCGCAGGAAGCCTTCCAGCGCCTTTTCCGGCGACCCAACGCGCGGGCCCTTGCGCTCCTCGCGGGTCGGCTTCGAACCGGCCGTCAGCCCGGCGATATGCAGCGCCAGCCGCCGCGGGGTGGAAAACGCCTTCGCGCCCTCATAGGTGACGCCCGCCTCGACCAGCGCGTTGGTCACCAGCGACTTCAGGTCCTCTGCAGCACGGCGCTGCATGCGGGCGGGAATTTCCTCGCTGAAAAGCTCCAGGAGAAGATCGGGCATCGGGAGGTCTCGAATGGTTGGGCAGCCGGGCAGCCGGCGACCGTGACTGTTGCGCGTCCGTTAGCAAGAGCGGGGGAAAAAGTCACCCCCGCGCGTGCTGTCGGGGCTGTGTCGGCCTACCAGCCGCCGCCGCCGCCGCCACCGCCGCCACCGCCGGAAAAGCCGCCCCCGCCCCCGCCGGAGCTCGACGACTTGGGCGCAGGCAATGAGGAGGAGAAGGTGCCGGACATGGCCTCGACGCTCTTGCCGAGCGTGCCGGAGATGTTGTGCGCGTCGAAGCTGCGCCCCGAATACCAGCCCGGCGCGTAGGAGGCGGCCACCGCAGCACCGGCTGCCGTCAGCAACCAGGCCTCGAAGGCCTTCGACCAGGGCTTTTCCACATCGAGCGCGACCGCGTAGGGCAGCAGGGTCTCGAAATGCGAGGGGCTCATCTGCGGGGCGCCCTGCATGTTCATCCGGTCCTTCTCGGCGACCTGAAGATACATCTTCAGGCCCTCGATCTCGTCCATCGCGCTGCGGCCGAGCGAGGTCGGGGCACTGATCAGGAAGTAGAACAGGAAATTCACCGCCAGCAGCCCGATGGCGATGAGCGCGAGCGGCGGGATCTCTCCCTGCAGCTGCAGCAGCACCGCCGACGCCGTGACGTGTCCGAGCGTGACGAACGAGAAGACGACGAGGACGAATACGATGCGCAGCGCCATCCCGCCGGGGCGGCGGATCGCCTTGCCGATCTGCACCGCGAACATCACGACGACGAAGGTCACCATGAAGATCGGGATCATGATCGCGATCTGCTCCTCGCTGAGATTGCCGAAGGCGAGCAGCGCGAAGATCGTCAGGATGGACAGCGCGATACCGGGCAGCAGATAGAGCCGGTTGGTCTTGAAGTAGCGGTTGCGGTTCTCGCCTTCGATGGCGCCGCGAAAATTGTTGCCGAGCTTCTGGACCGAGGTGCCGTTGGCCTTGGACACCGTGAAGCTGCCGTCGCGATTGTCGAGCCAGCTGGCGATCGCCTTCTCGCCCTTGGGCAGCCCGGCATAGTCGCCGCGCGTCCCTTCCGGGCGGATCATCGTCAGGTCGCCGGCCAGGTCGTCCAGCACCAGCTTGCCCTTGACCGCAAGGCTGAGGCAGGCGGCGGAAAGCGCGCGCCAGCCGCCGTCGCCGAAGCCCTTGCGCGCCACATAGTTGGAGAGCGCCGGCGAGATGCCGTCCGGCCCCTCGAAGCGCGGAAAGACCACGCCCTTGGGCGGGTCGCGCCCGACCGACCACCAGGCCCACAGATAGTAGGCGAGGACGAGCGCAAGGCCGATGCCGCCGAGGATCTCGCCCAGATGGTCCTGCAGGAAATAACCGAGCTCCTGGTCGGCCGTCGGCTCGGCGACGACGCCCTTCGGCATTTCGGCAACGACGGTCAGCCCCTCGCGCGGCCCCAGCGGCCGGGTCGTGGCGAACAGGACGCTGCGCCCGCCGTCCTCGAGCCTCGACGTGTAGTCCTGGCCGGACGCGCCATAGGGGCCGGTATAGGCGGTGTGGGCGGCAACGCTTGTCCCTTCAGGCAGCACGATGCGCGCCACCGCGCGGTCTATCGGAAAGGCCCACTCGTTGCCGGTGGCGTTCCAGTAGACCTCGTCATGGGTCTCGAAGAACCGCACCTGCCGGTCGGTCCGGTAGGTGATGGTGTAGGTGTAAGTGCCCGGCTGCAGGAACGTGTCCTCGCGGCCGATATAAATGCGCACGCCGCTGCCGCCGCGATTGACCGTATAGCCGTCTTCCTCGCCGTCCCTCTCCACCGAGACGAGATCGAAACCGGCGCGCGCCTTGCGGCCGCCTGCCGTCTCGAAGACCAGCGGGATGTCGCGAAAGATGCCGCGGCGGATCTGGTTGCCCTCGGCGCGCACGCGAATCGTCTCGGTGACGGTCAGCTCGCCGTCGCTCGCCACCTCGATGGTCGAGTTGAAGGCGAGGATGCGCTCGTCGGCGCGTGCCGCCGCCGGAGCGAGGACCAGCAGGCCTGCGACGACAAGCGCGGCAAGGGCGATCAGGAAGGCAGGGGCGCGCATGGCAGGACTGCCCCTCTTCAGAAGCTGACCTTGGGCACCGCCCGCTCGGCCGGGTCCTCGATCTCGAAATACTCCTCCTGGGTGAAGCCGAAGCGGCCGGCCACCAGGTTGGAGGGGAAGCTCTCGACCACCACGTTGAGCGCGCGCACCGCGCCGTTGTAGTAGCGCCGCGCCAGTTGCAGCGCGTCCTCGACGCCTTCCAGCGACGACTGAAGCTCCCGGAAGTTGGCGCTGGCCTTGAGGTCCGGATAGGCCTCGGCGACCGCAAAGAGCTTGCCGAGAGCCTGGGACAGCATGCCTTCCGCCTGTGCCCGGCCGGCAACGTCCGCCGGATCGAGACCCGCCGCCCGCGCCCGCATCTCGGTAACGGCTTCCAGCGCCGCGCGCTCGTGCGTGGCGTAGCCCTTCACCGCCTCGACGAGGTTCGGAATGAGGTCCGACCGGCGCTTGAGCTGGACATCGATGCCGCTCCAGCCTTCCCGCACCATCTGCCGCTTCCGCACCAGATCATTGTAGATGTAGACGAGGTAGAGGCCGATCAGGACGATCAGTCCGAGCACGATCCAGGTGGCCATCAGGCGAAACCCTTTCCAGTCACTGTGAGCGCTTACGCTACTGCAAGCGGGCTGCAGTGGAAACCGTGACGGGGCAGGGAGATGTGATGCAGGTCACCGGGCCGGCGAATTCGGGCTGGAGCGGTCTCGCCCGCCTCATCCGGTGGAACACCCGGCGTGGCCGGCCGTCTCTCAGCGATAGAGAAACAGGAATTCCTGCCGCGGGCTGCGGCGCCAGACCTTGGGGTCGGAGGTCGCCCCGAAATGGTCGGTGAAATAGCGCTTGTGGATCCAGCCGCAGGAACTCCACTTCGGTGCCCGCACGCACATGTAACCGGAGAAGCCGCCGGTATCGTCGACAAGAACCGTGCCGCCCGGCAGCGGACGGCAATCCACGTCGACCGGCTGGCCCTTCTTCGAGCTGGCAAGAGCGCTGCGGGCGGCCGCGCGCTTGTCCTGCCGGTTCGGGTTGTTCTTGTCGACGCGCCCCACGAACTCGAAATTGTAGGCTTGGGCGCGGGTCTGGAGCGTCCTGTTGAGCTTGTCCCACTCGCCCTTGCTGGAGCAGACGGACAGAGGCGTGATCCCCGCCTTGGTCTTTGCCAGGGCGGGCGAGGCGGCAACGAGAACGGCAAGAAGGGCCGAAAGGGCGAAAAAGGCCGGACGGTGCATGCAATGACTCCTGACGGAAACATCACAGCAGCTAGCACACCCGCCTTCAACCTGCGAGCGAAATCCCGCCCTGATACCCTACCCCGCCGGCTTCCGTCTCCAGGAATGCGGCGCCGCAGGCCTTGGCCAGCTCGCGCACGCGCAGGATGTAGCTCTGCCGCTCGGTCACCGAGATGACGCCGCGCGCGTCCAGCAGGTTGAACGCGTGGCTCGCCTTGATGCACTGGTCGTAGGCCGGCAGCACCACCTGGTGCACGGCCGCGCCCGATGCCTCGCGCGCCTTGGCGCCGGCGTCGAGCAGGCGGCGGCATTCCTCCTCCGCATCGCGGAAGTGGCGGAACAGCATCTCGGTATCGGCGTGCTCGAAGTTGTGGCGGGAATATTCCTGCTCGGCCTGCAGGAACACGTCGCCATAGGTCACCTTCTCGGCGCCCTCGCGGCCGTTATAGTTGAGGTCGTAGACGTTATCGACGCCCTGGATGTACATGGCCAGGCGCTCCAGGCCGTAGGTCAGCTCGCCCGAGACCGGCGCGCATTCGAAGCCCGCGACCTGCTGAAAGTAAGTGAACTGCGACACTTCCATGCCGTCGCACCAGCACTCCCAGCCGAGGCCCCAGGCGCCCAAGGTCGGGCTTTCCCAGTCGTCCTCGACGAAGCGCACGTCGTGCAGGGCGGGATCGAGGCCGATGGCATAGAGAGAGCGCAGGTAAAGGTCCTGCAGGTTCTCCGGCGACGGCTTCATGATCACCTGGAACTGGTAGTAGTGCTGCAGCCGGTTCGGGTTCTCGCCGTAGCGCCCATCGGTCGGCCGGCGCGAGGGCTGCACATAGGCCGCCTTCCAGGGGCGCGGGCCGAGCGAGCGCAGGGTCGTCGCCGGATGGAACGTGCCGGCGCCAACTTCCATGTCGTAGGGCTGCAGGACAACGCAACCCTGATCGGCCCAGAACCTCTGAAGCGTCAGGATCAACCCCTGGAAGGAGTTTTCGGGCCGCATGTGCGCAGGCACCGTCTCGCTCGTCATCTGCGTCGTCCTTGAATGCAAGAATGGGTGGCCCGTCGGGCCCGGGCGAGAGGTGCCATCAACACCCGGTGACGTCAAGGCGTGGCGGCTTCGCAAGGCCCGATCCGCCCGTCGCCGGATCGCGGAAAACTGTGCCGAGGGTCACAGCAGCGAAACTCACCTTACGTCATTGTGAGACTGCGATGACGAAAAGAGGAGCGAGACAAATCCCGCGCCATCGAGACACGGACCGGGAATGGTTCCCCGTCCGATGCTCGGAGGAAGTGACATGACCATGTTCCGAAACATCACGCTTGCGACCGCAACCGTCCTGGCCCTGACGATGGCCGGCGCCACCGGAACGGCTCTCGCCAACAACAACGGCAGCAACAACACTGGCGGGACAACTGCCGGACAGTCGCAGGGCGGCTCGTCGTCCGGTCGGGTCTGGAGCCACAAGGGGCCCGCCGAAGGCGTCATCCTTTGCGCCACCCGCGAGTGCATGAACTCCCGCTCGGCCGCAACCCTGACGCATGTGCCGAACAACCCGAACGGGCGTCCGCGCCGGCATCGCCCGGCGAAGAGCGAGACCTGCGACACGGTGCGCTACGTCTATCCGAACGGCACGGTCGTCGTGCAGTCGAACTGCCCGCGCGCTGTGATGGGCACGATCTCGACCCACCGTTAAGCAGAACACCGCCTCGGCGCCGCGAGCCATTCGCGGCGCCCGGCGGCTCTGCCTATCGGCAAGATCTGAAAGTCAGTCCTTGGGGCGGTAGCGGCCCGTCTCCGGGTCCTGCTCCAGCTTCTTCACCGGCAGTTCGCCGGTCGCCCGCCGTGCCGCCTCGGACACCCGCCGCTCGACGCGCGACATCTCCCGCCGCACTGCCCGTATCAGCAGATAGCCGCCAATGGCGAGACCTGCCGCCGCGATCACGTTGACCATGCCGTCCTCCCGATCCTCACAGTCCGTAGCGGGCCCAGAGCGCACGCTGCTCCAGCGCTCCGATCGCCTCGTCCGCCCAACCTCGCGTCAGGCCGGCACCGATCTCCACCCCCACGCCCTGCCGTCTGGCGAAAAGCGAACGCTGTCCGCCGACCAGGCGCATTCTCACCTTGTCGCCGAAGCGCTCGCGCAAGGTCGAGCGAATATCGCCGATCCGGTCGATCAGGCCAAGATCGCGCGACGTGGTCCCGGTCCAGAACAGGCCCGAGAAGAGGTCCGGCGCATCGGTGAGCACATCGCCGCGACGACGGCGCACCAGGGCGATGAAGCTCTCGTGCACTTCCTGCTGCAACGCCTTGAGATGGACGATGTCCTCCTCGCGCTCCGGACGGAACGGATCGAGGATCGCCTTGTTCTCGCCGGCCGTATACACCCGGCGCTCGATGCCGAGCTTCGAGATCGCTTCGGAAAAGCCGAAGCCGGACGACACCACGCCGATGGAGCCGACGATGGAGTTCTCGTCGGCGACGATCTCGTCGCCGGCAATCGCCAGCATGTAGCCGCCCGAGGCCGCCACATCCTCCACGAACACGAGCACGTCCTTCTTCTTCTCGCCCGCGAGCTGGCGGATGCGGTCGTGGATCAGCCGCGACTGGACCGGCGAGCCGCCGGGCGAGTTGACGATCAGCGCCACCGCCGGCCCGTCGAAGGAGAAGGCCTTGTCGAGCAGCGGCGCGACGCTCGCCAGCGACAGGCCGGGCCGCAGGGGCGAGGCCATCCCGATTGCGCCTTGAAGGCGCACCACCGGGACGGTGGTCGGGACATCGCCCCATTTTCCGGGAAGGCGCTTGCGAAGGCTGTCGAACAAGGGTTGTCCTCGGGCTCGAAGTGGTCTGTCTGAAATACCTGTGTCTTCGGCATATAGGTCTGCGGCGCGGCGATAAAAGAGCCGCCGTCAGCTGCCCGAAGCCTCGTCCAGCGCGGCCTTGATGGACAGGAAGTCGCGCCAGGCATAGCGCTTCTGCACCGGGCTGCGCAGCAGGTAGGCCGGGTGCAGCGTTGCCATCGCCCGGATCGTCGTTCCTTGCGCGGCCGGTCCCAGCGGCAGCTCCAGCCAGCGCCCGCGCAGCCGCAGGATGCCGTCCTGCACGCCGGTCAGCGCCTTGGCCGAGGCTCCGCCCAGGAACACCAGCACCTTCGGCCGCACCAGTTCGATCTGGCGCAGCACGAAGGGCTTGCAGATCTCGGTTTCCTGCGGGCTCGGGGTGCGGTTGCCCGGCGGGCGCCAGGGCACGACATTGGTGATGTAGACCTCGCCGCGTGCCAGGCCGATGGCCTCCAGCATCTGGTCGAGAAGCTGGCCGGAGCGCCCGACGAAGGGCAGCCCGCGCGCGTCCTCCTCCCGGCCCGGCGCCTCGCCGACAAACATCACCTTCGCATCCGCCGGCCCGTCGGCGAAGACCAGCGACTTGGCGGTGAGCTTCAGGTTGCAGCCGTCGAAGCGGGTCAGCACCTCGCGCAGCTCGTCCAGGGTCGCCGCCGTGCGGGCGGCCTCGCGGGCGGCAACCACCACCTCGTCGCCCGGCACGACCGCGGCCCCGCCCGCCATTGCACCTTGTGCAGGAGAAGGCGGCGCCTGCATCGGCGGGGCCGATCTCGGTTGCTGGGATTGGGGCGGCATCTGCCGCGCAGCGGGCGCAGCAGATGGGGCAGATTGCATTCCGGCCGGCGCTGCGCGCGCGGCTTGCGCCTGTGCGGCCGGGCGCGGCGCCTCGGACAGGGCGAAGGCATCCGCCGGGTCCAGCTCCAGCCAGCCGTCGGCACCTGCGGAGATGTAGAAGTCGAGCAGCGCCTCGAGCGCCGAGGACACCTTGCGCTCGCCCTCGCCCTGCGCCGCGGACGGACGCTCGTCTAGCCTCTGGTCGGTCGGGTCTGCGGGTTCCATGGAGCTGTTGTGCCGCATCGCCGGGGCAAGCGCAATTGCCCCGACCTTGACGTCCCGCAAAGCGTTTTGGATATTACTCTTACGTAAACGTCATATAACTGCCATCGGTTTATCGACATTGCGGCCTCTTTCGCGCTGCACTAAACAGAAACCCTTAGACCGAGGCACGCGGCACGAGAGGGAGAGAGGCATGAGCGACACGGAGACGCTTGGCGAACGCGAGAGCATGGAGTTCGACGTCGTCATCGTCGGCGCCGGACCGGCGGGACTGTCGGCGGCCATCAGGCTCAAGCAGATCGCCGAGGAGAAGGGCGAGGACCTTTCCGTCGTCGTGCTGGAAAAGGGCTCCGAGGTCGGCGCCCACATCCTGTCGGGCGCGGTGGTGGACCCCGTCGGCGTCGACAAGCTGCTGCCGGGCTGGCGCGAAGAGGCCGACACGCCGTTCAAGACGCCGGTGACCGCCGACCACTTCCTGGTGCTGGGGCCCGCAGGCTCCATGCGGCTGCCGAACATCATGATGCCGTCCCTGATGAACAATCACGGCAACTACATCGTGTCCCTCGGCAATGTCTGCCGCTGGCTGGCCGAGAAGGCCGAGGCGCTCGGCGTCGAGATCTATCCCGGCTTTGCCGCCGCCGAAGTGCTCTACGACGACACGGGCGCCGTGGTCGGTGTCGCCACCGGCGACATGGGCATCGGCCGCGACGGCGAGCCCAACGCCAATTTCACCCGCGGCATGGAGCTGCGCGGCAAGTATGTGCTCATCGCCGAGGGCGTGCGCGGATCGCTCGCCAAGGAGCTGATCGCCCGCTTCGATCTCGATGCGAATTCCGACGTGCCGAAGTTCGGCATCGGCATCAAGGAGCTGTGGCAGGTCGACCCGTCGAAGCACCGGCCGGGCCTCGTGCAGCACAGCTTCGGCTGGCCGCTCGACAACAGGACCGGCGGCGGCTCGTTCCTCTATCACCTGGAAGACAACCAGGTCGCCGTCGGCTTCGTCGTCCACCTCAACTACAAGAACCCCTACCTCGCCCCGTTCGAGGAGTTCCAGCGGTTCAAGACCCATCCGGCAATCCGCGAGACGTTCGAGGGCGGCAAGCGCATCTCCTATGGCGCGCGCGCCATCACCGAGGGCGGCTTCCAGTCGGTGCCCAAGCTCTCCTTCCCCGGCGGCCTGCTGATCGGCTGCTCCGCCGGCTTCGTCAACGTGCCGCGCATCAAGGGCTCGCACAACGCGATGCTGTCCGGCATGCTGGCGGCAGAGGAAGTCATGGCGGCGCTCGGCCGCGGCGAGGCGAATGCCGAACTTGCCGGCTATGACACGGCCTGGCGCGAAAGCGAGATCGGCAAGGACCTGAAGAAGGTCCGCAACGTCAAGCCGCTGCTGTCGCGCTACGGCACGCTGCTCGGCACCATGCTCGGCGGCCTCGACATGTGGACGAACGAGCTGTTCGGCTTCTCCTTCTTCGGCACCGTCTCGCACGGCAAGCGGGATTCGGAGAGCCTGGAGCCGGCGGCCAGGCACAGCCCCATCGCCTATCCCAAGCCGGACGGCAAGGTGTCCTTCGACAAGCTCTCCTCGGTGTTCCTGTCGAACACCAACCACGAGGAAGACCAGCCGATCCACCTCAAGGTGAAGGACATGGTGCTGCAGAAGGCATCGGAGCACGATGTCTATGCCGGCCCGTCGAACCGCTACTGCCCGGCCGGCGTCTACGAGTGGATCGAGGAAGGCGAGGACGCCCCGCGCTTCCAGATCAACGCGCAGAACTGCGTGCACTGCAAGACCTGCGACATCAAGGACCCGAACCAGAACATCACCTGGACGGTGCCGGAAGGCGCGGGCGGCCCGAACTACCCGAACATGTAAACCCGTTCGAGACCCGGCGCAGGCAGGGGGACGCCGTCAGGCGAACTCCCTGCCCGCCGCAAGGACTTCGGCCAGGAAACCGTCGACGAAGCGCTCCAGCGCCGGCCAGTCGGTGAATTCCATGTCGCCGGACGGGTCCATCTCCACGCCCTTCTGCCTCAGGATGCGGTGAATCACCCAGCGCTTGAGGACGCCCAGCCGCCCGTCGTGAACGGCGCCGGCCGCCAGGTGGAGATGCGACGGCTCCCAGTCGAGTTCGTCGAACATCGTTTCCGCCGCCTCGCGGGCATTGGCGATATCCTGCGCATCAGTGGAAGAGGCCGACAGGCTGACGGAAATGAAGGCGGTCTGTACCCGCTCCAGCCGGGTCCGCTGCCGGCGGATGAAGTCGAGCAGTTCGGGCTGGTGGCGGCCGACATGCAGCGATGCAGCGAGCACCGCCGCATCGAAGGACCCCAGTTCCAGCGTGGCGGCGGCCCTGGCATCGACCAGCGTCGCGCTATGGCCGGCGGCCTTGAGCCGCCCGGCCACCTTCTCCGAGATCTTGCGTGTCTGTCCCTCTGTCGTGGCATAGACCACGAGGAAGTGTGCCATTCCGTCCATCCTGCCGTGCCGCGTCCGGCCTTGCAGGTTGCATCAGGCGGACGAAGCTTTCATGACGGAACTCAACACGATCAAGATGTAGCCGGCAAAGAAAATCGCGCCCTCAGGCGCGATTTCGCGTCTGCGCCTCCACCGCGGCGAAGGCGGACATGTTGACGACGCCGCGCGAGGTGACCGAAGGCGTCAGGATATGCACCGGCTTTGCCGTGCCCAGCAGGATCGGGCCGACATGCAGGCTGTCGGTCATCACCTTCACCAGGTTGAGCGCGATATTGGCCGCATCCAGCGAGGGGAAGACCAGCAGGTTCGCCTCTCCCGTCAGGCGCGAATCCGGCATCACCCGGCCGCGCATGGCCAGCGACAGCGCGCTGTCGCCGTGCATTTCGCCGTCCACTTCCAGGTCCGGCGCCATATGCTTCAGCAGCTCCAGCGCGGCGCGCATCTTGTCGGCCGAGGCCATGTCGCGCGAGCCGAAATTCGAGGCGGACAGCAGAGCTGCGCGCGGAGTGATGCCGAAGCGGCGGATTTCCTCGGCCGCCAGCATCGTCGTCTCGGCGATCTCGCGGGCCGAGGGATCGATGGTGACATAGGTGTCGGTGAAGAAGGTCGCGCCGTTCGAGTTGATCAGGAGCGACAGCGCCGAGAAGTCCTGCACGCCCGGCGCGTTGCCGATGATGCCGCGCACGTCGGCCAGGTGCTTGGAGTAGCGCCCCTCAAGGCCGCAGATCAGCGCATCCGCCTCGCCCCGGTGCAGGGCCAGCGCGCCGATCACCGTGGTGTTGGAGCGCACCATGGTGCGGGCCGCTTCCGGCGTCACACCGCGCCGGCCGACCAGCGAGAACAGGGTGTCGACATAGTCGCGGTAGCGCGGATCGTCTTCCGGGTTGATGAATTCGAAATCGCGGCCCGGGCGGATCTTGAGGCCGAAGCGCTCGCAGCGGGTCTCGATCACCGAAGGACGGCCGATCAGGATCGGGCGCGCCAGCCGGTCCTCCAGCAGCACCTGCGCCGCGCGCAGCACGCGCTCGTCCTCGCCGTTGGAATAGATGATCCGCGTCTCGCTGGAGCGGGCGGCGGCGATGATCGGCTTCATGATCATGCCGGAGCGGAAGACGAAGCGGTTCAGCCGGTCGTTATAGGCGTCGAAATCGTCGATGGGCCGCATCGCGACGCCGGTCTCCATCGCCGCGCGCGCAACCGCCGGGGCGATGCGCAGGATCAGGCGCTGGTCGAACGGCGAAGGGATCAGGTATTTCGGGCCGAAGGTCTCGGTCACGCCGCCATAGGCGCGTGCCGCCACTTCCGAGGGCTCCTCGCGCGCCAGCTCGGCGATCGCGGCGACAGCCGCGAGCTTCATCTCCTCGTTGATCGTGGTCGCGCCGACGTCCAGCGCGCCGCGGAAGATGTAGGGGAAGCACAGGACGTTGTTCACCTGGTTCGGATAGTCCGACCGGCCGGTGCACATCATCACGTCGTTGCGCACCGCGAGCGCCGCTTCCGGCATGATCTCGGGCTTGGGATTGGCGAGCGCCATGATCAGCGGCTTTTCCGCCATCGCCGCGACCATCTCCGGCTTCAGGACGCCGGCGGCCGAAAGGCCGAGGAACACGTCCGCGCCGGGGATGACCTCGGCGAGCGTGCGCGCGTCCGTCTCCTGCGCGAAGATCGACTTCCACTCGTCCATCAGGGTCTCGCGGCCCTTGTAGACGACGCCCTCGATGTCGCTGACGAAGATGTTCTCCCGCGAGGCGCCGAGGGCGACCAGCAGGTTGAGGCAGGCGAGCGCCGCCGCACCCGCGCCGGAGGCGACGATCTTCACCGCCGCGATGTCCTTGCCGGCCAGTTCCAGCGCATTCTTCACCGCGGCGGCGACGATGATCGCCGTGCCGTGCTGGTCGTCATGGAAGACGGGAATGTTCATCCGCTCGCGCAGGGCGCGCTCGATCATGAAGCACTCGGGAGCCTTGATGTCCTCCAGGTTGATGCCGCCGAAGGTCGGCTCGAGCACGGCGACCGCATCGACGAACTTGTCGACGTCGAGCTCGTCCACCTCGATGTCGAAGACATCGATGCCGGCAAACTTCTTGAAGAGGACGGCCTTGCCTTCCATCACCGGCTTGGACGCGAGCGGGCCGATATTGCCGAGCCCGAGCACGGCCGTGCCGTTGGAGACGACGCCGACGAGGTTCGCGCGCGCCGTGTATTCGGCGGCAAGCGAGGGATCGCGGGCGATCTCCAGGCAGGGCGCTGCCACGCCGGGCGAATAGGCGAGCGCCAGGTCGCGCTGGTTTCCGAGCGGCTTGGTCGCCTGGATCTCCAGCTTACCCGGGCGCGGATTCCGGTGGTAGTAGAGCGCAGCCTCGTCGAGATCGTTCACGGGCTGGTTCTCGGACTTTTTGTCGGTCATCGCGATTCACTCGAGGCTGGCGGGCAGTGGGGCCGCTGGCACATCCTGAAACCTTGAGGTCAGGTGCCGGTCGCGCCTGTCAGGTTTCCGGACCGGGCGGCCGGCGATACCAGGACAAGGACGCGAATCAGCAGGTACAGGACCAGCGCGTTCAGGCAATGCCATACGAAATGCGTTCCCAAAGGGAAAGACGGGCAAAATGGGATATCACTCGTTCTGAAAGCAAGCGAAATCACGAAAACCGCCCCGGTCAGCGCCAGCGGCGCGCTGGCGGGCGGGCAGCGCCGCGCGGCGACGGCGGCAACGCCGAAAATGGCAAGCGCCGCCGGTGCATAGCCGGCGGAGGATCCCAGCACCCCGGAGAGCATCGGCGCCACGCCGTAGCTTGCGGCAAGGAAGGCGAGCGTCGCGCCGATGGACCAGCCCCAGCCGAGGCGCAGGATGCGCCGCATCGCCAGCAGGAAATACGAGTAGATGAACACTGCGATCGGCACCACGTCCGCCAGCGCCGCCCAGCGGGTGGCGACGGTGTGGAACAGGAACGAGCCGATGCCGACGCAGGCCACCACGCCCACCAGGAAGAGCACGGCAGCATCGCCCCTCGCCTGCCGGCGCCACAGCATCCAGGCGGCAAGGGCGGCGATCAGGAAGGCCCCGTTGGTCGCCGCGTTGACCGGTTCGGCCCAGAATTGCGGCCCCAGCCGCTCGCAATAGGCATCGATCGGTGCGCTCCAGTCCATCCGTCCGCTCCTTGCCCGTTCGGCCACCCCTCGCCCATGGCTGGCGCCCGAGTGTGACCCGCCCTATCCTTGCGGGCAAATGCTACCCGCCGTCAGGCCGCAAGAGGATCATCACGCCGATGCATCGCATTGATGACAGCCGCCCCTTCGTTCCGCTCAACATCGCCGTGCTCACCGTCTCGGACACCCGCTCGCTGGAGGAGGACCGCTCCGGCGGTACGCTGGTCGCGCGGATCGAGGAGGCCGGCCACCGCCTTGCCGGCCGCGCCATCGTCACCGACGACGTGGAGAAGATCCGCGCGGCGGTGCAGGCCTGGACCGCCTCGCCGGATGTCGATGTGGTGATCACCACCGGCGGCACCGGCTTCACCGGGCGCGACGTCACGCCGGAGGCGATCGAGCCCTTGTTCGAGAAGAAGATGGACGGCTTTTCCGAGGTCTTCCACCGCATCTCCTACGACAAGATCGGCACCTCGACGATCCAGTCGCGGGCGACCGGCGGCGTCATCGCCGCGACCTATGTCTTCGTGCTTCCCGGCTCGCCCGGCGCCTGCAAGGACGCCTGGGACGGCATTCTCAAGTGGCAGCTCGACTACCGGCACATGCCCTGCAACTTCGTGGAGATCATGCCCCGGCTCGACGAGCACCTGAAGCGCGGCAAGCTGCGGGACGCCTGAGGGGAGCCGCTGAGGGAGCCGCCGAGGGAGCCGGAAGAGGCCGCATCGCCGCCCGCGCCTTCACGGATGCGTGATCGCCGCTTCCCGCGGTGCCGGCGGGGCCTAAGTGCCGCAGCGGAGCCTTGTTGATCCCAGCTTTGTTGATCCCAAAGGGAGGGTAGACGCACATGATCGAACTCAGCCTCAACCGCAGGACGCTGCTGACCGGCGCGGCGGTCACCGCCATCGCCGCACCGGCCATCGTTTCCGGCGCCACCCGCGTGCGGGCGGAAGCCCCGATGCTCGGCGCCGCCAGCCCCAGCTTCAACCGCATCAAGCTCGGCGATTTCGAGATCACCACCATCCTCGATGCCGCGCGCGCGATGGATGGCCCGCATCCGATCTTCGGCGAGAACCAGGAGGCCGGCCCCGTCGCCGAGCTGCTGGCGGCCAACAACCTGCCCTCCGACAAGATGGTCAACGGCTTCACGCCGGTTCTCGTCAACACCGGTTCGCAGCTGATCCTGTTCGACACCGGCCTTGGCGGCGATGCCGGCACGCTGGCGAGCCAGCTTGCCGCCGCCGGCTACACGCCCGAGCAGGTCGACATCGTCGTTCTGACCCACATGCATCCGGACCATATCGGCGGCTTGATGAGCGGCGGCGCGCCGACCTATCCGAACGCCCGCTATGTCGCCGGCCAGGCCGAGTACGACTTCTGGTCCGCCGAGGAGCGCATGTCCGGCCCGACCGAGCGCGTCGCCACGCTGGTGCGCTCCAACGTCACGCCGCTGGCCGAGAAGATGACCTTCATCGGCGATGGCGGCGAGGTCGTCTCCGGGATCACCGGCATCGACACCTCCGGCCACACGCCCGGCCACATGTCCTTCCATGTGGAGAGCGGCGGCAAGCGGCTGCTGATCTGGGGCGACGTCGCCAACCATTTCGTCGCCTCGATCCAGCGGCCCGACTGGCATGTCCGCTTCGACATGGACAAGGAAAAGGCCGCTGCGACCCGCAAGCGCATCTTCGACATGGTGGCGAGCGACAAGGTGCCGGTGACCGGCTATCACATGCCCTTCCCGGCGCTCGGCTACATCCAGGCGAGCGGCGAGAGCTATCGCTGGAACCCGGCGGCCTACCAATTCGCCCTTTAAGGGATTCGGGTTTCGGGCAATTCGCCTCTTCGACAGCTGCAGCCCCGGAGCTTCTCCGGGGCTGTTTGCTTTCGGCTGGACCCTGTCTTTTATACCTAGAAATAATCAGCAACGCGCCGAAACCCCGCAGTTTTCCTGAAGACACCGCGGTTCACAATCCGGACACATCTTTGTTACGCCATTGTTTCTCCCCGAAAAGACCCTTCGAACAACGCGGACGAGCCCAGATGGGACGCCACCTTTTCTCTCGTGGACGGCACGACGCCCCCACCGGTACAGGCAGACCAAGAGCTGCCATGCCGAATACAGGCTCAACATGGAGGCCAACACCATGAAGAGAACGCTCATTGCCCTTGCGGCCCTCACCTTTGCCGGCTCTGCTTTCGCCCAGGATACGTCCTTTGCGACCGCCGACGCCGACCAGAGCGGCGACCTGACCTTCACCGAGGTCACCGCCGTGATGCCGAACGTGACCGAGGAGGCCTTCACCGCCGCCGACGCCGATGGCAACGGCACGCTCTCCGAGGCCGAGTACACCGCCATGCTCGAGAAGAGCGGCGGCTGATCCAGCCTCCCTGACCTGCCCGACCGCCTCGTCTCCCTTGCGGGAAACGGGGCGGTCTGCATTTGGGTCCTCCGCTTCTCGCCGGTATCGGTGCAAGCCGGCTTCCCAGCGGCTTATGTTCCTGTTATGTTCCAGTCTCCATCAAGCAGGGAACATCCGGGCAGTCCCATGGCCATTCCGGCACACTCTTGCACCACCGAGACCGAGCACGATCCTGCGGACACGTCCGAGGAGACGCTGTCGGCCAGCGTGAACAGCCATCGCGGCCGCGGCCGGGCCGCCGGCCTCAACATGGCCGGCCGCTACGAGAAGGAGAGCCGCGACAGCTTCGACGACGGTTGGGGCACGCTGGAAGATCTTCCCCCGCTCAAGACCCATGTGCAGGAAGAGCGGGCGCGCACCATCATCACGCGCAACGAATCGCCCGACATTTCCTTCGACCGCTCGATCAATCCCTATCGGGGCTGCGAGCACGGCTGCATCTACTGCTTCGCCCGGCCCAGCCACGCCTATATCGGCCTGTCGCCCGGCCTCGATTTCGAGACGCACCTGACGGTGAAGCCCAATGCGGCCGAGCTGCTGGAGCGCGAGCTGTCGAGCCCGAGCTACAGTCCGCGCACCATCGCCATCGGCACCAACACCGACCCCTACCAGCCCATCGAGCGGGAGCGGAAGGTGATGCGCGAGATCCTCGCCGTGCTCGACCGGTGCAACCACCCCGTGGGCATCGTCACCAAGTCGGCTCTGGTGCTGCGCGACCTCGACATCCTGGCGCCGATGGCCGAGCGCGGTCTGGTGCGCGTCGCCCTGTCCGTGACGACGCTCGACCGCAAGCTCGCCCGAACCATGGAGCCGCGCGCGGCAACGCCGGCCAAGCGGCTGGAGGCGATCCGCGGCCTGTCGCAGGCCGGCATTCCCACGTCCGTGATGATCGCGCCGGTGATCCCGGCGCTGACCGATTCGGAGATGGAACGGATCCTGGACGCGGCGTGCGAGAACGGCGCCACCGGCGCGGGCTATATCCTGCTGCGGTTGCCCATCGAGGTCAGCCCCCTGTTCCGGGACTGGCTGCTGCGGCACCGGCCGGACAGCTTCCGCCATGTCATGAACCTCATCCGCTCCATGCGCGGGGGCAAGGACTACGACGCCCAATGGGGCAAGCGGATGCGCGGCGACGGCCCCTATGCCAAGCAGCTCGCCAACCGTTTCGCGCTCGCCTGCAAGCGGCTCGGGCTCAACCGCAACCGCAAGCCGCTGACCACCGAGCTGTTCATTCCCCCGACCGCCGGCGGCGTCCAGCTCCAGCTGTTCTGAGGCGAAAACGCGCAAGCCCGGTGGATTTCGAAAGATTGCGGTTGCGCCGGCGCACGCCAGGCGGAACCTTGGCGACATGTATCTTTCGCTGTCCACCGCCCTTGAGCTCGCCCTGCCGGCGGATCTCGACCCTTCGGCCGAGCTCGCATTGTCGCGGCAGTTCGAGGGGCGGCTTGCGGGCATCGACGAGGCGGGCCGCGGCCCGTGGTCCGGACCGGTCGCCGTTGCGGCCGTCATTCTCGACCACCAGGCGGTCCCCGACGGGCTCGCCGATTCCAAGAAGCTCACCGAAGCGCGCCGCGAACAGCTCTACGAGGAGATCCTCGAGACCTCCTTCGTGGCGGTCGCCCTCGCCTCGCCGCGCGAAATCGATGCGCGCAACATCCGCGCGGCGACGCTCCTTGCCATGGCCCGCGCTGCCCGCGCCCTCCCCGTTGCCCCGCTCGCCTGCCTGATCGACGGGCGCGACGTGCCGCCGGGCCTGCCCTGTCCCGGACAGGCGGCCGTGAAGGGCGACGGACGCCTCTTGTGCGTTGCCGCCGCCTCCATCGTCGCCAAGGTCACCCGCGACCGGCTGATGGCGCGCATGGACCGGGTCTTTCCCGATTACGGCTTTGCCGGGCACAAGGGCTACGGCACCGCCCGCCATGCCGCCGCGCTCACGGAAAAGGGCGCCTGCCCGCTGCACCGCCGCAGCTTCCGCCCGGTCGCCGTAGCCCTCGGCCTGCGCGAGGACTAGGCGGAGCTCAGATGCCGGAAGAGGGCAGAGCGCAGGAGCGGCGGAAACGATCCTCCGACATGAACCCTGTGCGCAGGATGTCATCCCGGTTTCGGCGAAGCCGAAGACCGGGAACCAGTAACCCCGAAAGATAACGGCTCAGGCCCTCGCGCTGCAGCCGGACAGCCGGAGACGGCCGCCTTCGCGCCACCATCCGCTCCGGCGGATACTGGATACCTGCCTTCGCAGGTATGACAGGCGAGCATGTGGTGACCGCCTCCCGCCTCACACCTACCGAGGGTGCCAATGGCTCCCGGCTCTCCGGCTTCGCCTGCGGCCGGGGTGACGGCAGAGGGGAAGCCAGGGCCGCGCCTCCCCTCGGCCGTCACCCCGGCCAAGCGCAAGCGCAGAGCCGGGGCCTATTCATTCCCAGAGCGGTGGCGAGGACAATAGAACCTCTCCACTCGTCCTCCCGCACGCAGCGTTCCCTTTTGCGTCCTCCCGGACGGCATGCAAGCGCCGAGCCGGGATCGGAGAGCCGAGGACCTCACGAAGGCACTCAGGAACGACACCGCACCCACCGTGCCTCTCCGGTCCCGGATCTTCGTCCTTACGGCCTCGTCCGGGAAGACGCAAGGAGAGGCTTGCGCAATGACGCAAAGGGAGGAGCAGGAAGGACCGGCGCAAGGCCGCGCCGGCAGGTGGGCATCCGCGATGACACGCTGGCCAAGCCCCATCCTCCCCTCTCCCCCCTTGAGGGGGAGATGTCGGCGCAGCCGACAGAGGGGGGTGGGCAGCGCCGCGCCACCGCCGTCCATGCCGCTCCCAAACGAAAACGGCCCCGCAAGCGGGGCCGTCTCGAAGCTGGATGAGGGAAAAGACGCCGCCGTCAGTTGAGGCGGGTCTTCACTTCCTCGATGCTCTTGGCGAGCAGCTCGTCGCCGACATTGCCGGCGACCTTCTTGGAGAGGATCGCACCGGCGGCGGCGACCGCGATATCGGCAGCGCGCGCGCGCACTTCCGAAATCGCCTGGGCCTCGGCCTGAGCGATCTTGCGCTCGGCAGCAGCCGTGCGGCGCGCGATCAGGTCTTCCAGGGCCGCGTTGGCCTCGAGCGTCAGGCGGTCCGCCTCGCGCTTGGCCTCGGCGACGATGCCTTCGGCCTCGCCCTCGGCTTCCTGGCGGCGACGCTGGTAGTCGGCCAGCAGGGCCTGGGCTTCCTCGCGCAGGCGGCGGGCGTCCTCAAGCTCCTTGCGGATCGTGTCGGCGCGCTTGTCCAGCGAGGTACCGACCATGCCGGGCACCTTCATGTAGACGACAATCGCGAGAAAGATGACGAGGCCGACGAGAGCCCATGCAGAAGCGTCCATCAGGCTGTCCTCACTTCATCGCCGTATCGACGGCCTTGTTGAGTTCGGTCGCAGTCGGCGCCTTGCCGATCAGAGCCTCGACCAGCGCGCTGGTGGTCTCCGTGGCAATCTCGCCGACATTGCCCAGCGCGGCGGTCTTGACCTCGGCAATACGGGCCTCGGCCTGCGACAGCTTCTCCGCGAGACCCTTTTCGGTCTCGGCCCGGCGACGGTCGACGTCGGCCTTGAGCTTCTCGCGGGTGTCCTGGGCGATCTTGTGAGCGTTGTTGCGAGCTTCCGCCAGCGCCTGCTCGTAAGCGGCGATCGCGGCGTTGCTCTCTTCGTTCAGGCGGTTCGCCTCGGCGATGTCGCCGGCGATACGGTCACGGCGATCCTCCAGGATGCCGCTGAGACGCGGCAGAGCCACCTTGCTCATGATCCAGTAGAGCAGGCCGAAGGTGATCGCCAGCCAGAGCAGCTGCGATGCGTAGGTCGTTCCGTCGAAGGGAGGGAACGTGCCGACCGAATGCTCGTCGGCCGGGATCTCGATGACAGCATTGGTGCTGCCGTGTTGGGTCTCGGCGCCGGTCGTAGCCATTATCATCTCCAATGCCGCAGCCATGCTCGCATCGCGCCTGGCGCGAAGCGCCGGCCGGGCGCGTCATGCGCCCGGCCGGGAAATGTGCGTCGCTGACGCAATCCGACGTCGTTATCAGACGGCGAAGAGCAGGAGAAGGGCGACGAGAAGCGAGAAAATGCCGAGCGCCTCGGTCACGGCAAAGCCGAAAATGAGGCGGCCGAACTGGCCATCAGCGGCGGACGGATTGCGCAGGGCGCCCGACAGGTAGCTGCCGAAGATGTTGCCGAGGCCGAGAGCGGTACCGGCCATGCCAAGGCAGGCGAGACCCGCACCAATGTACTTTGCTGCTTCAGCTTCCATGACACTAGCTCCTTGAGGTGAGATTGCAGCGACGTAACGACGGCCCCGCCTTATTGCGGGGCCGAACCAAACTGACTCTTAGTGGCTCGGATGCAGCGCATCGTTGAGGTACATGCAAGTCAGAACCGTGAAAACATAGGCCTGCAGGAAGCACACCAGGAATTCAAGCCCGGTGATCGCGACGGTCATCGCGAGCGGCAGGATCGACAGGGCCGGGCCCATGATGCCCAGGCCCTCGGCGGCGATCAGCGAGGTGACGAATCCGGCGAAGACCTTCAGCGTGATGTGGCCCGCCAGCATGTTGGCGAACAGACGGACGGACAGGCTGACCGGACGCGACAGGAACGAGATGATCTCGATCGGCGTCACCAGGATGAACAGCACCGGCGGCACACCGTCCGGCGTGAACAGCTTGAGGAACTTCGCACCGTGCTTGGCGAAGCCGTAGATCATCACCGTGCCGATCACCAGCATCGACAGCGCGAAGGTGACGATCAGATGGCTGGTGACGGTGAAGAAGTAGGGGAACATGCCGATCAGGTTGGCGATCAGCACGAACATGAACAGCGAGAAGACCAGCGGGAAGAAGCGCATCCCCTCGTTGCCGGCCGCACTTCTCAACGTGTTCGCCACGAACTCGTAGGACATTTCCGCCATCGACTGCCAGCGGCCGGGCACCAGGCCGCGTCCGCTCGTCGACAGGATCAGGAACATCGCCACCACGGCCGTGGTTGCCACCATGAACAGCGAGGAATTGGTGAAGGAAAGATCGAGGCCACCGACCTCAATCGGAACGAGCTTGGTGATCTTGAACTGCGAGATCGGATCGTTCGCCACCGGGTCAGCCCCTCGTCTAGCGGTCGCATGGCACGCCGGCGCGCGAATCCCTTTCGCTCACCGGCCTGAATTCAGGTTCGAACTATCCGTCGCGCGTCCTGTCGTGCTGCTCCGCCATCAAGCCGGCAGAGCGCAAGACGTTCAGCACGCCCGCGACGAAACCCAACAAGAGGAAGACGATCAAGCCCCACGGACTCGTGCCGAAACCCTTGTCGATCATCCAGCCTATGGCCGCCCCGACCAGAACACCTGCGACGAACTCCGTCGACAGTTTCATGGCCTGGGCGAAGCCCTGCCCCGTACCCGAGGACGACACGCTTTTCTGGCCTTCGGCCTGCGCCGTCTTTTCCTCAAGCGCCCGTGCAAGCCGGTTTCTTCGCTCGGACAGTTCCGCTTCCGTTGGCCGTGCACCCTGCACGTCCGGTTCGTTCTCGTTCGGAGACATTGCTTTGGTCCCCTCTCCCGATACGCTCCGGCGTACGCCGCCGACCCCTGGAAGCCGGGCGCACCATAGTCGGCGCCCCTGCCCCTGTCAAGAACACGCAGAAAACAGCCAAACCATTGTTATAAATAAACTTTCAGAGCGTAAACCGGGCTGCGTCGAACTGTCCGACGGCGCATCTTCACAGGACCCGTGTTGCATCGCACCGTGATGACGCGACCTCAGACCGCTTCGAGGAATCGCTCGGCGGTCTGCAGATCCACCGAAACCAGCTGCGAAACGCCGCGTTCGGCCATCGTCACGCCGAACAGGCGGTTCATCCGGGCCATGGTGATGGGGTTGTGGGTGATCACCACGAAGCGGGTCGCCGTGCTGCGGGTCATCTCGTCGAGAAGGTCGCAATAGCGCTCGACATTGGCATCGTCGAGCGGCGCGTCCACCTCATCCAGCACGCAGATCGGTGCCGGGTTGGTCAGGAAGACGGCGAAGATCAGCGCCATCGCCGTCAGCGCCTGCTCGCCGCCCGACAGCAGCGTCATGGTCTGCGGCTTCTTGCCCGGCGGGCGGGCGATGATCTCCAGGCCCGCATCCAGCGGATCCTCGGCATCGACCAGCTGCAATTCGGCGGTGCCGCCGCCGAACAGATGGGTGAACAGGCGCTGGAAATGGCCGTTCACCGTCTCGAAGGCGGAGAGCAGGCGCTCGCGCGCCTCGCGGTTGATGTTGGAGATCGCCCCGCGCAGCCGCTTGATCGCCTCGATCAGGTCGTCGCGCTCGCCGACCAGCGAGCCGCGCTGCCCTTCGATCTCCGACAGTTCGTCCTCGGCGCGCAGGTTGACGCCGCCGAGACGCTCGCGCTCGGCCTTCAGCCGCTCCACCCGGCGCTCGATGCCGTCCGGCTCGGGGAGCGGCGCCCCCTCCTTCAGCCCGGCCAGTCCCGGCAGGGCCGAGACGGCAACTTCCAGCGCCTCGTCGATTCGCGCCTCGATCTCGCTCTTGCGTGCCGTGGCGGCCGTGAGCCGTTCCTCGGCGCGGATGCGCCGCTCGCGCGCCTCGCCCAGCATCGACAGCGCCTGGTGCGCCTGCCGGTCGGCCTCGCGCTGCTTTTCCTCGGCGGTGGCCAGCGCATCGTCGGCAACGCGCCGGGCTTCCTCGGCGGCCGAAATCTCGCTCAGCAGCGACCGGCGCTTGAGCTCGATATCCTCCGGCGCCTCCATCAGCTCCATGCGCTCTTCCTCGGCGGCGGCGATCCGCTCGCCCAGCACGTCGATCTGCTGGCGCGCACCGGCCGCCCGCTGGATCCAGCTGGCCCGCTCGCGGGCGATGGCCTCCAGCCGCCGGCGGCGAAGCTCGCTCTCGCGCGCCAGACCGTCGGCCGCCGCCTGCTCGCGCGACAGCGCCGCGCGCGCTTCCGCAGCTTCCGCCCGCGCGGCATCGATCGCGCCCTGCAATCCCTCGCTGCCGGAAATCTCCTCCAGCGCGGCCGCCGCCATTTCCGCCGCCTCGCGCCCTTCGGCCAGATCCCCGGCCAGCCGCTCCACGGTGGCGCGCAAGCCCGCAAGGCGCGCCTCGGCCTCCGCATGGGTGCGCTCCAGCCGCAGCACCTCCTGGCGCGCCGCATCGGCGGCAGAGCGCGCCGCACGCACGTCCTGGCGTGCGGTCTCCTCGGCATCGGCGGCCATGCGCAGCGCCGCCTCGGCCGCGGCGAAACCCTCGCGCAACGTCTCCAGCTGCTCGGCCGCCGTCTCGATTTCCAGTTCCAGCGCCGCCAGCCGGTTCTTGCGGGCAAGGCGCTGCGCGGCCGCGGTCGGCGCATCGGCGGAGACGGTGAACCCGTCCCAGCGCCACACCGCGCCCTCGCGGCTGACCAGCCGCTGTCCCGGCTTCAGCTGGCGCATCAGGCCCGCTGCCGCTCCGTCCTCGACAAGGCCGATCTGGGCAAGGCGCCGCGCCAGCGCCACTGGTGCCCTCACCACCTCGGAGAGCGGCCGGCAGCCGGCGGGAAGCTTGGGGTCACCGGAAAGCTGTTCGCCGCCGGCCGCCTCCGCGCTCCAGCGCATCGGCGCATCGCCCCCGACGGGCGCGTCGAGATCCTCGCCGAGCGCGGCGCCCAGCGCCGTCTCGAAGCCCGGCTCCACCGTCATCGCCTCGACCACGGCCGGCCACTCGCCGGCCTGTCCGGCAGACAGCACCTCCTGCAGCGTGCGCGCTTCCGTCTCCAGGCGCGACAGCGCAGCTTCCGCCTCGCTCAATGGCCGGCGCGCCGCATCGACCGCGGCGCGGTGGCTGCGGGTGCGCTCCTCGGCCTCCAGCACGCGCTCTTCGGCGAGATCGAGCCGGCCTTCGGCATCGAGCAGCGCCTCGCGTCCCATTTCGAGTGCCGGCGCGCCCTCGATATCGGCCTCCAGCGCGGCGACCTGCGCTGCCGCCTCGCCGTGCTGGGCGACCAGCCGCTCGGCCCGCTGCACCGCCGTGCGATGCGCGTCCTCCAGCTGCCGCCTGCGGGCGACGACGCCCGCCTGTTCCTGGGTCAGCGCCGACAGCCGCTCCTCGGCCGCGGCCACGACCTCGCTCGCCGCCGCAACCGAAAGGCGCGCTTCCTCGGCGCGTTCCTCCTGCGACAGGTCCTCGCCGCGCAGCTCTTCCTCTTCGTCCGCGAGCCGCGACAGGTGCTCGTCGTTCTCCGACACCAGCGCCTGCTCGCGGGCAATGTCCTGGTGCAGTTGCTGCAGGCGGCCGGTCAGGTCCGACAGGCGCTCGCGAATGCGGCGCTCTTCGCCGTCCAGCTCGTTGCGGGCGATGACCAGCCGCTGCACGGCGGCACCCGCGCGGGCCGCCGCCTCGCGCATCTCGGGCACCTTGTGAGCAGAGATCGCCTGGTTCTTCGCCGCCTCCGCCTGGGCCAGCGACACCAGCCGCACGCCCTCCTCGGCCTCCGCGAATTCGGCTTCCGCCGCCTTCAGCCTGTCGCGGCAGTCGGTCCAGCGCAGATAGTAGAGCCCGGCCTCGGCGGAGCGGATCTCGGCCGACAGGTTGCGGAAGCGGCTCGCCTGCCGGGCCTGGCGGCGCAGGCTGTCGAGCTGGCCGTCGATCTGGACCAGCACGTCCTCCAGCCGCTCCAGGTTCTGCTCGGCGGCGCGCAGGCGCAGCTCCGCCTCGTGGCGGCGCGAATGCAGGCCGGAAATGCCGGCGGCCTCTTCCAGGATCTGGCGGCGGGAGGTCGGCTTGGCGGCGATCAGCTCGCCGATCTGGCCCTGGCGCACCAGCGCGGGCGAGCGGGCGCCGGTCGAGGCGTCGGCGAACAGCAGCTGCACGTCGCGGGCGCGCACATCGCGGGAGTTGATCTTGTAGTTGGAGCCCGCCTCGCGCTCGATCCGCCGCGTCACCTCCACCGCATCGCTGTCGTTGAAGCCGGCCGGCGCGGTGCGGTCGGCATTGTCGAGGAACAGCGTGACTTCGGCGGTATTGCGGGCCGGGCGGTTGAGGCTGCCGGAGAAGATGACGTCGTCCATGCCGGACGCGCGCATGTTCTTGTAGGAGTTCTCGCCCATCACCCAGCGCAGGGCCTCGACGAGATTGGACTTGCCGCAGCCGTTCGGCCCGACGACACCCGTCAGGCCGTCGCCGATGATGAATTCCATCGGCTCGACGAAGGACTTGAAACCGAGGACGCGGAGCTTGTTGAACTTCATGGGCGCAGCGTCAGCAGGCAGCCGGCGGGGCGTTTACGCCCCGCAAGCAGGCAGCCGCCGGCGCCCGGGCACCGGCGGGGCCGGTCCTAGAGATACTTGGCAGCTTCCTTGTCGAATTCCTCAGGCGAGATCGCACCGTTGACCTTGTTGCCGTTGAAGAAGAACGTCGGCGTCGAGTTGACGCCGAACTCGCTCGAAGCACGGTCGCGCGTCGCATTGATCCCGTCAAGCAGAGCCTGATCGGTCAGGACCTTTTCGAAGCTTTCCTGGGTGAAGCCGATCTGCTTGGCGAAATTCAGCAGCGAGTTGTACGGGTCCGGGGTGAAGGCCCAGGCGCGCTGCTCGGCGAACATGAAGTCGACCACCTCGAAATATTTGTCCTCCGGCACCGAGCGCGCCAGCATGAAGGCGGCCGAGGCGACGGGGTCGAGCGGGAACTCGCGGAAGACGAAGCGCGCCTTGCCGGTCTCCACATACTCCTTCTTGAGATGCGGATAGGTGGTCTTGTGGAAGTTGGCGCAGTGGCCGCAGGTCATCGAGGCATATTCCACGATGGTGAGCGGCGCGTCCTCGTTGCCCAGCACCTTGTCGGGAAGCGTGCCCGGCTTCATCAGCTCCTCGACGTCGACCGCCTGGGCAAAGGCCGGCAGGGCCGGCAGCACGGTTCCGGCCAGGAGCAGGCCGGCGGAGGAACGCAGGATCAACTGTCGACGGTTCAGGCTCACGGGTCTCTTCCCACTGAATGAAAGGGTCTATCGGCGTAAACGCTGTTTATCGCCTTTTGCGCGAAATTCAAACGACACGCATATTGTGGCGGCAATGGGAGCGCGGAAAACGGCCCGGTTCCGCGGGGTTCACAAGATCGCGAGCAGAGCGGGGCGGGCAATCGCAGGCGAGGCTCGCGTCAGCGGGTGCGGGCCAGCACCGCGCGGCCCAGCCGTTCGAGGGCTGCGCCCAGCGGCGTGCCCTCGACGGGGGCGAGGCGCTCGTGCAGCTCCGCCTCCTCCGCGCCGGTCAGCGGGCGCAGCTTCGGCGGCGGCTTGCGGCGGCGGTCGGTGACCGGGCGCTGCAGGATGCGGATGCGCTCCACCGCGGCCCAGCCGAAGAAGCCGTTGATGCGCTCCACCAGCTGCGGCATCTCGTGGGTCAGCAGCAGCGCGGTCGCCCCGTCCGTCTGCACCACCAGCGTCGCCGGGCGCGGGGTCTCGTCGAACTCGCCGCCGCGGCTGCCGCGCGGCCAGTCGAGCCGGATCGGCTGCACCCGGCCGGCATAGCGCTCGCCGACGATCTCCGGCCAGTCGGACAGCAGGTCGGCGGCGGCAAAGCCGCGCTTGCGGCAGGCCGGCTCCAGCGTCTTGCCGATCAGGTCGGCAAGCGGGCGCGCACGCGTCACCCGGCGCATGTAGCCGGTGGCCGCTCCCGCATTCGTCCTGTTGTTCGACTTGTAGTGCCGCGAATCACTCATGTCCCTTGTTTCACGCGCGAATTGCGTCGCTTTTGCGACAAGGCGCCACCCTCTCCTTGCTCGTCACCGCTGTCCCCGCAAGCGCGCAATCCACAGGCCTTGCGGCCGGCCGTTCATTCCGCACTTGAAATCGCCCCGCGCCGCCCGATCCTCATGCCCCATGACCGCAGCCCCCACGACCGCAACCCACACCGCCTCCGCCCCCGATCTCGCCGCCGCGCTGCTCGCCTGGTACGATCGCCATGCGCGCGTGCTGCCCTGGCGCGTCTCCCCGCGCGACCGCCGGCAGGGTCAGGCGCCCGATCCCTACCGGGTGTGGCTCTCCGAGATCATGCTGCAGCAGACGACGGTGCAGGCGGTGAAGCCCTATTTCGCCGCCTTCACCGAGCGCTGGCCGACGGTGGCGGATCTTGCCGCTGCGGACGAGGCCGACGTCATGAAGGCCTGGGCCGGGCTCGGCTACTATTCGCGGGCGCGCAATCTCAAGGCCTGCGCCGAGGCGGTCATGCGCCATCATGGCGGGGTGTTTCCCGATACGGAGGAAGGCCTGCGCGCCCTGCCCGGCATCGGCCCCTATACGGCGGCGGCCATCGCCGCCATCGCCTACGACCTGCCCGCCGCCGTCGTCGACGGCAATGTCGAGCGCGTCACCTCGCGCCTGCATGCCATCGAGACGCCGCTGCCCGCCTCCAAATCCGACATCCGTTCCGCCGTCGCGCTGATGGTCCCGCACGAGCGGCCCGGCGACTTCGCGCAGGCGATGATGGATCTCGGCGCGAGCCTTTGCAGCCCGCGCAAGCCCGCCTGCGCGCTCTGCCCCTGGTCCGCTCCTTGCGAGGCCCGGCACCTCGGCATCGCCGAGACCCTGCCGGTCAAGCAGCGCAAGGCGGCAAAGCCCACCCGCTTCGGCCTCGCCTTCGTCGTCAAGCGCGAGGACGGTGCGGTGCTGCTGCGCCGGCGCCCGCCCAAGGGCCTGCTCGGCGGCATGAGCGAGCCGCCGGTGAGCGCCTGGGGGGAAGACATCGACGGCGGCGACTTCACCCTGCTGCCGCCGGAGTTGTCCGCCGCGCGGCTGCGCTGGACGCGCGTTGCCAGCGACGTGCGGCACACGTTCACCCATTTCCATCTGGAGCTGGCGGTCTGGCACACCACGGCACCGATGGGCCTTGCCGCGCCCGAGGGCTGCTGGTGGTCGGCGCCTGCGGAAATCGCCGGCGAGGCCCTGCCGACGGTGATGCGCAAGGCGGTCGAGGCGGGCCTCGGCGCCTGACGCAGGGGCCTCCCGCAATTCGATTGCGTTTTCCGAAGAACTGCCGCATAGACGCGCAACTTCGGGATCAGGTCCTGTCAATATGACCACGATGGTCGTTCTGACTTGTGCGGATACGCGAAGCGAGGCCGCGGGAAGACTTTATGTCTTTCAAGGCCTTGCGACAAAGTAGCCCGTGCAAGTCAGGACGATCCGAAGGACGCTCGATAGACCGGCGATCCGCCGCGTCAAAGCCCTTGATCGGGCGCGTGCCCCGTGCTGCGGGCTTTTCCTCGCGGCTCTTGGTCTAGCGAACGCCAGCGTTGCCATATTGACAGGTCCTGACCCTAGCCGTTGCGGAGACTTCGGCCGATGTTCACGCATTCCATTCCGGCATTGTTTTCCAGGGAAGAAACCCGCGAAATCGTTCGCCTTGCGGACGACGCGCAGGCCGCTGCGGGCGGTCTCGTCGGCGGTCTTCAGCACAACGATATCCGCCGGGCGCAGATCGCCTGGCTCGACGACACCGGCAGCGCCGCCTGGGTGATGGAGCGGATCGTCTCAGCGGTGGCTGCGGCCAATCGCGAGCATTTCGACTTCGCCATCACCGAGTTCGGCGAGCGGCTGCAGGTCGCCACCTATGACGAGAGCAATGCCGGCCACTACGACTGGCACTCCGACATCGGCGACGGCCCCATCGCGCGGCGGCGCAAGCTGACCATCGTGGTGCAGCTCACCGAGCCGGCGGGCTACCAGGGCGGCGAATTGCAGATCAATCTCGGCAGCGCCATGTTGTCGGCCGAGCGCGGCATCGGCGATGCCACGCTCTTCGCCTCCTTCATGCTGCACCGGGTGGCGCCGGTCTCGTCCGGCCGGCGCAAGTCGCTCACCTGCTGGTGCCACGGACCGCAGTTCCGCTGAACGCGGCCCGCATCGCGGATCCGCCTTACTGGAAAGCGGTCTCGGCGAAGGAGCGCAGCTTTCTGGAGTGCAGCCGCTCGCGCGGCATCGCCCGCAGGATCTCCATGCTGCGGATGCCGATGCGCAGATGCTGCGCCACCTGCCGCTTGTAGAAATCCGTCGCCATGCCCGGCAGCTTGAGTTCGCCATGCAGCGGCTTGTCGGAGACGCATAGCAGCGTGCCGTAGGGCACGCGGAAGCGGAAGCCGTTGGCCGCGATCGTCGCCGATTCCATGTCCAGCGCGATGGCGCGCGACTGGGAAAAGCGCTGCACCGGCTCGCGGTGGTCGCGCAGTTCCCAGTTGCGGTTGTCGATGGAGGCGACCGTGCCCGTGCGCATCACCCGCTTCAGCTCGTAGCCGGCAAGGCCGGTGATCTCCTCCACCGCCTGCTCCAGCGCCACCTGCACCTCGGCCAGCGGCGGGATCGGCACCCAGGTCGGCAGGTCCGCGTCCAGCACGTGGTCCTCGCGCACATAGCCATGGGCCAGCACGTAGTCGCCGAGCTTCTGGCTGTTGCGCAGGCCGGCGCAGTGACCCAGCATCAGCCAGGCATGCGGGCGCAGCACCGCCACATGGTCGGTGATCGTCTTGGCGTTGGACGGGCCGACGCCGATATTGATCATGGTGATGCCGGAGGCATCCGGGCGCACCAGGTGATAGGCCGGCATCTGCGGCAGCCGCTGCGACTGGCCGTCCTGCCGCTCGCTGCCCGCCTCCGTCACCAGGTTGCCCGGCTCGACGAAGCGGGTGTAGCCGCTGGCCGGGTCGTTCATCAGCTCCTGCGCCAGCCGGCAGAACTCGTCGATATAGAACTGGTAGTTGGTCAGGATGACGAAGTTCTGGAAATGCTCGGCCGCCGTCGCGGTGTAGTGCTGCAACCGGTGCAGCGAATAGTCGACGCGCGGTGCGGTGAAGGGCGCCAACGGGCGCGGGGCTCCCGCCGGCACCTCGAACGTGCCGTTGACGATGGCATCGTCCAGGATCGACAGGTCCGGCAGGTCGAAGACATCGGCCAGCGGGCGCTGCAGCACCTCCGCCGCCCCTTCCACATGCGTGCCGTCGTAGAAGGCGAAATGCAGCGGGATCGGCAGGGAGCTGGTCCCCACCTCCACCGGCACTTCGTGATTGCGCAGCAGCAGCTCGATCTGCTCCTTGAGATAGTTGCCGAACAGGTCCGGGCGCGTCACCGTCGCGGAATGGACGCCGGGGCCCGAGACGAAGCCGTAGGCCAGCCGGCTGTCGATGCGCGAATGGGTGGCGGTGGCGATCCGCACTTCCGGATAGCAGGCGCGCACCCGCCCTTGCGGAATGCGGCCGGCGAGGAAATCGGCGAAGGCATCGCGCAGGAAGGCGGTGTTGCTCTCGAACAGCTCCCGCAGCCGGTCGACTGCGGCCTGCGCGTCGGTGAAGGCCTCGTAAGGAACATGCGGCGGCTCCCAGCTCGCCAGCTCCTGCGTCGGGTCGGTGCTCGGAAATTCGTTGCCCATGGGCGTGCCTTTCTTTCTCTTGTTATTCTGGCAAGCCATTATGAAATTTCCTGCGGGGGCCGAAAAGTTTTTTCTCGGCCCGATTTCGCGGCGCCGGCTGCGGCCCTGCCGTTAACCTTCCCGCATCCCAGTCCTCGCATTTCGCAAGCGCCCTCCGGGCCTCTTTGAAAAATCGGCAGGCCATGCAGGGCATTAGGCAGAACTTGCCGCCCCGACCTCTCGCCCCCCTCGTTAACGAAGCGAAGCAGCGCGGGCGGGACGGCCGCGAAAGGTAAACAGAGGATTGATTCAACAGGCGTTTTTTCTCCGGCGCCTTAACTCCCGATTTACCAAGCCCGGTAACCATGATGCTCGTAATTGCGTGAGGTTCTGCGTCGCAATGAGTGTACAGCGTATCGGGGTGCCCAGCGTGGCACCCCACTCCTTCCGAGCCCGTTCGACCGCCGCCAGCACCGCCCCCGGTGCCGACTGGCTGGATACGATCATCAAGGGCGATTGCGTGGCCGCTCTCGAGCGACTGCCGCGGGCGTCGGTGGACCTCGTCTTCGCCGACCCCCCCTACAATCTCCAGCTGGGCGGTGACTTGCATCGCCCGGACCAGTCGCGGGTCGATGCCTGCGACGACCACTGGGACCAGTTCGACAGTTTCGAGGCTTACGACGCCTTCACCCGCGCCTGGCTGATGGCCGTGCGCCGCGTGCTGAAGCCGGATGGCGGCCTGTGGGTCATCGGCTCCTATCACAACATCTTCCGGGTCGGCACGATCCTGCAGGATCTCGGCTTCTGGATCCTCAACGATGTCGTGTGGCTGAAGTCGAATCCGATGCCGAACTTCCGCGGCAAGCGCTTCACCAATGCCCACGAGACGATGATCTGGGCGTCGAAGTCGAAGGACGCGAAATACACCTTCAACTACGAAGCCCTGAAGACGTTCAACGACGACCTGCAGATGCGCTCCGACTGGAACCTGCCGATCTGCACGGGCGGCGAGCGGCTGAAGGACACGGCGGGGCAGAAGGTGCATCCGACCCAGAAGCCGGAAAGCCTGCTCTACCGGGTGCTGCTGGCTTCCAGCAATCCGGGCGACGTGGTGCTCGATCCCTTCTTCGGCACCGGCACCACCGGTGCGGTCGCCAAGCGGCTCGGGCGGCATTTCGTCGGCATCGAGCGCGAGCAGGACTATATCGACGCCGCCAATGCCCGCATCGCCGCGGTCACGCCGGCGGAAGACGGAGCGCTGGCGATCAGCCAGGGCAAGCGTGCCGCCCCGCGCATTCCCTTCGGCAACCTGCTGGAGGCCGGCCTGCTGGCGCCGGGTGCGGAGCTCACCTGCGCCAAGGGCCGCAAGCGCGCCACCGTGCGCGCCGACGGCTCGCTCGCCAGCGGCGACCATAGCGGCTCGATCCACAAGGTCGGCGCCCTGGTGCAGGGCCTGGAAGCGTGCAACGGCTGGACCTACTGGCACTACGAGGATGCCGGCAAGCTGAAGCCCATCGACGCGCTGCGCGAGACGCTGCGCGGCAACAAGGCCGCCTGACGCAGCCTGCGCCCGGCGTCCACCCGTTCCTGAGAAGCGCTTCCCCGCGCGAAGGGCCGCCTCCGACCGGACACTCCGGCGGGGGCGGTTCCGCGTTCGGCACCCGTCTTCAGGAGACGCCGAGAGGCCCCTCGCCGCGCTCGATCATCAGCGGCACGATCAGGTCTTCCTCGTCGTCGAGATGCCGCAACAAGCCGTTCACAAGCAAGTCGCTGTCGGCGGCATAGGTGTCCGCCGCCCGGCGGATGCGGTCGCTGTCGCCGCCCTCCAGCAGGCCCAGCAGGCCGTTGGCGCTGGCGATCACCCGGCCGATGCGCTCGTGGATCAGCTCGTGATCGTTTTCCAGGATGTCGAAGCCGCGCGCCAGACGCGTCTCGGCCGCCGCGAAGACCGGGAAATAATGCTGGTCCTCGATCATGTGGTGATGGTGCAACTCGGTCAGGAAGTGCTGCAGGCGCGGCGCGAAGAAGCCGCCGAACTGCATCGCCTCGACCTCCCCCTCGCGAAACCGCGTCAGCGCATCGGTCAGCGCCCCGCCGAGCTGGCGGAACCCGTCATGGCGGGTCAGCCAGAACCGGGCGAGATCGCCGAGATCCGCATTCTCGCCCCAGCCCTCGCGCGGATGGCGGCGCAGCAGGAACAGCAATTCCTCGGAAAGCCCCTGCCGCCTGTCGAGATCGTCTGTCACACCGCCGCTCCTGACGTTTTTCCTGATGTTCTCCGCCCCGCCTCATGCGGCAAGATGGGGCGCAAGGTCAATGCGGCAACGCCGGATTGGGCGGCGATGTCCCTCCCTGCGATCCGCACGCGCCGCCCTCTCCCGGCGTCCTCCCGGACGGCGCGTGAGCGCCGAGCCGGGACCGGAGAGCCGAGGGCGTTGCGGCAACGCTCGAGCAAATGAGGCGAACGCCGTGCCTCTCCGGTTCCGGGTCGCGCTGCGCTTGCCCGGAATGACGAAGGCAGAGGCATCCGCGATGACACGCTTGCCGTGCCCCACACACCCTTCTCCCCCCTTGAGGGGGAGATGTCGGCGCAGCCGACAGAGGGGGGTGAGCTGAAGCTGCGCTCCCCCCAAAAAAACGAAAACGCCCGGCACGGGGCCGGGCGTTCGTATCGTTCAGCCGGCGCAAATCCCCGGCTTTACTCCGCGGCCTGCGGCTGCACCGCCTGGGCTGCCGGGCGCTCCCACTTGAGCACCGGGTTGCGCGCCGCCCGCGTCTCGTCGAGACGGCCGCGCGGGGCGTGGAACGGTGCGCCCTTGAAGCGGTCCGTCTCGCCCTTCTGCGCGCTCAGGACGAGGTCGCGCATGGTGGCGATAAACAGGTCGAGCGAGGAACGGCTTTCCGATTCCGTCGGCTCGATCAGCATCGCGCCGTGGACGACCAGCGGGAAATACATGGTCATCGGGTGGTAGCCCTCGTCGATCATCGCCTTGGCGAAGTCGAGCGTGGTGACGCCGGTGTCCTTGAGGAAACTGTCGTCGAACAGCACCTCGTGCATGCACCAGCGCTGGCCGAAGGGCAGGCTCATCAGGTCCTGCAACCCGACGCGCACATAGTTGGCGTTGAGCACCGCGTCCTCGGACGCCTGCTTCAACCCGTCGGCGCCGTGGCTCTTCATGTAGGCGAGCGCACGCACATACATGCCCATCTGGCCGTGGAAGGCGGTCATGCGGCCGAAGGGCTGCTCGCCGTCCTTGAGCTCCGCATCCGTTTCCACCCACTGCGTCCCGCCCTCGACCTTGCGCAGGAAGGGCAGCGGGGCGAACGGCGCCAGGCGCTCCGACAGCACCACGGGACCTGCACCCGGACCGCCGCCGCCATGCGGGGTGGAGAAGGTCTTGTGCAGGTTGATGTGCATGGCGTCGACGCCGAGATCGCCCGGACGGGCCTTGCCGACGATGGCGTTGAAGTTGGCGCCGTCGCAGTAGAAATAGCCGTCCGCCGCATGGATCGCCTCGGCGATGGCGATGATGTCGCGCTCGAACAGGCCGCAGGTGTTGGGGTTGGTCAGCATGATGCCGGCGATGTCGCCTTCATGCTCCTTGATGCGCGCCTTGACCGCCGCCGGATCGACCGTGCCGTCCTCGCGCGCCTCGATGGAGACCACCTTGTAGCCGAGGAGCGCTGCCGTTGCCGGGTTGGTGCCATGGGCCGATTCCGGCACCAGGACGATCTTCGGGTCGCGCCCGGCCGCCTGGTGCGCGGCCTTGATCGCCATCATGCCGCACAATTCGCCATGGGCGCCGGCCTTCGGGCTCATCGCCACCGCGCTCATGCCGGTCATGGTGACCAGCCAGTGCGCCAGCTCGCTGATCAGCTCGACCGCGCCGGTCACCGTCGACAGCGGCTGCAGCGGATGCACGTCGCCGAAGCCCGGCAGGCGCGCCATCTTCTCGTTGAGGCGCGGATTGTGCTTCATCGTGCAGGAGCCGAGCGGGTAGAGCCCCGCATCGATGGCGTAGTTCTTCGAGGACAGGCGCACATAGTGGCGCATGGTCTCCGGCTCGGTCAGCGCCGGCAGGTCCGGCACCGCCTTGCGGGCGTGGCTGCCCAGCGCCGGCGTAAAATCGTCCGCCTCGTCGAGGTCGACGCCGCACACATCCATGCGGCCGATCTCGAAGAGCAACGGCTCTTCCATGGCCAGCGCCTTGTTGCCGGTGAAGGTCGCACGCTCGCTGGTGATCGCCGTCTCGCTAGGCGCGGACGGACGTCCCTGAGTGTTCATGCTCATGCCAGCACCTCCTTCAGTGCCGCGACGAAGGCCGCGCGGTCCTCATCGGAATTGACTTCGCTCGATGCCACGAGCAGCAGGTCGGAGAGGTCGGCCTTGCCCGGCTCGAGCCGCGACACCGGCACGCCGCCGAGCACGCCCTTTTCGGCCAGCGCCTCGACCACCTCGGCCGCCGGCTTCGGCAGCTTGACGGTGAACTCGTTGAAGAAGGCGTCGTTGAGCACCTTCACGCCGGCAACGCCTTCCAGCGCGCCCTTCAGCTTCACCGCGTTGGCGTGGTTGATGCGGGCAAGCTTGGCGAGGCCGTTGCCGCCGAGCAGCGTCATGTGGATGGTGAAGGCCAGACAGCACAGGCCCGAATTGGTGCAGATGTTCGACGTCGCCTTGTCGCGGCGGATGTGCTGCTCGCGGGTCGAGAGCGTCAGCACGAAGCCGCGCTTGCCGTTGGCATCGACCGTCTCGCCGCACAGGCGGCCCGGCATCTGGCGGATGAACTTCTGCCGCGTCGCGAAGAGGCCGACATAAGGACCGCCGAAGTTGAGGCCGTTGCCGATGGACTGGCCCTCGCCGACGACGATGTCGGCGCCCTGCTCGCCCGGCGCCTCGATCAGGCCCAGCGACACCACCTCGGTGAAGACGGCGATCAGCAGCGCGCCATGGGCATGCGCCTTCTCCGCGATCGGCTTCAGGTCGATCAGCTGACCGTAGAAGGACGGCGACTGCACCACCACGCAGGAGGTCTCGTCGTCGATGGCAGCGAGAATGTCCTCGGTGCCTGCGGGGTCGGCCGGCAGCGCCTCGACCCGGTCGCCGGCCATCGCGCTCAGGCCTTCGACCACCTGCCGGTAGTGCGGGTGCAGGCCGCCGGACAGCACCGCCTTGTTGCGGCGGGTCACCCGGTGCGCCATCAGCACGGCTTCGGCCGTGCCGGTCGAGCCGTCATACATGGAGGCGTTGGCGACCTCCATGCCGGTGAGCGCGGCCACCTGGGTCTGGAACTCGAAGAGATATTGCAGCGTGCCCTGCGTCACCTCCGGCTGGTACGGCGTGTAGGAGGTGAGGAACTCGGAGCGCTGGATCAGGTGGTCGACGCTGGCCGGCACATGATGCTTGTAGGCGCCGGCGCCGACGAAGAACGGCACCGAGGAGGCGGCGACGTTCTTGCCCGCCATGCGCGTCAGGTCGCGCTCGACGGCGAACTCGCTCTGGCGGCGCGGCAGGTCCAGCAGCCCGTCGATGCGGGCGCTTTTCGGGATGTCGACGAAGATCTCGTCGATGTCCGAGATGCCGACGCGCGCCAGCATGTCGGCACGGTCGGTATCGGACAGCGGCAGATAGCGCATGTCACGCTCCTTGGCGGTTGTCGGCAAGCGTGGCGGGCAAGGCCTCGACCACGATCTCGCTCTTGACGGAATTGGCGATGAAGCAGGCCTCGTGGGCCTGGTGATGCAGGGCGTCGATCCGGTCCCGATCGGGCAGCGTGTCGCCGGCCAGCACGATCTGCGGGCGCAGCGTAACGCGGGTCACGGCCATCTTGCCGGGCGCGACCCGCTCCATGGTGCCCTCGGCCGCGTCGCGGTAGCTCTCGACGATCAGCCCGTCGCGGCGGGCAAGATCGAGGAACCACAGCATGTGGCAGCTGGAGATCGCCGCCACGAAGGCCTCTTCCGGGTCGACGGCCGCCTCGACGGAGTTGGGCAGCGGCACGACGCTCGGCGAGGCCGAGGCCGGCACGGTGATGCCTCCGTCGAAGGACCAATCATGGCCGCGGCTGTAGGCATTGGCGGCGAAGTCGCCCTGCCGCCGCCAGCTCACATCGGCCCGGTAGAGGTGCCGTGCCATGGATCAGAGCCCCTCGACAAAGGCCTTGTAGGCGGCCTCGTCCATCAGCTCGTCGAACTGCGAGGTGTCGGCCAGGCGGATCTTGACGAACCACGCCGCCCCTTCCGGGTCCTCGTTCACCTTGCCCGGCTCGTCGGCCAGCACGCCGTTGGCCTCGACGATCTCGCCGTCGAGCGGGGCATAGACCTCGGACGCCGCCTTGACGCTTTCCACGACCGCCGCCTCGTCGCCCTTGGAGACCTTGCGGCCGACCTCGGGCAGTTCGACGAACACGACATCGCCCAGCTGCTCCTGGGCATAGGTGGTGATGCCGACCGTGGCGACGTCGCCCTCGACGGTGATCCACTCGTGGTCTTCGGTGTAGCGGGTGCTCATTTCACTTGTCCTCCGGAAGGCCTTCAGGCCGCTTCAGGTTGTCTGGAACGATAGGCAAAGGGGCCGTCAGGCGGACGGCTTGCGATGGTAGCGCTGAGGAACGAACGGCATGTCGGCGATGCTCGCCTCGAGCTCGCGGCCGCGCACCACCAGCTTCACCGGCGTGCCGACACCCGCATGGGCCGGGTCGACATAGCCCATGGCGATGGGGGCACCCAGCGTCGGCGCGAAGCCGCCCGAGGTGAGAACGCCGATGACGCTGCCATCGGCCGCGCGGATTTCCGCGCCCTCGCGGGCCGGGGCACGGCCGGCCAGCGTCAGGCCGACACGCACGCGCGAAGGTCCATCCGCCAGTTCCGAGAGGATGCGGGCGGCGCCCGGAAAGTTGGCCTCTTCCTTGCGGCGCTTCTGCAGCACGAAGGTGATCGCGCCCTCGACCGGCGAAGTGGTCTCGTCGAGGTCGTGGCCGTAGAGGCAGAGCCCGGCTTCGAGGCGCAGCGAATCGCGCGCACCGAGGCCGATGGGGGCGACGCGCTCGTCGGCGAGCAGGGCGCGGGCCAGCGGCTCGGCAGCGCCCGCCGGCACGGAGATCTCGTAGCCGTCCTCGCCGGTATAGCCGGAGCGCGAGACGTAGACGGCGATGCCGTCGAACTCCATCTGCGCAACGCCCATGAAGGCCATGTCCGCGGCAGCCGGCGCATGGGCGGCCATCACCTCGGCCGCCATCGGGCCCTGCAGCGCGATCAGCGCGCGGTCCTCGATGACCTCCAGCCTCACGTTATCGGGAAGGTTCGCCGCGATCAGCGCGTAGTCGACCGCCTTGCGCGAGGCGTTGACGACCAGGAACAGCCGGCCCTCGTTTTCCGGCCCTTGCGGCCGCGCGACCATCAGGTCGTCGACGATGCCGCCCTCGGCGTTCAAAAGCACGGTGTAGCGCTGGCGGCCGGGCTTCAGCACGGCGACGTCGGAGGGGACCATCGCCTCGAGCGCGCGGGCCGTCGTCTCGTGGTCCGGGCCGACCAGCCAGGCCTGGCCCATATGCGACACGTCGAAGAGACCGGCCTTCTCGCGGGTATGGCTGTGCTCGGCGATGATGCCGGCGGGATACTGGACCGGCATCTCGTAGCCGGCGAACGGCACGAGACGCGCACCGAGCTCGCGGTGCAGGTCCGTCAGGGGCGTGGAAAGCAGGGGCGTCGAAAGCAGAGGTCCGTCGGCGTGATCGGCCATGTGGTCGTCCTGGCGCTAGAGGGTCTGGTGACGCGAACACGGTTTCGTATCCACGCACCCCCTCTGTCCTGACGACCTGAGAGATTTCCCGCCCGGCCTCCGGTCCGTGACCGGCGCCCGTATGTGAGGCGGTTACTCCTTCGGTGAGCCCGACCCCGACCCGAAGGGCGGTCCGGACTTCTTTCCAGAGCGTTGCTCGACCTGCGGTCCTTTTGCCTGAGAGTTTCCGGGGCGGTTGCTCCTTCGGCGCCGGCACCCGTGATGCCGATCTCTCCCGCAAGTCCTTGAAGCAGGATCGCGAAGACATGCGTCTTCAGGTTCCTGCCGGCGGCGCACAACGTCCACGCCGCCTGTCATTCGTGTCGCATTGTCGACAGCGCCTGTCGCACTGTCAACATGCCCTTCCTATTGCCGACGTTTTCCCGTCTCGTCCAGCGCAATCTGCACCTTGGACGAACCGCCCTGGGGAAGAGCGACATCTTCCACCAGCGCCCACTGTTCGGCCGGCGCGCCCGCGCCCAGCGTCACGGGCACGGAAAGCTGGCGAACCTGCGGCTTGGCCTTTTCGGCGTCGGTATCGGTGACCGATACGCGCAGCGGCAGCAGGATCTCGCCGCCCGGCCAGGCCGGACCCGGTGTCACGCGCCCGGAGACGCCGACTGTCATCACCACGCCGCCATCCGCGCCGCGCTTGCACTTGCGCGCCCACTTCTCGATGTTCGCCTGGTAGCGCAGCGCCTGCGGGTCGTCCTGCTTGCCCCGCTCGTAGGTCATCAGCAGGTAGCGGTCCGGCTCCACGCCCAGCGGCGGACAGGGCACCTCCTGGCGGAAGGTCTCGGGGTTGATGTTCTCCACCACCGACTTGTCGGCGGCATTGCCGGAGATCACCGTCTTGGCCACATCGTTGCTGACCCCGGCGATATCCGTACCGCAGGCCGCAACGGCAAGGCCGAGTGCGAGCGTGGCGAGCGGGCCCGTGCGACGGATCCAGTCGGCGTGCTGCATGCCAATCTTCCCAATTCTGCTCAAGGACGCATACTCGTTCAGGGCAACGTCTATATCAGGCGGACCGGCGCTTGGCGAGCGGCTGCGGGCGCACGGCGCTTTCCCGCCTCACGACTTGGCTCCCTACCCTTGACACGCCCTGCCCCCATACCTCTATTGCCAGCAAAGCCCGTGCGTCGCGGCTCCCCGCCGACGCCGACTGCAAGGAGGCCCTCTTGGCTTCAGACCCTTCCGCCGGAAACCGCCCGCCGCTCAAGGTGCTGCTCTGCGCCCCGCGGGGCTTTTGCGCCGGTGTCGACCGTGCCGTGCAGATCGTCGAGCTGGCGCTGGAGCGCTTCGGCGCGCCGGTCTATGTGCGCCACGAGATCGTGCACAACAAGTTCGTCGTCGAGAGCCTGAAGGCCAAGGGCGCCGTCTTCGTCGAGGAGCTGGACGAGATCCCGGACGGCGATCACGACCGGCCGGTGGTGTTTTCCGCGCATGGCGTGCCGAAGTCGGTGCCCGAGGACGCGCGCGCGCGCAACATGTTCTATCTCGACGCCACCTGCCCGCTGGTCTCCAAGGTCCACAAGGAAGCGGAGATCCACTTCCGCCGCGGCCGCGAGATCGTGCTGATCGGCCATGCCGGCCATCCGGAAGTCATCGGCACGATGGGCCAGTTGCCGGAGGGCGCCGTGCGTCTCGTCGAGACGGCGGAGGATGCAAGGCGCTTCGAGCCGGCCGGCGACCGTCCGCTCGCCTGGATCACCCAGACCACGCTGTCGGTGGACGACACCGCCCAGATCGTCGAGGTGCTGACCACCCGCTTCCCCGACATCGTCGCCCCGCACAAGGACGACATCTGCTACGCCACCACCAACCGCCAGGAAGCGGTGAAGGCCGTTGCCCCGGACGTCGAGGCGCTGATCGTCGTCGGCGCGCCGAACTCGTCGAACTCGCAGCGCCTACGCGAGGTCGCCGAGCGCGCCGGCTGCCCGGTCGCCCTGCTCGTCCAGCGCGCCGCGGACATCCCCTGGGACACGCTTCCGCCGCTGACGAGCCTCGGCATCACCGCCGGCGCCTCCGCGCCCGAGGTCTTGGTGGAGGAGATCATCGCCGCCTTTGCCGAGCGCTACGAGGTCACCGTCGACAGCGTGCGCACGGCCGAGGAGACGATTTCCTTCAACCTGCCGCGCGCCCTGCGCGAGGCGGCCGAGTAGCCCTGACCCCTTCTCACGCCCGGAAAACGAACCCGACCCCATGGCTGTCTACACTGACGTCTCGGACGAGGACCTTGCGGCCTTCGTCGCCCTTTACGATATCGGCGACACGCTGGCCCTGAAGGGCATCGCCGAAGGCGTCGAGAACTCGAACTTCCTGCTGCACACGACGAGCGGCTATTTCATCCTGACGCTCTACGAGAAGCGGGTGAACCCGGCCGACCTGCCGTTCTTCCTGGAGCTGATGCGCCATCTGGCGGCGCGCGGCATTTCCTGCCCGCAGCCGGTCGCCGCGCGCTCCGGCGCGATGCTGGGCGAGCTCGCCGGCCGCCCGGCCGCCATCATCTCGTTCCTCGACGGCATGTGGGTGCGCCGGCCCAGGCGCGAGCATTGCGCCGAACTCGGAGAGGCGCTCGCCCGCTTCCATCTCGCCGGCGCCGACTTCACCGGACAGCGCCCCAACACCCTGTCGGTCGACAGCTGGCGCCCGCTGCTGGGTGCCTCGCTCGACCAGGCCGACACGGTCGTTCCGGGCCTCGGCGCCGAGCTGACCGCCGAGCTCGACCATCTGGAGAGCCGCTGGCCGACCGGCCTTCCCTCCGGCGTCATCCATGCGGATCTGTTCCCCGACAACGTCTTCTTCATCGGCGAGCGCCTGTCCGGGCTGATCGACTTCTATTTCGCCTGCAACGATGCCTTCGCCTATGACGTGGCGATCTGCCTCAACGCCTGGTGCTTCGAGCCGGACCTCTCGTTCAACGTCACCAAGGCGCGGGCACTGCTCAACGGCTATCGCCAGGTGCGCGACTTCACGGATGCGGAATTCGCCGCCCTGCCGCTCCTGGCGCGCGGCTCGGCCCTGCGCTTCCTGCTGACGCGCCTGCACGACTGGCTGCGGGTGCCGCCCGGCGCGCTGGTCACCCCGAAGGACCCGCGCGAATACCTGCGCAAGCTGCGCTTCCACCAGGGCGTTTCCACCGCCTCCGACTACGGGCTTGCCCCATGAGCGAGACGGTCGAGCAGGCGCACGTCGTCATCCACACGGATGGGGCGTGCTCGGGCAATCCGGGGCCGGGCGGCTGGGGCGCGATCCTGCGCTCCGGCGCGCATGAGCGCGAATTGTGCGGCGGCGAGGCGCAGACCACCAACAACCGCATGGAGCTGACGGCTGCCATCGAGGCGCTGAACGCGCTCAAGCGCTCGTGCAAGGTCGAGCTGCACACCGACAGCACCTATGTGCGCGACGGCATCACCAAGTGGCTCTACAACTGGAAGCGCAACGCCTGGCGCACGGCCGACAAGAAGCCTGTGAAGAATGCCGAGCTGTGGCAGGCGCTGGATGCGGCGCGCGGCCGCCACGACGTCACCTGGCACTGGGTCAAGGGCCATGCCGGGCACGACGACAACGAGCGCGCCGACGAACTGGCCCGCAAGGGCATGGCACCGTTCAAGAAAAGGTAGCCGCGCGGGGGGCACCTACGCTCGACGGACACATTGCCGGGTCCCGGGCCGGATCACGAGCCGGATCCCGGTCGGAAATTCGCTCCGGCGTGCCGGATGGTGTTGTTTTCGAGAACCGGAGCGGAGCGTACATTCAGGTACGTGAGCACCGGAAGCGCAGAAAACGACGCCAAACGGCCGCCTGAGGTGAATTTTACGCCCGCAGGGCGTCCATCTCGGCCTGCAAGAGCTTTGTCGCCTGCGCGGCTTCCATCGGCTGGCCGAACAGGAAGCCTTGCGCGTATTCGCAGCCGAGCTGGTGCAGCTCCAGCGAATCCGATTCGCTCTCCGCCCCTTCCGCCACCACCTGCATGCCGAGGTCGTGGCCGAGCGCGATGATCGAGCGCAGGATCACGGGGCGGGCGCTGCGGCCGTTCGGGCGCACGAAGGACTGGTCGACCTTGATCGTGTCGAAGCGGAAGCGCTGCAGGTAGCTGAGGCTGGAATAGCCGGTGCCGAAATCGTCCAGCGACAGGCCGGCGCCGAGGGCGCGCAGCCGCTCCAGCATCCGCGCCGAATATTCCGGATTGGCCATCACCACCGATTCCGTCAGCTCCAGCTTGAGCGTTCCCGGCGCGATGGAGGAGCGCGACAGCACCGACTTCACGTCGTTGATCAGGTCGTGGCGCAGCAGCTGCAGCGAGGAGATGTTGACGCTGGCGAACAGCGGCACCGGCAGGCGGAAGCTCTGCTGCCAGTCGGCGAGCTGGCGCGCGCCCTTGTCGAGCACGAACAGGCCCAGCTCGTTGATGATGCCCGACTGCTCGGCGATGGGGATGAACTCGGCCGGCGAGATCGCCCCGCGCGTCGGGTGGTTCCAGCGGGCCAGCACCTCGAAGCCGGCGATGGAGCGGTCCACCAGGCGCACGATGGGCTGGTAGAACACGGTGATGCCGTCGGTCTTCAGCGCCTTGCGCAGGTCGCCCTCCAGCTCGGCACGGCTGCGCGTACCGGTCTGCAGCGTCGGGCGGAACACCTCAACCCGGTCGCCGCCCAGCCGCTTGGCATGGTTCATCGCCATGTCCGCCTCGCGCATCAGCTCGGCCGCCGAGGACCCTTCGGTCTCGTAGATGGCGATGCCGACGGAGGAGGTCAGGAACACTTCCCGCTCGCCGAAGGTGATGGGCGAGCGCACCGCGCGGCGCACCGCATCGGCAAAGGCGGCGATGCGGTCGGCCGACTGTTCGGACAGGAGCAGCAGCGCATAGGTGTCGCCGGAAAGGCGCGAGAGCGAATCCTGCGGCTTGAGCTGGCGCGACACCCGCCGGGCGATGGTCAGCAGGATGCTGTCGCCGGCCGACAGGCCGATGGAATCGTTGACCTGCTTGAACCGGTCGAGATCGATGATCAGCACGGAAGGACGGCCGAGCTTTTCCGCGCGCGAGCGGGCGATGGCCGCCTGCAGCCGGTCCATGAACAATTCGCGGTTGGGCAGGCCGGTCAGGTTGTCATGCACCGCATCGTGCAGCAGCCGCTCCTCGGTCACCTTCTGGTCGGTGATGTCGAGCAGCGTGCCGACGCAGCGGATCACCTCGCCGTCGGAGCCGACGATGGGCCGCGCGCGCAGGCGGAACCAGCGGAAATGGCCGTCGTCGGCGCGCAGGCGGAAGGCCTGCGAGATGCGCCCGCGGCGCTGGTCGATCACCGCGTCGAGCGTCGAGCGGAACGTGTCGCGGTCCTGCGGGTGCAATACGTCGAGCCAGTCGCGCGCCGGTCCTTCCAGCAGGCCCTGCTTGAGGCCGAGCAGGTCCTCCACCTCGTTGCCGGTGGAGATGCGGTCGCGGTCGACATCCCAGTCCCAGATGATGTCGCCGGAGCCGGTCAGCGCCAGCGCCCGCCGCTCCACGTCGGAGATCAGCCCTTGCGCGATGGCGCCGCCCGCAAAGGCGTGCTGCATCACCGTGAAGCCGATCAGCAGCACGATCAGCACCAGCCCGCCGGCCAGCGCCGGCTGGACGATGTCGTTGGCCAGCGACCCGGTCACGGTCATCCCCGCGCCCACCAGCCAGGACAGCAGCAGCACCCAGGTCGGCACCAGCATGATCGCCCGGTCGTAGCCCTGCAGCGCCAGCGCCGCGATCACCGCAAAGCCCAGCACGCCGATGATGCCGAGCGAGACGCGGGCGATGCCGGCGGCGACGGAAGGGTCCCAGACCGCGATGCCGAGCAGGCCGAGCACCAGGATAAGCGTGCCGAGCGCCAGGTGGCTGTAGCGGATGTGCCAGCGGTTGAGGTTGAGATAGGCGTAGAGGAAGATGATCAGGCTCGCCGCCAGCGCCACCTCGGCGCAGGCGCGGTAGAGCTGTTCCTCGCCCGGCGTGATCTGCAGGACCTTGTTCCAGAACCCGAAATCGATGGTCAGATAGGCCAGCACCGACCAGGCCAGAACCGCCGTCGCCGGGAACATGATCGTGCCCTTGACCACGAAGAGGATGGTCAGGAACAGGGCCAGGAGGCCGGAAATGCCGAGGATGATGCCGCGATACAGCGTGTAGGCGTTGACCGTGTCCTTGTAGACGTTCGGCTCCCACAGACGCAGCTGCGGCAGGCCCGGCGTGCGCATCTCCACCACATAGGTGACCACCGCGCCGGGATCGAGCGTGATCAGGAAGACGTCCGCCTCCTGGCTCGACTGGCGCTCGGGGGCGATGCCCTGGCTCGGGGTGATCGAGGCGATGCGCGAGGCGCCGAGGTCCGGCCAGATCAGCCGCGAGCCGACGAGCTGGAAGAACGGGGCGACGATCAGCCGGTCGATCTGCTCGTCGCCGGGATTGGACAGGGCGAAGACGGCCCAGCTGGTGTTGGCGTCGTCTCGCGAGTTCACCTCGATGCGGCGGACGATGCCGTCGGCGCCGGGCGCGGTGGAGACCTGCAGGCTGGCGCCCTCGTTGGGATAGAGGTCGACGGCGCCGGTCAGGTCGAGCGCATCGGTGGAGGAACGGACCTCGACGGCCTCGACGGCCGCAGCCGGAGCCTGAGCGATCAGCCACGCCGCCAGCGCGAGCACAAGGAGCCTGATAAGGGGCAAGCGGTTCGTCCGTTTCACGTCGCGCATCACGAGGTGCCGGAGACTTATCGGCATCAAACCCATCTCACAAGATTTCTTTCTCTCCGGCGCCGGCGTCCGTGCCGGGGTCCGCCGGGACCTGCGCCTGCCAGACGGCGACGCTCGCGGCGGAAATGGTGGCAAGACCCTCGGGCGCGGCGGTATCGCTGGCCAGGCGGGCGAACAGCAGGTGGTCCTGCCACTCCCCGGCGATGCGCAGGTAGCGGCGGGCGTAGCCCTCGCGGCAAAAGCCGACTTTTTCAAGGAGCCGGCGCGAGGCGACATTGTGCGGCAGGCAGGCCGCCTCGACCCGGTGCAGCGACAGTTCGGAAAAGGCAAAGCCCAGCAGCGCCTGCACCGCCCGGCCCATATGGCCGCGCCCGGCATGCGGCGCGCCCATCCAGTAGCCGAGCGAGGCGGCCTGCGCGACGCCGCGGCGGATGTTGGACAGCGTTGCCCCGCCCACCAGCACCCCGTCGGCGAGGCGGAACAGGAAGAACGGATAGGCCCGGTCCTCGCGCATCTCGCGCGCATAGCGGCGCAGCCGCCGGCGATAGGAGGCGCGGGACAGCTCGTCCGCCGCCCAGAGCGGCTCCCAGGGCTGCAGGAAGGGGCGGCTTTCCTCGCGCAGCGCTGCCCACTCGCCGTGGTCCTGCGGCTGCGGCTGGCGCAGCATCAGGGCGTTCTCCCCCTCCCCCGCGATCAGGGTCCGGACCGGCTCGGAGCCGGAGAAGGCCCGGAACAAGGACATTGCCGCCTCCGTGCGGGTGTCAGGCGCCGACGGCGCGTGCCGGCGCCGCAGTGCCCAGCCGCTCGGCCACCGCATCCGCATCCAGCGGCAGCGGCAGGCTTGCCGCCTTCGGCCCGACGACGGAGAGCGTCGGCGCCCCGGCGAACACCTTGGCAGCGGCTGAACGCACGGTCTCCAGCGTCACCGCGTCGACGCGGCTCTGGATCTCCTCCGGCGACAGCACCTCGCCATGGATCATCAGCTGGCGGGCGATCTGGCCCGCGCGGGCGGCCGGGCTTTCCAGCGACATCATCAGCCCGGCGCGGATCTGCGCCTTGGCCCGGTCGAGATCCGCCTGCACGATCTCCTTCGAGGCTCGGCCGAGTTCGTCGACCAGCACGGGGAAGAGCTCGGCAATGTCCTCCTCGCCGGTCGCCGCATGGACGCCGAACAGGCCCGTGTCCTGGAACGCCCAGTGGAACGAGTAGATCGCGTAGCACAGGCCGCGCGTCTCGCGGATTTCCTGGAACAGGCGCGAGGACATGCCCCCGCCCATCACCGAGGCCAGCACCTGCACCGAGTAATAGTCGGGCGCACGGTAGGGCACGCCCTCGAAGCCCAGCACCAGCTGGACCTCCATCAGCTCGCGCTCCAGCAGCGTGCTGCCGCCGGTGTAGCGGGCGGAAACCGGCTCGATGCTCGGCTTGCCCGACAGGCCGCCCAGATGCTCTTCGGCAAGCTTCACCACCGCGTCGTGATCGACCGCGCCGGCAGCCGCCAGCACCATGTTCTCGGCCCGGTAATGCTCGGACAGATAGGCACGCAGGTCCTCCGGCGTGAAGGACATCACCGTCTCGCGGGTGCCCAGGATCGGCCGGCCGATCGCCTGCTGCGCCCAGGCCGTTTCCTGGAACTGGTCGAACACCTTGTCGTCGGGCGTGTCGTGCGCGGCGCCGATCTCCTGCAGGATCACGTGCTTCTCGCGCGCCAGCTCCTCCGCATCGAAGCTGGAATTCTGCAGGATGTCGGCGATCAGCTCGACCGCCAGCGGCACGTCCTCTGCCAGGACGCGCGCATAGTAGTTGGTGTGCTCGACGCTGGTGGAGGCGTTCAGCTCACCGCCCACCGCCTCGATCTCCTCGGCGATCTCGCGCGCCGTGCGGGTGGCCGTGCCCTTGAAGGCCATGTGCTCCAGAAGGTGGGTGATGCCGTTCTGGTCCGGCGTCTCGGAGCGGGAGCCCGCCCCCACCCACACGCCGAGCGCGGCGGTGCGCAGATGCGGCATGGTGTCGGTCACGACCCTCAGGCCGTTGGCCAGCCTCGTCACCCGCACCTGCATCAGGACACCTCCATCGTGGCGGCGCGGGCAACATCGAGGATGTGACGTTCGACCTCGCCGCGTTCGGCCGCCACCTTGGTGAAGCGTTCCGGAGCGCTCATCATCGGCTCCAGTTCCGGCGGCAGGGCCGGGCGCACGCCGCAGGCCTTCTCCACCGCATCGGGGAATTTTGCCGGATGCGCCGTCGCCAGCACCACCATCGGCGCGTCGCTTTCCGGCTGCTGCTCGGCGACATGCAGGCCGATGGCCGTGTGCGGGTCGAGCAGGTAGCCGGTCTCGCGCAGGGTCCGCTCGATGGTCGCCGCCGTCTCCGCCTCGTTGCAGCGCCCGGCATCGAAGCCTTCGCGAATCGCCGCCAGCGGGCCGGCCGCCAGCTCGAAGCGGCCGGACTGCGAAAGCCGCGCCATCAGCGAGCGGATCTCGGCGCCGTCGCGCCCGTGCACCTCGAACAGCAGCCGCTCGAAGTTGGACGAGATCTGGATGTCCATCGACGGCGAGATCGTCGGCACCACGCCGCGGGTCTCGTAGGCGCCGCTTTCCAGCGTGCGGGCGAGGATGTCGTTGGCGTTGGTGGCGATCACCAGCCGCTCGATGGGAAGGCCCATCCTGGCCGCCACATAGCCGGCGAGGATATCGCCGAAATTGCCGGTCGGCACGGTGAAGGACACCGGGCGATGCGGCGCGCCGAGAGCGGCACCGGCCACGAAATAATAGACCACCTGCGCGACGATGCGCGCCCAGTTGATCGAGTTGACGCCGGCCAGCTGGACCCGGTCGCGGAAGGCGGCATGGGTGAACATGCCCTTGAGGATCGTCTGGCAGTCGTCGAACGTGCCGGAAAGCGCCAGCGAGTGCACGTTGGCCTCGGTCGGCGTCGTCATCTGCCGGCGCTGCACGTCGGAGACGCGCCCGTCCGGGAACAGCACGAAGATGTCGGTGCGCTCGCGGCCGCGGAAGGCCTCGATGGCCGCACCGCCCGTGTCGCCCGAGGTGGCGCCGACGATGGTGGCGCGCTGGCCGCGGGCGGTCAGCACATGGTCCATCAGCCGGCCGAGCAGCTGCATCGCCACGTCCTTGAAGGCGAGCGTCGGACCGTGGAACAGCTCCAGCACGAAGCGGTTCGGCGCGACCTGGACGAGCGGCGTCACCGCCGGATGGCGAAATTGCCCATAGGCCTCGCCGATCATCTCGGCGAGATCCTCGCGGGAGATGTCGTCGCCGACGAAGGGCTCGATCACCGCCTGCGCGACTTCCGCATAGGGACGCCCGGCGAACCCGGCGATGGTCTCGCGCGACAATTCCGGCCAGGTCTGGGGAACGTAGAGACCGCCATCCGCGGCAAGTCCGGTCAGAAGAACGTCGGAAAACCCGAGAACCGGCGCCTCGCCCCTGGTACTGACATATTTCACGGCGGCGATATCCTCCAGAAAGTCTCTCTTTCGAACCGGGATCGGATGCTCCCGCCGCGCCGATCCGCCCGGCGGGTCAGGTCCCCGTCGATGGCGTCCCGGCGTCGGTCGCATCCCGGTCTGCGGTCCGGTGTGCCTTGCAAAGCCCGGCGGCCTGCCTGCCCCGGCAGCCCCGCCGCGTCCGGCCAGGTGCCCATGGGCACTGCCGGTCACTGCTCAACCCGTTTCTCAGGCGCACCCTATCCCTCGGCTCCGGTCCGGGCAAGCCGGATGGTTTGCCAGCAGGAATGCGCGTGCCGGGTAACAAGGGCGGCTATCACAAACCCGCTCGCGGCCGCCGGAAGCGGGTTTCGCTCAGGCGTGGCCGGCTTCGCTGGACAGCATCCCCGGCGCGATGCCGATCTTGGCGAGCGCCCGGTCCCACTTGCTGTCGAGCGCGGCGTCGAAGACGATCGCCTCGTCGGCCGGGCCGGTGATCCAGCCGTTTTCCTGGATCTCGGCTTCCAGCTGGCCGGCGCCCCAGCCGGCATATCCCAGCGCCAGCATCGCCTGCGTCGGCCCGCGCCCTTCGGCGATGGCGCGCAGGATGTCGAGCGTCGCCGTCAGGCAGATGCCGTCCTGCACCGGCATGGTCGAATTGGCGATGACGAAGTCGTGCGAATGCAGCACGAAGCCGCGCCCGGTCTCCACCGGCCCGCCGCGATGCACCTGCATGCGGTTGGCCGGGGCCGGCAGGCGGATGCTCTCGTCGTCGGGAATGATGTCGAGCTGGCGCAGCAGCTCGGGAAAGCTCAGGCTCGGCGCCCGCTGGTTGACGATGATGCCCATCGCCCCTTCCGCCGAATGGGCGCACAGATAGATCACGGAATGCGCGAACCGCTCGTCCGCCATCTGCGGCATGGCGATCAGCAGCTGCCCTGCAAGGGACGTTCGATCGAGATCGTCGCTTTTCATGGCTTGTCGTTCCTGTCCTGCACCCGGCCCGTTCAGCCTGCCCGTTTCGCCTCTCGGTCGTGGCGAAGCGGCTCGCCGGCAGGGTCCCATCTTACGCCGGGCCCTGCCGCATGTTAACCGCGCCTCACTTCCGATCACGCAGATGTGGCGCTTCGCCTGTGGACCCGCAAGCCGATTTGCGCCAACACTGCCAGCCGCTTGACCGACAAGATGGAGCCGTTCGCCCGGATTGCCATGCAGCACAGCCCCTTTTTCGCATGCCGCTTTTTCGCAAGGCCCCGCGCCCTCGCGCTTCTTGCCGCGCTGGCGCTGACGGCCGGCCCCGCCGCCCTTGCTGCCAGCCGCGCGCAGGCCGGCGAAAGCCCGTGGGTGACCGTCGGCGCGGCCAGCGTGCGGCTCGTCTCCACTGGTCCCAACTCCGCCGACTCTGGCGAGGGATCGATCAGCCGGGACGCCGCTCTGGAGATCCGCCTGGAGGACGGCTGGCACACCTATTGGCGCTTTCCGGGCGAGGCCGGCATTCCGACCGCCGCCGATTTCGGCGCCTCTTCCGGCATCGCCTCGGCGCGGCTGCGCTTTCCCGTGCCCGAGCGCTATTCCGACCCCTATTCCACCTCCATCATCTATCACGACCGCATCGTGCTGCCGATCGACCTGGAGCCGGCGCCGGGCGAGACCGCGCCCGTGCTTCGCGCGCATGTGAGCTTCGGCATCTGCCGGGAGATCTGCATGCCGGGCGAGGCGCATCTGGAACTGCCGCTGGCCGAAGGCGGACCGGACTTTGCCGCGCAGCTGGAGATTTCCGCCGCAAGGGCCGCCCTGCCGCAGCCGCAGGGCGAGGCGCCGCCGCGCATTGCCGGCATCGAGCGAAAGGACCTCTCCCCGGCCGAGGGCAAGGAGCCGGAGGAGACCCTCGTCATCACCGCGGAGCTCGCCTCCTCCACCGACCCCGTCGACCTCTTCGCCGAAGGAGCGGAGGGCTCCTACAACGGCGTGCCGACCCTCATGGAGCGGGACGGCACCACCGCCCGCTTCGCCCTGCCCGCGCGCGGCCTTGCCGGCGGCGCGGACGGTGCCCGCCTCCTCACGCTGACGCTGGTGGAAGGCGCTGCGGCCGTGGAGCACCGCACCGCGCTGCCGCCTGCCGCCAACTGAAAACCCTCGGCGACCGGCTCGACGGGCGCGACGGAACACCCTATGTCTGGGGCGGACCCGGTGCGGCGCGGCGCCGCATCGCGACAGCTTTCCGATCACCCTCTTGAGGAGACTTCCGAACATGACGATCAAGGTTGGCGACACCCTGCCCGAGACCAAGTTCAAGATCATGACCGCCGACGGCCCGGCCGAGCGCAGCAGTTCCGATCTCTTCGGCGGCCGCACCGTGGTGCTCTTCGCGGTTCCCGGCGCCTTCACCCCGACCTGCCACAACAACCACCTGCCGGGCTTCGTCGAGCATGCGGACACGATCCTGTCCAAGGGCGTCGACGAGATCGCGGTCGTGTCGGTCAACGACGTGTTCGTGATGAACGCCTGGGCCAAGGCCTCCGGCGCCTCGGACAAGATCACCTTCCTCGCCGACGGCAGCGCCGACTTCGCCAAGGCCATCGGCCTCGAGCTCGATGCTTCGGGCGCCGGCCTCGGCATCCGCTCCAAGCGTTATGCGATGATCGTCAAGGACGGCAAGGTCACGGCCCTCAACATCGAGGAAACGCCGGGCAAGGCCGAGGTCTCGGGCGCCGCCGGCATCCTCGCCGCGCTCTGATCAGAACTTTCGGCCGGGGCCTCGCGCTCCGGCCGGGCCTGCCGTTTGCCGGTGCTTCCGAGCCGGGCTGCCTCGCGGCCCGGCTTTTCTTATGGTGCAGGCCAGATCTCCGCCCTGATCGGAAACCTCGCGCGGCCCCACCCGCAGGATGTCATCCCGGTTTCGGCATAGCCGAAGACCGGGATCCAGTAACCCTGTGCGGTACGAGTGAGGCCTCGGCGGTGGCGCAAGCGGCCTTCGCGATGGCCGGCAGACGCCTGTGCGCCACCATCCGCCCAGGCGGATACTGGACGCCTGCCTGCGCAGGCGTGACAGCCGTGGAGATGGCCATGCGCTCGCGTCTCACGCCTGCCGGGGTTGCCAATGGATCCCGGATCGTCGGCCTTGCGGCCTCGTCCGGGAAGACCTCGAAGAGGGAGGCACGGCTGCAACAACAGCTGGCGAGGTTGGCAAAGCCTCGCCTCCCCTCTGCCGTCACCCCGGACGAGCATCGCGAGATCCGGGGCCTATTGGCTGCCAGAGCGGTGGCGAGGGTATGCGGACCGAGCCCACGCTCCCTTCTCCCCCCTTGAGGGGGAGATGTCGGCGCAGCCGACAGAGGGGGGTGCACAGCGCCCGCGAGAATGCGCGCGCCGGCGCAACGCGCGCCTACTCCCCGGACGGGCGGCGGGTCTCGCTGCGGGCGAAGGCGATGAACACGCCGATCAGCACCAGGCCGAGCCCGTACCAGGTGACCGCGTATTGCAGGTGGTTGTTGCGGAAGGAGACGAGCGTCTCGCCCGCCTGCGGCAAGCCGCCGGGCGGCGTCGCCTCGGCCCTCAGGTCGACGCTGAAGGGAGCGAGCGGCGCATCGTCGATCCCGAGCGAGGCGGCCATCTTCGGCGCCTCGCGCACGAACCAGACCTGCGTCTTCGGGTCGGCATCGAGCGTGAACATGTTGCCGCGCTCGTCGCGCCGCCACAGACCGGCGATCTCCACCTCTCCTGCCGGCGGCTCGCTGCCCGGCCGCGTCTCGGGCAGGCGGCGGGCCTCCGGCACGAAGCCGCGATTGACCATCACCACGGGGCCGGCATCGGTGCGGAACGGCGCATAGACCAGGTAGCCGGGCCCGCCGAAGGTCCCGCGCGGTTCGGTGAGCGCCAGATAATAATAGACCTCGCCGTCCAGGAACTTGCCCGTCAGGCGCACGGGCCGGTAGTCCCAGGCGTCCTCGTCGATCCCGGCCCACGCGTCCGGGCCGGGCGGATCGACGGGGGCAAGGTCGATGCGCTCCTCGACCCGCTCGATCAGGGCGAGCTTCCATTGCAGGCGCATGACCTGCCAGGTGCCGAGCGCCATCAGCGCGCAGAACACGACGAAGGCGACGAGGCCCGGCAGCAGCAGGCGGCGGCGTGAGGGCCGATATGCGGCGTTACTCGTCAACCCGGCCCTCCTGCGCGCTGTGCTTGTACTGCTGGGCGATCATCAGGCCTTTCAGCGGGCGCAGCAGCCCCAGGCCGAGAATGAGGGTGAGCGGCAGCCACAGCATCATGTGCAGCCAGATCGGCGGGCGCAGCGACACCTCGACGGCCAGCGCCAGGCCGACAACGACGAAGCCGACGAACATGATGATGAACACCGCCGGCCCGTCGCCGCTGTCGGCGAAGTCGAAGTCGAGCCCGCAATTGGAGCAGGACGGGCGCGTCGCCAGGTAGCCCTTGAACAGGCGGCCCTGGCCGCAGCGCGGGCAGCGTCCGGCAAGGCCGGTTCGCAGCGCGTCCTGCGGCGGATAATGCGCGCGGTCGACAGTCGGGTCAGTCATCGGCGTCGCGCTCCCGGCGCAGTTTTCCCCGCCCGGGACGGGTCAGGGACGGATCTCGATCAGCGTGCCGTTGGGAACGAGCTGCCAGATCTCTTCCATTTCCGCATTGGTGACGGCAATGCAGCCGTCGGTCCAGTCGGCATATTGATGCAGGGAGCCAAGCCAGCCCAGCCCGTTGCGCATGCCGTGGATCATGATCATCCCGCCCGGGACCTCGCCGCGCTCCGCGGCGCGCCGCGTGTCGGTCTCGTCCGGATAGGAGATGTGCAGCGACAGGTGATAGGCGCTTTGCGGGTTGCGCCAGTCGATGGTGTAGCGCCCTTCCGGGGTGCGGCCATCGCCCTCGCGCTGCTTGTGGCCGAGCGGGTCGCCGCCGAGCGAGATCGTATAGCTCTTCAGCACCGCGCCGTCCGCATCCAGCAGCTGCAGCCGGCGGTCCGCCTTCTCGACCAGAACCGTGCCGACCTGCGCCGCTGGCGCGACAGGGGTCTCACCAAACGCAAAGTCCGCGGCGGCAGGCGCCGCCGCGGACAGGATGAGTGCCGTCTTCAGCAGACGGGAACGCATGGGGCTCGCCTTGGCGTCAGTGGCCCGGACCGGCCGCCCAGACATAGATCGAGACGAACAGGAACAGCCACACCACGTCGACGAAGTGCCAGTACCAGGCCGCCGCCTCGAAGCCGAAATGCTTCTGCGGGGTGAACTGGCCCATCGAGGCGCGGATCAGGCAGACCAACAGGAAGATGGTACCGACGATGACATGGAAGCCGTGGAAGCCGGTCGCCATGTAGAAGGTCGCGCCATAGATCGAGCCGGAGAAGCCGAAGGCCGCATGGCTGTACTCGTAGGCCTGGACGATGGAGAACAGCACGCCGAGCAGCACCGTCAGCGTCAGGCCCCACTTCAGGCCCTCGCGGTCGTTGTGGACGACGGCATGGTGCGCCCAGGTGACCGTGGTGCCCGAGGTCAGCAGGATCAGGGTGTTGAGCAGCGGCAGGTGCCAGGGATCGAAGGTCTCGATGCCCACCGGCGGCCACACGCCGCCGGTCACCTCGAAACGGGAGTACTGGATGGTTTCGCCGGAGAACAGCGAGGCGTCGAAGAACGCCCAGAACCAGGCCACGAAGAACATCACCTCGGAGGCGATGAACAGCAGCATGCCGTAGCGCAGGTGCAGCTGCACCACCGGGGTGTGGTCGCCGGCCAGCGATTCGCGAACGGTGTCGCGCCACCAGCCGAACATCACGTAGAGCACGACCAGCAGGCCGACGGCGAAGATGCCCCAGCCGGCGAGGTCGACGCCGAACAGCAGGAACTCGTTGCCCTGGGTGTAGCGGAACAGGCCGACCGCGCCGAGCGCCATGATGAAGGCGCCGACGCCGCCGAGGAACGGCCACGGGCTCGGATCTACGATGTGGTAGTCGTGGTTCTTGGCATGCGCCATGGGTACACTCCCCCGATTGAAATCATGCCGCCGGCAGGCGGGCCTGCGCACTCACATGCGGTTGCTTGGATCCGGCGTCACGGCAGGAGCCGCGGCCACCGGCGTTTCAGGTCCCTTTGCAGGGAAGAACGTGTAGGAGAGGGTGATCTCCTTGATATGCTTCAGGTGCGGGTCCTCGTCCATCGCCGGATCGATGAAGAAGACCACCGGCATCTCGACGGATTCGCCCGCCGCGAGCGGCTGCTCGGTGAAGCAGAAGCACTCGAGCTTGTTGAAGTAGGCGCCCGCCTCGAAGGGCGTGACGTTGAACACCGAGGTGCCGATATTGGCGTCGCCCCCGTTGTTGTGCGCCACATAGGCGGTCTGCCGGCTCTCGCCCATGCGCAGCGTGATCGCGCGCTCCTTCGGGCCGAAATTCCACGGCAGGTTCGAGTTGACGTTGCCGTCGAAGCGCACGGTGACCGTCCGGTCGATGATCGTGCCGGTCGGCGCGTCGGCGCGCTGGGTGGTGCCGCCATAGCCGGTGACCTGGCAGAACAGTTCGTAGAGCGGCACGGCGGCGTAGGCCGCACCGACCATCGTCATCACGCCGCCGAGCACGGCGACGGCGATGCGCCGGTTCTTGCGGGCCAGCATCGCCTCGCGGTCGGGGGCGGTCGCATCGCGCGGCGTCGCGGATGCCTGGTCGGGGGTATCGGTCTGTCGCGTCATGCGATGCCTTCCTCTCGCAGGGTCCGTTACAGGGGGCGGTTCAGCACGCCCGGTCCCATCTTGACCAGCGTGATCACGTAGAACAGCAGCACCAGCCCGGCAATAGCCAGGCCAATGGCGAGCGAGCGCTTGCGCTGGCGCTTCTTCTGCTCTTCCGTCTGGCGGATGCCGTCGTCGTCGCTCACAGCCAGCCTCCGGCGATCAGGCGCGCAGCGACGCTGTCGGCCAGCAGCAGCGCGAAGACCAGGAACAGGTAGACGAGCGAGAAGGCGAAGAGCCGCACCGCCGCCTTGCGCGCCGCATCGCCCTCGCGCCGCGCGTAGACGCGAAGCGCGTACCAGACGAAGACGGCACCGAGCACGGCCGCGGCCGCGCCATAGGCCATGGAGGCGAAGCCGAGCAGCGCCGGGGCGACGCCGATGGGGGCCAGCAGCACCGAATAGACGAGGATCTGCGTGCGGGTCGCGTCCTCGCCGGCGACGACGGGCAGCATCGGCACGCGGGCGGCCTCGTAGTCGCCGCGCTTGAACAGCGACAGCGCCCAGAAATGCGGCGGCGTCCACATGAAGATGATCAGGAACAGGACGATGCTTTCCACCGTCACGGTGCCGGTCACCGCGGCCCAGCCGATCATCGGGGGGAAGGCGCCGGCGGCGCCGCCGATGACGATGTTCTGCGGCGTCGAGCGCTTCAGCCACATCGTGTAGACGACGGCATAGAAGAAGATGGTGAAGGCCAGCAGGCCGGCGGACAGCCAGTTGACCGCAAGGCCGAGCACCAGGACCGAGAAGGCCGAGAGCGTCAGGCCGAAGGCCAGCGCCTCCTCGGGGGTGACCTTGCCGGCCGGGATCGGGCGGCGCGCGGTGCGCGACATGATCGCGTCGATGTCGGCGTCGTACCACATGTTCAGCGCGCCCGAGGCGCCGGCACCGACCGCGATGCACAGGATCGCCACCGCGCCGAGCACGGGATGGATGCTTCCCGGGGCGATCAGCAGGCCGACCAGCGCCGTGAAGATGACAAGCGACATCACCCGCGGCTTGAGCAGCGCCAGGTAATCGCCGACATCGCCCTGTCCGCCATGGGCGGCGGCGTCCAGCCTGCGGTCCTGGTAGTCTGCGAGCGACATGTCTGCTCCGGTCTCTCTCGTGCGTCCCGCCCTCGGTGGGCAGGTCTCTCTCGTGCGTCCCGCCCTCGTTGGGCGGTCTCATTCTTGCCCGTGCCGATACGGCAGGCGGGCGGGAACCTCAATGGCGCGGCGCCCCGAAGGGCGCCTGCCGGGGGCAGGACCGATCGAAGGCCCTGCCGGGGGACCGCGCCGGAGTGCCGGCGCGGTCTGTCCGTGTCACGCCGGGATCACTTGATCCGCGGCAGGGTCTCGAACTGGTGGTACGGCGGCGGCGAGGACAGGGTCCACTCCAGCGTCGTCGCGCCCTCGCCCCACGGGTTGTCGCCGGCCAGGCGCTTCTTGGCGAAGGCCTCGAAGATGCCGAACAGGAACACCAGGACCGCGAAGGCCGAGATGTACGAGCCGTAGGACGACACCGCGTTCCAGCCGGCCATCGCATCCGGATAGTCGACATAGCGGCGCGGCATGCCGGCCATGCCCAGGAAGTGCTGCGGGAAGAACACGAGGTTCACGCCGACGAAGGTGATCCAGAAATGGGCCTTGCCGATGGTCTCGTTGTACATGTAGCCGAACATCTTCGGGAACCAGTAGTACCAGGCACCGAAGATGCCGAACACGGCACCCAGCGACAGCACGTAGTGGAAGTGCGCCACCACGTAGTAGGTGTCGTGCATCGCGCGGTCGAGGCCGGCATTGGCCAGCTGCACGCCGGTCACGCCGCCCACGGTGAACAGGAAGATGAAACCGACCGCCCACAGCATCGGGGTGCGGAAGGAGATCGAGCCCTGCCACATGGTGGCGATCCACGAGAAGATCTTCACGCCGGTCGGCACCGCGATGACCATGGTCGCCGCGACGAAATAGGCCTGCGTGTCGACGTCGAGGCCGACGGTGTACATGTGGTGCGCCCACACGATGAAGCCGACGACGCCGATGGCGACCATGGCGTAGGCCATGCCGAGATAACCGAAGATCGGCTTGCGGGCGAAGGTGGAGATGATGTGGCTGACGATGCCGAAGGCCGGCAGGATCAGGATGTACACCTCCGGGTGACCGAAGAACCAGAACAGGTGCTGGAACAGGATCGGGTCACCGCCGCCGGCCGGATCGAAGAACGTCGTGCCGAAGTTGCGGTCCGTCAGCAGCATGGTGATGGCGCCGGCCAGGACCGGGAGCGACAGCACCAGCAGGAAGGCGGTCACGAGCACCGACCAGGCGAAGAGCGGCATCTTGTGCAGCGTCATGCCCGGAGCGCGCATGTTGAAGATGGTGGTGATGAAGTTGATCGCGCCGAGGATCGAGGAGGCGCCGGCCACGTGCAGGGCCAGGATCGCCAGATCCATCGCCGGTCCGGGCTGGCCGGAGGTCGAGAGCGGCGGATAGATCGTCCAGCCGCCACCGACGCCGTTGGCGCCCGGAGGACCTTCCACGAACAGCGACAGCAGCAGCAGCAGGAATGCCGGCGGCAGCAGCCAGAACGAGATGTTGTTCATCCGCGGGAACGCCATGTCCGGCGCGCCGATCATGATCGGCACGAAGAAGTTGGCGAAGCCGCCGATCAGCGCCGGCATGACCATGAAGAAGATCATGATGAGGCCGTGCGACGTGGTGAACACGTTGAACGTGTGCGGATCGGTGAAATACTGCATGCCCGGCTCTTGCAGCTCCAGGCGAATGCCGACGCTGAGCGCGCCGCCGATGATGCCCGCGATGATCGCGAAGATCAGATAGAGGACACCGATGTCCTTGTGGTTGGTCGAATAGACCCAGCGCGTCCATCCCGTAGGACGGTCCTGATCGCCGTGCGCATGCGCTGCAGTGGCCATCTTCCAAGCTCCCTCGTTAGAGAATTTTACCTCGGCCCGTCAGTCCGGGGACAAGCCCATGTGAGCAAACCCGTGCGAACCTGTTCCGGCCCGGACCTGTCGGCGTGCGGGGCGATGCCTCGCACGCCGTGAAGTCGATCAGCGTGCGGCGACGTCCAGCGAGCCGGCTGCCGGGGCGGCAGCGGTGCCGGCCGGCTTGGCGATGGAGGCCATCAGCTGACGGGTGGCCTCTTCGACGTCGTCCTTGGCGGCTTCCGCCCAGGCCTGGAACTGCGCCTCCTCGACCACCCGGATGGCGATCGGCATGAAGGCATGGTCCTTGCCGCAGAGCTCGGAGCACTGGCCGTAGAAGATGCCGGTCTGCTTGGCGTTGAACCAGGTCTCGTTCAGGCGGCCGGGGATCGCGTCCATCTTCACGCCGAAGGCCGGCATGGCGAAGGAGTGCATCACGTCGGCTGCGGTGATCTGCAGACGGACCGTCTTGCCGACCGGCACGATGACCTCGTTGTCGACGGCCAGCAGGCGGGGATATTCCTCGATCGGCCGGTTGAAGGCGGCGGCACGCTCGGCGCGCTCGGCGTCCTCGCGCAGCATGATCGACTCGAAGGAAATGTCCGACAGGGCCTCGTCGGTGTACTCGTAGCCCCAGTACCACTGGTAGCCGGTCACCTTGATGGTCATGTCGTATGCCGGGATCTCGACCTGCTTGTAGAGCAGGCGGAACGAGGGGATCGCGATCATCACCAGGACGAGGATCGGGACCAGCGTCCACACCACCTCGATGAGGGTGTTGTGGGAGGTCCGCGACGGCGTCGGGTTGGCCTTGGAGTTGAAGCGCATGATGCACCACACCAAGAGGGCCAGAACGAACAGCGTGATGACCGTGATGATCACCAGCGTGAAATCGGTGAACCAGGTGATGTCTTCCATCACTTCCGTCGCGGCCGGCTGGAAACCCAGCTGCCACGGCGTCGGCTGGGCGGCCATCGCCGCACCGGCAAAGGCGAACGGGGCGAGCGCCGCCGCTGCAATCTTCGTCAGACGCTTGACCAGTCCTGTCACGTCCGTGCTCCCTTCCTGACCCCGCCGGCCAGCTGTGCCAGGCGAAATCCCACTACTGTCTCTTGCAGGCGCTGCGCCGCCATCGCTGGCTTTCGCAGGCGCTGCGCCAATCGTCTCTTGCAGGCGCCGCGCCGCCCAGGCGCCACGCCAAGCCCGTCGCCGGGTCACCCCGCGCCACGCCCGATACCCCTTAGCTTATCGCATGTCGAGATGACAGAAAGGGGTGTCAAAACGCCGCAAGGATTACTTGACCGCAGTTTGACCGATGTCAAAGTCGGCCTGAAAAACCATAAGCCGCCGCGTTGCGCAATCCAGTAGTTTCGGGAATGCCCAAATTCCGGCCGAATCCTCGCCTTCCTTTCGCCGTGGCCGGCGCGGACACCCCTCGCCGCGCCTTGCGTTCCGGGAAAGGGTAGCGTTCGGGCGGTTTCGCCTTGAAATCGACCTTTCGAGGACCGACAAAGCGGAATGCGCGCGGTTTCGCGCGAATCAGACGACGATCGCGCCCGTCCCGGGGACCCTTTGCCGCTTCTTCCTGCCGCACCGCGCCGCTGGCCGCGACCCGCAGGGCGGGGTGCAGGACGGGCAGGCGACACGGCGTGCCGCGCACCGGAAACGGGGCGCCGCGCACCACACGAAGACCGGGAAACCGGCCAAGGGAATTGTACCGCTGCGAACCTACGGAGTCTCGCCCGTGCCTGTTTTGACCAAGCCGACCACGTTCCGCCTCGCGGCCGTTCTCGCCCTTGTGGCCACCGTTCTGGCCAATGTCGTGGCCGTTCCGCTGGCCCATGCCCAGGGCGCGGTCCGCTCCGTGCACGGCGACTGGCAGATGCGCTGCGACACGCCGGCCGGCGCGCAGGAAGAGCAATGCGCGCTGATCCAGAACGTCACCGCCGACGACCGCGAGAATGTCGGCCTCTCCGTCATCGTGCTGAAGACCGCCGACAAGCAGTCGCGCCTGCTGCGCGTGCTGGCGCCGCTCGGCGTGCTGCTGCCGATGGGCCTCGGCCTTCGCGTCGACGATGCCGATGTCGGGCGCGCCGGCTTCGTGCGCTGCCTGCCCAACGGCTGCATCGTCGAGGTGGTCATGCAGGACGACCTGATCGAGAAGATGCAGAAGGGCAGTGCCGCCACCTTCGTCATCTTCCAGACGCCGGAAGAAGGCATCGGCATCCCGATCTCGCTGAACGGTTTCTCGGAAGGCTTTGCCGCCCTGCCGTAAGCGGCTTCTCGGTTTTTCCGGCGGGTTGAAGCCGGAGACGCGGATTTCGGCGGCCGGGTCGTCAACACAGATCGCTGGGTTTGTCTTTCCTTCACGCACTGAAGATCACGACGATCTTTCGCATGGCGGCAGTGAAGGCATATTGCCCGAGCCGCACTCTCTGCCTGTCACCCCGGTTCCGGCGAAGCCGGAGGCCGGGGGCCAGTAGCCAGGGGCGGTCCGGTTCCAGCCGTATTGTGCCGCCGCATGACCGGAGGCTGCCGCCGTCGCGGCACCATACGCCTCGGCGGATACTGGACGCCTGCCTGCGCAGGCGTGACAGCCTTGAGGGGTGGCTGGCGCCTCCATCTCGGCCGCCTCTCTAGAGAGACTCGCAACCTCCCCTCCGCGCTCAACTCCCGGCTGTTTTCGTCCCGCTGTCTCCGGCGGGGCTGTGCAAGTGCGGCCCGACCCCCTAGTTTCCCTTTCAGATACCTCTTTCGCGGGACACGACCGATGAGCGATGCCACGACCGACCTGATTGCCGGTGCCGGCCTGAGCGAGGAGCAGGCGCGCAGCGTGCTCGCCCGCGCTCTCAAGGGCGCCGACGACGGCGAGCTCTTCCTCGAATACCGGCAGTCGGAGAGCCTCGTCTTCGACAACGGCCGGCTGAAGGGCGCCAATTACGACACCAGCCGCGGCTTCGGCCTGCGCGCCGTTGCCGGAGAGGCCGCCGGCTACGCCCATTCCGGCGAGATCTCGGTCGCAGCGCTCGAGCGGGCCGCCGACGCAGTCTCCGCCGTCGCCTCCGGCCATTCAGGCACCTATGCGGAGGCCCCGCCGCGAACCAACGCAAGGCTTTACGGCGACGGCAACCCCATCGCCTCGCCGGTCTTTGCCGACAAGGTCACGCTGCTGCAGCGGATCGATGCCTATGCGCGGGCCCGCGATCCCAAGGTGCGGCAGGTCAGCGTCTCGCTCGCCAGTTCCTGGCAGGTGGTGGAGATCCTGCGCGCCGACGGGCACCGGGTGCGCGACGTGCGCCCGCTGGTGCGCTTCGGCGTCTCGGTGGTCGCCGGCGACGGCAGCCGGCAGGAAAGCGGCTCGCACGGCTTCGGTGGGCGCGACATGGTCGAGGCCTTCCTGACCGAGGACAGCTGGAAGCATGCCGTCGACGAGGCGCTGCGCCAGGCGCTGGTCAATCTGGAAGCGGTGCCCGCTCCCGCCGGCAGCTTCGACGTGGTGCTTGGCCCCGGCTGGCCCGGCATCCTGCTGCATGAGGCCGTCGGCCACGGGCTGGAAGGCGACTTCAACCGCAAGAAGACCTCCGCCTTTGCCGGCCTGATGGGCCAGCGCGTCGCCTCGAAGGGCGTCACCATCGTCGACGACGGCACCATCGGCGGCCGGCGCGGCTCGCTCACCGTCGACGACGAGGGCACGCCGAGCGGGCGCACCGTGCTGATCGAGGACGGCATTCTCACCGGCTACATGCAGGACCGCCAGAACGCCCGGCTGATGGGCGTCGCCCCGACCGGCAACGGCCGGCGCCAGTCCTTCGCCCATATTCCGATGCCGCGCATGACCAACACGGTGATGCTGGCCGGCGACCGCGATCCGGGCGAAATCCTGGAAGGCGTCAAGGACGGCATCTTTGCGGTCTCCTTCGGCGGCGGCCAGGTCGACATCACCAGCGGCAAGTTCGTCTTCTCCTGCACCGAGGCCTACCGCATCGAGAACGGACGCATCGGCGCGCCGATCAAGGGCGCCATGCTGATCGGCAACGGCCCGGACGCGCTGACGCGGGTCGAGGCCATCGGCAACGACCTGGCGCTCGATCCGGGCATCGGCACCTGCGGCAAGCAGGGCCAGGGCGTGCCGGTCGGCGTCGGCCAGCCGACCCTGCGCATCAACAAGATGACCATCGGCGGCACCGCCGTCTGAGGCGGGAGCCTCGGATGGTGGCAGTTGGGGCAAGGCGCGCCTCCTTAAAGCTCCTTGGCTCCGCCCTCTCCTTGCGTCCTCCCGGGCACCGCTCTGCCTCCCCCTCGGACGTCATCCCGGCCGCAGGCGAAGCCGGAGAGCCGGGAGCCATTGGCAACCTCGGCAGGCGTTGCATCGCACCTCCCGTCCATTCCGCCCTTCGGGGCCGCATGCCGTCTCGCTGCCGCTCTGGCAGCCAATGGGCCCCGGCGCGCGCTGCGCTTGGCCGGGGTGACAACAGAGGGGATGTGAGGCCGTACCTTTTTCTCAGGACGTCATCCCGGTCCAGCGCAGCGCAGAACCGGGAACCATTGGCACCCTTAGCCGGCATGAGGCGGAAGGCCGTCGCTTCCCAAGCCCCTCGCTCCGACCCCTCCGGCGTCTTCCCGGGCAAGGCGCTGCCTCCCTCTCCCAGCGCCCTCTTGGGCACCGCTCTGCCTCCCCCTCGGACGTCTTCCCGGCCGCAAGCGAAGCCGGAGAGCCGGGATCCATTGGCAACCTCGGCAGGCGTGAGACGGGAGGCAGCCGCCGCCTCCCAAGCTCCTCGCTCCGCCCTCTCCCAGCGTCCTCCCGGGCAAGGCGCAGCTGCGACCCGGGACCGGCGGGCCACGGCGCTTGCGCGTCGTCCCAGGCGCTGCCGGCGCTTCAAAAAACGGCGATCACGCCTCGCCCAGAAGGAACGGCAGCAGCGCGGCGAGCGTTGCCGCCGGGGCCTCTTCCACCAGGAAGTGGCCGGCATCGACGCCCTGCCCGCGCACGTCGCTCGCCCAGCGCGACCAGGTCTCGACCGGGGTCGCGGTCTTTTGCGCCAGGCCCCCGTCGCCGTAGAGCGTCAGCAGCGGGCAGGCGATCTTGCGGCCCGCCTCGCGGTCGGCAGTGTCGAGCGCCATGTCGATGGTCGCGCCGGCCCGGTAGTCTTCGCAGGCCGCGTGCTGGCGGGCCGGCTGAGAGAACGAGGCCCGGTAGTCGGCGAGCGCGCGCGCATCGAAGGCCGACAGGTCCTTGCGCGCCGTCCAGCTCGCCAGCGTGTGGTCGAGATAGAAGTCGGGGGCACCACTGATCAGGCGTTCGGGCAGCGGCTTCGGCTGGGCCAGGAACAGCCAGTGATAGATGGCCATGCCGTAGCGCCAGTCCATGTTCTGCCAGTAGTCGTAGGTCGGCAGGATGTCGAGCACGGCGAGCCGCCGCACCTTCTCCGGATGGTCGAGCGCCATCCGGTAGCCGACCCGCCCGCCGCGGTCGTGGCCGGCGACCATGAAGCTGTCGTGGCCGAGCCCGGCCATGACCGCGACCATGTCGGCCGCCATCGCGCGTTTGGAATAAAGGTGATGGTCCGCATCGCCCTCCGGCGCACTCGAACGGCCGTAGCCGCGCAGATCCGGCACGACGACGGTGAAGTGGCGGGAAAGTTCTCCGGCAACAGTGTGCCACATCGCGTGGGTCTGGGGATAACCGTGCAGCAGCAGGAGCGGGGGACCCTCGCCGCCACTGATGCGATAGAAGATATCCACGCCCTCGCCGCGGGATATCCCCGCCGCGAAGCCTGGAAAGAGATCGTCATCGCCCTGCATCGAAGCCTCCCGAGCCATCCGGTCGGCAGGCCCTCCTCGCGGAACCTGCTCGGGCGCGATTGAAGCGCCTGCGGCCGTCCGGCGCAATCGGCGATTTCGAGAGGCGATTCTCGAATTTTACGAATTTCGAGACGGAATTTCGCAAAATCCGTCTCGAAATTCTGCAAGCGCCGAAAGCGGCCCTCAGGCCGTGCCGTCCTCGCGCGCGACCGCCCGCCAGCCGATGTCGCGGCGGCAAAAACCTTCAGCCCAATCAATGCGTTCGATGGCGGCATAGGCGCGCTCGCGGGCTTCCGCGACGGTGCGCCCGAGCGCCGTGACGTTGAGCACGCGCCCGCCGTTTGCGAGCAGCCGGCCGTCGTCGTCGCGCCGCGTTCCGGCATGGAAGACCTTGAGCGCGGGGTCCCCCTCGAGCGCCTCCAGACCGTGGATAACCGTGCCCTTGTCGTAGACGCCGGGATAGCCGTTCGCGGCCAGCACCACGGTCAACGCCACCTCGTCGCGCCAGCGCGCGCCGACCTTGTCGAGCGTCCCGTCGATGCAGGCGAGCATCAAGGTGACGATGTCGTCCTTGAGCCGCATCATCAGCACCTGGCACTCCGGATCGCCGAAGCGGACGTTGTATTCGATCAGCTTCGGGCCGTCCGCGGTCATCATCAACCCGGCATAGAGCACGCCGACGAAGGGCGTTCCCTCGGCGGCCAGCGTTGCCACGGTCGGCTCGACGATCTCGCGCATGGCGCGCTCGGTCAGCTCCGGCGTCATCACCGGCGCCGGGGAATAGGCGCCCATGCCGCCGGTGTTCGGGCCGGTGTCGCCCTCGCCCACGCGCTTGTGGTCCTGGGCGCTGGCGAGCGGCAGCACGTTGCGGCCGTCGGACAGCACGAAGAGGCTCGCCTCCTCGCCTTCCAGGAATTCCTCGACCACGACCTCGGCGCCGGCAGCGCCGAATTCGCCGTCAAAACAAGCATCTACCGCGGCGAGCGCCTCGGCCTCGGTCATCGCCACGACGACGCCCTTGCCGGCGGCAAGCCCATCCGCCTTGACGACGATAGGCGCGCCGACCTCAGCGATATAGGCCTTGGCGGCGGCGGCATCCGTGAAGCGGCCATAGGCGGCGGTGGGGATCGCGGCACGGGCACAAAGGTCCTTGGTGAAGCCCTTCGAGCCTTCCAGGCTCGCCGGTGCCTTGCGCGGACCGAAGGCCTTGATGCCGGCGTCCATCAGCTCGTCGACGAGGCCGGCGACCAGCGGCCCTTCCGGTCCGACGACGACGAGACCGATCTCCTGGTCGCGGCAATAGGCGATGACGGCAGAGGGGTCGGAGGTGTCGAGCGCGACGCAGGTGGCTTCCTCGGCGATGCCGGCATTGCCGGGGGCGACGTGGAGGCGGCCGGTCAGCGGCGAGTTGGCGATGGCCCAGGCAAGGGCGTGTTCGCGGCCGCCGGATCCGATCAGGAGGATATTCATCTGTCGCTCACCCCGTCGCGATGTTTTTGAGGAATTGCCGCCTCCTAGCCTGCGGCGGGGTCGCAGACAAGCCCTGACGCGCCCGCTGGCCTTTCATCCGCAGCCCAAAGGCGGTATCACGGCGCGGGCGGATAGCCGACAGGTGAGGCGATGCAAAACGACACGATCGCGGGCCGCGTGGCGGATGCGGTGCGGGGACACTGGGTCGACACAAGGGCCCCGGAATGGCTGCGGCCCTACGCAAGACTGGCGCGCTGGGAGCGGCCCATCGGCTGGTGGCTGCTGCTTTGGCCGTGCTGGTGGTCGGCCGCGCTTGCGGGGATAGCCGGCGGCCGGGCCGGGCCCGACCCCTGGCACCTTCTGCTCTTCATGATCGGCGCCATCGCCATGCGCGGCGCCGGCTGCACCTATAACGACCTCGTCGATCAGGAGATCGACGACAAGGTCGCGCGCACCCGCTCGCGTCCGCTTCCCTCCGGCCAGGTCACTCGCGGGCAGGCGAAATTCTTCCTTTTGTTGCAGCTAGTTGTCGGACTGGCTGTGCTGCTTCAGTTCAACGGCTTCGCCATCCTGCTCGGCATCGCCTCGCTGGCGGTCGTTGCGGTCTATCCGTTCATGAAACGGGTGACGAACTGGCCGCAGCTGTTTCTCGGCCTTGCCTTTTCCTGGGGTGCGCTGATGGGCTGGGCGGCCGCGTTCGGCCGGCTCGACTGGCCGGCGGTGGCGCTGTATTGCGGGGGCATCCTGTGGACGATCGGCTACGACACGATCTACGCGCATCAGGACAAGGAAGACGACGCGCTGGTCGGGGTGCGCTCGACCGCGCGCCTCTTCGGAACGTGGACAAAGCCGGCGCTCGCCGCCCTTTACGGCGGGGCGACGGTGCTGTTCGCGCTGGCGCTGTTCGGAGTGGATGCGGGACCGGCGGCGTTCCTCGGCCTGGCCGTCGGCCTTGCCCATCTGGTCTGGCAGATCGTCCGGCTCGACATCGACGATCCGGACCAGTGTTTGAAGCTGTTCCGCTCCAACACGAGCTATGGCTGGATCCTGTTCGCCGGTCTCGTGCTGGACGCGATGGTGCAGGCGCTCCTGTAAAAAGCGCCTGCTTTTCAATCAATTACGGGCGATCAGCTCGCGCTCGCCGCGATGGACGGCGGAGGCCTGCGAGCGGCTGCCCGGCTTGCGGCGCAGCAGGAAGCGCGGCCGGCGAGCGGTAAGGGCCGCGACGCGGCGGCGGGTCGGCGCCATCGGCGTACGCCCCGGATTGCCGGGTCCGTCGATGCGGCTGACGCTGCCGTCCGGCTCGACCAGGAGCAGCGGCAGGCCGAGGGCCTCGCCCCAGGCGCACCAGTCTTCGGCAAGGTCCTCGAGGCGGTCGTCGCACGCCAGTTCGATGGACATTGCGGGATCGCGGTGCATCAGGCCGATACGGGCCTTCAGCGTGCCCGGCGCCTCGCCCGGCGTGACCTCGGCGAAGACGCCGAGGAAGACGGCAACCGGCTGGGCAAGGGTCAGCGGCAGGCCGGCGAGCCGGCGTTTGACGATGACCTGCTGGCGGTCGATATAGACGTCGAGTTGCGTCGGCTCGCAGGCCGTGCCGCGGGCCGCGAAGCGGTGCGGCATCTGCGAGGGATCGAGCCGCGCGGTGCGGCCCGATCCTTTGGCAGTGGCGTCCTGATGTGCTGTTTGACGGCTCAATTCGCTCTCCATCGGGCCAATGTTTTTGTCTGGCCTCTGATGGGTTCACACTAGCAGCGAGCCGTCCCGATCTGCTTAACAAGCACGGTTAACACTTTCCGGTTGCAACCAGGGTTAGGGATTGGTCACCGAACACGGCAAACAAAACCTGAACCGCCACAGCGACCGGCTTGCCGAAGCGCAGCCCCGGCACTACGGTCGCCAGCGACCGCTCAGCGGACCGCCTCCCGCCCCGCAAGGACCACGAGATGCAGCACCCGATTGACCAGACACGGCTGATGGACGAGGCCCGCGCGCTCGTCGCTGCCGCCCTCAAGGCAGGCGCCGACGCGGCCGACGTGGTGGCCGCCACCGGCGTCTCGCTCGGCGTCGAGATGCGCGAGGGAAAGCTTGAGGAGAGCGAGCGCTCGGAGGCCGACGACGTCACCTTGCGCGTGTTCTGCGGCCACCGGGTCGCCAGCGTTTCCTCCAACGACTTCCGCGAGGGCGCGACCCTTGCCGAGCGCGCCGTCGCCATGGCCCGCGTCGCCCCGGAGGACCCGTTCGCGGGCCTCGTGCCGGCCGCAGAGCTCGCCAGCGAGTTTCCCGATCTCGAACTGCTCGACGCGGTTGAGGTGGATGCCGAAGCGCTCACCGAGCGCGCCCGCGAGGCGGAGGCCGCGGCCCTTGCCGTGAAGGGCGTCAGCCGCTCGGGCGGCGCCAGTGCCTCGTTCCGCCTCGCCGGCATGGTTCTGGCGACCAGCGAAGGCTTTTGCGGGGGATATCTCGTCTCGCGCCACGGCGTCTCGGCGACGGCGGTCGCCGGCGAAGGCACGGCGATGGAGCGGGACTACGACTTCGACAGCCGCGGCTTTCTCGCCGACCTTGCCGATCCGCGCGAGATCGGCCGGCGTGCCGGCGAGCGGGCCGTCGCCCGGCTCAACCCGCGCAAGCTCTCCACCCGCACCGCCGATATCGTCTACGAGCCGCGCGCGGCACGCTCGCTGCTGGGGCATTTCGCCGGCGCCATCAATGGCGCGGCCATCGCGCGGGGCACCAGCTTCCTGAAGGAGCGGATGGGCGAGCGGATCTTCGCCGCGGGGACCTCCATCACCGACGACCCGACCCGGCCGCGCGGCCCGGCGAGCCGTCCCTTCGACGGCGAGGGCCGTCCGGTGGCTCCGCTGGTGCTGGTGGAGGACGGCGTCCTGAAAACGTGGCTGCTGGATACGCCGGCGGCACGCGAACTCGGCCTTGCCCCCAACGGGCGGGCATCGCGCGGGGGCGCGGGCACCAGCCCCTCGACCACCAACCTCACCCTGTCGCCCGGCACGCGCTCGCAAGAGGAGATGCTGGCAGAGATCGGCACCGGCCTGCTGGTCACCGACCTCATCGGCCACGGCGTCAACGGCGTCACCGGGGATTACTCGCGCGGAGCTTCGGGCTTCTGGATCGAGGACGGCGCCATCGCCTATCCGGTCTCGGAGATCACCATCGCCGGCAACCTGATCCCGATGTTCGCCTCGCTGGAAGCGGGCAGCGACCTCGACACGCGCTCGGCCTACCAGGTGCCGAGCCTGCTGCTGAAGGGCCTCACCATTGCCGGCGAGTGACACGCGCTCCAATCGCGAGGACATGGAGCTGATCGCCCGGGCCGCACGCGCGGGCGGCGAAATCGCCCTGTCCTATTTCCGCAAGGATCCGCGCCGCTGGACCAAGGAGAACGACTCCCCCGTTTCCGAGGCCGACCTTGCCGTCGACCGGCATCTGGCCGAGGCGCTGCAGGCCGCGCGCCCCGACTACGGCTGGCTGTCGGAGGAAACCGCCGATGACAGCTCGCGGCTGGCGGCCCGGCGCAGCTTCGTGGTCGATCCGATCGACGGGACACGCGGCTTTCTCGCCGGCTCCGGCGAATGGACCGTGGCCATCGCCATCGTCGAGGACGGGCGGCCGGTGGCGGCCGCGCTGTTCCGGCCGGTCGGCAACGATCTCTACACCGCGACGCTCGGCCAGGGCGCGACGCTGAACGGGCGCGAAGTCGCCGTCTCCGGCCAGTTGGTGCTGGCGGGCGCCAGCGTCGCCGGCCCCAAGTCGATCACCGGCCAGGGGCCGATGATGCGAACCGGCATTTCCCATGCCGGCTACGTGCCCTCGCTCGCCCTGCGGCTGGCGCTGGTCGCGGAAGGGCGGATCGATGCCGCCGTGGTGCGGGAAAATGCCTGCGACTGGGACCTTGCAGCGGCCGACCTTTTGGTGCAGGAAGCGGGCGGCCGGCTCGAGGATCTCGACGGGCAGCCGCTCTCCTACAATCGGGCGAGCGTCCGGCATCCGGCACTGGTGGCCGGTCCGCCAGCCCTTGCCGCCCCGCTGCGGCCGATCCTCGCGCAGCTCTTGACGAACCCGTGATGCCGGCCGGACCCTCCGGCCAGATCCTTGCGAACCCTGTTTGCGGAGTGACGTTCATGACGACCACCGAACCCGGCAAGCAACTGCTCCATCTCGTCTTCGGCGGCGAGCTCGAGCATGTCGACGGCCTGACCTTTCGCGATCTCGAAGACCTCGACATCGTCGGCATCTACCCCAACTACGCCAGCGCCTACACCGTGTGGAAGCAGAAGGCGCAGCAGTCGGTCGACAACGCCCACATGCGCTACTTCATCGTTCACATGCACCGGCTGCTCGACCCCGAGACCGAGGGCAAGTAACCCTTGGCAAGCCGTCTTTCCCGGGATCCGGCAGTGCTGCCGGACGGATCATGCTGAAGCGCGCGGGGCGTAGCCCGTTCCTGCAGAAGCTGGTCGGCAATGCGCTGGCCGGCTACCTGCTCGGCGTCCGCAAGACCAGCTCGTTCCGTCTCGACCCGCCCGACCTCTACGAGCGCCTCGAGGTGGACCTGCCGGCCATCGTCGCCATGTGGCACGGGCAGCATTTCGTCATGCCCTTCGCCCGGCCGCCGAGCTACGACGTCAGGGTGATGATCTCGCGCTCGGCCGACGGCGAGATCAACGCCATCGCCGCCAGCAAGCTCGGCCTTGGCCTGATCCGTGCCTCCGGCGCCCATCACGCCCACCAGGTGAGCAAGCGCGGGGGCCTGCGCGGCTTCATCGAGGCGATGCGCTGCCTGAAGGAAGGCGCCAGCGTGGCGATGACAGCGGACGTGCCGAAGGTCTCGCGCGTCGCCGGGCTCGGCATCGTCCAGCTCGCCCGCCATTCCGGGCGGCCGATCGTGCCGATGGCGGTGGCGACCAGCCGGCATATCGACCTGTCGACCTGGGACCGGGCCACCATCAACCTGCCCTTCGGCCGCATGGTCGTCGCCTCCGGCGAGGCGATCCACGTCGCTCCGGATGCGGACGATGCCGCGCTGGAAGAGGCGCGCAAGGCGGTGGAGGCCTCGATGAACGAGACCACCGAGCGCGCCTACGCGCTGGCCAAGTCCGGATGACCGCGCCCGGCCCGACGACGGCATCTCCGCCGGCCGGCACCGCCCGCGCCGGGGTGCTGTCGCGCCTGGCCGGGGAAAGCCTGCTCCTGCTCTATCGCGGCTTCGGCCGGGCCATCGCGCCGCTGCTGCCGCTGCTCTTCGCCCGCAGGGCGCGGCGCGGCAAGGAGGACGAGGCACGGCGCGGCGAGCGCTTCGGACGCGCCTCGCGCCCCCGCCCCGACGGCCCGCTGGTCTGGCTGCATGCGGCCAGCGTCGGCGAGATGAACGCCTCGCGCCCGCTGGTTCGGGCCCTGCGGGAGCGCGGGCTGGGCGTGCTGCTGACCACCGGCACGGTGACCTCGGCGCGCATCGCCGCCACTGAAGCGGACCCGGGCGTCATCCACCAGTTCGTGCCCTACGACACGCCTCCCGGCATCGGCCGGTTTCTCGATCACTGGCGCCCGGACCTTGCCATCACGGCAGAGTCCGAGATATGGCCGACAACCATCTCGACGCTGGCCCGGCGCGGCATTCCGCTCGCCATCGCCAGCGCCACCATGTCGCCGCGCTCGGCCAAGGGCTGGCGCCGGATGCGGCCCTTCGCCCATGCGATCTTCTCTCGGATTTCGCTGTGCCTTGCCCAGACGGCGGACGACGCGGAGCGGCTCGGCGCTCTCGGCGCTCCGCGGGTCGAGGTCTGCGGCAACCTGAAATTCGACGGTGGTGAACTGCCCGTCGACCCGCAGGCGCTGGACGCCCTCCAGACGGTGCTCGGCTCGCGGCCCGTGTGGCTGGCCGCCAGCACGCATGAAGGCGAAGAGGCGATGGTCGCCGAGGTGCATGAGGCGCTGCGCGGCGAGCTGCCCGGCCTGCTCACGGTGATCGTGCCCCGGCATCCGGAGCGGGGCGGCACCATCGCCGCAGGCCTTGCCGCGCGCGGCCTTCGGCTCGCCCGGCGCTCGGACGGCCTGCTGCCGGACGCGGCGTGCGACATCTATCTCGGCGACACGATCGGCGAGATGGGCCTCTACTATCGCGTTGCGCCGGTCGCCTTCATCGGCAAGTCGCTGGTGCCGGAAGGCGGGCAGAACCCGCTGGAGGCCTCCCGGCTCGGCACGGCCATCGTCACCGGCCCGCATGTCTTCAACCTGCTCGACATCTACACGCCGCTGTTCGACGCCAAGGGCGCCGAGATCGTGCAAGACACGGGCGAACTGGCCGCGGCAGTGCACAGGCTGCTGGTCGACCGGACGCTGGCGGCCCGGCAGGCGGCCATCGCGGCCACTGTCGCCAGGGCCGGCAGCGGCGCGCTGGACGCAAGCCTTGCCGCGCTTTCGCCCCTGCTGCCGCCCGCAAGGGATACGTCAAAGTGAGCGGCGGGCTGTCCGCCCCGTCCTTCTGGTGGCGGCCGCCCGGCCCGGCCGCCTTCGCACTTGCCCCGCTCGGCTGGATCTACGGCGCGATCACCGCAAGCCGCATGGGGCGCAAGCCCGCCCACACGGCCGCAGTACCGGTGATCTGCGTCGGCAATTTCACGGTCGGGGGCACCGGCAAGACGCCGTTCGCGCTGGCGCTGGCCGAGGGGCTCAAGGCGCGCGGCGAGCGCCCCGTCTTCCTCACCCGCGGCTATGGCGGGCGGCTGTCCGGCGGGCCGCCCGTGCTGCTCGATCCCGACCGACACGGCCCGCTCGATGCCGGCGACGAGCCCCTGCTGCTTGCAGCCAGCGGCCCGGTGGTGATCGCCGCCGACCGGGCGGCAGGGGCAAGGCTCGCCGAGGGGCTCGGCAGCGTGATCCTGATGGACGACGGATTGCAGAACCCGGCGCTGGCCAAGACCGTGTCGCTGGCGCTGGTCGATGCCGCGTCCGGCACCGGCAACGGCTTCTGCCTGCCGGCAGGCCCCTTGCGCGCGCCGGTGGCGCGGCAGCTTGCCCATGTCGATGCGCTGGTGACGATCGGCGACGGCACGGCGGCAAAGCCGGTCGAAGCCGCAGCACGGGCCCGCGGCCTGCCGGTCTTCCGTGCAAGTCTGGCTGCTCGCGAGGCGGGTTGGCTGAAGGGGGCCCGGGTCCTCGCCTTTGCCGGCATCGGACGGCCGGAACGCTTCGCGCAGAGCCTGCGCGCCGCGGGGGCCGAGGTCGTGCAAACGCGCTTCTTCGGCGATCATCACGCCTTTACGGAAACGGATGCGCAGGACCTGCTCGAACGTGCGGCACGAGGAGGGCTAGCCCTCGTCACCACGGCCAAGGACCGGGTGCGTCTCGGCAACGATAGAGGCGACACCGCGCTCGCCCGGCTGGCGAGGCAGGCGCAGGTGCTGAACGTGGAGATGCGTGTGGAAGACCCGCAGGGCCTTGCCGCATTCCTCGAAGCGCGCCTTGGTCAGGGCGCCTCGCCGCACTCCTGATAGCGGGCAAGGGCGGCCTGCGCGTCGACATAGGCCTCCTGGCGCGACACGCTCCAGTATTTCAGCTCATCGAGCGGGATCGACTGGCCGGTGACGGCGCAGCGCACGAAGGTGCCCGGCGACAGGATCTGGAAGTCCGCGTCCAGGTAGCGGATGCGCGCCTCGCCCGGCACGCGCGGGTTCTCGTATCGGTTCATGCGTCTGGTGCCTTTCGCGGCCTCTCGCGGCCGCCTTTGCGTCCTGAATACAGGCCCCTTCGTCCCTTGACCACCCCCTGCCGCACCGCCGCGGCCCGAGGGGCCCCGCCTCACCTTTGCTCCTCCGGCGGCGTCTCCGACGGCGCCTGCCCGGCATCGCCGCCCCGGCGCGGCGTCACCCGGTGCAGCGTGTCGGCGCCGGCCATCGGCCCGCCCTGCATCTGCAGCTCCATCCGCTCGCGGTCGCGCAGGCGCACGTCCTCCTCGATCTCGGCGATCCGGTCGGAGGGAATGCCGAGCTGGGCAAGCGCGGCCCGGCCGAAATGGACGCTCGATTCGAAGGTCTCGCGGATGTGATAGTCGACGCCGAGCCGGGTCAGCTCCAGCGCGTGGACCCGGTCGGTGGCGCGGCAGAACAGCTTGGCCTGCGGGAAACGCGCCCGGATGAGCTCGATGGCCTGACCCATCACCTTGTCGTTCTCGATGCACAGCGCCACCAGGACCGCCCGGCCCGCGCCGGCCGCCTCCAGCACGTCCGGCCGGGTCGCATCGCCGACATAGACCCGGTAGCCGAGCTTGCGGGCATAGGCGACGCGCTCGGGACGGTTGTCGAGCGCGATCACCTCGACGCCCTCCGACGTCAGCATCTGCGAGACCATCATGCCGAAACGGCCGAAGCCGACCACGAGCACGGTCGGCATGGCGTCCCCGAAGGTCTCGATGATGCCGGTCACGACGCCGCGCCGCTGCAGCCGGCGGGCCAGCATGTCGTGGGCAAGGCAGGCAACCGGCGTCAGCAGCATGGACACGACGACGACGGCGATCAGCAATGTCAGCAAGTCGCCGCCGAAAATGCCGGCGACCGCCGCTGCGGTGAACAGCACGAAGGCGAACTCGCCGCCCTGCGGCAGCGTTACCGCGATCCTCAGCGCATCCGAGTTCGACGAGCCGAACAGCCGCGACAAGCCCCAGATCAGCACGCCCTTCAGCACCATGGTGGCGGCCACCCCGGCAAGCACCACCCACCACTGCGCGAAGACGACCGGCAGATCCAGCGACATGCCGACGGAGATGAAGAACAGCCCCATCAGCAACGAGCGGAACGGCTCGATATCGGCCTCCAGCGTGTGGCGAAAGCTGGATTCCGAGAGCATCACGCCGGCAAGGAAGGCCCCGAGCGCCATCGACAGGCCGACCGCGTGCATGATGCCGCCGCTGCCCAGCGCCACCAGCAGCGCGGCCGCGAGCATCACCTCGCGCGCCCTTGCGCGTGCAAGAAGCGAGAACAGCGGGGTGAGCAGGTAGCGCCCGACAAGGACCACGCCGGCGACGGCCGCGACCGTGATGCCGAGTTCGAGGGCGATGTCCGCGCCGCGCGCCTCCTCGCCGCGGGGCGACAGGACGGGGATCATCGCAAGCAGCGGGACGATCGCCATGTCCTGCAGCAGCAGGATGCCGAAGGCGCGCTGTCCGTAGGAGGTGGTAAGCTGGCCGCGTTCCTGCAGGATCTGCAGCGCGAAGGCGGTGGAGGACAGGGCAAGGCCGAAGCCGGCGATCAGCGCCACCTCCAGCGAAAGCCCGCCGAGCAGCGCCGCGGCGACGAGCGCCACACCGCAAAGCAGCACCTGCGAGGTGCCGAGGCCGAAGATATCGCCCTTCATCCGCCAGAGCCGCGCCGGCTCCAGCTCCAGCCCGATGACGAAGAGCAGCAGCACCACGCCGAGTTCGGCGACGCTGCGGATCTCCACCGCCGAGCGAATGAAGTCGAACCCGTACGGGCCGATGACGAGACCTGCGGCGAGATAGCCGACCACGGAGCCGAGACCGAGCTTCCTGGCGATCGGCACGGATGCGACCGTGGCGGCCAGCACCGTGAGCGATTCGAAGAAGAAGGGAGGCGCGGCGTCGGTTGCCATGATGTCTCTTGATATGCCTGCGACATGAGGGTTGGGATAGATTGCGTCGGAATCGGTGGATCTCTCTGCCCGAATCCGCCGGAAAACCCTAATTGAATTGCCCCGCCGCGAACAGGAGGCCGCACCGTTGGCCGTCGATCTCAAGACGCTCATGGCCCGTCATGCCCGTCCCGGCCGCATAGGCTGGATCGGCTTGCGCCCGGCGCGGCTGCAGCCTGTCGTGGCGGTCGAGAGCGCCGAGGCGAGCGAGGCCGGCCTCGTGGGCGACCACTATGTCAGCGGCGGCAAGCGCGCCGTCACGCTGCTGCAGGGAGAACATCTGGCGGTGATCGCGGCATTGGCCGGGCTGCCCGAGGTCGATCCGGCCCAGCTGCGCCGCAACGTGGTGGTGCATGGCCTCAATCTCGCCGCCGTTCGTCATCACCCCTTGCGTCTCGGGTCGGCGCTGATACGGATTTCCGGCCCTTGCGCGCCCTGCAGCCGCATGGAAACCGTCTTGGGTCCAGGCGGTTACAATGCCATGCGCGGCCATGGCGGCTACTATGCCGAGGTGCTGGAACCGGGCCGCCTTGCCCTTGGTGATGCCGTCGTGCCGCAGGCGCACGAGACGGCGGAACGAAACGCGTGACGACCGGCGCCGGCCGGCAGGAGAAGCGATGACAACCGCTCGGATCGGACTGGCGCTCGGCGGCGGGGGCGCGCGCGGCATCGCCCATGTGCCGGTGATCGAGGCCTTCGACGACCTCGGCATCCGGCCGATGGCCATCGCCGGCACGTCCATCGGCGCGATCTTCGGTGCGGCCCACGCGGCCGGTCTCGACGGCAAGACCCTGCGCGAGATCTCGAAGGCGACCTTCGCCGACCGCAACTCGGTGCTGGCTCGGCTTTGGAAGCTGCGGCCGCGCAAGCTCGGCGACCTGTTCGGCAGTCCGGGGATCATGCAGTTCGACGCGCTCAAGGTGCTGGAGCAGTTCGTCGGCCAGCACATCCCGGCGACGTTCGAGGAACTGGAAACGCCGCTGACGCTGATCGCCACGGACTTCTACAATTGCCGCGAGGTGCGCCTGCAGCACGGTTCGCTGCATCATGCGGTGGCAGCCTCGATCGCCATTCCCGCGCTTTTCAAGCCGATGACCGTCGACGGGCGCATCATGGTCGACGGCGGGCTGGTCAATCCCCTGCCCTTCGACGCGCTGCCGCCCGACATCGACATCGTGGTGGCCTGCGACGTGGTCGGCTCGCCGATGCCGCGCAAGGGGCGCAGCCTGCCGGGTGCGGGCGATGCGGTGTTCGGCGCAACACAGATCCTGATGCAGTCCATTGTTCTGGAAAAGCTGAAGAACCGACAGCCGGACGTGCTGGTGAAGCCCGACATTTCGGGCTTCCGGGTTCTCGACTTCATGAAGACCGCCAACATCCTGGAGGCGGCCGAGCCGATGCGCGAGATGGTCAAGCAGCGGGTGGCAGCGGCCATCGAGGCCTACGAGACCGGCCGCCAGATGGCGTGAAGCCCGCACTTGCAGCCTTGAAGCGCACCGGTGGAGCTCTATCCTACCCTTGCGGCACGCAAGCACGGAGCCCCGCCATGGACCTGACGTCGTTCTCCGCCCCACGCCTGTCCGTCCGCTCGTGGAAAGGGCGGATGCGTTCCGCGCTCGCCGGACTTGCCGGGCTTGTCGGCACCCTCGCCCTTGCCGGGGGACCGGCCGCCGCCTCCTGCCAGTTGCTCGCCGACGGATGGATACAGGCGCCGCCTCCGCTGGTGCGGCAGGCCGCGCTGGCGATGGACCAGGTCGGCATCACCTATATCGGCCACGCCACCTTCGAGATCGAGACGCCGAAGGGCGTGCGCATCGCCACCGACTACAACAACGTGCACCGGCCGGGGCGGCTGCCGCGCGTCGTCACGATGAACGGCGCCCATTCCACCCATTTCACTCTCAACCCGGATGCCGGGATCGAGCATGTGCTGCTCGGCTGGAACCCGAACGGCGGAGCGATGGACCACGACCTCACCGTCGAGGACGTGCGCATCCGCAACCTGCAGACCAACATCCGCGGCTGGGACGGCGAGACCCGTTTGCTCGGAAACTCGATCTTCGTCTTCGAGGTGGCGGACCTGTGCATCGCCCATCTCGGCCACCTGCACCACCGGCTGACACCCGAGGACCTCGCCCGGCTCGGCACGATCGACATCGTCTTCGCGCCGGTCGACAATGCCTCGACGCTGCGGCTCGACAGCCTGGTGGAGGTGATCCGCGCGGTGTCGCCGCGCATCGTCATTCCGATGCACGCCTATACCTACGGCTCGCGCGAGAGCTTCGTCGCGCGCATGGCGAGCGAGGGGTTCGGGGTAGAGATGTCGGAAAGCCCGCTCTACATCGCGAGCCGCACGACGCTGCCGGCCGGACAGACCGTGCTGGTGCTGCCCGAAGGGTGAGCAGGCCCCGCCTCCTGCGTGCAGGCCTCACCCGTGCAGGGCGATGCTGTCTTCCGGCGCCCCGTCGCGCTCGCTCATGCCGTAATCGCGGATGACGGCGGCGACCCGCAGGCGATAATTGGCGAAATGGGTGCCCCGGCCGGCCGTCTGCGCCATGCGGTGGCGCGCCTCTTGCCGCCACTTCGACAGCGCCTCCTCGTCGCGCCAGAAGGAGAGGGAGAGCAGCTTGCCCGGCTCGGTCAGGCTCTCGAAGCGCTCGACCGAGATGAAGCCATCCTGCTCGGCGAGCAGCGGCTTCAGCCCCGCCGCGATGTCGAGATAGGCGCCCGTGTGCCCCTCCTTCGGCCAGACCTCGAAGATCACTGCAATCATGTCCCTCTCCCTCCGTGTCCGGTGACGCTGTCCGGCGACGCGGCCCCTCGCGCCTGCCGCTCGCCGATCTCCTTCAGTCGCGCCGTGCCTTGAAGAAGCCGCGCAAAAGCTCCGCCGCATCGCGCTCCGCAAGGCCCGAATAGACTTCCGGCGCATGATGGCAGGTCGCCTGAGAATAAAAGCGCACGCCGTTTTCGACCGCACCGCCCTTGGGGTCGGAGGCCCCGAAATAGAGCCGGCGGATGCGGGCGAAGGAGATCGCCGCCGCGCACATCGGGCAGGGTTCGAGCGTAACGTAAAGGTCGCAGTCGGGCAGCCGCTGGCTGCCGAGAGCGGCGGCGGCGCGCCGCATCACCAGGATTTCGGCATGGGCGGTGGGGTCGCTCAGCTCCAGCGTGCGGTTGCCGTCGGCGGCCAGGATTTCGCCGCCGCGCACCAGGACGGCGCCGACCGGCACCTCGCCGCGCGCCGCCGCCGCCCGCGCCTCGTCCAGCGCCAGATCCATGAAGCCGCCGGTGCTTCCGGCGGACCTTTCGTTCCCTGTCATGGCCGCGACCCTACAGCCAGGAAGAGCCGTTTGGAATCGCCAAGTCGGGGCAGGATCGACCCCTTGCGGAAAACGCATGGCGAGGCGGTGAAAAAGCGCGCTTCCCGCAGCCCTGCCGCTCTGGTATGACGCGGCACCATGACCGAAGACAATCGATCCTCGCGGCCTCCGCGCCGCGCCTCCGCGCCGGGGAAATCCGGCAGCGGACGCCCCGGCAACGGCAAGCCCCGCGCAACACGCGGCAATGACGGCCCGCATCGCTCCGCCGACGGAGAGGCGCGCGGACCGCGCAAGAGCTTCGGCCCGAAGGCCGCGGGCGAGCGCAAGTTCGGCGACAAGTCCGCAGATCGGGGCGCGGACCGGGGTGCAGAGCGCGGCGGCGAACGGGGCGCGGAGCGCAAGTACGGCGAACGGCGCGGCGGTCCGGATGCCGGCGGCAAGCGCTTCGGCGAGAAGAAGAGCTTCGGCGACAAGAAGGGCTTTGCGGGCAAGAAGAGCTTCGGCGAGCGCAAGGGCGCCCCGAAGCGCGACAAGACGCTGCCTCCCGGCGCAGCGCCGCTCGCCGCGCGCACCGAGGATGCCGAGCGCGTCGCCAAGGTGATCGCACGCGCCGGCCTGTGCTCGCGCCGCACGGCGGAAAGCTGGGTGGTCGCAGGCCGCGTCGCGGTCAACGGCACCGTCCTGACCTCGCCCGCCGTCACCGTGACGGACGCCGACCGCATCACCGTGGACGGCGAACCGCTGCCGGAGCGCGAGCGCACCCGCCTGTGGCTCTACCACAAGCCGCGCGGCCTGGTGACGACCAACTCCGACCCGGAAGGCCGGCCGACCGTGTTCGAGCGGCTGCCCAAGACCCTGCCGCGCGTCTTGACCGTCGGGCGCCTCGACATCAACACCGAGGGCCTGCTGCTGCTGACCAATGACGGCGGCCTGTCGCGGGTGCTGGAGCTGCCGGCGACCGGCTGGCTGCGCCGCTACCGCGTGCGCGCCTATGGCGAGATCACGCAGGACAGGCTCGACAAGCTGGCCGACGGCATCGAGGTCGACGGCGTGCTTTACGGTGGCATCGAGGCGCAGATCGACAAGGAGCAGGGCGACAACGTCTGGATGACGATTGCGCTGCGCGAGGGCAAGAACCGCGAGATCAAGAAGGTTCTGGAGCATCTCGGCCTTGCCGTGAACCGGCTGATCCGCATCTCCTTCGGCCCGTTCCAGCTGGCCGAGCTCGACGAGGGCGAGGTGCGCGAGATCCGCGGCCGGGTGCTGCGCGACCAGCTCGGCGACCGGCTGGCAGCCGAGGCCAATGCCGATTTCGAAGCTCCGCTCCTGACACCGGGCGGCGAGGCTGACGGCGAGGAGGCCAAGCCGGCTCGCAATCCCGCTCCCGGCGCCGCCCCGCAGCGCGGCAAGCCCGCCGCCGGCAAGCCAGGAGCTGCAAGGACCGAGGACCGCTACCTCAGCGCCCGCGAGGGCCGCGAGGCGCGCGAGAAGCCGTCCCGCACCCGCCGCAAGGAAGAGAGCCGGGCCGCACGCCCCTCGCGCAACGAGTCGGAACCGTCCGGCTATGTCTCGCCGCGTTCGCGCTTCCGCTTTACTCCGGACACGATGCCGCGCGCATCCAAGGGCGACGGCCAGTCGGCCGGTGCACGTCGGCGGATCTGGGACGAGGACGGCTCGCTGGTGGTCGACACCGCCCCGCCGTCCGAGGACGCGCCGCGCGGTGCCGGTCGCGGCAAGCCGGGCGGAGGCAAGTCCTTTGGCGGTAAACCGGGTGGTGGCAAGCCGTTCGCCGCACGCTCTGGCGACGACCGCCCGCGCCGCTCCGGCCCGCGCGAGGATCGGCCGCGCGACGACAGACCTCGTGAAGACGGGCCCCGCGGAGATCGGCCGTTCGGCGACAGGCCGCGGAGCGACCGCCCCCGCGAGGATCGTCCGAGAGGCGACCGTCCCTTCGGCGGCAAGCCGGGCGGGGACCGGCCGCGTGGAGACCGTCCTGAAGGCGGCCGTCCTGCAGGTGGACGTCCCGGTGGCGGGCGTCCCGGCGGAGGTCGCCCAGCCGGCGGCCGTCCGGCGGGCAAAGGCCCCGGCGGGAAAGGTCCTGGAGGCAGGGGGCCCGGAAGCAGGGGTCCCGGCGGTAAGGGGCCCGGTGGGGGCAAGCGTCCGTGAGGATCGTCGCCGGACGCTTCCGGGGTTCTCCCATCGAGGCGCCGCGCGGTGACGCGACGCGCCCGACCAGCGACCGGCTGCGCGAGACGCTGTTCAACGTGCTGGCCCACGGCCATGGCGACGTGCTGCAGGACACGCGCGTCCTCGACCTGTTCGCCGGCAGCGGCGCGCTGGGACTGGAGGCGCTGAGCCGCGGCGCGCGCCACTGTCTCTTCGTCGAGGAAGCGAGTGCGGCGCGCGCGGCGATCCGCTCCAATGTCGAGGCGCTCGGCCTCACCGGGGCGACCAAGATCTTCCGCCGCGATGCAACGCGGATCGGGCCGGTCGGCACCATCGCGCCCTTCGACCTCGTCTTCGCCGACCCGCCCTATCGCAAGGGGCTGGGCGAGCAGGCGCTGGCCGCCTGCCTTGCCGGCGGCTGGCTGGCGCCGGGCGCGCTGGTGGTGCTGGAAGAGGACGCCAAGACCGAGATCGCCCCCATCGACGGGCTGGAAGAACTGGACCGGCGCACCGTCGGCGAAAGCCAGTTCGTCATCTACCGCAGCGCCTAGCCCCCTAAGGCGTTGGTGTCGGCGCCGGCGGTGACGGCGCCTTGCGGCGCGGGCGGGTCCGCCTCAGCGCCGCAGTCAGGCCCTTCGGGGCCTTTTCCTCGAGCCAGATGAAAGCTTCGTCGAGCCGCAACAGGCGGCGACGGCGCGCGCGCAGCCAGCGCGTCGCCTGGCGGCTGCTGCCGAGAATCAGGATCAGCCCGCCGGCGATGAGCGGCACGCCCGTGGGAAGCGGCGTCCAAACGGTCGCAAGACCGAGCAGGATCATCACCACGGCCGCCGCCCAGACGAACAGTTTCATGCGCCATCGGCTCCGGAACGAGACGGGGCGCGGCACGCGCACTCCCACCGGCCGCCAGATGACACGCAAGGCATGACATGCTCGTGACGGAAGGCGCGCGACGGAGGGCGCGCGACGGGTGCGGCCCGCCCGCCCGGCTACTTGCGGCCGAACAGGCGTTCGATGTCGGAGAGCTTCAGCGAGATCCAGGTCGGGCGACCGTGGTTGCACTGGCCGGAATTGGGCGTTGCCTCCATCTCGCGCAGCAGGGCGTCCATTTCCTCCGGCCGCAGGCGGCGTCCGGCGCGCACCGACCCGTGGCAGGCCATGGTCGCGGCGACATGGTCGAGCCGCTCGCGCAGGCGGGTGGAGCTGTCCCATTCGGCGAGATCGTCGGCAAGATCCGTGACGAGGCCGCGAATGTCGATCTGGCCGAGCATGGCCGGCGTCTCGCGCACCGCAATCGCGCCGGGTCCGAACGGCTCCAGCACCAGACCGACGGCCTCCAGCTCCTCGGCCCGCTCCGCCAGACGCGCCACATCCTCCTGCGGCAATTCCACGATCTCGGGGATCAGGAGGCCCTGCCGGGCGACGCCGCGCACGGCAAGCTCGGCCTTCAGCCGCTCATAGACCAGCCGCTCATGCGCGGCGTGCTGGTCGACGATGACGAGACCGTCCTCGGTCTGGGAGATGATGTAGGTGGCGTGGACCTGCGCCCGCGCCGCGCCGAGCGGTCGGGACTGGCGCTCCTCCGTCGCTTCGCTCGCCTGGGCATGGGCCCGCGCATCGGCGGACGGCATGTCCAGCGTCTCGAAGCCCGCCTGCGCCGCCTCGCCGAACCCGCTCGCGGGGGCTGCTTGCGCGTGCGCCTCGGCAGCGTCCAGCGGACGGAAGGGCGAGGCGCGCCAGTCGGACGAGGCCGGGGCGGGCGAGGTGGCGGAGCGCTGGTAGCCGTAGTGGTCGCTTGTAGCGGGACGCAGGCCGGCGGACGAGCCGGCCGCATAGCCGGTGGAGAAGGACGCCATCGCTGCCCTTGCCGTATGCGAGGAGGCAAGGTGGCCGGCCTCGGCAAAGACCTGGCGCAGGGCACCGACGATCAGCCCGCGCACCAGCTGCGCGTCGCGAAAGCGCACATCCGCCTTGGCGGGATGGACGTTGACGTCGACCTGTCGCGGGTCGAGTTCGATGAACAGCACCGAGACCGGATGCCGGTCGCGGGCCAGCACGTCGGCATAGGCGCCGCGCAGCGCCGACATCAGCAGCTTGTCGCGCACCGGGCGGCCATTGACGAAGAAGAACTGCGAGAGCGAGTTGGCCTTGTGGAAGGTCGGCAGGCCGGCAAGCCCGTGCAGCCGTACGCCCTCGCGCACCGCATTCACCGGCCGGGCGTTGTCGACGAAATCGGTGCCCATGACCTGGGCGATACGCGCCTCCAGCGCCCGCTCGCCGCTCGCCGCTGCATAGGTGGTGGTCTGGCGGTCGCTGCCGGACAGCTCGAAGCGCACCGCCGGGTTGGCGAGCGCCAGGCGGCGGACCACATCGGTGACCGCGGCCCCTTCCGCCCGGTCGGTCTTCAGGAACTTGAGACGGGCGGGCGTTGCGAAGAAGAGATCGCGCACCTCGACCTGGGTCCCGCCCGCATGGCTGGCCGGGGCCGGCCCGTCCTTGCGCCCGCCCTCGACCCGGATGGTCCAGGCGTGGGTCTCGGATGCATGGCGCGAGGTCATGGCAAGACGGGCGATGGCGCCGATGGAGGGCAGCGCCTCGCCGCGAAAGCCGAGGCTGCGGATGTCGAACAGATCGTCCTCGGAGAGCTTGGACGTGCAATGGCGCTCCACCGCCAGCGCCAGCTGCTCGCCGGGAATGCCGCAGCCGTCGTCGTCGACGCGGATCAAGGTCTTGCCGCCGGCCGCCGTCGACACACCGATGCGCGCCGCCCCTGCATCAAGGGCGTTCTCGACCAGCTCCTTGACCACGCTGGCCGGCCGCTCGATCACCTCGCCTGCCGCGATCTGGTTGATCGCGTGGTCGCTCAACTGCCGGATCGTCATTCCCGGACCTTCACCTTTGCGAATCGTCCCCTCGCCCGGCGCCAGCATCGCCCGTTTGGCCGCGCGGGGCCAGCCGTCCGCGCAGCGTCCCGCAAAACGGGAAAGGGGCGCCTGCGCGCCCCCTTCATTGCCGGTCTCAAGGCACGGGATCGCCGCGCTCAGGCCGCGACCACATTCTTGAGGAACCGCTCGATCTCCTGGCGGAAGCGCTGGGTGTGGCGCGCCGCCTCGCCGGTCGCGCCCAGCACCTGCTGGGCCGAGCGGTTGGTCTCCTCCACCGCCGTGTCGAGCTCGCCGATGCTGTCGACAACCGAGCGCGTACGGGAGGCGGCGAGCTGGATGTTGGAGCTGATCTCCGTCGTCGCAGCCCCCTGCTGCACCACCGCCGCGGCAATAGCGCTGGTGTGGTCGTTGACCTCGTCCATGGTGGTGGCGATCTCGGCAATCGCCTTTGCCGTCTCCGCGGTGGCCGACTGGATCGCGACGATCTGGCCCGAGATCTCGCCGGTGGCGCGCGAGGTCTGGTCGGCGAGCTGCTTCACCTCGGCTGCAACGACGGCAAAGCCCTTGCCGGCCTCGCCGGCGCGCGCCGCCTCGATGGTAGCATTCAGCGCCAGCAGATTGGTCTGCTCGGCGATCGCCTGGATCAGGGTCACCACCTCGCCGATCTTGCCGGCGGCAGCGGCAAGGCCCGAGACTTTCTGGTTGGTCGCCCGCGTGTTGTCGGTTGCGCGGGTGACGACCGTGGTGGTGCGCTCGACCTGTTCCGAAATCTCGCGGATCGAGGAGGACAGCTCCTCCGCCGCGCCCGCAACGGACTGCACGTTGCCGGAGGCCTCGCGCGAGGCCGAGGACGCGCCCTCCGCTTGCTCCGCGCTGGAAGCGGCGACCGTCTCCAGCGTGCGCGCGGTCGCCTCCAGGCTCGCATTGGCGTGGTCGACGGCGGTCAGCACCTCCTGCGCGGTCGACTGGAACCCCTTGATCAAGGCATCGACCTGCCGCTGGTGCGCGTCGCGCGCCTGCCGGTCGCCATGCTGCTCGCGCTCCAGCCGCTCCTGCTCGATGCGGTTGTCGCGGCAAACCTCGATGGCGCGGGCGATATCGCCGATCTCGTCCGACCGGTCGCGGCCCGCGACCTTGAAGCCGGTCTCGCCGGCCGCCAGTTCCATGATCTGGCCGGTGACGGTGCGCAGCGGATTGCAGATCGAGCGCACCGCGAAGACGACCGCACCGGCGGCGATCGCCAGCAGCAGCAGGCCGACGCCGATGCCGGCCGCGCGCGCCATGTCGGCAATCGCCACATAGGCGGTGCGGTCCACCGCGATCACCGCGACGGCGATGGGATTGCCCGAATAGTCGCCGACATTGACCTGATCGACATAGAAATCGCCCGATGCCGAGACGAGGCCGCCGCCGGCCGTCTGCGCGGCAAGCGCCAGCGGATCCATGTCGGCCGGCAGGCGGTTGCCGATCACTTCCAGCGCATCGCTCCCCTCGGCACCGAACCGCAGGACCGCCAGCGGATAGCCGGTCTTTTCGGTGAAATCGGCGACGAACATTTCGTGGAACTCGAGGCCGAACTCGACCGACCCCTTGTGCTGGCCGTCGACGACGATGGGCACGACGCCGCGATTGCCGATGCCGGCAACCCCCTTCTCCAGGCCGGAAATGTCCTTCACCCCGCCGTTGGTCTCCACCACGGTGGCGCGGAACGACGACAGGTCGTCGCCGAATTTCTCCGGCTTGTGGACCCGCAGGAACGACGTCGCGGGCGGCAGATGGAACTGGAACTGCCGGATGCCGAACTGCTCCTTGAGCGCCTCGAAGGCCGGGACGAATTCGCCCGCCAGGCCCTCGCGGTCACCGGCGGCGAAGCGCTGCTGCACCGACGTCTGCCCGGCCACCACCCTGGCGAGCAGCAAGGCCTGGCGGCTTTCCGCCTCGACCAGTGCCTGCAGCTGGCGCTTGGCGCCGGCCACCTCCCGCTGCAAAGCGGTATCTGTCAGGGTGCCGGCCACCCATTGCGAAATGGCAAAAGCGGAAACCGCGCCAAGCAATGCCAGTGCGATCGTCACCAGCATCATGCGCGCTCGTATCGTCTTCATCCTTGATCCTCCGGTCGACCGGTCGGCAGGGAGTTGGAAAGAAAAGCCATCAATTTGCACAAATTTGAATATTCATAGGTGACCGAGTCTGAACCTGAGGTTGAGCAACACATGCTGAACAATGTCTTAAGCGCAAACGTTTGACGCAGCGGCAATTCGCTCAATTCCGCGACTTTTCTGCAGCAAGGCGGTCCTCCGGCGTTGGCGTCTTGTCCTTTTTGCCGGGGATCGCCTATGGTCCGCCGGCACAGCGTCTTGCGCCGCGTCCGTTCCGTCTGCCGAAAAGAGACACCGATGACCCAGCCCGCACCGCTTCTCGTCCCCGGGCTTTCCGCCCTGGCGCCGTCCTACCGTGCCGTCCTGTGCGACGTGTGGGGCGTGCTGCACAACGGTGTCGCGGCCTTTCCCGAGGCCTGCGAGGCGCTGGCGCGGTTCCGCCGCGAAGCCGGGGGGATCGCGGTGCTGATCACCAATGCGCCGCGTCCGACGAGCTCCGTGCTCAAGCAACTTCAGGGGCTCGGCGTGCCGCTCGACGTCTTCGACGACGTGGTGACCTCTGGAGACGTGACCCGCGGCCTTCTGGCCGCAACCCGCGAGCAGCCGGTCTTCCACATCGGCCCGGCGCGCGATCTCACCCTGTTCGAGAGCCTCGACATCCGCCTCGTCGGCGAGGAAGAGGCCGAGCAGGTGGTGTGCACCGGTTTCCACGACGACGAAAACGAGATGCCGGAAGACTATCGTCCGATGCTCGAGCGACTGGCGGCACGCGGCCTGCCCTTCCTGTGCGCCAATCCGGACATCGTGGTGGAACGCGGCAACCGGCTGGTCTGGTGCGCCGGCGCCATCGCGCGTCTTTACGAGGATATCGGCGGCGCCGTGACCATTCTCGGCAAGCCGCATGCGCCGATCTACGAGGAAGCGGTGGCGCGGGTGGCGAAGATCGCCGGCGAAGCGGTGGCGCGCGAGCAGATCCTCGCCATCGGCGACGGGTTGCCGACCGACATTCGCGGCGCGGTCGCCAACGAGATCGACGTGCTGTTCATCACCGGCGGCATCCACGGCGCCGACTTCGGCCCGGTCGACGCCCCCGACGAGGCCCTGGTCCGCCGCCGCCTTGCCGAGGAAGGCCTGGAGGCACGCGCGGCGGTGCCGCACCTGCGCTGGTAACGCTCCAGGCCTGCCCCTCTTCTGCCTCGCCCCCTACCCAACGCCGGATCGCGAGAAACCGCCAATTCAGGCACATCTCCTGTTTGCATGCCGCAACCGGCGGGATATGCTGACGGAGGGGAAAGGTTTTATCGGCTCCCCGACGGATTTGGCGAGACGCGAGGCTGGGGGGCTTCATGCGATTTCTTGCAGACTTGCTGTCGACCTTGCGACGTGCGGCACCCCGTGCGGCGATGCTGGTCGTGGCCGCAGGCCTTGCCGGCCCGGCCGCTGCCCAGGACGGCACGACGCCGCTGCAGACGTTCCAGACCTACGTCGTCAACAACGACCTGACCAACGCACAGTTCTTCCTGCAGAACGGGCTGGTCACCGCCGCGGAGATCGACACGGGCGATCTGTTCCTCAAGGCGCTCTTTGCGAACAATACCCGCGGCTCGGACACGCGCCCTCTCGACTTTGCCAATATCGAGCAGGTGGCGCGCCTGCACGACTATCTCTCAGTGTTGGCCCCGGTCGACATGAACGGGCGCGAGCGGTGCTGGAATTACAACACGCGCATCACCGAACGCTGGTGCGGACTGGCGACAACGATGCTGGCGCAGGGCGTGTCGCCGCAGGCGATCTCCTTCTACCTGCAGCGCGGCCTCGACCTTGCCGCCCGGCCCGAGGAAGTCGCCTCTCCGGCGCTGGCGCTGATCGCCAATCTCGGTAGCCGCTACTCGATGGAGGATCTCAACTGGTTCTCCCAGAACGGGCTGCAGCTCGGCTCCGAAACCTTCCCGCTGTCGCATTTCACCAGGCTTCAGGCCTATTACGAGCTCGACCTCGACGACGCCTACAAGATCCCCGAGGCGCGGCTCGACAGCCAGCCCTTCAACTTTCTCGACGCGCTGTCGATGACCCTGACCAGCCGGCGGCAGAACGGTCACGAGCGCAGCGCCAATCAGGATTTCCTGTGCCGCTACATCATGTTCGTCGCGGGCCAGATGCCCCCGACCTTCGACCATTTTTCCTTCCTGCTGCGCAATGTGCAGGAGTTTCGCGGCGCCAATATCGGCCGCACGGAGAAAGCCAGCAGCCGCCGCTACGGCACGTTCTACTATGAAGTCTTTCCGCAAAGCTGTGTTTCGATGATCGGAGCGATGGCTCTCAGCAGTTCCGAACTCGACCGCATGATCAGTCTTTTCGCAGCCGAGCAGGACATGTCGACCGCCCAATGGCTCGTCACTCTCAAGCAAGGAGCCCTGCAGAGCAATGTTCAGAAAAACTAGTCTCCTCATGGCGGCGGCCAGCCTCGCCCTCGTCCCCGTCGCAGCGCCCGAGCCGGCCCACGCGGGCGGAGAAGGTGTTGCCGCCGGCATCATCGGATTTGCCGCCGGCGCCATCATCGGCAGCCAGATGAACCGCCCGCGCGAGCGGCGCGTCTACCGCACGGCGCCGCAGCGCCCGCGCCGCAGTGCGGCCGAGCGCGAATACTGGATGAACGTGCAGGCTTCGCTCAACCGGCTGGGCTTCGATGCCGGGCCGGTGGATGGTGCGCCGGGGCGCAAGACGCGCTCCGCGGTGACCCAGTTCCAGATGAGCATCAACGCGGTGCCGGACGGCAAGCTGACATCCGATCAGGCCGGCCTCCTGTTCGCGCGCGTCAATTCCGGCGGCAGCATGGCAACGGCCCCCGGCCAGCCGGCGCCCTACATGCAGCCCGGCACGATGCCGGCCTATCAGCAGCAGCCGGCCTATCAGCAGCAGCCACAGCCGGCCTACGGCATGCCGGTCGGCGGCTACCCTGCCCAGCAGGGCTTCCCGCCCATGCAGCAGCCCGTCCCGCAGGGGGGGCAGCAACAGCAGGCTGCCTTCCCGGCTCCGCAACAAGGCGGCTTCCCGCAGCAAGGCCAGCAGGCCGCCTTCCCCACTCCGCAGCAAGGCGGCTTCCCGCAGCAGGGCCAGCAGGCCGCCTTCCCCGCGCCGACACAGCAGCCCGGAACAACGGCCGCCGCGACCGCCGGCTCGGCATCCTTCCCGCTGGTCAACGGCGCAGTCTCGGGAGCCGGCACCCAGCCGGCCGGCAGTTTCCCGCCGCTTGCCGGTCCTGGCGGGCAGGAGGCGATGCCGGCAGCGGCTCCGGCCCGGTTGCAGCAGCCGGCGCCCTCGCCCGCCCCGCAGCAGGCAACGCCTGCCGCTCCAATGCCATCGCCCTCGTCAGATGTGGCCGCAACATCAGGCTCGGCGGCATTTCCCCTGACCGCGGCCTTCCCGCTGGTCAGCGGCGCGGCCCCAGGAGCGAGCGCAGGCGACAGTGCCGCACAGGAACCGACGCCGGCAGCAGCCGCTCCGGCCCAGTCGCAGCAGCCGGAGCCGGCGCCCTCGCCCGCCCTGCAGGCGGCTCCCTCGCAGGCCCAGCCGATCATCCAGACGGATGCGAGCGGCAACCAGTTCGTCGAGATCAACGGCCAGCGCTTCTACATGAACGCGGCTCCGGCAGCGCCCGCAGCTCCCACCACCACGCCGCCGGCAGCCGTGGTGGTGACGGCAGAGACCGGCACGCAGCCGCAGCAGTAACCGGCGGCACCGGAAAGCTGCCCGGCATGAAAAGTCGAGTTGCGTGAAAAGGCGGACATGAAAAAAGGCCGGATCAACCGATCCGGCCTTTCTTTCAGTTTCCGGCCGCTCGCGGGGGGCGCCGGCCAGGCAGGATCGCGTCTCTTTGCGGACGCGCGAAACGGGTGCTCCCCTCCCGTTTTGTCCTTGGTATTCTTGCCGCCCGGCATCAGCCGAACAGGCGGTCGATCTCGTCCTGGGCGCCCGACAGCATGCTGTCGACATCGGCCTGCGACACGCCCTCGCCCGCATGCTGGGGTCCGTGCAGGATCAGGTCGCGGCGGCGGCGCTCCTCGTCGGTCTCTTCCTGCGGCGCATCATCGCTCTCGGCAATGCGCAGCCGCTCGACGAAGGCCGACACACGGCTGTCGATGGCATTGAGGGCACTGACCACCTTCGAGATTCGCTGGCCGGTGATGTCCTGGAAGGCGCAGGCCTCGAAAATCTCGATCATCTTGTCGTTGACCAGCGCCTGGTAGGCGTCGTGGTCCATGTCGTCGGCGGCCATGATGGTCTCGGCCGCTTCCATGATCGTATGGGTGGCGGACTCGGTCGACTCGACGATGGCATCCAGCTCCCGGCCCGCTTCCGGGATCTGGTTGTTCTTCATGTCGTTGGGGCGCAGGTTGACGATCTCGACCTTCAGCCGCGAGATCTCGTCGGCGATCGCCGTCAGCTCGGCCGTGATCGTCGGCTGTATTGCGCCGAGGAACTCGCGCATCGAGCCCGTCATGACCTCGGCGAGGTCGATCACATCGTTCAGCGTCACATCACCCTGGCGGTCCCTGTTCTGCTCCAGGAATGTGATGAGCTGCGCGAGATCCTTCTTTTCCAAAGCGCCCATAGGATCTTTTCCTTTTGGCGCGGCCTCCTGCGGCCGCGCATCATCCATCCGCGCCCGAAACGCGGACGCAGCTCTCCTGCTCTCCGGCGGCGATGCCGCCAGCTCCCTGCAGAGCCCGGTTTTGCCGGAAGTATCCGGATCAGTCGGAGAAGACCGCCTCGATCTTGCCCTTCAGCGTCTGCGCGTTGAACGGCTTGACGATGTAGTTGTTCACGCCGGCCTTCTTGGCGGCGATGACGTTCTCGGTCTTGGACTCGGCGGTCACCATGATGAACGGCGTCTTGCAGAGGCCGGCATCGGCACGCACCTGCTTCAGCAGCTCGTAGCCGGTCATCGGCTCCATGTTCCAATCGGAGATCACCAGTCCGTAACGGCGCTGCTTCATCTTTTCCAGCGCTTCGGTGCCGTCAGCCGCGTCGTCGATATCTTCGAAGCCGAGCTGCTTGAGCAGGTTGCGGATGATGCGGATCATCGTCTTGTAATCGTCCACCACGAGGACCGGCATCTGAACATCCAGGGCCATTGTCTACTCCATACTGTCAATCTGCCCGACCCGCTTGAGCGGGCGTCTGATGCTGCTTCAAATCTCCAGGAGGAAGACACTTGGCTGTGTCCCCGCCTCCCCACGCCTTGCCACACTACCCGGCTCCCCTGAAAACTCCGTTAATGCGCATTGCTACATCTGACACGAAAGCTTAATTGCCGTGCGCACCGCGAGCGTCTAGCGTCCCCTGCGGCCGAAGGAACAAGGACGGAGGAGACCGATGCTGGCGTTGCAGACGCTCTATTACGAAGATCTCGCGCCGGGGCTCAGCGAGACCCTGACGAAGACTGTCAGTTCTTCTGATGTCATTGGCTTCGCGGAGGTTTCCGGCGACCGAAATCCGATCCACCTGTCGGAGCATTTCGCCGCACGCACGCCGTTCCGCACCCGCATCGCCCATGGCCTGTACACCGCCAGCCTGATCTCGGCAGTGCTGGGGACGCGGCTGCCCGGGCCTGGGGCGATCTACCTCTCGCAGACGCTGAATTTCCGCGCTCCGGTGCGAATCGGCGACGAGGTGACGGTAACGGTCACCGTCAGCGAGCTGATGGAGAAGGGCAACCGGGCCCGGCTCGACTGCCGCTGCGCCGTCGGCGACACGGTGGTCCTGGAGGGCGAGGCTGTGGTCAAGGTGCCGAGCCGGGCTGAGCAGGAGGCCGGCGACCCGCGCGCCTGAGCCGACACGCCTCCCGCCACGACCTGACAGCGCGCTCGCAGCGCTTGACCTTTTTCGGGCGAATGGGCAGGGTCCGCCGGCAGTTTCGTGCCGCCTTGAAGGCGGCACGCCCGTTCAGCCACAGGCCGCGCGCCGTCCAGCGTGTCCGGCAAGCCCTCGACGCCGATGACAGATCTCGTTTCCGAAGCCTTTCCCGTCGTCAGCGATCTGGCGGAGTTCCCGGCCGCCCTTGCCGACGGCGTCGTGGCGATCGGCAATTTCGACGGCGTGCATCGCGGTCACCAGGCCGTGCTCGGCGAGGCGCTGGACATCGCGCGCGCCCAGTCGGTGCCGGCCTTCGCGCTGACCTTCGAGCCGCATCCGCGCACCGTGTTCAATCCGGACAAGCCGGTCTTCCGCCTGACGCCGGAGCCCATGAAGGCCCGTGTGATGGCGGCGACCGGGCTCGACGGCATGGTCAGCCTGCCCTTCACCCGCGCGTTTGCCGGGCTCGAGGCAGAGGCCTTCGTCCACGAGATCCTGCGGGACAAGCTGCATATCCGGCACGCGGTGACCGGATACGACTTCCATTTCGGACGGGGCCGGCGCGGCACACCGGACTTCCTGCGCGCTGCCGGCAGCTCCGACGGTTTCGGCGTCACCATCGTCACCGCCGCAACCGACGAGGCGGGCGAGGCCGTGTCCTCCAGCCGCGTGCGCGCAGCCCTTGCTGCCGGCGACGTGGTGCTGGCCAACGCCCTGCTCGGCTACCGCTGGTCGGTGGAGGCAGAGGTGCGCCATGGCGAGAAACGCGGCCGCGACCTCGGGTATCCGACGGCAAACCTGGCACTGCCGGCCGAGACCGAGCTGGCCCACGGCATCTATGCGGTGCGTGCGCGCGCCAATGGCGGCGAGTGGATCGACGGCGTCGCCAGCTTCGGCCGCCGGCCGACCTTCGACAATGGCGCGCCGCTGCTGGAGGTCTTCCTCTTCGACTTTTCCGGCGATCTTTACGGGCAGAGACTTCAGGTGATGCTCGCCGCGCGGCTGCGCGCCGAGGAGCGCTTCGACAGTATCGAGGCGCTGATCGCGCAGATGGACCGGGACAGCGCCGAGGCACGGGCCGTGCTGGCCAGCCTTGCCCCGCTCGGCGCTATCGATTTGGCCGTGAACGGCCCGCCCGGATGAGCGACAGCGCGGGCAGCGTGCCGGCCGCCGAGGTCATGCGCGGCATCGGCCTGATGAGCGTCGCCATGCTGCTGGTGCCGATGATGGACGTCACGGCCAAGTATCTGACGGAGACCCAGCCGCCGCTGCAGATCGCGCTTGCCCGCTTCGCCTTCCAGATGGTGTTCGCGTTGCTGACCGCCGCCATCGGCCCCGGTCTTTCGGTGCTGCGGGCCCGGCGCCTGTGGCCGCATCTGCTGCGCGGCTTCTTCCTCTCCGGTGCGACGGTCTGCTTTTTCACCGCGGTCGCGACGATGCCGGTGGCCGACGCCATCGCGATCTTTTTCGTCGAGCCGATGATCCTGACCGTCCTGTCGGCGCTGGTGCTGAAGGAACAGGTCGGCCCGCGCCGCTGGATGGCCGTGCTCGTCGGCCTTGCCGGGGCGGCGATCATCATCCGCCCGGGCTTCGAGACTTTCGGTCTTACTGCGCTGCTGCCGCTTGGCGCCGCCCTGCTCTTTGCGCTGTATCTCGTGATCACCCGCAAGCTGTCCGGCGAGGGCGGCATGCTCTGCGTCCAGTTCACCGCCGGGCTCGGCGGGGTGATGCTGCTAGGCACCCTGTTCGTTGCCGCCAATATCGCGGGCTACGAGCCCGCCGAGGCGGTGATGCCCGACCTGCCCGGCTGGGGCCTGCTCGCCCTGGTCGGTGCGCTGTCCTTCTTCGCGCATGGGCTGATCGTCCAGGCCTTCGCGGCCGCGCCCGCCTCCGTCCTGGCGCCGTTCAATTACCTGGAGATCGTCAGCGCGACCGTGTTCGGCTATCTGGTCTTCGGCGATTTTCCCGACGGGCCGACCTGGATCGGCATTGCCCTGATCGTCGGCAGCGGCATCTATATCGCCCATCGCGAGAACCGCCGCAGCCAGGAGGAACTGGCCGCCCGCATCAACCGTACCGGCCCGCCAGACTGAGCAAGACGAGAGCCAGATGACAAAACGCCGCCTATGGGGCCCCTCCAGCGCCCAGATTCTCGCCATTGCCGCCATCGGCATGGCGCTCGACCAGGGTTTCAAGCTGTGGATGCTCTTCGGCTTCGACATTGCCGCGCGCGGCCGTGTCGCCCTCACCCCGTTCCTCGACCTGGTGATGGTGTGGAACTACGGCATTTCCTACGGGTTGCTGCAGCAGGAAGCCGGTCTCGGCCGGTGGCTTCTGGTGGGCCTCACGCTCGTCATCACCGTCGTGTTCTGGATCTGGGGAGCCCAGGCGACGCGCCGGCTGCAGGCGGCGGGCTTCGCGCTGGTGATCGCCGGGGCGGTCGGAAACGGCATCGACCGCATCGCCTACGGCGCCGTTGCCGACTTCTTCCACTTCCATGTCGGCGACTTCTCCTGGTACGTGTTCAACCTCGCCGATGTCTGGATCGTTGCCGGGGTGGCGGCTCTGCTGTATGACAGTTTCGTCGGTGGCCCTAATGATGCCGCAAAAAACCCGTCTGAGTAGCCGCAGCATCTGATGCGCCGGCTTGCCCGGACCAAAGCCGATGCAGGTTGTTCCAAGGACGACCGCACCGGCAAGACCGCCCGACCCGGCCAGTCCCACCCGGACAGTCCGGGTCCGAACTGCCGGCGAGGCGTTTGCCCCCCGGGACGCGGGTTTTCCGCGCAAGAGCCTTGAAGGATAGCTGACGTGTCGCGTCGACCCTTGACCGCAACCACCCTTCGTCATGCCGGCCGCCGCGGCCGTGCCCTGCTGCTCGCCAGCGCCGCGGCCCTCGTGCTTGCCGGCTGCCAGCACGGCGCCGACGGCTTCAACGACGGCTCGAGCAACGACGAGGCGCCCGATGTCGCGATGGTCCGCAAGCTGATGGAAGGCCTCGGCGCGGTCGACGCCCGCTCGGAGCAGAAGATCGAGTACGCCCCGCGCGCGCCTCTGGCCATGCCGACCAAGATGACCGAGCTGCCGCAGCCGGAAGAGAAGAAAGAGATCGCCAACTGGCCCGAGCAGGGCGAGACCGATCTCCAGCGCATCCAGCAGGCCTATCGCGACACGCGCGACATCGACCGGCAGGGTCGCAGCGACATCTACCAGTCGCGCGGCATCAAGGAGCTCGCCACCGGCGGCCAGAACCGCGACATCCAGCAGGAAATCCAGTTGGAGAACCGGCTCGAGGACGCGCGCATGAAGCCGAACGAGCTGAACCAGCGCGTCGGCGTCGCCCGCAAGGAGACCGCCGTGCTCGACGAGAACGGCAATCCGGTGCGCCGCTACCTGATCGAACCGCCGGTGGCTTATTCGACCCCGGCCGCCGGCGCGCCGCTGCCGCAGGTCGGCAAGGTCGACGACCAGCCGAAAGTTTCCGACATGGAGCGCCTGATGAGCGGCCAGTCGGCGCGTACGCTGCGCTGATCCCCAGGCGACGACGACGACAGGTTTTGCAAGGCCGGGGCAATGCTCCGGCCTTTTTGCTGCCTGCACCGGAAGGCGGCCTTGTTGTCGCCGCACGCGCATGCGCTATCTCTGGCCCCGTCGCCTTTGGCGGACCTTACGAAAAGTTCACGGGTCCTTTGCGGCCGGCCTGCCTATAAGTGATCGGCAGGGAGAAACCTTTTCCGGAGATCGAACCTTGTCGCCTCTCTCAGGACAAACCCGCCACATCCTGCAAGACACCCCGCTGGCACGCCGCCTGCTGCGCGGCGTCTCGCTGTGTGCCGGCACGCTTGCCATCGCCGCCGTCCTCGCTGTCGGCCCGCTTGCCGGCAGCAGCGCCCGGGCCGAGGCCACGCAGGCCGCCGATGCCGCCGCCTTCGCCGACATCCGCATTGGCGGCGACATGAGCGCCTTCACCCTCGACAACGGGCTGGAAGTGGTGGTGATCCCGGATCGCCGCGCGCCTGTCGTCACCCATATGGTCTGGTACAAGGTGGGTGCGGCCGACGAGCCGGAAGGCATGTCCGGCATTGCCCATTTCCTCGAGCATCTGATGTTCAAGGGCACCAAGGCGCATCCGGGCAACACCTTCTCCCAGCGCATTGCCGAGATCGGCGGCCAGGAGAACGCCTTCACCTCGCAGGACTACACCGCCTATTTCCAGCGCGTGGCGCGCGAGCATCTCGGCGAGATGATGGAGATGGAAGCCGACCGCATGCAGAATCTCGTGCTCAGCGACGAGGTGGTTCTGCCGGAGCGCGACGTCGTGCTGGAGGAGCGCCGCCAGCGCGTCGACAGCGACCCCGGCTCGATGCTCAGCGAGACGCTGGACAGCATGCTGTTCGTCAACCACCCCTACGGCACGCCTGTGATCGGCTGGCCGGACGAGATCTCGGCGCTCGACCGCCAGGACGCCATCGCCTTCTACGACCGCTTCTACACGCCGAACAACGCCATCCTGGTCGTTGCCGGCGACGTGACCGCCGACGAGGTGCGCAAGCTTGCCGAGGAGACCTACGGCAAGGTGCCGCGGCGCGCCGAGCCGGGTGCACGCGAGCGCGCCAAGGCGCAGGTCCTGCCCGGCTCGCGCGAGGTCTCCTATTCGGACCCGCGCGTCAACCAGCCGAACATGCGCAAGGCCTGGGTCGTGCCGAGCTACAACACCGCCGATGGCAATGGGGCTGCCGCACTGCAGCTCCTGTCGGAAGTGCTCGGCGGCGGCAGCACGAGCCGCCTTTACCGGGAGCTGGTGATCGACCGGGGCGTCGCCTCCTCGGCCGGCAGCTGGTACAATTCCGGCGCGCTCGACGACAGCACTTTCATGATCTACGCAGTGCCGGCGGACGGCACCGGCCTGGAGGATCTGGGCAAGGCCTCGCTCGACGTGCTGCAGCGCGTGGCGAGCGACGGCATCACCGCCGAAGAGCTGGAGCGGGCGAAGAAGAGCCTCCTGTCCTCCGCGCTCTATGCACAGGACAGCCAGTCGACGCTGGCGCGGATCTTCGGTGCCTCGCTGACCACCGGCGGTACCATCGAGGAAATCCGCAACTGGCCCTCGACCATCGCCGCGATCACGGCAGACGACGTGAAGGCGGCGGCCGCCGCGCATCTGGCCTCCCTGCCCGTGACCGCCTATCTGCGAGGGCCCCAGCAGGCTGCAGCCGCACCCGCCGACAGCGCCCCGCAGGAGCCGGCAGCTGCGCAGGAGGTCCAGCAATGAGCCGCCGTCTCGCCGCCGCTCCCGCATCTTCGCACGGAACCTCGCCCTTGACCCTTCTCACCGCCCTCGGCCGCGGGCTTCTCGCCTTCGCCCTCGTCGTCTCCGCCGTTGCCGCCACCCCGCGTCCGCTCGCTGCGATGGAGATCCAGGAGATCACCACGCCCGGCGGGCTGACCGCCTGGCTGGTGGAAGACGACACGGTGCCGATCGTCGCCATCAAGTTCGCCTTCGAAGGCGGCGCCTCGCAGGACCCCAAGGGGCAGGAGGGGCTGGCCAACCTGCTCTCCTCCACCCTTGACGAAGGTGCGGGCGAGCTGGATTCGCAAGCCTTCCAGACCCGTCTGGAGGACCTTTCGGTGCGCATGGGCTTCGATGCCGGCCGCGACAATTTCTATGGCTCGATGCGCACGCTGACGCCGAATGTCGACGATGCCTTCGAACTGCTGCGTCTTGCGGTCTCCTCCCCGCGCTTCGACGATGAGCCCGTGGCGCGGATGAAGCGGCAGATCATCGCCGGCCTGCGCAGCGAGGCCAAGGACCCCGATGCCATCGCCGGGCGCCGCTGGGCCGAGCTCGCCTATCCGGACCACACCTATGGCCGGGCCGCGCGCGGCACGGAGGAGAGCGTTGCCGCGCTTTCGCCGCAGGACCTGAAGCAGCTGCATGGCAACATCTTCGCCCGCAAGGGACTGAAGATCGCCGTCGTCGGCGCGATCAACGCCGAACGCCTGGCGCCGCTGCTCGACAGCGTCTTCGGCACGCTGCCGGAGACCGGAACGCTGACCCAGGTGTCCGATGTCACCATGGCGACCGGCAAGATGGAGCATGTGGCGCTCGACGTGCCGCAGACCGCCATCCGCATCGGCCTGCCGGGGTTGAAGCGCGACGACCCGGACTTCATCCCGGCCTTCGTGATGAACCACATCCTCGGTGGCGGCGTGTTTTCGTCCTGGCTGTTCGAGGAAGTGCGCGAGAAGCGCGGCCTTGCCTATTCCGTCGGCTCCTACCTGGTGCCCTACCAGCATGCCGGCATGTGGATGGCCGTGACCGGAACCCGCTCCGACCGCGCCGACGAGTCCGTCGAGGTGATCCGCGCGCAGATGGCGCGAATGGCCGACAAGGGACCGAGCGCGGAGGAACTGGCCAAGGCCAAGGCCTATCTCACCGGCTCCTATGCGCTGCGCTTCGATACCTCGGACAAGATCGCCGACCAGTTGCTGGGCCTGCAGGTCGAAGGCCTCGGTCGCGACTATATCGATGAGCGCAACACCCTGATCGAGGCGGTGACGCTGGAGCAGGTGCGCGCCGTCGCCGCACGCATGCTCAAGGGTGTCGACCCGCTGGTGGTCACGGTGGGACCGGAGAAGAGCTGAGACAGCACTCTCGTCCTCCCTTCGCAAGACATGAAAAGGCCCCGCCGGATCGGTTCCGGCGGGGCCTTTGCTTTTCGACGGTGCGAAGAGAGAGCCGACCTACTCGGCGGCGCGGCGCAGGCCGCGTTGCGGCGGGCGCGCCTGCAGCACTTCCGGACGGACCGGGCGCGGCGGCGAGAACAGATAGCCCTGGCCGATGCGGGCGTCGTAGTCGAGCACCTCCAGCACCTGGGCCTCGGTCTCGACGTGGTCGACGATCAGCTCCATCGCGTAGCGGCGCAGCAGGTCGCCGAGATCGGCCGGGTGAATGTGGCTGGCCGGCATGTGCTCGTTGCCGATCAGGCGGCTGGCATGCAGCTTCATGTAGCGGAAGCCGCGATCCGACAGGACCTTGAAGTCCATCTTCAGGTCGCGAACCCGGTCCATGGAGAAGCGGTAGCCGAGCTCGTGCAGCGCGGCGAGGCTCTCCAGCTCCAGCGCGCCCATCTCGTTGACGTCGCTCTGGGTGAACTCGAAGGTCAGGAGGCCCGAAAACCCCTCGTTGGCGCGCAGGAAGTCGAGGAAGCCGGGGAAGAAACGCTCGTCCACCAGCGTCTGGATCGACAGGTTGACGAAGAGACCGGAGCGGCGATTGCGGCTCGACAGGCGGCGCAGCACCTGGATGGCGCGGAACAGCATCAGGTTGTCGATGGCCGGCATCATCCGCGCGCGCGTCGCCTCGGCGATGAAATCGACCGGCTCGAGATAGTTGTTCTGCGCATCGCGAATGCGGGTCAGCGCCTCGTAGTCGCGGACCTGGCGCTGCGGCAGCGTCACGATGGGCTGCAGGAACAGATCGACCCGGTTGTTGTCGAGCGCGTCCTGGATGACCCGGCGCAGCTCGGGATCGGGCCTTGCGTCCTCCCGCGCGCGCGCCATGGCCGGCGAACGCTGGCTCTCCTGAGCGCGGCTGCCGTGCGGCCCCTCGCCGGGCGCGGGGCCGCGCACCGCCGGGGCGTCGCCGCCGTGCTGCGGCTGCGCATAGCCGTGCGGTGCCTGGGCTGGTTGTGCATGGCCGTAAGCGGGGGCGCGATCGGGAGCCTGAGCCGCATATGCCGGGCCCGGCTGTGCCGGATACCCGGCGCCGGTCGGCTGGCTGTAGCCGAGCGCGCGCGGCTCCTCGTAGGCGGCGAAGCGCTCCTGCGGCGGGGGCGGCGCGATCTGGCGCGCGTCCTGCTCGTCGATGCGGTCTTCCATGCCGGCCATGGCCTCGGCCATCTGCTTGATGAGGCTGCCCAGCACCTCCACCTCGGCGAAGAGCGGATCGATCTCCTCACGGGTGCGGCGCGGCAGGTTGGTCTCCATGCCGGTCAGCCGGCCCTCGATGTTGCTGACGTCCTCGTCGACCTCGAGCACGCGCTCCTCGAGCGCGGCGACCTTCTCGGCGATGTCGCCGCGGTCGCGCTGACGGGCGAAGACCAGATGAACGACGATCATGGTGCACAGGAGCGACAGGCCGAGCGTCACCGCCTCGCCCGCAGGGCGGGCGAACTGGAACATCATGATCGCAGCGACGGAGGCCGCGATCACCCCCATACAGAGGAAAATGAAAATGCTTGTCGCGCGTGCCATGCTCGTCCGGCCAAGTCCGTGCTTCCGCCGAAGCCGAATCAAACCTACCTCGAATAGCAACTGAATACGACGATTCTTCCGAGTCTCCAGCCCCAAGCCCCCGGAGGAGCGAGGAAAGTGTCGCGGCCAGGCAGCTTTCGGCCGGCAACCTCCCCCTTGACCTTCCCCTTGCTGGAAGCCCCATTCTTTCAGGGAATGACAGTCACGCCCGCCATCGGCGGCAGGAAGGAAAGCGCACGACCATGATCGAAGTGAAGATAGACGGCATGACCTGCAACGGCTGCGTCGCCTCGGTGAAGAAGGCGCTCGCGGCTGCGGACCCGGCGGCCAGCGCCGAGATCGACCTTGCCAGCGGCACGGCCCGTATCCAGACGCAACTGCCCCGCGAGCGGATCGTCGAGACGATCGAGGCGGCAGGTTACGACGTCGTCGCCGGCTGAGCCTCCTTCGCCTCCCCCTTCGCCCTCACGGGTCGGCAAGCATCCCGTCCACCAGGTGCAGCCGGCGGTCCATGCGCGCGGCCATGTCGAGGTCGTGGGTGACGGCGACGACCGTCTTGCCGTGGTCGTCGACCAGCGCCCGCAGGATATCGAAGACCTGGTCCGACGAGCGGCTGTCGAGGCTGCCGGTCGGCTCGTCGGCCAGGATCGCGGGCGGCTCGTTGGCCAGTGCGCGCGCCACCGCCACCCGCTGGCGCTGGCCGCCGGACAGCTGGTCCGGCCGCTTGTCCAGATGATCGCCGAGGCCGAGATCGGCCAAAAGCCCCCTTGCCCGCTCGCGCATCTCGCGCGCGGGCAACAGGGCGCGCTTGCGCATGGGGATCATCACGTTGTCGGTGACGGAGAATTCCGGCAGCAGGAAATGGAACTGGAAGACGAAGCCCAGCGTCGACAGGCGGATCGCCGCCCGCCGGCGTTCCGACAGGAGATGCGTCGGCTCGCCCTCGATCAGTACTTCGCCCTCGGTCGGGCTGTCGAGCAGGCCCAGCAGATAGAGCAGCGACGACTTGCCCGAGCCGGACGGCCCGGTGATCGCCACGAACTCGCCGGCGCGGATCGTCAGGTCGATCTCGCGCACCAAGGTCACCGGCACCGTGCCGGGCAGCACGCGGGTCAGGCGCCGCGCCTCGATCAAAGGCGGGGCACCCGATCCGACGACGGCGTCGGCCCCCTCTTTCGCGGTTGGGCTCACGATGCCCCCCGGATGATCTCGACCGGATTGAGCTTGGCAGCGCGCCGCGCCGGCATGTAGCCGGCGACGCCGGCCGACAGCAGCGCAAAACCGCTGGCAATGAGATAGTGCAACGGGCTGTAGGTCAGCGGCAGCGAGGTCATCTCGACATTCGTCCGCACCTCGAACGTCACCGAATCGAGCCCCAGCGTGATCAGGTAGCCGAGCACCGAACCCAGCACCGAGCCGGCGGCACCGATCACCAGCCCTTCGATCAGGAAGATGCGTCGGATGTCGCCTTGCCCAAAGCCGAGCGACTTGAGGATGGCGATGTCGCGGGCCTTTTCGTGGACGATGGTCGAGACGATGGTGAAGATGCCGAAGCCGGCGACCAGCAGGATGGCGCCGACCACCGTGTACATGATGACGTTGCGCACCACGAGCACCTCCATCAGGCTCTCGTTCGCCTCCTGCCAGGAGGTGGCGCGGTAGCCGGTCATGCGCTCGATGCGGGCCGCAACCGACCGCGCCGCGTTGATGTCGTCCAGTTTCACCGAGATCCGGTTGACCACATCGGGCCGGGCGAACAGCACCTGCGCCGTCTTCAGCATCGCATAGGCCGTGGCGTCGTCCGCCTGAGTGACGCCGGTGTGGTACAGGCCGACGATCTTCAGCCGCCGCACGGCCCCGGCGGACGTGGACACCGCGATCGTGTCGCCGAGCCGGGCGCCGAGCTTTTCCGCCACCCCATCGCCGACGACGATGCCGTTGAGATTGGCGGCAAGCTCCTCGAAGGAGCCCCCACGCATGTCGTCGCCGATGGTCGAAACCCGGAGATAGCCGGCCGGGTCGACACCGGTCAGCGACACGGCCACGTCGCGCCCGCCGTAGCGCAGCACCGCCTGGCCCGCCAGCGTCATGGTCATCCTGCCCGGCAGCCAGCTGTCCAGCATCGCCCGCAGCCTCGTCGGATTGCGCAGGCCGCGCGTGTCGTCGTCGGGGCGCGCGCCGATCACGTTGACCGCACCGAAGAAGCCCGCGGCCGGCGGCGGCGCGGGATCGCGCACCTCGTCGCTCACCTCCACATGCGGCATCGCATCGACCAGCGTGGCGATGAAATCTTCCTGCGAGCCCTGCATCAGGGCCGCCATGGCGATGGAGAACCCGACGCCGAGCATCACGCCCAGCACCGAGACGATGCTCTGGCGCAGACGTCCCTTCACATGGGTCAGGGCGATGGACAGGATGAGGGGCACGGCCTCAGTCTCCGCCGCTCGCAGCGGCTGTCGGCGTTGCCGCCATGCCGGAAGCAAGCCCCTCCGCCCAGGGCGAAACCACACGCTCGCCGATTTCGAGCCCGTCCAGCACCTCCACCTCCTCGATGCCGCGAATGCCGACGGAGATCCGCCGCGCCGTCAGCCGGCCGTTCTCCCCCAGCACCAGAACCCGGTCTTCATCGAGGGCGGCGAGCGGGATCAACATGGCGTTCTCGACCTCGCGCACAACGATGTTGACGTCGCTGGTCATGCCGATCATCAGCGGGGTTTCCTGCGGAAAGGCGAGATAGACCCGGTAGGTCTTGAGCACCGGGTCGCCCTTGGGGGTGATCCGCTCGACCCGGGCCTTAAAGCTGCTGTCGGGAAAGGCGTCGGCGCGTACCACTGCCGTCTGACCGCGGCGCACCAGCGGGATGTCTTCCTCGTTGACGTCGGCAACGATCTGCAGGGGCCGGTCCTGCCCGACCCAGAAGAGCACGGCACCGGGCTCGGCCACCTCGCCGACCTCGCCGTCGCGGCGCAGCACCTGGCCGTCCATCGGCGCGCGCAGCTCGTAGTCGCCGAGCCTTGCCGCCTGCGCGGCGACCAGAGCGACATTGCGGGAATGGTCGTTCTCGGCCTTTTCGAAGGCCTGCTGGGAGACGACGCGGCGCTCGATCAGCCCTGCGGCCCGCTCCAGTTCCTGTTCCGACAGGCGGGCACGGGCCTCCAGCTCTGCAAGCGTCGCACGGGCCGCCGTGGAATCGAGCCGGCCGATCACCTGCCCCGCCTCCACGGTCTCGCCCTCGCAGCTGCACAGCTCGACGATGCGTTCCCGCAGCACGCTGGTGACCTTCGCCCAGCGTACCGGCTCGACCACGCCGGTGGCATAGACCACGTCGGCCGCCCGTCCCATATGCGGCGTGACGACGGTGACGGGCACCGGCCGGTCCCGCCACCAGACGAAGCCGCCCCAGGCGACGGCAGCGGCTGCCAGGATCGCAAGCAGGATCACGATACGTTTCATGCGGCTGGTCCTTGCCGGCGTCTTGCGGTCTGCGACCGCGTCCCGGCGACCCTATCACCCGCACCGGGCCCGACCTATCCGCAGAAATTCGTGGGTCCATCCGCCGCAGCACGGCTGCTCGGCTGTGGATTGCGGGCGGCCGGCTGCGCCACCTGTTTCACGGGCCGGGGTCGGAAACAGTTTGTTTACCATGTCCGATCAGAATCTGACGGCAAATCAAATCGATGCCGCCGGTGGGGCGGAAGCAAGAAGGGGGTCGCCAAAGCATGGAGTCCATGCATGGCGCTGCGGGGAAAATTCGGTTGGCCGTTCTCGACGGAGACGGAACGACCCGCGAGCTAGCCGGTTCGATCGCTCGGGCGATGGATCATCCCTGCGCGACGCCGGTCGCCTATCACAGTTTCGAGCCGTTCTACGCCGCGAGCACCCAGGTGCGCCCCGACGTCATGATCGTCGACCTCGAAACCCTCGGCCAGGACGGACACCTGTCCCGTCTCGCTGCGGCGCAGCCGCAGGCGATGCTGATGGCAATCAGCCCGAGGGAATCGCTGAGCCGCAGCCTGGCGGCGATGGAAGCCGGCGCGCATGACGTGATCAGCCTGCCGATCGATCCCGTCGCAGTGGCCGAGCGCATCGACCGTTTCCTGATCCAGAACACCCGCACGCCGCGCGGCGAAGGCCTGCGCCGGCAGGCAGCGCAGGGGGCGGGCGAGCCCCGCGACCTGACCGCGACCCGCGACCCCTTCCGTTTCGAGAGCTTTGTCGGCGGCTCGGCCCGCATGCGCGAGGTCTACGACCAGATCCGCCGCATCGCGCCCTCCTCCGCTCCGGTCTTCATTACCGGCGAGTCCGGCAGCGGCAAGGAGCTGGCGGCCGCCGCCATCCATGCCCGCTCGCCCCGGGCCGAGGCCCCCTTCATCATCATCAATTGCGCCGCCATTCCCGGCGAGCTGATGGAAAGCGAGATCTTCGGCCATGTGCGCGGCGCCTTTACCGGCGCCTCGGAGAGCCGCGCAGGCGCTGCGGAAGCGGCCGACGGAGGCACGCTGTTCCTCGACGAGATCGGCGAGATGGACCTCGCCCTGCAATCGAAGCTCCTGCGCTTCGTGCAGACGGGCACGGTGCAGCGCGTCGGCGATACCCGGCCGCGGCCCGTCGATGTACGGATCCTGTGCGCCACCAACCGCGACCCGCATGCGGAAATCGCCGCAGGGCGCTTCCGCGAGGACCTGTTCTATCGCCTGCACGTGCTGCCGATCCGCCTGCCGGCGCTGCGCGACCGCCGCGAGGACATCCTGCCGCTCGCCCAGGCCTTCCTGACCCGCTATGCACGCGAGGAGGGCCGCGCCTTTGCCGGCGTCGCCCCTTGCGCCGGCGAGAAGCTGCTGACCTACGACTGGCCGGGCAATGTCCGCCAGCTGGAAAACGCGGTCCGCCAGGCGGTGGTGCTGCACGAGGGCGATGCCCTGACGGCGCAGATGCTGCCGGCCTTCCTGATCGGCGAGGGCGGCCTTTCGCTCCGTCACGAGCCGGTGCGCGGTTCGGCCGCGCCCTTCGGCGCTCGCCGCCGTGGCGGCGAGATCGAACCCTTGTGGGCTCAGGAAAAGCGGATCATCGAGGACGCGCTCGACGCCTTCGACGGCAACATCGCCAAGGCGGCGGCGGCGCTGGAAATCAGCCCCTCGACGATCTATCGCAAACGCCAGTCGTGGAGCGACCGGATCGAGGGCAGCGACAGCGCGCTGTTCACCGGTTTTGCCGGATAATCTTGTTGTTTTCCGCGCCCCGTTCTATACGGTGCGCCGCAAAATACGCATTGCGGGGCTTTAACAGGGCGGGGCTTGGATGATCAGGGGCAAGTCGGGTCGCTTCGGCACTTTTGTCGGGCAGGCGCTAGCTGTCGGTTTCGGGTCGCGCGCGGCGCGTCCCGCTTCCCTTGCAAGGGCTGTGTCGCTCGCCGCAGGTCTTGCGGTGCTTCCCGCTGCGGCACTCGCTCAGCAGGCTTCGCTCCCCGAGGGTCTTTCCAGCGCCTATCAGGCGCTGGATGCCGCCTGGCAGCAGGCTCCCCTCTCCTTCGCCGCCCTTGCCTTCACCGACGGGGCTGCGACCGGCTATGGCCGCTACACCCCGCGGGCAGATGCGGTCTTTGCCGCCGGCGACACGCTGACCGTCTATGCCGAGCCGGTCGGTTTCGGCCATGAAGAGACGGCCGAGGGATACGGCGTGCGGCTGACAGCCGGGTTCGAGCTGCTGAACACGTCCGGCCAGGTGCTGGCCGAGCAGACCGGCTTTGCCGACCTGCGCGCCGACAGCCGCAATCGCTTGCGCGAGTTTCATGCAACGCTCAGCTTCGCCTTCGAAGGCCTGCGGCCCGGCGACTACCGCCTGGTGACGACGCTCACCGACACGGTGAGCGGAAAGACGGCCTCCGGCGAGCTTCCCTTCACGATCCGCGCCTCGGACTGACGGCAGCAAACGGGGCGGCGTTGCCGCCTCACATCTGCAGCCGCAGCTTGGTGATCTCTTCGGCGATGCGCTCGAACGCATCGACCAGCGCGCTGTTGGACTTCGCATCGAAGGCCATGGCCGGCGTCGTCGCACAGTTCTTCATCATGTTGATGGTGCTGCTGCTGGAGATCTGGAAGGCCACCGTATAGACCTGCACGCCGCCCTTCTTGGCGTTGGAACAGGTCTGCAGCAGCCGGTCGTCCATCTTGTCCTGGATTTCCCAGTAGGTGTCGACGCCGTTACCCAGCCGCTCTTCGGTGCCGTAGCCATAGGCGTTGATGCGCGTCTTGTTGAACGAGTTCTGGCCTTGGTAGGTGTTCTCGCCATCGGTCATGACGATCATCACCCGTACATGCTCTTCTTCCTCGTCCTTCTTCGGCTCGCGCCCCTTGGTGAACGGCTCGGAGGGCGACAGGACCCGCCATCCCCAGACCGCACCCTGGTGAATGTTGGTGTGACCATCCGCGTTCATCGTCTGGATGTCGCGCAGCACCTGCGACTTGTCGTTGGTCAGATCGGTGATCGGCTGGGTCTTGCACCAGTAGTTCGGCCCGTTGACGGTCGTGTTGCCGAGCGACCGCGGCTGGTCCTTGTACTTGCACAGGCGCTTCTGGGCATATTCCCAGCGGTCCATGCCCGAGGAGCGGGCGGCCTTCTTCGAAGAGGTCCGGCAGGCGCCACGGTCGTCGTCCAGATAGTTGTTGTAGTAGCTGTCGCCCCATTTCTTGTTGGCGTTCGACGGCTCGTCGGGGGCGAATTGCGGCACGAAGAGCGTGGCCGGATTGGAGCTCGACGCCGGCGTGTCGTCGACGTCGTAGGGCATCGGCCGCGCCTCGACGCAGCCCAGCCAGTCCGTGTGCTTCAGCTGCTTGAACAGCGTGAAGCGGCTCGGCTTGCCGTTGGTCAGAAGCTTGCTGTCGAACTCCGCGGGATCCGGCGTTCCGTTCGAGCGGGTCTCGAAGTTCTTCCAGTGGATCGGCGAGGCGCCCTCCTGGTCCATCCAGGATGCGGTGGCCTTGTCGGCACCGACATTGACGAAGGAGGTGAAGGGCACGAGGCCGATCTGCACCCGGTCCTTCCTGTCGCCGTCCTCGTTGATCTTGAACAGCGTCTCGGTGAGGTCCTTGGCGGCCTTCTTCAGCGTCGACATGCGGCTGCCGGCCATGGATCCGGAATTGTCGAGCACCATGACCACATCGAAGGTCGCCTTGCCGACCACCGTCTGCGACATGACGCGCACGTCGATCTGCGGCTTGTTCATGAGGCTGCCGAGCACGGTGTTGACCGGCTTGCCGGCAGTCACCGTCACCGTCCCCTTCACCACCGAGACGTCGAGCTCGACTTCGTCGATGTCGCCCGGATAGATCGCCTTGAAGTAGCCTTCGGCGTTGGCCTTGACCTTGTCCTCCGACAGGCCCTGGCTGTCGTAGTTGGCGGCCAAGGCGGTCGCATCCACGGCAGCCTGCAGGTCGACCTTGGCGTTGAAGGCCCGCGTGTAGTCGATCGCCGCGCCCGTCACCATAAGGCAGACGCCGGTGCAGATCGCGAGCGGCACGACGATGCTGCCGCGGCGGTCGGAGACGAAACGTCTGGCGAGGTGCTGGATCCTGATCATGGCAGCACCCTAGTCGTCAGCCCTTGCCAAACTCTTTTCGAAGATCGTTAACGGCTCGAAAACCTTAACTTTCCGCTCGAACGGCATGACCTGTCCGAAGGGCCGACGGCACGGCTGCGGCGAGGTGAAAAAAGCGCGTCGGCAGACCATTGACAGGTGGGGGTGAGGCGCCTACATCAAGCTCGCTGTTAGCACTCTCATTCACAGAGTGCCAACGTGGTCGGCGATCCGGGCGACCCCGACGGAGGGGCGCAGGCGCGACAAGTACCACGCTGGCCCCAAAAGGAAAGAGCACGACATGAAGTTCCGTCCTCTGCATGATCGCGTCGTCGTTCGCCGCGTCGACTCCGAAGCGAAGACCGCCGGTGGCATCATCATTCCGGACACCGCCAAGGAAAAGCCGCAGGAAGGCGAAGTCGTCGCCGTCGGCCCCGGTGGCCGCAAGGACAATGGCGATCTGATCGCCCTCGACGTCAAGGCTGGCGATCGCGTGCTGTTCGGCAAGTGGTCGGGCACCGAAGTCAAGATCGACGGCGAAGACCTTCTGATCATGAAGGAAAGCGACATCATGGGCGTGGTCGGCTAAGCCGCACCGCGCTTTTCCTGTCCTTTTCGCGGTCGCCAGCCGCAGGCCCTCTTCAAGGCCGCAGGCGCGATACCGCGACGACCCAAACCACATGGAGACCTGAAAATGGCTGCCAAAGACGTCAAGTTCTCTTCCGACGCCCGCGACCGCATGCTGCGCGGCGTGGACATCCTCGCCAACGCCGTCAAGGTGACGCTCGGCCCGAAGGGCCGCAACGTCGTCATCGACAAGGCCTTCGGCGCCCCGCGCATCACCAAGGACGGCGTCTCCGTCGCCAAGGAAATCGAGCTTGAGGACAAGTTCGAGAACATGGGCGCGCAGATGGTGCGCGAAGTCGCGTCGAAGACCAACGACATCGCCGGCGACGGCACGACCACCGCGACCGTCCTGGCCCAGGCCATCGTCCGCGAGGGCGTCAAGGCCGTTGCCGCCGGCATGAACCCGATGGACCTGAAGCGCGGCGTCGACCTGGCTGCCCAGACCGCCGTCAAGGACCTCGAGGCCCGCTCCAAGAAGATCTCCACCTCCGCCGAAGTGGCGCAGGTCGGCACGATCTCGGCCAACGGCGACACCCAGATCGGCGAGGACATCGCCAGCGCGATGCAGCGCGTCGGCAACGAGGGCGTGATCACCGTCGAGGAGGCCAAGTCGCTTGAGACCGAGCTCGAGGTCGTCGAGGGCATGCAGTTCGACCGCGGCTACCTGTCGCCCTACTTCGTGACCAATGCCGAGAAGATGGTCGCCGAGTTGGAGAAGCCGTACATCCTGCTGCACGAGAAGAAGCTCTCGAACCTGCAGGCCATGCTGCCGATCCTCGAGGCCGTCGTCCAGTCCAGCCGTCCGCTGCTGATCATCGCCGAGGACGTCGAGGGCGAGGCTCTCGCCACGCTCGTGGTCAACAAGCTGCGTGGCGGCCTGAAGATCGCCGCCGTCAAGGCTCCGGGCTTCGGTGACCGCCGCAAGGCCATGCTCGAGGACATCGCCGTCCTGACCGGCGGCACGGTGATCTCCGAGGATCTCGGCATCAAGCTCGAGAACGTCACGCTCGACATGCTCGGCACCGCCGAGAAGGTCTCCATCACCAAGGAGAACACCACCATCGTCGACGGCGCCGGCGACAAGGCCGACATCGAGGGCCGCGTTGCGCAGATCAAGGCGCAGATCGAGGAGACCACCTCCGACTACGACCGCGAGAAGCTGCAGGAGCGTCTTGCCAAGCTCGCCGGCGGCGTCGCGGTGATCCGCGTCGGCGGTGCGACCGAGGTCGAGGTGAAGGAGAAGAAGGACCGCGTCGACGACGCCCTCAACGCGACCCGTGCGGCCGTTGAGGAAGGCATCGTCCCGGGCGGCGGTGTTGCCCTGCTGCGTGCCAAGAAGGCCGTCGAGGCCCTGACCTCCGACAATCCGGACATCATGGCCGGCATCAAGATCGTCCTGCGCGCTCTTGAGGCTCCGATCCGCCAGATCGCCCAGAACGCGGGCGTCGAGGGTTCGATCGTGGTCGGCAAGATCCTGGAGAACAACGACGAGACGTTCGGCTTCAACGCCCAGACGGAGAAGTACGTCAACATGGTGGAGACCGGCATCATCGACCCGACCAAGGTCGTGCGCACGGCCCTCCAGGACGCGGCTTCGATCGCCGGCCTGCTGATCACCACCGAGGCGATGGTCGCCGAGCTTCCGAAGAAGGACGCTCCGGCTCCGGCCATGCCGGGCGGCGGTATGGGCGGCATGGACTTCTAAGAAGTCCATAAAGCCAGAAACAACGAATGGGCGGCCCTCGGGCCGCCCATTTGCGTTTATGGGGGCTGCGTCCCACAGCCGTCATCAGCTCATGTCGGCGAGTTGGTCCCTCATTCCCGTCTTGAAGACGGCCCCGATCTTTCGCACGAGGGGAGTTAAAAGCACCTCACCCGATTTTGCGTGCAAGGGGTGTCCTCCCGGTTCCAGCGAAGCTGGAGACCGGGAACCAGTAACCACAGGAGATACGACTCAGGTCGCGGCGTCGGAGCTGCGGCGTGAGCGCCACAACCGCGCCCGGCGGATACTGGATGCCTGCCTGTCGCAGGCATGACAGCCGAGAAGGTGACGAATGCCTTCCCGCCTCACGCCGGCCGGGGTGCCAATGGGCACCGGGTCGCGGCTTCGCCTTGCCCGGCGTGACAGCCTGGGTGGGTGGCACCGCCTCACAACCTCACCCGCATGGACAGCCGCGCGGGCAAAGGGTATGGCGAGGCCGGAGAGCCGCCCGGAAAGGCCGGCGAGAGAGAACCTACGAGAAGACCTGAGGAAAAGTGCAATGGACCGCGAAACGCTAGCCCGCATCGAGCGGCTGGAAGAGCAGCTCGCCTTCCAGACGCGCACCGTCGAGGACCTGAACGAGGTGGTCACCCGCCAGGCCGACCAGATCGACATGCTGAACCGCCGTCTGGCGGCCCTGGTCGAGCATGTCGAGGAACTGGAAGACGCGGCCGCCGGCAGCGTGCCGGTGACCAAGCCGCCGCATTACTGAGCCGGTTGTGGGGCGCGCCGGCTCACGCGCCGACGCGGGCCGCGAGGGGCTCGTAGAGCGGGTTCTGCGTGCCGAAGACATAATCCAGCGTGGTGATGCTGACATGCGGGGCGCCATGGTCGCGCAGCAGCGTCGCGCAGTCGGCCGCGCGATCCGCCGGGCAGTGCAGCAGCAGGGGCTGGCCGACCTGGGTGCCGAAGGGCGCGACCGCGCCGAACTGCTCGGCCGCAGTGCGTGCCGTCAGTTCCGGCGCCTGCACCAGCGCACGGATCTCGCGATGCGAGCGGGCCCGCTCCTCCGCCGCGATCCGGTCGAGGATGACCCGCGCGGCGGCGAGCTGCGCCGGCGTCCACTCGGCCTTCAGCGAAGCGACGAGATGGGCCTGGCTCTTCAGGATGACGCCGTCGTCCAGCACCTTCAGATTGTTGGCCGCGAGCGTCGAGCCGGTGGTGGTGATGTCGACGACCAGTTCCGCCGTGCCGGCGGCCGGGGCGCCCTCGGTCGCGCCGGCGCTTTCGACGATGCGGTAGTCGGACAGGCCGTGCTGCGCGAAGAAGGTCCGCGTCAGCGCCACATACTTGGTGGCGACGCGCAGCCGCCCGCCATTGCGGGCACGGAAATGCGAGGCGACATCGACAAGATCGGCCATGGTCGACACGTCGATCCAGGCATCGGGCGCGGCCACGACCACATCGGCGAAGCCGAAGCCGAGCGGCGTCACCACATGCACCAGTTCCTCGGGTTGCGAGATCGTCTCGTGCACGAGATCGAGGCCCGTGACGCCCAGATGCGCCTGCCCGGTGCTGAGCTCGCGGGCGATCTCGGAAGCCGACAGGAAGGCGATCTCGACCTCGGAGGCGGCAAAGCGGCCGAGCCGGCCGCGATAGTTGCGTGCCCCGCCCGGACGGCCAACCGGCAGGCCGGCGCGGGCGAAGAAGTCGTGGGTGTTGTCCTGCAGCCGTCCCTTGGAGGGCACCGCGATGATCAGCGGCTGGGCAGCGGTTTCCGGCGAGTGGGTCATGACAATGCGCCTCAGATCCGGTCGAGCCAGATGGAAAAGCCGGTCGCCGGGATGTGGGTCTCGGCGCCGAGCAGGGCGAGCAGGCGGTCGTAGCGGCCGCCGCCGACGATCTGGCCCGCATCCTTGCGCGAGGCCGAATGGATCTCGAAGACGAAGCCGGTGTAATAGTCGAGCCGGCGGCCGAAATCGGCGGAGAATTCCAGGTTCCCCACCTCGACGCCGGCCGCCTCCAGCGCATCCAGCCGGGCGGTGAAGCCGGCAAGCGCGGCAGCCAGATCCAGCCCGGAGCGGGCGGCAAAGCTCTCCATCGCCGTCACCGCCTCGCGCGGACGCCCGCGGATCGACAGGAACGCGGACAGCAGCTCGGCCGCCCGGTCGGTGCCGCTGTCATGGGTGGCGAGCGCCGCCTGTTCCAGCAGCCGGCCGGCAATGTCGGCAGCGCTGCGGCCGGCGACCGGGCGCAGGCCCGACAGCCGCAGCAGCTCGGCCACAGCCTCCTGCGCGGTCGCGGGATCGACGCCGTCGAGCGCCCGCATCAAGGCGGGGGCCGGCATCGCCCCCTCCGGCACGCCGCCGGTCATGGCGGCGATGGCCGCGTCCAGCCGGTCGCGTTCGCCGAACAGCTCGCCGAGACGGCGGTGCCACACGGGCGCAAGGTCGAGCCCGTCGAGCACGGCGCGGAACAGCGCCTCGTCGCCGATCTGAATCGTCGCATCGTCGACGCCGAGCGTTGCAAGGCTCTCCAACGCCAGCGCCAGCACATGCGCGTCGGCCTCGGCCTCGTCCGGCCGGCCGAAGCACTCGACGCCGGCCTGCATGAACTCGCCCGCGCCCTCGCGGCGCTGGCGGAACACCGGGCCGCAATAGGAGTAGCGCGCCGGGGTCGTCGCGCCGGGCCCGTCGAGATGGGCGCGGCAGACCGGGATCGTGTAGTCCGGACGCAGGCACAGCTCCTCGCCGGCCGCATCGGACGTCAGGTACATGCGGCCGCGGATGTCTTCGCCGATCAGGTCGAGAAACAGGCTGGTCGGCTGCAGGATCGCCGGTTCCACGGCGGGAAAACCGGCGGCCTCGAACAGCGCGGTCAGGGCCGCGTAGCGCGCGGCCTGCGGGCGGGTGGGGCTCTTGGCCGGGCTCACTGGGTCGCCCCCGCTTCACCGTCCTGCCGGGCGCGGTCCTCGGCCTGCTCGGCCAGCATCCGCCGCACGGTGGCAACGATGTCGGCCTCGGGGATGCTGACCTGCGCCGGGCGGCTCTCGCGCCAGGTCACATTGTCCTCGATCTCGCCGGCAAGGCGGGCGCCCTCGATCAGGTCCTTGATCTGGACGGCGCCCTCGGCCCGCTCGTCGCCGCCCTGGATGATCGCAAGCGGGCAGCCGCGGCGGTCGGCATATTTCAGCTGGTTGCCGAACTTCTTCCAGTTGCCCTGGTACATCTCGGCGCGGATGCCCGCGGCGCGCAGGTCCTGCGTCATCTTCTGGTAACGGGCAAGGCTCGCCGTATCGCCGTCCATCACCGTGACCAGAACGGGGGCCACGATCTCGTCGGCCTTCAGCTTCTTGAGGTTCTTCAGCGCCGTCATCAGGCGCGAGACGCCGATGGAAAAGCCGGTCGCCGGCACGTCGCGACCGGTGAAGCGCTTGATGAGCCCGTCATAACGCCCGCCGCCGCCGACGGAGCCGAACTGCACGACCTCGCCCTTCTCGTTGGTGACGTCGAACAGCAGCTCGGCCTCGTAGACCGGGCCAGTATAGTATTCGAGACCGCGAACGACGGAGGGGTCGATGCGGATGCGGTCCCTTTCATATTTGGCGGCCGAAAACAGCTGTGCCATTTCCTCAAGTTCTTGAAGACCAGCAGCTCCACTCTCGGTATTTCCCAGCAAATCCAGATAGCTTGTCAGAGCGGGTGAACCTGCTCCACCCGACTCCAGGCGAACTTCCATGTACTGAATGACGAGATCGATTGAATCGCTCTCCAACCCCGCGCCCTTGGTGAAGTCGCCGCTCTCGTCCTTGCGGCCCTCGCCCAGCAGCAGGCGCACGCCTTCGATGCCGAACTTGTCGAGCTTGTCGATGGCGCGCAGCACGGTCAGCCGGCGCTCGGCATTCTCTTCGCCGCCAAGGCCAATGGCCTCCATCACGCCGTCGAGCACCTTGCGGTTGTTGACGCGGATGACATAGGACCCGCGCGGAATGCCGAGGGCCTCCATCGTGTCGGCCATCATCATGCACATCTCGGCATCCGCCTGGACGCCCGGCGCGCCGACGCTGTCGGCATCGAACTGCATGAACTGGCGGAACCGGCCCGGTCCCGGCTTCTCGTTGCGGAACACCCAGCCGGCGCGGTAGCTGCGGAACGGAAGCTGGATCTCGTTGATGTTCTCCGCCACATGGCGGGCGAGCGGTGCGGTGAGATCGTAACGCAGGCTCATCCACTGCTCGTCGTCGTCCTGCACCGAGAAGACGCCGGCATTCGGCCGGTCGGTGTCCGGCAGGAACTTGCCGAGGCAGTCGGTATATTCGAAGGCCGGCGTCTCGACCGGATCGAAGCCGTAGCGCTCGTAGACCTCGCGGATCTTCGCCAGCATCGCCTCGGTGGCGCGGATGTCGGCGGCCGAGCGGTCGACGAAGCCCCGCGGCAGGCGGGCCTTCAGCTTGGACGGTTTGTTCTTGGCCATCGGCGTATCGGAATCCATCGCGGGCGCGCGCCCTTTTCGCACAAGGCACAAAAGACGCGCGCGTTCTTGCAGTTGCCGGTTTCCTAGACGAAACGGCCCGCGCGGGCAAGGACGCCGGGGAGAGGTGCCGCCGGGGCGCGCGGGACGCTGCGGCGGATCGGCGCTTGCAATCGGGGGCGTTCCGACTATGGTCCCGCGCGGTTCCGCCTTGCAGGCCATCGGGTCGCGGGCGGTCAAGACAGACCGGATCCCCTTGATGTTCGGAGTTCCCATGCCGGGCGACGGCACGCAGCATACGGGCGAGGCCGACGGCACGGCGCCGCTTGCCGCAGCACGGCTCTCCGTCGTGCTGCCGACCTATAACGAACGCGACAACCTGCCCGTCCTGATCGACCGGCTCGACGCGGCGCTTGCCGGCATCGCCTGGGAGGCGATCGTCGTCGACGACAATTCGCCCGACGGCACCGCGGATGTCGCCCGCGCCATCGCCGCGCGCGACCCGCGGGTGCGCGTCATCCGCCGTGTCGGGCGGCGCGGCCTGTCGGGCGCCTGCGTCGAGGGCATGCTGGCCTCCTCCGCCGACTATGTGGCGGTGATGGATGCCGACCTGCAGCACGACGAGACCCTGCTGCCGAAGATGCTGGCGGCCCTGTCCAACGGCGCGGCCGACCTTGCGGTGGCCAGCCGCCACGTGGAAGGCGGCGACGTCGGCACCGGCCTTTCGGGCGTGCGCGCCTCCGGCTCCGGCCTTGCCAACCGGCTGGCGCGGGTGCTGCTGAAGGTGACCCTGTCCGACCCGATGAGCGGCTTCTTCATGATCCGCCGCTCCGAGGTCGAGCGGCTGGCGCCCGGCCTCTCCTCGCAGGGCTTCAAGATCCTGCTCGACATCGTCGCCACCGCGCGCGGCTCCTTGCGTATCGTCGAGCTTCCCTTCGTCTTCCGCGAGCGCCTGCATGGCGAGAGCAAGCTCGACACGCTGGTGGCGCTCGACTTCCTGGGGCTCATCTTGTCCAAGCTCGTCGGAGACCTGGTCTCGATCCGCTTCCTGATGTTCATGCTGGTCGGCGCGTCCGGCGTGATCGTCCACATGGCGGCGCTGTTTGCCATGATGGAGGCGGGCGGCCTGTCCTTCCCGGTGGCGCAGACGGCGGCGACCTTCGTCGCCATGACCACCAATTTCTGGCTCAACAACCGCCTGACCTATCGCGACCGCCGGCTGCGCGGCTTCGCGGCCCTGCGCGGCCTCTTCACCTTCTACGTGGTGTGCAGCGTCGGTGTCGTCGCCAATGTCGGCGTCGCCTCGCTGGTCTACCAGGAGGATGCCGGTCGCATCCTGATCGGGCTTGCCGGCCTTGCCGGTGCGGTCATGGGCGCGGTGTGGAACTATGCCGCAAGCTCGGTGCTGACCTGGCGCAAGGCCTGAGGCCTCAGCAGGCCTTAGCGGCGCGACAAGGACGACGAGATGGCGGGCGACGTTCCCAACAACGAGGCGCAACAGCCGGGCGGCACGGTAACGGAGGCCCTGACCCTTTGGCTGCGGCCCCTCCCCCTCGCGCTGCTCGTTGCGGCCCTCGCCGTGCTGCGGCTGCTGGTCGCCGCCAAGGCCGGCCTTGCGGAGGACGAGGCCTATTACAGGCTCTGGGGCCTTTCTCCCGCCACCGGCTATTACGACCACCCGCCGATGGTCGCCTGGTTCGCCCATCTCGGGCAATCGCTGTTCGGCGACACCGCGCTCGGCCTGCGGTTCATGTCGGTGCTGTCGGCCGCCATCGGCTCGGCCGCACTGTGGCGCACCGGGCAGCTGCTCTACGGTGCGCGCGTCGCCGGCCTTGCGGTCCTCTTCCTCAACGCCAGCCTGCTGATCGGCGTCGGCAGCTTGCTGGCAACGCCCGATGCGCCGTCCGTGCTGTTCTGGGGCCTTGCCATCTGGGCGCTGGCGGAGTTGACGGCGAGCGAGAACCCCTGGTGGTGGCTGGCGGTCGGCCTGTTCGCCGGGCTGGGGCTCAACGCCAAGTATTCAGTGCTGTTTCTCGGTGCCGGCATCGTGCTCTATCTCGTCTTCGTGCCGCAGGCGCGCCGCTGGTGGGCTGCCTGGCAGCTCTGGGCCGGCGGGCTGCTCGCCGCCCTTCTGGTGCTGCCGGTCATCGGCTGGAACGCGGCGCACGAATGGGCCTCCTTCACCAAGCAGTTCGGCCGCGCCGTGCCGGAGGGCTGGAGCACGCGCTACCTGCCAGAGTTCCTGGGCGCGCTCGTCGGCCTTGCCAATCCGCTGGTCGCGGTGCTTGCCGGCATCGGCGTGGTGCGCATCGCCCGTGCCGCCCTGCGGGGCGAGGCGGCGGGCGGCCTGCTGCTGTGGACCAGCCTGCCCTTCCTGGTCTACCTGCTGGCGCATTCGCTGCATTCGCGCGTGCAGGGCAACTGGCCGGCGCCGCTGTTTCCGGCCATCGCCCTTGCCGCTGCACTGGTCGCGGCGAACCCGCCGCTGCGGCCGGGCCCAAGGTTCTGGCAGCGGTTCTCCGCCGCTGCCGTGGCGCTCGGGCTCGCCGTGTCGCTGGTCGTCTATGTCCATGCGGTGGCGCCGTTGACCGGGGCCTTCGCGCGCAAGGACCCGACGCACCAGACCCGCGGCTGGGACGAGATCGGCACGGCGCTGCAAACCCTTGCGCGCGAGCAGGGCGCGGCGTGGATCGCCACCAACGCCTACAGCCTCAACGCCCAGCTTGCCTGGCAGCTCGACAAGGCAATGCCGGTGGAGCAGGTCGACCAGCGCATCCGCTACGCAATGCGGCCCGAGCCGGACGCAGGCACGCTGGCGCAGCCCGCCCTGTTCGTCGCCGAGGAGCGGCGCGATCCCGGCCTTGAGCGCCTCTCGGCCCGCTTTGCCGAGGTGGAGCGCGTCGCCGTGCTGACCCGAAGCTCGCGCGGGACGCCGATCGAGAACCTCGTCGTCTACCGGGTCGCCGGACCGCATGCGGGTGGACCTCTCGACCCGGTCTACCCGCTGCCGTAACCTCGCCAGGGCTCGGCCAGACAAATTCGGCAGAGAAAATTGACACTGGCGCCGACGCGCCGGTCCCTGCATAGAATTCCGGCATGAAACGCATCCTCCTCACGTCAGCGGATTACGGCCTGGCCTTCGGCGTCGACCGGGCCCTGCGCGAGCTGATCTCGGCCGGTGCGCTGTCTGCCGTCGGGTGCCTCGTCGTCTCCGACCTGTGGTCGCGCGAGTACCTGCCGCTGCGCGATACGGTCGACAATGTCCGCCATCGTACCCTGGTCGGGCTGACGCTGACGCTGACCCGGCCCTTCGCGCCGCTGTCGGTGCGGGCGCGCGGCCAGTTCGGCAACGGCTTTCCCAAGGCGCGCTGGTGGCGCCTGCGCGGCGCGCTGCGCCTGCTGCCCGACGAGATGCTGGCCGAGGAGGTGGAGGCGCAGATCACCTGTTTCGAGGAGTTCTATCAGCGCCCGGCCGACTTCGTGCATGTGGCGGACGAGCTGCTGGCCGTGCCGGCGCTCGCCCGTGTGGTGCTGAAGCAGGCGGGCTTGCGCCGCTGGCCGCCGCGCATCGTGATGCCGCAGCTCAGCCCGCGCGCGGCGGCCCGCTTCGCCCGAATGGCGCAGAATTTCGGCGTCAAGGTGCTGGAGCGCGGACCCGACTTTCCCGAGGCCATCGACGAGGCGACCCATGTCCAGCACCTGCGGCGGGGGCTCGACGGACTGGCCGACCGCACCGTCGTCTTCTGCCAGCCCGGCGAAATCGACGACCGGCTGCGGCGGGTCGAGCCGCGCACGCGCCTCGATATGCGCAGCGCCCAGCTCGCCTTCTTCCGCGGGGATACCTTTCCGCTGCTGCTGATGGAGAAGGATATTTTCCTGTACTGACAGCAGGTTACAGCGGCCGAAAACGCGAAAACCGGCCCCCCGCGGGGATGGGGGACCGGTTTTTCGGGAGGGGCGCTGCGAGGTCAGGAGAGCAGCGCCTGTTGTCCTTGATATAGGGGCAGCCACGTCCGGTTACAGTGACGACGGTCACACAATCCGCTTTGCTGAGAGCGAAACCGCCGTAATATGGCCGGACGGGGCCAATCCGGCCCGGCGCGACGGGGCAGTCGTGCCGGCGCATCCTTCCAGTTCATGCGGCATTCATGCGCCGGCCCCGAGAATGCGCGTCCCAGGGGGCGAAGAATCGAGGCAGGGTACATGGTGGAACTGAGGAACTTCCTCGAGAACAGCTTCTCCATGGAGGGGCTGGACTGCAGCCTGGCCTCCGGCCTGGCGGCGCTGGCGCGGCCGATGTCGGTGAAGCCGGGCGCCATCCTGTTCGAGGCCGGCGATCCCGGCAACGGCTGCTATGCGATCCTCGAAGGCTCGCTGAAAGTCTCGATCGTCAGCGTCGAGGGCGACGAGCAGCTGCTGGCCGTGCTCGGCCCCGGCGCCATCGTCGGCGAGCTGGCGCTGCTCGACGGGCGGGCGCGCTCGGCCACCGTCACCGCGCTGAAGCCGACCCGCCTCGCCTTCATCGAAAAGCACGCGTTCGAGCGGTTCGCAGACGAGAACCCGGCGCTCTACCGCCACATGCTCTACATCGTCGGCCAGCGGCTCCGCCAGGCCAACGACGTATTGGCGGCGCGCTCGTTCCTGCCCCTGCCCGGCCGTGTCGCCCAGACCCTGCTGCAGCTCGCCGACACGTTCGGCAAGCCGGTCGACAAGGGCCGCATCCTGATCCACTACAAGCTGTCGCAGGCCGACATCGCCAACATGGCCGGGGCGGCGCGCGAGAATGTCAGCCGCGTCCTCAACGACTGGAAGCGCGCAGGCACGATCAGCCGCATCTCCGGCTACTACTGCCTGGAAAATCCGGACTGGCTGCGCCGCGCCTCGGCGCTGTAGGAGCTGGCCCCTTTCAGCCGACCCACCCTTGGCATTCGCTGCGGAACATGTGACATTTCAAGTCACTGGCGCGAGGGAGGCTCTTGTCTCCCGCGCGCTTGCCCGCCCCGTTTGCCGCCGGCCGGCCTTTCGCGCCCGCACAGCCGGCAGCTCCAGCCCGAAGGGTCCTGCCGATGTCGTCACAAGAACTGCTCGAGCTGTCCGTCATTGAGCTTTCGCGCAAGATCCATGGCCGCGAGGCGTCGGCCCGCGAGGTGATGGAGGCGACGCTCGCGCGGATCGAGGCCGTCAATCCGGCACTCAACGCCATCGTCTCGCTGCGCGACGGCGATGCGCTGCTGGCCGAGGCGGACGCGGCGGACGAAGAGCTCAGCGAGGGCCGCTCGCGCGGGCCGCTGCACGGAATTCCGCAGGCGATCAAGGACCTGGCGATGACCGCCGGCATCCCGACGACCATGGGCTCGCCGGTCTTCGCCCGCCAGGTGCCGGAGGAAGACGGCATCCAGGTGGCGCGGATCCGGGCGGCCGGGGGCCTCTTCATCGGCAAAACCAACGTGCCGGAATTCGGCCTCGGCTCGCATACCTACAACCCGCTGTTCGGGCCGACGCGCAATCCGTACGACACGACGCGCAGCGCCGGTGGCTCCAGCGGCGGCGCGGCGGCGGCGCTGGCCGCGCGCATGCTGGTGGTGGCGGACGGCAGCGACATGATGGGCTCGCTGCGCAATCCGGCCGGTTTCTGCAACGTGCTGGGCATGCGGCCGAGCTACGGCCGGGTGCCGTCGGGGCCGGGCCCGGAGAGCTTCTTCGACGGCATGGCGACGGAAGGGCCGATGGCGCGCAGCGTCGACGACCTGGCGCTGCTGCTGTCGGTGCAGGCCGGATACGACGCGCGCGCGCCGCAATCGCTGCCGGGCGACGGGGCCGAGTTCGTGCCGCCGATCCGCTCCGACATCGCCGGCCTTCGGGTCGGCTGGCTCGGCGATCTGGGCGGACATCTGCCGTTCGAACCGGGAATGCTGGACCTGTGCCGGGCGGCGGTCGACGTCTTCGCCGGTCTAGGCTGCCGGGTCGAGGAGCCGGCTCCGGGCTTCGATGCGGAGCGGGTGTTCCAGGCCTGGGCGGATCTGCGGAGCTGGCGGGTTGCCGGAAAGCTCGGCGGTCTTTATGAGGCCGCTGCGACCCGCGACAAGCTGAAACCGGCGGCAATCTGGGAAATCGAGCGCGGCCGCGTGCTGACGCCGGCGCGGCTGGAAGAGGCGAGCGTGGTGCGCAGCGCCTTCTACCGGGCGGTGCTGCGGCTGTTCGAAAAGGTCGACATCCTGATCCTGCCGACGGCGCAGGTGTTTCCCTTCGACGTCGATCTCGACTGGCCCAAGGAGGTCGGCGGACGGACGATGGACACCTACCATCGCTGGATGGAAGTCGTTGTTCCGGCAAGCCTTCTGGGCCTGCCGGTGGTCGCGGTCCCGGCCGGTTTCTCGGCGGCCGGACTGCCGGCCGGCATCCAGATCATCGGCCGGCCGCGCGACGATCTCGGCGTCCTGAGGGTCGCGAAGGCCTATGAGCAGGCGACCGACTGGCTGGCGCGCAAGCCGGCGCTTTGAACGAAAAAGGAGGCCGCTCCGGGGGAGAGCGGCCTCCTGGCCGGGAAGCCGATCGGGTAGGCGTTCCGGCTGAGACCGAAAGCGTTGGTCGAGCGGCGGATCGGGAAAGCCGGTCGTACTTCGGATCTCGGCAAATTTACGCGGGCCGTCGGAAAGCGGATCACCACGCAACGATTTCGCCATGCGGTCTCGCTCAAGATGCTGATTATAAAAAGAAATCAATTTCGAGAATTTTCGAGACGGATTTTGCAAAATTTCGAGAAATTTTGCGTTTCCCGATCCAGACCCGTCTCAATTTTCTCGAAATCGGGGTGCGGCGCGGATTTCGGCCCGCAGCGACGACTTATCCCCGCAGCGCGGCGCGGACGGCAAACGGCTTATCCCCGCCTGCCGCCCCGCATGCAATACTCTCAATCGCGACGGTCGGCGTAGTTCGCCTCTTCCTCGTAATAGGCGTCGAAGCCGACCGCCTTGCGCAGGGAGGGGAAGTCGAGCAGCGCCTCGTTCGGATGGTTGCCTGCCTTGATCACCTGCAGCGCCTCCTGCATGGCGCGCGTCACGGCGGAGAGCAGGGTCAGGGGATAGGCGGCGAGCCGGTAGCCGATGCGCTGCAGCTCGGCATGGGGCAGCTGCGGCGTGGCGCCGCCCTCGACGAGATTGGCCATGTGGATGCCGGGCACCTCGCGGCAGATCCGCTCCATCTCCTCGACGGACTGCGGCGCCTCGACGAAGAGCAGGTCGGCGCCGGCATCGCGGAAGGCGGCCGCACGCTCCAGCGCCTCGTCGAGGCCGTGGCCGTGGCGGGCGTCGGTGCGGGCGAGGATGAGAATGTCGGCGCCCTCCTCGCGGGCATCGACCGCCGCCTTGATGCGGTTGACGGCCTCGACGCGGTCGACGACCAGCTTGCCGCGGGTGTGGCCGCAGCGCTTGGGCGCGACCTGGTCCTCGATCATGATCGCGGCAAAGCCGGCCTGGGCGTAGCCGCGCACGGTGCGCTTGACGTTGAGGGCGTTGCCGTAGCCGGTGTCGCCGTCGCCGATGACCAGCGCGCCGGTCGCCGCGCAGACGTTGCGGCCGGTGTCGACCATCTCGCCATAGGAGATGAGGCCGGTGTCGGGCGCGCCGATGCGGGCGGCGGAGACGGCAAAGCCCGACATGAAGGTGACGGGAAAGCCCGCATCGCCGATCAGCTTGGCCGACAGGCCGTCGAAGCAGCAGGGCATGACCGTGAGCGGGGTCGCGGCGAGATGGGCGCGAAGACGCGCGGCGGGAGAGGACATGGACGTGCCTTTCAGTCGGAAACCGGGCGCCCGGCGGCGCCTACAATCGGAAGGGCCAACTACAATCGGAAGGGAATGTAGAGCGCGACGGCGGGCCACCAGAAGATGATGGCGGCGCTGGCCAGCATGATCACGAGGAACGGCAGGACGCCGGTGGCGACCTCGCCCATGCTCGCCTTGCCGACCGCCTGTATCACATAGAGATTGAGACCGACAGGCGGGGTGATCAGGGCGCATTCGATCATGATGACGAAGAAGACGCCGAACCAGATCGGATCGATGCCGAGCGCCATCAGCGCGCCGGACAGCACCGGGACCATGATCAGGATCATCGACAGCGATTCCAGGAACAGGCCCATCACCAGCAGGACGAGGGCGACGACCAGCACGAACATGCCGGCGGTCGAGATGTGTTCGGACAGGAACAGCGAGATGTCCTGGGGAATTCGGTAGAGGGTGATCGCCTTGCCGAAGACCTTGGCACCGGCGACGATCAGCAGGATCGCCACCGTGGTGGTCATGGCCTCGGCGACCGCATCGCGGAACTTCGGCCAATCGAGGGTACGCAGCACCGGGCCGACGACGATCAGAGAACCGAGGAAGCCGATGGCCGCCGCCTCGGTGGGCGTGAAGATGCCCATGTAAATGCCGGAAATGACGAAGGCGGCGAGCAGTACGGTCGGGAAGGCGCGGATGGCGGTGCGCCGGCGCTCGTCCCAGGTGGCGCGCGGGCTCGGCTGGTAGTCGGCGGCGAAGCTCGCATAGAGCACCGACCAGGCGATGAACAGCACCATCAGCAGCAGGCCCGGACCGACGCCGGCCAGGAACAGGGCGATGATCGATTCCTCGGTGATGACGCCGTAGACGATCATCGGGATCGAGGGCGGAATGAGGATGCCGAGCGTGCCGCCGGCGGCCAGAAGGCCGAGCACGAAGCGGCGCGGGTAGCCGCGCGAGGTCATTTCCGGGATCGCCACGGTGCCGATGGTCGCGGCCGTGGCGACGGAGGAGCCGGAGATCGCCGCGAAGATGCCGCAGGACAGGATGGTGGCGATGGCAAGGCCGCCCGGCCAGTGGCCGACCCAGGCCTGCACGGCGGCGAAGAGATCGCGCCCGACGCCGCCCTTCAGCAGCACGTTGGACATCAAGAGGAACAGCGGCACGGCGATCAGCACGAAGCTGTCGGCGGCAGACAGCAGGCCCTGCGGCACCATCAACGGCGAGAAGCCGCCGAAATAGAGCAGGCCGAAGCCGAGACCGGTCAGGGTAAAGGCGACCGGCACACCGACCAGCAGCAGGGCGAAAAGCGCCAGGAGAATGATGATGGTGGTCATCTAGTGCTCCACCGAACCGCGGGGAAGATTGTCGGTCCCGCCGATGGCGACGCGCAGCGCCTCTGCGAGCGCCTGCAGGCCGAGCAATGCGAAGCAGACCGGCAGGGAGGCCTGCGACCACCAGGCCGGCAGGTCGAGCATGGAGCCGGTGGTGCGGCCGCGATGGAAGGAATCGTAGGCGATGCCGGTGCCGTCATGGACGATGAGCGCGGCGAGCGCGACGATGAACAGCAGGACGAACACTTCCTGTACCTGCCGCACGCGCGGCGACAGGTGGTCGGTCAAGAGGGTGATGGTGATGTGCTGGCGCCGGTGCAGCAGGATCGCCGCGCCGCCGAAGGTGGCCCAGACGAGCAGCATGCGCGCCAGTTCCTCGGCCCAGATCGTCGGGGCGATGAAGACATAACGCATCACCACCTCGTAGCCGAGCATCAGGGCGGTGGCGAAATAGGCCCAGCCCGCCACCGTCCCGACAGTTCGGGAAACGGCGTCGATCACACGCAACATCAGCGTCAACCCCAGGTTTTTTCGGGAGATACCGACGCGATACCGGGACGGAACGCACCGCCCCGGCATCGCACCGGCAAAGGGTCAGTTCTTGAGGGCGCGGGCGGCCTCGAGGACCTTGGCGCCGAGTTCGCCCGCGTCGGCGAGGAACTGGTCGTAGACCGGCTGCGCGGCAGCTTCCCAGGCGGCCACTTCCTCGTCGCTGAGCTCGTAGACGGTCATGCCGTTGTCGCGGCCGGCCTGGTAGGAGGCGGCTTCGATGCCGGACATGCGGTCGCGCACGTCCTTCTCGGCGAACAGGGCCGCCTCGTTGATCCAGGCGCGGTGCTGCTCCGGCAGGCCCTGCCAGAACTGCTCGTTGACCACGACGATGAACTCGATGTCGGCGTTGTTGGTCACGGTAATGGTGTCCATGACCTCCCACAGGCGGCGGCTGTCGACGGCCGAGACGCCGGTCATGCCGACATCGACGGTGCCGCGCTGGTAGGCGATGTACTGCTCCGAGCCGGAGACCATGGTCGGCGCGCCGCCGGCGGCCTTGATCCACTCGCCGAGCGTCTTGCCGAACACGCGGACCTTCTTGCCCTTCAGGTCGGCCGGGGTGCGGATCGGCTCGCCCTTCGACAGCAGCACGGAGCCGCCATAGGCCTGCCACCACAGGACGCGCGAACCGGTGCCGAGAATCGCCTCGTCGAGCGGACCGCGAACCGGGCTGCCCTGGGCGACGGCCTTGCGCACCAACTCCTCGCTGTTGAGCAGGAACGGCATGTAGAAGACGTCGACCGCCGGCACGTCGCCGACATAGCGGGTCAGCGAGGCGACGCCCATCTCGATGGCGCCGGAGCCCACCGCCTGCGGCACTTCGTTGTCCTTGTAGAGCTGGGCCGAGTCGTAGATCTCGACCTTGACGTCGCCGCCGGAGATCTCCTCGACCTTCTGCTTGAACAGGCTGACGTTCTCGCCGAGATGGCTCTTGAGCGGCAGCTGCAGCGTGATGCGCAAGGTGGTGGTGTCGGCGAAGGCCGCGGATGCGGTCATCGCAAGGCCGGCGGCAAGGCCGATGGCATAGCGCGCGAATGTCATGTCAGTCCTCCCATGGGCAGCGCGTTGCGCGCCCCAAGCGACGCCGTTTCCCGGCGCCTGTCGTTCCGACAAGGGATCCGGCTGCGGAACGGACGGGAGAGACAACCGCTGGGGCCGCCCCGGTCGCTCCATGGCAACCCCTTGTGGCAAATGCCATGGCAGCTAAGCCCAAGCGAGGGGGGCGCGCAACCTCCATGTGCCTGCCGGCGCAACTGAACTTGTGAGAAACCGCGGGGGCAGCGGAGGGAACGGCGGCGCCGGGCCGGCACCATCCCGCAGGGAGCGTGAACGCAGATGCGGGATCGGAGAGCCGGGGGCGTATGGGGTGCGCTCCGGAAACATGCCACGACCGTCGTGGCTCTCCGGTCCCGGGTCGCGGCTGCGCCTTGCCCGGGAAGACGCAAGAAGAGGGTGGAGCCGGCAAGACGGCAGCAGCCATCGGTCTCCCGGTGCCAGCGCATGAGGCCTTCCCCGACCGTTCGGGGTTACTGGACACCGGTCTTCGGCTTTGCCGAAACCGGGATGACAGCCGAGAAGGGTGGAGCGGAGGGACGGCGGCGAGCAAGGGGCGCCCCGTATTCCGCCTCACGCCGGCTGAGGGTGCCAATGGATCCCGGCTCTCCGGCTTCGCCTGCGGCCGGGATGACGTCCGAGAAGGAGGAAAGGCCCCGCCCTACGTCGGGCGGACCAGCGCGCGGCGCGCGCGCTCCGCGTCCTCGCGCACGCAGCAGCCCTCGAGATGGTCGTTGACCAGCCCCATGGCCTGCATGAAGGCATAGACGGTGGTGGGGCCGACGAAGCTCCAGCCGCGCTTCTTCAGGTCCTTCGACAGGGCGCGGGAGGCCGGCGTCTGGGCAAGAACCGACACCGACGCGTGGTCGCAATAGTCCGGCCGGTCCTGCGGGCCGGGCTCGAAGCTCCAGAAATAGGCGGCGAGCGAGCCGCGCTCGGCCGCAAGGTCGCAGGCGCGGCGGGCATTGTTGATGGTCGAGACGATCTTGCCGCGATGGCGGACGATACCGGCGTCCTGCAGCAGCCGCTCGACATCGGCATCGCCGAAACGCGCCACCGCCTCGAAGTCGAAGCCGGCAAACCCCGCGCGGAAGCTCTCGCGCTTGCGCAGGATCGTCAGCCAGGAGAGGCCCGACTGGAAACCCTCCAGGCAGATCTTCTCGAACAGGCGCCGGTCGTCGGTGACCGGGCGGCCCCATTCATGATCGTGATAGACGAGATAGTCGGGCTTGTTGCCGTGCCACCAGCAGCGGTGCCGGCCGTCCTCGCCGCGCAGCAGGCCCGGCGGCAGGTCGTCCTGCGCTTCGGTCCCGCCGCCCATGCCGTCCACCGCCTCGCCCATCGTCTCTCCTTTCGGCGCGCCCGCACGCCAGATCGTTCACTCTTTGTTCGAGATAGCAGGAATGGAAAGGCTTGTGAAGCGATGGCGTTTTTTCGCTCACGCCAGGCTCACTCTGTTCGCCGGCTCCGCGGGGGCGGGCGAAAGCCCGGGCCGCGGTCGCGGCCTTGCTTCGGCGCGCGGGTTCTCCGCTCGCCTCCACGGTTTTCGCTCACGCCGGGCTCTCTGCGTTCGCCGGCTCCGCGGGGGCGGGCGAAAGCCCGGGCCGCGGTCGCGGCCTTGTTTCGGCGCGCGGGTTCTCCGCTCGCCTCCACGGTTTTCGCTCACGCCGGGCTCTCTGCGTTCGCCGGCTCCGCGGGGGCGGGCGAAAGCCCGGGCCGCGGTCGCGGCCTTGCTTCGGCGCGCGGGTTCTCCGCTCGCCTCCACGGTTTTCGCTCACGCCAGGCTCACTATGTTCGCCGGCTCCGCGGGGGCGGGCGAAAGCCCGGGCCGCGGTCGCGGCCTTGCTTCGGCGCGCGGGTTCTCCGCTCGCCTCCACGGTTTTCGCTCGCGCCGGGCTCACTACGTTCGCTGGCTCCGCGGGGGCGGGCGAAAGCCCGGGCCGCGGTCGCGGCCTTGTTTCGGCGCGCCTCCACCGTCCGAAGCCCGCCGTCGCGATGGCGACGGAGGCACGGGATGGCGGGGAGCGCGGACGCGCTCAGGCGAAGAGCGCGTCGATGTCGTCCTGGCTGGCGAGGCCTTCGTCGGTTTCCAGAGCCGGGCCGTTGAGCAGGGCCGCGTCGCCCTCGCGGGTCGGCTGCTCTTCCGGCGAGATCGCCTTGAAGCTCTCGATGCCGCCCCAGATCTCCATCATGCGGATGATCCGATCCTCGATGAAGCGCAGCGTGTTGATGACCTTGGTGATGCGCTGGCCGGTGAGGTCCTGGAAGTTGCAGGATTCGAAGATCTGGACGACCTTCTCCTGGATGTCGTGGGCGAGATCCGCGTCCTGGCCGCGCAGGCGGGCTGCCAGCGTGTTGGCGGTCTCGTCGATGAACTCGGCCGCCGACAGGATGCCCTCGGTCGCCCCTTCCGTGCCGCTGACCACCGCGTCGAGCTCGTTGGTGACCCGGCTCATCTCGTGGCTGTCCTGCCCGGTCGTGTGGTGCAGGGTGGCGATCTCGTGCTTGGTCTTGGCGATCGCCTCGTAGATCGAATCGAGCTCGGCCTTGAGCTTGAACGCCTCGCCCAGCTCCTGCTTGAACTTCTCCATGAACTGGTCGCCGACCTCTTCGGCCGGGCGAATCATCGCCTTGATCGCGGAAATCTCGGCCATCAGGGTCCGGTATTGGACATCCGACCCCTGCCCGGACCCTCCGCCAGCGCTCGGCTGCTGCAAGAGGCTCTCGGCTCTAAAGGCTCTTCTCGTGGCCATCATGGTCGGGCTTGTCTCCACGTCTTCCAAGGCAGGCTGTACCGGGGGGCATTGGAAATAACGTATAGCCGTAGAGATTTAAGGAATTGTTCCGGCGCGTCTGCCGCAACGGCATTTACCGGCGGCGACGCGATTTTGCGTTCCGATCCCCTGCCCGGTTCTGTATGCTCGACCCCGGCGGCCGACGCCTGACCTGAAATGCCGTACCGGAATCGCGATCTTGCGCCGACCGCTGTCGAGACTGATCCTGCTGCTCTGCCTTGCCCTTCCGGCATTTTCCGGCAGCACGGCATCGTCGTCGGCCGCGCCGCACACCTTCTCCACCGAGGAACTGATCGACGGCTTCATCAAGACGGTCTTCGGTCTGGAATACCGCTCGTGGAGCTGGCAGCCCTATCTCGTCAAGAAATATGCCGGGCCGGTGCGCTTCTACGTGCACAACATGGCGGCCAAGAACCGCAAGCCGATGGTCTACCGCTTCATCGAGCAGATGGGCTCAGGCATCCGCGGCCTGTCGACGATCGTCGTGCCGACGCCGGCGGAAGCGAATTTCCACGTCTATGTGGTCGACCGGAGCCAGTATCGCGACGTGGTCCGCCGGCACATCTACAAGGACCCGACCGCCGACGTGCCGGGCCGCTGCCTGGTGCGGGTCGTCTCCGACCGGCGCGGCATCTCGCAATCGGCGGCGGTGATCGTCTCCGACGAGGGCGACTTCCTGTTCCGCCGCTGCCTGGTGGAGGAACTGCTGCAGGGCCTGGGGCCGATGAACGACGACACCTCGCTGTCGCATTCGGTGTTCAACGACCGCTCGCGCCACAGCCGCTTCACCACGTTCGACCGGCTGCTGCTCAACATGCTCTACCATCCCAGCATCAAGCCGGGCATGAGCCTGGAGCAGGTCCAGCCCCTGCTGCCGGCGATCGTGCGCCAGGTGCGCCCGCTGGTGAACTGAAGGCATCTGGTGAATTGAGGCGAGGCCGGCGTTAACCGGCAAGCGCCCCAGATTCACGCTGCGTTGACCATGTCCCTCAACGGTGCGCTAACCAAGCGGAGAGAAAGCGGCCCGTCTCGCCGCAAGGTTTACGATTGACTGCCGCGCAGCCGCTACTTTCGAACGAACCGCCCGTGCCCTGCCGCCCGGGCGGTGCCCGTGGTGCGACGAAGAGGTTGCGAGTACGTCGATGCAGCGAACAGGATTTCTACTTGCCGCGGCGATGCTGGCCGGCGCGATGGCGCTGTCCCCTGCCAAGGCCGACTATCGCAGCGGCGCCGGCGCGCCGCCGCTTCTCCTCAGCCCCGACCTGACCGAGCCCTGGGTGCTGCAGCTGCAGCCCCATCGCCGGCAGATGCGGGCGCAGGTGACCACCCGCCCGGTGATGCGCCAGCCGCAGCGCATGGAGCGGGTGCGCCACATGGGCGTCGCCCCCGGCGCGGCCGCGCCGCAACGCCAGGTGCAGCGCCAGGTCGACCCGCGCTTCCTGCCGACCACCGTCGCCTATGACGGCAGGCACAAGCCCGGCGACATCGTGATCGATACCGAGGCGCGCTATCTCTACCTCATCGAGAAGGGCGGCTTTGCCCGCCGCTATGGCGTCGGCGTCGGCCGTCCCGGCTTCGAATGGGCCGGCACGCACAAGGTGACGCGCAAGGCCGAGTGGCCGGACTGGCGCCCGCCGGCGGAAATGCGCAAGCGCCAGCCGGGCCTGCCGGTGCACATGGCCGGCGGTCCGAAGAACCCGCTGGGCGCGCGCGCGCTCTATCTCGGCTCGACGCTCTACCGCATCCACGGCTCGAACGAGCCCTGGACCATCGGCCGGGCGGTCTCCTCGGGCTGCATCCGCATGCGCAACGAGGACGTGATCGAGCTCTACAACCGGGTGCCGGTCGGCGCCAAGGTGCACGTTCTCTAACGACTTTGCCTGCAAGTTCCCCGCAAGCAAAACCCCCGGACGGCCTGGCCGCCCGGGGGTTTTTCGTTGGCTCAGGCCGTGGCGGCAAGACCCCGTTCGGCGAGGAGCGCCGGCTCGGGGCCGCCATAGGCCCAGTCGAGCAGCAGCACCGTGTGCATCACCGGAAGCTGCGTCCCGCTGCCGATCTGGGTGATGCAGCCGACATTGCCGGTGGCAACGAGATCGGGCGCAGTCTTCTCGATATTGGCGACCTTGCGGTCGCGCAGGCGCCGGGCGATGTCCGGCTGCAGGATGTTGTAGGTGCCGGCCGAGCCGCAGCACAGATGCCCCTCCGGCACGTCGCGCACGGCAAAGCCGGCGGCGGTGAGCAACTGCTTCGGCTGGCGGGTGATCTTCTGCCCGTGCTGCATGGAGCAGGCCGAGTGGTAGGCGACCGTCAGACCGGTGGCGCGCACCGGCGCGCCGAGGTCGAGGCCGGTCAGGTACTCGGTGACGTCCTTCGCCAGCGCGGAGACCCTGGCGGCCTTTTCCGCATAGGCGGGATCGTCCTTCAGCATGAAGCCGTAATCCTTGATCGTCGTGCCGCAGCCGGACGCAGTGATCAGGATGGCATCGAGCCCCTCGCCCTCGATCTCGCGCGTCCAGGCGTCGACATTGCGGCGGGCATCGGTGAGCGCCGCGTCCTCGCGGCCCATGTGATGGACGAGCGCGCCGCAGCAGCCCTCGCCCTTCGGCAGCACCACCTCGACACCGGCGCGGTTGAGCAGGCGGACGGTCGCCTCGTTGATCTCCGGCGCCAGCACCGGCTGGGCGCAGCCGGTCAGAAGCGCGACGCGGCCCTTGCGCGCGGCAGCAGCAAGGGCCGGATAGGCGCTGCCCGGCTTCAGCGAGGAGGGCGACGGCGCCTTGAGCGGCGCCAGCGAAAGCATGGCGCCGAGCGACTTGAACGGGCCTCCCATCGCACGCAGCAGGCCGGCGAAGGGCCGGGCGTAGAAGGCGGCGGCCAGCGACAGGCGGAAACGGCCGGGATGCGGCAGCACGAAGGCCAGCAGCGAACGCACCATCCGGTTGCCGAGCGGGCGGCGATAGGTCTTCTCGATATGGGCGCGGGCATGGTCGACGAGGTGCATGTAGTGCACGCCCGAGGGGCAGGTCGTCATGCAGGAGAGGCAGGAGAGGCAGCGGTCGATATGGCGCACGGTGCGCGCATCGGCCGGCCGGTCGTTCTCCAGCATCTCCTTGATCAGGTAGATGCGGCCGCGCGGGCTGTCGAGTTCGTCGCCGAGCAGGGCGAAGGTCGGGCAGGTGGCCGTGCAGAAGCCGCAATGGACGCACTTGCGCAGGATCTTCTCCGACTCCGCCATATGCGGGTCGGCAAGCTGATGGATGGAGAAACTGGTCTGCATGTCAGTGTCCCGCCGTCATGCGGCCCGGGTTGAGGATGCCGTGTGGGTCGAACTGCTCCTTGAGCCGGGCCGAAAGGGCGGCAAGCGGGCCGGGCTGGGGCTGGAACACGGGGATGGAAGAGCGCAGCGGCGCGGGCGCGCGCACCAGGGTCGCATGGCCGCCGCCGCAGGCGGCGATGGCGGCGCGGATCGCCTCGACACGGGCGTCGACGCCCGGCACCGCGAGCCAGACGAGGCCGCCCGACCAGTCGTAGAAGGCCTTGCAGGCGAACTGGCCCAAAAGCTGCGCGACGACGGCGGCGCCGGCGGTCGGGGCAACGGACAGCCGCCAGACGAGATCGTCGGTGCCGGCATAGGCCTCCGCATCGCGCACCGCGCGCCACAGGGAGCGGGAGGCGTCCGCCTCCACCCGCACGACCGGCCGGCCGGCACCGAGCAGGACGCGCAGCTGCTCGAAGCGGTAGTCGACGGAGGGGCCGAAGCCTTCCAGCCGCAACAGGGTCGAGGGACCGGAGAGCGCATGGCCGCGCGCCGCAAGATCCTGCGCCGCCGCTGCGGGAAGATGGGCGGCGGCCGAGACCTCTGCCGAGGAGCCCATGGCGGCGGTCATCGCCGTGGCAGCCTCGTCATCGCCAAGGCCGGCGAGCAGGAAGGTCGCCTCGGTCTGCGCCCGCGGCAGCACCTTCAGCGTGATGCGGGTGGCGACCGCCAGCGTGCCCCAGGAACCGGTGAGGGCGCGCGGCAGGTCGTAGCCGGTGACGTTCTTCACCACGCGGCCGCCGGACTTGAAGATCTCGCCGCGCCCGGAGACCGCGTCCATGCCGAGCACATGATCGCGCGCCGCCCCGTGCTTCAGCCGCTTGGAGCCGGCAAGATTGGCGGCGATGACGCCGCCGAGCGTGCCCTGCCCCGCCGGATTGCCGAGCAGCGGCCCGTAGTCCAGCGGATCGAAGGCAAGCTCCTGGTTCTTTGCCGCAAGCGCTGCCTCGATCTCGGCGATCGGCGTGCCGGGCAGCGCGGTGAGGACCAGCTCCTCCGGCTCGTAGAGCTCGATGCCGGCAAGGCCGGACATATCGAGCACGTGGCCGGCCTGGACCGGGCGCCCGAGGGCGCGCTTGGAGGCCTGGCCGACGATTTCCAGCGGCTCGTGCTCCGCCATCGCCCAGCGGACGACGTCGCGGGCCTCCTCCGCCGTGCGCGGCTTGAACGTGTCGGGCATCTTGATCTTCTCGTCCTGGCTTGAGGGTTCGAGATTGGCGGGTTCGAGACGTGTTGGGGCGAAGCGGGCGCGCGTCAGGCGCGCGCACCGTCAGAAGCGTGGAATGTCCGGGAAGGGCAGCTGGCCCTTGCTGACATGCATGCGCCCGAGCTCCGCGCAGCGGTGTAGCTCCGGGAACACCTTGCCCGGATTGAGCAGCTGCTTGGGGTCGAAGGCGCACTTGACCCGCTGCTGCTGCTTGAGGTCGTCCTCGGAGAACATCACCGGCATCAGGTCGCGCTTCTCGATGCCGACGCCGTGCTCGCCGGTCAGCACGCCGCCGACCTCGACGCACAGCCGCAGGATGTCGGCGCCGAAATCCTCCGCCCGCTCCAGCTCGCCCGGCTTGTTGGCATCGTAGAGGATCAGCGGATGCAGGTTGCCGTCGCCGGCATGGAAGACATTGGCGCAGCGCAGCCCGTGCTTTTCGGAGAGCTCGCGCATGCGGGCGAGGACCTGCGGCAGGGCGCGGCGCGGAATGGTGCCGTCCATGCACAGATAGTCGGGCGAGATGCGCCCGACTGCCGGGAAGGCCGACTTGCGCCCGGCCCAGAAGGCGAGACGCTCCTCCTCCGAGGTGGAGACGCGCAAGGAACTGGCGCCGTTGCGCCGGGCAATCGCCTCGACCTCGGAAAGCAGGTGGTCGACCTCGGCCTCCGGCCCGTCGAGCTCGACAATGAGCAGCGCGCCGGCCTCGCGCGGATAGCCGACATTGACGAAGTCCTCGGCGAAGTTGATGGCGAGTTCGTCCATCATCTCCATGCCGCCGGGAATGATGCCGGCGCCGATGATCTCGGCGACGCACTGGCCGCCGGCCTCGCTGGAGGGAAAGCCGACGAGCGCTGCACGCGCCGTCTCCGGCTTCTGCAGGATGCGGACGGTGACCTCGGTGACGACGCCGAGCAGGCCTTCCGACCCGGTCATCAGGGCGAGCAGGTCGTAGCCTTCCGAATCGAGATGCTTGCCGCCGAGGCGGATCACCTCGCCGGTGATCAGCACCATCTCGAGGCCGAGCACGTTGTTGGTGGTGAGCCCGTATTTCAGCGAGTGCACGCCGCCGGAATTTTCGGCGATGTTGCCGCCGATGGAGCAGGCGATCTGCGAGGAGGGATCGGGCGCGTAGTAGAAGCCGAGATGCTCGACCGCGCGGGTGATGCCCAGATTGGTGACGCCGGGCTGGGCGACGACGGCGCGGTTGGCCGCATCGATGTCCAGCACCTTGTTGAACTTCATCATCGACATGAGCACGCCGTCGCCGAGCGGCAGGGCGCCGCCCGACAGCGAGGTGCCGGCGCCGCGCGGCACCACCTTCACCCCGTTCTCGTGGCAATAGCGCAGCACTGCCGAGACCTGAGCGACGGTTTCCGGCAGGACCACGACCATCGGCATCTGGCGATAGGCGTTGAATCCGTCGGTCTCGTAGACCCGCATGCCGATGTCGGTGTCGATGACGCCCTCGCCCGGCACCATCTCCTTCAGCGCGCGCACGATCTCGTCGCGACGCGACAGGACGGCCTCGTCCGGCCGTGGCATGGCAATGCCGCTCATGTCGTTTCCTCCCTCGACACAATCGCGCCGCTTTTAAGATCCGGCGGGTGTCCTCCCGCGTAATATCAAGGATAAGACAGATTTGCGATGCCGGACGGCGACGGCAACCCGCGAAACATGCCAGACGGCTTGTCCGTTATAAAGCGTTGAAGATTTACAAGAACCAAGTCCGGTGCGTTGAAAATGACCGATTTTCCCGACATGGAAATCTTTGCCAGGGTGGTGGCCGCCGGCAGCATGTCCGCGGCCGGGCGCGAAATGGGCCTGTCCCCCGCCGTGGTCTCGAAACGGCTGCGCCGGCTGGAAGACCGGCTCGGCACACGGCTGCTGCAACGCACGACCCGCCAGCTGGCGCTGACGGAGGCGGGACAGGGCTATTACAAGCGGGTGGTGGCGATCCTCGCCTCCATCGAGGAGGCCGAAACCTTCGTCACCCGCCGCTCGGCGCTGGCGCGCGGCACGCTGAAGGTCAGTGCGCCGACCGCCTTCGGCCGGATGCATATCGCCCCGCATCTGGGCGCGTTCCTGGCCGACAATCCGGACCTTTCGTTCAACCTCGACCTCTCCGACGAGTTCATCGACATCGTCGGGGAAGGCTATGACCTGGCCATCCGCATCGCCGAGCTGGAGGATTCCAGCCTCGTCGCACGTCGGCTGGCGCCGGTGCACCGGGTGCTGTGCGCCGCCCCGTCCTATCTGGAGCGCTGCGGCGCGCCGCAGACCATCGAGCAGCTGCAGAACAGCCATGCCTGCATCTCCACCACCCAGCAGGAAATCTGGCGGCTGGCCGGACCACAGGGCATCGAGATCGTGCGCACGGGCGGGCCGATCCGCACCAATTCCAGCGAGGTGGTGCGCGAGGCGCTGCTGGCCGGGCTCGGCATCGCGCTGCGCTCGACCTGGGATATCGGTCCGGAGCTGCGCGAGGGCAAGCTGCGCATCGTGCTGCCGCAGTATCGCGCCTCCAAGAATGTCGGCCTGCACGCGGTCTATCCCAGCCGCCGCTTCCTGCCGGCCAAGGTGCGGGTGTTCATCGACTTCATGGCGAAGCTCTACGGCCCCTCCCCCTATTGGGACGAGGGGCTGGACCAGTGGCTGGCCCAGCCGGAGAAAAGCGTGGCAGCGGTGCTGGTCGACGGCTGAGACGGACGACAACACGCGGCGGCGCCCATCGGCAGCCGCTGCAACTGCGGCCGGCGCGCCTCCCCGCGCCGGCCGTTTTTTTGTCCGGCTCTGGCGGAAGCAGAAAAATACCCATAGTTTCGAAAAATGCGACATGTTGCCTCGGCAGGGGCAGGATGACGCACGGCGGTATCGTGCTAGTCTTCCCGCCGTCTGCAAGCCAGGCGAAAGACGGACCAGCGTCCGACCGTTCGAAGAGAGAAGTCTTGGGAGAAAGCCTATGAAACGTCTTGTGTTGCTGGCCGGCGCCGCCGTGCTTGCATTCTCCGCGAGCGCCCAGGCCGACGGCGATGCCGCCGCAGGTGAGAAGGTGTTCCGCAAGTGCATGGCCTGCCATGCCGTCGGCGAGGGCGCCAAGAACAAGGTCGGCCCGCGGCTGAACGGCGTCGTCGACGCGCCCTGGGGCCATGTCGAGGACTACAAGTTCTCGCCGGCCCTGCTGGAAGGCAAGGAAGCCGGCAAGACCTGGGATGCCGAGACGCTGTCGGCCTATCTCGAGGCGCCGAAGAAGGTCATCCCGAAGGGCAAGATGGCGTTTGCCGGCCTGAAGAAGGAAGACGAGCGCGCCGACGTGATCGCCTATCTGGCGCAGTTCGCCGCCGACGGCAGCAAGAAGTGACCCGCCCCGCCGCGGGCGGGAGCGCATGACGCATCAGCTGCGACATGAGAGTTTGAAGGGAGCCGTTCCCCCGAGCGGCTCCCTTTTTCGTTTGCGGGGGGCCACCCCTCTCTCTGGCGTCCTCCCGGGCAAGTAAAGCGCGACCCGGGACCGGAGAGCCGAGGGCGCTTGTGGTAGCGCTCCGGAACGCCGGTGGCGGCTGCCTTCGCGCCACCATCCGCCCCAGCGGATACTGGATACCTGCTTGTCGCAGGTATGACAGCGGTGGAGGTGGCGATGCGCTGCCGTCTCATGCTTGCCGAGGGTGCCAATGGTTCCCGGCTCTGCGCTTGCGCGCGGCCGGGATGACGGCCGTGGAGGTGGCGCCCCCTCCTCCTCACCCCTCGCCGTGGTCTTCCTCGCTGTGGTGGCGGCGGATGCGGCGGACGGTGAGGAAGACGCCGGCCAGCACCACCGGAACGGCAAGACCGGTCATCAGCTCCGGCGAGGGCAGCACGGCTGCCAGCGGCCCGGTCTTGGCGCCCTTGGCGAGATAGGCGATCAGCCCGACCACGTAATAGCTGACGGCGGCGACCGACAGGCCCTCGACCGTCTGCTGCAGGCGCAGCTGCAGCCGGGCGCGGCGGTTCATGGCGGCGAGCTGCGAGCGGTTGTGCTCCTGCAGCTCGACGTCGACGCGGGTGCGCAGCAAGGTGGCGGCGCGGGCGAGCTTTTCCGACAGCTTGACCTGGCGCTCCTCCAGCGTCTCGCAGGTGCGCATGGCCGGCGCCAGCCGCCGCGACAGGAACTGGGTGAAGGTGAAATAGCCGTCCTGCTGGTCTTCGCCGAAGGTTTCCAGCCGCTGGCGAACGATGCCGTAATAGGCCCGGCTGGCGCCGAAGCGATAGGCGCTCTCGGCCGCGCTCGCCTCAAGATCGGCGGCAAGGCGCATGAGCTCGCCGAGCAGGGCGCGGTTGGCCTCCAGCCCGTCGCTGGTGCGCATGCGCTCGGCCAGCGCCAGCAGCGCATCCTCGATGGCCGAGACGCGCGGCATCTGGCGCTGCGCCTCGGCAAGGCCGAGCATGGCGAAGAGGCGGTACGTCTCCAGCTCCAGCAGCCGCTGGCACTGGGCGCCGGCCTGCACGGGCGAGAGCGAGCGGTCGCCGACGAGGATGCGGGTGAGGCCGTCGCGGTCCTGGCGGAAGTCGGTGGCGATGACCGAGGCGCCGCCATCGGTCTGCGAGACGCAGAGGCTGGTGCGGTCGAACAGGGCGAAGCGCCGGGAAAAGGCCGCCCCGTCCGCCGGCACCACGTCGCAGCGCACGGCGACCATCATCGGCCCAGGCGCGCGGAAGCGGGCGCCGAAGGGATGGCCGGCGGGCGCCGCCTCGGCCGGGGCGGCGGCATCGAGCGGCCCGTCCCAGGTATAGGTGAGGAACTCGCCGTGCCGCTCGCGCCGCAGCACGCCCTCGCCGATCTCCACCAGGTGGTGCCGCTCGGCCTCGCCCGGCCCCTGCAGGCCGAGGGAGCGGCAATAGCCGGCGAACCAGTCGCGGTCCGCCTCCACGCCCGCATCGTCGACGGTGAAGCCGTAGCGCAGGAAGACCCGCGGCCCAATGAGCGGGCGGAACGGGCGGGCATGCAGCTCGCCGAGGACGAGGTCGCGGGCGGGATGGGGCGGGAAGCCGGGAAGATGCGGCTCGCTGCCCTGCGGCTGCGGCGCCCCCGCGCTGTCGCTGTCGCTGTCCGCCATGCCCAGCCCCTCCCCGATCGCCGAAATCCCGCCCGTGCTGAAGACGGGCAAGAAAATGCCCCGCCCGCGCGGGTGAACGCGCGGACGGGGCAGCATTAGGCCACAGACGTCAGTTGCCGAGCAATGCGTTAGGTAGCCACAGGACGATGCCCGGGAAGAGGATGCACAGCGCAAGCCCCATCAGCTGCAGCATCACGAAGGGAATGATGCCCTTGTAGATGTGCTGGATCGTCACGCCCGGAGGCGCCACGCCCTTCATGTAGAAGAGCGCGAAGCCGAAGGGTGGCGTCAGGAACGATGTCTGCAGGTTCGTCGATACAAGGATCGTGAACCAGATCAGCGCCACCTCGCCGACGCCCTCGAACCCGGCCAGATGGTCGCCGAAATCGAGGCCGGCGACGATCGGTCCGAAGACCGGCAGCACGATCAGGGTGATCTCGACCCAGTCGAAGAAGAAGCCGAGGAAGAACACCATCCCCATCAGCACGAAGAGGATGCCCCAGGGACCGACGCCCGCCCAGGCGATGAACTCGTCGATCAGCGCATCGCCGCCGAGCCAGCGGAACACCAGCGAGAAGCAGGTGGCGCCGAGGAAGATGCCGAACAGCATGGCGCCGGTGAGCGCCGAGCGGTAGCAGACATCCTTCATCACCTGGAAGGTGAGCTGGCGGTTGAGGAAGGCGAGCAGCGTGGAGCCGAGGGCACCGACGCCGGCCGCTTCCGTCGGCGTGGCGAGACCGGCGAAGATCGAGCCGAGCACCACCACGATCAGGAAGACCGGCGGGATGAAGCTCTTGAGGATCATCAGCCAGAATTCGCCGCGGGTGGAGGGGCCGATGTCGTCGGGCAGCGGCGGGGCCAGCTGCGGCCGGATGCGGCACAGCACGATGATGTAGATCGTGTAGAGCGCCGACAGCAGCAGGCCCGGAACGATGGCCGCGACGAACACGGTGCCGACCGGGATCGACATCAGGTCCGACATGATCACCAGCATGATCGACGGCGGGATCAGGATGCCGAGGGTGCCGGAGGCGGCGATCGTGCCGGTCGCCAGCGGGATGTGGTAGTTGCGCTCCAGCATGACGGGAAGCGCCAGCAGGGTGATCATCACCACCGAGGCGCCGATGATGCCCGTCGTCGCGGCCATGATCGTGCCCATCAGCGTCACCGACAGGGCAAGGCCGCCCGGCACCCGCCGCGTCAGCACCTGCAGGCATTGCAGCAGGTCCTTCGCGACGCCGGATTTTTCCAGCATCGTGCCCATGAAGGTGAACATGGGAATGGCCACCAGCACCGGGTTTTCCATGGTGCTGCCGAAGATGCGGCTGGGCAGGATGACCAGGCGGGCGACGTTGAAGGCGCCCAGTTCCTGGGCCAGGAATGCGAAGCCGAGGCCGACACCACCGAGGATGAAGGCGACGGGAAAGCCGGTGAACAGCAGCAGCGCGAGCGCCACGAACATGTAGATCGGCAAAAGTTCCACGAAAGTCATGTTTCGAGCTCTCCGATCAGTCCGTAATCGGCCCGTTGGTGGCCACATCCTTCGGCAGGTCCGCGTGATGCGTGCCGGCATAGTCGCCGGAGCGCTCGTTCAGGTAGGACGGGCCGAAGAGATAGACGACGCAACGCAGCGCAGCGGAGACGCCGGCGGTGAACAGCAATGCGAAGCCGACGGGCAGCATGCCCTTGATGATCCAGCGATGGCTCAGGCCCGTCTGGGCGGCCGAGACCTCGCCGATCTCGAAGGACTTGCTGGCATACATCCAGCCGAACTCGACGATCAGGTAGCAGTAGGTGAGCAGGAACAGGAGGATGCCCGCCAGTTCCATCCACACCCTTGCGCGCTGGGACAGCCGGTCGCGGATCAGCTCGATGCGCACATGCCCGTCGGCCCTGTAGGCGAAGCCGAGGCAGAGCAGGAAGAGCACGGCATGCAGATGCCACTCCATTTCCTGCAGCTTGGTGCTGTCGACATAGAACGGCGTGTCCATGATCGACGTGTCGAAGTCGAGCCACTTACGCTGGCTGACATCGTAGAAGATGATCAGCATCAGGGGCACGAAGAGCCAGGAGGCCAGCTTGCCCATGCCATTGACCACGCGGTCGAAGTCGTCGGACGTGTCGAGCATGGTCTCGTAGGCCCGCGGCGCCCGCGTGCGCATGATAAGCAGGGTGATCAACAGGATCGCCAGCGACCCGATCACGCCCGACAGGCCGTCATAGGCGCGGAAGAAATTGCGCGGATTGACGTCCAGCGAGGTGAGGACGGCCGTCATGCCGCCGTCGGTGACCGCAAAGACGAAGGCGGCCAGGACCATGGCGGCGACGGCGAGCGACACGCGCCCCCCGAGGAAGCCGCCGAGGATGCCGAGCACGAAGCCCGCAGCGCACAGGATATAGGCAGGAATGCCAAGCTCGAACGCCGCGACGAGTGAAGCCGCGATGCCGGCAAGGCTGATCAGCGTTGACATGGGAACTCTCTCCCCGACCGGGTAATCGGTGGACCGTACGGCTGCGCGGTCGGCGTCCGGCTCGCCGTCGGGCGCGGCGACCTTGCCGGCCACTCGCGCAAACGACGGGTCCGCACCACCGGTTCAGGCGGTGCGGACCCGCCCTGTCAGGCGATCCGGGTTACTTCTTGAGGTAACCGATGTTGGACCAGGTCTCGTATTCCTTGCGGAACTTGGAGAGCGACTCCCAAGCCTTCACGAAGTTCGGGTTCGCAGCCTTCTCTTCCTCGACGACTTCGTTCCAGGCAGCCTCGAGAGACTCCAGGATCGCCGGGTCGAACGTCTTGAGGTTGACGCCCTGCTTCTCCAGCTCGGCGAGCGCCGCAGACTGGATGGCCTCGCCCTCGGCAATGCCGTAGATCATGTTGGCTTCGCAGACGGTCTCGAAGATGGCCTTGGTCTGGTCGTCCAGCGCGTCCCACTCGGCCTTGTTCATCATCAGGTCGAAGAAGGTCGACTGCTGGTGCCAGCCCGGGAAGTAGTAGTACTTCGCCACCTGGTAGAAGCCGAGCTTCAGGTCGATCGCCGGCATGGAGAACTCGGTGCCGTCGATGGTGCCGAGCTCGAGCGCCGGGAAGATGTCGCCGCCGGCGAGCAGCTGCGTCGACACGCCGAGCTTCTGCATGACCTTGGCGCCGAGGCCGAAGAAGCGCATCTTCAGGCCCTTGAGATCGTCGACGGTGTTGATCTCCTTGCGGAACCAGCCAGCCGCCTCGGGCGCGATGACCGCACAGACCAGCGACTTGATGCCGTAGGAGCCGTAGATCTCGTCGAGCAGCTCCTGGCCGCCGCCGAACTTCAGCCACGCGACATATTCCGGAGCGCTCGGACCGAACGGCACGGCCGCGAAGAGCGCGAGCGAGGTGTCCTTGCCGGTCCAGTAGCCCGGGGTCGACCAGGCCGCCTGCACGGCACCCGACGCCACGGCGTCGAAGGCCTCCAGCGCCGGAACGATGGCACCCGGCTCCTGGAACTTGAGGTTGATCTCACCGCCGGAAACCGCGGCAAGGCGCTCGGACACGAGCTTGCCGAGCGTGCCGAGCTGCGTCAGCGAGCCCGGATAGGTCGACTGAAGATCCCAGTCCAGCTTGTCCAGCGCGACGGCCGGCGATGTCGCACCGATCGCAAGAGACGCTGTTACGGCAACTGCAGAAATGAAAGATTTCACGTTCAGGTCCTCCCTAGGAACATTGTGCGCTCCAGGGACCGGACACCGACGACAACACAGCGGACGCAATGCCCAGCAATGCCCCGACGTCGAGCGCTCCCCATCGCGCAACAGGACGGACACGGATGCCTGCCTTTGCCGGCAGATTGTCGCCGCACAACCTGGCCGGGCAACATCCACGCCCATCTCCCGCGGGTCGGAAACCGGCCTCCCAACCGGAGAAAACCGACCCGCGCTAATTGGATAACAATATTGACCACTCAACGCAATACGGAATAAATTGCCCCAAGCTACTTCAACGCCAAGAAATTTATCGCATTGCGATGAATTTCCGCTGCGTTGCAATAAACAAGATCGGGACGATGGTATTCCAGAAGATCCATCACAACCGGACGGCAGATTCCGTTGTCGATCAGGTGGAGGAACTGATCCTGCAGGGGGTTCTGCGCCCCGGCGACCGGCTGCCGGCCGAACGTGATCTGGCAAAGAAAGTTGACGTCTCGCGCCCCATCCTGCGCGATGCCATCAAGACTCTCGAGGAACGGGGCCTGCTGGTGACCCGTCACGGCGGCGGCACTTTCATCGCCGACGTGATCGGAACCGTGTTCTCCGAGGCCATCGTCGAGCTGGTGCGGCGCCACCCGCCGGCGATTGCCGACTACCTGGAATATCGCCGCGAGATCGAGCGGACCACCGCCCGGCTGGCGGCGCAGAGGGCGACCGATGCGGACCGCGAGATCATCACCCGGATCTTCCGCGCCATGGAGGCCGCCCATAACGGCGAGGACTTCGGGCGGGAAGCCGAGCTCGACGTGGAGTTCCACCAGGCGATCGGCGAGAGCGCGCACAATATCGTGCTGCTGCACACGCTGCGCTCGTGCTACCGGCTGCTCGCCGACGGGGTGTTCTACAGCCGCGTCCAGCTCTATCGCTATCCCGGATCGCGGGAGAAACTGCTGGAGCAGCACAGGGAAATCTACGAGGCCGTAATGGCGGGCGATGCGGGACGGGCAGGCGATGCGGCCAGTTCGCATATCGACTTTGTCGAGCAGGTCGCCTACGCCATGGCACGCTCGGGCAGCTGGAGTATCGTCTCCGCGCTGCGGCTGGCGCAACGCCTGGAGAGCGAGCAGGACGACAGCAAGCGACGGCGGGCTCCCCGCCGCCCGACAGAAGAAGCAGGGACGCAATGACAGCCACCGCGCACGCTGGCGCGCAGCCAACCGAGACACCGCAGGCGCCGAAAACCGCCCCGCGCGTCGGTCTTTTCGTGACATGCCTCGTCGACCTGTTCCGCCCGAGCGTCGGCTTCGCCGCGGTGAAGCTGATGGAGGACGCGGGCTGCCTCGTCGGGGTACCGGCGGCGCAGACCTGCTGCGGCCAGCCGGCCTTCAACTCCGGCGACCGGGCGGACGCGCGTGCCATCGCCGAGCAGGTGATTCGCGCCTTCGAGGGCTTCGACTATGTGGTCGCGCCGTCCGGCTCCTGCGCCGGCATGCTGAAGAAGCACTACGAGGAGCTGTTCGAGGGCGATGCGGCCGCGCAGGAGCGGGCCTCGGCCTTTTCCGCCAAGGTGTTCGAGCTGGTCAGCTTCCTCACCGACGTGCTGGGCATCGCCAGCGTCGAGGCGCGCTTCAACGGCAGCGCCACCTATCACGACAGCTGCTCGGGCCTGCGGGAACTGGGCATCGCGCGCCAGCCGCGCAAGCTTCTCGCCTCCGTCGAGGGGCTGGAGCTGAAGGAAATGCGCGATCCGGACGTGTGCTGCGGCTTCGGCGGCACGTTCTGCGTCAAATATCCCGACATCTCCAACAAGATCGTCGAGGAAAAGACCAAGACCATCCGCGAGAGCGGCGCGGGGATGCTGCTTGCCGGCGACCTCGGCTGCCTGATGAACATGGCCGGAAAGCTCAAGCGCGAGGGGTCGGCCATCGAGGTCCGCCACGTCGCCGAGGTGCTGGCGGGCATGACCGACCAGCCGGCCATCGGCGAAAAGCGGAAGCGCTGACCGCCTCCGGTCACAGTCACGGGCACGGGCAAGCGCACGGGAGCCAGCCTCACATGCAGATCACCTCGCCACAGTTCAAGAGCAATGCGCGCCACGCGCTGGACGATGCGCCGCTGCAGCGCGCGCTCGGCCATGTGCGCTCCGGCTTCATCGCCAAGCGCGCGACGGCGGCCGCGGCGCTGCCGGAATTCGACCAGCTGCGCGACAATGCGCGCGACATCAAGGACCACGTGCTGGCCCATCTGGACCTGTACCTGGAAGCCTATGCCGAGAAGGTGGAGGCGGCCGGCGGCCACGTGCACTGGGCCGAGACGGCCGAGGACGCGCGCCGCATCATCCTCGACATCTGCCGCAAGCGCGGCGCCCGGACGGTGACCAAGGGCAAGTCGATGATCACCGAGGAGATCGGCCTCAACGCCTTCCTCGAGGAGCATTCGGTCGCGCCGGTGGAAACGGATCTGGGCGAATACATCATCCAGCTGCGCGGCGAGCACCCGAGCCACATCATCGCCCCGGCGGTGCATGTGAACAAGGACCAGGTCGAGGCGGATTTCCGCCGGGTGCATACCCATCTCGACCCGGACCGCAACCTGGAAGAGCCGACGACGCTGCTCAGCGAGGCGCGCGCGGTGCTGCGCGACAAGTATTTCCAGGCGGATATCGGCATCACCGGCGCCAACTTCCTGGTGGCGGAGACCGGTAGCTCGATCATCGTCACCAACGAGGGCAATGGCGACCTGACGCAGATCCTGCCGAAGACGCATGTGGTGGTCGCCTCGATCGAGAAGATCGTGCCGACGCTGGAGGACGTGTCGCAGATCCTGCGCGTGCTGGCGCGCTCGGCGACGGGGCAGGACATGTCGGTCTACACGACCGTGTCGACCGGGCCGAAGCGGTCGGGCGATCCCGACGGGCCGGAGGAGTACCACGTGGTGCTGCTCGACAACGGCCGCTCGTCGATGCTGGGCACCGAGTTCCAGGACATGCTGCGCTGCATCCGCTGCGGCGCCTGCATGAACCACTGCCCGGTCTATCACGCGGTCGGCGGCCACGCCTATGGCTGGGTCTATCCCGGCCCGATGGGCGCGGTGCTGACGCCTTCGCTGATCGGCGTCGACCAGTCGGGCCACCTGCCCAACGCCTCGACCTTCTGCGGGCGCTGCGAGAGCGTGTGCCCGATGCGCATCCCGCTGCCGAAGATGATGCGCCACTGGCGCGAGCGCGAGTTCTCGCGAAACCTCAACCCGGCCGGCGCCCGCTACGGACTGGCGATGTGGGCCTTCTTCGCCAAGCGGCCGGCGCTGTACCAGATGGCGACGCGCGTCGCCATGACGACGCTCGGCCTGATGGGGCGGGCGCGCGGGCGGTTCTCCTTCCTCCCGCTGGCCGGCGGCTGGACGCGGCACCGCGACCTGCCGGCACCTGAGGGCGGCACGTTCCAGGCGCAGTGGGCCAAGGCAAAGGACGCGCGGAACAAGAGCGCAAGCGGAAGGGCTTCGGCATGAGCGACGCAAAAGCCTCGATCCTCGCCAAGATGCGCTCCGCCATGGGGCGCAAGGGCGACGACACGGCCCGCCGCGCGGCGGTGGCCGACCGGCTGCAGCGCGCGCCGAAGGGGTTGATCCCGGCGCGCGGCCAGCTGGACCCGGCGGCGCGGTTAGCGCTGTTCTGCGAGATGGCGGAACGGGTGCAGGCGAGCATCGCCCGGGTGGCGAGCCCGGCCGAGGTGCCGCAGGCGGTGACCGACTATCTGAAGTCGAAGAACCTGCCGGCGCGGGTGCGCTTCGGCGAGGACGGGCGGCTTGCCGCCATGCCCTGGGCGGCGCAGGCGAACCTGGAGATCGACCGCGGGCGGGCCGAGAATGCGGATCTTGCCACCGTATCGCATGCCTTCGGCGGCATCGCCGAGACCGGCACGTTGATGCTGACCTCGGGCCCGGACAATCCGACGACGCTGAACTTCCTGCCCGAGCACCACATCGTCGTGCTGTCGGCGGCCGATATCGCCGGCGACTACGAGAGCCTGTGGGAGCGGATCCGCGGGATCCACGGCAAGGGCACCATGCCGCGCACGGTGAACATGATCACCGGCCCCTCGCGTTCGGCCGATATCGAGCAGACATTGCTGCTCGGCGCACACGGTCCGCGGGCGCTGCATGTCGTGGTGGTAGGCGAGGCCTGAGGAGCCTGAGGCGGCCGGGCCTTTCCGGCCGCTCCGCTCTCACGCCCGTGTGATTGCTCACCATTGCGGATGCAACCGTTGCTGCGACCTGATACATTCCGAGAAAGGAATGTGTCGGGAGGAGACAGCATGATCACGAGACGCGATTTTTCGCTGGCCGCACTGGCGGCCGGTGCAAGCCTGCCGCTTGCCCTGCCGCGCGCCGCAAGCGCGGCGACGCTGGGCGACGACGGGCTCTACAAGCAGGACTGGTTCGTCGAGAGCTTCCTCGACCTTGGCGACGACCTGGCCGAGGCGCAGGCGGCCGGCAAGCATTTCGTGGTGATGTTCGAACAGGGCGGCTGCCCGTTCTGCCGCAAGACCCACGAGGTGAACCTTGAGCGCGAGGACTACCTGCCCTGGATGAAGGAGAATTTCGCGATCGTGCAGCTCGACCTGTTCGGCGCGCGCGAGACGACGGACTTCGACGGCGAGGCGATGGAGGAGCGCGCGCTCGGCCGGCGCTGGCTGGTCAACTTCACCCCGACGATCCTGTTCTTCCCGCCTAATGCCGACGCCGTTGCCGGCAAGACCGGCCGCGAGGCGGAGATCGCCCGCATCCAAGGCTACCTGCCGCCTTTCTATTTCTACCATTTCTTCGAATGGGTGCGCAGCGGCGCCTATCAGAGCGAAGGCTTCCAGCGCTACGCCAACGACCGGGTCAACCAGCTGCGCGACAAGGGCGTGGAGACGGAAGACTGGCGCTTGAGCTGAGGATGCCATGCCGCTGACCAACCGGGTGTCCGCCGACGGCGGCCTGCATTCGCTCGCCGCCCGCGGCACGATGATGGGCAATCGCGGCGGCCGGCTGCACGATCCGCAGACGCAGACGCTCGGGCGGGCGCGCTGGCGCTCGCGCGCCTGGATCTGCTGCGTGCTGGAGTTTCGCGGCCGCAGGCGAAAGGTGATGGGCGAGGGCTATACCGAGCTGTTCTTCCTCGACGAAGCGACCGCAATGGCCGCCGGCCACCGGCCCTGCTTCGAGTGCCGGCGCGCGGATGCGCTGCGCTATCGCGAGGCCTGGCAGCGGGCGCAAGGGCTGCCCGCCCCGCCGAGCGCGCCGGAGATGGACCGGCAGCTGCATGGCGAGCGTACGGGAGAGCGGACACGCCTTGCCCCCGGCGACCTGGAGACGCTGCCCGACGGGGCGATGGTGCGGCTCGGCGAGACGATCCTGACGCGGCGCGAGGGGCGGTGGCTCGCCTGGAGCTTTACGGGATACCGCCCGGCCGCGCCGGACGCCCTCACCTGCTGGCCCGACAGTCCGGCAGAGCTGCTGACGCCGCCGGCAAGCGTTGCGGTGCTGGCCGCCGGCTTCCGCCCGCTCTGGCACCACAGCGCGGACAGCGCCGAGGGGTCCTGACTGTCGCAGGTCCCGATTGTCGCAGGGACGTCTCGCCGCATTTTCAGCCGCGCGAGGCTGGCCCATCTGTTGCCGTGACGCGCCCTCAAGGAGGGCGGCCCGAGGGGGCCGTTCGGGCGCTGCGACAACAGGACGGTTTCCCATGGCAAGCAGGCTCATCCGCCTTCTGGACTACATCCCCGTGTTCGGCTCCCTGCTGCGCAGCGCGCGCCGCGGCGGCCAGGCCGAGCGATTCGCCTTCTTCTTCAACATCGTGGCGCTGTGGCTGCTGGCGGTCGCCTGGTACGGCTATCCGGTGCTGATCGTCACCATGCTGACGATGACGGGGCTCTATCTCTTCGGCCTCGTCTACCTGACCTCGGAAGGCCTGCGTGCCCGCTGGCGCACGCGGCGCTCATAAAGGTTGTGGCGGCGCGCGCGAACCATCAACAGGATGCATCGATCAGGTCAACAATCCTGATTGGTCGCGGGGAGCGGGATGGGGCATGATCGCCTCACCCTCTCCCCTCACAGAAGCCGTCCCATGACCACGCTCGCTCCCGGCGCCGCCCTGCGCGACGACCCTGCCCTTTCCCCGCTCGACATGGGGCTCTACGGCCTCACCGTGCTTGCCTGGGGCTTTTCCTGGTATGCGCTGAAGCTGCAGCTCGGCGTGGTGCCGCCGGAAGTCTCGGTGTTCTGGCGCTTCGTGCTGGCCTCGGCGATCATGATGGGCTGGGCGATGGCGCGCGGCGCGCGGCTCTCCTTTCCGCTGCGCACGCATCTGCGCTTTGCCGGGCTCGGCCTCTTCCTCTTCTCGACCAATTTCACGCTGTTCTATTATGGCGGCCAGTACGTGCCGTCGGGCCTGCTGTCGGTGGTGTTCTCGCTCGCCTCGGTGTTCAACATGATCCTGGGCTTTGCGATCTTCGGCCAGCGCATCAGCCGGCGGGTGATGCTGGGCGCGCTGCTCGGCTTTGCCGGCGTGGCGCTGCTGTTCCGGCCGCAGATCATGGGCGCGGCAGACAGCGGGCTCGACGCGACGGCGCTGCTGGGCCTTGGCCTGTGCGTTGCCGGCACGCTGTCCTTCTGCCTCGGCAACATGGTGTCGACCGCCAACCAGAAGAGCGGCATCCCGCTGGTCTCGGCCAGCGCCTGGGGCATGGTCTACGGCACGGTGCTGCTCGGCCTGTTCGCGGCCTTCCGCGGGGCGTCCTTCGCCATCGAATGGACGCCGACCTATCTCGGCGCGATGGTCTACCTGGCGGTGATCGCCTCGGTCGTCGCCTTTGCCAGCTACCTGACGCTGCTGGCGCGCATCGGCTCGGCCCGGGCCGGCTACTCGACGGTGATGTTCCCGGTCGTCGCGCTGCTCGTCTCGACCGTGCTGGAGAGCTTCCACTGGGGTCCGGACGCCATCGCCGGCCTCGTCTGCGTGCTCGCCGGCAACCTCCTGGTGCTGCGCTCGGGCCGCGCCAGAAGCTGACGGACCCGCGCCTATTCGGCGGCGACCAGCATCTCGGAACTGACATTGCCGATGGCCGCGCGGATATGGGCGCAGAGCGCGTCATGCACCGGGTCGGTGGCCGCGGCGGCGCGGACCATGGTGATGTCGCAGGGTGGCAGCATCGGGAAGCCGTCGCTCTCGCCGAGAATGCGCATGCCGGCGCGCACCGCGCTTTCGGGCAGCACCGCAATGGCAAGGCCGGCCTGGACGGCGCCGATCAGCGCTGCGGCGCTGGAGGAGGTGTAGGCGATGCAATGGGCGCGGTTCATGCGGTCGAGCAGGGAGACCGCCTGAGTGCGCCAGGAACAGGTGGTGGGGCCGAGCGCCAGGCGCAGCACGTCCTCGCAATGCAGGCACTGGTTGGCCGGCGCCACCCAGTGCAGCGGCTCGCGGCGGATCACCTCGCCCTGAACCTTGACGCAATCGCCGGACGTGACGATGGCAAGGTCGAGCTCGCCGCGCTCGATCATCTCGCCGGTGAAGATCGAGCCCTGGCATTGCACGGCGATCTCGATGGCCGGGTTGAGGCGGGCGAAGGCGGCCAGCACCTGCGGCAGCAACCGCTCGGCATAGTCGTCCGGCAGGCCGAGACGGACGCGGCCGACGATGGAGGGGGCGGAAAAGGCCGTCACCGTCTCGTCGTTGAGACGGATCATCCTCTGGGCGAACTCGATGAGGCGATGGCCGTCCTCGGTGAGGCGCGACTGGCGCCCGTCCTTGACGAAGATCGGCCGCTCCAGCCGGTCCTCCAGCCGTTTCATCTGCATGGAGACCGCCGACTGGGTCTTGTTCACCGCGTCCGCCGCCTTGGTGAAACTGCCGAGCTCGGCGATGGCGAGGAAGGTGCGCAACTGGTCGATATCGAGAGCATGGGCCATGGCTGTCGCCTCCGGCTTGCGCAGCGCGCCAAACGGCCGCGTTCCGCGCTGACTGTGTCCTGATCCCAATACATCACGGATCAAGATCGATATCCATCGAAAACATTCGTTTGTTAAATCGATCCGCGCTTCATATTCTCTTGTCATACGAAACGGATGGAGGCGGCAGCGCCGCCACAGCACATACCAGGCGCGCCACCCTGGGGCGCCGGAAAGGAGAGTCTTGCCATGACGCAGGCATGCAATACCCCGATCGCCGGGCCGGCGCGCGTTTCCCTTCTCGCAACGCTCGGCACCGCCGCGACCTCGCTTCTGACGCTCACCGCCGCGGCATGGCGCCGCCGGCAGAACCGCAAGGCGATCTCCGGCCTGCTCGATCTCGAGGACTACATGCTCGCCGATATCGGCGTGACGCGCTCCGACGTCGCCGCCTCGCTCTACGCGACCGAGCATCTCGACCCGAGCGCACAGCTCTCGCGCCTGCGGAACGAGCGGCGCATCTCGACCCTTTCCGGGCGCCGCAAGCGCGGCGCCTGAGACACAGACTTAGCGCCGGGCGGCACTCGAGACCCTCTCCCTTCGCCCGGTGCCGAGGCCCTGTCGGCCCCTCGCCGACTCACCTTGCCCGCCTCCCCCCGAGGCGGGTTTTTTTTGTGCACCAACGGCATCTGCACGAAATCTGCAGAACTCCTTCAGGCCAGCTCCGCAAGCGCCATGGCACGGGACTGCCAGCCGATCTTTCCGGATCGGCAAGCAGAGCCCGTCCGAAGGAGGAAGACCATGACGCTTGCCGCTACGCTGGACCGCAGCCTGCCGCGCCCGCTGCAACGGGAGGCATGGTGGCTGAGTGCCGCCGCCGCACCGGCCAGACCAGCCGCGGAGCCCGAAGCCGGGGCGGACGACGCACCCGCGCCGCAGGCCGCTCCGGCCGAACGGCAGGGGCCGCCGGACGAGCACTTCCGCTGGCCGCCGAACGCGCAGCTGGCCGCGCTGCTTGCCTGCGTCGTCGCCGCGAACCTGCTGCTCTATCACCGCTGGCCGGGGCTCGCCTTCGTGCCGTTCGCCGTCGCCGTCTTCCTCGCCACTGTCGCCACCCTGCCCGGCCGCAGGATCCCGCGCGGACCGGCCTTGCTGCTGGTGGCGAGCCAGCTGCCGCTGATCGAGTATCAGCAGCTGCTTGCCGTCGCCTTCGCCGTCGGCGGCCTTGCCGTCAGCCTCGTCTGGGCGCGCGCTGCGGCAAGACCGGGCGCGGCGCAGGTCGCCCTCAAGGCCGCGCTGCTGTTGCTGTCGTCGGTGAAGCAGCCGTTCCGGGCGCTCTGTTTCGCCTCACTCGCGGTGCAGGCGGCAAACCGGGGCGAGGGCAGCGGAACGACGGCACAGAAAGCGGCAAGCCGCCTCGCCTTCCCGCTGCTGGGTGCAACGGCGCTGCTGGTGCTGCTGGCGGTGGCCAATCCGGTGATCGAGGGCTGGCTCGACCGACTGCTCACCCTGGACATCCATCTTGCGGCGTTGCTGTGGCGGGTGGTTTTCCTGTCTGTCGTCGCATCGCTGGTCTGGCCGTTCCTGGCGTGGTCGGGCGTGCTACCGCCGCTGCGGGCACTCGATGCCGGCGCGCCGGCCGGCCGGTGGCTCGGCCTCAATGCCGGCTCGGTGACGCTGGCTCTGGTCCTCTTCAATGCGATGCTGCTGGTGCAGGTCGGCACGGATGTCCGCTATCTGCTCGCCGGCGGCGAACTGCCCGAGGGGCTCACCTATTCGGCCTATGCCCGGCGCGGCGCCTTCGCGCTGATGGCCACGGCCGTGCTGGCCGGCGGTTTTGCCGTGCTGGCGCGCCCGTATCTGGGCGAGCGGCCGGGGCTGCGCGGCCTGATGTATCTGTGGCTCGCGCAGAACCTGGCGCTGACGGGCGCGGCCGGCTACCGGCTGTGGATCTATGTCGAGGCCTACGGGCTGACCAGCCTGCGCATCCACGCAGCGATCTGGACGATGCTGGTCGGCCTCGGCCTTGTCCTGATCGCCTGGCAGATCCGGCGCGACCGCTCGAGCGGGTGGCTGCTCGCCCGGCTCGCGGTGCTGGGACTGGCAACGCTCTATCTCTGCTCCTTCGTCAATTTCGGGCACATCGTCGCCAGCCACAACATCGCCCGGCTGAAGGGCCCCGGCGAGCCGGTTTGCGAGGCCGGCTATCCGGTGGCGCCGAGCCATGCTCCCTCCGATGCCTGGTGCAGGACCACCCGGCCGCTAATCGCCGGCTGGCGCGATTGGGACTTTCGCACCTGGAGAACCATCGGCTATCTGGAGGCACAAAAGGTCCGGAGGCGGATGAATGAAAATCCTGGTCGTCGATGACGACCCGCATCTGCGGGACCTGCTGTCGATCACGCTGCAACGCTCCGGCTTCGACGTGCTGAGCGCGTCCGACGGACAGATCGCCCTCACCCATGCAGCACGCGAGCGGCCGGACCTGATCGTGCTCGACGTGGGCCTGCCGGAGATCGACGGATTCGAGGTCTGCCGCAGGCTGCGGACGAGGTCCGAAGTGCCGGTGCTGTTCCTGACCGCCCGGGACGAGGAGATCGACCGGGTGGTCGGGCTGGAGCTGGGCGCCGACGACTACGTCACCAAGCCGTTCAGCCCGCGCGAGCTGGTCGCGCGGGTCCGGGCGATCCTCAAGCGCGGCCAGGGAGCAACAACTGCGCGCGTGATGCGGCACGGGATGCTGGAACTCGACCCGCAGGCGCATGACTGCCGGCTGAACGGCACCGCCGTCGCCCTCACCTCGACCGAGATGCGCATCCTTGCCGCCCTGATGCAGGATCCGGGTCGCACCCTGTCGCGACAACGGATCGTCGACATCGTCTGGGGGCCGGCGAGCCAGGTCTCCGACCGCACGCTCGACAGCCATGTGCGGAACCTGCGCCAGAAACTCGCCGCGGCCGGCGGCGCCGAGGCGCTGGAAACGGTGCATGGCGTCGGCATCCGCATGGGGGCCTGCACGCCGTGACTCGCAAATGGCGCCCCTCGCTGTGGCTGGTGCTGGGCGGTGCACTGGCCGGCACGCTGGCGCTGTCGCTCGCCGGCATCGTGACGCTGCGCTATCTCGGCCCGGAAATCGGCTTCCGTCATGCGGCGATCCTGCTGGCGACGATCATCGGCCTGCTGACCGCCGTGCTGTGGCTGATGCTGCTGCGCGTGCTGCTGCGGCCGGTCACGGCCCTTGCCGCCTATGCCGCCGCAATGCGCGCACCAAGCCGCGAGGCGGTCGCCCCGCCGGAGCATTTCGGCACGCGCGAACTGCACGACATGGGCCTCAGCGTCATCGACATGGCCGCGACGCTGAGCAACCGCGAGACCACCGTGCGCAGCTTCACCAATCATGTGACGCACGAACTGCGCACGCCGATCTCGACCCTGCGGGCGGCGACCGAACTGCTGGAGGACAGCGCCGAGCTGTCGCCGGCCGACCGGCATCTGGTGGCGCAGATCCGCGGCGCCGGACAGCAGCTCGACCGGCAGATGGAGGCGCTGCGCCAGGTGGCGGCGGCGCGCGAGACGGACTATCGCGGCCGCACGAGGCTGTCTGAGCTGATCAAAGGGCTGGCGCCGCGCCACCCCGGCCTGCGGATCGTCGCCCGCGGCGAGGAGGCCGTGCTGCCGCTGGCGATGGAGGGGGCGGAGATCGTGTTCTCGCATCTGTTCGGCAATGCGGCCGGGCACGGGGCGAAGACGGTGAGCGTCGACGCGCGGCAGGAGGCGGAGCTGCTCGCCGTCACCGTGCGCGACGACGGGCGCGGCGTGTCGAGCGGCAATCGCGAGCGGATCTTCGAGCCGTTCTTCACCACCCGGCGCGAGAGCGGCGGCACCGGCATGGGACTGCATATCGTCGCCAGCCTGCTGCGCGCCCATGGCGGGCGCATCGTGCTGGAGCCGGCAGCGGACGGCAGCGGGGCGGCCTTCCGCATCGAATTCCCGCAAGACTGAGGCGCTCCCTGTCTCAGTCTTTCTTCGCCGACGAGGCCTGTTCGAACAGGGTCTCGAAGCTGCGGATCTGCCGCTCCTGGATGTCGCGGCCGAGCGAGAGCCAACTGTCGACGAATGCCGACCCGGCATCGGCAGCGCTCTCTGCGGCTGGTTCATCGACGGGTTCGGGTTCAGGTGCAGGCTCGGGTGCCGGCGGCTCCTCCTGCTCCTGCTCCTGCGCGGCGGCGCCGGTCGCGGTGGCGGCGCCGACAAGGCCGAGATAGCCGTCCCAGAACGAGCGCATCGCCTCCGTGTAGGGCGCCATCACCCGCATCGGGTTGGGCACCGGCTTCGGCCGGCCGCGGGCATAGCCGGCAAGGAAGGCATCGAGCAGCTCGCGCGCCGGGCCGACGGTGAAGCGCCGGGCCGCCTGGCCGAGCGCCAGCGTGGCGACGACCGGCATCATGGTCTCGACGCCGGGAAGCTCCAGCCCGGTCTGCTGGGCGACATATTCGGCGATGGAGCGCTGCACCTCGGACGGGCCGAAGATGAGGGCGAGCGGCTCGCCCACCAGGGCGGACGGGTCGGGCAGCGCCGCGGCGCGGCCGGGACCGGGCATCAGGGCGAGCAGGCCCTCGAGCGCGGAAGGAGAGGCAGCGTAGCGGCGCATGCCGGCGAGCGCGGCCGGCATCAACGCCTCGGCAGCGCGGGCGACATCGCTCTCGCCCCAGCCGAACTGGCGGCGCATCGCCTCGCCGACCGCTGCCGGATCGAAGGCGCCCAGGGCAGGAAAGCTCTCGGTCATCGCATGCCTTTTCCACTGTCAGGAGCAGGCATCTTCCGCTGTCGCGGCGGCGCGGTCAAATGACTTGCGCCGCCGCGTACTCTCAGTAGGCGTAGGCGGTGTAGGCCCTGGAGAGATCGCCCTGCCAGTCGCCGTTGTAGCGGCGCAGCATGACGTCGGCCGGCGACATGCCGCTCGCCACCGTTTCCTCGACGGCGGCAAGATGCACGCGCTCGTCCTGGCCGCCATCGTTGAGGCGGGCGCGGCGCTTCAGGCCCTCGCGGGAGAGGCCGACCATCTCGCGGGCGAGATCCAGCACCGTGCCGCCGCGGAACGGCGCCTGAAGGCCGAGGCGCGGCACGTCGTTGCGAAGGGCAACGCGCTCTTCTTCGCTCCAGTCGCGGATCATCTCGCCGGCCTGGTCGAGGATGCCCTCGTCGTAGAGCAGGCCCACCCAGAGCGCCGGCAGGGCGCAGATGCGCCGCCACGGACCGCCGTCGGCGCCGCGCATCTCCAGGTACTTCTTCAGCCGCACGTCCGGGAACAGGGTCGACAGGTGGTTGTTCCAGTCGCCGATGGTCGGCCGGGCATCCGGCACGACGCCTTCCAGCGCGCCGTCCATGAAGGCGCGGAAGGTGGTGCCGGTGACATCGTAATAGGTGCCGCCGCGCTTGACGAAATACATCGGCACGTCGAGCGCCCACTCGACGTAGCTCTCGAAGCCGAAGCCGTCCTCAAAGGCGATGGGCAGCGGACCGGAGCGGTCGTTGTCCGTGTCCTTCCAGATCTCGGCGCGGAACGAGCGGAAGCCGTTCGGCTGGCCGTCGGTGAAGGGCGAATTGGCGAAGATCGCGGTGGCGACCGGCTGCAGCGCCAGGCCGACGCGCATCTTGGCCCGCATGTCGGCCTCCGAGGCGAAGTCGAGATTCACCTGGATGGTCGAGGTGCGGTACATCATGTCGAGGCCGAGGCTGCCGACCTTGGGCATGTAGCGCGTCATGATCTCGTAGCGCGACTTCGGCATCACCGGCACGTCCTCGCGGCGCCAGTCCGGCGTCATGCCGAGGCCGAGGAAGCCGATGCCGAGCGGCTCGGCGATCTGGCGCAGCTGCGCCAGATGCGCATTGGTCTCGCGGCAGGTCTGGTGCAGGTTGTCCAGCGGCGCGCCGGACAGCTCGAACTGGCCGCCGGGCTCGATGGAGATCGCGCCGCCGCCGACCGGATCGGCAAGGCCGATGACGCGGCCGTTGTCTTCGATCCGCTCCCAGCCGAGCAGGCCTTCCATGCCCGTCAGCAGGGTTTCGATGCCGGCCGGGCCCTCGTAGGGCACCGGAGAATTGTCGGCGAGGCGGAAGGCGAACTTCTCGTGTTCCGTGCCGATGCGGAACGCATCCGTCGGCTTGCAGCCGGCCTCAAGCGTCGCAGCGAGGTCGGCCACCCCCGCGACCGGGGTGGAATCAATGGTATCGCGGGCCATGGGGTATCCCTTCGCGTGGTCGGCGCGCACCATACTCAGCCGCCCCGGCCAAAACAAATGAGATTTTTCGTGATCCAGTCCAGTGGCGGAAAGCTGCGAAAACGCCCCCTGCTCCAGCCGCAGTCCCGGCCTCAGACCCAGTCGCCGAGCCGCGCCTGAACCACCGCAAGCGCGGCGACGGCCGCCGTGTCGGCGCGCAGCACGCGCGGGCCGAGCGGCATCGGCACCACGAAGGGCAGCGCCCGCAAGAGGGCGCGCTCCTCTTCCGAAAAGCCCCCTTCCGGCCCAACCAGAACCGCCAGCGGCACGCCCGGCGACAGGTTCTCGAGGGCGGCAAGCGGGTTCTGGCTCGCCTCGCCCTCGTCGCAGAAGACAAGGATCCGCGCGCCCTCGCTCGCCTGCCAGCCGGCGAGCAGCGCCTCCAGCGCCACCGGCTCGTCGATGGCTGGAACGGCGAGGACGCCGCATTGCTCGCAGGCCTCGACGGCGTTGGAACGCATGCGCTCCAGGTTGACGCGGCCGGACTGGGTGTAGCGGGTGAGGACGGGGCGCAGGGCGCCGGCGCCCATCTCCACCGCCTTCTGCACCATGTAGTCGAGGCGGGCATGCTTGAGCGGGGCGAAGAGGTAGTGAAGGTCGGGGAGCGGGGCTTGCGGGCGGGTCATGCTGCCTGCCACCAGCGAGGCCTGCTTGCGCCCCTCCTGGCGCAGCGCCGCGCGCCACTCGCCGTCGCGGCCGTTGAACAGCAGCACCTCGTCGCCGTCCTTCATCCGCAGGACGTTGAGCAGATAGTTGGACTGGGCCCGGTCGAGCGCGATCGCCGCGCCGGCGGCAAGGCCGTCTTCGACATGGAGGCGCGGCAATCGGAATTCGTAACGGGGCATGGCGGGATTTTCCGGGACGCGTGAACAGGAGAGCCGTGGACCGGCGGGCGCGCGGTCTTGACGGGGGGACCAAGGTGCGGTCCCCTCGCGGGACACACAGCACCAACCGGATCCCGCCTTGGCAGACAGCGACAACCTTTCCGAATACTCGGTGTCAGAGATTTCCGGCGCGATCAAGCGCACGATGGAAGACGCCTTCGGCTATGTGCGCGTGCGCGGCGAGCTCGGGCGCATCTCGCGCCCCGGTTCGGGGCATATCTATCTGGACCTCAAGGACGCGCAGTCGGTGCTGTCCGGCGTCATCTGGCGCGGCCAGGCGGGCCGGCTGAAGATCCAGCCCGAACAGGGGCTGGAGGTGATCGCCACCGGCAAGATCACCACCTTTCCCGGCCAGTCGAAATACCAGATGGTGATCGATTCGCTGGAGCCGGCGGGCGTCGGCGCGCTGATGGCGCTGCTGGAGGAGCGGCGGCGCAAGCTTCTCGCCGAGGGCCTGTTCGCCGAGGAGCGCAAGCGGCGCCTGCCCTTCCTGCCCAAGGTGATCGGCGTCGTCACCTCGCCGACCGGCGCTGTGATCCGCGACATTCTCCACCGCATCTCCGACCGGTTTCCGCTGCATGTGCTGGTCTGGCCGGTGCGGGTGCAGGGCGAGACTTCCGCGCGCGAGGTGGCGAACGGCATCGAGGGCTTCAACCGCATGCTGCCGGGCGGCGCGATCCCGCGCCCGGACGTGATCATCGTGGCGCGCGGCGGCGGCTCCATCGAGGACCTGTGGGGCTTCAACGACGAGATCGTCGTGCGGGCTGCGGCGGCGTCCGAGATCCCGCTGATTTCCGCGGTCGGCCACGAGACCGACTGGACCCTGATCGACCATGCGGCGGACCTGAGGGCGCCGACGCCGACGGGCGCGGCCGAGATCGCCGTGCCGGTGCGCGGCGAGTTGATGGCGAGCGTCGACGGGCTGGCGCGGCGGCAGATCTCCGGACTGCTGCGGCTGATCGCCGGGCGGCGGACGGAATTGCGGGCGGCCTCCGCCGCCCTGCCCTTGCCGCGCGACCTGCTGGCGCTGCCGCGCCAAAGGCTCGACACCTATGCGGAACGGCTGGCCCCGGCGCTGCGCGCCGGCCTTCGCGACAAGCGCGGCCGGCAGATGATGGCCGCCGGTCGGCTGTCGCCGCACACGCTGGCGCGCACGGTGCTGATCGCGCGCGAGCGGCTCGGCGGGCTGGAGGCGCGGGCGCTCAGGGCACATCGCCAGCAGCTGGCCCGCGACCGGGCGCGGCTCGACGGCGTCTCCAAGCTTTTGGAGAGCCTCTCCTACAAGAATGTGCTGTCGCGCGGCTATGCGCTTGTACGCGATGCGGACGGCCAGCCGCTGCGCTCGGCCCATGGCGTCCGGCCGGGCGATGCGCTCACCATCGAGTTCGGCGACGAGAGCCGGCTTGCTGCGACCGCAGCCGGCGACGGCGAACCCGATGTGGGCAGCGGAGCCAGCAGCGGAGGACGCGAACCGGCACAGCCGGCGCCGGCACCGCGTGCCAAGCCGCGCCCGGCCGCCAAGCCGCGCGAGAGCGGACAGGGCTCGCTGTTCTGAGGGGCTGCGAGGCTTCGGCCTCCCTGGCGTCCTCCCGGGCAAGCGAAGTGCGACCCGGGACCGGGGAGGCACGGCGGTTGTCGTGTCTTTCGGAAGCACTTCCGATAGGCCCTCGGCTCGCCGATCCCGCATCTCCGCTTCGCTGCGTGCGGGATGACGCAAGGAGAGGTCAGCAGACTCCCGCAACCGCTCTGGGAATGAATAGGCCCCGGCTCTGCGCTTGCGCTTGGCCGGGGTGACTTCGGAGGATGGGGTGAGGCCGCGCAATCTTCTCAGGCCGTCCTCCCGGGCAAGACGCAGCCGCGACCCGGGAACCATTGGCACCCTCGGCAGATGTGAGGCGGAGGACGCTCACCCCACTCTCGGCTGTCATACCTGCGAAGGCAGGTATCCAGTATCCGCCGGGGCAGATGGTGGCGCGAAGGCAGCCGCCGACATTTCGGTGGCTGCGCTCCGGCTCGACTCGAACCGTTCGGGGTTACTGGTTCCCGGTCTTCGGCTTCGCCGAAACCGGGACGACACGCAGTGAGTGGGAGCGCGCGTCGGCGTGTCTCCCGCAACCGCTCTGGGAACGAATAGGCCCCGGCTCTGCGCTGCGCTTGGCCGGGGTGACGGCCGAGGGGATGGGGTGAGGCCGCGCAATCTTCTCAGGCCGTCATCCCGGCCGCGCGCAAGTGCAGAGCCGGGAACCATTGGCACCCTCGGCAGGTGTGAGGCGGAAGACGCTCACCACGCTCTCGGCTGTCATACCTGCGAAGGCAGGTATCCAGTATCCGCCGGAGCGGGCAGGTTTGCGAAAGCGGCACCCCCAGCCTCGGCGAGGGTTACTCGCGGTAACGTCGCGGCTCCGGCCGCACGATCGGGGGTTACTGGATCCCGGTCTTCGGCTTCGCCGAAACCGGGACGACACGCAGTGAGTGGGAGCGCGCGTCGGCGTGTCTCCCGCAACCGCTCTGGGAATGAATAGGCCCCGGCTCTGCGCTGCGCTTGGCCGGGGTGACCTCGGAGGATGGGGTGAAGGCGGAGAGAATATAAGGCGGCCCTCCCTCGGAGGCCGAAGCGTTGCAAACAAAAGGGGCGCCCGGCGGGCGCCCCTTTCCTGTCTTCGGGCCGATGCCCTCCCTCACATGATCGAGGGCAGGAAGGTGATGATGGCGGGGAACGCCACCAGGCCGCCGATGGTCAGGATGTCGGCAACGAAGAACGGCACACAACCGCGGAAGACTTCCTGCACCGGGATGTCGTCGCGCACGCCCGCCACCACGAAGCAGTTCAGCCCGATGGGCGGGGTGATCAGGCAGAGCTCCGCCATCTTCACCACCAGGATGCCGAACCAGATCGCGCACATTTCTCCCGACAGGCCGAAGGCGCTGTCGGCGGCCGAGACGGTCTCGCCGCCATTGAGCGCCATCACCGCCGGATAGACCACCGGCAGCGTGAGGATCAGCATGCCGATGGCGTCCATGAACATGCCGAGCACCGCATAGACGCACAGGATGAGGATGAGGATCAGCCACGGCGACATGTGCAGCGAGACGATGAACTGCTCGAAGGCTTCCGGCAGGCCGGCAAAGCCGAGGAAGCGGACATAGACCAGCACGCCCCAGATCAGCGTGAAGATCATCACCGTCAGCTTCGCCGTCTCGTGCAGGGCCTGCCACAGCTGCTTGCCGCGCATGCCGTTGACGAAGGCCGAGACCAGCACGACGAAGGCGCCGAGCGCGCCGGCTTCCGTCGGCGTGGCATAGCCGTAGTAGAGCGAGCCGAAGATGATCGCGACGACGGCGATGATCGGCAGCGTTCCCGGCACGGAGGCGAGGCGCTGGCCCCAGGTGAAGCCGCGCACGGGCGGGGCGTCGCCCTTCCACATGGCCATGCCGATGATGATGGCGACGTAGACAGCCGCCGAGAAGATGCCCGGCAGGAAGCCGGCGAGCAGCAGCTTGGCGACCGACTGCTCCACCAGGATGGCGTAGATCACCAGGATCGCGGAGGGCGGGATCAGCGAGGCGAGCGTGCCGCCGGCCGCAACGACCGCCGCCGACAGGCGCTTGGAATAACCGACCTGCAGCATTTCCGGAATGGCGACGCGGGCGAAGACCGCGGCCGTTGCGACCGAGGCGCCGGAGACGGCGGCAAAGCCGGCGGTGGCGAAGACCGTGCCGACCGCCATGCCGCCGGGCAGCCAGCCGAGCCAGCGCTTGGCCGCCTCGAACAGCTGCCGGGTGAAGCCGGCATAGAAGGCGAGGAAGCCGATGAGGATGAAGGTCGGCAGCACCGACAGCGAATAGGTCACCGACTTGGAATGCGGGATGGTGCCGGCCATCTTGAGGGCCGTAACGACACCGCGCTCGAAGCCAAGGCGCATGCTGAAGATGGCGATGAGGCCGAGCGTGCCGACCAGGGCGGCGGCGAAGGCGACACGCATGCCCAGCACGACGAGGACCAGCAGCAGGCCGGTCATGATCAGTCCGATTTCGAACGGGGTCATCGCGGCGTCTCCTGCCCCTTGCCGGAGGCGTCGTCGTCGCCGAGCGCTTCCTCGATTTCATGACGGGCGACGGATTCGACGTCGGCCAGGACCGGCACGGCGACCGGCTCGGCGGACGGATCGCGCACCAGGCGCCAGTAGCCGTAGAGCTGCAGCGTCAGGCGCAGCAGCAAGAGGGACAGGGCGACGGGGATGACGAGCTTCGACGGCCAGGTGGGCAGGCCGATGTCGATGGAGCTGTCGCCGATGGTCCAGGAGCGCTCGAAATGGAACCAGGAGCCGTAGATCAGCGCGGCAACGACGATCCAGATGCCGAGGATGCCGATGACCTCGGCGATCCACATGGCCCGGCCGCTCAGCTTGCCGAGGAACAGCTCCATGCGGATATGGCCGCCGACGCGCTGGCAATAGGCGATGCCCATGAAGGCGAAGACCGCCATCGCCTGCTCGGTAATGTCGATGAAGCCGGGCACCGGCCAGTTGAAGGCATTGCGGCCGACGATCTGGAGGACGGCGAGCAGCATCAGGGCGAGGATGCTGACGGCGGCGATCATGTTGAAGGCGTTCTCGACCACGCGCAGCCATCCGTCGAAGCGGATATAGGTGCCGGGCGGGCCGCTGTGGGCGGTTGGCGATGTCATGACAAGCTCCGGCCGGCCGGCGCGCAGGCGGAAGGGCTCAGCCTTCGGCCGCAGGCGCTGCGCCAGCTCATGGGGTCCATGGGGCGATCAGGGGCGGCGGGCCCCACATGAGGGCGAGGGCCCGAGGGTGCACGGGAAAGGCGCCGGCCGCCTCGAGCGAGACAGCCGGCGCGCATCCGCTATGTCCGCGTCAGTCGAGCTTGGACAGGGCGAGGTCCAGCAGCTCCTGGCCCGGAAGCCCCTGGGCATTCATCTTCTGCACCCAGGCGTCCCAGATCGGCTTGCCGGCCCGCTCCTTGAAGGCCTGCAGCTCTTCCTTGGGGAACTCGACCTGCTCGATCTTCATCTCTTCCAGCGTCGGGTACCACTTCTGGTACACCTTGTCGTACTCGGCGAGATAATGCTCCATCGCGCCCGCGACGGAGCTGTCCAGCGCCTCGCGGAAATTGTCCGGCAGGGCATCATAGGCGGCGGCGCTGACCACGACCGGGCAGCTGACCGTGCCCGGGTTCAGGTTGTTGGTCCACCAGTTGCCCGCGTCGATGGTGCGGAACGACAGGTGGGCGTGCGGGGCGAAGGACGCCGCGCGGACCGTGCCGGAATCGATGGCCTGGAAGGTCTCCGAGGCGGTGACGGTGGTCGGCACGGCGCCGATGGTGGTCATCGCCTGGCCGATGCCGCCCAGCGCGCGCACGCGCATGCCCTCGAAGTCGGACACCTTGGTCGGCGCCTCGCCCTTGCCGACGAAATTGTACTGCGGCATCGGCGAGGACATCAGCAGCCTGGCGTCCCAGCGCATCAGGTCCTTGGCGACCGCCGGGTGCTGGTAGATCGTGTTTTCCAGCTCGATCTGGGTCGGCAGGTCCGGCACGCCGAGGAACGGCAGCTCGATGACCGTCAGGGTCGGGTTCTTGTCCTCGTGGTAGCCGGCGCAGATCTGCGCCATCTCGAAGGCGCCGATGGAGATGCCGTCGAGATTCTCGCGCGACTTCGACAGGGCCTCGCCATAGGCGATGTTCAGCGTGAATTCGCCGTTGGTCTTCTCGCTGACCAGCTCGGCGAGCTTCTCGATATGTTCGGTGAAGGCGCGGCGCTTGCCCCAGACGGAGACGTTCCACTCGAGCGCCATCGTCTCGGTCGCGAAGCCGAGACCGAGGATCGTCGTCGTGCCAAGCACGGCGAGCTTGCGGGAAAGGGTCATGTCAGTCCTCCCAAGATCCGGCCGGTGGCCGGCCAGATGCCAGTTTGGGCCGGGCGCCGACCTTGCGCCGCGGCCATCTCGCTATCCTCGCCCATCCTCCCTGACAGGCGATTGGCATCAGCTAAGCACGCGGCGTGCCAGATCGGCCGCAATCGCCCCGAGAGGGCAGGAATCGGGACAGAAAAAGGCAGGGCGCAGCGCATTGCACTGCAGCAGGAACGGCGCCGACCGGCAAAACCTTGCCGAAAGGTTACCAGCCATCGGCAAGATCTTGCCGATGGCGAGGATCAGCCCTCACTCACCCCCTCGCCGGTGCGGCTGAGGCCGAGGCGCGCCATCTTCTCGTTGAGGGTGCGACGGGGCAGGTCGAGCTCGTCCAGCACCGGGGCGATGCGCCCGTCGTGGCGGCGCAGCGCATCGACGATGACGCGCCGCTCATAGTCCTCCATCAGGTCGCGCAGGCGCCCGCGCGGCGCCCCTTCCGCGCCAGGGGCCGCGCCGGTGACGAGATCGCGCAGCGAGGGCGCGCCCATCGGCGCGTTGAGCACGAAACGCTCGGCGGCGTTGCGCAGCTCGCGGACATTGCCCGGCCACTCGTGCGCCGCCAGGAAGCCGGCGTCGTCCGGCGACAGGGCGACGCCGTCGATGCCGTATTCGGCCATGAAGCGGTTGACGAAACTGTCGAACAGCAGGCGGATGTCGCCGCCGCGCTCGCGCAGCGGCGGGATGCGGATCTCCACCGCGTTGAGCCGGTAGACAAGATCCTGGCGCATCAGGTTCTCCGCCACCGCCTGACGCGGGTCGACATTGGCCGCGCTGATGATGCGGATGTCGACGGGCACCGCCGAGCGCCCGCCGATACGGTCGACCTCCCGCTCCTGCAGCACCCGCAAGAGCTTGGGCTGCAAGGCGAGCGGCATGGAGGGCACCTCGTCGAGGAACAGCACGCCGCGGTCAGCCTGCTCGATCCGGCCGATGCGGCTGCGGTCGGCGCCGGTGAAGGCGCCGGCCTCATGGCCGAAGAGCTCCGCCTCGACCATGGTCTCGGGGAGTGCGGCGCAGTTGAGCGCGACGAAGGGCGCATCGGCGCGCGGCGACAGGTCGTGGAGGGCGCGCGCCACCACCTCCTTGCCGGTGCCGGTCTCGCCGATGATCATCACCGAGGCGTCGGTGCGGGCGAAATGGCCGATCTGCTCGCGCAGGCGGACCATGGCGGCGGATTCGCCGATGAGGCGGGCGGAGAGACCGCTCATGTCGCTGAGCCGGCGGCTGAGCGCGCGGTTTTCCAGCACCAGCCGGCGGTGGCCGGTGGCGCGGCGGACCATCGCCGCCAGCATGTCCGGATCGAAGGGCTTTTCGATGAAATCGGCGGCGCCCTGGCGCATCGCCTCCACCGCCATCGGCACGTCGCCATGGCCGGTCATCAGGATCACCGGCAGGTCCGGGTCGATCTGCTTGACCCGCCGCAGCAGTTCCAGGCCGCTGGCGCCGGGCAGCAGCACGTCGGAGATGACGCAGCCGGGAAAGTCCGGGCCGAGGCGCGAGAGCGCGGTCTCCGCATCCACCGCCTCGACCGGATCGAAATCGGCAAGCCGCATCCACTGGCGCAGCCCGGCGCGCATCGAGGGATCGTCGTCGACGACGAGCACCGGCGTGCGCTTGCCCGCTGCAGCTTGCGGATCGCTGTCGATGGTCATGCTGTCCTGCTCCCCACGCCTCGTGCGCCTGCCGCCCTCACTGCGCACCGGCCTCGTCGAGCTGGTGCGAGGGCGCGCGCGCCTCCTCCCCGCCTCGCTCCGCCCCGTCCCGCTCCGCTGCCAGCGGCAGGGACAGGATGAAGCAGGCGCCATCGGACGTGCGGCGCGGCCGCGTCTTCAGGGCGCCGCCGAGGTCTTCCACGATCCTTGCGGAGATCGCAAGCCCGAGGCCGAGGCCGGTCGCCGCCGGCTTGGTGGTGAAAAAGGGCTGGAAGATGCGCTCGCGCAGCGGCTCGGGAATGCCCTCGCCATTGTCGAGGATCTCGATGACGGCACGCCCCTCCTCGATCCGCGCGCGGGCCTCGACGACGGGCGCCTCCACGCCCTGGCAGGCGTCGATGGCGTTGCGCAGCAGGTTGACCAGCACCTGCTCGACGCGCAGCGGCGCGGTGTTGGCGGTCATCGGCTGCGAGGGGAGATGCAGCTGCAGGGCGACACCGCTTTCCTCGATGCGCGGGCGCACCAGCTTGGCGCTGGTCTTCAGGCAGTCGCGCAGGTCCACCGTCTCGATGCGCGATTCGCCGGGGCGGGCGAAGCGCTTCAGCTCCTGGGTCAGCGTCGCCATGCGGTGGCGCAGGGCGTCGATCTCGTCGAGATTCTCCGTCACCGCCGCGGTCTCGCCGCGCTGCTGGTAGAGCCGGGCGCCGGAGACGAACATGCCGAGCGCGGCCAGCGGCTGGTTGAGCTCATGGGCGACGGCGGCGGACATTTCGCCGACGGCGGCAAGGCGCCCGGCGCGGGCAAGGTCGGCCTGGGTGTCGCGCAACTCCTGCTCGACCCGGCGGCGCTCCTCGATCTCGTCGACGAGACGGCGGTTGAGATCGCGCAAGGTCGCCGCGTCCTGGCGCAGGCCCGCGGTGACGCGACCGAGCCTGCGGCTGCGCAGCACCAGCAGCCAGATGGCATAGAGCAGGATGAGGGTGAAGGCGCCGGCCCAGACGAGGCCGCGGGGCGCCCGCACCTCGCTCATCGGCGTCAGGTAGTGGATGGTCCAGTCGAGCATGCCGACCCTGAGCCGGGCCTGCCGCCAGGCCGTGCCGCCGATGACGAGGCGGGTCTGGTCCAGCGCCCCCTGCTGCAGACTGGCGAGCCGGGCATTGCCGTATTGCCGGTCGGAGCGGATCGCGGCGACGACCATGTCGTCGAGCGGGGCGATGGAGGAATAGCGCCAGTCGTCGCGGGTGCCGAGAAAGACGACGCCGTGCACGTCGGTGACCATCACGGTCTCGCCGGCCTCGCGCCAGTTGTTCTCCAGCCGTTCCATGTCGACCTTGACCACCACCACGCCCTGCACCGGCGCGCCGGCAGGCGTCGACCGGGCGAAGAAGAAGCCGGGCTCGCCGGTGGTGGCGCCGACCGCGAAGAAGCGCCCTTCCCCGCCGTCCTTCGCTTCCTGGAAATAGGGACGGAAGGAATAGTTGTTGCCGACGAAGGACCCGGCCGTATCGAAGTTGCTGGCCGCGACCGTGAGCCCGTCCGCATCCATCACATAGAGCGCGTCCGCGCCGGTGGTCGCTGCAAGGTCCTTAAGGAAACGGTTGGCCGAGGGGGCTGCTGCCGGGTCCGCCAGCACGCCGACGGCGCGCGGATCGCGGGCGACGATATAGGGGAGATAGCGGTGCTTCTCGAGCTCGCGCAGGATGGTCTCGCGGTAAAGGGTCAGTCGCTCGCGCGCCGCCGCATCGCTGCGCAGGCCCGATTGCACCTCGGCCCAGTCGGCGGCGAGAACCGCAAGCAGCAGCACCAGAACGGGCGGGAGGAACAAAAGCGGCCGCCGCAGGCGCGCCGGCAGCCGCCACGGGCCCCAAGGCGGCGTGCGCCGGACGGGGTCCTGCAACCTGTGCGCGCCGCCCTCCCCTTCCCCGGGCGTGGACAGCGGGGCCGCCGGGCCGTATGTCTTTGCATCTGTCATGGCCGGTTCTTGCGGTCCTGATCCAACCCTATGGCGACATCATTGTTCTGGGAGGAACGCCGATGCAGTTTTCGTTGAGCGAGGAAGAGTATCTCATCCAGGACACGGCGCGAAAGCTCGCCGAGGACAGGATCGCACCGCTGGCCGAGGAACTGGACCAGGGCGGCGGGCGAGAGGCCTTTCTCGCCAATCTGAAGCTGCTTGCCGAAAACGGCTTCATGGGCCTCAACGTCTCGCCCGACCATGGCGGCACCGGCGCAGGCAGCGTCGCCTTCGCCATCGCGGTGGAGGAGATCGGCAGGGCCTGCGCCTCCACCGGCGTCACCGTCTCGGTCTCCAACATGGTGGCGGAAGTCATCCAGGCGGTGGGCAACGACGACCAGCGCGCCCGCTACCTGCCGCTGCTGACCGACGGCACCTATGCCGCCGGCGCCTTCTGCCTGACGGAAACGGGCGCGGGCTCCGACCCGGCCTCGATGCGCACGCGCGCCGAGCGCGACGGCGACGACTACGTGCTGAACGGCTCCAAGCTCTACATCACCTCGGCCGAATATGCCGGCGTCTTCGTGGTGTGGGCGGTCACCGACAAGGAGGCGCCGAAGGGCAAGGGCATCAGCTGCTTCCTGGTGGAGGCGGGCACGCCGGGCCTCGTCATCGGCAAGGCCGAGAAGAAGATGGGCCAGACCGGATCGGCGACCAACGAGGTGCATTTCGAGAATTGCCGGGTGCCGGCAAGCGCCCTGCTGGGCCGGGAGAACGACGGCTTCCGCATCGCGGTGGGCGAGCTGGCCGGCGGGCGCATCGGCATCGCCGCCCTGTCGCTGGGCATCGCCCGCGCGGCGATGGAGCGGGCCAAGGCCTATGTGAAGGAGCGCCGGCAGTTCGGCAAGGCGATCTCCGACATGCAGGGCGTGCAGTGGATGATCGCCGACCGGGAGACCGAGCTGGAGGCGGCGCGGCTGCTGATCCTGCAGGCCGCCGCGCTGAAGGACGAGGGCAAGCCCTTCGCCCGCGAGGCCTCGATGGCCAAGCTCTTCGCCTCGGAAGCGGCCCAGCGCGCTACCTATGCGGCGCTGCAGCTGCATGGCGGGGCGGGCTATATTCGCGAATATCCGCTGGAGCGGCTGGCGCGCGATGCCCGCATCACCACGATCTACGAGGGCACCTCGGAGATCCAGCGGCTGATCATCGCCCGCGAGGCGCTGCGCGACCAGTAAGGCCGAGGGCGGTCCATCGCCAAACGAAAAGGCCGGCGAGGAGCGCCGGCCTTTCCATGCACCATGTGCGGCAAGGTCAGTCGGACGGCAGGATCACCTTGTCGATGACATGGATGACGCCGTTGTCGGCCTTGATGTCGGCGGTGATCACATTGGCCCCGTCGACGGTGACACCGCTGTCGGACTTCACCACGGTGATCGTGCGGTCGCCCTCGCCCTTCAGCGTCTCGACCTCGGTCGAGGCGGCCGGGATCTGGTCGGAGGTGATCTCCTGGCCGACCACGTGGTAGCTGAGGATCGCGGCCAGCTGGGCCTTGTTCTCCGGCTTCAGGAGGTTGTCGACCGTGCCTGCGGGAAGCGCTGCGAAGGCCTCGTCGGTCGGCGCGAAGACCGTGATCGGGCCAGGGGCGGACAGGGCCTCGACGAGACCGGCGGCCTGTGCGGCCGCGATCAGCGTGTTGAACGTGCCGGCCTGCTGGGCCGTCTCGACGATATTTGCCGCATTCGCGGTGCCGGCAGTGGCCAGAGCCGTCGCGAGAGCCGCACCGATGAAGTACTTGCGCATGATTGCCTCCGTTGTCATTTATCGGGATACTGACGCACATCTCATGCGGCAGGGTCCTATTGTTCTTACGCAGGCGCGGCGCATCGGATGAAATACTGACCGGATAAAATCGTCGAGGATTTAAATCTGATCCATCCCGTGCAACGATGCGTAACCGCGCGCCCAGTCCGGGACACGCGCGCATGTCCGTTCCACGCCCGAAGATTGATCCCGGTCAAGGATCGGGCGGATCGGACGTCCTAGTTTCGGCACAACCCCCGCGGCGGCCTTTCCGGCTGCAGCGGCACGGTGTGAGATGGAGGGACACGATCCATGGCTATCAAGGACATCCTCACGCTGGTCGACCTGGCCGGCAAACAGCACGCGGCGCAGGCGGCACTCGACCTGGCAACCCGCACCGGTGCGCATGCAACCGGACTGACGGTCGCCTTCGAGCCGGTCGTCCCCGGCTTCATCGCCGGGCCGATGCCGGCGGACTATATCGAGATCGCCCGCAACCAGGCGCTGAAGGCGGCGCAGAGCGCCGGCGAGACCTTCAGCGAGATGGCCCGCAAGGCGGGTGTCGCGGCCGAGCTGCGCACCGCCGAAGTCATCACCGGCGGCTCCGCAGAAGCGGTGCTGGCCCATTGCCGGCTGACCGACCTGGTCGTCATCGGCCAGGACAATCCGGACGCGCCGGAGCCCATGCGCGAATTGCTGATCGAGACGGTGCTGTTCGAGGCCGGCGTGCCGGTGCTGGTGGTGCCCTATATCGGCGGCAGCCTGAAGATGAAGAACGTCATGGTGGCCTGGGACGGCAGCCCGACGGCCAGCCGCGCCGTCCATGCGGCCATGCCGATGCTACAGATGGCCAAGAAGGTCACCGTGATGATCGTGGAGACCGGACGCCGCAGCACCGGCGGCGAGCCCGGCTCCGACATCGCCACCTATCTCGCCCGGCACGGCCTGTCGGTCACCGTCGACGTGGTGCCGCGGCCCGGCTCCGGCGTTGCCGATGCGATCCTCAACTACGTCTCCGACCACGACGTCGATATGATCGCGATGGGCGGCTACGGCCATTCGCGCATGCGCGAATTCCTGTTCGGCGGCGCAACGCGCGAGATCCTCGCCTCGATGACCGTACCGGTGCTGATGGCGCACTGACCCGCCGGGCAGAGAATGTCTGCCGGCCACGAGTTGCTTTCGAGCGCGGCCCCAGGCCTGACGCCCGAAAGCGAGGCGCCGCCACATCGGGGGAAGTGGCGGCGCCTTCATATATTTACTGCCTTTGACTTCCCCGTCTTTCGCGCCACACTCTCCGGCAGGACCGGCCGCGCCGCCGACCAACCCGGGTGATTGCCGATGACGATCCGCAACCTCGAAGCGCTGTTCCGCCCGGCCTCGCTGGCCGTGGTCGGACCCGACCGCTTCGGCGATGAGGTGCCCGAGCTGCTGCTGTCGCGCCTTGCAGGCGGCGGCTTTGCCGGAGACATGGCAACAGTCGCCTGTCCGCGGGACACGGGCGGCGGGCGCATGCGCGCGGTCGCCACCATCGCCGAGCTGCCGTTTGCCCCCGACCTTGCGCTCTATCTGGGCGCTCCCGAGGACGCACCGGCCGCAGTCGCGGCCCTCGGCGCTGCCGGAACGCGCGCCGTTGCCGCCCTGTCGCCCGGCTACGACCGCTGGGACGAGGCCACCGTCACCGCGACGCTGCAGGCCGCCCGCCCCCACACGCTGCGCCTGCTCGGCCCCGGAAGCCTCGGCATCGCGGCCCCTGCGACCGGGCTCGCGGCGCATCTGGGCGTCTGCGAGGCCGGCAAGGGCGACCTTGCCTTCATCGCCCGCTCGGGCACGGTGGTGAATGCCACGCTGTCCTGGGCGAAGGCCAACGGCATCGGCTTTTCCGCCATTGCCTCGCTCGGCCAGCGCACGGATGTCGACGTGTCGGACCTGCTCGACTGGTTCGCGCTCGACTACCGCACCCGGGCGATCCTGGTGCATCTGGAAACCATCGCCAATCCGCGCAAGTTCCTGTCGGCCGCCCGCGTCGCCGCCCGGTCCAAGCCGGTCGTCGTGCTGCGCTCGGGCGCCAGCCGCGAGCGGATCGGCGAGCGCGTCACCCATGCCGGGCGGATCGCCGTGCAGGACGCGGTCTACGATGCGGCGCTAGCGCGCGCCGGCGTGCTGCGTGTCGGCGATATCGACGAGATGTTCGAGGCGGTGGAAACGGTGAGCCGGGTGAAGCCGGTGGCCGGGCGGCGCCTTGCCATCATGGCGACCGGCGGCAGCCTGGCAACGCTGGCCGCCGACCAGCTGGAGCGGCAGGGCGGGCAGCTGGCCGAGCTCGACGGCGCCACGGCAGAGCAGCTCGCGCCGCTGCGCCGAAAGGGGCAGAGCCGGGCCAACCCGCTGACCCTGCACGAGACCTCGCCGCCGGCGCGCTATGGCGAGGTCGCCAAGGCGCTGCTGAAGGCCCCCAATGTCGATGCGGTGCTGGCAGTGGCCGCCCCCTCCGCCTTCGTGGACCTGGAAGGCATCGCCGGCGAGCTGGCCAAGGCCCATGGCGAGACGCAATCGGGCTACGGCCGGCGCAAGCCGCTGCTGGTGGCGCTGACGGCCGGGCCGCCGCTGCCGCGCCAGCCGCTGGATGCCGCGCGTATCCCCTGCCACGGCAGCGCCTCGGAGGCGGTGCGCTCGTTCATGCATCTGGTGCGCTACGCCGATGCCCGCGAGATGCTGATGGCGGCCCCGCCCAGCCTGCCGGCCGGCTTCACCACCGACAGCGAGACGGCACGCCGCCTGGTGCGCGGCGCGCTCGACAGCGGGCGAACCTGGCTCGATCCCGGCGAGATCGCCGAGCTGCTGGCCTGCTATGGCATCAAGCAGGCGCCCGGCCGCCTCGCCGCCTCGCCGCAGGAGGCCGAGATCCTGGCGCGCGACCTGTTGATGCAGGCCGAGCGGCTGGCGCTGAAACTCGTCTCGCCGCAGCTGCCGTTCAAGTCGGATGTGGGCGGCGTGGTGCTCGACCTTGCCTCGCCGGAGGCGGTACGGATCGCCGCCGCGACGCTGCTGGAGCGGATCGGCACGGCGCATCCGGCAGCCGAGATCACCGGCATCCTGCTGCAGCCGATGGTGCGCTCGGCCAGCGGCACGGAGATCTTCATCGGCCTTGCCGACGATCCGGGCTTCGGGCCGGTGCTGCTGTTCGGCCACGGCGGCACGGGCGTCGAGGTGATGGGCGACGTGGCGCTGGCGCTGCCGCCGCTCGATCTCAATCTTGCCCATGCGCTGATCCGCCAGACGCGGGTGAGCCGGCTGCTCGCCGGCTTCCGCAACCGGCCGGCGGCCGATCTCGACGCCATCGCGCTGACCCTCGTCAAGGTGGCGCAGATCGCCGTCGACCTGCCGGAGGTGCACGAGCTCGATCTCAACCCGCTGGTCGCCGATGCCGACGGCGTCATCGCGCTGGACGCGCGGATCGCCCTGCGCGAGCCGGAAGTGCATCGCGGACGCCACCCGACCTCGCGGCTCGCCATCGCCCCCTATCCGAAGGAGTGGGAGACGCAGCTGCAGCTCAAGGACGGCAGCACCGTCGACATCCGTCCGGTGCGGCCGGAGGACGAGGAGCGCTATCGCCGCTTCTTCGAGAAAGTGTCGCCGCACGACCTGCGGCTGCGCTTCTTCGCGCCGGTCAAGGAGTTCAACCACGCCTTCATGCAGCGGCTGGTGCAGCTCGACTATTCGCGGGCCATGGCCTTTGCCGCAACCACGCCGGGCACGGACGAGATCCTCGGCGTCGTGCGCCTGCATGCCGATCCGGACCACCGGACCGGCGAATACGCGATCATCGTCCAGTCGGACCTGAAGGGCCGCGGCCTCGGCTGGGCCTTGATGCAGCTGATCATCGACTATGCGCGCTCGGACGGCATCGAGACGATCACCGGCGAGGTGCTGAAGGAAAACACCACCATGCTGGCGATGTGCACCGCGCTCGGCTTCACCGTGACGTCGTCCGTCGACGACGACGCCATCGCCAAGGTGACGCTGCCGGTCGCAGCCGCCGGCGAGAAAGGCGCAGGGCCCGCCTGAGGCGGGCCGGGCCGGGTCAGCCGGCGCGGATCTGGCTCAAGCTGCGCACCGGGGTGATCGCCTCCGGATCGAGCTTGAGATGCAGCAGGGCCGGCCCGCCGGAGGCCGCCGCCCGCTTGAAGGCGGGGCCGAACTCGTCCGCCGTCAGCACCGTCTCCGCATGGGCTCCATAGGCGCGGGCAAGGGCGGCGAAGTCCGGATTGACGAGGGTCGTCGCCGAGACGCGGCCCGGGAAATCCCGCTCCTGGTGCATGCGGATGGTGCCGTACATGCCGTTGTCGACGACGACGACGATGATCGCCGATCCATCCTGCACCGCCGTGCCGAACTCCTGCATGGTCATCTGCAGGCAGCCGTCGCCGGCAAAGCAGACGACGCGGCGGCCGGGCGAATGCAGCCCGGCGGCGACGGCAGCCGGAAGGCCGTAGCCCATCGAGCCGCTGGTCGGGGCGAGCTGGGTGTTGTTGCGGCGGAAGCGGTGGAAGCGGTGCACCCAGGTGGCGTAGTTGCCCGCGCCATTGGTCAGCACCGCATCGTCCGGCAGGTTTTCCTCCAGCCAGTCCATCACCTGCGCCATCTGCAGGGCGCCCGGCACCTTGGGCCGCGCGCCCGACCAGGCGAGATAGGACTTGTGGGCCTCGTCCGCGCTGCCCGACCAGGCGATCTCGTTCGGCGGCTGCAGCCCCTCCAGCGCGGCGGCAAAGCCGATCGGGGTCGCATGGATCGCCAGATCGGGGAGATAGACCCGGCCGAGTTCCTCGGCGCCGGCATGCACATGCACCAGCGCCTGGCGCGGCGAGGGAATGTCGAGCAGCTCATAGGACTGGCTCGGCATCTCCGACATGCGCCCGCCGACGAGGAGCAGGAGGTCCGCCTCCCTCACCCGCTCGGCCAGCGCCGGGTTGATGCCGATGCCGACATCGCCGGCATAGTTGGGATGCAGGTTGTCGAACAACATCTGCCGGCGGAAGGAGCAGGCGACCGGCAGGCGGAAGCGCTCGGCGAAGCGGGCGAAGGCCGCGCGCGCGGCGTCGTTCCAGCGGCTGCCGCCGAGAATGGCGAGCGGCCGGCGGGCCGCCCACAGGCGCTTTTGCAGCTCCGCCATCTGGGCGAGCGAGGGATGCGTCTCGACCGGGCGGAAGGGCGGCAGCTCCGCCACCTCGGCGGTGCGGGCAAGCGTGTCCTCCGGCAGGGCGAGGACCACCGGGCCGGGGCGCCCGGACGTGGCCACATGATAGGCGCGAGAGAGCATCTCCGGGATGCGGGCCGGGTCCTCGATCTCGGCCACCCACTTGGCGATACCGCCGAACATCTGGCGGTAGTCGACTTCCTGGAAGGCGTCGCGGCCGCGCATGCCGGTCTCGATCTGGCCGACGAAGAGAATCATCGGCGTGGAATCCTGCTGGGCGACATGCAGGCCGGCGGCGGCATTGGTGGCGCCGGGGCCGCGGGTGACCATGCAGATGCCGGGCCGGCCGGTCAGCTTGCCCCAGGCCTCGGCCATCATCGCGGCGCCGCCTTCCTGGCGGCACACAGTGACGGGAATGGAGGCATCGTGCAGCGCGTCGAGCACCGGCAGGTAGCTCTCGCCCGGCACGCAGAAGACGCGGCCCGCGCCGAGCTGCTCCAGCGCCTTGACCAGCAAAAATCCGCCCGTACCGGAGATCCGGCGCGCCTCGTTCCCGTGCATGTGGTTCCATCCCGATCAATGTGTTGCTGCCTGCCGGTATACCTGCCGGCGGGACCGGGTGCAAAGGCACGAGTGTCGGCACCTCATTCCGAAGCGGAATGAGTCTTCCTCCGAAGGGAAGGCTCACACGTCCTGGACGGTCACCACCTGGAAGGTGTGCAGGTCGCCGTCCTCGTCGCGGATGGAGACGTATTCGCCGGGCACGAAGGCATGGGCGGCGAAGCGATAGCCGGACTCGTCGTCCTCGTCGCCGCCGATGTCGTAGCGGAAGGCCCAGGAGCCGCCCGGCCGGTGCAGGAGATGGCCGATGTCCTCCTCCTCGTCCGCCCAGAAGCGGCGCACGCGGCAGGCGTCGCGATGCGCCTTCCACTGCGCCGCGTCGATATGGCCGTCCTCCCCCAGAGGCGCGACGAACTCGTAGCCGTGGCGGGCCGAGCCGCCTGGAAAATCGTGGGTGCGGGCGAGATTGAGCCGGATCTTCTTCAAACCGGTGTGGGCGGTCATCTGGGCTTGCTCCCGTTGCGCCGGCACCGCGTGCCGGCTGGTGTTGTCGTTTCGCCTCCAGTTTGCCCGAATGGAGACTTGCGACAATGAGCAGGATCAAGCTGGGAGCAGGATCACGCCGGCCGTCGGAAACAGGAACAGCTGCTCGGAGGAAAAAAAGCGGGGCCGTTGCCGGCCCCGTATCCCCTGAGACAAAAGGGGCGGGGCCGTTGCCGGCCCCGTATCCCCTGAGACAAAAGGGGCGGGGCCGTTGCCGGCCCCGTATCCCCTGAGACAAAAGGGGCGGGGCCGTTGCCGGCCCCGCCCGGGGTCAAACGCGAGGTGCCTGGGAGGGGGAAGGCCCCCGCGTCGAACCCTGACCGATGCCTGTCAGACCGCGATGGCCCGAAGCGGCACAGCCTCGACCGGAGCGGCATGGCGCTCGGCCGTCTGGCGACGGCGGCGGACGCCCTGATAGGCGAGGCTGTGGTGGAACTCGCAATAGGAGCGGCCGTTGTCGGCCTCATGGCTGCAGAAGTGGAAGTCGGCATCCGCCGGATCGCCGATCGGCCACTTGCAGGTGCGGCTGGTCAGCGTCATCAGCGTGACGCGGTCGCCCTGCTGCGCCTGGAGGGCGGCGTCGAAGCCAAGGCCCAGGCCGCGCTGGAACTGCTTCTCCATGATGCTTTCGCGCGGGGCCGGCTTGGCACCGACCAGGGCGAGCGAGGGCTTGCCGCGCTGGACCCGCTGCTTGGGGCGATGGCTGGTGGCGGGCGAACGCTTGGGAAGCCCCATGCGATGCGCCTTGCCGATCACCGCATTGCGGGTGATGCCTGCCATCACATAGGCGATCTGGCTGGCGCTGAGGCCCTGCAGCCAGAGCTTCCTGAGCAGATCTTCGCGTTCCTGTGTCCAAGCCATGTTCAGCCCCGCTTTCCTGTCTTCAGCAAACCTGGTGCGGACACGCAGGTTTCCTGTCCCGTCGGAGCCCCTTTCGGGCACCGACGGCTGCCAACATCCTGATTTTCCGGTAGCGACTCTCACCGCCGCGACGAGCTTTCCGAGCGTTCCCGCCCCGCGGCCCTACCACTCGATGAACCTGTCAACGAGTATGCGTATTGTATAGTTAACGATACCTTAACGCGTCAATTGAATGAGATTTCCATTCTGGATTTTACTTTTTATTCTCAAGTATTATTGCATTTATCGACTTAACAACAATATCAATTACATCTTTCTGGAATTTTCTGCTTATCTCCTCTTTATCCTGACCTGGGTGAGCAAAGTTCATCTGATCAGAGATAGAAAAAACAAGCTTCTGGTTTTCTTTTCGCATTTCCAGGATGCCGTCGGCGCACATTTTCTCGATCTTTCGACGTACTGTCGAGTATGGAATGTCCGTTTCCTCAGAGATAGTTTCAATATCCGCGTCGATGCGGTTCGCATTCGCGATGGATATCGTGGTAATGATCATCAGATTCCCGAGGTCTTTTACTTCATACTCCTCCATGAACCGGAACATGAGGCTGAAAAACATCTCGTAGAGACGGAGAATCCGGTGGGCCTGAGTCGGGAGTTCATCATCCTGACGCGACATGAAGCTCCTCCCTGTATTGCTCATTCGTCATTTTGACGAAACTGGCCCGTTTGCAGCGGCGATTCCCGGCAGTTCAAGAGGCAAGGCGCGAACGCAGCCGCCAATCCCCTGGGTAATTTGTGCAGCTCGTCAGATTTTCCACAAATTTTAACCACAAAGGCCTTGCGCCGGTTCAATCGTTGGAGATGTCGAAAACCATCGCCATGACGGCCCTGACCATGTCGACGCTCATGTCCGGCGGCGCTCCGTCGCGCTCGCCGACCTCGGCCGACCATAGGTAAACTACTGACTTGCCTCGCCGTTCCTTGGCGATGCGGCCGTTGTCCAGATAGGGCTTGAGACGGCGCTCGATGGTCGAGCGCGAGGACTCGAGTTTCTCGGCGAGGAGTTCGGCATCCATCGGCGCGCCGCGCAGGTCGGCGATCGCAACGAGCACCAGCATCAGCACATCTGACATGTCCTGCACGTCGAGACGCTCGCTGATCTGCAGCGTCAGGTCGTAATAGGTCTCGAGCAGCCGGCGCATCCGATAGGCGGTTGCATCGCCGGCACGACCGGTCGGTCCGCTGTCCTCTGCCATTTCCCCCAATCCGCCTGCATATCTGATTGTTCCGGCGGCTCCCATGGCAGGGTGCCTCAAGATGCAGGAGGGAGGCAAGAAAAGTCGGACATGCTCGAAGGTGCGCGTGATGGGGAGCGCGCGATGGGGCGCGCGTGATCGCGATGCGCGGCGGCGGCAGGGCCGACCCGTCACTGGCAAGGGATGCAAGAATGAAACGAGGGGGAGAGGCGAATGGTACAGACGGTTGGAGTTGAACCAACGACCTTCGGAGCCACAATCCGACGCTCTAACCAACTGAGCTACGTCTGCACGTCAATTCGGTGGCGGAACCTAGTTTGAAACGACGGTGATTGCAAGAGGTGCAAACCGCCTTTCCGCCCGTTCGTCCACAGGCCTGCATCGCGCCGGGCAACAGCCCTGTTACGACGCAAAGAGCCCGGGCCTTTGCGGCCCGGGCTCGATATCTGTCCGGTTCGCGACCGGAGGCGGATCAGGCCGCCTTGAAGTCCCTGGACGCCTTCTCGACGGCACCCTTGAACGTCTCGTTCATCTCGCCGGCCAGCTTGGTGGACAGCTCCTGCATGTCCTTGGCCTGGGCGCCGAACGCATCGAACTGCGAGCGGGCGAAGGAGGTCTGCAGCTCGATCGCCTCGGCCAGGGTCTTGACCTCGAACAGGTCCTTGACGAACTGGAACGTGGCGTCGGTGTTGGTGCGGGCCGCGTCGACAGCCTTGTGGTTGAAGTCCAGCACGCTGCGGCGGGTGGTCTCGAAACCATCCTCGAGGAGATCGGTCGCGTCCTCGGCAGCGGTCTTGAGCTTGGAATAGGCCTCGCGGGCCTGCTCGATGCTCTTCTCGGCCATCTCGCGGGTCACGGCAGGAATTTCCATCTTCGGCATGTTGAAAGCCTCGAAATTCGGGAAAGCGGAAACGGTCGCGTCGGCGGCCTTGGCAGTCTTGGCACGCGGCGCCGTCTTCGGCGCAGCAGCTGCGGTCTTGGTCTCGGTCATGGTATGCTCCTTTGGCAGTTCGCTCGCCCTGGGGCGGGCCTGCCTTGCGGGGAAAGCCTGCGACCTGAACGCCAGATGCGCTGGTCGCCATCTACAGGTTTCTATATAGCAAGGATTATTGTGCATTGCAACATTAATATTGCGCTGCACAATGAAATACCAGATTGGCGGCCCCGATCAGCAGCCCCAGACGGGAACCAGCCGGCCGCGCGCCCTCTCCGCGAAGGGCCGCGATCCGATCCTTTCGCCCCCCAAGCGGGCGAAGGAAACAGGCGGGCGAAGGAAACCGGCGCCCGACCGATCACCAACCGGTGCCGGGCGCCGGCCGATGCCTCAGTCGCGGGTCTTGCGCGCGACGTCCTGTGCGGTGCGGGCGGCCTTGTCGCCGAGCTCGCGGACCTGCTCGCCGAGCGCTTCCATCTGCTTCTTCAGATACTCGCTCTGCAGCTGCATCATCTCCTGCGGGTCCTTGGCGCGGACCATCTTCTGGGCGAGATCGAAGGCCGCGGAGACGTGCTCCTCGGTATATTCGAGCGCGGTGCGGCCCATGTCGTTGGCCCTGGCCTTGACGGTCTGGGCGGTTTCTTCCGCGCTGCCCACCGCCTTGCGGGTCGCCGACATGTATTCGTCGAAGGCCTTGCGGGCCTGATCGACGCTCTGGTCGGCGAAGTCGCGCATCTGCTCGGGGATTTCAAAGCCTGTCTTGTCGCTTTTCGTCACGATGCCTCTCCTTCACACTGATCTGATTGACGCTGATCCGACCCCAAAGGCCCGAGGGGGCCCGGCCCGCTGCCGGCACGCGAAACCCGCAATGCCTGCAACGCATGCGATCCTAGAGGAAATCGGGCCGAATGGGAGTCCCGGGCACGAACGAGGCCTTTCAAAGTCATATCGACGCCCCACATCCGGATTAACCACAGTTCAAGAGAAACCGGCCATTTACAGTGGCTGACGTGGACGACTCGGATGCGAAACGATATTTACTGTTTGTTTACCGCGTCGGATTTCGAAAGCTCGGCGTAGTCTCGAGTGTCTGTCGACAAAGGCCCGTAGAAACAGGACCTTGCCGGCGCCTCCCCGACCCGGAGGCCCGGATGCGGCGGTCGAGAAGCCGGGAAGGCTGCAATGGCGGAGTGAGCATGCCCATGAACAGCCAGTTGAGCACCTTCATGGCGTTGAGCGGCCTGGCGACCGCCAGCAGCCATCTGACGGATGCGCGCCCGGCCTGGATCTGGGCCGAGGACGGCAAGACGCTGCTGTGGGCGAACCCGGCGGGCGCGGCCTTCTTCGGCGTCGGCACCCTTGCGGCGCTGTCCGAACTCTCCGGCCTCGGACGTGCCCCGGCGCGCCCGCATATCGCGCGGGTGGCCGCCAGCGGCTCGACCGAGCGCGACACGATCGACCGCCTGCGCTTCTATCGCGGCCTCCGGGTGATGCTGCTGACCTGCACCTGCCGGCGGCTCGACCTGCCGAACGGGTCCAGCGGCGCGCTCATCGTCGCACTGGACGCCCCGGCCAATCCGGGCGACGGCGAGGAGATCGCGCTTGTCGACTTCCTGGCCGGCGAGGACCGTGTCGCCGTGCTCTACCAGCGGGACGGAAGCCTCAGGACCAGCGGCAGCGACCTCGACCTGCCCGACGGCGACAGCGTGCGCGCGGCCCTGCGCCAGGCCAAGCATGCGCCGCTGCGCCGTGCCTTCGCCTTCGGCGAGCAGCTGCACGAGGCGGCGGTGCTGACGCTGGACAGCGGCTCGGTGCTGATGGTCGCAGAGGCCAGCGGACGCCCGCTCGTCGAGGACGCTGCCCCGGTAGTTGCTCCGGAAATCGCGCCAGTCATCGATCCGGCAACCGCTCCCGATCCGGGCGAGGCCGCGGAGCCGGCAGGCATTGCGGCCCCCGTTTCGGACCCTGTGAGCCCGGATGCCGATACCGCGACGCCGGCGCCCGCAGCAATGCCTCCGCGCAGCCGCCTCAGCATGGGCGGCCTCTACGCCTTTGCCAGCGGCACGCGGTTTCTTTCGGCAGGCCGGACGACCGAGGCCGCAGAGCCGGCTGCGCTGATCTCACGCACAGATGCCGCCGCACCGCAGGACACAGCGCCCAGCACCGAGGACCTGCTTGCGCATGACGACATCGCCGACGACCTCCATGAGGCCGACCGGCCGGCCGTGACGGCGCCCGAGATCCTGGAGACCCCAGAGATCCTGGCGACCCCAGAGATCCTGGCGGCCGAAGACGAGGCGCCCGCTGGCGAGACCGGCGACGAGGAAATCCGCGAAGAGGAAATCGGGGCGCTCGAGACGACCGAGACGCTGGTCGCAGCAGCGGAAGCGGTTGCGATCACCGACGCGGCGCCGGAAGAGACCCTTACCGAGGCCGCCCCGGAGGCAGCCGGTACGGAGGCGACCGGTACGGATGCGGACGCCCTGCCCTCGCCTGCCGTGGAGACCGCTGCAGAGGATGCGGCGAGTGCCGAGGCGGAAGCCGAGGTGGCGACTGAGGCCGATACCTTCGGCGAAGACGCGGGCGAGACTGCCGACGAAGCGCGCTCCGATGAGACGCCCGTCGCCGGTGCATCGGGCTTTGCCTTCGAGGCGCGCGAGCGGCCCGTCCGCTTTGCCTGGAAGATGGATGTCGAGCGGCGCTTCACCTTCATTTCGCCCGAGTTCGCCGAGGCGCTCGGCCCGCAGGCGGCCGATGTGGTCGGCCTCAGCTGGGAAGAGGTGGCCGAACGGTTCGATCTCGACCGAGATGGCCGCGTTGCGGCGGCCCTGCGCCGGCGCGACACCTGGAGCGGGCGCACCGTCGACTGGCCGGTCTCCGGCGCGGCCCTGCGCGTGCCTGTCGACATGGCGGCGCTGCCGGCCTTCGACCGCCAGCGGGTGTTCGAGGGCTTCCGCGGGTTCGGCGTGTGCCGGACCGGCGAGGCGTCCGAGGATGCGGCGGCGACCGGCCTGGCGCTGGTGCTGCGCGAGGACGCGGCCGCAGAGCCGGAGGACATCGCGGCCGCGCAAGGCCCTGCCGACGATGCCGGCACCCCCGCACCGGAGACAGCGCCGGAGACGGATGCAGAGATTGCGACAGAGGCTGCGGACGCCGGCGAGACCCTGGGCACGGGCGCAGGCGCAGGCGCAGGCACGGGCGCAGACGACACGCCGGCCCTTGCCGCCATGCTGGGCTCGGATCCGGAAGACCAGGCCGCCGAGCCGGCGCCGCGGGAACTGACCGCCGACGTCGCCGACCTGCTGGATCTGCCGGGCGCGCGGGAGATCGACGACATCTTTGCCGCCGACGCGGCAGACGCGGAAGCAAAAGAGGCCGAGGAAGAGGACGCCGCCTCGCTGGCCGAAAGCGACACTGCGAGCGAGAGCGCACAGGACGGCATTGAGGCGAGCGCAGAGGAGGTGCCCGCCGCCAAGGCCGATGCGCCGCCGGAGGCCCTGGCCGAGGCCGGCCCCTCGCCGGCCGGGGACGACGATACGGGCGCAGAGGGTCTGGACGGGGGCGATCTCGACGCGGACGACGAGGCCGGGACGGAACCCGAGGCGGTCGAGGCAGAGCCTGCCGCGCACGAGGCGAAGTCCGACGACGCCCCCGCCGCACCGCCGCAAGCCGGCCTGCTGCCGCTGATCGAACCGCAGGCGCCGGTGCACACGCCCGACACCCGCACGCCCGCGCAGGAGGCTCCGGCTCCGCGCCGCGACGAGGAGCTCGACACCTCGCGCCTGTCCAAGCCCGAGCGCGAGGCCTTCCGCAAGATCGCCGAGGCGCTCGGCGCGCGCAGCGAGCTGGACGAGGAGGCCTCTGCCGCGCCGACCCACACCATCGCTCCGGCAGCGGACACGCCCGCGACGGACGCGGCAACAGGCACGCAACCCGCAGGGTCCGAACCGGCGGAGCCCGTCTCGCCGCAGACTGCCGACACTGTCGGCGGGCGCGAGGCCTCCAATGTCGCCAGCCTCGGTATCATCCCGCGGGTGCAGGCACCCGCCCCGCGCGCGGCCCGCACCAGCCTGCTCGACAAGCTGCCGGTCGGCGTCGCGATCATCGCCGGCGAGGATGTCGACTATGCCAACGCGACGCTGCTCGACCTGCTCGGCTATGCCGATCTCGACACGCTGAAATCCGTCGGCGGGCTGGACGCGGTCTTCGCCGAGCCGGAGGACTGGCCGAGCGCCCTGCCCGGCGCGATGACCGAGCGGACCATGCGCATCCGGCTCTCCGACGGCGGCACCAAGCCGGTGAAGGCGCGGCTGCACACCGTGCCGTGGAAGGAGGGCACGGCGCTGATGATGTCGCTGCTCGACCGGCACGACCCGGCGCAGGAAGCCGCGCTCGACCGTCTGCACGAGGCGCAGTCGGCACTGGGGCTGGCCGAGGAGCACCTGGCCGAGATGGATGCGGTGCTGGAAACCGCGACGGACGGGGTGCTGATCCTCGACGAGGGCGGCCGCATCGTGAAGGTGAACCGCTCGGCCGAGGCGCTGTTCGACGGCGCCCGCGAGGAGATGGTCGGCGCGCCGCTGACCGACTTCCTGGCCCCGGAGAGCCACCGGGACGCCAACGACTATCTGGACGGGCTCGCCCGCAACGGCGTCGCCAGCGTGCTGAACGACGGGCGCGAGGTGATCGGCCAGCTGCGCTCCGGCGGGCTGATCCCGCTGTTCATGACCATCGGCCGGGTCGGGCACGGCTCGGAAGGGCCGCGCTTCTGCACGGTGCTGCGCGACATCACCCAGTGGAAGACGGCCGAGGAGGAACTGACCGACGCCAAGCGGCAGGCGGAAAACGCCAGCTCGCAAAAGTCGGACTTCCTGGCCAAGATCAGCCACGAGATCCGCACGCCGCTCAACGCGATCATCGGCTTTTCGGAAGTGATGATGGAGGAGCGCTTCGGCCCGGTCGGCAACGACCGCTACAAGGGCTACCTGCGCGACATCCACAATTCCGGCTCGCATATCATGAGCCTGATCAACGACCTGCTCGACCTGTCGAAGATCGAGGCGGGCAAGCTGGACCTGACCTTCGAGGCGGTGTCGGCCAACGACATCATCCGCGAATGCGTCGCCCTGATGCAGCCGCAGGCCAACCGCGAGCGGGTGATCATCCGCGCCAGCCTGCCGACCTCGGTGCCGAAGATCGTCGCCGACGGCCGCTCGGTGCGCCAGATCGTGCTGAACCTTCTGTCCAACGCCATCAAGTTCAACCAGCCGGGCGGCCAGGTGATCGTGTCGACGGCGCTGGAGGACACCGGCGAGGTGATCCTGCGGGTGCGCGACACGGGGATGGGCATGAGCCATCAGGACCTCGCCGCGGCGATGGAGCCGTTCCGCCAGCTGCACACCGCCCGCCATGGCGGGGGCACCGGGCTCGGCCTGCCGCTGACCAAGGCGCTGGTGGAGGCGAACCGGGCGAGCTTCCGCATCGACTCGGAAGTCAACCACGGCACCCTGGTGGAAGTGACCTTCCCGCCGCAGCGCGTGCTGGCCGAGTAATCGGGGCCTTTCGCGAAGGCTCTACGTGCGGGATGGGCGGGGATTGACCCGCCCTGCCCCAGGCGCCACTGTAGCGGTCTCTCCCAAGGGCGGGTCCGGCACAGCGGCCCGCCGTCGCTTTCCGGATATGCCATGCTGACCCTTGCCGCCATCGAGGATGCCGCCGAGACCGTCTACCGGTCGATGCGCCCGACCCCGCAATATGCCTGGCCGCTGCTGGCGGACGCGGTCGGACGGAAGGTCTGGGTCAAGCACGAGAACCACACGCCGACCGGCGCCTTCAAGGTGCGCGGCGGGTTGGTGATCGCCAGCGGCATCGCCCGCAACTCCCCCGCCGGCACCGGCATCATCTCCGCCACCCGCGGCAATCACGGCCAGAGCCTTGCCTTCGCCTCGGCGCGCAACGGGCTGGCCTGCACCATCGTCGTGCCGCATGGCAATTCGGCCGAGAAGAATGCTGCGATGCGCGCCTTCGGCGCCGAGCTGGTGGAGGCAGGCAGCGACTTCGACGAGGCCAAGCAGCATGCGATGGCGCTGGCGGACGAGCGCGGCCTGCTGATGGTGCCGAGCTTCCACCAGGACCTGGTGCGCGGCGTTGCCACCTACGCGATGGAGTTCTTCCGGGCGGCCGAGGATCTCGACGTCGTCTATGTGCCGATCGGCCTCGGCTCCGGCATCTGCGGCATGATTTCGGCGCGCAATCTGCTGGGCCGGCGCACGCGCATCGTCGGTGTCGTCTCCGACAAGGCCGACGCCTATGCGCTGTCGCTGGAAAGCGGCCAGCGGGTCGAGACGGCGAGCGCCGCCACCTTCGCCGACGGCATGGCGGTGCGCGGGCCGGACGAGACCGCGCTGGCGGTCATCCGCGCCGGCGTCGACGACATCCTGCGCGTCAGCGACGCGGCGATCGCCGAGGCCGTGCGCCTGCTCTACCGCACCACCCACAGCGTTGCCGAAGGTTCGGGCGCGGCCGCCCTTGCCGCCTTGCTGCAGGACCAAAGGCGCGGCGAGGTCGCCGGCATCGTGCTGAGCGGGCAGAACATCGACACCGCCTGGATGGCCGAGATCCTGTCGGGCGGCACCCCGGCTCCGTAAAAGATCCGGCCCGACTTTCTGCCGCCTGGGAAAAGTTGGCCAGCACACTCAGCTTAACTTAGAATAATTCTAAACTATTGATTTTTCAGGCGATTATTCTTGACACCAGAACTCCTGTTTATAGGATGCGAGCGCCTGGGAGAAAGTTGCCGCAACGGCAGCCCGAAGGGCCAACGCAACCGACATCAGGGCCTTGTCCCCTGATCGCTGGGAGAATTCCATGTTCCACAAGGTTTCCGCTCTGCGCACCGGCCTCCTGTCGGCCGCGCTTCTCGCATCCGCCGCGATCGCTGCGCCGGCCGCTGCCGAGGGCGAGGTCAACATCTACTCCTATCGCCAGCCGTTCCTGATCGAGCCGCTGCTCGAGGCCTTCACCAAGGAAACCGGGATCAAGACCAACGTCATCTTCGCCTCCGACGGCCTCGCCGAACGCATCCAGGCCGAGGGCGCGAATTCGCCGGCCGACGTGCTGCTGACGGTCGACATCGGCCGCCTCGACGGCGCCAAGGAGCTCGGCATCACCCAGCCGGTGACGTCCGACGTCGTCAACGAGAACGTTCCGGCCGAGTTCCGCGATCCGGAGGGCCACTGGATCGGCCTGACCACCCGCGCGCGCATCGTCTACGCCTCGAAGGAGCGCGTGGCGCAGGACAGCATCACCTATGAGGAGCTGGCCGACCCGAAGTGGAAGGGCAAGATCTGCACCCGCTCGGGCCAGCACGTCTACAACGTCGCCCTGTTCGCCTCGATCGTCGCCCACAAGGGCGCCGAGGAAGCCGAGACGTGGCTCGCCGGTGTGCGTGACAACCTTGCCCGCAAGCCGACCGGCAACGACCGCGGCCAGGTGCAGGCGATCTTCGCCGGCGAGTGCGACATCTCGCTCGGCAACACCTATTACATGGGCGCGATGCTGACCAACGAGAAGGAGCCGGAGCAGAAGGACTGGGCCAACTCGGTCAAGATCCTGTTCCCGAACAGCGACGACCGCGGCACCCACGTCAACATCTCGGGCGTCGTGATGGCCAAGAACGCTCCGAATCCGGAAGCCGCCGTCAAGCTGATCGAGTTCCTGTCCTCCGAGGAGGCCCAGCACATCTATGCCGAGGCCAACAACGAGTACCCGGTGAAGCCGGGCGTCGAGATTTCCGAGATGGTCGCCTCGTGGGGCGACTTCAAGGCCGACACCCTGTCGCTCGACGAGATCGCCAAGAACCGCAAGACCGCCAGCGAGCTGGTCGACAAGGTCGGCTTCAACGACGGCCCGCAGAGCTGAGGCCCGACCTCGCAAGCGAAGACTGAAACTCGCGGCGCCCTGTTCTTGTGAACGGGGCGCCGTTCGCCGTTGCCGGACATCGCCGGAAACGGCCTCCAGACCAGCCAGATCCGGCCCCGTCAGACCGGGTTCCGCTGATCGAGCCCCGTCGGAAGCACCATGAGCGATACTGCCCGCCTCGACGACATGACCGCGATCCCGGTCGCCCCGCGCGCCTCGCGCAGCCTCGCCGACCGGCTGTGGCTCGTCGCCGGCCTCATCGTCGCCGGCCTGACCCTGCTGCCGATCGGCGCGCTCGTCGTCCTGGCCGCCCAGCCGACGGGCGATGTCTGGAGCCACCTGATCGGCACGGTGCTGCCTCGCTCGCTCCAGACCACCTTCCTGCTGCTGCTGGGCGTCGGCCTGATCACCTTCATCATCGGCACGGGCACCGCGTGGCTCGTCACCATGTGCCGCTTTCCCGGCCGCGCCCTGTTCGACTGGGCGCTCTTGCTGCCGCTGGCGGTGCCGACCTACATCATCGCCTATACCTATGTGGAGATCCTGACCTTCACCGGGCCGGTGCAGAGCCTCGTCCGCGAGATCTTCGGCTTCCGCACCTCGCGGGACTACTGGTTCCCGGAGGTTCGCTCGCTGGGCGGGGCGATCTTCGTGATGGGCTTCGTGCTCTACCCTTACGTCTACCTGACGACGCGCGCCGCCCTGCTGCTGCAGTCGGCCTCCACGCTGGACGTGTCGCGCACGCTCGGCGCCGGCCCCACGCGCCTGTTCTTCCGCGTGGCGCTGCCGCTCGCCCGCCCGGCCATCGTCGTCGGGATCTCGCTCGCCCTGATGGAATGCCTCAACGACATCGGCGCGGTCACCTTCTTCGGCGTCCACACGCTCAGCTTCTCGGTCTACGACACCTGGGTGAACCGCTCGAGCCTGGCCGGGGCGGCGCAGATCGCCTGCGCCATGCTGGCGCTGGTCTTCGCGCTTTTGTGGATGGAGCGGCGCGCCCGCAAGGGCCAGCGCTTCCACACCCCGTCCGCCAGCTACAAGACGCTGCCGAGCTACCGGCTGAGCGGGCCGCGGGCCTGGCTCGCCACCGCCGCCTGCGCCCTGCCCGTCCTGATCGGCTTCGTCTTCCCGGCCGCCCTGCTGGCCGATTATGCCAGCCGGCGCCTCGACGACCTGTTCGACCCGCGCCTGCTCTCGGCGATCCAGAACACCCTGGTCCTGTCGGTCTCCGCCGCGCTGCTGACCGTGGTGATCGGCGTGGTGCTGACCTATGCGCACCGGGTCCAGGCCAGCCGGCTGACGCTGCTGTTCGGCCGCATCGCCTCCATCGGCTACGCCATTCCCGGCACGGTGCTCGCCGTCGGCATCCTGATCCCGCTCGCCAATTTCGACAATTTTCTCGACGGCGTCGCCCGCTCGACCTTCGGCTTTTCCACCGGCTTGCTGCTGATCGGCTCGGGCACGGCGCTGGTCTACGCCTATATGGTCCGCTTCCTGGCAGTGTCCTACGGCCAGATCGAGGGCGGTTTCGGCAAGGTGACGCCGCATCTCGACATGGCCGCGCGCACTCTGGGGCGCAGCTCCGGCCGCATCCTCTTCGAGGTGCACCTGCCGATGCTGCGTCCGGTGCTCTTGACCGCCCTGCTGCTTGCCTTCGTCGACTGCATGAAGGAACTGCCGGCGACGATCCTGCTGCGTCCGTTCAATTTCGAGACGCTGGCGACGACGGTCTACAACGCCGCCTCGCGCGAGGCCTTCGGCGAAGGCGCGCTGCCGGCGCTGCTGATCGTGCTGGTGGGGCTGGTGCCGTCGGTCCTGCTGGCGCGCACCTCTGCCCGCAGCTTCCGCGACAAGGCCAGCACGCGGTTCTGACGGGCCGGCCGGGCGGCTACCACAGCCGGTCGCGCAGGGCGAACCAGCTCATCGCCAGCACCAGGATCGGCCAGCGGAAGGCCCGCCCGCCCGGAAATTTCGGCGGCGAAAGCTGCGCGAACACATCGAACCGCTCCGCGTCGCCCAGCATGGCGCAGGCCGCCGCATGGCCGCAAAAGCCGGCCATCGCGACGCCGTGGCCGGAAAAGCCCGCCGCCACATAGACGCCGGGCGCCGTGCGCCGCAGGCAGGGCATGCGCGAGGTGGTGACGCCGAGCGTGCCGCCCCAGACATGGGAGACGGGAGCCGTGGCGAGCTGCGGATAGACGTTGTTCAGATGCGAGCGCACGAAAGCGCGCAGGTCCGGCGGGAAGCCGCGCCGATAGGTCTCGCCGCCGCCGAACAGCAGCCGCAGGTCGCGGGTCAGGCGCCAGTAATAGACGACGAAGCGGCTGTCGGAGACCGCCTCGCGGCCGGGAATCAGGTGATCTGCCGCCTCGCGCGACAGCGGCTCGGTGGTCAGGACGTAATTGTTGATCGGCATGACGCGGGCGTCGCTGTCGCGGTCGAGCCCGGCAAGATAACCGTTGCCGGCCAGCAGCACGCTGCCGGCGTCGATCTCGCCCTGGCCCGTCTCGACCAGCACCCGCCCGCCCGCATGCCGCAGCGAGACGGCATGGGTCGCCTCGTGCAGGACGGCACCGGCCGCCTCAGCCGCATCGGCGAGCCCCTGGGCCAGTTTCAGCGGATGCAGGTGCCCTGCCCCGCCGTCGCGCGTGCCGCCGAAATAGCGCTTGGTGCCGATGGCGGCCGCCAGCTGCGCGCGGTCGAGCCGCGTGACCGCGTCATAGCCGTAGTCGCGGGCGAGCTTTTCGGCATAGTCCCACTCCTCAGCGACGAACCGCTCCTTGTGGGCGGCGTGGATGAGGCCTTCCGTCCAGTCGCAGTCAATGCCGAAGCGCTGCACCCGCTCGTGCAACAGGGCCTTCGCCTCCTCGGCGAAGGTCCACAGCCGGCGGGCGGTGTCGAGGCCGTACTGCTTTTCCAGATGCACCTGGTCGCGCCGCTGGCCGCTGTGCAGCTGGCCGCCATTGCGCCCGCTGGCGCCCCAGCCGATGCGGTTCTGCTCGATCAGGACGACCGAGCGGCCCGCCTCGGCCAGGGTGATCGCCGCATTGAGCCCGGTGAACCCGCCGCCGACGATGGCAACGTCCGCCCGCACCGCGCCGGCCAGGGCAGGCCGGGCCGGGCGGTCGTCGACGCTCGCCGCGTAGTAGGAGGGGGCATGGGCGCTGGCGATCTCGGTCACATCTGCCTCCCTTCGGGTCGGTCGCGGGCGGGTCGGTCGCGGGTTGGCCGCGAACCGGGCTCGGGCTCGTCTCAGGCCGCCAGTCGGCCGTCCTTCTTGAGCGCCGCATAGGTCTCATCGAGGGTGCGCTCGGCGCGTGCGACCAGCTCGTCCGCTTCCTCGTGGGTCAGCACCAGCGGCGGCGAGATGATCATGCTGTCGCGCACGGCGCGCATGACCAGCCCGTTGCCTAAGGAGATGTCGCGGCAGAGCGTGCCGACCTCGCCGACGGGTGCGAACTTGCGCGAGCGGTCGCCCTTGGCCGGCACCAGCTCCAGCGCGCCGACGAGACCGACCATGCGCGCCTCGCCGACCAGCGGATGGTCGCCCAGGGCCTTCCAGCGCTGCTGCAGATAGGGACCGATATCGTCCGCCACCCGCTCGACCAACCGCTCGCGCACCATGATGTCGAGATTGGCGAGCGCCGCGGCGCAGCAGGCCGGATGACCGGAATAGGTGTAGCCGTGGTAGAACTCGCCGCCCTTGTCGATGAAGGCGTCGGCGACCCGGTCGGCGATCATCACGCCGCCGATCGGCAGGTAGCCGGAGGACAGGCCCTTGGCGATGGGCATCAGGTCGGGCTCGATGCCGTAATGCTGCGAGCCGAACCAGCTGCCCAGGCGCCCGAAGCCGCAGATCACCTCGTCGGCGACCAAGAGGATGTCGCGCTCGCGACAGATGCGGGAGACCTCCGGCCAGTAGCTGTCCGGCGGAATGATGACGCCGCCGGCACCCTGGATCGGCTCGGCGATGAAGGCCGCCACCTTGCCCTCGCCAAGGACATCGATGGCCCGCTCCAGCTCGCGCGCCGCCCACAGGCCGAATTCGTCCGACGACATCGCGCCGCCCTCGCCGAACCAGTAGGGCTGGGGAATGTGATGGACGCCGGGCACCGGCAGGTCGCCCTGCGCATGCATGCCGGTCATGCCGCCGAGGCTGGTGCCGGCGAGCGTGGAGCCGTGATAGCCGTTCCAGCGGCCGATGATCGTCTTCTTCTCCGGCTTGCCCATCAGGTCCCAATAAGTGCGGACCATGCGGAACACCGTGTCGTTCGCCTCGGAGCCGGAGGAGGTGAAGAAGACGCGGTTGAACTGCGGCGGGCTGAGCTGCGCCAGACGCTCGGACAGGGCGATGACCGGCGGATGGCTGGTCTTGAAGAAGGTGTTGTAATAGTCGAGCTCGCGCATCTGCTTCTCGACCGCATCGACGATCTCGTCGCGGCCGTGCCCGACCTGGCAGCACCACAGGCCGGCCATGCCGTCGAGATAGCGGTTGCCATCGCTGTCGGTCAGCCACACGCCCTTGGCCGAGGTGATGACGCGCACGCCCTCACGGTTCAGCGCCCCCGTATCGGTGAAGGGGTGAAAATGATGCGCCGCGTCGCGGGCGCGCAGGTCTGCGGTCGGGTAAAGGTTCGAGGCACCGGTCATGGTGGCGTCTCCCGGTTTTCTGGTTGTCGATCTCTTTGCCCCGCCCGACGTGCGTCAGACGTTGAGCAGCAGGTATTCCCGCTCCCATGGGCTGATGACCTTCATGAAGGTCTCGAATTCTTCCTGCTTGATGGCGCGGTAGGTGGCGACGAACTTCTCGCCGAACACGTCGATCAGTTCCTCGCACTCACCGAACAGCGCGACCGCCTCCAGCAGGCCGCGCGGCAGGGCGTGCATGTCCTCGCTGAAGTTGCCGCTGCGCGGCTCGTCCGGCGTCAGGCGCTGCTTGATGCCGAGATAGCCGCAGGCGAGCGAGGCGGCGATGGCGAGATAGGGGTTGGCGTCGGAGGACGGCACGCGGTTCTCCAGCCGGCGGGCGACGGGCTTGGAGTTCGGCACGCGCAGGCCCACCGTCCGGTTGTCGTAGCCCCAGTGCACGTTGACCGGCGCCGTGGTGCCGCGGGTGAAGCGGCGGTAGGAGTTCACGTAAGGCGCCAGAATACAGGTCACCGCCGGCAGGAAAGCCTGGTGGCCGGCGATGAAGGAGAGGAACTCGCTCGTCGGCTCGCCGTCGTCGCGCGAGAAGATGTTGGTGCCCTTCTCCGCGTCCATCACCGACTGGTGGATGTGCATGGACGAGCCGGGCTGGTTCGACATCGGCTTGGCCATGAAGGTCGCGTACATGTCGTGGCGCAGCGCCGCCTCGCGGATCGTGCGCTTGAACAGGAACACCTGGTCGGCAAGCTCCAGCGGATGGCCGTGCCGGAGATTGATCTCCATCTGCGCGGCGCCTTCCTCGTGGATCAGGGTGTCGATCTCCAGGCCCTGCGCCTCCGACAGGTCGTAGATATCGTCGATCAGGTCGTCGAACTCGTTGAGCGCGGAGATCGAATAGGACTGGCGGCCGACTTCCGGCCGGCCCGAGCGGCCGGTCGGCGGCTCCAGGGGATAGTCCGGATCGGTGTTCGGGCGGACGAGATAGAACTCCATTTCCGGGGCGACCAGCGGCGTCCAGCCCTCGTCCTCGTAGAGCTGCAGCACCCGCTTGAGCACGTTGCGCGGCGCCGTCTCCACCGGAATGCCCTCGCGAGTATAGGCGTCGTGGATCAGCTGGGCGGTCGGGTCGCTCTCCCAGGGTACGGTGGTCAGCGTCGAGTAGTCGGCGCGGAAGAACAGGTCGCCGTCGGTCGAATTGTGCTGGAAGCGCTCGTCGTCCGGCGGATAGTCGCCGGAAATGGTCTGGGCGAAGATCGAGGCGGGCATCGTCATGACCGGACCGGAGAAGAACTTCTCCGTCGGCATCATCTTGCCGCGCGCCACGCCGGCAAGGTCGGGCACGATGCACTCGATGTCCTCGATCCCGCGCTCGGACAGCCACTGCTGCGCGTCGTCGAAGGACGCGACGCCCCGGCGGCTGGTCATCTTCGGTGCGGATTTCTTCTTCTTGCTCACGGGTCTCGCCTTTCGGGCGCAGGGCGCGCGGGGCAGCGGGCACCAGCCTGCCTCCTCACCACGCGTGCTGCATTTTGTGATCACATTTTCATCGAGTCAATCGCCGGCGATCATTCGGCGACCGACGGCCCGGCATCGGCAAGCCCTGTGTCGGGAAGCCCGGTGTCGAGCAGATCCATTCCGCAGCGGATGTCCGCCGCCACCGCCTCGCGCAGTGCCGCAGCATCGCGGGCCCGCACGGCCTCGATCGCCTCCTTGTGGTGGTCGACGAGGGCAAAGGTCCCCACCCGCCCATAGACGGTGCGCATGAACGGGGCGAACTGCAACCACAGACTTTCGACCAGCGGCAGCAGCACCTGCGAGCCTGCCGCACGGTAGATCAGGAAGTGAAAGGAATGGTTGAGCCGCATATAGGTCTCCGCATCCCCGCCATCGAGACTGGCGTCGATCCGGTCGTCGATGGCGGCGAGGCGTGCTGCATCGCGCGGCCCGAGAGACGACGCCGCGGCCTGCGCCAGTTCCGGCTCCAGCAGGAGGCGCGCCTTGACGATCTCGGCCAGGCGCGACGGCGTCATGGTCGGAACCTGAATGCGGCCGTTGGCGCGGATTTCGAGCGCATGGCCGGCCGCCATCGCCCGCACCGCCTCGCGCACCGGCATCGGGCTGACCTTGAGCTCCTGCGCCAGGCCGCGCAGCGTGACGGCGCGCCCCGGCACGAAGCGCCCGGTCAGCAGCGCCTCGCGCAGCGCCTCCTCGACCGTATCGCGCAGCGAATGCCGGCCGGGCGCAGGCGGTTCCTGCAGGTCTTTCGCCTGTTGCGGTCGGCTTTGGCCAGCCATTTGCCTCGTTCCCTCCCGGCCTTGCTTGACAGCCTTGCCGCTACGTGATCACATTTTTGCGTAAACGGCAATTCGCGCGGACGACAGGTTCGCGCCCTGGAGGATCTGATGTTGCAGACCCATCGCACGGCCTGGCAGCGCCCGGCCGGCGGCGTCGACTGGCAGGAAGAAGTGGCCCGCTTCGAGGCGGAATATCCCGACCTCGACACGCTGGAGGTGATCCTGCCCGACAGCAACGGGGTTCTGCGCGGCAAGTGGCTGCCCGGCAGCGCGCTGCGCAAGGTGTTCGAAAACGGCGTCGCCCTGCCCTTCTCGCTGTTCGGTCTCGATGTATGGGGCCGCGAGGTCGAAGAGACCGGCATGCATATCGAGACCGGCGACAAGGACGGCGTGTGCTGGCCGGTGCCCGGCTCGCTGCGTGCCGTGCCCTGGGCCGAGCGCCCGACGGCGCAGGTGCTGCTGTCGATGCACGACCGCGACGGCAGCGCCTTCATGTGCGATCCGCGCCACGTGCTGGCGCGCAAGGCGAACCGGCTCGGCGAGCACGGTCTGACGGCGACGGCAGCCTTCGAGCTGGAATTCTACCTGTTCGAGGACAAGGACGACGGCGACTGGAGCAGCGCGCCGACGCCGGTCTTCTCCACCCATCTCGGCCCGGCCCGGCAGAACATGTATGCGCTGTCCGACCTGGAGGCGTTGATGCCGCTGGTCGACGAGATCCGCCGCTCGGCCGATGCGCAGGACATTCCGGCCGATGCCGCCGTTTCGGAGGCTGCCCCCGGGCAGTTCGAGCTCAACCTTCACTACCAGCGCGATCCCTTGCGCGCCGCCGACGATGCGGTGCTGCTGCGCCGGCTGGTCGCGGGCGTTGCCCGCAAGCACAATCTCAAGGCCTCGTTCATGGCCAAGCCCTTCGTCGAGTGGCCGGGCAGCGGCATGCATGTGCATGTCTCGATGGAGGACGGAACCGGCAACATCTTCTCCGACCCGGAGACCGGCGAGGCGAGGCTCGGCTACGCGATCCGCGGGCTGCTCGACACGATGCCGGAGGCGCATCTTCTGTTCGTCTCCACCTTCAACGGCTTCCGCCGCATGCAGCCGGGCTCCTATGCGCCGACCTCGATCTGCTGGGGCTACGACAACCGCTCGGTGGCCTTGCGCGTGCCGGCCGGCACGCCGGCCTCCGCACGCATCGAGCACCGGATCGCCGGGGCCGACGCCAATCCGTACCTGGTGCTGACCGGGGTGCTGGCAGGGATGATGCAGGGCGTGCTCGGCGAATTGCCGCCGCCGCCGGCCGTCGACGGCAATGCCTACGAGAAGACCGCCCCGCGCCTGACGCCGTGGATGGACGAGGCGATCGACGCCTTCGCCGCCTCGCAGCGGATGAAGGACGCGGTCGGCGAGGAGATGCACAAGGTGCTGGTCGACATCAAGCGTCATGAACTCTTCGCGTTCGGGCGCGAGATTTCTTCGCTGGAACGGCAGACCTACCTGTGACGCGCGCGCGGCTGGGGAAATGCCTGTCCGCAAAGGCAGTTCGTGGAGATTGGTGCGGATGCTCTCTTGAGGACGGACCGCATCGCTTCTAGGCTGCGGGTCAGAGGGGCCGCACGCGGCCGAACGAAAGACACGATCCGGGACGGGACCCAGCGTCCGTAACCGGAAACGACAGGGGGCCGGGGTGCGAGCCGCGCCGGCGCAGGCCAGACGGAGGGACTGATGAAGAAGCTGCTGTTCACCAGCGTCGCAATGCTCGGCGTGATCGCCGCCACCGCGGCATCCGCCCAGGACCGGGAAGTGCGCGTCTACAACTGGTCGGACTATATCGACGAGTCCGTGCTCGAGGAGTTCACCAAGGAGACGGGCATCAAGGTCGTCTACGACGTGTTCGACAGCAACGAGATGCTGGAGACCAAGCTTCTGGCCGGCGGAACCGGCTACGACGTCGTGGTGCCGACCGGAACCTTCCTCGGCCGCCAGATCCAGGCCGGCGTGTTCCAGAAGCTCGACAAGTCGAAGCTGCCGAACCTGGAGAACATGTGGCCGCAGATCTCCAGCCGCATCGAGAAGTTCGATCCGGGCAACGAGCACGCCATCAACTACATGTGGGGCACCACCGGCTTCGGATACAATGTCGAAAAGATCAAGGAGCGCATGCCCGACGCCCCGCTCGACAGCTGGGACATGATCTTCAAGCCGGAAGTGATCTCCAAGTTCGCCGATTGCGGCGTGCACCTGCTCGACACTGCCGACGAGATCTTTCCGGCAGCGCTGAACTATCTCGGGCTCGATCCCGACAGCGGCGATCCGGAAGACTTCAAAAAGGCCGGCGAGCTTCTGATGAAGATCCGCCCCTACATCCAGAAGTTCCATTCGTCGGAGTACATCAACGCGCTGGCCAATGGCGACATCTGCCTGGCCGTGGGCTGGTCCGGCGACGTGCTGCAGGCGCGCGACCGCGCGGCCGAGGCCAATAACGGCGTCACGGTCGAATACGTCATCCCCAAGGAAGGTGCGATGATGTGGTTCGACAACATGGCGATCCCGGCCGACGCGCCGCATGTGGAAGAGGCCCACGCCTTCCTCAACTTCATCATGAAGCCGGACGTCGTCGCCAAGGCGACCAACTACGTCTTCTACGCCAACGGCAACAAGGCGAGCCAGGAGTTCGTCGACAAGGAAGTGCTGAACGACCCGGCGATCTATCCGAGCGCGGAGACCGTCGAGAAGCTGTTCACCACCACCACCAAGTCGCCCCAGGCCATGCGGTCGCGCACCCGCGAGTGGACCCGGGTCAAGACCGGCCAGTAAGGCGGACGCTCGTCCGGCCGCCGACCGGCGGCCGGGCCCTTTCCTCCCGTCGACGAGGGGGCTGACTTGGCCAAGAAACCGATCGGGCCGGTGCGCCGCGACTTCGCACCCTGGGACGACCCGCAGGCGAAGCCGTATATCGAATTCAGGAACGTTACCAAGACCTTCGGCGACTTCACCGCCGTCGACAACCTTTCGCTCAAGATCTACGAGCGCGAATTCTTCGCCCTGCTCGGCGGCTCCGGCTGCGGCAAGACGACGATGATGCGCATGCTCGCCGGCTTCGAGACGCCGAATGCGGGCGAGATCTTTCTCGACGGGCAGAACCTGGCCGGCGTGCCGCCCTACAAGCGCCCGGTCAACATGATGTTCCAGTCCTACGCGCTGTTCCCGCACATGAGCGTGGAGGCGAATGTCGCCTTCGGCCTCAAGCAGGAAGGCATGCCGAAGGACCAGATCGCCGCGCGCGTGGAGGAAATGCTGAAGCTGGTGAAGCTGCAGGATTTTGCCAAGCGCAAGCCGCACCAGCTGTCCGGCGGCCAGAGGCAGCGCGTCGCGCTGGCCCGTTCGCTCGCCAAAAAGCCCAAGGTGCTGCTGCTCGACGAGCCGCTCGGCGCCCTCGACCGCAAGCTGCGCGAGGAAACCCAGTTCGAGCTGACCGACCTGCAATACGAGCTCGGCATGACCTTCCTGATCGTCACCCACGACCAGGAAGAGGCCATGACCATGGCCGACCGCATCGCCGTGATGGACCGCGGGCGGATCATCCAGATCGCGACGCCGGCGGAGATCTACGAGCTGCCGAACTCGCGCTTCGTGGCCGATTTCATCGGCGATATCAACCTGATGGAATGCAAGGTGACCGCCAAGGAGGGCGACATCTGCCGCATGACGTCGGTCGAGTTCGGCTGCGAGATCGCGGTGATGCATCCGGTCGAGGCCGGCATCGGCGAGACGGTGTGGTTCGCGATCCGGCCCGAGAAGGTGCGCATCTCCTTCGACGAGCCGGCGAGCAAGGTCAACGCGGTGACCGGCGAGGTCTGGGACATCGCCTATCTCGGCGACGTCTCGATCTACCACACGCATATCGCCAACGAGCAGACCGTGCGGGCGACCGTCGCAAACCGGTCGCGCGTCGTGGAACGGCCGGTCGGCTGGGACGACAAGGTCTGGCTGTCCTGGGACGCGGATGCCGGGATCGTTCTGACGAAATAGTGCCGTCCGGCGGGACGCGATGCCGCCGGACCTCAACGGGGAGATGACACGATGCCCGAGCAGGTGAGCACGAGACCCAGACGCAGCCTCGGCGGCTGGCTGCTGATCGCCGTGCCCTATGCGTGGCTGCTGTTCTTCTTCCTGGCGCCGTTCTTCATCGTCTTCAAGATCTCGCTGTCGGAGATCGCCGTCGCGATCCCGCCCTACATGCCGACCTTCGACCCGGCGGACGGCTGGAACGGGCTCGTCGAGCTGGTCAGCGGGCTGTCCTTCAGCAATTACGTCTGGCTGACCCAGGACGACCTTTACTGGAAGTCCTACATGTCCAGCGTCTCGATCGCAGGCATCTCGACGCTGATCACGCTGCTGGTCGGCTTCCCGATCGCCTACGGCATGGCGCGCGCGCCGAAGGAATGGCGCACGACGCTGCTGATGCTGGTGATCCTGCCGTTCTGGACCAGCTTCCTGATCCGCGTCTACGCCTGGATCGGCATCCTGAAGAACGAGGGCCTGCTCAACCAGTTCCTGCTGTGGCTGGGGCTGATCGACCAGCCGCTGACGATCCTCAACACCAACATCGCGGTCTATATCGGCATCGTCTACTCGTACCTGCCCTTCCTGGTGCTGCCGCTCTACGCCAACCTCGAAAAGCTCGACACCAGCCTGCTGGAAGCGGCCGCGGATCTCGGCTGCCCGCCATGGCGCAGCTTCTGGACGATCACCGTGCCGCTGGCGATCCCGGGCGTCATCGCCGGCTGTTTCCTGGTCTTCATTCCGGCCGTCGGCGAGTTCGTCATTCCGGACCTCCTGGGCGGATCGGAGACGCTGATGATCGGCAAGACGCTATGGATGGAGTTCTTCACAAACCGCGACTGGCCGGTCTCCTCGGCGGTTGCCGTCATTCTCCTGCTCATCCTGGTGGTGCCGATCGTGCTGTTCCAGAACCAGCAGCAGAAAGCCGCGGAGAGAGGCCTGTGAACACCCGACCGACAGGGCCGGACGCGGCCGGCGCGCGCGAAAGGACGGCACGATGAGACAGGGGCCGAGCTGGTTCAACGTCACCTCGCTGGTGCTGGGATTTTCGTTCCTGTACCTGCCGATCGTGCTGCTGGTGATCTACTCGTTCAACGACTCGCGGCTCGTCACCGTGTGGGGCGGCTTCTCGACGAGATGGTACGCGTCGCTTCTCGACAACCAGCAGCTCCTCGATGCCGCCTGGGTGACCGTGCGGGTCGCCTTCGCCTCGGCCAGCATCGCCACGGTGCTGGGCACGCTGGCCGCGCTGGTGCTGGTGCGCTCGGGCCGGTTCGCCGGCCGCAGCCTGTTTTCCGGCATGGTCTACGCGCCGCTGGTGATGCCGGAGGTGATCCTGGGCCTGTCCTTGCTGCTGCTGTTCGTCGCCATCGACCAGGCCCGCGGCTTCTGGACCATCATGATCGCGCATACGACCTTCGCCATGTGCTACGTGGCAGTGGTGGTGCAGTCACGCCTTGCCGGTTTCGACCGATCGCTGGAGGAAGCGGCGCAGGATCTCGGCTGCCCGCCGGCGCGCACCTTCCTTTCGATCACCCTGCCGATCATCCTGCCCGGCGTCGTCGCCGGCTGGATGCTGGCCTTCACCCTGTCGCTGGACGACCTGGTCATCGCCAGCTTCACCACCGGGCCGGAAGCCACGACCCTGCCGATGAAAATCTACTCGCAGGTGCGCCTCGGCGTGACGCCGGAGATCAACGCGATCTGCACGATCCTGGTCGGCGTGGTGACGGTGGTGGTGGTCTTCACCTCGCTGCTGACCAAGCGACGCGAAGTGCGGCGCGCGCAGGACATGCGGCAGGCGGAAGCGCAGGGCTGACCCGAAGCAGTCCGCGGGTTTACGGGGCGCCGAGCCCGGTCATGTCCGGCAGGAGGCTGGGCCGGGCAAGCGTACCGCGCACCAGCACCGGGATGCCTTCGGCAGCAGTCTGCGAAGGAGCGGAAGCCGGTGCTGCCGACCCTTCCGTCGCAGACGGCGCCGCGACCGGGCGCGGCAGCAGGCTGCCGCGCAGCGACAGCGAAAAATCGGCGAGCGACAGACGGCCGGCGAGCTGCAACAGGTGCTTGCCGGCAAGCGCCTCGACGTCGCTGAGCCGCATCTCCTGCCCTGCCATGGCGCCGTGTCCCGACAGGCGTTCCAGCACCAGCGAGGCGGCGGACGAGCCTGCCTCCCCTGCCGAGGCCGCGAGCCGGGCCAGCGCCTCGCCGCCGGCCGGATAGGCGGCGTTTTCAAGCAGCAGCTGCAATTCGCCGCCGGCATTCCCGAGGATCGCGGCAAGGGTCGGTCCCTTGCCGGTGCGCCCGAGCCGGAAGGTCAGCTGCCCGGATTGCGGCATCGTCACCACGTCGAGCGGGGGAAGCTGGCGCACATCCAGCTTGTCGGCGATGGCGTCCGCCGCGAGGTCGAACGTGTCGCCGCCCGCCGGCTTCAGCCGGGCGGTCGCCTCCAGCGTGCCGCCGGAAACGTCGGTTTCGCTGAGGTCGAGCGACAGGTCGCCGTCGCGCAGCAGCAGCGCGATGGCGCTCGGCCCGCCCGACAGCGGCCCGGCAATGAAGCGGGTCGCCGACAGGCGCAGGTCGATGTCGGCCGCCTGCAGCAGGCCCGACAGGGGCCGGTCGCGCAGGCTGTCGCCCTGCGGCGTGTCATCCTCGACGCCGACGAGGCTGCCGAGTTCGCCGAGATAGGCGGAGAGGTCGAATTTCTCGAAGGCGAGCGTTCCTTCAAGGCGCGGACGCAGGCGGCCAAGCTCGAAGCCGAGGCGGCCTTCGCCGACATTGCCGTCCAGCTCCAGCCGGGCCGTGTCGAGCTCCAGGCGGGAGAAATCGACCGCGCCATCGCCGGCGATCCGCAGCGCGCCGAAGCTCGCCTCGCCGACCAGCGTCTTGCCGAAGCGGACCGCAAGGCCGCGCAAGTCGCTGGTATTGAAATCGAAACTTCCCTCGATCCGGGCAGCTTCGGGATTGCGCAGGGCCCCGCTCATGCGGAAACTGGCAAGCGGCGAGACCACGGAAACGGCGACCGGTCCGCTGGCCGTGCCGGTCAGGATGCCGCGGTGCCCGAGAGAGGCGCTGAACTCGACCGTCTGGTCGCCGGCCGCCACCGACCCGCGAAGCGTGCCGCCCTCGCCCGACGGCGAAAGACGAAAGGCGAAGGCGCCGAGCCGCGGCGTTTCGGACGCGCCCCAGCTGATGCCGTCGCCCGAAACCGTGACCGGCGCCCCCATGACCTGCGACAGATCGCGGCCAAGGCCTGCCAGCACACCGTCCGCCGCAACGGCGCCGGCCAGGTGCAGGCGCGCGCCGTCGAGCTGGAAGGACGACAGGCGCACCTCGCCGAGGAAGAGGCCGGCGGGATCTATCCCCGCAATCATGCGCTCGGCGGCCAGCGTCCAGCGGCCGTCCGGGCCCTGCCAGCGGACGCCGCCGAGCACCAGGGCCGGGCCTTGCGCGAGCGAGACGGCGGGCGCCCCGGCAAGGCGCAGCGTGCCGCCGAGCCGGGCCGACAGGCTCGCCTCGACGCGCTCTCGCGAGACCTCGCGCGCGACCAGCAGATAGCCGGACACGGCGGCGACCGCGACGAGGACAAGTGCTGCAAGGAGGATCGCCACAAGGCGCTTCATGACAAAATCCGGCCGGCGCCCTCTGGCGCGTCGTCTTCGATGTGTTCGCAGCGACGCAGCGCGTCGCATCCTGCACCGGGATAGGAGTTCGGGGCACGCGGTTCAAGACGAAACCGCCGGAAATCCCGGGCCGAATGGATGGCGCTTGAGATCACCGGTGAGGGAAGGTATCACAGGGCGCCTGACGAAAGGTTCATGTTGGACGGGCGGCGCTGCGCGCCCCTGCCCCGTCCGCAGGACCCGTTGCGAGGAGACGCTGATGCGAGGAGACGCCAGATGAATAAGGTATACCCCAACGCGGCCGCCGCGCTTGAGGGACTGACGTTTGACGGCATGACCGTGATGGCCGGCGGATTCGGTCTTTGCGGCATCCCGGAGAACCTGATCGCGGCGCTGCGCGACAGCGGTACGAAGAACATCACGGCGATTTCCAACAATGCCGGTGTCGACGATTTCGGCCTCGGCCTGCTGCTGCAGACGCGCCAGATCAGCAAAATGATCTCCTCGTATGTCGGCGAGAATGCTACCTTCGAGCGTCAGTACCTCAACGGCGAACTGGAGCTGGAGTTCAACCCGCAGGGCACCCTGGCCGAGCGCATCCGCGCCGGCGGCGCCGGCATTCCGGGCTTCTACACCAAGACCGGCGTCGGCACGCTGATCGCGGAAGGCAAGGAGCACAAGGACTTCAACGGCGAGACCTACATCATGGAGACCGGACTGGTCGCCGATGTGTCGCTGGTGAAGGCCTGGAAGGCCGATCCGGAAGGCAACCTGATCTACCGGAAGACCGCCCGCAACTTCAATCCGATGATGGCGACCGCCGGCAAGACGACCCTTGTCGAGGTGGAGGAGATCGTCGGGCTCGGCGAGCTCGATCCCGACACCATCCACACGCCCGGCATCTTCGTCGACCGCATCATTCTCGGCCAGCACGAGAAGCGGATCGAGAAGCGCACCACCCGCGCCGCCTGAGGACAAGGAGAAGAACAATGGCCTGGACTCGCGACGAAATGGCCCAGCGGGCCGCGCAGGAGCTGGAGGACGGCTTCTACGTCAATCTCGGCATCGGCATCCCGACGCTGGTCTCGAACTACATTCCCGAAGGCGTTCACGTGACGCTCCAGTCGGAGAACGGCATGCTCGGCATGGGCCCGTTCCCGACGGAGAACGAGGTGGATGCGGACCTGATCAATGCCGGCAAGCAGACGATCACCGAGCTGCCGCAGACGAGCTACTTCTCGTCCGCCGACAGCTTCGGCATGATCCGCGGCGGCCATATCGACCTGTCGATCCTGGGCGCCATGGAAGTGTCCGAAAAGGGCGATCTCGCCAACTGGATGATCCCTGGCAAGATGGTCAAGGGCATGGGCGGCGCCATGGACCTGGTCGCCGGCGTCAAGCGCGTCGTGGTGATCATGGACCACACGTCGAAGTCGGGCGACCCGAAGCTGCTGCCCGAGTGCACCCTGCCGCTGACCGGCGTCCACTGCGTGCACCGGATCATCACCAACCTGGGCGTCTTCGACGTGACCGAGGACGGCCTGGTCTTGGTGGAACTGGCCAAGGACGTGACCGCGGACGAGGTCAAGGCCAGCACTGCGGCCAAGCTGACCATTCCGGCCTGATGAACCGGCAATGATCCGGGCCTGATCGGCCGGATCTCTGCAAGAACAGCGAAGGCGGACGGGACCTCCCGTCCGCCTTTTTGTTTGGGCCGAGAGTGCAGCCCGGCGGCCGCCGGCCAGGCGCAGGCGCGGTGCGAATTTCGAGAAAAATTGAGAGGGATTTTGCAAAATCCCGTCTCAATAATCGCCGAAATTGCGATTTCGCGCGCATACTCGGCAATCTGGAGATGCAGGCCGGCCGCCCGGCCGCAGCGACTTATCCCCGCACAGACGCCGGAACGGATGCAAGCTTCCCCTCGACAGGGCGACGCAGCGCCTTTCGCGCGTTATCCCCGCCGGGCACCCGGCTTATCCCCTCCTTGCGCCAAGCATCCGATTTCAGGCCGATTTCGGCAGCGGGCGCTTTCCGCGCCGTCGGCAGAAATACGATTCGGTAAACGTTTCCTTCACCGATGGAGGACAATGGTCGAGGTCCCTGGGAGAGAGTCGGGTCAGGCGAGATGGGACAAGTTCTGCTTGTAGAGGATGCCTCGTTCTTCGAGCGGGTCATTCGCCGTCAGTTGAGCGAGCTGCATGGGCTGGAGGTCGTTTCCGCGACGACGCGGGCGGAGGCCGAGGCCTTGCTGGCGCGGCCGGACTTCAAACCGGTGGTGGCGCTGGTCGACCTGACCCTGCCGGACGCGCCCGACGGCGAGATCGTCGACGTGACGCTGAACGCGCATTTGCCGACCATCGTGTTTTCCGGACGCTTCGACGAAAAGCTGCGGCACACGCTGCTGAACAAGGGCGTCGTCGACTACATCCTGAAGGACAGTCCGGCGAGCCTGACCTACCTGACGACGCTGGTGCAGCGGGTCCATGCCAACCGCCATATCGATGCGTTGGTGATCGACGACAGCCGGGTCGACACGGAGGTGATCGCCCGGCGCCTGGCGCTCTACCAGCTGCGGGTGCATACGGCGCAGGACCATCAGACCGCCATCGACATGCTTGACACGTTCGAGAACCTGCGGCTGGTGGTGCTGGACTACGTGATGCCGCGGGTCGACGGGTTCGAGGTCTTGCGGGCGGTGCGCGGGCGCTTCACCATGAACGAGCTGGCGGTGATCGGCCTGTCGGGCAAGGCCGGCCCGGAGGTGATCGCCCGCTTCCTGAAATCGGGCGCCAACGACTTCCTGCCGAAGTCCTGCACGCCGGAAGAGTTCATGCTGCGGATCTCGCAGAACCTCGACATGCTGGACCGGATCCAGACCCTGTCGGGCATGGCGCATGGCGATGCCTTGAGCGGGTTGTCGAACCGCCGGCACCTGTTCGCCGAAGGCAACGCGATGTTCGAACGCGCCCGCCGCGCCGGCGAGGACGTGACCGTGGCGGCCATCGACATCGACACGTTCAAGTCGGTCAACGACCGGTTCGGCCACGAGCAGGGCGACGAGCTGATCCGCCTGTTCGGAATGCTGCTGCGCGAGCACTGCCCGCAGCGCGCCTTTCCGGCGCGGCTGGGCGGCGACGAGTTCTGCGTGCTGCTGCCGGGCCTGCGGCCCGTCGAGGGCATCGCCTTCATCGACAAGGTGCGCAAGGGGCTGGCCGAGCTGACCGGCCGCGAGGGGCCGCTGCGCTCCCTCGGCAATGTGACGATCAGCGTCGGCCTGTCGAACGGCACCGAGCCGAACCTGCAGTCGGCCATGCGGATCGCCGACATGCGGCTTTACGAGGCCAAGCATGGCGGGCGCAACCGCACGGTCGCGTCCTGATCTCCAGATCCTGCTGAAAGCGAGCCGGCCGGCGGCTCAGCGGCCGCCGAGCGCCTTGTAGATGCGCTGGCCCGGCCGCCCGGTGACCGGCAGGCCGAGCCGCGCCTCCGCCTTGCTGATGCCGGCGCGGGTCGCCGCACCCACCCGCCCGTCGGCCTCGCCGATATCGTAGCCGGCGCGCAGCAAGAGCTTTTGCAGTTCCAGCCGTTCCTTGCGCGACAGGCCGGGATCGCTGGTCGGCCAGGCGACCTGGAACGGCCCGGCGCCGCGCAGCCGGTCGGCCAGATGCGAGATCGCCAGCGCGTAGCTTTCCGCGACATTGTAGGTGTAGATCGCATCGAAATTGCTGAAGACGAGGAAGGCGGGCCCTTCCGCGCCGGCGGGCAGCAGCAGGCCGGCCCTGGCCGAACCGGTCAGCTCGGCGCCATCGAGATGGCGGATGCCGCGCTTGCCCCACTCGCTGACCGAGACCTTCGACTTGCGGCCCGAGGGGCCGCGATAGCCGGCCGGCACCTTGACCTCGTAGCCCCAGGGCATGCCGGTGACCCAGCCGGCGTTCTTGAGGTAATTGGCGGTGGAGGCGAGCGCGTCCGGCACCGAATTGACCAGATCCTTGCGCCCGTCGCGGTCGAAGTCGACGGCAAGGCGGCGATAGGTCGAGGGCATGAACTGGGTCTGGCCGAAGGCACCGGCCCAGGAGCCCTGCAGGTCGGCAAGGCGCACGTCGCCGCGGTCGACGATCTTGAGGATCTCGATCAGCTCGGAGCGGAAATACTTGGCCCGCCGGCCCGAGCAGCCGACATTGGCCAGCGCATGGGGCACGTGGAAATCGCCGCGGAACTGGCCGTAATCGCTCTCCACGCCCCAGACGGCGACGACGATGTGGCGGTCGATGCCGTAGGTCTTTTCGACCTGGGCAAGCACACGGGCATGGCGGTCCAGCATCTTGCGCCCGTCGGCGATGCGCTCGGCATCGACGAGGAAGGCGAGGTAGTCCCAGATCGGCGTCTTGTATTCCGGCTGGCTGGTGGAAAAGCGCACCGCCTTCTCGTCATAGGCGACATCGGCAAGCGCGGCATCCACCGTGCGCTGGCTGACGCCGGCCTTGACGGCCTGGGCGCGCATCTGCGGCAGGCAGCCTTCCAGTGCGGCGGCAGCGGGCACGGTACCGAGCGGCAGCGACAGGGCCAGCATAGGGGCGGCCAGCAGCAGCGCGGCGCCGCGCACCTTTGCGAGCCCGGCCCGAGGGCGCACCCATCCTGCAATCGACCCCAGCCCGATCCGCCGCATTCCCGCACTCCCGCCGCCCGAAAAAGACGGCGTTCATGAGGCCGCGACATCTTGTCAGCAGGATGGCGGAGAGGTCAGACTCTCAGCGAAAGCTTGCCGAAATTTCCGCCCGTGTAGAGCAGGTTCAGCACCTGCGGGAAGGCGTCCACCCCGCCCTCGCGCACATCCTCGCGGAACTTCAGCCGCCCTTGCGAGACCCATTGCGACAGGTCGGCAAGGGCGATGGGGTTTTCGCGGGCGAAGTCGAAGACGATGAAGCCCTGCATGCGCAGCCGCTGGGTCAGCAGGAAGCGCAGGTTGGCGGGGCCCGGCTGCGGCGTCGTCGCGTTGTAGGCCGAAATCCCACCGCAGACGGCGATGCGCCCGAACGTGTTCATCTGCGCCAGCACCGCGTCGAGGATCTCGCCGCCGACATTCTCGAAATTGACGTCGATGCCGTCCGGACAGGCGGCGGCAAGGTCGGCGGCGAGATTGCCGGCCTTGTGGTCGACGGCCGCGTCGAAGCCGTCTTCCTCGATGAGCGCCCGGCACTTTGCCGGCCCGCCGGCGATGCCGACGGCGCGGCAGCCCTTGATCCTGGCGATCTGGCCGACGATGGAGCCGACCGCGCCGGAGGCAGCGGAGACGACCACCGTGTCGCCTTCCCTGGCCTCGGCAACGCGCAGCAGGCCGAAATAGGCGGTGAGGCCCGGCATGCCGAGCCCGCCGATCCAGCTTTGCAGCGGCGCGATGGAGGTGTCGGCGCGCTGCACACCCTTGCCGTCCGACACGGCATGGGTCTGCACGCCGAACAGGCCAACGACCGCCTCGCCGTCCTGGAAGTCGGGATGGCGCGAGGCCTCGACGATGCCGGCGGAAAAGGAGCGCATGACATCGCCGATGCCGACCGGCGCCACATAGGACTTGCCGTCATTGACCCAGCCGCGCATCGCCGGGTCCAGCGAGACATGGCTGATGCGGACGCGGAACTCGCCCTCCCCCGGCTCCGGCAGCGGCTCGTCGCGGATCTCGAAACAATCCGGCGTGACAAGGCCCGGGGCCGGACGCTTGACCAGACGCACGACACGGTTCATCGGCATGGCGGTCCCTTTTCGCGTGTTGAAGACGAAGATGGCGACAAGGCTACGAGAAAAGCTCGGGCGCGCGCAACATCAGGGCCTGGACGAGGATCAGGGTCTTGGCGTCTGCGAGGCTGCCCTCCTGCACCGCTTCGCCGAGGCGGGCGATGGACCATTCCAGCACCTCGATCTCCTCGCCCTCCTCGGCAAGGCCGCCGCCGCTGGAGACGACATCGCCGGCGCCGTAGCGCGCAAGATAAAGGCTGAGGCGTTCGGTAGAAGAGCCGGGCGAGGGATAAATGTCGCCGACATGCTCCAGCTCGCCGACCTTGACGCCGACTTCCTCGGCGGCCTCGCGGCGGGCGGCCTCGACGGCGATCTCGCCCTCGTCGATGTAGCCGGCCGGAGCTTCCTCCAGGTAACCGTCGTGATCGCCGCGAGCAAAGAGCGGCACGCGGAGCTGGCGGGCAAGCAACGCGACCCGGCGTACCGGATCGTAGGGAAGAACGGCGACGACATCGCGCCGTGCCTGGAATTCGCGTGAAATCTCGATAGTGCCGCCGGAGGCCAGCGGCTGTTCGACAACCATCTCTCGGTAGGTGCCGAAGCCCTCATAGAGGCTGCGCTCGGAAATCACGCGCACAGCCTCTTCCCCATCCCGTTCGGCCGGGTCCTGCCTGTCTTCTTTTTGCATAAACACTCCCGATGCACCGCAACGCGGCGTCTCACTCATGTCAGCCGAAGACGATGGGCGCAAGGGGGGCGAAAGTCGTTAGCCGACGAAGGCCCGCTCGATGACGAACTCGGCCGGACGGTTGTTGGCGCCCTCCGTGAGGCCTGCCGCCTCGAGCAGCGCCTTGGTGTCCTTGAGCATCGCCATGGAGCCGCAGATCATCGCCCGGTCGGTGGCCGGATCGAGCGGCGGCACGCCGAGCGCGCGGAACAGATCGCCGTTCTCGATCAATGTGGTGATGCGGCCGGTATGCTCGTGCGGCTCGCGGGTGGTCGAGGTGAACAGGCGCAGCTGGCTGGCGGCGAGCTCGCCGATCAGCGGATCCTCGCGCGTGGCGGCGACCGTCTGCTGCGAATAGGCGAGCTCGGCCACGAAGCGGCACGAGTGGGTGACGATCACCTCCTCGAACTTCTCGTAGGTCTCCGGATCGCGGATCAGGCTGGCGAAGGGCGCAAAGCCGGTGCCGGTGGAGAACATGTAGAGACGCTTGCCGGCGATCAGCGCGTCGTTGACGAGCGTGCCGGTCGGCTTCTTCTTCATCAGGACCTTGTCGCCGACCTTGATCTTCTGCAGATGCTGGGTCAGCGGGCCGTCGGGAACCTTGATCGAGAAGAATTCCAGCTCCTCGTCCCAGGACGGAGAGGCGATGGAATAGGCGCGGAAGACCGGCTTTTCGCCGACCATCAGGCCGATCATCACGAACTCGCCGGAGCGGAAGCGGAAGCTCGCCGGGCGCGTCATGCGGAAGCGGAACAGGTCGTCCGTGTAGTGCTGAACCTCGGTCACCGTCTCGGCAGTGGCGCCTGCAGGAACGGCGTCGGCAAGATCGCCGGCAAGATTGACCACATTCATGCGTTGCATCCTCACTACATGTCGAACAATACGTGTATCCGAATGTCCAGCGGCAGCATAGCCAAGAGCTGCGCCGCAAACATCAGGAAAGCTGCGCATCCGCCGGGCGCCGGGCCCAGTAACGCGCACCCGCGGGCACTTCGCCGGCCCGCTCCGCAGGCTGGAGGTATAGTGGCACGTCGACGTCGTGACCAGCCTCCAGCGCCCGGATCGTCGGCTCGTTGACAACGGCGAAGGCGTCGAACCCGACCCGCCGCATCAACGGGATCTGGTCGAGCAGCACATCGCCGCTCGCCCGGACCTCGCCGGCAAAGCCGTAGCGCTGGCGCAGCAGGCGGGCGGTCGAGTAGCCGCGCCCGTCCGAGAACTTGGCGAAGTCCACCACCACCAGCTCCAGCGCCGCAAGATGGCCGGCAAGGCTCGCCGGATCGTCGCCCGCCTTGACCAGCGGCGCAAGCCTGAGGCCCTGCGGTAGATCCGCCGCCTGCTCCAGGAAGCGGGCGAGCGGCACGATCACCGCGCCTTCCGCCGGCAGCTCCGCCTCGTCGTCCAGATGGGTCCACGTGTCGGCGACGAAGCCGCCGTTACGGTAAAGTCTTGCCGTCATGGTCAGATCCCGGCTCCCTGTTCGTTCTCCATCGGCAGGGCCAGATGAATGCCGCATTCGGTCTTGTCGCGCCCGCGCCAGCGTCCGGCGCGCGGGTCCTCGCCCTCGGCCACCGGGCTGGTGCAGGGCATGCAGCCGATGGAGGGGTAGCCCCTGGCGACCAGCGGGTGGCTGGGCAGGTCCTGCGCCTGCGCATAGGCGCGCAGATCCGACGGGTCCCAGTCGGCCAGCGGGTTGACCTTGATGCGCTCGCCGTCGGCCTCGAAGACCGGAATGTCGGAGCGGGTGCTCGCCTGGAAGCGCTTGCGCCCGGAAATCCAGGCATCGAAGCCCTTGAGCGCGCGCGCCAGCGGGCGGACCTTGCGGATCTCGCAGCAGGCGTCGGTGTCGCTCATCCACAGCATGCCGGCCGGATCGACGGCCTCAAGGTCCGCCGGATCGGGCGCAAGGGTGCGCACGTCCGAAAGGCCGAACTGCTCGACCAGCAGGTCGCGGTAGCGCAGCGTGTCGGGAAACAGCTTGCCGGTGTCGATGAACAGGACGGGGATGGTCCGGTCGACGCGCGAGACGAGATGCAGCAGCACCGCCGCTTCCGCGCCGAAGGAGGACACCATCGCCAACCGGTCGCCGAAACGGCCGCGCGCGGCCGCGATCACCGCCTCCGCGGAGGCCGAGACGAAGCGCTCGGCAAGCCAGGCCGCATCGAGGGCGGGCGTCGGCGGGTCCTGCCGGACCGCATAGGCCTCACGCAGTGCCATAGAGCGCCTCCTTGAACGGTTGATCGCCGACGCGGCGATAGGCGGCGAGGAAGTCTTCCTGCGGGGTCTCGCGCAGGCCGACATAGGTGTCGACGACCTTCTCGATCGCATCGACGACCTCGTCATAGGAGAAGCCGCGGCCGATGATCTCGCCGACCGAGGTGTTCTCGTCGGCCGAGCCGCCAAGGGTGATCTGGTAGTATTCCTCGCCCTTCTTCTCGACGCCGAGAATGCCGATATGGCCGACATGATGGTGGCCGCAGGCATTGATGCAGCCGGAGATCTTGATCTTGAGATCACCGATCTCGCGCTGGCGCTCGGGCGAGGCGAAACGCTCGGAAATGCGCTGCGCGACCGGGATCGAGCGGGCCGTGGCAAGGGCGCAGTAGTCGAGCCCCGGGCAGGCGATGATGTCCGTCACGAGGCCCGCATTGGCCTCGGCGAGCCCCGCCTTTGCGAGCGCTGCATGGATCGCCGGGATGTCGCGGCGGCGCACATGCGGCAGCACCAGGTTCTGCTCGTGGCTGACGCGGATCTCGTCATGGCCGTAGCGCTCGGCCAGGTCGGCGACCACCTCCATCTGCTCGGCCGTGGCATCGCCCGGCGCCTTGCCGATGGGCTTCAGCGAGATGATGAGGCTGGCATAGCCGGGCGCGCGGTGCGGATGGACGTTGCGCGCGGCAAACGCCTCCAGCTGCGGATCGGCGGCGATCGCCGCCTCCAGCACCGCCTCGTCGCCGGCGGCGACCTCGAAGGCCGGCGGCGTGAAATAGGTGGTGATGCGCTCGATCTCCGAGGCCGGCAGTGTCAGGACACCATCGCGGATCTCGGCGAACTCGGCCTCGATATCGGCCTTCAGCTCCTCCAGGCCGGTCTCGTGGACGAGGATCTTGATGCGGGCCTTGTACTTGTTGTCGCGGCGGCCGTAGCGGTTGTAGACGCGCAGGATCGCCTCGCTGTAGGCGAGCAGGTCCGCCTCGGGCAGGAACTCGCGCACCAGCCGGCCGACCATCGGCGTGCGCCCGAGGCCGCCGCCGACGAAGACGCGGAAGCCGACATTGCCGTCCGCATCGCGCACCGCCTGCAGGCCGATATCGTGCACCTGCACCGCCGCGCGGTCGTGCGGGGCGCCGGTGACCGCGATCTTGAACTTGCGCGGCAGGTACGAGAACTCCGGATGCAGCGAGGACCACTGGCGCAGGATCTCGGCATAGGGCCGCGGGTCGAGGATCTCGTCGGCGGCAGCGCCCGAGAAATGGTCGGCCGTGACATTGCGGATGCAGTTGCCCGAGGTCTGGATCGCGTGCATCTCGACTTCCGCGAGCTGCGACAGGATGTCGGGAATGTCCTTCAGCCGCGGCCAGTTGAACTGGATGTTCTGGCGCGTGGTGAAGTGGCCGTAGCCGCGGTCGTAGGTGCGCGCGACATGGGCAAGGCGCCGCATCTGGCGGGCGTTCAGCGTGCCGTAGGGAATGGCGATGCGCAGCATGTAGGCATGGAGCTGCAGGTAGACGCCGTTCATCAGCCGCAGCGGCTTGAACTGGTCTTCCGTCAGGTCGCCGGCAAGGCGGCGCTGCACCTGGTCGCGGAACTGGTCCACGCGGGCGGACACGAAATGCGCATCGAACTCGTCATAGCGGTACATGCTTGCAACTCCTGGAACGGCGGATCGCGTGTCGCGTCCCGGTTCTGGGTCTTCGTCTGGCAGGGCGTCGCGGCCGGGTCAGGCCGCCGACACCTCGCGCCGGGCCTGCTTGCCAAGGTCGAGGCGCACGGTCGGTCCCTTGGCGCGGATCTTCTCGCGGAAGCGGACGGGCAGGATCTCGCCGTCCTGGCGCGTCAGATCGATGAGATAGGGCTCGACGATCAGCCGGGCCGCCTCGGCCTCGGCGCCCGCGGCCTGCGCCTCGGCGACGGCCTCCGGCGTTTCCAGCAGCCACGCGCTCCCCAGGGTCTCGACCCACTGGCCGGAGCGGCCGAGCCACACCACTTCGCCATCGATCAGTCGGTTGGCTGTCAAAGCCTTCATGCAATCGCTCCTTGAGGGGCTATGCGGCGACCACGGCCCTTTCGGCCGGCGCGACGCGCAGGGGCTGGCTGTTTGCGAGGTCGGCATGGCCGGCGGCCTCGCCGATGATGATCAGGGTCGGGCCGTCGATCTCGTGACGGCCCTCGAGCGCCGGCAGGTCGGCGAGAACGCCGGCGAAAAAGCGCTCGTTGCGCTGCGCCGCGTTCTCCACCACCGCAACGGGGATGGCGGGCGACAGGCCGGCCTCGAGCAGGCGGGCGGCGACGCGGACGGCGACGGTGCGGCCCATGTAGACGGCGACGGTCGCGCCCTGCAGCGCCAGCGCGCCCCATCCGGGAAGCGTCTCGCCGTCGCGGTCGTGGCCGGTGGCGAAGACGAGGTCGGAGGCGACACCGCGCAGGGTGAGCGGAATGCGGGTGCTGGCGGCAGCGGCAAGGGCAGCCGTCACGCCGGGCACCACGTCATGGGCGATGCCGGCGGCGCGCAGGGCGGCGATCTCCTCGCCGGCACGGCCGAAGACCAGCGGATCGCCCGCCTTCAGCCGGACGACGCGGCGGCCGTGCGAGGCCTCGCGCACCAGGATGGCATTGATCTCGGCTTGCGAGACCGAATGGCGGCCCTTGCGCTTGCCGACGGAAATCCGCTCCGCATCGCGCCGGCCCATGGCGACGACCGCCTCGGGCACCAGCGCGTCATGCACGATGACGTCGGCCTCCTGCAGCAGGCGCTGCGCGCGCAGGGTCAGGAGGTCCTCGGCACCGGGACCGGCACCGACGAGCCAGACGAAGCCGGCTTCCGCGTTGCGGGTGTTGAGCAGGCGCTGCGCCTCGGCGCGCGCCGCATCCGGCCGCCCGGACTGCAGATGGGCAGCGACCGGGCCGGAGAAGAAGCGGGCCCAGAAGCGCCGACGCTCGACACCGCTGGAAATCACGCGCACGACCGTGTCGCGGAAACTCTCGGCAAGTCGGGCGAGGTCGCCCGTCTCGCGCGGCAGCATCGCCTCGATGCGCGCACGGATGTGGCGGGCGAGCACCGGACCGACGCCGGTGGAGGTGATGGCAACGGCGACCGGCGCGCGGTTGACCAGCGCGCCGACATAGAAGTCGCAGATCTCCGGCCGGTCCACCGCATTGGCCGGAATGCCGAGGGCGCGCGCAGCAGCGACGACCGCGGTGTCCTCCGCCTCCTCGCCGCTGGCGGCGAAGACGAGGGCCGCGCCGTCGAGATGGGCGGGAGCGAAGGCTTCAGCGATAATGGTGCCGCCGGCGCGGGCGACCGCGTCCCGCAGGACGCCCTCGGCCTGCGGCGCGATCACCACGATGTCGGCAAGCGTCTCGGCGAGGAGGCGAACCTTGGCGGCCGCCTCGTCGCCGCCGCCCACGACGACGATGCGCCTGCCCTCGACCTTGTGAAAGGCCGGGAAGACGGCGAGCTTGCGATCCGATGCCTGTGCGTGGCGTGCCATCTGGCGCGATCTCCGGACGATCCTGAAACAGCCCTAGAGATAAAGCCTCGCTCGCCCTTGCGCCGGGCATGGCGTTTCAATCGAGGGAAGCGACAGGGAAAAATCATGCTACGGATCGGCCGTCCGACGCGTTTGCCCGGCCGAAACGCTCGGCAGGACGTCCAGGCCGGGGCGGAAACGGGAGGCGAAATGCTTGACGGAGACGGCGACGGTTTGCCGGCGCAAGACGAAAAGGCGGTCCGCCGTCCGATTGCAACCAATGAGGGAGGTTTTCGGTCTGCGGAATTCAGAACCATAGTCTTTGGCGCGCTGTTGCGAGGCTTTGCAACCAGCTTGCCTTAATTTCAAAAAATTATCGATTTTTGTTCAGACACGGCGAGACTTCCCGCGATTTCTTTTTGATTTTTGCTCCTTATCCATAATTCTGCTTTCTTCAGAAAATCAGGATAGGGGGTGTTACTGTGCGGCCGACAAGGAAGACTCTTGGTTGATTCCCCCAGTCAAGCAACTAATACTGGTCATTCCAGAAGCGTTTCAGACATATCGGTATCGAGTGAAAACCCGTGGTAAAAGCTATTTTCTTTGATGTATTGGGCACCATTGTCGATTGGAACAGGGGGCTAACCGGCGGTTTCGACCGGGCCTTCGCAAAAAGCGGCAAGGACATTACGGCAAGTACCCTGGCAACTGCATGGTACAGGACCTATCGTGCTCGGCTGGCCTCCGGCGGCGGTGCGATCCAGGCGCAGGAACACCTGGCAGACAGCCTTGCACAAGTGCTGGCGGAAGCGGATCTCGAAGCGCCTGCCGGCAGCCGCGAGCAGGAGATGCTCATGGCCTGCTGGCAGCGCTTTCCCGCCTGGCCGGACAGCGTGCCGGGCTTGCGCGCGCTGCGACGGGAATATGTCATCGCCTCGTGCACCGACCTGCCGACGGCGCCGATGACGTGGCTTGCCAAACATGCCGGCCTGCCGTGGGACCTGGTGCTCGGATCGGACCTTCTGGACGGGTGGGCGCATGACGGCAGCCTGTTCCTCAAGGCGGCGGCGACGCTGGAGCTGCAACCGTCCGAGGTGATGTACGCCTCCGCCCACAATGCGGACCTAGCCGCCGCGCGGGCGGCGGGGCTGAAGACCGCCTTCTTCGCCAGGCCGAAGGAGTTCGGCGCCGAACAGCGCAACGATCTCGCCCCGCGCGACAGCTGGGACATCGTCGCCTTCGACCTGCTCGATCTTGCCCGCTACATGGAATCGGCCGTCTTTTGAGCGGACCGACGAAATCGACGCCGGCAAACAAAAGGCGCGGGAGCCGAGCCCCCGCGCCGCTTTCATGCGTATGGCGCAGCCTCAGCGCAGCGGCTGCAGCACCGAAACGTAGTTGGCAACCGCGGCGCCGCCCATGTTGAAGACGCCGCCGAGCTCGGCATTCTTCACCTGGATGTCGCCGGCCGTGCCGGTGAGCTGCATCGACGACAGAACGTGCATCGACACGCCGGTGGCGCCGATCGGGTGGCCCTTGGCCTTGAGACCGCCGGACGGATTGACCGGCAGGCGGCCGTCCATCTGGGTCCAGCCCTCGAGGATGGCGCGATGCCCCTCACCCGGCGCCGCCAGGCCCATCGCCTCGTATTCGATGAGCTCGGCGATGGTGAAGCAGTCATGGGTCTCGACGAAGGAGAGGTCGCCGATGGACAGGCCCGCGGCCCCCAGCGCCCGGCGCCAAGCCTCGCCGCAGCCCTCGAAGGCGAGGATGTCGCGCTTCGACATGGGCAGGAAGTCCTGGGCATGGGCAAGCCCGCGGAAGGCGACCGCCTTCTTGCGGCCAAGCGCGGTCTCGATATCGGTCAGCACCAGCGCAGCAGCGCCGTCCGAGACGAGCGAGCAGTCGGTGCGCTTGAGCGGGCCGGCAACGAAGGGGTTCTTCTCGCTCTCGGCGCGGCAGAAGTCGAAGCCGAGATCCTTGCGCATCTGCGCATAGGGATTGCCGACGCCGTTCTTGTGATTCTTGGCGGCGATGGCGGCCAGCGCATCGGAGCGGTCGCCGTATTTCTGGAAATAGGCCTGCGCGATCTTGCCGAAGACACCGGCAAAACCGGCCGGCGTATCGCCGTCCTCGGGCAGGTAGGAGGCCTTGAGAAGATTGCGGCCGATCTCCGGCCCCGGGGTCGTGGTCATCTGCTCGACGCCGACGACCAGCACCACCCGGGCCTCCCGCGCGGCGATGGCCCGCACGCCCTGATGCACGGCGGCAGAGCCGGTGGCGCAGGCATTCTCGACGCGGGTCGCGCGCTTGAAGCGCAAAGCCGGGTCGGCCTGCAGCACGAGCGAGGCGGTGAAGTCCTGGGCCGAGAAGCCCGCGTTGAAATGGCCGAGCACGATCTCGTCGATATCCGCCGGCTCGAAACCGGCATCGGCGATGGCATCGCGCGCCACCTGGACGATCAGGCTCTCGACCGTCTCGTCGGAATGCTTGCCAAAGGGGGTATGGGCCCAGCCGACAATTGCTGCAGTCATGACTACCTCCGCGAAATGCCCTGAGGCGGATCGCCGGCTGCGCCCCTGCGGGCGGACCTGTCCGGATCCCGGGCCGTTTCTTTCGATGGAGGGGAAGATTCCACTTCGCAGGCTAGCTTGCAAGCGGCTTATTTACGGAAACGTCAATACATCTCGATTTCATATTTATTTATATCGACTTAGATGAATATGTAAAAGCCATCAAGTTGCCGGGATGGGCTCGCCGGCCCGGATGCAGGCAAAGAAAAAGGCCCGGCAGTTGCCTGCCGGGCCTCTCAATCCAATCCTAAAGGATCGAATTAGAACGTGCGCTGGACGCGGAACACGCCGACCAGAGCGTCGTCGTTGCCAGCAACGCCCTTGATGTCGCGGTTGCGGTACTCGAGCTCCGTACCAATCTGCAGACCGGAAACGGGGCGCCACACGACGTTACCCTGTACGTTCAGGTCGCGGATATCGGCCAGACCGGCGCTGGCAGCCTGATCCAGGCTGTTGTAGGCAGCGGTGATCGAGGTCGAGATCGCCGGGGTCCAGAAGTGGGTAAAGCCACCGCCGATGCCCCAAGCGGTCGACATCTTCAGCTGACCGGCACCGTTGTAAGCCGCGTCAGAGAAGGCCCCCGCCCAAGCCGAGCTGACGTAACCGATCGCGCCCTGCGAGTAGGTCGCCTGCAGCGAGAAGCTGTCGCCCGGAGCGATCATGTCGAGGTTCATGGTGGCGCCAGCGCCGATCGCCCAGCCGAGCTTGCTCTTACCGCCAGTCAGGCCGCCAACGCTGCGACCATACACGTGGTGCAGGGCACCCATGATCTGGGCCGAACCCCAGCCCTGGTCGACGCGCAAGTTGGCGACGAAGTCCGGCACCTTGTGGCCAGAGTAGTAGTCGGTGCCGACAACCGGACCGGCGATCGTGCCACGCTTGTTGGCGACTTCAGCCGACAGCGAAGCCGAGAAGCCGTTACCGAACTGGGCGGTGTACGCGAACAGGTTGGTCTCGCCGTAATCCGAGAAGCCCTGGTCGAGGACGGAACCCCAGTTGTCGCCGGTGTAGAAGTCGAAGTACGAACCCGTACGACCAGCAACGAAACCACCCAGCTGAATGAACGCCTCATCGAGCTCGGTCGTGACCGGAGCGGAGTTGTCGGCAGTAATCCAGACCGACACGTAGGTGCGCAACAGGCCGTACTCGGTATTGGTGCGACTGTCGAAGTTGAAGTAGCCGCGAGCACGCATTGTGGTGGAATCGGCGAGCGGAAGCGTATTGCGTGTAGCGCCGCCCCAAGCGGAACCACCATTGTCCAGCAAATCATTAATACGGAGTTCAGCGCGGACGCTGCCACCGATCTTCAGGCAGGTCTCGGTGCCCGGGATGTAGAAGAAGCCGGTGCCGAAAGCGTCGCAAACGCGAACGTAGTCGACCGGCTCCGGAGCCACCGGGAGATCGGCGGCCTGAGCGCCCGTGGCCGCCAGGGCGGCAGCGGAAGCGCCGAGCAGGATGCTCTTGATGTTCATGTCCTGACCTCGTCGTTAGTCCCGCAGGAGCTAGCCGCGGGAAAAGAAGGAATAGTTCCCCCCTAGCTCTTGTCCTTTTTGTAATCGACGGTGCTGCAGCGCCGCAATCGCCAAAAGGCCCGCGCACGCACGCAGTGCAGCAAGTGTGTCTTTGAGGTGACAGAAGAGGGGAGCGGGACGCAACGGCAATCGTCGACTCGGCAGGCCCTGCGCAGCACGCCGCCTGGCCCAACGCGCAAAGAAAAAGGCCCGACAGTTGCCTGCCGGGCCTCTCAATCCAATCCTAAAGGACCAGATTAGAACGTACGCTGGACGCGGAACACACCGACCAAGTCGCTGGTGTTCGCCAGGAAGTCACGATCACGATGCTGATACTCGAGCTCGGCACCAACCTGCAGACCGGAAACCGGACGCCACACCAGGTTACCCTGGACGTTCACCTCACGGATGTCCGCAAACCGAGCAGTCGCCTGGTCAAGTGCGCTGTACGAACCAGTGATCGAGGTCGAGATCGCCGGGGTCCAGAAGTGAGTGAAGCCAGCACCGATGCCCCAAGCGGTCGACAGCTTCAACTGGCCAGCAGCATTGTAGGCGGCACCAGCGAAGCGAGACGAGCCCGCCCAGTTCGAGTTGACATAACCGATCGCACCCTGAGCGTAAGACGCCTGGATCGAGAAATTATCGCCCGGAGCGATCATCGGCAGATTGAACGTGGCGCCAGCACCGATCGCCCAGCCGGCCGCACTCTCGCCACCGGTCAGACCGGCAACGCTACGACCATACACGTGATGCAGGGCACCCATGATCTGGGCCGAACCCCAGCCCTGGTCGACGCGCAGGTTGGCGACGAAGTCCGGAACCTTGTTGCCAGAGTAGAAATCAGCACTCAGCACACCTGCCGGAAGCGTAGCGTCCCAAATCTCAGCGCGCTTCTTATCGCCAGCTTCAGCCGAGATCGAGGCCGAGAAGCCGTTGCCGAACTGGGCGGTGTACGCGAACAGGTTGGTCTCGCCGTAATCCGAGAAGCCCTGGCTCAGGACCGCACCCCAGTTGTTGCCGGTGTAGAAGTCGAAATACGACGAGGTACGACCAGCGACGAAACCACCCAGCTGAATGAACGCCTCATCGAGCTCGGTCGCGACCGGAGCGGAGTTGTCGGCGGTAATCCAGACCGACACGTAGGTGCGCAGCAGGCCGTACTCGGTGTTGGTGCGGCTGTCGAAGTTGAAGTAGCCGCGAGCACGCATCGTGGTGGAATCGGCGAGCGGAAGTGTATTGCGTGTAGCGCCGCCCCAGCGAGAGCCGCCCTTGTCGAGCAGATCATTAACGCGGAATTCAGCGCGAACGCTGCCGCCGATCTTCAGGCAGGTCTCGGTGCCCGGGATGTAGAAGAAGCCGGTGCCGAAAGCGTCGCAAACGCGAACGTAGTCGACCGGCTCCGGAGCCACCGGGAGATCGGCGGCCTGAGCGCCCGTGGCCGCCAGGGCGGCAGCGGAAGCGCCGAGCAGGATGCTCTTGATGTTCATTTCCTGACCTCGTCGTTATTCCCTGTGTGACCTAGTGGCCAACGGGAGATGAAGAGTTGAGCAAGCTTCCCCGCGAGCTCGATCCTTTTCTAAGCGAGGCCGTCGGCGGCTCGCAACCGGCAAATGCCCGAAAGCGGCACTCGACGGACACAGTGTGTCTTTGCGGTGACACCCCGTTAAACCTCTGTTAGCAAATGGCCTAGGTTTCCTGCGGTTCTGCCGTTTTCGGGCCCTGAGACGCGTTTACGGGCTTCCGCAGGATGCTGCGCCGCGAGAGCCTTGAAGCCGGCCGCCGCGGGCCGTAAAGAGAGCCCGAACACGGCCGGAAGCCGCTTTCGCAGGCGGCCGCTGCCTCGATTCGCAGCAGTCAAGCGGCCTGAACGGCCGGAAACGGGGATGGGAACGGATGCAGACGACAACGGGCGGGACGCCCGTCGCCATATCGGTCTTCATCATCGCCCATGACGAGGCGGACCGCATCGCCCGCGCCATCGACAGCGTCGCGGGATTCGCGGACGAGGTCGTCGTCGTCGACAGCGGCTCGACCGACGGGACGCAGGAGATCGCGCGCGCGCACGGCGCGCGGGTCATAGAGAACGCCTGGCCGGGCTACGGGCCGCAGAAGCGCTTCGCCGAGGACCAGTGCCGCAACGACTGGATCTTCAACCTCGATGCGGACGAGGCGGCGACGCCCGCGCTGGCACGCGAGATCGCGCAGCTGGCCGCCTCCGGCGCGCTGACTGCTGCGTCTTTCTGGGAGGTGGCGATCAAGGATGTCTTCGCTCATGAGGACGGCCCGGCCCCCTGGGCCTACGGCTATATCCAGATTCGCCTTTACGACCGGCGCGCGGGCCGCTTTTCCGATTCGCCCGTGCACGACACGGTGCGTCCGCCGGCCGAGGCAAGGCCGGCCCGGCTGAAGGGCGCGATGGAGCACCGCTCGATCCGCTCCGTCGCCTTCCATGTCGAGAAGATGAACCGTTACTCAACGATGCAGGCTGAGGACATGGCCGCGCGCGGGCGCCGGATCGCCCGCTGGCGCATCGCCACCGAGTTTCCCCTCGCCTTCCTGAAGGCCTATGCGGTGCGCCGCTATGCGCTCTATGGCTGGTGGGGGATCGTGATCTCCGTCAATTTCGCCTATACGAGGTTCCTGCGGCTTGCGAAGGCCTACGAGCAGGACCTGTGCGAGCAGGCCGACAAGCGCCGCAGGCGCTGAAGCCCGCCCTTCGCCAAACGCTTCGCAAGAGACATATAGATAAAGAGAGCCGGTACCCTCCAGATGCACAGCGTGACGATCCGCGACATTTCCTTCCAGGTGAACGATGCGCGCCCCGGCTTCTGGCGGCAGGCGGAAAACGGCAACTGGGAAAAGCCGACCTACGACATTCTCGATGCCTGCGTCGACGAGGATACCGTCTGCCTCGACTTCGGCGCCTGGGTCGGCCCGACCGTGCTCTACGAGGCGCAGCGCGGGCGCAAGGTCATCGCCTTCGAGCCGGACCCGACCGCGGCCGACGAGCTGGAGGCCAATCTCGCGCTCAACCCGGCCTTCAAGGACAAGGTCACGGTGATCCGCAAGGCGGTGTGGACGCAGAGCGGCAGCCGCAAGATGGCCGCCAAGACCGCGCCGGGCGATTCGATGTCGTCCTTCGTGCACAAGGACGCGAGCGTGACCTTCGATGTCGACTGCATTTCCATCGAGGAGATCGCAGCGATGATCGGGCCGAACGACAAGCTGTTCATCAAGATGGACATCGAGGGTGCGGAATACGAGGTGGCGCCGCTGCTGGCGCCGCTACTGCAGCGCGAGCGGGTCGACTGCTACGTCTCGTTCCATCCGCGCTTTGCGGCCGGCGGGCACCCGCGCTTCCACAAGACCTTCGGCATGACGCGCCGGGTGTTCGAGACCTTCCGCGGCTTCAATCTCACCCGCGTCGGGCGCAAGTCGCTGCTGCCGGCCGGCGACGTGGCCCTGCTGGCAAGGCTCGGCCTGTGGCTGTTCGAAGCCAAGCGCGGCTTCCTGTTCTCCAAGGGCCGGGCGCCGCTGCGCTGAGCGCGCGAGGGCCGAAACGGGACACACAACAATGAGCGAGAACGGCACGCGGGCGGTCCCGCAGGTGGTCGTCGTCGGCGCCGGGCCGGCCGGGCTGATCGCCGCCGACCGGCTGTCGGCAGCGGGCCTTGCCGTGACCATCATCGAGCGCATGCCCTCGCCGGCGCGCAAGCTGCTGATGGCCGGGCGCGGCGGGCTGAACCTCACCCATGGCGAAGAGATGCCGGCGTTTCTTTCCCGCTACCGGGAGGCGGAAACGCAGCTGGCGCCGGCGATCGCCGCCTTCGATCCGGCAGCGCTCAGGGCCTGGTGCGCGGAGCTCGGCATCGAGACCTTCATCGGCTCGAGCGGCCGGGTGTTTCCGGTCCAGATGAAGGCCTCGCCCCTGGTGCGGGCGCTGCTGGGCCGGCTGGCCGCGCGCGGCGTGCGCCTCAACACCCGCTGGAGCTGGACGGGACTGGAGCGGAGCACGGAAGCGCCGGCGCGCTGGCGCCTCTCCTTCGAAACGCCGGAGGGGACAAAAGACATCGAGGCGGATGCGGTACTGCTGGCGCTCGGCGGCGCGAGCTGGCCGCGGCTCGGCAGCGACGGCGGCTGGGTGCCGACGCTCGAACGGCACGGCGTGACGGTGACGCCGCTGACGCCAGCGAATGCGGGCGTTCTCGTCGGCTGGTCGGAACTGCTGAAGGCGCGCTTTGCCGGAACGCCGCTGAAGCGAATCGCGGCAAGCGTCGGCGGCAAGCGCGTTGCCGGCGAGGCGATGATCACCGCAAGCGGGCTGGAGGGCGGCGCGGTCTATGCGCTGTCGGCCGAGCTGCGCGCGGCCTTTGAGGAAAAAGGGACGGCGGAGCTGCTGCTCGACCTGCGCCCGGATCTCGGCGAGGCGGATCTGGCAGCGCGGCTTGCGCGCCCGCGCGGCAAGCAGTCGCTCTCCAATCACCTGCGAAAGGTTGCCGGCCTGCCCCCAAGCGCCATCGCGCTGCTGTGGGAAACGGGCGAGCGCACCAGCGACCCGCTCGAGCTGGCCCGCCGCATCAAGGGGCTGGCGCTGACGGCGACGGGGTTTTCCGGCATGGACCGGGCGATCTCGACGGCGGGCGGCATCGCCTGGGGCGAGATCGACGCCGATTTCGGCCTGCGCAAGCTGCCCGGCGTCCATGTCGCCGGCGAGATGATCGACTGGGAAGCCCCGACGGGCGGCTACCTGCTGCAGGCGTCCTTCGCCAGCGGCGTTGCGGCTGCCGACGGCATCGCCCGGGCGCTGGCCGGTCGCTGACCCCCTCCCCCCGCCACAACGGAAAAAGGCCGGCAAAGGCCGGCCCTCTTCTGGTCCCCGGGAGGGGAGTTCCGCTCAGTTGCAGAACTGGTAGCGACCCGAATAGGTGCGGAAGTAGCCGGTGTCCGGATTGAACGAGCGGTACTTCGACGAGCAGTAGCGGTACCATTCCGGCGTCCACGGGGCCGGGCGGCCGTAATAGACCGGGGCCGGAGCGTACTGCGGGGCCGGCTCGTAATAGCGCGGCTGCGACAGGGCGGAGCCGATCACGGCACCGGCGACGAACCCGCCGGCGGCGGCCCAGCCGTTGTTGTGGTGCCAGCCCTTCTTGGCCTCGGCGCCGGTGGTGCCGGATGCCAGAACCGCACCGGCGGTCAGGGCGACTGCAAGACTCGTGACTGCGATCTTCTTGAACATGACTTCATTCCCTCTGCTTGATGCTTATTTCTCATCTTCGTGACGCCGCTTTTCCCTGCGTCCATGATCAGAAGATAAGACGCTTTTGCCAAGACAACTGTGATCGCTATCACGAGATGGCGCATCCCGCGGGACTGCCCCTCCGGGAGGCGGCGAGGGCGTGCGCGCGTCCGAATTGACATGAAACATGAATCATGCGTCATATAACGGCGGCGATACGGAGCGGCGGGCTGGAGGAGCGGCCCGCGACCCGCGCCACAGGGAGGACACCATGATCAGACATGCCACCGCGGCCGCGCTGCTTGCCGCAGCCCTTGCCGCCGCGCCGATGGGCGCCGGGGCCAAGGCCGAGGACATCCGCATTGCCCATGTCTACGGCAAGACCGGCGCGCTGGAGGCCTATGCCAAGCAGTCGCATATCGGCTTCATGATGGGGCTGGAATACGCGACGGACGGCACGATGGAGATCGACGGCCGCAAGATCGTCGTCATCGAGAAGGACACCCAGCTGAAGCCGGATATCGGCCGCGCCGCGCTGGCCGAAGCCTATGGCGACGACGACGTGCACCTTGCCGTCGGGCCGGTGTCCTCGGGCGTCGCGCTGGCGATGCTGCCGGTCGCCGAGGAATACGGCAAGCTGCTCCTGGTCGAGCCGGCGGTGGCCGATTCCATCACCGGCGAGAACTGGAACCGCTACGTCTTCCGCACGGGGCGCAACTCCTCGCAGGACGCCATCGCCAACGCGGTGGCGCTCGGCAAGGACGGCGTCACCATCGCCACGCTGGCGCAGGACTACGCCTTCGGCCGCGACGGCGTCGCCGCCTTCCGCGAGGCGCTGGCCGGCACGGGCGCCAAGCTCGCCTTCGAGGAATACGCCCCCACCGACACCCAGGACTTCACCGCCAGCGCCCAGCGCATCTTCGACGCGATGAAGGACATCGAGGGCCGCAAGTTCCTGTTCGTGATCTGGGCCGGCGCCAACAACCCGATCGGCAAGATCAAGGCGATGGAGCCGGAGCGCTTCGGCATCGAGATCGCCACCGGCGGCAACATCCTGGCGGCGATGAAGGCCTACAAGGCGCTGCCGGGCATGGAAGGCGCCACCTATTATTACCACGACATCCCGAAGAACGCGGCGAACGACTGGCTGGTCTCCGAGCACGAGAAGCGCCACGGCTCGCCGCCGGACTTCTTCACCGCCGGCGGCATGTCGGCCGCCATCGCCGTCGTCGAGGGCATCCGCAAGGCCGGCTCGACCGACACGGAAGAGCTGATCGCGGCGATGGAGGGCATGTCCTTCGAAACGCCGAAGGGCACGATGACCTTCCGCGCGGAGGATCACCAGGCGCTGCAGTCCATGTACCACTTCAAGATCCGGGTCGATCCGGAGGTCGAGTGGGGCATTCCGGAACTGGTGCGCGAGCTGAAGATCGAGGACATGAACATCCCGATCCGCAACACGCGCTGACGCTCTGTCGTGGTGAGCTTGGAACACGCGTCGTCTCGGCGGCACTCCCAAAGCGTGTTTCAATTTCCGCCACGCGAGGCGGCCCGGCCCTTTCGCCGCGGCCGGGCCGCCCGAACTTTCCGACACCGTGCCTTTCCCGTGCCCTTTCCCGGAGCCGAGCCCTCATGCGCGAACCGCCCGTTCTTGCGACCGAGGACCTGACGATCCGCTTCGGCGGCCATGTCGCGGTCGACGCGGTGACCTGCGCCTTCGAGCGCGGCACGCTGACTGCCATCGTCGGACCGAACGGCGCCGGCAAGACCACCTATTTCAATCTCGTCTCGGGCCAGCTGAAGGCCAGCGCCGGCACGGTGCGCCTCAACGGCGAGGACATCACCCGCCTTGGTGTTGCCGACCGCTGCGAGCGCGGCATCGGCCGAGCGTTCCAGCTGACCAACCTGTTTCCCAGCCTCAGCGTGCGCGAGAACGTGCGGCTGGTGGCGCAATCGCGCGCGCGGCGCGGCTTCGACCTGTTCTCGCGGGCAAGTTCGCATGTGGAGCTGATCGAGCGGGCCGAACATGTGCTCTCCGAGGTGCGGCTCGCCGACAAGCGCGACGTCACCGTCTCCGCCCTGCCGCATGGCGACCAGCGCAAGCTGGAGGTCGCGCTGATGATCGCGCTCGGCGCGCAGGTGCTGATGTTCGACGAGCCGACCGCCGGCATGAGCGTCGACGAGGTGCCGGTGATCCTCGACCTGATCCGCGAGCTGAAGGCCGACAAGGACCGCACGATCCTCTTGGTCGAGCACAAGATGGACGTGATCCGCACCCTGGCCGACCGCATCGTCGTGCTGCACAACGGCGCGCTGGTCGCCGACGGCGAGCCGGGCGAAGTGATGCGCTCGGCCATCGTGCAGGAAGCCTATCTCGGCAAGGCCCCGGATGCCGCGACACCGGGTGCCGCTGCAACGGAGACCGCCCATGGCTGACGCGCTGCTGACGCTGGAGGGCGTCCACACCCATATCGGCCCCTATCACATCCTGCATGAGGTGAGCTTTGCCGTGCCGCGCGGCGGGGTGACCATGCTGCTGGGGCGCAACGGCGCCGGCAAGTCGACGACGCTGCGCACCATCATGGGCCTGTGGAAGGCGAGCCGGGGCACCATCACCTTCGACGGGCGGCCGATCCAGTCGCTGGCAACGCCGGACATCGCCCGGGCGGGCATTGCCTATGTGCCGGAGAACATGGGCATCTTCGCCGACCTGACGGTGGCGGAGAACATGCGCCTTGCCGCCACGAGCGGGCCGTTCGACGAGAGGCGCCTCGCATGGATCAAGGAGCTGTTCCCGCCTATCGGCACGTTCTGGGACAAGGCCGCCGGCACGCTGTCGGGCGGACAGAAGCAGATGCTGTCGGTCGCCCGCGCGATCATCGAGCCGCGCCGGTTGATCCTGATCGACGAGCCGAGCAAGGGCCTGGCCCCGGCGATCATCGCCGCGATGACGGCGGCTCTGAAGCAACTCAAGGACACCGACACCACCATCCTCCTGGTGGAGCAGAATTTCGCCATGGCCTCGGCGCTCGGCGACACGGTGGCGGTGATGGATGACGGGCGCATCGTCCATGCGGGCGCGATGGCGGAACTTGCCGCCGACGCGTCGCTGCAGGAGAAGCTGATGGGCCTCAGCCTGGAGGTGCACCAGTGAGCGAAACCGCGATCCGCCCCCGCCTGGTCGGACCGACGGCGATGGAACGGCTCGGCAAGGCGGCGCCGCTGCTGCTGGCGCCGGTGCTGGCGCTCGTCGGGCTTGTCGCCGTCGGCGATCCGTCCGTGTGGCTGACGCTGACGGTCGCCGGGCTCGCCATGGGACTGATGATCTTCATCATGGCCTCGGGGCTCACGGTCGTCTTCGGCCTGATGGACGTGATCAATTTCGGCCATGGCGCCTTCGTCTCGGTCGGCGCCTTCGTCGGCTTCACCGTGCTCGCCTGGCTGTCCGGCTGGACGCAGAACCCGGCCGTGGTACTGAACCTTGCCGCCGTGTTCCTGGCGATCCTCGCCTCCATGGCGGTGACCGGCGCGCTCGGGCTCGCCTTCGAGCGGGTGATCGTCAAGCCGGTCTACGGCCATCACCTGAAGCAGATCCTCGTCACCATGGGCGGGCTGATCGTCGCCCAGCAGCTGATCCACGTGGTCTGGGGGCCGGACGCGATCCATGTCGCCCGCCCGCCCTCGCTGCAGGGCTCGTTCATCATCGGCGAGGCGGCCATCGAGAAATACCGCATGCTGGCGGTGGCCATCGGGCTGGTGCTGTTCGTCGCCATGCGCCACGTGCTGCGGGCGACCAAGCTCGGCCTGCTGGTGCGCGCCGGAGTGGAGAACGGCGAGATGGTCGAGGCGCTCGGCTACCGGATCAACCGGCTGTTCCTGCTGGTGTTCATGGCAGGATCGGCGCTCGCCGGTCTCGGCGGCATCATGTGGGGCCTCTATCAGGAGACGATCACCGCGCATATGGGCTCGGAGATCATGGTGCTGGTCTTCGTCGTGGTGATCATCGGCGGGCTCGGCTCCATCGAGGGCTGTTTCATCGGCGCGCTGCTGGTCGGCCTCCTGTCCAACTACATGGCGTTCATGGCGCCCAAGGTGGCGCTGGTCTCCACCATCGCGCTGATGGTGGGCGTGCTGATGTGGCGGCCGCAGGGCCTCTATCCCGTGGTCAAGGCAAAGTAGGCGCAAGATGATCGACACCCTCCTTTCCGGCGACCGCCCGCACAGCCGGCCGCTCGCGCTGCTGCTGATCGCGATCGGCCTCTGCCTTGCCTTCGCGCCGTTCCTGTTTCCCGGCACCAAGCCGCTCGATACGGCCGCGCGCATCTGCATCTTCATCGTGCTGGTGGCGAGCTACGACCTGCTGCTCGGCTATACCGGCATCGTCTCCTTCGCCCATACGATGTTCTTCGGCATCGGCGCCTATGGCGTGGCGCTGGCACTCGGGAGCCTGGGCGCCTCGTTCCTGGCGATCCTCGTCGGCGTGCTGGCCGGCACGGCGGTGTCCTGCGCGCTGGCGCTCGCCATCGGCCTGTTCTCGTTGCGGGTGAAGGCGATCTTCTTCGCCATGGTGACGCTGGCGGTGGCGAGCGCCTTCGCCGTGCTGGTCTCGCAGCTCTCCTCGATCACCGGCGGCGAGGACGGGCTGACCTACCGGATCCCGCGCGAGCTGACGCCGGCCTTCCGCCTGACCGACATGCGCCTCTTCGACGTGCGGATCGACGGGAGGCTGCTTGCCTATTACCTCGTCTTCTTCAGCGCCCTGGTGCTGTTTCTGATCATGCTGCGCATCGTCAACTCGCCCTTCGGCACGACGCTGAAGGCGGTGCGCGACAATGCCTTCCGCGCCGAGGCGATCGGCTACCGGGTGGTGCTCTATCGCACCACGGCGACGGTGCTGTCCGCCGCCATGGCGAGCCTTGCCGGTGCGCTGCTCGCCATCTGGATCCGCTACACGGGACCGGCGACGACCCTGTCCATGGAGATCATGATCGACATCCTCCTGATGGTGGTGATCGGCGGCATGGGCACCATGTACGGGGCGGTGATCGGCGCGAGCCTGTTCATTCTCGCTCAGACCTATCTGCAGAGCCTGATGGCCAGCGCCGAGGCGGCAACGCGCGGCATGCCGCTGCTGCCCGACCTGGTGGCGCCCGAGCGCTGGCTGCTGTGGCTCGGCACGCTGTTCATCCTGTCGGTCTATTTCTTCCCGGACGGCATCGTCGGCCGGCTGAGGAACCGTGGATGAGCAGGCTGCATCTGCACCGGGCCGGCCGGCGGCGACCGGGCGTGCCGGTCCTGATCCTGCTGCACGGCTGGTCCTGCCATGGCGGCTTCTTTGCGCCGCAGCTGGAGGCCCTCAGCGACCTCACCGAGGTGATCGCCCCCGACCTGCCGGGCCATGGCAAGACCGGCGACACGGTGACGCCGAGCATCGAGGCGGGCGCGGACGCGCTGGCCGCATTGATGCAGGAAGAGGACATCGCGCAGGCCGTGCTGGTCGGCTGGTCGATGGGCGCGCTCGTTGCCTGGTCGATGATCGAGCGCCACGGCAGCGGCCGGATCGCCGCGCTGGTGGTGGAGGACATGGCGCCGCGGGTGATCAACGGGCCGGACTGGACGCTGGGCACGCTGAACGGCCTCGACGGGCCGCGCAACGCGGTGTTCCTCAAGGCCATCGAGGGCCAGTGGCCGCTGCTGGCGCCAGCAACCGCCCGGCGGAGCTTCGCCCCCGGCGCGCGCAAGGAGCTGGTCGACTTCGCCGAACGGGAGATGCGCCGCGCGAACCCGCGGCTGCTCGCCGCCATGTGGCGCTCGCTGACGATCCAGGATTTTCGCCCCCTGACGCCGCGCATCGACGTGCCCGTGGTGCTGGCGCGGGGTGCGCGCAGCCAGCTCTACGGCCTCGCGGCCGCCGAGTGGCAGGCGGCGCACCTGCCCCGTGCCCGCATCGAGACCTTCGCCCGGTCGGGCCACTCGCCGCATCTGGAGGAATCCAGCAGCTTCAATGACATGCTGGCCGGGCTGCTGCGGCGGCACGGAACCCTGCAAGGCGCCGAACCTGCGTGAGGAAGCGCCGCGGACGCTGCGGCGACGCTTGCCGGTCCCAGGGTTTTCGCATACACTTCGCCCGGTCGGTTTTCGGACCGGCCTCAGCGGGCTTGAAAATTCGAACCCGGTTAAGAAAGTTTCGGTATGCGGCGCTTCCTGGTCCAAAACGACCGGTTCTGTCGAACAGAACTGCCTTTCCCGTTTCTGAATGCCACGCTCGCGCAAGCAAGCGCGCTTACTTGCGCTTAACTATCGACACGGGACAGGAGTTTTCCCATGCGCCAGACCGGCACCCTGAAGTTCTTCAACCATGATCGTGGCTTCGGCTTCGTGACCCCGGCCGAGGGCGGCAAGGACGTGTTCGTTCACATCACGGCTTTCGAGCGTTCGGGCCTCGCCGTTCCGGCCGAGGGCACCACGCTGACCTTCGTGACCGAGGAAGACCGTCGCGGTCGTGGCCTGCAGGCCGCCCAGCTCGAGCTCGCCTGAGCAGACCGAGCCGTTCCGCAAGGAACCCAGGTTCTGACGCCGCCGGCCCCGCCGGCGGCGTTTTCCGTTGTCGGGCCCCTCAGGCGGCGACGGCGTCCTCGACATAGACCAGCGCCCGGCCCTCGCAGATGCGCCGCCCGTCCTCGCCGAGACACACGGTCTCAAGGTCGACGAGATGCTTTTCCGGGCGCAGGCGCGTGATCGTCACCCGCGCGCTCAGCATCTCGCCGAACCGCGCCTCGGACAGGAAGGACATTTCCTGCTTCAGGTAGTTGGTGCCGAAGCCCGGCAGCCGGACGCCGAGCAGATAGGAAAACAGCCCGCCGATCAGCGGCTGCGGCACCGCCTCCGGCAGGCGGTCCAGCCCGGCAAGACCGGCAAAGACGGCCGCATCCGATGCCGGAAAGCGGCGGCTCACCTCGGCGCTCTGTCCCACGTCCAGCTTCATCGTCCCGCCTCCAGCCTGCACTGCCCGACAAGCACGGGCGCCCCGTCGGCGACCCGCGAAATGGTGATCGCTACCAGCCCGGCCTCGCCGGTATCTGCCGGCGAAAAGGCGAGCTCCAGCTCCTCCTCCGCATAGGCGGGATTGGGGAACATCAAGGCCTGCACCGCGTGGCGATGCTCCGGATAGCGCTGCCGCAGCAGGGCCCAGAGGCGCGAATAGAGCAGCATGCCGTGCGAGACGGTGCGCCCGAAGCGGGTGCGCGCCGAAAACTCCGCATCGACATGGATCGGGTTGTCGTCGCCCGACAGTTCCGCGAAGGCGTCGAAATCCGCCTGTGTCGGCACCCAGCGTGCCGAAAACTCCTCCGTTGCCGTCGTCACCGACCGCTCTCCCCATGTCGTGTTCTCAGGATGTGTTTCTGCACCTTGCCGGCGGCGGTGCGCGGCAACTCGTCGACGATGCGGAAGCTGCGCGGCACCTTGTAGCCGGCGAGCCGCTCGCGACACCAACGGATCAGCGCGGCGACGTCGATCACCGCGCCGGGGCGGGCGATCAGCCACGCAGCGCCGACCTCGCCCCACTTGTCGTCCGGCACGCCGATCACCACCGCGTCAAGCACGTCCTCATGGGCGACCAGCACCCGCTCGACCTCGGCCGGATAGACGTTCTCGCCGCCGGAGATGTACATGTCCTTGATGCGGTCGACGATGTAGTAGCAGCCGTCGGCATCTCGGCGGGCGACATCGCCCGACAGCAGCCAGCCGCCCGGCGCGAAGGCAGCCCGGCTCGCCTGCGGATTGCCGAAATAGCCGGGCGTGACGCCGGGGCCGCGGATCTGCAATTCGCCCTCGCCTTCGCCCTCCACCACCTCGCCCGTCACCGAGACCAGGCGCACCTCGGCGAGGATCTGCGCCTTGCCGACGGAGCCGATCTTGCGCGGCGCATCGTGCGGGTCGGCGAGGAAGACGGTCGGCCCGGTCTCGGTCATGCCCATGCCGTTGCACACGGTGACGCCGCGCGACAGATAGGTCTCAAGCAGGGGCGCGGGCATCGGCGCACCGCCGCAGCCGAGCGAGCGCAGGGCGGAAAAGTCCGTCTCTGAAAAGCCGGGCTCCAGCGCGATCGCCTGGTAGATCGCCGGCACGCCGAAGAAGGCGGTGAGCCGGCCGGCGCCGATCAGCCGCAGCACCGCCGGGGCATCGAACTTGCGCAAGACGATGCTCTCGCCGCCGGCAAGGAACAGCGGCAGGGTCATCAGGTTGATGCCGGCGGTATGGAACAGCGGCAGGAAGTTGACCGCGCGGTCGGTGCCTGCAAGGCCGGTCGCCTGGGTGTAGTTGACCGCGTTGGCCCAGGCCATTTCCGCCGTCTGGATCACCAGTTTCGGGGTGCCGGTGGTGCCGGAAGTGGCCAGCAGATACCAGGGCCGGCCGGCCTCGACGCAGCTCTCGCCAAGCGGGGCGGACGAGAGGTCTGCGGCGAGCCGATCAAGATGGGGCGCCTCGCCGCCGAGGGGCGCATTGGCGAAACCGACAAGATCCAGCCCGAGATCACCGGCAAGCGCCTGCGCGGTTGCCACTGTTGCACCGTCATGCAGCAGCAGCCGCGCGCCGGAGGCGGCGACGACCGGTGCGAGTTCGGCGGGCGGCTGGCGCCAGTTGAGCGGCAGCAGCACGATGCCGGTCTTCTGGGCGGCGAAGAGCAGGACGAAGAACTCCGCGTGATTGTGGCACAGGACGGCGACGCACTCGCCGGCGGCAACGCCCCGCGCCAGCAGGGCGCGGGCGGTGCGGTTGGCCCTGGCCTCGACGTCGGCGAAGGTCAGCTGCGCGCCGGTCTCGTGGTCGGTGAAGGCGATGCGCGCGGGCGTCAGCTCGGCGCGCTTGGCCGCCATGTCGGTGACCCAGGACATCATCGCCGCCCCTCCCCGGCCGCAAGCGGGGCCAGAAAGGCCTGCATCCGCTCGCGCGTTTGCGGCCGGGCGATCAAGGCGAGAAAGCCGTGAAGCTCGCGCTCGAGATCCCTGGCGACGGCGGCTCGGCGTTCCTCGTTCCAGACATTGGCGCGGGTCACGGCAAGGGTACCGGCATCCATCTCCGCAAGGGTCGCGAGCCGCGCGCGCACGCGGGCCTCCAGCTGGGCCGGCGGGCAGGTCTCGCTCGCCAGACCAAGGCGCAGGCAGTCGGCCGCACTCAGGCGCTGGTTGAGATATTGCACCTCCAGCGCCCGCGCGGTGCCGATGCGCGAGGGCAGCAGCGCCGTCCAGCCGCCGTCCGGCGCAAAGCCCATCTGCGCATAATAGGGCTGGAGAAACGCCTCCTCGCTCATCACCACCATGTCGGCGGCGAGCATGAGGCCGGCCGCGCCGCCGGTGACGGGACCGTTGAGCGCGGCGATCACCGGCATCGGGAAGGCAAGAAGATCGAGGATCGCCGCGTTGAGCGCGCCGACGATCTCGCGCGACCAATCGAGCAGGTCGCTGCTGTCCCCGGAGAGCGCGGCAAAGCGGGCGACGTCGCCGCCGGCGGAAAAGGCGCGGCCGCGCCCGGTCAGCACCAGGGCGCCGGCGCCCGCCTGCCGCGCCTCGTCGATCCGCGCGCGCAAGGCGGCGAGCAGTTCCGGCACCAGGGCATTGCCGCGCCCCGGACGGTCGAGCGTCAGCCATGCGGCGCCCTCCCGCCAGTCGAGATGCACGAGGTGGCTGGCGGCGGCGCTCATTCGCCCGCCCCCTTGCCGCTGCCGACCTTGAGGCCGTTCTCGATGAGATCGTGGGCGACCTCGACCATGGTGTCGACCGGGACCGCGCCGCCGAACACCACCTGGAACTCGCCGAGCGAGCGGGCGATGCCCATCAGCGTCCAGGCGCGGATCTCGGCATCGCCGGGGCGGATGGTGCCGGCGCTTGCGGCGCGCGCCAGCCCCTCGCGGTAGCCTTCGGCGAAGGTGCGGAAGTAGGCGAGATAGGCCTCTCGGTCGACGAACTGCGCCTCCTGGACGATGCGGTATAGCTCGGGATGGGCGGAGACGAAGGCGAGGAAGGCGCGCAGGCCCTCGCGCTCGGCCTGCAGGCGGTCGGTGTAGCCGGACGTCGCCTCGCTGATCGCGTGGCGCAGCATGCGGCCCATTTCGGCGACGAGCTCGGAGAAGACCTCGTCCTTGCTGGCGAAGTAGATGTAGAAGGTCCCTTGCGCGACGCCGGCCTCGCGGGTGATGGAGCCGATGGAAGCCTCGTTGAAGCCCTGGCGGCCAATGACACGCTCGGCCGCCTCGAGGATCGCCCGCCGGGTGGCCGCGCCGCGCGCGGTTTTCGGCATGCCGGAGGCGGCATCCTCGCCGGCCGGCGCGACAGCACTTGCCGGACCGGCTCCCGTTGCGTCATTCTTGGGCGCGCGCGGCTTGCCGGCCCCCGTCTTTGCAGGAGCCTTGCGCCCGCGCGCAGCCGTGCCGCGGGTTGCGGCCCGCCCCGCGCCTCTGCCCGTTTCCGCTTCGCCCACGACGTCCTCCCCCCGGGTAATATGAATTATGAATCACTATTCATGTTCTGCGGGCGAGTTTCAAGCGCAAAGCAAGGGGAGCGGAGAGAGGGGAGCCGGAGGGCGGTTGCGGAAGCGCCCCGGCAAGGGGGCGCGCCGGCCGCGGTTGTGGAAGCCCCGCAATGAGGTGCGACAAGCTTGGCGGCTCTCCGATCCCGGGTCGCGGCTTCGCCTTGCCCGGAATGACGAGGAGAGAGGGTGGGGCACAAACATCCGCTGAGGGCGCCAATGGATCCCGGGTCCCGCTACGCTTGCCCGGGGTTGTTCGTCTGGAGAGATGGTAGAGTTTGGGTGGCCTCCCGGCCTGAACCGCCGGGAGACCAGTGGCAGGCGACCGGACCGTGATTGGGCTTTCGCCCGTCGTCATCATGGTCCCTGCCGCTTCCTTTTCCCGCTTGGAGAGTTGATTGGGCCTCTGGCTGACACCACGCCCGCGAACAATCCGAAGCACGATCAGGATACCACCGCCATGGCCTTTCTGGAACATGCCCCGTCCCACGTCGTCGGCATCGACGTGTCGAAGCTGACCCTTGCCGTCTGTCCGGCGCCGGGCACCGCCGCCTGCACCGTGGCCAGCACCGGGGCCAGCACCGTGGCCAACACGGCCCGGGCGATCCGCAAGCTGGTCGCCGGCCTGCCCTCCGGGACGCTCATCGTCTGCGAGCCGACCGGCGGCCACGAAGCCCTGCTGCTGGCAGAGCTCGCGGCCGCAGGCATCGCCTGCCACCGCGCCGACACCCTCAAGGCCAGGGCCTTCGCCCGTTCCTTCGGGCGACTGGCCAAGACCGATGCCATCGATGCCGCACTGCTGGCCGCCTATGGCCAGGAGCGGTGGCGCCACCTGCCGCTCCACCGCCCGGCCGATCGCACCCAGGCGCAACTCGCCGCGCTCGTCGCCCGCAGGCACGACCTCATGGCCATTCGCGGCGCCGAACTCAACCGCGCCAAGTCGCCCGGATGCACCCTGGTCGTCGCCTCCTGCAGGAGCCTCGTCAGAACGCTCGACCGCCAGATCGAGACCATCGACACGGCCATCGCAGGCCTTTGCGCGCAATGCACCCTGCTCGCAAGGCGTATCGCCCTCTACCGCTCGCTGCCGGGCGTGGGGCCAAGGACCGCCATCTCCCTGGCCGCCGCCATGCCCGAGCTCGGCACCATGACCGGAAAGCAGGCCGCATCCCTGGCGGGCCTTGCCCCACACCCCAACGACAGCGGAACCTTGAAGGGCTACCGCAAGACCCGCGGCGGACGCCCGCAGATCCGTTCCATCCTCTTCATGGCCGCCCTCAGCGCCGCACGCTGCAAAGGGCCGCTGCGACCCGTCTTCCAGAGGCTCATCGCAAACGGAAAGAAGCCCATCGTCGCCCTAACCGCGCTCATGAGAAAGATCGTCGTCATCCTCAACGCAAGAATGAGAGACCACCTCAACGATATGAGTTGATGACAGCAGAGGAGGGGCGACGGCGGCGCCTCCCCCTCAGGCTGTCATCCCGGCCCAGGTCACCCCCATGAGGCGGACAACCCCGATCCGCCCCCGCTCCACCCCGATCCGACGTAGCGGCATAAAGGCGCGGCAAAAGCTGACTTTCAGCGTCATGTTTTTCCATCAAAGCCGTTGACGTTCCCGCCCCAGCACCGCATATCTATGCACATGCGCCTGACCCAGCAGACCAACTACGCCGTCCGCACCCTCATCTACTGTGCGGCAAATCCCGGATCTCCGAGCCGTGTCGCGGATATCGCGGCCAGCTTCGAGATGTCGGAGACGCATCTCTTCAAGATCCTCAAGGTTCTTGTCGACGGTGGCTTCGTGCGCACCTTGCGCGGCCGCAATGGCGGCATCCTGCTCGCGCGCCCGGCGGCGGAGATTTCCGTCGGCGAGGTGGTGCGTGCAGCGGAAGAAAGCTTCCTGCTCGCCGAGTGTTTCGAATCCGGCCGCAAGGACTGCCCGCTGATCACCTCCTGCGGCTTCAACGGATTGCTGCACGAGGCGCTCGAGGCCTTCATGATGGTGCTCGATTCCCACACCATCGCCGAGCTGGCCGAGGACCGCACCGAGATCCGCTTCCTGCTGAAGATGGATGGCGAGATCCCCACCTCGGGCAAGATGGCGAGCCTGCAGGGCGCCGGCGCGTAAGGCGTACAGGGCCTGAGGCTACCGGGCCCGAGGCTTACCGGGCCTGAGGCGTACAGGCAGAGTTCAGGTTTCCCGACCGCGACACGAAAACGGCGGCCCCTCGCAGGGCCGCCGTTTCGCGTTTCAGCTCCCCGCCAAGGCGAGGATCCGGCCGGGACGCGAGCGCCCCGGCCGGACGAAGGCTCACTTCATCTCGGAGACGACCTCGAAGCCGTTGCCCGAGACCCTGAACAGGGCATAGGCACCCGGAACGTCGCCGGCCTCGTTGAAATTGTGCTCGCCGGCCGCGCCCTTGTAGTCGATGGCCGTGCCGGCCGCGATCAGCTCCTTGGCCTTGGCCCACTCGCCCGGCAGGATCGGCTCGCCCTCGCCGTTGGAAATCTCGCGCAAGGAAGCGGCCACCTTGGCCTTGTCGCCGCCGGCCTTCTCGATGGCGAGCGCCAGCATGAAGGCCGCGTCGTAGGACGTGGTCACGAAGATCGCGCTCGGGTCGCCGCCGATATCGGAGAAGGCCTTGCTGAACGCATCCAGCGCCGTGGACTGCTCGCCGACCGGCGCGGAGGCGAGGAAGGTCTCCAGGTTCTCCGCACCGAGCTCCTTGATCGGGGCGTCGGACTTCATGCCGTCGGCGCCGACGAAGTTCTCGAAGAAGCCGTTCTCCAGCGCCTGGCGCAGCATGGTCAGGCCCGAGCCGTCGCCGTAGTCGAGGATGACCAGCGTGTCGGCGCCGCCGGACGCAAGGTCCGCAAGGTTGGAGCGGTAGGAGGCCTTCTCGCCCTCATGCGCGGCATAGCCGGCGATCTCGCCGCCCTGCGCCTCGAACTCGGCGCGGAACGACTCGGCCAAGCCCTTGCCGTAGTCGTTGTTGAGATAGGCGACCGCCACCTTCTTGGTGCCGCGCTCCAGCAGCGTACGGGCAAGCGCCCGGCCCTGGTAGTCGTCGGACGGCACGGTGCGGAACACGGTGTCGTTGTCCTTGAGCGAAGAGATCTCCGGCGAGGTGCCCGACGGAGTGACGATGGCGATACCGGCGGGGATGGTCACCGAATTGGCGGCCGCAAGCACGGCGCCCGAGCAATGGGGGCCGACGATGGCGACGACGCCCTCGATGTTGACCGCCTTGGTGGCCGCGTCGGTGGCGTTCTGCGGGTTGCAGGCGCTGTCGCCGACCACGCCGACCAGCTGCTGGCCGTCGAGAATGCCGCCAGCGTCGTTGACCTGCTTGATGGCGAGATTGGCGCTGTCGATCATCGCCGGCGCCATCGCCGCGATCGGACCGGAAACGCCGCCGAGCAGACCGATCTTCACGTCCGCATGGGCGGGCGCCGCCAGCGCCGTCGCACCCAGGAGAGCCGCAACCGCGGCGATACGGAACGTCCTCATGATAAACCTCCACCTTATGGTTATCCGGCCGGCACGAAATCTCCCCGGCCGTTTGCTGTCTCGCGGAGGCGCTCCCCTCGGGCCATCCTGCCCGTCCCGGAACGGCGCCTTCGCGCTTGCGGCAGCCGGATGCCCGGCTGCCCTGGTGGCGGCAGTTTCAACCGAAACGCGCCGCCCTCACAAGCCTCAATCGGACGCCGCCGGCGGGCGTGCACCGCTTGCCGCAGGGTCCGGCTTGCGGCCTCTCCCCTGCGGTTCGGGCAAAAGCCCCTCGGGCCGGAAGCGCAGCACCACCTGCAGCATCAGGCCGATCAGGAAGACGCGCAGGTACTTGGCCTTCACGGCATATTCGTGCGGCAGCCGGTCGGTGACGATCTCCGACATGGACCAGATGATCCAGACCACGGCGACGCCGAGAATGGCGCCGCGATTGTTGCCCGACCCGCCGAGGATCAGCATGATCCAGACCAGGAAGGTCGCGACCATCGGGTCGATCGCCTCCGGCGTGATCGTGCGGTTGAAATGGGCGAAGAGCGCGCCGCCCAGCCCCATCAGCGCCGATCCGAAGATGAAGGCCTCGAGCCGCCGGTAGGGCACGTCCTTGCCCATGGCGCGGGCCGCGTCCTCGTTGTCGCGGATGGCGCGCATCATCCGGCCCCAGGGCGAGGCGAACTGCCGCTCGACCAGCAGATAGGCGACCAGCAGCACGCCGGCGACGATGGCAAGATAGGCCAGCTGCGACATGGTGTAGGCGAGATCGCCGAAGGGGCGCGGGATGTCGGTGATGCCGCGCGCGGCATTGGTCAGCCAGCCTTCCGACTTGACGACGAGGCGGATGATCTCGGCAACGCCGATGGTGGCGATGGCCAGATAATCGGAGCGCAGGCGCAGGCAGATCTTGCCGATCGGCCAGGCGATCAGCCCGGCCGCCACCATTGCCCCGAGCCAGCCGACGGGCACCGGCAGGTCGAAGCCGCCGACGCGCCCTTCCGCGAAGGGCGAGGTGAGGATCGCCGAGGTGTAGGCGCCGACGGCGAAGAAGCCGGCGATGCCCGCGTTGAAGAGGCCGGTATAGCCCCACTGGATGTTCAGCCCCAGCGCCAGCAGCGCATAGATGCCGATGAAGATCGCCATGAAGACGGCGTAGTTTACGAAGCCGAGCCATTCCATCGCGCGCGCCTCCTTACAGGACCTTGCCCTTGAGCAGGCCGGTCGGCCGCACAAGGAGCATCAACAGCAGGATGGCGAAGGCGGTGGCCGCCTTGTACTCGGTCGGCAGGAACAGGGTCGACATCTCCTCGGCGATGCCGACGATCAGACCGCCGAGCACCGCGCCCTCGATCCGGCCGACGCCGCCGAGGATCGCCGCGGCGAACATCGGCAGCAACATGGTCCAGCCCATCATCGCCTTGAGCTCGTAGTTGAGGCCGAGGAACACGCCGGCCGCCGCGCACAGGCCGCCGACGATCACCCAGGTGAGCAGCACGACCTTGCGGTTGTCGACGCCCGACAGGAGCGCAAGGTCCGGGTTGTCGGACATGGCGCGCATCGCCTTGCCCCACTTGCTGTGCTTGAGGAAGAGCTGCAAGGCGACGACGAGGGCGATCATCGCCAGCACGGTGACGATCTCGCGGTCGCGCACGCGGATGCCGAACCAGTTCTCGGGGCGCACGATGCCGCGGGTATAGGTCTGGGAATCGACGCCCCACACGATCTGCACCACCGCGCGCACCATCAGGGCGACGCCGAGCGAGGCCATCACCGTGACGATCTTCGGCCGCTCGCGCAGATAGGCGTAGAACGCCTTGTCGATGCCCACAGCCACCGCCGCGGTCACCACCATCGCGACCGGTAGCGCCACGTAAGGCGAGACGCCGCCCAGCGTGACCACGCCCAGCGCAAGGAAGGCACCCAGCGTCGCAAGGTCGCCATGGGCGAGATGCGCATAGCGCAGGATCGCGAAGACGAGCGTGATGCCGACCGCGCCGAGCGCATAGATCGAGCCGACGACGATGCCCGGCACCAGGTAGAAGTTGATCAGTTCCATCGCGTCCATGTCGGTCAGCCTCCCAGGAACATGGCGGCGACATCCTCGTCGGCGAGGAGCTCGGCGCCCGTCCCCTCGTGACGGTTGGCGCCGGAGGCGAGCACATAGCCGCGGTCGGCGAAGGCCAGCGCCTGCTTGGCGTGCTGCTCGACCAGCAAAATGGTGACGCCGGTGTCGCGCACGTCGCGGCAGATCTGGAAGATCTGCTCCATGTATTTCGGCGAAAGCCCGGCCGTCGGCTCGTCGAGCAGCAGCAGCTTGGGCTCCAGCATGAGCGCCCGGCCCATGGCGACCATCTGGCGCTGGCCGCCGGACAGGTTGCCGGCGAGCGCCTTGCGCCGCTCCTTGAGGTCGGGGAACAGGGCATAGACCCGGTCATAGGCGGCCGACAGGTCGCCGGAGCGCAGGAAGGCGCCCATCTCCAGGTTCTCGTGCACCGTCATCTCGCGGAAGACGTTGTTGACTTGCGGCACGTAGCACACGCCGGCCTCGACGATGCGGTTGGGCTGAAGGCCGGTGACGTCGGCCCCGTCGACGCGGATCGTGCCGCCGCGCACATGCAGCAGGCCGAAGATCGCCTTCATCGCCGTCGACTTGCCGGCCCCGTTCGGGCCGACGATGACGACGATTTCCGACGGGGCCGCGCGCAGGGTCACGCCCTGCAGGATGTCGGCCTCGCCATAGCCGCCGACGACGTCGCGCATGTCGAGAATGTCGCTCATGCGGCGTCTCCCACGGTCTCGCCGAGATAGGCTTCGAGCACCCGCGGGTCGGAGCGCACGGCGGCGAAGTCGCCCTGGATCAGCACGCGGCCCTCGGCCATGCAGATGACCGGATCGCAGAGCTTCTCGATCATCTCCATGTCGTGCTCGATGAGGACGAAGGTGTAGCCGCGCTCGCGGTTGAGAATGGCGATCTTCTCCTCCAGCTTGCGCAGCAGCGTGCGGTTGACGCCGGCGGCGGGCTCGTCGAGCAGCACCAGCTTGGCGTCCGTCATCATGGTGCGGCCGAGCTCCAGCAGCTTCTTCTGGCCGCCCGACAGGTTGCCGGCGCGCTCGTCCGCCACGTGGGACAGCTCCAGGAAGGCGAGCGTCTCGACCGCGCGGGCACGCACGCGCTCCTCGTCGGCGCGCACCCGGCCCGGCGACAGCCAGTTGGCCAAAAGCCCCTCGCCCGACTGGCGCGGCGGCACCATCATCAGGTTTTCCAGCGCCGTCAGCCGGTGAAATTCGTGCGGGATCTGGAAGGTGCGCACCAGGCCGAGATGGAACCGCTTGTCGGTGGAAAGATCGGTGACGTCGCGCCCGAGATAGCGGATGCGCCCGGATGTCGGCGGAATGGCGCCGGCCACCATGTTGAACGTCGTCGTCTTGCCGGCGCCGTTGGGTCCGATCAAGCCGGTGATCGTTCCCTCGCGCACGGAGAAACTGCACCCGTCGACGGCGCGGAAGCCGCCATAGGTCATCACGAGGTCCTCGACCTCAAGCATCATGTCCTGTCCGCTCATCGTCCCCTCGCCAGGACCTCCCCGGTCCGATGTGGCGGCCTTGCCGGCCGCTCTCCCTGCCGGTGGCATTTTTCGCGCGCCCTAAAGGCGCCGCAACAGGGCGCGCACCGGCGCCGCGTCCAGCCCTTCTAGCTTCAATGGCAGGGCGATCAACTCATAATCCCCGGTTTCGACGTGGGCGAGGGCGAGATTCTCCAGAATCCGCATGTCGTGACGCCGAAATGCCATATGGGCGGGCAGGTCCTTCGACGTGTCGGGATCGACGGACGGGACATCGACGCCGACGAGGCGCACGCCGCGGGAGGCGAGCAGCTCCACCGTCTCGGGGCTGAGCGCGCGAAAGCCCTCGGGCCAGACCTGCGGATCGAGCGCCTCGGCAAGACGCAGCAGCACGCGCGGCGGCGCGCCGTCCAGATATCCCTCGATCTCTCCCGGCAGGCAGAGCGGGCCGTCCCCGCGCGCATCGATCACCCGCGCGGGGCCGATGAAGTCCTCCAGCGGCAGGGCGTCGATGGGAGCGCCGTCGGCATCGTAATGCAAGGGCGCATCGGCATGGGCGCCGCAATGGGTGGAGAGCGAAACGGAGGTGACGTTGACCGGGCAGCCGGGGCCGATGGCGAAGGTTCTCTCCACCCGGTAGGGCGCATCGCCCGGAAACACCGCAGCGCCAGGGCGCAGCGGCGGCGTGATGTCGATCAGTCCCGTCGGCATGAAGCCCTCCCCATGAACCCCTTACCCGCGCCCATTCCCGACCGGCCCCTCCCAGGACCGTCCCGTTCCCGGCATATAGCGCGCCGTGCTCACATGTCGGCGCGGATCTCCCACAATTCGGGAAACAGCACCACTTCCAGCATGCGGCGCAGATACATGACGCCGGAGGTGCCGCCGGTGCCGCGCTTGAAGCCGATGATGCGCTCCACCGTGGTGACGTGGTTGAAGCGCCAGCGGCGGAAATAATCCTCGAAGTCGACCAGCTTCTCGGCGAGGTCGTAGAGCGACCAGTAGCGATGCGGGTCGCGATAGACCTCCAGCCAGGCGAGGCGGACGCTGTCGTTGCGCTCATAGGGCTGCGAGATGTCGCGGGCCAGATGCGCCTCGTCGATCGGCAGGCCCGAGCGGGCAAGCAGGCGGAGCGCCTCGTCGTAGATGCTAGTGTCCCGGCGGATCTGGTCGAGCCAGTGATGCACGCGCGGCACATGGGCATGCGGTCGCATCATCGCCGCGTTCTTGTTGCCGGCGAGAAACTCGATGGCCCGATACTGGTGCGACTGGAAGCCGGAGGACTGGCCGAGATCGCCGCGGAACATGGTGTATTCCGAGGGCGTCATGGTGCGCAGGACCTGCCAGGCGCCGGTCAGCTGCTCGAAGATCCGCGACACGCGCGTCAGCATCTTGAAGGCCGGCTGCAGGTCGTCGGCGGCGATGCGCCTCTTGGCCGCGACCAGCTCGTGGATGGCGAGCTTCATCCACAGTTCCGAAGTCTGATGCTGGATGATGAACAGCATCTCGTCATGGGCTTCGGACAACGGGTTCTGCGCCGTCAGGATGCGGCTGAGGTTGAGATAGTCGCCATAGGACATGCGGCCGTCGAATTCCATCTCGGCGCCGTCCTCGGCCGGATCGAAAGGCCCGCTGGCGTATGGGCTGCCCGTGTCCATCTCTCCCCCCTTGCCGCTCATGTGACCTTGGCCCGCTTGTGGAATTCCGGCCGGTCCCAGGCGCGCGTTGCCATGATCTCCTGAAGGATGTCGCAGGCGGCCATCACATCGGCATGGGAGAGGTAGAGCGGGGTGAAGCCGAAGCGGACGACATCCGGCGCGCGGAAATCGCCGATGACGCCGCGGGCGATCAGCGCCTGCATCAGGGCATAGCCGTGCTCGAAGCGGAACGAGACCTGGCTGCCGCGCGCCTGCGGATCGCGCGGGCTGGCGAGCTCCAGATCCGGGCAGCGGCGCTCGACCTCGGCGCGGAACAACTCGGACAGCGAGATCGACTTGGCGCGCAGCACGCCCATGTCGACGCCGTCGAAGGCGGCAAGCGCCGCCTCCAGCGCCACCAGCGACAGGATCGGCGGCGTGCCGACGCGCATGCGGCCGACGCCGGTATCGGCACGGTAGTCGAGATCGAAGGCGAAGGGCGCGGCATGGCCCATCCAGCCGGTCAACGGCGGCGCGACATGATCGAGATGACGCTGCGCGACATAGAGGAAGGCCGGGGCGCCGGGGCCGCCGTTCAGATATTTGTAGCCGCAGCCGACGGCGAAATCCGCGCCGGCCGCGTCCAGCTCCACCGGCAGCGCGCCGGCCGAGTGGGCAAGATCCCAGATGGTCAGCGCGCCGGCGGCATGCGCCAACGCGGTGATCGCCGCCATGTCGTGCAGACGGCCGGTGCGATAGTCGACCTGGGTCAGCATCACGACCGCGACATCCTCGCCGATGGCCGCCTCGACCTCCTCCGGCGCGACGATCTTCAGTTCGTGGCCCTGGCCGAGCAGGTCGCGCAGGCCCTGCGCCATGTAGAGATCAGTCGGGAAATTACCGCTGTCGGAGAGGATCACCTTGCGGTCCGGGCGCAGCGCCAGGGCGGCGGCCAGAACCTTGAACACGTTGACCGAGGTGCTGTCGCAGGCCGTCACCTGGCCGGGCGCAGCACCAACGATGCGGGCGATACGGTCGCCGACACGCTGCGGCAGGTCGATCCAGCCATGCTCGTTCCAGGCGCGGATGAGGCTTTCGCCCCATTCCTTCGTGACCGCCTCGGCGAGGCGGGCGGGCACGGCCCTCGGCAGCACGCCCAGCGAATTTCCGTCGAGATAGAGCACGCCGTCAGGGATCGAGAAAAGCGCGCGCTTGTCCTTGAGCGGGTCATTGCGGTCGAGTGCGGCAATGTCGGGCGCCCCGTTCGAGGCTCCGCCGGCCGCGCCATGGCCAGTCAGCATGTCCATCTCCTGTCGTGACGCGGGCGATCCTAACAGTGTGGACGACAGGTGCCAAGAATTATATATAATCGATCTGATTATATCAAAATGCCGTTTCCAAGCGGAAGCGGCGACAGAGCCCGGGAGCCCATGGCCAAGACCGAGGAAGCCTATGAGCGGCTGAAGGCCGACCTGCTGCGCAGCCGCTTTGCGCCCGGCGCGCCGCTGGTCGTCGCCGGCCTGAAGGCGCGCTACGGCCTCGGCTGGACGCCGCTGCGCGAGGCGCTGTCGCGGCTGGAGGCGGAAGGGCTGGTGATCTCCGAGCGCAATCGCGGCTACCGCGTCGCGCCGGTCTCCGCCGCGGCGATCCGCGACCTGCAGCTCGCACGGCGCACGGTGGAGGAAACGCTGCTGGTGCGCTCCATCGAGGCGGGCGATGCCGACTGGGAGGCGCGCATCGTCGCCGCCCATCACCGCCTGTCTCTGACACCCGCCCCCGAGCCCGGCATCGACGATGCCGGCATGTCGCTGTGGGAAGAGCGGCACGATGCCTTCCACGCCGCGCTTCTGTCGGCCGGGCGCTCCGAGAGCCTGTCGCGCTTCCAGCAGCAGATCACCGAGCAGTTGCAGCGCCACCACCGGCACATGCTGTTCGATCCGCAGGCCCGCCATGGCTTGTCGCAGGAGGCGAAGGGCGACTTCCGGGCCCTCGTCGAGCGTACGCTCGGCCTTGCCCATCACACGGAGCTGATGGACGCGGCGCTCGCCCGCGACAGCGCCCGCGCGGTCGCGCTGCTCGTCGAGCACATCGGCTTTTCGCTCGCGGTCTACGCCTTCCTGTGGCCTGAAGACGCCTGAGGGAGGACGCCTGAGGGGGACGCGTGACGCCGCCCTGGCGCCTTTCGAAAGCGACAGCGATTTTCCCCCAACCGTCACCAGAACCGGCAGCGGGTGACACGCGGCGATTCCCGACGCATGATCGCGGCCGCGCGACGGGGACGGGAGACCCCCGAGCGCACCGGCGGCACGCCGGTGGTTTCGGGAGGATCACGTGTTCATCAGCGTCTTCGACATCTTCAAGATCGGGATCGGCCCATCGTCCTCGCACACGATGGGGCCGATGGTGGCGGCGGCGCGCTTCCTCGATCTGCTGCGCCAACAGAGCTTGAAGCCGGCGCGCCTTGCCGTGTCGCTGCACGGCTCGCTCGCCTTCACCGGCAAGGGCCACGCCAGCGACCGGGCGATCTGCCTCGGCCTGCTCGGCCACGATCCGGCGACCATCGATCCCGATTGCGTGGAGGAGGAGATTGCGAACCTCACGCGCGACAAGCGCCTGGCGGTCGAAGGCGTCGGCCACATGGATTTCGATCCGGCCACCGATCTCGTCTTCGACTATGGCCCGCCGCTGCCGGGCCATGCCAACGGCATGATCTTCCGCGCCTTCGACGCAGGCGGCGCCGTGCTGGCGGAGGAAACGCTCTATTCGGTCGGCGGCGGCTTCGTCGTCAGCGAGACGGAGCTTGCCGCGCAGAACGAGCCGATGGCCGGCACGGTAGAGACGGGTGTCCCCTTCCCCTTCAAGAGCGCGGCGGAAATGCTGCAAATGGGCCGCGACAGCGGGTTGCCCATCGCCGAGATGAAGCGGCGCAACGAGGTGGCGCGAACCCCCGACGGCGACCTGGACGCCGGGCTCGACCGCATCTGGAGCGTGATGAATGCCTGTCTGGAGCGCGGGCTGTCGCGCGACGGCACCCTGCCGGGCGGGCTCAACGTCAAGCGGCGGGCCCACCAGATCCACGCCAAGCTGATCGGCGAAGCCGGGCAGAACCGCCCCTTCCAGCACACGGTGATGGACTGGCTCGGCGTCTACGCGATGGCGGTGAACGAGGAGAACGCGGCCGGCGGCACGCTGGTCACCGCACCGACCAACGGGGCGGCCGGCGTGGTGCCGGCGGTGCTGCGCTACTATCTCGACCACTGCCCGGACTGCACCCAGGAGGGCATCCGCTCGTTCCTGCTGGTGGCGGCCGCAATCGGCGGCATCATCAAGGCGAATGCCTCGATCTCCGGCGCGGAGGTCGGCTGCCAGGGCGAGGTGGGATCGGCCTCGGCGATGGCGGCGGCGGGCCTGTGCGCCGCGCTCGGCGGCACCAACGAGCAGGTGGAGAACGCGGCCGAGATCGCGCTGGAGCACCATCTCGGCATGACCTGCGACCCCATCGGCGGGCTGGTGCAGGTGCCCTGCATCGAGCGCAATGCCTTCGGCGCGGTCAAGGCGGTGACCGCCGCCTCCCTGTCGCTGAGGGGCGACGGCGCGCATTTCGTGCCGCTGGACAGCTGCATCGAGACGATGCGCCAGACCGGCCTCGACATGACCGACAAGTACAAGGAAACCTCGAAAGGCGGACTTGCGGTCAATGTCGTGGCCTGCTGAGGGCCGGTGCCTCAGCCGGCGCTGAAGGCGGCTTCCATCTCGCGGCGGATGCGCACGGCGGTCTGGTCCATGTCGATGGCGACATCGTCCCAGCGCAGCATCTCGCCTTCGGCGATGTCGCGCACCAGCTTGACATGGGCGGCAAGGCCGAGCGGCAGCAGGCCGCGCTCCAGCGACACGGAGGCCGGCTGCTGCTTGCCCCACACGGTGGCGCCGCCCTCGCCGTCCAGCATCTCGCCGGCCTTGAGGTTGCGCTTGGCGGTCGCCACCACGTCGGCGACGAAGCCGCGCGGCATGCCGGTCGGCTCCTTGCGCAGCACGGCGGAGGCGACCGACAGGCCGAGCTCCATGCCGATCATGTGGGTCGGGCGATAGAGCGCGGCATAGCGGCCGGTCTCGTCTTCCAGCATGTGATACTCGCGGAAGCACTGGCGGGCGTAGTCCGTCTCGCCCTCGATCACCACGAAGGTGCCCATGGCCAGGTGATGCGGCACGTCGGCGCCGTCGCGCGTCAGCGAGGAGACGACCTCGGTGGTGCCGGTGAACGGCAGGGTGCCGCCGGCCTCCTTCGGCCGCAGCACGGTGGACAGCTCGAAGCGGCTCGCCGGCGGGAAGGACAACCCGTCCGGCTGGGGCAGCAGGCCGGTGGCGTTGCACACCGCCGTCATCTCGATGCCCGACTTGGTGCCGTCGAGGAACGAGTTGAACATCTTCGGATTGATCAGGCTGCGGTCGGTGATGCCGAGATACTGGACCAGAACGTCCCAGACCGTCTCCGGCGTCAGCTGATGATAGGTCGGGAGGTAGCGCGTGCCCTTGCCCGCGCACACGACCTTGAAGCCGCAGGCGCGCGCCCAGTCGACATGCTCGCAGATCAGCGCCGGCTGGTCGCCCCAGGCCAGCGAATAGACGACGCCGGCCTGCTCGGCCCGGCGGGCGAGCAGCGGACCGGCCAGCACGTCGGCCTCGACATTGACCATCACCACATGCTTGCCGGCCTCGATCACCGCCAGCGCATGGCGGATGCCGACCGACGGATCGCCCGTCGCCTCGATCACCACCTCGATCCGCTCGTCGGCGAGCACGGCGGCCAGATCGTCGGTGACGAAGGTCGCACCGCTAGCGCAGGCATCGTCCAGCGACATCGCCCGCGCCTGCTCGTCCGGCCAGCCGCAGGTCGCCAGCGTGCGGCGCGCGCGCGCAGGATCGAGATCGACGATGGCCGTGACATGGACGCCGACCGTCAGGCGCGCCTGGGTCAGGTACATGGAGCCGAATTTTCCCGCACCGATCAGCGCAACGCGCACCGGACGGCCCGTCTCCGCGCGATGGGCAAGCATGTTGGACAGATTCATGAAGTCCTCCCTTTTGCGCGAGCATGAGCGGGAAAAAACCGATATTACAAGGCTGATTTCGCAATAAGTCATATCGGACAGGAGGCTTGACCGATGATCGGAACGATGCCGTTCCTGATCCTGCTCGGCGGGGATCTCGACCCGACGCCGCGGCTTCTGCGGCAGATCGCCGGCGCGCGCACCATCGCCGCCGACGGCGGCATCCGCCACGCGGGACCGCTGGGCGTTCGCCCGGAGCTGTGGGTCGGCGACTTCGACTCCAGCGGCAGCGACATGGCGGCCGCGTGGCGCGACGTGCCGCGCCAGAGCCACCCGCCGGCAAAGGACATGACCGACGGCGAGCTGGCGGCGGCGGAGGCCATCGCCCGCGGCGCCAGCGGTCTCGTCCTCGCCGGCGTCTTCGGCGGCGCGCGCTCGGACCATGCGATGGGCAACCTGCTGCAGGGGGCAGCGCTGAGAGCCCGCGGCATTCCCGTGCTGATGACCAGCGGCGACGAGGAAGGCTGGCCGCTGCTGCCGGGCGAGCAGGAGATCGACCTGCCCGCCGGCTCGCTGTTTTCCGTGCTGGCGCTGTCGGACCTTGCCGGCCTGACCCTGCGCGGCGTCGAGTGGCCGCTGACCGAACGCGACGTGCCGATGGGCTCGTCCCTGACCCTCTCCAACCGCGTGGCGGGAAGCGAGGGATTGCGGGTCGGGCTCGGGCGCGGCAATGCGGTGCTGCTCGCCCGGCCGCATTTCGGCACCCTTTAGAGCGTGTCGAGGCTTTCGCGCGACCAGGACGTCATCCGCCGCGTTGCCCACGAGACCAGCGCGTAGAGCGCCACCGCGAAGGCCGCCAGCACGAAGAGGCTGGCGAACATCAGGTCGGTCTTGGCGCGCCCGTTGGCCAAGAGCATCAGGTAGCCGAGGCCGTTGGACGCCCCCACCCATTCGCCGATCACCGCGCCGATGGGCGCATAGACGGCCGCGAGCCTGAGCCCCGAGCCGAAGGCCGGCAGGCCCGCCGGCAGGCGGATATGCAGCAGGGTGCGCAAGGGCGTTGCGCCCATGGTGCGGGCCAGGTCGAGCAGGCCGGGATCGGTCCGCCGCAACCCGTCATAGAAGGTGGAGACCACCGGGAAATAGATGATCAGCAACGCCATGGCGATCTTCGAGGCCATGCCGTAGCCGAGCCACAGGGTCAGCAGCGGCGCCAGCGCGAAGACAGGCACGGCCTGGCTGAACACCATGATCGGCAGGGCGATGCGGCGCGCGGCCGGCGAGACCATCAGATGCAGCGCCGTGGCGGCGCCGAGCAGGGCGCCGAAGACGAGGCCGATCAGCACTTCGGCAATGGTGATCAGGGCATGGTCGGCAATCAGGCCGATATTGTCGACGAGCGTCACAGCCACCCGCCAGGGCCCCGGCAGGATGAAGGGCGGCACGCCGCTCATCCAGACGATGGCCTGCCACAGCGACAGGGCCACCGCAACCGCGACGAGCGCGTCGCGCAGCCGCTGCAGCGGCGTCAGGCGGCTCGAGCCCGTCATGCCGGCCTCCCCCGCAGCGCATGGAACAGGCGCGCCTGCATCTCCATCGTCTCCGGTGCGTCGACCTCGCGGATCGGCGGCGAGGCGGGCACATCGACCCGCGCCAGCCCATCCTCCGACAGGATGAAGAGATGATGGCCGAGGCGGACGGCCTCGGCCGGATCGTGGGTGACCAGCAGCACGGTGCGTCCTTCCAGAACCTCGAAGGCAAGTTCCTGCATCTCCGCCCGCGTGCGGGCGTCGAGCGCGGCGAAAGGCTCGTCCAGCAGCACGATGGGACGGTCCTCCATCAGCACGCGGGCGAGCGCCACCCGCTGGCGCATGCCGCCGGACAGGCTGGCCGGGCGCTTGTCGACATGACCGGCAAGGCCGACGCGCTCGATCAGGGCGCGGGCGCGGGCGAGGTCGGGCGCCTCCCCGCGCAGCCGCGCGCCGAGCGTCACATTGCCGACGACGTCAAGCCAGGGCGCCAGAAGATCGGACTGGGCCATGAAGGCGATGCGGGTTGCGACCGGCACGCCATCGCTGGCCGAGATCTCCCCCTCGAACGTGCCGCCGGTGTCGAGCCCGGCAAACAAGCGCAACACCGTCGACTTGCCGACGCCGGACGGCCCGAGCAGGCAGGTCCAACCGCCGGCCGCGATGGCAAGGTCGAGGCCGGAGAACAGCGGCCGGCCGGCGTGATGGAAGTCGCCGGTCAACCGCAGCGCCGGGGCCGCTACCTTGCTCACGTCAGGTCCGGGGCAACGGTCGGGCCGCGCAGGCCCATTTCCCAGAAGCCGATCTCCAGCCGCGTGGCGGTGCGGAAGCGCTTCGACAGGCTGGCCCAGCGCGGCAGGGCGGCCGGCGCATCGCCGAGGCGTCCGCGCACGGAGGTCTCGATCAGCTCGCCGACGCTGGCGCAAAGGCCCTGGTAGTCGTCGCCTGCATAGGTGTCGACCCACTGGCGGTAGGGCGTGTCGGCCGCGCCCTCGCGGGCAAGCCGGGCGCCGATCTCGCCATAGCCCATGACGCAGGGCGCCAGCGCGGCGACGAGGTCGAGAAAATCGCCCGACATGCCGGCATCCAGCACGAAGCGCGTATAGGCGAGATTTTCCCGCTCCTCGGCGGCGGCCAGGAGGGTCGCCTCCGAAATGCCGGCCTTGCCGCAGATGTCGACATGCAGGCTCATCTCGGTGTTCATCAACCCGTCGACGATGGAGGAGGCAAAGCGCGCCTCGGCAATCGTCTCGGACTTCACCACCGCCAGCGCCCAGGCGCGGGCGAAGTGGAACAGGAAGATGTAGTCCTGCGTCAGGTAATGCAGGAAGATCTCCCGCGGCAGCGTGCCGGCGCCGAGCTGCTCGACGAAGGCATGGTGCGTGTAGGCCTGCCAGTCGCCGGCCGCCTCCTGACGCCAGGCGCCGTAGACCGGCGAGCCGTAGGCCGCCTCCACGATCCTCTCCGCGCCGCTCATTGGACGTTCACGTCGATGGCGAGGTCGGACACCGGGCGGATCGTCTCGATCAGGCCGTTCTCCTTGAGGAATTCCTCGAAGCGGGCGTAGCGGCCATGGTCGAGCGCGGCCGGACGCAGGGCGAACCGGCGGATCGTATCGGCCCAGGAGCGCTTGTTGAGCTCGTCGTTCAGCTCCGGCGCGGTGCCGGCATAGATCTCGAAGCTCTCCTGCGGATGGTTGACGATGTACTGGGTGGCGCGCTCTGTCGCGGCCAGGAAGCGGGCGACCTTCGCCCTGTCCATCAGCTCCGGATTCGCGACGTAGATCAGCTCGTCATAGGAGGGCATGCCCTCTTCCTCGATGAAGAAGCAGCGGCCCTTCACGCCCTCGATCTCCATCTGGTGCAGCTCGACATTGCGATAGGCGCCGATGACCGCATCGACCTGCCCGGACATGACGGACGGGGCGAGCGACCAGTTGACGTTGACCATCTCGATGTCGTCCATCGTCAGCCCGTGACGGGAGAGAACGGCGCGCATCTGCGCCTCCTCGACGCCGGCGACGGAGTAGCCGACCTTGCGGCCCTTGAGGTCGGCGATGGTCTTCACCGGGCCGTCGTCCTTGACCATCAGGCAGTTGAGCGGCGAGGCGATCAGCGTGCCGACGCGCTTGAGCGGCAGGCCTTCGGCGACCTGCAGATGGATCTGCGGCTGGTAGGAGACCGCAAGGTCCGCCTTGCCGGCGGCGACCAGCTTCGGCGGGGCGGACGGGTCGGCCGGGGCGACGATCTCCACGTCGAGGCCTTCGTCGGCGAAGAAGCCCTTCTCCTTGGCGATGATGATCGGCCCGTGATCGGGGTTCACGTACCAGTCGAGCAGCAGCGTCATCTTGTCGGCGGCAACGGCCGGCAGGGCGACGAGGAGGGCGAGAACGAAAGTCAGGATACGCATTGGTGACGAGCCTCGTGCGAAGGGGGGCAAGGTCGGGTGGGCAAGATCAGGCGCGCGTTGCCGCGAGCCATTGCCGGACCCGGTCCTCGGGATCCTGGTTGAGGGTGATGTCGGTGACGGCGGAGACGATGTCGGCCCCGGCGGCAAAGGCGCCGGGCGCACGCTCCACGCTCATGCCGCCGATGGCGACCAGCGGGATGTCGCCGATCCGGCGCTTCCAGTCGCCGAGCTTTTCCAGCCCCTGCGGCGCCCATTTCATCTGCTTCAGGATGGTCGGATAGACCGGCCCGAGCGCGATGTAGTCCGGCGCAACGGCCAGCGCGGTCTCGAGCTCCTCGCCATCGTGGCTGGAGAGGCCAAGGCCGAGACCGGCGCGGCGGATCGCGCCGACATCGGCATCGGCAAGATCCTCCTGGCCGAGATGAACGAAGCGGCAGCCCTCGTCGATGGCGAGCTGCCAGTAGTCGTTGACCACCAGCAGGCAGTCATGCGCAAGGCAGGTCGCCTCGGCGGCGCGGATCTCAGCCCGGAGTTCCGCCGTGCTGCGATCCTTGATCCGCAATTGCACGAGACGCACGCCAAGCGGCACGATGCGGTCGATCCAGGCGGCGCTGTCGACGATGGGATAGAAGCGGTCGAGGGCGGTCATTCGAGAAAAGCCTTTCCGAGAACCGGCGTGGACGGGGCGGCCATGTCGCGCGGCTCCATCGCCCCGGCCGTGAAGGCGAGGCGGCCGGCATCCACGGCCTTGGCGAAGGCGCTCGCCATGGCGACCGGATCGCCGGCCTTGGCGACCGCCGTGTTGAGCAGCACCGCGTCGTAGCCGAGTTCCATGGCGGCCGCGGCATGGGAGGGCACGCCGAGGCCGGCATCGACCACCAGCGGAATATTGGGGAAATGCGCGCGCAGCGAGCGCAGGCCGTAGACATTGTTGAGCCCGCGGGCCGAGCCGATGGGCGCCCCCCAGGGCATCAGGACCTCGCAGCCGGCCTCGACCAGCCGCTCGGCGACGCCGAGATCCTCGGTGCAGTAGGGGAACACCTGGAACCCCTCGCCCGAGAGGATGCGCGCTGCCTCGACCAGGCCGAACACGTCGGGGGCCAGCGTCTCGGCGTCGTGGATGACCTCGAGCTTGATCCAGGGCGTGCCGAAGACCTCGCGCGCCATCTTCGCCGTGGTCACCGCCTCGCGCACCGAATGGCAGCCGGCGGTGTTGGGCAGCACGCGGATGCCGAGGTCGCGGATGAAGCCCCAGAAGTCCTGGCCCGCGCGGGCCGACCCGGACTCGCGCCGCAGCGACACGGTAACGATGTCGCAGCCGCTGGCCCGCACCGCCTCGGCCATGATCGCCGGGGAGGGATAGAGCGCGGTGCCGAGCAGCAGCGGGCTTTCGACGGTTTCGCCGTAGAAGACGGGCATGGGTCAGCCTCCCTGCATGGGGGCGAGGATCTCGACCCGGTCGCCGTCGCGCACCTGCGTGTCGGCGCGCTCCTCTGCGGGGACGAAATCGCCGTTGAGGGCGGTGGCGACGATGGCGTCGCCATAGTCGAGCGCCTCGAGGATCGCGGCCAGCGACCCCGGCGCAAGCTCAAGCGGAGCGCCGTTGACGGTTATGGCCATGGAAGAACTCCGGTTCGGTTTCAGGATGGAGAAGCAGATCGGCCGCCTGCTGCGCCAGCGCGGGCGAAAGCAGGTAGCCGTGCCGATAGGTGCCGTTGGCCCGCAGGATGCGGCCGTCGCGCAGGAGCCTCGGCAGGTTGTCGGGGAAGGCCGGGCGCGCATCGACGCCGGTTTCCAGGATCTCGGCCTCGGCGAAGGCGGGGTTGAGCGTGTAGGCGGAGCCGAGCAGCTCCATCATCGAGCGGGCGGTGATGCGCCAGCGTTCGCCGCTTTCGATCATGGTGGCACCGACCATGAAGACGCCCTCGCCGCGCGGCACCACATAGAGCGGAATGCGCGGATGCAGCAGGCGCACAGGCCGGGACAGCGCGACGTCCGGCGCGTGCAGCACCAGCATCTCGCCCTTGACGCCGCGCAGCTCCGGCACGTCGGCCGCAGCCCCGAGCCCGCGGCAGTCGACCACCCGGTCGCCCGGCGCATCCTGCGGCAGCATGTCCGTGCCAAAGCGCAGGTCGGCGCCCAGCCCCTGCAGCCGGGCGACGAGATCGGCCAGCGCCCGGCGCGGATCGAGATGTCCTTCGCCGGCAAAGAACAGGCCTTGGCGGAAGCGCCCCGCAAGGTCCGGCTCCAGCTCGGCGATGCGCTCGCCGTCGACCGCCTCGTGGCACTCAGTCATGCGGGCGAAGCGGCGCAGGTCCGCCGTGTCGCGCGGCGGGGCGACGACGAGGCTGCCGTTGAGCACGACACCGCCGACGCGCTGCGACCACCAGGAGATGGCGTCGCGGCCGAGCCGCACCACCGGCTCCTCGGCGCTCTCGCCCTCGCACCAGGGGGCGAGCATGCCGCCCGCCCACCAGGAGCAGGAGGCCGGGCCCGGCGCCTCGGCACGTTCGAACAGCGTCACCTCCTGTCCGCGCTCGGCAAGCACGGTGGCAACGCAAAGACCGACGACGCCGCCGCCGATGACGGAGATCTTCATCGTGCCTCCTCCCGCCACAGGGCGTGGAAGTGGTGCACCGGACCATGCCCGGAGCCGACGCGCAGCGTGTCGGCGGCGGAAATCGCCGCATGCAGCCAGTCATGCGCCTCGGCGACGGCCGCCGCGAGCGGCAGCCCCCTGGCAAGACCCGCGGCGATGGCCGAGGAGAGCGTGCAGCCGGTGCCGTGGGTGTTGCGTGTCTCGATCCGCGGCGAGGTGAAGGCGAGCGGCGGCTCGCCGGCGACGAGCAGCAGGTCGGTGCACTGCGCCCCTTCGCCGTGCCCGCCCTTCATCAAGACCGCGCCGGAGCCGAGCGCCAGCAGCGCGCGCCCCTGCCTTTCCGCCTCCACCACCTCGCGCACCGGCGCCTCGCCGAGCAGGCTCGCGGCTTCCGGCAGGTTGGGCGTGATCAGCGCCGCGCGCGGCAGCAGCTGCTCCTTCAGCGCGGCGATGGCCTCCTCGCGCAGCAGCTTGGCGCCGGACTTGGCGACGATGACCGGATCGACCACCACCGGACCCGAATAATCGGCCAGTGCGGCGGCGACGCAGGCGACGATCTCCGGCGAGGACAGCATGCCGATCTTCACCGCGCCGACATCGAGATCATCGAGAACGGCGGCGATCTGGCCTGCGACCACGTCGAGCGGGATGTCGTGGATATGCGTCACCGCGCGGGTATTCTGCGCCGTGATCGCCGTGATCGCGCTGGCGCCGTAGACGCCGAGCGCGGAAAAGGTCTTGAGATCCGCCTGAATGCCGGCACCGCCGCTGCTGTCCGAGCCGGCGATGGTCAGCGCGATGGCCGGGCCCCTGCCCGATCTGCCCGATCTGGCCGTTCCGCCCGCGGCGTAGTCCGGTTTCGTGTCCCTGGCCACGGTATCCCCGCTCCTGCCGGGCGCGCCTTCGGCAAGAAGGTGACGCGCTGCGTGAAAGGCACGATCCGGACTGCGGTTTCGGGGAGACGGATGGCCGCGTCAGTGTTGCGGCAGAGCCCGGCCTTGCGGCCGTTCGGGCTTGCATTCGTTCCCTACGCCGGCATGACCCGGATCAGGTTCAGTGGGTTGACGCGTGTCGCGTCTCTCAGCCGGTGAAGGCACCCCAACGAATTTTGCGGCACGATAGGAGGGTCGGGAGGGAACGTCAAGCGGAGGTGAGACTTACCGCTCGCGCAGGGCGTGGGCGATCTGGTCGGTGACCGGGCGAACCAGATAGGAGAGCACCGTACGGTCTTCAGTGGTGATGAAGGCTTCCGCCGGCATGCCGGGCACCAGGAGCTCGCCGTCGAGGCGCGACAGTTCCTCGTTCGGAATGACGAGACGGACGACGAAATAACGGGCGCCGGTCACGTTGTCCCGAGCAAGGTCGGCCGAGATGGTCTGTACGCGGGCGGCAAGCTCCGGCGTCGTGCGCTGGTCGAAACCGGGGAAGCGCACGCGCGCCTCCTGCCCCGGCACGATCTGCGAGATGTCGCGCGGTTGCACCTGCGCCTCGATCACCAGCAGGTCGCCCTGCGGCACGATCAGCATCAAGGTCTCGCCCTGACCGACCACGCCGCCGATGGTGTGCACGGCAAGCTGGTGGACCGTGCCGGCCTGCGGACTGCGCACCTCGACACGGCGCAGCTGGTCCTCGGCGGCGATCTTCTGCTCCTCCAGCCGGGCGATGCGGGCGCGGGTGTCCTGCAACTGCTCCAGAACCTCGGCGCGGGACTGCTCGTCGATCTGCAGCATCAGAATCCGCCGCTCGCTGATCGCCTCGTTGACCTCGGCGATCTTGGCCAGGAGACCGCCATGCTCGCCCTTGAGCCGGGTGCGGTCCCGCTGCAGGGCGGTGACGCGGCCGCGCGACACGAGCCGCTTTTCGAGAAGCGCGGTGAGGTCCTTCAGCTCGTCCTCGATCAGGGCGATCTCCTCGCCCTTGGCGGAAAGCTGCGCGTCCAGCCCCTCGATCTGCCGGCGATACTGGACGATCTGCTCGCCCAGCTGGTCCTTGCGGCCGGAGACGGACTTGCGCCGCGCGTCCATCAGGCTTTTCTGGCTGTCCTCGACCAGTGCCAGCTGCTCGGTATCGACAAGCTCGCGGGCGCGGTCGTTGAAGGCGATCTCCTCGCTCTCGTCGCGCTCGGCGACGAGGCGCGCTTCCTGGGCGTAGAGATCGACGAGCTGGCGCGTCACGACGGCCAGGTTGGCACGGGTCACCGTGTCGTCCAGGCGCACGAGAAGGTCGCCGGCGGCCACGCGGTCGCCGTTCTGCACGGCGATCTCGCGGACGATGCCGCCTTCCTGGTGCTGGATGCGGCGCACGTTGCTTTCCACCACCACGGTGGCGGGTGCGACGACCGCGCCGGAAATGCGCGCCATCGCCGCCCAGCCGCCGAAGCCGCCGAGCAGCAGCACCGCAACCAGCAGCGAGGCGAGCAGGTGGCGGCGGACGCTTCGGGTCAGCTGACGGTCGATGGAGGGCGCGGCGCGGCGCCCGTCGGCTTCGCGGCGGGTCATGTCACGCCACTCCCGACTGCGGCACCGGCGCGACCACGCGCTTCAGCACCTCGTCCTTCGGACCGAAGGCCGCCATGCGCCCGTCGCGCAGGCACAGCACCTTGTCGACGGCGGAGATGGCGCTCGGCCGATGCGCGATGACCACGACGATGCAGCCCGCATTGCGCATTTCGCGGATCGCCCGCGTCAACGCGGCCTCGCCGTCGGAATCGAGGTTCGAGTTGGGCTCGTCCAGCACCACCAGGAACGGCTTGCGGAACAGGGCGCGGGCAAGGGCGATGCGCTGCTGCTGCCCGCCCGACAGGACCATGCCTTCCGACCCGATCAGCGTGTTGTAGCCGTCCGGCAGGCCAGTTGCGAAATCGTGGATATCGGCCATGCGAGCCGCCTCGATCACCGCTTCCGCCTCCGCATCCGGGTCGAAGCGGGCGATGTTTTCCGCCACCGTGCCGTCGAACAGCTGCACGTCCTGCGGCAGGTAACCGATGATCCGGCCACGGCGGGCGGGCGCCCATTGCGACAGCTCCGCCCCGTCGAGACGGACCGAGCCGTGCAGCGGCGGCACCAGGCCGACAAGGGCGCGGGCCAGCGTCGACTTGCCCGATCCGGACGGGCCGATGATGCCGAGCCCGTCGCCGGCGGAAAGCTCCAGCGCAACGCCCTGCACCACCGGGCGCGGCACGCCGGCCGGGCCGCAGGCCAGCTGCTCGACCGTCAGGGAGCGCTGCGGCAACGGCAACTCCAGGCGCTCGACGTCCGGCTCCGACAGCTGGGCGAACACCTCGCGCAGACGCCGGCGACCGAGACGGGCGGCCGCAAAGGGGCGCCACTGGGCGACCGCCTGCTCCACCGGGGCCAGCGCGCGGGAGGTGAGAATGGATCCGGCGATGACGACGCCGGGCGTGACCTCGCCCAGAATGGCGAGCCAGGCCCCAAGGCCCAGCACCGCCGACTGCAGCAGGAAGCGGACGGTCTTGATCCCCGTGGCGAAGAAGCCGGACCAGTCCTGCGCCCGGCGCTGCACGTCGAGGAAGGCCTCGTTCTCGCGCTCCCAGCGCTGCACCAGGGGACCGTCCATCGCCATGGCGCCCAGCGCCTCGGCATTGCGGCGGCCGGCCTCTTCCACCGACGCCCGCCGGCTGGCGGCGCGGGCAGCTTCCGCCGCCGGCTTGCGGGAGGTCGCCTCGTTGAGGCCGATCAGGATGCAGATCAGCACCGCACCGCCGATGGCGAGCCAGCCGAGCAGCGGATGAAACAGGAAGAGCAGGGCGAAATAGACCGGCATCCACGGCAGGTCGAAGATCGCCGCCGGGCCGGGGCCGGACATGAAGGTGCGGACGGCATCGAGATCCTGCACCGGGCGCAGTTTCGCTGCTCCAGCGCCCATGCGCAGCGGCAGCCGGGACGAGATGGCGAAAGCAAGACCGGACAGCTGTGCATCGATGCGCTGGCCGATCCGCGAGAGAATGCGCGAGCGCAGGCCCTCCAGGAGGCCGAAGACGGCATAGAGGAGAAGGGCGAAGGCGCTGATCACCAGGAGGGTCGGGACGGAGCCGCTGGCCAGGACCCGGTCATAGACCTGCAGCATGTAGACCGGACCGGTCAGCATCAGGAGGTTGACCAAGAGGCTGACCAGCGCCACGCCGAAAAGCGCGGAGCGCACTGCACGGAAAACCCGGTCCACCACCGTGGCGCCTGCCGGCGCCTGCGTCATCGACTTGTCCTTGCGCAAGATCCCGTCCCAGTCCGCATATCTGCCGCACCCGACATCGTGGTCGCATGCCACGCTAGCTGCCGGAAAACTAGCACTTTCTCGCTGCGGACGGGCTTATTTTTTGGCCACTGACCTAGGAACACTGCAGCGCACGGCGGCCGATCTCCGCTGCCGCAAAGGTCTCCCGGGCGCCCTCCGCCAGTTCCTGCAGGATCGTTTCGCGCATATGCGCGGCGATGGCGCGGATATCGGCGTCGGAAAAGGCCTTCGAGCGGTAGAGGAACCGCAGCACGCAGCCATCGCTATAGGTGCGGGCGAAGACCAGCGCCTCATGCGGCAGCGAGGCCCGGACGACCTGCGGAATCGCGTCGAGGGACAGGCCGGCCGGCATCGCCTCGCTGACATCGTAGCCGTCGAGCGCGAAGCTGACGCCCGTGACCGGGTGGACATGCTCGTCGTCCGGCTCGCCGACCAGTCGCGCAAGATCGCGGAAGCACACGTCCTGGTGCTCGCGGGCGGCCTCCAGCATGCGCGACAGGCCGGCGACGATGGCCGGAGTGCCCTGCCCCGCCCCGTCGATGCGCAGCGGCACGGCGCTGAACAGCAGGCCCAGCGTGTCGAGCAGTTCCGGGCGGTAGCGCCCGTGGATGGTGACCCGGATGATCAGGTCCGATGCGCCGGAATGGGCCGCCATCGCCCGGTAGAAATGCGCCATCAGATAGGGAAAGACGCTGGCGTTGAGCGCGCGGGCATGGGCCAGCAGCGCGTCGTGATCGACGCCGAGCGGCACGGTGAGCATGCGCGCCGACAGGTTCTTCCGGTCGGGTCCGGAGACGAAGCGCGGCATCGGCGGCGCGCCCGCGATATGCGCATGCCAGAAGGCGGCGGCGCGGGCACGGCTCTCGCCGGTCTCGGCGGCGATGGCCGAGCGGAACGGCCCGCGCACCGGCACCGGCGCACCGGCCAGCGCATCCTCGATGTCGCGGCGGATATATTCGCGCGACATGCCGTCGCTGATGAGGTGATGCATGGACAGAATGAGGCGGCCGGCGCCCGACGGGCTGGTCAGCAGCAGGATCCGGAAGGGACGCTCGCCGTCGAGATCGAAGGTCCGCTCGCCGAAAAGGGTGGACCGCCGGTCGAACTCGGCATCGTCCGCCTCGATTTCCTCGAAGTCCCCGGGGCCGAAGCCTCCGGACACCAGAGCCTGGAGCAGCGTGTCGCCCTCGCGGCGGAAGCGCAGGTGGAAGCAGTCGTTGAGTTCGATCAGCCGCAGCAACACGCGCTTCAGCCGCTCGGCCTCGGCCGCGCGGAACGGCATCTGCAGGATCATGTTGATGGCGGCGCCGAAGATGTCCTTGCAGAAGATGTCGAAGATCGTCTGCTGGCGGCTGGTGAGCGGCCGGTAGGTCCCTTCCGCCGCTTCCGGCGAGGCGGGGGCGCCGCCCTTGTCCGCGTTTGCCCCCGTCCGGCGCAGGCGTCCGCCATTGGCGAGGAACCAGGCCGCGATGGCGCGCGGCGTGCCGGCCTCGTAGAAGCGCGGCTGGGGAATGGCGATGCCGAAGGCCGTCTCCAGCTGCAAGGCGATCAGGCCGAACATCAGCGAATTGCCGCCCAGGCCGATGAAATCCGTATCGAGGCCGCAGGGCCGGCGCAGCACCTGCGAGATCACCTGCTGGACATGCCGCTCTGCCGGATCGCCGTGAAGGGCCTCGCCAGGATCCGCCTGCCCTTCGGCAAGCAAGGCTGCCGCATCCGCAGCAAGGGCCTTGCGGTCCACCTTGCCGTTGAGGGTCACCGGAAAGCTGGCACGATGCGTGTAGAGCGAGGGCATCACCGCCGGGTGCAGGGCATCGGACAGCTGCTCGCGCAAGGCCGGCTCCCGGTCCGGCGCGCCCTGCCAGAACAGGGCAAGCGTCTCGCCCGGCGCCTCGGGCGGCGACAGCTTGACGGCAACCGCGCGCGTGACGCCCTCGCAGGCCTCGGCAAGGCGTTCCACCTCGCCGGCCTCGATGCGGATGCCGTTGATCTTCATCTGGGTGTCGAGGCGGCCGAGCAGGAAGAGATCCCCGCCGACGACCTCGCCCCGGTCTCCCGTGCGATAGGCATACCAGCCGGGCCGGACCTGCGGAAACGGATCGGCGCCACCGTCGCGGCGCCGGTAGCCGTTGGTCAGGTAGGGCGAGGCCAGCACGATCTCGCCATTTTCGGCAAGCTCGAACGTCACGTCGTCGCCGACGGGACGGCCCACGGGATAGAGCGCGCCGCGCGTCGGGCAGTCGTCGTCGATCCGGCGGCAGAACTTCGCCATCGTGCCCTCGGAGGGGCCATAGAGATTGTAGACGCGCCCGGCATAGCGGCAGCGCAGGGCCGCGACGAGCGGCACCGTCAAAGGTTCGCCGGCAAAGAACAGAGCGCGGACGTCCAGGTGCGGCAGATCGCCGGAGGCGAGCCAGGCCGAGACGATGGAGGGCACGACATGGGCGATGTCGATCCGCTCTGCCGTCAGCCACTGCCAGCCCGAAGCGATGTTGAACCCGGCCTCGGCATCGGGAATGACCAGCGTGCCGCCGGTCACCAGCGGCAGCAGCAGATCGCGATACATCACGTCGAAGGACAGCGGCGTCAGCCAGGAGACGCGCGGCGCCTCGCAGAAGCTGCCGACGAGGCCCGACTGCCAGGCCATGAAATGGTCGAGGCCCTCCATCGTGCCTTCGATGGCCTTGGGCTCGCCGGTGGTGCCGGAGGTGAAGGCGATATAGGCGGCCTGACGCGGGAGGCGCGGCGCGATGCAGCCCGCGGGATCGGGCTGCGGCACCTTGCCGTCGAGATCGGCGACGATCCCGGCGATGTCGCGCTGGTCGCTCAAGGTGTCGCACCAAGCGAGAAGCGCCTGCTGGCGGGCGAGCGGCAGGCGCCCGTCGACCGGAACGGCGACATCGCCCGAGGCCATTGCGCCGAGAATGCCGACGCCGGCCTCTATCGAGGGGCGTCCGTTGATCCCGACAAGTCCGGGTGCGGGACGGGAGAGGCCCTGGCGGCCGGCCCTGCGGATCGCCTCGTAGAGACCGGCATAGGTCAGCCGGCGCGGCCCCTCCTCCATCGCGACGCGGTCGCCATGATCGAAGGCGAGTTCCTCGATCCGCCGCAACACCGAATATGTCATGCCCGCCTCCCGATGGCCGCAACCAACCCTTCGCCAGAACGAGAGAAAGCTCGATGCAAAACGGCATCAGATCGGCCTCTTGGCGTCCTGAACGGATTTTTTCTTGAAACTACTTGAGATTACAGATGTTCCGCACTTTTGCAGGATCTGAAGAGGGGTATCACGACAACGTGGCGATGTAAAATATCCGTATCACCAACCGGTATCCACACTCCGTATTTCAGGATATGCAACCCTTGGGCGGGCGCAAGGGACCCTTGCCGGGCGCGCATCGCCCGGTTGTCCATGGTCCGATCAGATGGTCAACAGTCCGGCCGGTCGCTACAGCCGATCTCCTGCCGGGCCGCAACCCGCCGCGATCCGGCAACCTCGACCCGGCTGCGCACGCTCAGGACGTCGGCCATATGCTTGCCGTCGGTAGCCCGGGTCACCCGGCAACGGTGCCGCCAGAGGAGATCACCCCGTTCGAAGTCGACGAGTTCGATGGAGATCGCCTCGCCGGGATCGATGTTGGCGTGATAGGCGACGCTGCGCCAGCGGGTGATCGCATTGCGCGCGAAGTCCGGGTCGACGTTCCATTCGGCCCGGTCGACGAAAGCCGGGACGTTGGCGAAGTAGAGAAAGCCCGCCCCGTTGAAGTCCTGCGAGGGGCAGGGAAAGAACAGCTGCGGCCGGTGGTCGGCGGCAACGATCGTTCCCTCGTCCCAGGCCCACAAAGTGCCGTCGAGGCCCGACAGATCCGACTTGCCGGCTTCGGAGACCGGCGGCAGACCCTGGATCTCGACGCGGACCACCGAGCGGTTCGAGGTCTGGCCGTTGCGGTGCACGAAGACCGAGACCATGCGCACGATGCCGAGCATCGCCCCGCCGATGCTCAGACGGTGCTCGCTCTGCACCTGGGTGCGCGACAGGCGGAACAGGCTGGAGCGGATCACCAGCGTGTCGTTTTCCTTGGCCATATCGAAGCGCGCGCCCTCGATCCGCACCGAGCGGAACGCGGCATAGACCATGTGTCCCGCCTCGTCGTAGAAGTCGGGAAAGTCGTATTCCGCCATGCGTGCGAGCTGGATCCAGTGGCGGTGGCCCAGTTCCTTCAGCAGCCAGGCCTCCGAAAGCCCGCTGAAGGCCAGATGCGGCATGCCGAGATGGACCCGGTGGGTGCTCGCCCAGCCTGTCGCCCGCTCCCGGTGGGACGCCATCCCTGGCCCGGACCGGGGCCGGTTTCTCTCTTGCAGTGTCACGGGACATGATCCTCCGCGATTTCGGGGTCGGCAGGCCGGCGGGACGCCGCCTATTCGAGCCGGTCGGTTCCCGTATCCCTGGCCCAGAGCGGGCCGCGGTCACGGCGTACCTTGCGCACCATCGCGTCGAAGAGCTTGGCGGCGAACGCATCGCCCGCGACGAGCTCCTCGGCCGCTGCCGCGCTGCGCAGACGCACTTCGTCGGTGAGCGGGGTATTGGCGCCGGGCAGCATGCCCGCCTGGCACTGGATTTCGGCCGCGCGCTGCGCGTTGTAGAGCAGCCAGAAGGTGCGCGGCACGTCGCGCTCGCCGACCGCGATGCCGTGGTTGCGCAGCACCAGGACGCTCTTGTCGCCAAGGCTCGCGACCATGCGCGGGCGCTCGTCGGCAAAGACCGTCACCCCCTCGAAGGCGTGATAGCCGACCCGGCCGAAGAGCTGCGCCCCGTAGAAGTCGTCATAGGTGAAACCGCCTTCCTTCAGCGCGATGGCGGAGATCGGCGTCGTGTGCGTGTGGGCGATGCAATGGATGTCGTCGCGCGCCTCGTGGATCGCCCCGTGCAGGGCAAAGCCCGTCCGGTTGGCCGGATAGTCCGACGGCTCGACCAGATTGCCCTCGACGTCGACCTTCACCAGGTTATCCGGCGTGATCTCCTCGTAGTGCAGCCCGAAGGGATTGACGAGGTAGTGGCGGTCGGGACCGGGCACGCGCAGCGAGATGTGGTTGAAGATCATCTCGGTCCAGCCGAGATAGGCGACGAGATGGTAGAACTCGGCAAGCTGGACGCGCATGCGCCGCTCCTCGGCGGCCATCTCGTCCCGCGCCTCGCCGGACTTTGTGCTGGAAACCGTCTTCAGCATGGCTGTCTCCCGTTCGGATGGGGTCGGGTCCGGCGAACACGCCGCCGGGCCTTGGCACGAGTGTCAGTGGGCGTGCTGGATCAGTGCGGTGAGCACGCTGCGGTCGCCGGAGAAGCGCTTGCGGCCATGGGCGACGAGGATGTTGTCGAGGACGAGCACGTCGCCCTTCTGCCACTGCACCGGCGTCTCGTTTTCCAGCAGCACATCGTAGATGTGCAGCACATCCTCGGCCGAGATCTCGGTGCCGTCGCCATAGCGCATGTGGTCGAGAAGCTGCGGCGCCTCCTCCAGCGCCCGCGCCAACCGGTCGGCGGCCTCGGTGCGGCCGTCCAGCCGGGCCCATTTCAGCGCGGAGACGGGCGAGAAGATGTGCACCTGGTTGAACCAGACATCGTCGCCGGAGCGCGGATGCTGCCGGGTGGTCGGGCGCACCTCCTGCCAGAGCTGCATCGACCCGTCGTCCAGCCACTCGTAGCGCCAGCCGGACTTGGCGGCGACCTTCTCGGCCTCCTCGCGCCGGTCGGTGGCGAAGACCTCGTGCCAGGTCTTGGGCACGCCCGGCCGGGAGGCGACCTTCTCCGGCAGCGGCAGGTTGCGGCAGAGTTGCACGCCGCCATGGGTCTCGAAGCGCTCGCGGACCTTCGGGTCGATGGCGCGGGTGATGGCGCGCATGTCGCCGATGGTGGTCTGGCCGCCCTCCTCGGGCGGGCGCTCGCAGAAGAAGGAGATGCGGTCGGGCGAATTGTCCGTGTAGGACATCTCCTGGTGCAGCGGGATCGAGTAGGAGCCGGGGATCTCGGTCGCCGTCATGATGCGGCCGTTGACGACCTTGCGCGGCGAGGTGCCGCCGACATAGTCCATCAGATCGGGCGCGACCACGTCGAGCACCTTCTGATAGTCGCCGGAGGTGTGGACGCAATCGAACCCGCGCAGCAGGACGCCGCCATTCTCGTCGAGCTGGGCGGAAATCCGGTCCTTGACCTCGGCAAGGTAGGCGGCGAGCTCGTCGAGGCTGAAACGGGCGCCGTCGCGCGGCGACCAGACGATGATCGGAACGTCGGGACCGAGAGTGCTTTCAACGTGCTGCATGACGCGAACTCCTGGTTGGGGTGGGTCGGAAGGTCGCCCTAGGGCTTGACCTGGAAGATCGTGGCGAGCGCCGTCGCCACCAGCTTCTTGCGCGCGCCGGCAAGGGCGTAGACATCGGCGCGGCAGACGGCATGGCGGCCGCCGTGGTTGAGCACCTGGCCATGGCCGACGAGGGTCTGGCCGACGGCAGGGGCGAACATGTTCAGCTTGTATTCGGAGGTCACGACATCGCCGGCGACGGAGGCGGCCGCCCAGGCGCAGGCGCTGTCCGCCAGGAACCCGATGATCGCGCCATGGCCGAAGCCGTGATGCTGGGTCAGCTCGCGGCGCATCGGGATGCTGATTTCCACCTCGCCGTGGCGATAGGTGTCGAGGCTCGCCCCGACCCACACAGCGAAAGGCGTCTTGCCGATCACCGCTCCGATCTCGTCGCGCGAAAGAACCGGCTGCTTTTCCTCGGACATGGTCCTTCATTCACCTCGTCAGCGTTGCAAGTCCGCAGAACGGGCGGGCCAGGGCTGCCCGGTTCCGCGTTCGCCTGTCAGTCGTCGCCGCTCGCCGCCCTGGCGGGCTCGACGTCAGAAGCCTGGGACGGCCGGCGGGCAAGGATCGCGAGCGTCTCGTCGAGGTAGCGCTTGCGGGTCTCGGCCCGGCGGATCTTGCCGCTCGACGTCTTGGGGATGGAGCCCGGCTCCAGCAGGACGATCTTGTGGAAGGTGACGTCGGCCTCGCGCAGGATCTCCTGGCGGATCGCCCGCGTTGCCGCGTCGATGTCGATCGACTGGCGGTTGCCCATCCGCACTTCCTGGGCGAGCACCAGCGTCTGGATGCCGCTGTCGGGATCCTCCACCGCGAAGGCGGCGCCGGAATTGGTCTTCAGCCCCGGCCAGGCGCGCTCCGCCACATATTCGATGTCCTGCGGATAGACGTTGTGGCCGCGGACGATGATCAGGTCCTTGTGGCGGCCCGTGACATAGAGCTCGCCGTCCAGCACGAAGCCGAGATCGCCGGTGCGCAGGTAGCGCTCGCCGTCTGCCTCCCCTTCGATGCGGGCGTGGAAGGTGCGCTGCGAGACCTCTTCATTGTCGAAATACCCGAGCGGCACATGCGGGCCGGCGACCCAGATCTCGCCGATCTCGCCGTCGGGCATGGCGGCGAAGGTCTCCGGATCGACGATGCGCAGCGTCTCGTCGCGCAGCGCACGGCCGCAGCCGATCGCCTGCGTCTCGTCCTTCTCCTCGGTCGGCGCAACGGCCGCCCCCCGCGCAAGACCGACGCGGCTGACCGGGCGCAGGATCGGAACCTCGCTGCGGCTGCCGCCGGTGATCAGCAGCGTTGCCTCCGCCATGCCGAAGCACGGGTAGAAGGTCTCAGGGCGGAAGCCGATGCCGGCAAAGGCCTCGGTGAAGCGCTGCAGGGTGCCGGCACGCACCGGCTCGGCGCTGTTGAAGGCGAGCTTCCACGACGACAGGTCGAGGCCTGCATCGATGATCAGGTCGCGGCGCTCGATGCACAGGTCGTAGGCGTAGTTCGGCCCGCCGCTGACCACCGCGCGATAGTCGCTGATCGCCTTCGGCCACAGCCAGGGCCGGTGGGCGAAGAGGTTGGGCGACATCAGGATGCAGAACGTGCCGAGATAGAACGGCTCCAGCACGTTCGCGATCAGCCCCATGTCGTGATAGAGCGGCGCCCAGCCGACATAGGTCGGATTGTCGTCGTTGCCGAAAGCCTCGGCCATCATCTCCAGGTTGGCGGCCAGATTGGCATGGCTGACCATCACGCCGCGCGGCACCGAGGTGGAGCCGGACGTGTACTGGATGAAGGCGAGCTCGTGCGGCAGCGCCTCATGCGGGTCGGCGGTGGGCGCAGGCCCGCCTTCGTCGAGATCGATGGCGATGAAGGTGGCGTTGCGGTAGCTCGGCAGCGGGCTCAGCTGGGCGTGAACGAGCGAAGCCTGGTCGAGATTGCTGAACACGACGGCAGCGGCCGCGTTTTCGGCGATGGCATGCACCGTGTTGCGCAGGCGCGCGCCCTTCAGCGGCACCATCGGCACCGGCACGACGCCGGCGAAATGGCAGGCGAAGAAGGCGACGACGAAGGCAAGGCCGGTCGGGAACATCAGGATCGCCCGGTCGCCGGGGCGTGTGTGCTGCCGCAGCCGCTGGCCATAGATGCGCGCCAGCCGATGCAGCTCGGCATAGGTCAGCGCCTCCTGTTCGACATTCTCCGGGCCGAGATAGAGGAAGGCCCGGTCGTCGGGCCGCGCGGCCGCATAGGTGTCGAGAAGCCCCCACAGGGTGGGAACGCTGACGCTGCTCAGATCGCGGCTCTTGTCGAGCATGGTCTTACCTCCGGAACGGTGATGGGACGGGCGGGCATGCCGGTGGGGTCGAACCCGGCCCAGCGGGCCAGGGTCCTGACAAGGATCGTCTCCAGGCGGCGCGTGCCTTCGGCATCGAAGAAATGCGCGCCCGGCAGCTCGCCGCAGGTGAAATTGCCGGTGGTATGGGCCGACCACTCGATGAGCTCGCGCAGCGACATGATCGGGTCGTCGGAGCCCTTCACCGCCAGCATGGGGCAGTCGAGCGGCGGCTGGCCGGCGTAGCGATAGATGTCGGACAGCTGCAGGTCGGCGCGAATGACGGGCAGCACCTGGCGCAACCAGTCCTCCTTGCCGCGCATATGCGCCGGCACGCCGCCGAGGCGATGGAGCGCGGCAACCAGCTCGTCGTCGGGCAGGCTGAACAGCTCGCCGTGGCTGAGCTCGCAATGGGGCGCGCGCCGGCTGGCGACCACGAGGCCGGCGGGCATCTCCTCGCCGATCAGCCGCAGGAAGCGGGTCAGCTCGAAGGCGATCAGCGCTCCCAAGCTGTGGCCGTAGAAGACGAAAGGCCGCCGGGATCCGGCGCGGGACGTCAGGAAGTTGCGGACGAGGCCGGGAACCAGCGCGCCGGCCCATTTCGGCAGGACATTGCAGGTCTCCGCCGTGCGGCCGGGAAGCTGCACCCGGTGCAGAGCGACCTCCGCGGGAAACTTCGACTGCCAGGCCGCAAAGGAGTGGCGGCTGCCACCGGCATGGTGGAAGACGTAGAGGTCGACCGCTGCCCGCGCGCGATCGCTGGCAAAGATTTCGGCCCGCGCGCTCACGCCGTCCCCCGTTGCCTGGAGAAGCGGATGTCGAGCCGCTCCGGACCGCGCAGGATCAGGCTGTTGGCCTGCCAGCGCCGCTCCGGGTCGACCCGCTCGAAATCGCCGTAGCCGCCCAGCAGCGCCTTGAGGAAGGCATCGCCCTGGACGCGGGCGAGCAGCGCGCCGAGGCAGGAATGCATGCCGAAGCCGAAGCCGATATGGGCAGTGCCCTTGCGGTCGAAGCGCAGTTCGTCGGGGGCCTCGAAGACCTCGCCGTCGCGATTGGCCGAGCCGAGGCAGAGCAGGATCTGCTCGCCGGCGGAAATGTCGATGCCGCCGACGGTGCAATCCTCCACCGCAAGGCGCTTGGTGAACTGCAGCGGCGTCTCGTAGCGCGTGACTTCCTCGATCGCGGCGCGGATCGAGGCCCCGTCGTCGCCCAGCGCCTCGAACTTCTCGCGGTGATCGAGGATCGCATCGACGAGATTGCCGATGAGGCACTGGGTCGTCTCGGTGCCGGCGACGAAGGACATGACGCAGGCGAAGGCGATCTCCTCCTCCGTCAGGCCGGCGCCGTCGACCTGCGCCTCGCACAGGCGGGCGATGATCGTGTCCTTGCCCGACTTGCGGATGCGGGCGGCGTGCTCGCCGAAATAGCTGGTCAGCTCGCGCATGCTGCTCGCCGCCTTCTGGAAGGCGGAGCGGTTCATCATGCCCGGGTCGAGCAGGTAGCGGACGGCATGGACCTTCTCGGCGATGCCGGGGCGGGCCTCGTCATCCACCGCCATCCAGTCGCACAGGATGTCGATGGGCAGCGGCACGGCGATGTCCGCCATGATGTCGCAGCCGCCGCGGGCGGCATGAGCGGCGAGCAGGCGCTCGATCCGGTCGGTCAGCACCGGCAGGAGAGCGGTGATCGCCTCGTTGGAATAGGCCTGGTTGACCAGCCGGCGCAGGCGCATGTGCTCCGGATTGTCGGTGAAGACGATGGAGGTCTGCAGGAAGCGCAGCATCTGGCCGTAGTCCTCGAACCGCAGACGGGCAGCCTGCTTGACCACCGTGTCGGGGATCAGGCGGACGCTGAACTTGCGGCTGCGCATGACCGCGAGCACGTCTTCGTAGCGCGACAGGATCAGCGTGCCCTTGGTGCGCAGGACCGGCGCCTCGCGGCGCAGGCGCGCATAGACCGGATAGGGATCGGCGCGGAACGCGGGATCGAGCGGGTTGAAGACGATGTCCTGGCCGGCCGGCACGCGAGCAGCAGCGCTGCCTGGCTGGGTTTGTGCTGCTGGGGCGGTGACGGTCATGGCACGGTTCCCTGTTGCTGGACGCGGGCAAGACGGAGACAAGGCGGGGGCGTCCGGCGGCACGGCTCGCGCCGCCGGTTGTGTTCGACGCGTGCGGCGGGCCGGCGAAGGACGCCGGCCCGGCTCCACTCACATCCTCGACAGTTCGGAGACGGGGCGATCGGTCGGGCGCAGCGAGATGCGCAGCAGCCCGATCTTGCCCGTGTAGAAGCCGATGGAGGTCTGCTTGAGATAGCGCTCGTAACGCTCGGTGACGGTCTCGCCGACCAGTGCCACCGCCTCGTCGCGCCGCCGGCGCAGGTTGCGCGCCCACGCGTCATAGGTGCGGGCGTAGTGCAGGCGGTGGTTGACCAGGTAGGTCACCTCCATCACCCCGTCCGCCGCCGCGGCGATCTCGTCCAGCCGCGGAAGGTCGGCGGCCGGGAAGATCTCCTCGTTGATGAACTGGCTGGCTTCCTCGTTGCGCATGGTGCCGTAGACGAAGGTCTGCAGCGACATGCGCCCGCCCGGCGTCAGCCACGAGGCACAGGTGGCGAAGAAGTCGCGATAGGTCTCGATCTTCACCTCGCGGCTGTCCTCGGGCTTGGCGAAATGCTCGAAGGCACCGACGGAGATGATGCTGTCATAGGGCCGGTCCGGCTTGTGCTGGGTCCAGCTTTCCAGGCGCACCTCGATCTGCGGAATGCCGAAGCTGCGCACGTTGTCCGCCTGGTCCTCGCTGAGCGTCAGGCCGACGATCCGCTTCAGGCCGGAATGGCTGCTGGCCTTGCGCACCAGCGCGCCCCAGCCGCAGCCGACGTCGAGCAGGGATTCCGCCTTCTCCGCCCGGGCCTCGCGCAGGTGATGGTCGATCTTGCGCTGCTGGGCGGCGGCCAGCGTGTCGTCCTCGCCCTCCCACAGGGCGCTGGAGTAGGTGAGCGACTCGTCGAGCCACAGGCGGTAGAAGTCGCGGCTGACATCGTAGTGGTACTGGACCGCGGCCATCGAGCCGCCGTAGTCGGGCTGTTCCGTCTTCATGGTCTCTGCCTTCATCCTGCCGTGGCGTGCTGGCGCTCGGCCTCACGGGCGACGCCGGTGGCGATGTTGTCGAGCGTTTCCGCCTCGAACAGGATCGCCAGCGGGATCTCCACGCCGAGCCAGGTCTCCAGATCCATCGCCAGCGCCGTGGTCAGGGCGGAGTCGAGACCGAGGGAATCGAGCCCGTCGCTGCCCTTGATGGACGCCTGGTCCATGCCCAGCACATTGGAGATGTAGGTCTTGAGCCAGGCAAACACGGCGGCCTCGTCGACCTTTTCCGCAATCTGAACGTGATCCATGGGAACTCCTCCTCTTCCTGCAAATGCGTGCGTCGGGTCAGGCGCTGCGAATTTCCCGGCGCTTGATCTGCTCGTCCGACGGGACCTTGATGTCCCAGGCCTGACCGAAAAGAGCGAGCAAGCGGATGACCCAGTAACCGGGATCGATGCGGTACCAGGCGAGCCCGAAGGACGCGGAACCGGGGAAGGCGTGGTGGTTGTGGTGCCAGGACTCGCCGAAGATGAAGGGGGCGAGCCAGCTGATGTTGGTGCTCTGGTCGTCGGTGACGAAGCGGCGGCGGCCGATCAGGTGGCAAAGCGAGTTGAGCGCGAAGATGCCCTGCTCGACCACGAACATGCGCACCATGCCGCCCCACAGGAAGCCCGTCAGCGCGCCCATCCAGGACTGGCTCACGAGCCCGCCGATGGCGGTCGGGATCAGCAGGCCGAGCACGATCCAGGTGTAGTAGTGGCGGTTCACCCAGATCATCACCCGGTCCCTGAGCAGGTCCGGCGCGTAATGGACGACGTTGGGATAGGGATGCGCCACCATCCAGGTGAAATGCGCGTGGACGAAGCCCTTGAGCTTGCCCTTGAGTCCGCTGCCATGCAGGTTCGGCGAGTGGAGGTCGCCTTCCTGGTCGCCGAGCTCGTGGTGCCTGCGGTGCATCGCCGTCCAGGAGATCACCCCGCCCTGCCCCGCCATCGAGCCGAAGATGCCGAGAGCCGCGCGAACCGGCGCGGAGGCCTTGAAGCTGCGATGGGTGAAGAGACGGTGATAGCCGATCGAGATCCCCAGACCGCTCAACGTCCAGAAGACGAGGAAGAGCGTCAGGTCGAGAGACGTGATCGGGTGGAAGAACAGCAACACGATCGCGCAGGCGGTGCCGAGGATCGGCAACACGTCGAACAGGAAAAAGTGCATTCTCTGCATCTTGTGCAGGTGCGGACTGTCGATAACCTTCTGGCGCGGCTGCCCTGGCAGTTGCACCTCCTGGAACATCTGATGAGCGATCTGATCGCCTCTGTTCAGCATGACTCTTCCTCCAATCGCAGCCCGCAAGTCGCCGGAACGGACCGTCGGATGACCTGTGCACGCGAAGTATTTATCGCGTAAATACATCGTATTTTGTCGGGAAATCTCTATTTATCACTTGATCACGCTAGCAGCGCGACTGTTTTTGCCGAAATTCTTTAAATATATCATGTGAGTCACTTCAAATATGAAGAGCCAAACCAAGAATTAAAGGGATAATTCCTTGCGTAAATTTATCAATATCGTCATTAATTACGATATTGATTTCTTCTTCCCCGCGAAGAAGTGTTTCACGCGTCAACCGACGAGACACGCGCGCGGATCTCGCGAGAAGGGGAGAAGACGGCAAGGCTACGCGAAACGCGAGCAAGTGAGCTCATGCAATCAAGACTTGCATCACCTGTTGGCGCCCCTGTAAAGGAAGCGCCGCGACCCGCCCCCTCCTTCCTGAGAGCCCTTGCCGATCATGACCTACGACGACGCCAACATGATCTCGGCGTTTCTCATCTATATCGTTGGGGCAGCCAGTCCGGGCCTCGGCAACATGACGATCGCAACGACCGCAATCCGTGAGGGGCGTCCGTCCGGCTTTGCCGTGATGGCCGGCGTGATGGCCGCAGGGCAGACCTGGGCCCTGCTCGCCGCCTTCGGCCTGTCGTCGGTGCTGGTTGCCATGCCGGCGGCGATGATGGCGGTCGGCCTCGCCGGCGGGACCTATCTCGTCTGGCTGGCCTGGAAGACCTTTCGCCAGTGGAAACCGTCGCTGGGGCCGGCCGGCGGACCGGAGGCAGGGCAGACCGGCACGGCAACAGGGCTTTCCGGCCATTTCCGCCGGGGCTTCCTGATCCAGATCCTCAACCCCAAGGCAAGCGTCGGCTGGATCCTGATCATCACCGCCGGCGTGCGGCCGGACTCGCCCTGGTATGCGCCGCTGGTGATCGTGCTGGGCTGCCTCGCCCTGGGGCTGTGCATCTTCTCGGCCTATGTGCTGCTGTTCTCCTCGCGCGTGCTGAAGCGCGAGGAGGTCGCCAATTCGACCGGCTTCCGCTATGCGCTGGCGGCCGTCTACGGCCTGTCGGGCCTGTGGCTGATCCTCGACAGCCTGAAGACCTGACCTCGGGGAGAACACAGTCTGCATCGCGGTCCGCGCGACAACGAAAAAGGGGTGCGGATCGCCACGATCCGCACCCCTTCGCCTGTCGAGACCGGCGGCATACCCGCAGCCGGCGGCGGGTCAGCCCTTCGGCATGGTCGCCTGCATGGACGGACGCTTCGAAACCGTCTCGAACCACGCCGCGATGCCCGGATGGGCGCTGCGCCAGTCCTTGTCGGGGAAGCGGAAGTCGAGATAGCCGAGGGTACAGGCAGCGGCGATCGATCCCATCGACAGCGGTCCCCCCAGATGCGACAGCCAGACCGTCTCGAGCGCATCGAGGCCGCTGTCGATCTTCTCCATCTGGCCGCGATGCCAGTCGTCCCAGTAGAGCGCTTCGGGCCGCATGATCTTCTCGTAGCGCGCGAGAAGCGCTGCATCGAGGATCGCGTCGGCGAGCGCCTCCAGCGTCATCACCGCAAAGCGCTGGTTGCCCTCGGCCGGCACCAGGACCGGCGAGGCGGCCTGCGCGTCGACATAGGCGCAGATCACCCGGCTGTCATAGAGAGCGGATCCGTCGTCCAGCAGCATGGTCGGCACCTTGCCGGACGGGTTGCTGGCGACGATGGTCTTGTCGCGGTTGACCGGGTTTGCCGCCGAACCGAGAAGTTCGATCCGGTCGGCCACGCCCTTTTCATGGGCAACGACCATCACCTTGCGCACATAGGGCGAGGCGGGGGAAAAATAGAGCTTCATCAACACTCTCCAGTGGGTTTTCAGAAATGTCCGGCCTGCGCCTGGCTCGCCTGGCGCAGCGCGGCTTGGGGATCGGCCTCCAGCCGGTCGGCGAGCAGCTGGCCGGCGAATATGACATGTTCGCTCATCAGGTTCTGCGCCCGCGTGCCGTCCCTGTCGCCCAGTGCCTTCAAAATCCGGCGGTGGTCGTCATGCGAGCGGTGGATGACTTCGAAGTCGTCCCACAGGATCACGCGGTCGGAGACGAGCGGCACGTTGTGCGACTGGTGCACGAAACGGCCGATCCAGTGGTTCCCGGCGGCGCCGATGATGGTCTCGTGGAACTCGACATTCATTCGCCGATAGGCCGGCAGTTGCTCCGGGTCGAGGCGGCCGGCCGACAGGATCGCATCGCCCTCGTCGACCAGCGCCTCCATGCGCGCCAGCTGCCCCTGGCTGAGCCCCGCCTCCGCCGCCAGCCGGCAGGCGAGCCCTTCCAGGTTCGCCCGCACGGTAAAAGCCTGCCGGATGTCGGAGACCATGAAGCGGCGGATTCGATAGCCGCGATTGGGCTCGTAGTCGATCAGCCCGTCCTGGGCGAGCCGCGCCAGCGCGGTGCGCAGGGGCGTGCGCGAAACGCCAAGGATTTCCGCAAGCTGGTCCTGATGCAGCCGTTCGCCGGGAGCGAACCTGCCTTCCAGGATCATCTCGCGAATGGCGGTTGCCGCAGCATCCGCGCTGGTGACGTCGGCTGTGGACGCCAGAGCCTGATCGAGTGGTGTCATGGATCCAAAATGACCTGTTTCATGCCCTCTGGCAAGTTCGCCAAACGTCGAATTTATCCAAAACAATCCAAAAACCTCACAAATTCGATTGACAGGCGCCATAATGTATCCAATCCTGAGGGCAAATAAGGGAGGGTACGGATGGCGCTCACAGCGTTCGTCACCGGCGCGGCAGGCGGAATAGGCCGCGCCGTCGCACAGCGGCTTGCCGCGGACGGTTTCTCGATCATTGCCACCGACATGGACGCGGAACGGGCCCGCGAGGTTGCCGCCTCGCTGCCGGGCACCGGCCATGTCGGCCTTGCGCTCGACGTCAGCAGCGAAGAGGCGGTGATCGCCTGTCTTCGCGAGGTCGAGAGCGGCATCGCCCCGATCAATGTGCTCGTGGCCGCGGCCGGCATCCTGATCCTCGACGAGACCGGCCAGCGCCGCCCCCTCACCGAGACCAGCTTCGAGGAATGGGACAAGACGCAGACGATCAACAGCACGGGCACGTTCCTGCTGCTGCGCGAGTACCTGCGCCACCGCACCCGCGCGCCGCTCGGTCATGCCCGTTTCGTCGGCTTTTCCTCCGTTGCGGCCCAGCTCGGCGGCTACCGCTCGAGCTCGGCCTACATCGCCAGCAAGAGCGCGATCCTCGGCCTCATCAAGGCCGGCGCCCGCGAAGCGGCTTCACTTGGCGTGACCGTCAACGCGGTCGCTCCCGGCCTGATCGACGCGCCGATGCTGCGCCTGTCGCTCGACCCGTCCCAGGATGCGGAGATTTCCCGCAACATCCCGATGGGCCGGATCGGCACGCCGGACGACGTCGCCGGAGCCGTGTCCTATCTCGCCGGTCCGGACGGTGCCTATGTGACCGGCGCCACGCTGGACATCAACGGCGGCTACCGGATGCAATGATCATGCTGGAGCGCGCCCTCAACCAGATCGCCGCCCTGCTCGCCGGGCTGGCGGCCCTCGCCCTGCTGGCGATGATGCTGCACGTGACGGCGGACGTCGCCGGCAAGTACTTCCTGAATGCGCCGATCCCGGGCACCGCCGAGGTCGTGGCCAGCTACTACATGATCTCGGTCGTGTTCCTGCCGCTGGCCTGGCTGGAGGTGAAGAACGGCCCGATCGTGGTGGAGCTGTTCTTCGACATGGCGAACCCCGTGGCCCGGCGCGCCATGCTGCTGCTCGGCACTCTGCTGTCGCTTGCCGTCTACGGGCTGATCGCCTGGCTCTCGTGGCAGCCGGCCGTGCATGCCTGGGAAATCGGCGAGATCGTCGAGGGCGCATGGAAGGTCGTCGTCTGGCCGACCAAGTTCCTGCTGCCGCTCGGCCTCGGCCTTGCCTGCCTTGCCCAGTTCACCCGCCTCGTGCTGATCCTGTCCGGCCGCGACGTCCTGCCGGCGAACGATCAGCCCCAGCACGCAGATCCAGTCTGAGGCCCCGATCATGGACCGTCTCGAAATCGGTTTCGTCGGCATCGTCCTGACGCTCGTCCTCATCGGCCTGCGCGTTCCCATCGGCGTCGCCATGGGCGCGGTCGCCGTCGGCGGCATCTTCGCCATGCTCGGCGCGATGCCGGCCATCGGCATCGTCAAGGCCGTTCCCTACGATCTCGTCGGCGACTGGAACCTGTCGGCCGTGCCGATGTTCCTGCTGATGGGCTATATCGCGTCCGGCGCCGGCCTGACCAAGGGCCTGTTCGCCGCCGCCCGCGTGTTCCTCAACCGGGTGCCGGGCGGGCTTGCCTCCGCGACGGTCGCCTCCAGCGCGCTGTTCGCCTCGGCCAGCGGCTCGAGCGTTGCAACCGCCGCCGCCTTCTCGCGCATCGCCATCCCGGAAATGCTGAAGGCCGGCTATGCCCCCTCGCTCGCGGCCGGCTCGGTCGCAGCTGCCGGCACGCTCGGCTCGCTGATCCCGCCGAGCGTCCTGCTGATCGTCTTCGGCCTGATGATGGACGTGTCGATCAGCGAGCTGTTCATCGCCGGCCTCATCCCCGGCCTGCTGTCGGCCGTGATGTTCGTCGGCATGATCTCGCTGCGCACCATGCTCAAGCCCGAGCTGGCGCCGAAGAGCGACGAGGTCTACAGCTGGGCCGAGAAGATCGAGCTGATCAAGGACGTGTGGCCGCTGCCGGTGCTGATCGCCGGCGTGCTCGGCGGCATCTTCACCGGCATCTTCACGGCCACCGAGGCCGGTGCCATCGGCGCGTTCCTCGCCTGCATCATCGCCGCCGCCCGTCGCCAGCTCGACATCCGGGTGATGCGCTGCGCGCTGATCGACACGGCGCTCGGCACCGCCGCGATCTTCATCATCGTCGTCGGCGCGGCCCTGTTCGCCCGCTTCATCGCCCTGTCGACGGTGCCGGTCTGGGTCACCAACTTCTTCGACGGCTACAGCGCGATCACCGTGATCCTGATGATCGGCGCGCTCTATCTCGTGCTCGGCTGCTTCCTGGAAAGCATCTCGATCATGCTGCTGACCCTGCCGGTGCTGGCGCCGATGCTGGCGCTGCTGGGCGTCGACCTGATCTGGTTCGGCATCCTGACCGTCAAGCTGCTGGAGATCGGCCTCGTCACGCCTCCGGTCGGAATGAATGTCTACGTCATCCGATCCAGTCTCGGCAGCACCATACCTCTCGGCCAGATCTTTGCCGGCGTCAGCTGGTTCATCCTGGCCGACTTCATCACGCTGGCCCTGCTGATCGCCTTCCCGGCCATCAGCCTGTGGCTGCCCGCAATCATGGCGAACTGACCCCCGAAAACCTCGTTCGCCTGATCCGATCGGCGCCCGACAAGAGGCGCCGGAACATGGGAGGAAGACATGAAGAAACTGCTCGCCCTTGCGACCCTGACTGCCGGCCTGATGGGCTCGGCCGCCTATGCGGACGTGTACCAGGCCACCAACTGGATGGCGCCGGTCCACATCCTCAACGAGGAGACCTACCAGAAGTTCTCCAAGGACGTTGCGGCCGCGACCGACAGCGCCATCACCTTCGAGGTCTATTCCAGCGGCGCGCTGGTGCCGGCCAAGTCGACCATGCAGGCGATCCGCGACGGCGTCGCCCAGCTCGGCATCGTCTATCCGGGCTACACCCCCTCGGAACTGCCGCTCAACAACGTGCTCAACGATCTCGTCTTCGTCTCCGACGACGATATCGCCTCCGCCTTCGCCTATACCGAAATGGGCATGACCAACGAGCGCATCGTCGGCGAGTGGAAGAAGAACGGCGGCATCTTCGCCGGCGGCTACTCCACCCCGGTCTACAACTTCATCTGCGTCAAGCCGATCCGCGCGGCAGCCGACGCCAAGGGCCTGAAGATCCGCACCGCGGGCGGCGCCCAGACCTCCTGGGTCGAAAACCTCGGCGGCGTGCCGGTCTCCGTGCCGATCGGCGACGTCTACTCGGGCCTCAGCCGCGGCTCCATCGACTGCACCATGTCGGACCCGACCAACCTCGACAAGGGCAACAAGTTCTGGGAAGTCGCGAAGTCCGTGACCACCCTGCCGATGGGCGTGGTGCTCGGCGCCAACTACGTCATCAACCCGGGCTTCTGGCAGGGGCTCGCCCCCGAACAGCGCCGCGTGCTGCTCGACAACATGGCCGTCGGCAATGCCCGCGCGCAGGTCGCCTATCACGTCGGCGTCGCGGCGGCGATGGAGGGCTCCAAGGAGCGCGGCCTCGAGATCATCGAGCCGTCCGAGGACCTGACCTCCAAGCTCAAGGAGTTCCAGACCAACTTCGTCGCAGGCCTGCCGAAGAAGTCCATGGATGACCGCAAGGTCGAGGATCCGACCGACCTCATCGAGGAGTTCCAGGCGCTTCAGACGAAGTGGAAGGGACTGCTTGAGGGCGTCGACCGCACCGATGCGGATGCGCTGGCCAAGATCCTCCAGGACAACCTGTACTCGAAGATCGACGAGAACAGCTTCGGCATGAACTGACGACGCAGCGGCGGGCGCCGGACCTCTCCCCACGGCGCCCGCTGCCTCCCCGCCTCCCCTTTCGACCTGACGGATCATTGCCAATGACACAGAACCCCATCGCCATCGTGACCGGCGGCGGCGCGGGAATTGGCGCGGCCATTTCCCGTGTCCTTGCCGAGAACGGCCATCAGGTCATCGTCGCCGATCTTGCCGCCGACAACGCGGAAGCCGTCGCCTCCGCCATCTGCGCAAACGGCGGCAGCGCCCGCGCCCATGCGCTCGACGTCACGGATGCGGCTGCCGTCGCCCGCCTTGCCGAGGAGGCCGGGGACGTGCGCCTGCTCGTCAACAATGCCGGCATCTTCAACGTGAAGGGCTTCTTCGAGCTGGCGCCCGACGACTTCCGAAAAATGTACGAGGTCAACCTCGTCGCCCTGTTCGACCTGTCCCAGAAGATCGCCGCGCGCATGCAGCCCGGCGGCGCCATCGTCAACATCGCCTCGCGCGCCATGCTCGGCGCGCGCCACTACGCCCATTACGTCGCCTCCAAGGCGGCCGTCGCCGGCCTCACCCGCGCCATGGCGCTGGATCTGGCCGAGCGCAAGATCCGCGTCAACGCGGTCGCCCCCGGCGTGATCGAGACCGACATGCTGAAGGCCCGCTCGGACACCGATCTGGACGGTCTGCGGGCGCAGCAGCCGATGGGCCAGCTCGGCGCGCCGGACGACATCGCCCATGCCGTGGCCTTCCTCGGCTCGCCGCAGGCCGGCTTCATCACGGGCCAGGTGCTGCTCGTCGACGGCGGGCGCTCGCTCGGCGGCACCACGAGCTTCTGACCATCCCTCGACCCGAGGACGGGATCATGGACACCAATCGCTTCACCGGCCGTCTGGCCATCGTCACCGGTGCCGCTTCCGGCATCGGCTTCGCCATCGCCGAGCGCCTCGCCGCGCAAGGGGCCACGGTCATCGCCGTCGACCGCGATGCGGAGGGTCTGGCCCGGCTGCCGCAGGGCATCGAGACGGTGATGGCCGACGTCACCGATCCGGCGCTGCCCGAGACGCTGTCCGCAGCGCTTGCCGGGCGCCCGCTCGCCATCCTCGTCAACAATGCCGGGGTGGGCGGCGGCGGGCGCGCCGACGAGACCAGCGCCGAGGACGTGCGGCGCTATTTCGAGATCAACGTGCTGCCGGTGTTCATGCTCAGCAAGTTCGCGGTCGGCGAGATGCGCCGCGCAGGCGGCGGTGCCATCGTCAACATCGCCTCGATCTACGCCATCGTCGGGGCGACCGGCAGCGCCGGCTACAGCACCAGCAAGGCTGCCGTCGACGGCATGACCCGCCAGATGGCGACCGACTTCGGGCCGGAGAACATCCGCGTCAACGCCGTCGCCCCCGGACTGATCGAGACGCCGCTGACCGCCGAGCGGATCCGCACGGAGACCTGGCGCAAGCATGTCTTCATCGAGCAGGCGCCGCTGCGCCGGGTCGGGACGCCTGGCGAGGTTGCCGATGCCGTCGCCTTCCTTGCCAGCGACGAGGCCGCCTTCATCACGGGCGCGACGCTTCGCGTCGACGGCGGCTGGGCCGTCGGCCGCTATCCGCGCCCGGGAGACGCCGCATGACACGCAAGGATCCGGTCCTGAAGGATGCGTACGACCTGATCGTCGTCGGCTCGGGCGCCGCCGGCATGGCCGCCGCCATCGCCGCCCGGCTTGCAGGCCTCGACGTGGCGATCCTCGAAAAGTCCGCCCATTTCGGCGGCTCGACGGCGGTCTCCGGCGGGGCGATCTGGATCCCCGACAATCCGAAGATGCGCGCCGGCGGCATGAGCGACGACAGGCAGGAGGCCTTCCGCTACATCGAGGCGGAGACCGGCAACCGGCTCAATGCCGATGTCGTACACGCCTTTCTCGACAACGGCCCGCGCATGGTCGACTTCTTCGAGAAGCACACTGCGCTGCAGTTCGACTACCGGGCCTATTCGCCCGACTATCACCCCGACACGCCGGGCGCGGCGCTCGGCGGCCGCGTGCTCGATGCCAAGGATTACGACGGCCGCCGGCTCGGCCGCTGGTTCTCGAAGCTGCGTCCTCCCATCGCCGATTTCACCGTCTTCGGCGGGCTGCTGCTGAACCGGTTCGACATCGGTCACTTCATGAAGATGACGCGCTCGCTCCCCTCCGCGATGTATGCGGCGCGTGTGATGGCCCGACACCTGCGCGACCGGCTGACCCATCCGCGCGGCACCCGTCTGGTGCTCGGGCAGGCCGTCGCCGGCCGCCTCGCCGAAAGCGTGCTGGCGCTCGACATCCCGATCTTCCTGGAGACGCCGCTTGCCGGCATCCGCCGCAGCGACGGCCGGGTCGATGGGGTGGAGGTCACCCATGGCGGCGCGACGCGCACGCTCGCTGCACGGCGCGGCGTCGTACTGGCAGCCGGCGGATTTCCGCAGAATGCGGCCCGGCGCAAGGAGGTGATGCCGCATGTCGCGGCCGGCGCCCCGCACTATTCCATGTCGCCGACGGACAGCACCGGCGACACGCTGGACCTTGCGACCAGGATCGGCGCGGCAATCACCGAAGGCAACAGCAACGCCGCGTTCTGGACGCCGGTCTCGCTGCTGCCGGGCAAGGGCGGCCCGCGCCCCTTCCCGCACCTCTTTCTCGACCGGGCAAAGCCCGGCGTCATCGCGGTCGGCCCCGACGGCCGGCGCTTTGCCAACGAGGCGATGTCCTATCACGACTTCGTCCAGGCGATGCTGTCGAGCGGCAATACCTCGGCCTGGCTGGTCTGCGATCACCGTGCGCTGCGGCGCTACGGCATGGGCGCGGTGCGCCCGTTCCCCGCGCCGTTCGGCCATCACCTGCGCTCAGGCTACCTGAAGCGCGGCCGCGATGCGGCGGAGCTCGCCCGTGCGATGAAGGTGCCGGAGGCAGCGCTTGCGCAGACCATCGCCGGCTTCAACACGGATGCGGCCGAGGGCACCGACCGTGCGTTCGGCAAGGGATCGACCGCCTACCAGACCTATCTGGGCGATGCGGAAAACGCTCCCAATCCCTGCCTGCGACCGCTCGACCAGGCGCCCCTCTATGCCATCGAGATCTTCCCCGGCGACATCGGCACCAGCATCGGCCTGTCGGCGAACGGGCGCGGCGAGGTCCTCGCCACCGACGGCACGCCGATCCCCGGCCTCTATACCTGCGGCAACGACATGAACTCGATCATGGCCGGCAGCTATCCGGGCGCCGGCATCACCCTCGGCCCGGCCCTCACCTTCGGCTATATCGTCGGCCACACGGCCGCGGGGCTGGAGCCCTGAGCTCATCGACAAGTCCCTGAAATGACTGCGGCCTGCCCCGTTGCCGAGGCAGGCCGCAGCCGTTGCGCGCAAGCTGTCCGGGCGATCAGCCGCGCGGTCCGATTGTCGTGGTCACCGGCGCCAGGCCGGAAATCTCAACACGGCAGACATCGCCCGGCACCATCGCGCCGACGCCGGCCGGCGTGCCGGTATAGACGAGATCGCCGGGGCGGATGGTCACGGACGAGGACAGCGCCGCGATGATCTCCGACACCGACCAGATCAGCAGGTCGAGCGTCGCATCCTGGCGGGTCTCGCCGTTGACCGTGAGCAGCACGCGGGTCTCGTCCGGCAGCGCCTTGCCCGGCATCGCGGTGATCTCGCCGCAGACGGCGGAACGGTCGAAGGCCTTGCTCCAGTCCCACGGACGGCCGCGGTCGCGCAGCGCGATCTGGATGTCGCGGCGCGTCAGGTCGTTGCCGGTCGCATAGCCGTAGACGTGCTCCAGCGCGCGCTCGACCGGAATGTCCGCGCCTTCCTTGCCGATGGCGATCACCAACTCGGCCTCGTGGTGGAAGTTCTCGGTCAGCGGCGGATAGGCGACCGTCTCGCCGTCCTGCACCAGCGCATCGGCCGGCTTGGTGAAGAAAAACGGCGGCTCGCGCTCCGGCTGGAAGCCCATCTCGCGAATGTGGTCGGCGTAGTTGCGGCCGACGCAGAAGATCCGGCGTACCGGAAACCGCCCAGTCTCGCCGGCGACCGGCAGGCTGCTGACCGGCGTCGGCTCGAAGATGTAATCCATGGTCTTTCCTTCCCTCGTCGTCGCGGTCAGCGGACCGCGACCGTCATGGTTCCGATGCTGCTGATGCTCGCGCGCATTTCGTCGCCGGCCTTCACCTCGCTGACGCCTTCCGGCGTGCCGGTGAACAGCAGGTCGCCCGGCATCAGGGTGTAGAAGGACGAGGCACGCTCGATCAGCGTTGCCAGGTCGCGGATGAGGTCGGACGTGCGGGCCTTCTGCCGCGTCACCCCGTTCACATGCAGCTCGAGTTCCAGCGCGGACGGGTCGGGGATCTCGTCCGCCGTCACCATCCAGGGGCCGAGCACCGAATAGCTGTCGCAGGACTTGCGCATGCTGCGCTCCTGCGTGCCGCGCACGGTCATGTCCAGCCCGATCGCATAGCCGGCGACATGGTCCAGCGCGGTCTCCCGCGACACCCGGTCGGCCTTGCGGCCGATCACCGCCACCAGCTCGACCTCATGGTCGTTGCGGACCTCCGGGAAACGGATCGTCACCGGCTCGCTCGCCCCGATCAGCGAACTCGTCGCCTTGAGGAAGAGGCCCGCCTTGTCGATCGGCATGATGTTGGTGCCGTGGTGGATGTTCGGGTCTTCCAGCGCCTCGTCGAGATGCAGGCGGTAGTTCACTGGCGCTCCGATGATCTTGCGCGGCGAGGCGACCGGCGGTAGCAGGCTCACGCTGGAAAGCGGCACGGCCGGGGTCTCGTCGGCCAGCGCCTCCATCTTGGGGCGCAGCTCATCGAGCGCGGCGATCAGCGGATCATGATCGGGCAGCGGATAGGTGTGGGCCGGCAGGTCGTCCAGCACGGCGGAGACGTCATGCACGCCGTTCCCGCGCACCACGCCAAGACGGTTTTCTCCAAAACGGCACAGTTTCATTGTCCGGTCCTCCCGACCTTTTGCGGCGCGGGCAGGATCGTTCCCTCGCACCGTCCGAATCCGATCCGCTGGCCGTTCACCTCGCCCCAGCCGGTCAGCGTCACGCTGTCGCCGTCCTCCAGGAAGACCCGCGAGCCGCCGGCGGACAGCTCCACGGAATCGCGGCCGCCCCAGGTCTGCTCCATCAGGCAGCCGAAGGCCTCCCGCTCGGGACCGGAGATGGTGCCGGATCCGAGCAGGTCGCCGGTCTGCATCCGGCAGCCGCACAGGGCGTGATGGGTCAGGAGCTGCGGCGCGCAATAGTAGAGGTGCTTCGTGTTGGTGCGCACGATGCGGCTCGGCGCCCCGCCCTCGGGCGTCAGATGCGCCTCCAGCGTCAGGTCGAAGAAATAGTCCTCCGGCTCCTGCAGATAGGGCAGCAGCGGAGTGTCGCGCTCCGGCGGGCCGCAGCGGAACGGCTCGAGCGCCGCACGGGTCACGACCCAGGGGCTGATCGAGGTGGCGAAGGCCTTGGACTGGAACGGCCCGAGCGGCTGGCCCTCCCAGCGCTGGATGTCGCGGGCCGACCAGTCGTTGAGCAGCACGAAGCCGAACAGGTGCTCCCACGCCTCGGCGACCGACAGGGTCTCGCCCATCTGCGTCGGCAGGGCCACGACGGCACCGAACTCGACCTCGATGTCCAGCCGGCGGCAGGCGGTCAGTTCGGGCATCTCGGCGCCTTCGTTCCGCACCTGGCCGAGCGGCCGGCGCACCGGCGTGCCCGAGACGACGACGGTGGACACCCGGCCGTTGTAGCCGATGGGCATATGCGGCCAGTTCGGGGTCAGCGCGTTCTGGGGACCGCGCAGGATCGAGCCCGAGTTGAAGGCGTGCTGGCGGCCGGCATAGAAATCCGTGTAGCCGGTGACGCGGAACGGCAGGTGCATGCGCACCTCGCCCATCGGCACAAGGGCCGAGGCGCGAAGCGCGGCATTGTCGCGAAGTTCCGCAGAGCCGTCCTCGGCGAGCAGGTCGGTCAGGCGGGCGCGCAGCACGGCCCAGGCCTCGGGGCCGGCCGCCATGAAGGAATTGATGCCCGGCTCGTCCAGACCCCAGCCGCCGGCCGCCTCGCCGAGCAGCCCGGATGCCGCCAGCGCGGCAAGGTCGACCACATGATCGCCGATGGCGACACCGCAGCGCGGAGCGTCGCCGCCGCGCGAAAACACCCCGTACGGCAGATTTGCCAAGGGAAAGTCTCCCGAGGGCGAGTTGGCCCCAGGTACCCATGAAGATTGCATTTTTTCCTCCCAGAAACGCCGCCCAAAGGGTGTTCACCCCCTGTCCGTCCTCCGGCTTGCGCCGGCTGGCAACGTTGTATTGCATTCACTTTTGACATTGTCGGCCGGAAATCAAGATGGAAATCATTGACAGTCGGCATTTTCGTATACACTTTTGATCGGCACCTACCGACACGAGGGGTCCGAAGCGCGCGGCAAAGCCGCATCGTTCCGGTCCCGAGGAGGAAACAAGGCAAGGTGCGTGGGAGGAAACAACGCTATGACTGCCAAGATCAGGCGGTTGGCCGCGACGCTGTCGCTGTCGACCGGTATTGCTGCGCTTTGCGCACCCGCCATGGCCCAGGATCTCGGAGAGCCGGTTCCCCAGCTCCAGATCGCCTATTACGCGGCCGACATGGGCCCGATGTACGAACAGTCCGCTCGCGTCCTGAGCGAGGAATGGGCCAAGCTCGGCCTGTCCTTCCAGATGCAGCCGGTCCAGTTCAGCAGCTTCATCTCCAACATCATGGTCGGCGGCGGCCTCGAGGACATGGCCGTCTTCACCGTCGGCGCGGACCCGGACCGCGTGGATCCGACCTACTGGCTTCACGACCTCGGCGCCTGCGGTGCCCGGCGCAACGGCGCCAAGTGGTGCGACGAAGCCTATACCGAGATGGTCAAGAAGCAGCGCGAACTGGTCAAGCAGGACGAGCGCCTGCAGCTGGTGCATGAGGCGCAGAAGTATTTCCACGACGTCGCGCCGTGGTGGCCGGCGACGAACACCGTCTACGGCATCCTGTGGAACAGCGACAAATGGGACAACGTCACCAGCCCGGCGCCGGTCGCCGCGCATGAGGGACTTGTCGACCCGTGGCTTTCGGCCAAGCCGAAGACCGACGACCGCATCCTCGACTGGGCGCATTACGAGGACGTCACCACCTACAACCCGATGGCCGAAGAAGGTGCCGTGGGCTGGGTGCGCTTCATCTTCGACACGTTCGCCAAGAACAACTCCAAGGGCGAGACCGTGCCGTGGGCCGCGGCCGCATGGGAATTCACCGATCCGCAGACGGTGAAGGTCACCTTGCGCGAAGGCATGAAGTTCCACGACGGCGAAGCCGTCACCGCGGACGATGCCGTCTTCACGATCAACACCGTGGTCGAGCTGCAGCCGCCGGCAATGTCCTCGCGCATCGCCAACCTGGCCGGTGCGGAGAAGGTCGACGACCTCACCTTCAACGTGAAGCTGAAGGCTCCGGACGCGTCCTTCGTGACGACCGTCCTCACCTACCTGTTCATCCTGCCCGAGCATCACTGGGCGAACTATGACGGCGACAAGGTCGCCCGCGACGTCGTCGCCGACGGTGCGGTGATCGGGTCCGGCCCCTTCAAGTTCAAGAGCTGGCGCGTCAACGAGACGCATGAGCTCGAGACGAACACCGAGCACTTCCATGCCGCCGAATATGACGGCGTGCGCCGTCTGGCGCTCGGCCAGGCGGACGCGATCCGCTCGGCCATGCTGTCCGGCACCGGCGACATCGCCAGCATGGTGCTGCCGGTTGCCGCGATGAGCGACCTTGCCGCGCAGAACGACCATCTCGACTTCCTCGAGATCCCCTCGCACGGCTCCATGCTCGTCTGGCTGAACAACCAGAAGGCTCCGTTCACCGACCCTGCGTTCCGCAAGGCGCTGCGCGCGGCCACCGCCAAGCAGCGGGCCGCGATCGAAGGCTGGCTCGGCTTCGCCGTCCCGGCCGGCGAGGGCCCGGTGCCGGTCCAGCTCGGCATGTGGCACAACTCCGAGCTGCCGCAGGTTCCCTTCGACGTCGACGCCGCCCGCAAGATCCTCGAAGAGGCGGGCTACGGCTGGGACGGACAGGGCCGCCTGCACTTCCCCAAGAAGTAAGCCATCCCGGACCGGGGCGTTCCGCGCCCCGGCTCCCCGACGGACCTGACCACCCCGCCGCGCATCGTCGCGGCGGGGAGCGGTCCCGCACAAGCCAGCCCGAGTGAGCCATGCGCGCCTATATCCTTCGACGTCTCGCCCAGAGCGTGCTCGTCGTATGGGCCGTCACGACGATCATGTTCTTCATGTTCCGCGTGATGCCCGCCGACCCGACCGCGATCCTGCTTGAACGCGGTCTGACCGACGAGGCGCGCCAGGCGCTGCTGGAACAATGGGGCCTGACCGGCTCCATGTGGGACCAGTATCTGGCCTATCTCGGCAACCTCATCCAGGGCGATTTCGGCTCCTCCTTCTTCTACCGCAAGCCGGTATGGGAGGTGCTGTGGCCGCTGATCGTCAACACGCTGTGGATCGCCGTCCCCGGTCTGCTGCTGGGCGCGGCCATCGGCGCCGCCATCGGCACGGCCGTCGGCTGGGCCCGGCGCGGCGGCAAGCTGGAGCGCTCCGGCATCTTCCTTGCCACGGTCATCCGCGGCGTGCCGAACTTCGTCATCGGCATCGCGCTGCTGACCGTGTTTTCCTCGACGCTCGGCTGGTTTCCCGGCTTCGGCATGGGCGATCCGGGCGAGACGACGGGCTTTGCCCGCTACCTCACACTCGACTTCCTGCACCATCTGGCGCTGCCGCTGATCGCGGTCATCATCTACTTCATGCCCGAGAACCTGCTGTTGATGCGCTCGGGCGTCGTGGAGAACCGGACGGAGGACTATATCGAGCTGGTCCGCGCCAAGGGCGTGCCGCAGCGCCGCGTCGCCTGGCATGCCGCGCGCAACTCGATGCTGCCGCTGATCACCTGGCTGTTCCCGGCACTGGCCGAGACCATCGCCGGCATCGTGGTGATCGAGATCGTCTTCTCCTGGCCGGGCGTCGGCCGCGAGCTGGTGCTCGCCGTGACCCGCCAGGACTACCCGCTTGCGCAGGCGGCCTTCTTCCTTCTCGCCGTGATGATCGTGCTGGCCAACCTCGCCGCCGACCTCGTCTACGGCAAGCTCGATCCCAGGGTTGTCTACAAATGACGCAAGTTCCCGATCAGGGCGCCATTCGAGGGCGCAGCCTCTTCAGTTCAGTGCGCGACTCGTTCCGCCTGCTGATGGAAGACAATTTCGCGGTCGTGGGCGTGGCGATCCTCGCGATCTTCATCCTGCTGGCCATCATCGGCCCCTGGCTCGCCCCTTACGAGCCGTTCAAGGCGATGATGACGGAGACCGGACGGCTCAACCGCCTGTCGCCGCCCAACGCAACCCATCTGCTCGGCACCACCGCCTTCGGCAACGATGTGCTCAGCCAGTTCCTGCACGGCTTCCGGGTGGCGCTGATCGTCGGCCTGGTCGCGGCCGTCGCCGTCGGCTTCATCTCTACGGTCTTCGGCGTGCTGTCGGGCTATTTCGGCGGCTATGTCGACGACTTCCTGATGCGCCTCACCGACATCGCGCTGTCGATCCCGACCCTGCCCTTCGCCATCGTCGCGGTGGCGTTGCTGGGGCCGAGCATCGAGAACATCATCCTGGTCATCACCATCCTGTTCTGGCGCAACGGCGCGCGCATCATCCGCTCCGCCGTCCTGACGGAGCGCGAGCGCGTCTACGTGAAATGGGCACGCGCCGCCGGCGCCTCGCACTTCCACATCATCATGCGGCACATCCTGCCGAACATCGTGCGCATCGTCTTCCTGTGGGTGACGATGTCGGTCGCCTTCGCGATCCTGACGGAGGCGAGCCTCTCCTTTCTCGGCCTCGGCGACCCGACCGTGGTGAGCTGGGGCCAGATGCTGAACACCGCCTTCAGCAGCGGCAACCTGCGCACCGCCTGGTGGTGGGTGGTCCCGCCCTCGCTGGCGCTGGTGCTGCTCGTCTCCTCGCTCTACCTCATCGGCCGCGCCTATGAGGAACAGACCAACCCGCGACTGAGGAGGCGCTGATGGCACCCGCCAGAACACGCTCCCCCGCCCTTGCGCGGGATCTCGCCCGGCTCGACGAGCGGCTGTCGGCAAAGCCGGCCGCCCATCTGAAGGTCGACGGCCTGTCCATCGGCTACTCGACCCTGCGCGGACGCTTCCACGCGGTCGAGGACGTCAGCTTCGAGGTGCGCGCCGGCACCAATCTCGGCCTGGTCGGCGAGAGCGGCTGCGGCAAGAGCACCGTGGTCAAGGCACTGATGGGCCTGCTGCCCGAGTTCACCGGCATTTCCGGCGAGGCGCTGCTCGACGGCGAGAACATCCTCGGCCTGTCGGACGCGCAGCTCGAGCCGATCCGCTGGAACCGCATCTCGCTCATCACCCAGAGCGCGATGAACTCGCTCGATCCCGTCTATTGCATCGGCGACCAGATCTGCGAGGCGATCCTCGCGCATGAGAAGGTCGGCAAGGCGGTCGCCTGGGCGCGGGCGGAGGAGATGTTCGCCCTGGTCGGCCTGCCGGCGGAGCGGCTCTACGAGTTCCCGCACCAGTTCTCCGGCGGCATGCGCCAGCGCGCGGTCATCGCCATGGCGCTGGCGCTCAACGCCGGCATGCTGCTGGCCGACGAGCCGACCACCGCGCTCGACCCGATCATGCAGTCGCAGATCATGTCGCGCATCCGCGGCATCCACGAGCACATGCGCCGCTCGATGATCCTCGTCACCCACGACATCGCCGTGGTGGCGGAGACCTGCGAGACGGTGGTGGTGATGTACGCGGGCAAGGTCGCGGAGAGCGGGCCGACGGCCGATGTGCTGGAGCGCCCCTTGCACCCCTACACGATGGGCCTGCAGAACGCCTTTCCGCGCCTGCCGGTGCGCGGCCAGCCGCGCCAGCCGCTGATCTCGATCCCCGGCACCGTGCCGAACCTGCTGCTGCCGCCCTCGGGTTGCCGCTTCGCCAGCCGCTGCCCCTTCGCGACCGACCTCTGCCGCACCACGGTGCCTGAGGTCCGCACCGTCGGCGCCCAGTCGGCGGCCTGCCACTACACCGAGCGCGCGGACGAGTTCCGCGCGGCGGCCGCCCGGCCCGAAACCTGGCGCAACATGAGGGTAGGCGCATGACCGACACCACCGCCACTCGCCCGGTCATCGAGGCCCGCGATCTCAAGACCCATTTCCAGGGTCGCACCGGCATCTTCACCGCGCTGGCCGGCGTCACGCCGCCGGTCGCCCGCGCCCTCGACGGCGTCGACATTTCCATCCGTGAGAAGGAGATCGTCGGCCTGGTCGGTGAATCGGGCTGCGGCAAGTCCACGCTCGGCATGTCCCTGGTGCGCATGTACCAGCCGACCTCCGGCAGCATCACCTTCCGCGATGACGACATCACCCATGTCGAGGGGCGCAAGCTGAAGGACTACCGCCGACAGGCGCAGATCATCTTCCAGGATCCCTACAGCTCGCTCAATCCGCGCCTGACCATCGGCCAGATCATCGAGGAGCCGCTCGTCATCCACGGCATCGGCTCGGCGGCGGAACGCCGCGCCAAGGTCGAGCGGGCGCTCGATCTGGTGCGCATCCCGGCAGCGGAAAACATCCACCGCTTCCCCAGCGATCTGTCGGGCGGCCAGCGCCAGCGCATCGCCATCGCCCGCGCGCTGGTGCTGGAACCGCGCTTCATCGTCGCCGACGAGCCGGTGTCGATGCTGGACGTGTCGATCCAGGCGAGCGTGCTGGAACTGCTCGACGAGTTGTCGCGCGAACTCGGCCTTGCCGTGCTCTACATCTCCCACGACATCGCCACCGTCGGCTACATCTGCAAGCATGTGGCGGTGATGTATCTCGGCCGCATCGTCGAGGAAGGCCGGGCCGAGGACATCCTGGCCCAGCCGCTGCACCCCTATACCCAGCGGCTGATGGCGGCGATCCCGCGCATGGACCCCGCCGAGGCGCCCGAGCGCGTGGAGCTGCGCGGCGACGTGCCCTCGCCGATGAACGTGCCGCCGGGCTGCCGCTTCTCCTCCCGCTGCCCCTATGCGACCGAGCTGTGCCGTGCGGTGGAGCCGGATCTCACCGACCAGCCGGGCGGCCAGCGGGTGCGCTGCCATATCCACGACGACAGCGCCGCCAGGGCAAGGCCGGAGCTGGAGCGCCCGCAGGCCGGCCGCATCACCGAAACGGAAGATGCCGGACTGCTGGCGCAGACCGCCGGCTGAGCGACAGGACACGATCCGATGAGCGACCTCGTCTTCGACTGGAAACACATCGCCTTCACGGCGAAACAGGCCTTCACGGAGACCTACGGCTTCAACGGCTCGCAGGGCATGACCCATCTGGAAGGCGTGCTGATCCGCCCGGCAGGCCGCCCCTCGCGGACGTTGCTGGTCTTCATGCACCCCTCCTCCACCTTGCAGCTGCTGCCGCTGCCGCGGGCGATGGCCGAACTCGGCTACCATGTCCTGTGCGCCGGCAGCCGCTACCAGCGCAACGACACCGCGCTGATCATGGAGAACGTGCTGCTCGACCTCGGCGCCTATATCCGCGCGGCCAGGGAGGACTGGGGCTATGAGCGCATCGTCCTGTGCGGATGGAGCGGCGGCGGGTCGCTGACCATGCTCTACCAGTCGCAGGCCGAGCGGCCGACCATCACCCAGACGCCCGCCGGCGATCCGGTCGATGTGGCCGGCGCCGGACTGATCCCGGCCGATGCGGTGCTCAGCCTTGCCGCCCATGCCTCGCGCGCGGTGCTGCTGCAGGAATGGCTCGACCCGTCGATGCGCAACGAGGCCGATCCCGACGACCGCGACCCGGAGCTCGATCTCTACCGGCCCGGCTACGAGGCACGGACCGAGCCCTATTCGCCGCAGTTCGTCGCCCGCTTCCGGGCCGCCCAGGCCGCGCGCATGGAGCGCATCACCAACGGCGTGCTGGAGCGGCTGGAGGATCTGCGCCGGCGCGGCGGCAAGGAGATGGAGCGCGCCTTCGTCACCTACCGCACCATGGCCGACCCGCGCTTCCTCGATCCGACGCTGGAGCCGAACGGCCGCAAGCCGGGCTGGAGCTATCTCGGCCATCCGGAAACGGTCAACAGCGGCCCGGCGGGCCTCGGCCGGTTCTCCACCCTGCGCAGCTGGCTGTCGCAGTGGTCGCCCGCCCATTCGCGCGCCAACTCGCTGATCACCGCGCGCGATGTCAGCGTGCCGTTCCTTGCCATCGAATGCGGCGCGGACGATGCCGTGCCGCAGCCGCACACGGCTGCGGTCTTTTCCGCCGTCGGCTCCGCCGACCGCGAGATGAGGCTCGTCGAGGGCGCCAATCATTACTTCGTCAATCAGCCCGAAAGGCTTGCCAGCGCAGCTGGCATCGTGTCGGAATGGCTGAAGACGCGAGGTTACGACTAGTCTCAACCGGATCGGAACGGCCATGGCGGGCGATATCTACGACAGGATCAGGGCGCTGATCGCCTCCGGGGCCTATCTCGGCGGCGATGTCCTGCCCGAAAGCGAGCTCGCCGCTCGCCTCGGCGTCAGCCGCACGCCGATACGCGAAGCAATGCGCCGCCTGCAGGCGGAGGGCGTGATCCGGCGCGAGGCCTATCGCCGTGCCGTGGTCGTCGATGTCGACCCCAACGAGGTCATCCACATCTTCACCGCCCGCGCCTCGCTGGAGCCGATCGCCGTCGGCATGGCCGCGCGCCACAGCGACGACGCCTTCCTGAAGGAGTTGCGGGAGCTTCACGAGGCGATGGACGAGGCGATCCACGAGAGCGAGCCGGACCGGCGGCTCTACCGCGACCTCAATGCCCGGTTCCACCGGGTGATCTGGGCGCAGGGCGGCAATGCCTTCTTCGCCGAACTGGTCAACCTGGTGGCCCGCAAGCCGGTGGTCAGTCCGACCTTCAACAGCTGGACGCGGGCCGAGCTGATGCGCAGCAACCGCCAGCACGGCGATCTGGTGGAAGCGCTGTCGGCGGCCGATGCGGAATGGGCGGAAGCTGCGATGCGCGCCCATCTTCTGTCCTCGCGCGCCACCTATCGCCGGATCAGCGCCGACACGCCTGAAGCGGCGCCGCGCAAGCAGGACTGGATGTTCCCCGATCCAGGCACCGCGGAAATCAAGCCCGAACCCGTCTCGGTGCGCTGAGCGCGGACAGGCCGCGGCCGGACCGGAACACCCGGCCCGGCCGCGCGCCTCGTCATCTTCAGGCGGCGCAGGCGAGCGCGGCCGTCCGGCGCCTGCCGACCCAGACCAGCCCCAGCGCCGAGGCTGCCAGCAGCCCGCCGGCAACCGGCACGGCGGCATAGCCGAGATCGAGGCTGATCACCGCCCCGCCGACGGCTGCGCCGATGGCATTGCCGAGATTGAACGCACCGATATTGATCGACGAGGCAAGGCCCGGCGCATCGGCTGCGGCCTGCATCACCCGCATCTGCACCGGCGGCACGATGGCGAAGGCCGCCGCACCCCAGGCCAGCAAGGTGACCGCCGCCACGCTCTGGCTGCCGAGCAGAACCGGCATTGCCAGCATGATCGCGGCCAGCGCACCGAGGAAGATCGCCGTCGCCCCGTCCAGCGACCAGTCGGCGACGCGCCCGCCCAGCCAGTTGCCGATGGTGAAGCCGAGCCCGACCAGCACCAGGGCAAGGGTCAGGAAGGTGGCCGAGGCCCCGGTCAGCACATCGAGCAGCGGCGCAACGTAAGTATAGAGCGTGAACATGGCGCTGGAGCCGAGCACGGTGGTCAGCAGCGCAATCAGCACCGGCGGCTGCACCAGTACCCGCGCCTCGCGCGCCACATCGGGACGCTGGCCCGGCGCCCCCTTCGGCAGGGCGAGCCACAGCGCGGCGATGGTGACGAGGCCGAGGACAGCGGTGCCCGCAAAGGCCTCCCGCCAGCCGATCTGCTGGCCGATCCAGGTCGCCAGCGGCACGCCGCCGACATTGGCGATCGTCAGGCCCATGAACATCGTCGCGACGGCGCTTGCCTGGCGCTCGCGCGGCACGACGCTGGCCGCCACCACCGCACCGAGGCCGAAGAAGGCGCCATGGTTGAGGCTGGTGACCACGCGCGAGGCCAGCAGCGTCCAGTAGTCGGGCGACAGCGCCGACAGGACGTTGCCGAGCGTGAAGATGGCCATCAGGCACATCAGCGCCGTGCGCTTGCCGAAGCGGGCGAACAGCAGCGTCATCACCGGCGCGCCGGCCATCACGCCGATGGCATAGGCGCTCACCAGCAGGCCGGCGGTGGGAATGGAGACATCCACCCCGTCGGCGATCACCGGCAGCAGGCCCATGGGAGAAAATTCGGTCGTACCGATGCCGAAGGCGCCGATCGCCAGCGCCAGCAACGGCCAGCGCGAGCTGCGCTGGTCGGGAAGTGCGGTCATTGTCCTGTCCTCATGCGGGAAGCGGCCGGCACCGCCACCCAGGGCATGCGCTCGGCCGGGATCGCGGCAGCAAAGCCGACCCGATCCGTTCCTCGTTTTCATGGGCGAAGACATACGGCGCTCGAAAGCGCTTGATAATCGGCCCGAATGGCACATGATCCGTGAACTTTTTTCACAGATGAGGCCGCCATGGACAATCGCGTCGGCGAAATGCAGGTCTTCCTGCGGGTGGTGGAGAACGGCAGCTTCTCCGCCGCCGCCCGGCAGATGCAGATGACCCCGTCGACGGTTTCCAAGCTGATCGGCCGCATCGAGGCGCGGCTCGGCGTGCGCCTGCTGGAACGCTCGACCCGGCATCTGTCGCTGACGGCGGAAGGGCGCGCCTATTACGAGCGCAGCCAGGCGCTGCTGGCGGACCTGGAGGAGATCGAGCGCGAGCTGACGCAGGGCTCGGCAAGTCCCGGCGGCACCATTCGGGTCAGCGCGTCGGTCGGCTTCGGCATCGTTGCGCTGGAGCCTTTGCTGCCGGCCTTCTGGGCGGAATATCCCAATGTGGTGGTCGACCTCTCCCTGTCGGACGAGATCGTCGACCTTTATCTCGACCGCACCGACGTCGCCTTCCGCGTCGGCGCGCTGGCCAGTTCCAGCCTGACCGCCCGCAAGCTCGGCACCGCGCCGCGCAAGATCATCGCCTCGCCCGCCTATCTGGCGCGCCATGGCGTGCCGAGGACCATCGAGGATCTTGCCCGGCACAATTGCATCGGCTTCAACTTCCGCCGCTCGGCGCCGGTCTGGCCGCTACGCGAGGGCGGGCGCATGGTCGAGCGGAGCGTTGCCGGCACCTTGCTGGTCAACAATGGCGAGACCGTCCGCCGGATGGCGCTTGCCGGCGTCGGCCTGGGGCGGATGGGCGAGTTCCATGTGCGCGAGGACCTGAAGTCCGGGGCGCTGGTCGAGGTTCTGGCCGATGCGGTGGAAGGCGACACGGAGGACATCCACGCCCTGTTCCTCGGCGGCGACCGGCTGCCCCACCGCCTGCGCGCCTTTCTCGACTTCATGACGCCGCGCCTGCGCGCTTTCCTGGCCGAGGCGCGCTGATCTCACCCGGCGCTTTGCCCCTGCAAGGGCAGCAGCACGATCCGCACGTCCGTGGCCGTCAGGCCGAACCCCTCGACGGCGGCCAGCACGGCGCGGCGAAGCTCGGCCTCCTCCGCCTCCCGCCCGCCGGCCGCACAGGCGATCTCGATCCGGGTAAAGGCGGAGCGGCCGGGCGCGGGCGAGGCAAAGCAGTCCTCGTCATATTCCAGAAGCCGGATCACCGGCCCTGCTGCTCCCGGCGGCAGGACGGCCGAGACCGCACCATGCACGCTGTCGAGAAAGGTCGCGCGATCCGTCCCGAGCCAGCCTCGCCGGGTTTCGATCAGGATATCCGCCATCCCGTCCCTCCCCGCCCCCGGACGACGCGTCAGACGAGCAGCGGCTGGAAGGTCAGCCAGACGCCGAGCACGAACAGGCCGCCGAGAAAGGCCCTGCGGAAGGTGGCCACCGGCATGCGCCGGCGTGCGGCCTGGCCGAGATACATGCCGGTGCAGGCCGCGACCAGCGCCAGCGGCGCAAGCGGCATCATCGCGCTCGAGACCACGCCGCTCGCGGCGATGTTAACTGCAAGCGCTGCCGTCGAGACGACGAAGAACAGGCCCAGCGCCTGCACCAGGCGGGTCTTTTCCAGCCCGAGCGCCTGCATGTAGGGCACGGCGGGAATGACGAAGACGCCGGTCGTCGCATTGAGCAGGCCCGTGAGGATCCCGACCACGAGGCTGGTGACCCGCTCGTGCCGGCGCGGCACCGTCAGCTTCACCGAGGCCAGCGTCACCAGCGCGTACAGGCAGACGACCACGCCGAGCACCGAGGTGCCGTAGCGCCCCGCCGCCCCTTCCATCCAGCCCATGCCCGACCAGGTGCCGATGCACAGGCCGATCAGCATCGGCCACAGCTTCTTCGCCAGTTCCCGCAGCGCCCCGCCCTGCAGCATCTGCCAGATATTGGTGACGAAGGACGGCAGCAGCATGATCGCGGCCGCCTGGGTGGGCGGCATCACCATTGCCAGCAACCCGATGGAGATCGTCGGCAGGCCGAAGCCGACGACGCCCTTGGCAAAGCCGGCAAGCGCAAAGGCGGCGGCCACAAGCAGGAGAAGCGAGACTGTCATGGGGCGAACCTGCGCCAAACGCGACAGGCTCGCAATGCGGAGGTTTCAAAGTTAGGCTTTGGCAAATCCATAAGCTGGGGATGACCCATGCGGTTCGATCTGGTCGACCTTCGCCTGTTCCTCAATGTGGTTGCCGCCGGCAGCATCACCCATGGCGCCGAACTGTCGAACCTGACGGTCGGCTCGGCCAGCGCCCGCATCCGCGCCATGGAGGAAACGCTCGGCGCGCCGCTGCTCGTCCGCCAGCGCCACGGCGTGATCCCGGCGCCGGCCGGCGAGTGCCTTGCCGGGCATGCGCGGCTGATCCTGCGCCAGGCGGAGGCGATGCGCAGCGAGCTCGCCCCCTTCGCCCGCGGGCTGACCGGCACGCTGCGGCTCGTCTCCAACACCGCCGCCCTGAGCGAGCACCTGCCGGAGCTGCTTGCCGGTTTCCTGCGCGCCAATCCGTCGATCAGCATCGAGGTGGAGGAGATGGAGAGCGCGGCCATCGGCGCTGCGATTTCCGCAGGCGACGCGGATATCGGCATCGCCTCGGCATCCGAGCTTCCCGAAGCCCTGGAAAAGCTCCCCTTTCGCGAGGACCGGCTGGTCGTCGCCGTGCCGAGGGCCGAGGCGCGAGAGGGCGCCCCGCTCGCCTTTGCCGACATCGTCGAGCGCCCCTTCATCTGCCTGGCGCGCGGCAGCGCCCTGCAGCGGCACATCGCCAGCCAGGCGGCACGCATCGGCCGGACGCTGAAGGTACGCGCCCGCGTCACCAGCTTCGACGCCATGTGCCAGATGGTCGGCGCGGGTGCAGGCATCGCCATCCTGCCCGAGGCCGCCGCCCGCCGGCACGGCGCCACCGCCGACATCGCGACGATACCGCTCGCCGACAGCTGGGCCCGGCGCGACCTCGCCATCTGCATCAGCGCCACGAGCCGGCTTCCCGATGCGGCGCGGCGCCTCGCCGAACATCTGTGCGCGCAGGACCGGCGTTGACTTTCCACCGGCAAGGGCCGAGTGAACGGGCACCGACACGAATACGCTGTGTCCGTGCCTTGCATTTGACCTTATCGGCGGACAGGCTGGACGAAATCGCAACCCCTGCCCTTCCTCCTCACCGATTTCCTGGAGCCATACGTGGGATCTTCTTCAAGCAAGCTGCGCATCGCCGTGCTCTTCGGCGGCCGTTCTGCCGAACATGACGTCTCCATCCTGTCCGCGACCAATGTGATGGGCGCGCTGGATCCCGCGAAATACGATGCCGTTCCGGTCTACGTCTCCCGCGCGGGAGAATGGCTGCTGAGCCGCTTCGAGGACGGAAAGCTCGCCCGCCCCGAAACCGGCACGCAGCTCTTGCTCGTTCCCGGCGGCAACGGCCGCGTGCTCGCGCTTTCCGCGGAAGGGTCTGCCGCCGACCTGCCCCCCATCGACATCCTGTTCCCGGTGCTGCACGGGCTGCACGGCGAGGACGGCTCGGTGCAGGGCCTTGCCGAAGTCGCCGGCGTGCCGCTGGCCGGCTGCGGCATTCTCGGCTCGGCCACCGCGCTCGACAAGGATATCGCCAAGCGGCTGTTCCGCGATGCCGGGCTTTCCGCCGCCCGTTCGCTGACCCTGCATCCCGGCGCAGTGCCCTCTTTCGAAGAGCTCACCGGCACGCTCGGCCTGCCGGTCTTCATCAAGCCGGCCCGCCAGGGCTCGTCCGTCGGCGTCAGCAAGGTCACCAGCGCCGAAGGCTACGCGGCGGCGCTCGAGGAAGGCTTCCGGCACGACCGCAAGCTGCTTGCCGAGGAGTTCATCCAGGGCCGCGAGATCGAGTGCGCCGTGCTGGAGCGGCCCGACGGCACGCTGTTCGTCTCCCGTCCGGGCGAGATCGTGCCGGCCGAAAGCCACGGCTTCTACAGCTACGACGCCAAGTATATCGACGCGGACGGCGCCGCCCTGATGGTGCCGACGGAACTTCCCGAACCGGTCGAGGCGGAGATGCTGGACATGGCGGCGCGCGCCTTCCGGGCGCTTGGCTGCGACGGCATGGCGCGTGCGGACTTCTTCGTCACCGCGGACCTGCGCATCCTCGTCAACGAGCTCAACACCATCCCCGGCTTCACCGATATCAGCATGTATTCCAAGGTGATGGCGGCCAGCGGCGTGCCTTACGCCGAGCTGATCGACCGGCTCGTCGAGCACGGCCTTGCCCGCGCGGGACGCTAGGTCGTGAACGAAAACGCCCGGCCGTTGCCGGCCGGGCGCAAGAGACGTGAGGCGCGCCGCGATCAGTGCGCGGTCATCTCCCTGACGATCTCCCCGGCCGAAAGCTCGGACGGGTAGTAGGTCGGCCAGTTCGTCACCTCCTCCAGCAGAGCGGCGCGATCATCGCCCCAGTAGAGGTGATAGTGATCGGTCTTCGCCGGCGCGATCCGGTGGTCGCTGAACTGGATGTAGCCCGGCGCGGCCTCGTCGCCTTCGCTCTTCCTGAAGATGAAGCGCACGCCGCGGTTCCCCTTCTTGTAGGTCAGCACCTCGTAGCCGTCGCTGGCATAGCGGGCCAAGGTCGGCTTGCCGTCCTTGTAGAACGTCACGGTGTCGCCTTCGATGACGATCCGCTCGACGTCGGTGCGGTAGCCGATCTCGTAATAGGCCTTGTACTCCTCGGCGCTCTTGTCGCCGCTTTCGGCCTTGTGCGCCATGACGGGATCGAGCGTCCCGTCCTGCAGGTAGGGATAGACCGACTGCCAGTCGCCGGCATAGTCGGACAGCGGGCGATCCGCGATTTGGCTGTCCTCGAAATAGCCCTTGTAGATCTGCTCGTCGCCATGGCTGTGGCCGTGCGCATGGGCGTGGTCGTCGCCACCTTTGTCATGGGCCTTGTCATGGGCCTTGTCATGCGCCTTGCCGCTGCCGCCGACGACCGCGATGTTGTAGGGCATGCCCTCGACCGCGACCGTACCGATCTCTTCAAGCGTTTCCTTGGAGATCCGGCGCACCAGCCCGGCCTTGGGGTCGCTCATGACGATCTCGTCGCCAGCCATGGCGATGCGCGGGCGGGGATCGTTCCAGTGACCGTCCATGGAATAGGGCTCGGTGACCTTGGCGCTCTCGGCGAGAGCTGCGTCCAGCATGTCCAGCCGGTGCAGCGTCCCGTCCTCCGTCAGCACGTAGCCGAAGCGGGCATCGGCCGGATCGAGCGCGAAGTCGATGCGGCGGAACGGCAGGGCGACATGGCGGAAATGCGGCTCGTCGACCGGATCGACCACAACAAGCCCGTCCGCGCCGTAGTTGCCGAGGAACGCCTGCATGCTCCTGGCACCGAGCAGAGTGCCGGTGGTCTTGCCGGCCGGCAGGTCGGCCGGATAGCCCAGCATCTCGATCTTGAGCCCGTCGCGGCCCGGCGTCACCGTCAGGACGCCTTCCTGGCAGCCGGCCGCCAGATAGGCACCGGAAAAGGCCTCACCGTGAATGCCGGTGCAGGTCGCGACCTCGCCGACAGGCGTCCCGTCCGCCGCAATCGCCTGCAGGCCGACCCGCTTCGGCGCAGCGTCCCCTTCGACCGGCGCATCGGAGGCGACCGTCGTCACCCATCCCTTGCCGAGAGGCGCGACAAAGCCGTGATGGGCGCGCGCCTGCGGAATGCGGCGGCTCTCCAGTTCGCCGTGCGACAGTTCGTTGGCCACGACGATCTCGGCATAGCCGCCACGGTCGAAATTGATCGCCAGCTTGCCGTGATGGTCGATCAGGTGGAACGGGCGCGGTCCGCTCAAGGTCTCGTCGAGGGCCGCCGGATCGGCGATCTCGATGTCCGAGTGGTCGCCGTGGGAGTCGAGCGTGATGCCGCTCTTGAAGAAATGTACCACATCGCTGTCGGACTGGACGGCGACCACGGCCGCCCCGTTGTTCACGCCGTAGAGCTTGTTCTGCCCGCTCGTCTCGAACGTCCAGCGGTTCTCGGCCCTGCCAAGGTCGAAGGCCGTCACCTTCGGGGCCGCATGATCGCCCACGAAGACGCGGTAGAGCGTCACGTCTTCGGCATCCTGGGCCAGGGCGCCGCCCGTCAGTATGAGCGCAATGCCCGTGGTGAAGCCTAGTCGTCGCAACATGTCGTGTCTCCTTGAGTGACACCCCATTCAGTGGCTGGCCGTTTGCGGAACCGGCCATCTGCTAACTGCCTGGGGGGAGGCGCCGTGCGGCGCCCTCAGACCGACTATGTTATGTTATTACGTTCGTCAAGAATGTTATATCGTCACTCACACAGATTGCGTCGAAACTCCCCCGCGCCGGCAGGAAACTCCGGCGCACCCTAGGCGACACGAGCGTGGTGCGCCGGCGCCGGCGCGGTCCGGTCAGCCCGGCCCGCCGCCATGCACCGTCAGCGGCACGGGCGCATCGGGCATCAGGGTGTCCAGCGTCACCTCGCCGAAACGCGCAAGGAACAGCGCCTCGGCCTGCACCATCGTGTCCGCCAGCGCGGCGTTGACGTTCTTCTGCACCAGGCAGGCGGGAGTGTCGCTGCGATTGCCGATCGCGAACAGGGTCGGGCGCCCGAGAGCCTCATAGACCGAGAGCAGGGTGATCTCGCTGAGCGGGCGCGCCAGTTGCCATCCCCCGCCATGGCCCTTTCCCGAGGTGACGTAACCTGCGTCCCGCAGGCCCGCCATCATCCTGCGAAACACCGCCGGGTTCGTGCCCATGCTTCTGGCCAGCACATCGGAGGTCAAGGGCTCGTGGAGCTGCCCCATGTGCAGCAGCACATGCAGCACGTCCGACAGCCGTGTGTCCTTGTTCATGTCGTCTTCCGCTCCAGCGCGCGCAGCATGGCGCCCCTCGGGCCACGCACGAATTTCATGTAACAGATGTTGATACGTGACCCGTCGCCTGTTATGTAACTTCAACTGATACGTTCCACGCCACCCCATGTCCAGCGCAGACGCCCCTCCCCTCAAGCCCGGTCTTCCGAAGGCTGATCTCCCAAGGTTGGCGGACGTCTGATCCAGCGAGGTTTCTCCATGCACCATGACGCCCTCATCATCGGCGGCAGCTTTGCCGGACTGTCCGCAGCCCTTTATCTGGCGCGCGCCCGCAAGAGCGTCTGCGTCGTGGATGCGGGCGCGCCGCGAAACCGTTTCGCCGCCACCTCCCACGGCTTCTTCGCCCAGGACGGCAGCGATCCGCAGGCCATGCTCCAGACCATGCGCCGACAGGTCGCCGCCTATCCGACCGTCGGTTTCCTCACGGATACGGCCGTCGAAGCGCGCGAGGACGACGGCGTGTTCCAGGTCGCGCTGCGCAGCGGCGCGCTCGTCACCGGCAAGCGCCTGCTTCTGGCCTTCGGCATTTCCGACGTGATGCCGGAGACGCCGGGGCTGGCGGAGCGCTGGGGCACGTCCGTCCTCCATTGCCCCTATTGTCACGGCTACGAGTTCAGCGGCCGGCCGCTCGGCGTGCTGAACACTTCGCCGCTCTCGCATCACCAGGCCATGATGATCAGCGAGTGGGGCCCGACCACGCTCTATCTCGACGGCGGCGACCTGGAGACGGAGCACCGCGACGCGCTTGCCCGGCGCGGCATCCGGATCGAGCCTGCCGCCGTCGACCGCCTGACCGGCGAAGGCCGGAGCCTGTCGCATATCCATCTGGCCGATGGCCGGTCCTGTCCGCTCGAAGCACTGTTCATCGCCCCGCGCAACCGCCTCAACAGCGCCATCGCCGAGCAGATCGGCTGCGCGATCGAGGCCGGGCCGCTCGGGTCGACGATCAAGGTGGACGAGATGCGGATGACCAGCGCGGCGAACGTCTTCGCAGCCGGCGACATCACCCGCACGGCGCACAATGTCACCTTCGCCTGCGCCGATGGCGTCATGGCGGCCGTGGCGATGCACCGCTCCCTGGTCTTCGAGACCGCCTGATGAGCGCCGCACCCGCACCGTTCACGGATCCGGCGGCCGTTGCGTCCTACACGCAAGACACCCCGGCCAGGGTGCCGGGACTGGCCGCCCTGCACCGGATGACGACGCTTCTTCTCGGCGAGCGCGCGGAAAGCACCGCCGACATCCTCGTGGTCGGTGCCGGCGGCGGGCTGGAGCTGCAGGCGATGGCCGAGGCACGGCCCGGCTGGCGGTTCACCGGCGTCGACCCCTCCCCGGCGATGCTCGACATCGCGCGGCGCACGACCGCCGCCCATGCCGCCCGGATCGCGCTTCTGGAGGGCACCGCCGACCGCGCGCCGGCCGGCCCGTTCGGCGGCGCGACATGCCTGCTGGTGCTGCACTTCCTGGACAGGGCCGAACGGCTGCACAGCCTGCGGGAAATCCGCCGCCGCCTGGCGCCGGGCGCTGCGCTCGTCACCGCGCATCACACCGCGCCGGACGGCGAGCCGGAGCGCTGGCTGGCCCGCTCGGCCGTCTTTGCCGGGCGGGACGATGCCGATCCGGCGAAGCCCCTCGCCTTAGCAAGGGCGATGGCCGAACGCCTGCCGCTGCTCTCCCCGGCCGAGGAAGAAGCGCTTTTGCGGGAGGCCGGCTTTTGCGCGCCGGCGCTGTTCTATGCCGCCTTCTCGTTTCGCGGCTGGGTCGCATACGCCGGCTGAGCGGCGTCACGGCGGAGCGGGATCGGATCCCCGCCGTCCTCGTCTCCACCAAATCTCCACCATTTCTCGACCTGGCATCGAAGGGCACATGGCAGTGAGCGGCTGAATTCCTCGGTCCGGACACGCCCCATGTCGCTTCGCTTTTCGATCATCGCCTTCGTTGCTTGCGCATCTGTCCTCTCGCTGCTGCTGTTTTTCCGCGGTGGCGCGGTTTCGGAGCCGGAGAGCGTTTCCTCCGATGCGCAAGCCCCAACGCGGGTCGTCGCCCTCACGCTTGCTCCGGAACGCGTCGTCCTGATCGACGAGCTTCCCGGGCGCGTGGCCGCCTTTCGCAGGGTCGAGATACGGCCTCAGGTCGGCGGCACGATCAAGAAGCGGTTTGCAGAAGGCGGAACGCAGGTCGAGGCCGGCGATATCCTGTTCGAGATAGACCCGGCCGTGCTTGCAGCCGACCTCGAAACCGCCCGGGCGGGCGTGACCCGGGCCCAGGGAGCGGTGGACCACGCGCAACAAGGGTTGGCGCGTGCGGAAGCGCTTGTTGCCAGCAAAGTGACGAGCCGCAAGAACTACGAAGACGCCCGCAATGACCTGACCATGGCGCAGGCCAACCTTGCAGAGGCCCGTGCGGTCTTTCATCGGCGCCAGCTCGATCTCGATTTCGCGACGATAAGGTCGCCGATCAAGGGCTATGTCGGACGCACGCTGGCCGACGAGGGCGCTCTCGCATCCACGTCCGGTCAGACGGAACTTGCTGTGGTTCAGGAACTGGACCGCGTTTACGTGGATCTGCGCTTGCCCGCGACGAAGCTCGATGGATTGCAGTCTGCCGCCGAGCAAGGATTGGGTCCGGTCGAGATCCTGGGCGCGGACGGCAAGCCGCATCCCCGCCCGGGCACGCTGGTGGTGTCGGACGTCACGGTGGATACGGGAACCGGCAACGCGACGGTCCGGATCGAGGTGGAAAACCCCGAATTGCGGCTTCTGCCGGGAATGTACGTCCGCGCGCGACTGCCGCGCGGCCTCCTTTCCGCTGCCTTGCTGGTTCCCGAAGATGCAGTCGTTCGCAACGGTGCCGGCGGCGCGCAGGTCGTGGTCGTGACCGGCGACGGACGATCCGAACGCCGCGACGTGGTCCTGGGCGACGCTGTAGGCAGGCGCCTCGTCGTGACCTCGGGCCTGGCGGCGGGCGAGGTCATCGTCATTCGCGGACAGGACCGCGTGCAGGACGGGACGAGCGTGATCCCGGTCGCCGGATCGCAAGATGCCGCAGCCGCGGCCGGCACGCTTTAAAGGTCAGATCGTCATGCCACAGTTCTTCATCGACCGCCCGGTCTTCGCCTGGGTGGTTGCGATCTTCATAGCGCTGGCTGGCATTGTCGCCATTCCACAGCTTCCCGTGGCGCGGTTTCCCGTGATCGCGCCGCCGAGCATCGGCATCTACGCGATGTATACCGGCGCCACGGTGGAAACCGTCAATGACAGCGTGGTCACCCCCATCGAGAAGGAACTCTTGAGCGTCAAGAACGTGCTCTATTACGAGTCCACCGTCGACTCGACCGGCGGTGCCAACATCATGGTGACGTTCACCCCCGGAACCGATCCGGAGCTGGCACAGGTGGATGTGCAGAACCGCCTCAAGAACGCCGAACAGCGTCTGCCCGAGGCCGTCCGGCGCAGCGGCGTCAGTGTGGAAGCTGCCGAGTCGGGGTTTCTGATGGTCATCACGCTGAAGTCGCTCAGCGGGAAGACCGAGGAACTGGCCCTCGGCGATTATCTGACCCGCAACATCAGCGAGGAGTTGAAGCGCGTGCCGGGCGTCGGCCGCGTCCAGCAATTCGGTTCCGAGCGCGCCATGCGTGTGTGGGTGGATCCGTCGAAACTGGCCGCCTACAACCTCACCATGGCCGACGTGACCGGTGCCATCACGCGCGAGAACGCCCAGGTTTCGCCTGGCCGGGTCGGGGACGAACCGACAGTTCCGGGGACCAGGATCTCGACGCCGCTGACCGTGCATGGCCAATTGAACACACCGGAGGAGTTCGCCGCGATACCGTTGCGAGCGCAGGCCGACGGCTCGCGTCTTCTCCTGGCGGATGTCGCGCGGGTGGAGCTCGGCGCACAAACCCTCGCTTTCAGCGTCAGCAGCAATGGAAAGCCCGCGGCGGCGGCCGCGATCCAGATGACGCCCGGCGCCAACGCGGTGAGCACCGCCGCCGCAATCGAAAAGCGTCTGGCCGAGTTGCAGGCCGCGATGCCGAAGGACATGGCCGTCGCGATCTCCTACAACACCGCGCCGTTCGTGAAGGTGTCGATCACCAAGGTCGTCCAGACGCTGATCGAGGCGATGGTGCTGGTCTTCCTGGTCATCCTGCTGTTCCTGCAGAATATCCGCTACACGCTGATCCCGACCATTGTCGCGCCGATCGCGCTTCTGGGCACCTTCGCGGTGATGATGGCTGCGGGGTATTCGATCAACGTGCTGACCATGTTCGGCATGGTTCTGGCTATCGGCATCATCGTCGACGATGCCATCGTCGTCGTCGAAAATGTCGAGCGGATCATGTCCCGGCAGGGCCTGTCGCCGAGGGACGCCACCCGCCAGGCCATGGGCGAGATTTCCGGCGCCATCGTCGGCATCACGCTGGTGCTGGCCGCCGTCTTCATTCCGATGGGCATGGCCGGCGGGTCCGTCGGCGCGATCTATCGCCAGTTCACCATGTCGATGGCGGTCTCGATCCTGTTCTCCGCCCTCCTCGCGCTGACGCTGACGCCCGCTCTCTGCGCCACGATCCTGAAACCCGCGGACGGTCACGGCAAGAATCGCTTCTTCACGTGGTTCAACGGAAAGTTCGACGCCTTGACCGCGCGCTACACCGGCATCGTCGGCTGGGCGTTGCGTCGCGGCGGGCGGATGCTGGTCATCTATGCCTTGCTGCTGGTGGCCCTGGGCCTCGGCTATTCGCGCGTGGCCACGTCCTTCGTTCCGGAAGAGGATCAAGGGAACTTCATGGCCATGTTCGAGCTGCCGGCGGGCGCCACCGCCGAACGGACCCGCGAGATCGTCGCGAGATATGAAGCGCATACGGCGTCCCGGCCCGACATCGTCGAGAGCACCGTCATTCTGGGCTTCGGCTTTTCCGGCTCGGGCCCCAATGCCGCGCAAGCCTTCACCAGCCTGAAGGACTGGAGCGACCGCCGAACGACGGTGAACGACGAGATCGCCGCAGCCGAGGCCGCGATGGCGGATATTCCCGAAGGCACGGCAATGATCATGAAGCCCCCCGCCATCGAGGCGCTCGGCACCACGTCGGGCTTTGCGCTGCGGCTGGAGGACCGGAGCAATTCCGGTCCGGCAGCGCTGAAGGCGGCCGAGACCCGGCTGATCGCCCTGGCATCGCAAAGCGCGTTGCTTGCCGGAGTGATGACGGAGGGCCTGCCGGACGGGCAGAGCATCGCCCTCAAGATCGATCGCCAGAAGGCGCTGGCGCTCGGGGTCTCCTTTTCGGCGATCAGCGACATGATTTCGACGGCGATCGGATCGAGCTACGTCAACGACTTTCCGAACAGGGGCCGGCTCCAGCAGGTTGTGGTGCAGGCCGACGCCCCTGCCCGGATGCATGTCGAGGATGTCCTGCGCCTGCAGGTGCGCAACATCGACGGCGACATGGTTCCCTTGTCGGAAGTCGTCCAGCCGATCTGGGAAAACACGCCCATGCAGCTGGCGCGCTACAACGGCTATCCTGCCGCGCGCATCTCTGGCTCGGCCGCGCCGGGCGTGTCCAGCGGTGCGGCAATGGCCGAGATGGAGCGCCTGGCGCAACAGCTGCCAAAGGGCTTTGCGCTGGAGTGGACCGGCCAGTCCCTGCAGGAACGGCAATCCGCGGCGCAGGCTCCGATGCTGCTGGCCGCCTCGATGCTGGTTGTCTTCCTCGTGCTCGCCGCACTCTACGAAAGCTGGTCGATCCCGCTGGCGGTCATGTTGATCGTGCCGCTTGGGGTGCTCGGCGCTGTTCTTGCGGTGCTGGCGCGCGGGATGGAGAACGACGTGTTCTTCAAGGTGGGTCTCATCACCATCATCGGGCTTTCCGCCAAGAACGCCATTCTGCTGGTCGAATATGCCCGGCACCTGCAGCAGGAAGGAATGGGCCTCTACCGGGCGGTGCTTCAGGCCTCCCGGTCGCGGCTTCGGCCGATCCTGATGACCTCGCTCGCCTTCATCCTGGGCGTCGTACCGCTGATGGTCGCCCGCGGCGCCGGCTCTGAGATCCAGAATGCCATCGGCACCGGCGTGTTCGGCGGGATGCTGTCCGCGACAATTCTGGCGGTTTTCTTCGTGCCGGTGCTTTACGTTGCCGTCAGTCGATTGACGGCACTGAAATCACGGGAGAAGAGACCGGCGGAAACCACGATCCCGGCAAAATGAACATTCGCAGACGACACGTCGAAGACTGAAGACACGACCATGAACAATGCTCTGATCCTTATCATCGAAGACGAGCCCGAGATTGCCGAGATCATCGGAACCTACTTGTCGCGCGAGGGCTTCCGGACCATCACCGCAGGTGACGGGACCGTCGGGCTGGCGCATCACCTGCGCTTGCGGCCCGATCTGGTGGTGCTGGACATCAAGCTGCCGGGGCAGGACGGCTATGATGTTCTGGCGGCGATCCGCCGGCGCGGCGAAACGCCGGTCATCATGGTCACCGCGCTGGCGGAGGATCTCGACAAGTTGCAGGCGCTGCGCATCGGTGCCGACGACTATGTCGTCAAGCCGTTCAACCCGCTCGAGATCGTCGCCCGCGTCAAGGCCGTCCTGCGGCGGACCATGGGGCGCGGCAGCGGGCAGATGCTGCGCGTCGGGGCCCTGACCATAGATCCGCAGGCCTACAGGGTGGCGGTCGACAGCGCGGCAGGCCCGGTGACGCTCGACCTTACGCGGACCGAGTTCCGCATCCTGGCCCATATGGCCGCGAGCCCGGGCAAGGTGTTCGAGCGCTCGGAACTGGTCGATGCCTGCCTGCCGGAAAGCGAGGCCCTCGACCGGACGGTGGACAGCCATGTCAGCAATCTGCGTCGCAAGTTGGCGGGCGTCGGGGCCGACGGATTGCTCACCGGCGTCCGCGGCGTCGGCTACCGGCTGGACGACGTCCATGGCTAGAAACCTGAATTCCCAGATCGTCCGGGCGATGATCGCGCTGACCCTGCTTGCCTTCGCCGTCGTCTACTTCGGATTGATCGCGTATTTCTTCTTCATCTACGAATGGCTCTATCCGGAGTTCACCGAGGACGACTTCCTGCGCACCGGCGACGTCGTGACGCTGGGGCTCCTCCTGGGCATAGGCATCGCGACCGCCTCGTTGCTCGGCTGGGTCCTTGCGCGGCGGATCGTGGATCCGTTGAAATCGGTTGCCGGGGCTGCCCGGCGGGTCGCGGAAGGGGATTTTTCGGCGCGCGCTGCCTTGCGCCGCGGCAATTTCGGCGAGGCCAGCGATCTGGTCGCCGACTTCAACCTGATGGCAGAGCGGCTGCAGCGCGCCGAGGCCGAGTTGCAATACTCGAACTCGGCCATCGCGCATGAACTGCGCACCCCCCTGACCATTTTGCGCGGGCGGCTGCAGGGCCTGCTGGACGGCGCCTTCACCCCCAGCGCCGAGCTCTATGGCCGGCTCATCGATCATGTGGACGATCTGTCGGCGATCGTGGAGGAATTGCGCACGCTGGCGCTGAGCAATGCGGGGCAGCTCGATCTGCAATACTCGCGGCTCGACCTGGCGGCGGAGGCCGAGGCGGCGCTGACCTCGCTCGAGGATCAACTCGGCAAGGCGGGGATCACCACGACCCTGGCGCTCAATAGCGCCGTCACCAGCGCCGACCGCTCGCGGGTGCGGCAGGCCTTCGTCGCGCTTCTCGAAAATTGCTGCCGCTACGCGCCGCAAACCACGGTGCATGTCGAGACCGGCGTGGCCGGGGAGCACGTCTTCTTCCGGTGCACCGACACCGGTCCCGGGCTCCCCGACGAAGGCCGCGCCCGCGCCTTCGAGCGGTTCTGGCGCGCGGACGAGTCGCGAGGGCGCAGCGGCGGCGGCTCCGGACTGGGCCTGCCCATCGTCAAGGCGATCGCGCAGGCCCATGGCGGCAGCGCGCTGGTCCTTTCCTCCCGCAAGCCCGGCCTTGCCGTCGAGATCCGGCTGCCGCGCCCGGACCGCCTTAAAACCTTACGGTGAGCCCGACCGTGCCGGTAAGGCCGAAGCTGTTGCCGAAATCGATGAGGCTTGTATTGACGCCGACCTGGCCATGGACGGCATATTTATCGTCGCCCCAGGCATAGGTGCCGCCGATCCCGAGGCCGCCCCAGAGATTGTCCTGGGTGTTGACGAGTTCCACCCCGGCAACCTCGGTCCTGCTGTCGGGCATGGCGTCGTGGTAGAGATCGGCAATGCCATAGGCGTGGATACGGCTGGTCTCGCCGGTCGCATCGGTCCAGCTATCCCGATAATCGGCCGAAAGGCCCAGCCGGATCGTGAGATCATTGCCTTCGGCCAGCGAAACGGCGGCGCCATAGGCGTCGGTAAAGTCATCATAGCTGACATCGGAATAGGTTATCTGCGCCTGCGGCGTGACCGACCAGTTCGGAGCCAGCGCGATCCGCTGGCCGGCCTCGATCCCGAGGGCATACCCAAAGCCGCTATTGCCCGATATCAGGCTGATCGCAGCAGTCGAGGACGAGATGTCGCTGTCATACCAGGTCGCGTTCGCCTGGGCATCGAGGTAGAAGCCGCCGGAACCATACCAGGTCAGAGATCCTCCCAGACCATAGCCAGCGCTGCTGATCGAACCGTTGCCGAACATCGAGGTGACGTCGCCCGCAATGGTGCCGTATCGCGCTGAAAGTCCGCCGACAAGACTACCTTGCTCGCCCGAAAACAGCGGCAGGTCGACCCCGGCCTGCAATTGCCAGATGTCGACATCGAAATCCGTGCCGGTCGTGGAGAACCGGGAATCGAGACTGGCGTGGCGGCCGACCACGCGGCCCCAGACGCCGCTGTCGGCGCCGGCTGCTTCGGGCACGGTGCCCGTTTCGGCCGCGCCGGCCGTCCAGGTGCGATTGCCGACACGCTGCTGCAAAGTTTCGAGCTCATTGAAACTCTGCAGGATTGTTGCATAGGCCTCGTAGAGCGGCGCGCCGGCCTGAAAAAGCGGCCCGGTTGGATTAGTCCCATTGATCAAGGCCGACCGGAGATACCAGTCGCCATCGGCGGGCGTGCTGGTGGCCCCCTGTTGGAGACGATAGGCATAGGCGCCGGCGACCACGGCGGGCGCTCCCTCGAAGGTGTAGTGTCCCAGGAGCGTGAAATCGCCGCCCGACACACCGCCGACATCGACGATCCTGATGCCTTCGGTAGTCTGCGCGCCGACGCCGCCGAGATTGACGACACGAACATTGGTGCTGCCGGCCGTATCGCCGGTCACCACCAGCAGGTCCGTGGCCGAAGTGTCGTCGCCCAGCACTGTTTCGATTTCCAGCGTTCCCCCATTGCCGAGATAATTGCCGGCCACGGTCAGTGTACCGATCGAATTGCCTGGAGCGATGGTACCGCCTGCAAAATTCGTCGTCGCCCCCACCTGGCCGATGCCCTGCAATCGTCCGCCTATGGCCTCAAACGATCCGCCAAGCGTGCCATCGACCGAAAGAATGCCGTCATAGACCCTGGAGACGCCCGACAGGGCTGAACTATCGGCGCCGAGCGTGGTCTGCCCGGTGCCGACCTGCCAAACGCCACCCGTCCCGCCGACCGTCCCGCCGAAGATCACCGCGTCCGAGCGATTGAAAGCCAGGACGCCGCTATTGGCGACATTGCCCAGGATGCTGCCACTCGTGCCGCCATTGCCCAACTGCAAGACGCCGGCCGCGATCGTCGTGCCGCCGCCGTAAGTGTTGGCGCCGGTCAGGGTGAGCGTGCCCAGGCCTTCCTTGGTCAGGCCGCCCGCCCCGGCCATGACGGGGGCGATGCCGATATCGTAGCCGTCTGTATCGATGATGCCGCCGCCGACGCCGAGAGCAACCTGCTGAGTGCCGTAATTGCTGAAGAAATTCGTATTGTCGCGAATGGCCCGAATGACACCGCCGTCCAGGGTGACATTTGCGACACCGCTGCCGCCCCGGAAACCGCTGGTCTCCAGAACTCCGCGGGAACCCGGCGTACCCAGCACGGTCAACGTGCCGCTGGCTGCCGCGTCCGATATGCCGAGATGGACGCCGCCATTCGCATAAACCCGCCCGCCATCTTCGATGGTCATCGCGCCTGTTCCGTAATTGCCCAGGCTAAGATTGAATCTGGTTATTTCCCAGCTTGCGCCCCCGGTCACGGTGACATTCCCGTCGCCACCCGCATTGGCGCCCACATAGCCCTGTCTGCTGGTCAGGCTGGCACCGTCTTCGATGCGCAGATCGCCTTGGGCGAACAGCCCCACCGTAAACTGGTCCGCCACGGTCCAGGATGCGCCCGATGTCAGGCTCGCCTCTCCGCGGCCGGTGATACCAATGATGGCATCATAGCTCGACATTGTAGCGCCGTCGGAAAGCTCAATCGTGCCTTGCCCCCAGGAGCCGACGCCGACCCGCCCATCGGTGGCGACATGGCCCCCCTGGGTGACGTTCAGCGTACCCGCCCCCTCCAGTCCGATGTCCAGCCCCTGCCGAAGGGACCAGGTGGACGCATTGCCCGAGCCATCCGCGCCCGAAACCGTCACCTCGCCGACACCGCCCGGGCGGGCGCCGATATATCCGTTCTCGCCTGTGACGAGCCCGCCGGCAAGAATATCGAGCGCTCCATCGCCATATTGCCCGATGACGAGATCGCCCAGATTCTCCCATCGCGAAGCTTGGCCAGAAACCATGACGACGCCGATGCCCCCCACATCGCCGCCCACATAACCCGTATTGTTCGTCAATACGCTGCCATTGAGGATGGTCAGGGTGCCGAGAGAGTTGAAACCGATATCCAGATCGACGCTGCCATCGATGAGCGCAGGGTCCGATGGAGTGCTGTCTCCGCCGATCCACACTTGTGCCGATGCCGGCGAGAGCGTCGCCAGCGCCACGGCGAGCGGCGCGATCGATGTGAGCAGGCACTGGCGGGAGGGCCGCATACGTTTGAGGAAACAGGTTTTTTTCATCATTACCAGGCTGAAAATTAACAAGAACGCCCGATGTTGCGAAAATGATGCTTAATTAACCCTTAATTTCCTGTCTCGCCGAGGACGAACCTTTTGCAGAACTGCGGCGGACAAAGACATCAACTTGGCCGGCCCAATCCCTACGCGGCTTCCAAAATCAGCGCCGACGACTGGGGCTGGTCGTCGGTCTGAGCCCGAACCGGCGCAAGAGCGCCTGGCCTGTGCCATGATACCCTTGGCGGTGCTCTGTCTTCTGGGGCTTGCCCTGGTGCCGGCCGGACTGCCCGCCCCCATCCACGATCCCGATCTCGGCGGCAGTTTCATGGAGGCAACTCTCGCACGGCTGAACGAATGGCCCGCGACGCTGGGTTTTCTTCTGCTGTTTCAGGGGCCTTTGGCTTTTGGCGCGTTCGCTATGGGCCTCGCGGCCGGCAAGACGCAGTTCCTCGCACCTCGAAGTTCCGGCAGGCCCCTGTTGAGGCGAGCGGCTGGCCGACCAGGCGATTGCCCGTCTGGAGAACAGACCGCGGGCATCTTCAAGAGCGACGTGCATTCGAAGATGCGACAGTCTGTCGGCGGCGGTCGGCGTTCATCGATGTAGAGGGAAATGGCGCACCGGGGAAGATTCGAACTCCCGACCCCCAGATTCGTAGTCTGGTGCTCTATCCAGCTGAGCTACCGGTGCTTAGGCCATCATGCCGCCGTACCAGACACAACTGTCAGACACGAGGCGAGGCGGTCCGTCCGTGGCATCGCCTCCGGACAGGGCGCAATCTCTACTCTGGTCTTTTGAGGATTGCAAGCGAGGGCGCGCGTTTTTTCTCCGACTTTTTTGCGCGCCCCCACAGCCTGTTGATAAGCTGCCGGGACAGGCTCAGCCGCTGCGGTCGAGCGAAGCGGAAATCGGCCCGGTTTCCGCCAATTCGCGGTCCTTGCCCGGCTCCTCGCGAGGATCGTCCGGCGTCACCCGCGGCAGGCGGATCTCGAACTCGGCGCCCGGCCCCGCCCGCTCCACCAGGCTGATCTCGCCGCCATGGGCGCGCACCAGCTCGGCCGCGATCGCCAGCCCCAGGCCGGTGCCGCCGCGCCGGGCGGCAGACTGGAACGGGCGGAAAAGCTTCTCGCGCAGGGCCGGCGGCACGCCGGGCCCCGTGTCGCGCACCCTGACCACGACCTGCCCGGCGCGGCATTCGGCTTCGACGATCACCCGGCGCACCAGCATGTCCGAGCCCGACTGCTCCAGCGCCTGGACCGCGTTGCGGCACAGGTTCATCAAGACACGGAACAGCTGCTCGGGATCGGCCTCGACCTCGGCCCCCTCCTCCACCCGGTTCTCGAAGGCAACCGCCCCGTCCGCCGAAAGACCCAGCACCTCGCCGACATCGCGCACCAGGAGGTCGAGCCGCACCAGCCGCCGGCGCAGCGGCGCCTCGCGGGCGCTGCCATAGGCCAGCACCGAGCTGGTGTAGCCGACGGCACGGTCCAGCGTCGCCAGGATCTTCGGCGCCAGCCGCTGCACGGTCGGGTCGGCGACCTGCTCCAGGCGCTCGGAAAACAGCTGCGCGGAGGCAAGCAAGTTGCGCAGGTCGTGGTTGATCTTGGAGACGGCAAGGCCGAGATCGGCAAGCTGGCGCCGGCTCTGCAGCGTCTCCGTCAGCGTCGCCTGCATGGCGGCCAGGCTGTGCTCGGCATCGCCCACCTCGTCGTCGCGGCGCGAGGGCTCGATGATCAGGCCGGTGTCCTCGGGCGAGGCCTGGAAGCGGGCCATGGAGCGCGTCAGCCGCTGCATCGGCCGCACCAGGAGCCAGCGCAGCGACAGGTAGACCAGCGCCGCGGTGATCGCCGAAATCACCAGCGACAGCGCCAGGATACGCACGGAAAAGGCCAGCATCGCGTTGCGCAGCTTGGCTTCCGGCATGACGATGTCGACCCGCCCGCCGATGCCCATCTGGGTGGGGCCGATCACGCGCATCTGCCCATCGCCCGAAGACAGCAGGATGGCGAAGCTCTCCAGCACCGATGTCATCGCATCGGCCTTGCCCATGTCGACCGTGCGGTCGACCTCGCCGGGCGTCTCGACCATGGCGATGAGCCGGCGGCGCTCGCCCTCGTCGAGGGCGACGGCCAGCGCGCCGGTGGCGCGCAGCAGCTCGGCCTGCACCGCCGGGGAGACCATGTCGGTCTCCACCAGCACGCTGGCGGCAACGCCGGCGATGGTCAGCTTGTCGGTGAGCCAGGTATTGCGGAAATTGGCGACGGACGGCACGAAGATCAGTACCTCGCTCAGCATCACGAAGAGCACGGTCAGGATCAGCAGCTTGCCCGACAACCCGCCCCAGCGGCGGCGCCGGCGCCGCCCCCCTTGCGGGGCCTCAACGCCATGCGGGGCCGCGCGCAGGCCCGCCGCCGGCGCGGCATCAGCCTGCGTCGCTGCGCCCCGGCGGGACGTCTCGTCGTGATGCGGTGCGCTCAAAGGCCACCCTGTCGCTGCTCTGCCGTCCGGCCTGCCTGCCGGACGGGCCGAAACGGTTCGCCCCGTTTGTCGGCGCAAGGCCCGCCAGGCCGCCCCTCCGCCTCAGCCGAACCGGGCGAGGAAGCGGATGAGGCGGCGAATCCACGGGTTGCGCGCACTGTCAGCATAATAGGAAATCGCCGCGCGGCGAACCGCTTCCGATAGGGAAGGATAAGGAGAGACGAAACCGGCGAGATCGCGCACGCTCAGCTTGCGGGCAACGACCAGCGACAGGAGGTTGGTGATCTCGCCCGCCTGCGCCCCGACGACGCTCGCCCCGAGGATGCGCCCGCCGCGCCCGGCGACCAGCCGCACCAGCCCGTCCGTGCGCGCTTCCGCCTGCGCCCGGTCGTTGCCGGCGAAGGCCGCCTCCAGCACCCGCACCCGCGCCGTTCCGAAGCGGGTCCGTGCCTCGTCCGGGTCAAGGCCGACATGGCCGATCTGCGGATCGGTGAAGGTCACGCGTGGGATGATCTCGCGGTTTTCCTTCGCCGGCAGGCGGAACAGCAGCGCCCGGATGACCACACCTGCGTGGTAGCCCGCGACATGGGTGAACTGCAGGCCGCCGGCGACATCGCCGATGGCATAGACCCGGCGGTTGGTGCTGCGCAGGTCCGGCCCCACGGTGATGCCGCGCCGGTCGAAGGCGACGCCCGCCTCCTCCAGGCCAAGCCCCTCGACATTAGCCCTGCGGCCGGCCGCCAGCAGCAGATGCGTGCCTTCGATCTCGCGCGCCGTGTCGCCCTCTCCGACGGTCAGCCGGATGGCGCCGGGCGTGCCGGACACGGCAGTGACGCTCGCGCCCTCGATCAGCTCGATCCCCTCGGCCCGCAGCCGCTGCAGCACGATGGCGGCCAGTTCCGGATCCTCGCGCGGCATGGCGCGGGCCGCCTCGACGACGGTGACGCGGGCACCGAGCCGGCGATGGGCCTGCGCCAGCTCCAGGCCGATCGGCCCGCCGCCGATCACCAGGAGATGCTGCGGGCATTCGCGCAGGGTGAAGATCGTCTCGTTGGTGTGCCAGGGCACGGTGTCGAGGCCGGGGATCGGCGGCACCAGAGGCGAGGAGCCGGTGGCGACGACGAAGCGGCGGGCGCGGATCTCCGTGTCGCCAGCCACCACCGTGGCGGGGTCGCGGAAGCGCGCCGGCGCGCGGATCACCGTGACGCCCAGCCCTTCGAAACGCTCCTGCGAATCATGCGGGGCAATGGCGGCGATGACCTTGCGGACATGGTCGTTGACCGCGGCGAAGTCGACATCGATGCGCGGCACGGTGACGCCGAAGCGCTCCGCCTCCTGCGCGTGGCGCGCTGCCTTGCCGGCGGCGATCAGCGCCTTGGACGGCACGCAGCCATAGTTCAGGCAGTCGCCGCCCATTTCTCCCTTTTCGATCAGCACGGTGTCGACGCCGAAGGCGGCAGCGGCCGCCGCGACGGAGAGCCCGCCGCTGCCGGCGCCAATGACGCAGATATCGGGAGTGAGACTACGGGACATCGGGTGATCCCTTGCAACAGGAGAGGAAACGGAAACCGGGCGGGCGATCGAGCGAAAACGACACGTCCTCGCGTCAGGTGCCGGGCGGCTTGCGGCCGCGCCATTTTCTCACCGCGACGGGAATGAGCGCGACCAGCCCCAGCGCGGCAAAGGCCAGCAGCAGCTGCGGCGTCACCAGCGCGGAAAGCTCGATGCGGCAGGTGCCGGCCGCCGCGCAGCCGGGCGAGGCCGCCTCCTGCGCCGCGATCACGCTGTCGAGCCCGGCGCCGATGAAGGCATAGGCATAGGTGCCCGGCAGGATGCCGACGAAGGTCGCGACCAGATAGGGCCTCAGCCGCATGCCGAAGGCCGCCGGGGCGACATTGACCAGCCAGAACGGAAAGACCGGGGCAAGGCGCAGGAACAGGAGATAGTGGAACGCGTCCTCGCGAAACCCTTCCGCGAGGCGCGACAGGAACGGCCCGGCCCGTGCCGCCAGCGTCTCGCCGAGCGACATGCGCGCGGCAAGGAAGATCAGCCCGGCGCCGATCGTCGCGGCGAAGGCGACCACCGTGCCGCCGAGCGCCCAGCCGAAGAGGAAGCCGCCGAGCACGGTCAGCAGCGAGGCGCCGGGAAAGGACAGCGCCACCGCCGCCACATAGACGGCGGCAAAGCCGGCAAGGGCGAGCCACAGGTTGTCCGAGACGATCCCGGCGAGCTCCGTGCGGCGGCGGATCAGTTCGGAGAGGCTCAGGTGCTCGTGCAGGCCGAAGGCATAGCCGAGCGCCATGGCCGCCAGGATGACCGCCAGCGGCAGGAACCGGCGCACAGAGGAGCGGCGCGGAGCCGGCCCGCTCGCCTTCCCTGTCCGGCCCTCGCCGCTGTCCATCAGCCCGTCTCCCCCATCCTGCCCGACCGCAGCCTGCTTTCCTTCAGCGCGCATCGTTCAGCCTCCAGTCGTAGTCGTAACCGATAACCGGCGGGTTAGCGTCGAGCCTTGCGGCAAGGCCGGCATCCGCATGGCTGCGCCAGTGGCGGCGCAACTCGCGCTCGCTGCCGAAATCCTCGTCGAACCAGCTGTAGATCCGCGACACGCGCAAGCCCCCCTCGCCCGCCTCCACCCCGCGCGGGTGGTTGATGAAGGCCCGCGCTCCCTCGTCCAGCATCCGCTCCAGGTCGCCGGCGCGATAGGCGCGCCGTGCAAGGTTGGGGCAGCCGATGGAGGCGCAGTTGACGGCATAATGCACCCGCGGCTCGCGCCAGCGCTTTCGCAGGATCTCGTGCTCGATGTCGTCGAGCGACAGGTCCCGTCCCTCCACGCGCACCAGTTCCTTGCGCCAGGGACCGCGGGAGAAGAATCCTCCGCCTAGATCGATGTCGCGGATCGAGGCGACGGGATAATGGGCGAGCACCACCTGCAGCGTGACCGCATTGTAGAGATTGACCCAGTAGGCGAAGGCCGCCTCGCGCGGCAGGCGTGAGGCGGCGACACCGGCCAGGCTTTCGATATAGCGACCCAGCGCGGCGCGTCCCTCCTCGCGAAAGCGGGCGTAGCGCACCCGGTTGAGCCCGTCGCCGCCAGCGACCACGTAGCGCTGCAGCAGCTCGGTGAAGGCCTCGTGCGAGGGTGCGGCCGCCTCGGCACGGCGCGTGCCGGCAAGGGCCGCAGCACCGATCCCGGCGATCACCATGCGGCGCGACAGGGGGCGGGGAGACAGGGGCGCGGCGCCCGCATCGTTCGCAGCGTCCGCCTGCGTCTTCCCGATCCTTCGCCTCCACGCCATCGCGCTCTCCCCTCGGCCTTGCTGTCGTTCTAACGCCGATATGGGGGCAAGAGGTCGCAGAATCGGTTGCTCTCACCGGGAAGTGAACCTGCAGGCAGGGCGCGTGAGGGCCGCGTGAGGCGATCATGAGCCGGGCACGAACCCGATTGTGCCGCCGACGAAGCGGAAACTTCGCGCAAAGAGGGGAAAACCTGCGCTTCCTGCGCTGTCCAGACGCAGCTCTTGTCGTTGACTTCATCCGGTTCGGCCCGTATAAGCCCGGCAATCGGGTCGTGCTGACTTACGCGGCGCCCACGACGCCTCCGTGCGAACGGTCTTGAGGACCTTGGCCGGCGGGGGTCGACCACCAGAAAATTCGATAACCAGGGCCGCGCGCCCCTCAGCGCGCGGGAAGAAGACAATGAAGCGCACCTATCAGCCGAGCCGCCTCGTCCGCAAGCGCCGCCACGGCTTCCGCAGCCGCATGGCCACGAAGAACGGCCGCCAGGTTCTCGCCCGCCGCCGCGCCAAGGGCCGCAAGCGGCTGAGCGCGTAAAGCAGGCCTCGGCGGGCGGGCAAAGGAGTCGTTTCGGTGATCCAGCCCCCGCCGCGCACGACATTGCCGACGCTGAAGAAGCGCGCCGAGTTTCTGGCCGTCGCCAAGGGCGGCCGGACCTCTCGGCGTGCTTTTGTCATGCAGGCCGCCGCCAGCGAGGACGGCCCGCGCGTCGGCTACACGGTCACAAAGAAGACCGGCAACGCGGTGGAGCGCAATCGCATCCGCCGCCGTTTTCGTGCGGCCGTGCGCGCCGCCGCCGAGCAGGCGCGCGGCGAGGTCGACTATGTTCTGGTCGGCCGGCGCGGAGCCTTGTCCGTCGGGTTCGGCGACCTGGTGCGGGAGATCGGGCAGTGCCTGGCCCGCGCACCGCTTTCGGGCGGAGATGCGGCCCGGCCGCGCCACCGCAAGCGCCCCGCCCCCGGACATCCCGAACAGCGCCCAGAACAGCACCGTGGCGGCAGCGACCGCCGCAGCGAAACTTCCAGCGAATAACGAAGGTGAACGCCGACAATGGCCGAAAACCGTAACACGATCCTGGCTATCGTCCTGTCGCTGATCGTCCTGCTGGGCTGGCAGTATTTCGTCGCCCAGCCGCAGCTCGACAGGCAGCGCGAGCTTGCCCAGCAGCAGGCGGCCCAGAGCGAGCAGGCCACGGCCGACGGAACCCCGGCCCCGCAGACCCCCGGCGCGGCTCCCGCCGCCGGCCAGGGCGGCGCGAGCGTTCCCGGCAGCACCGGCCCGGCCGCCACGGGGCTGACCCGCGAGCAGGCGCTTGAGGCCGGTTCGCGCGTTGCCATCGACACTCCGCGCGTCGGCGGCTCGATCAATCTGGTCGGCGGCCGCATCGACGATATCCGCCTGAAGGACTATCGCGAGACCGTCGATCCCGACAGCCCGACCATCGTGTTGTTCTCGCCCAAGGGCGCGCCCAATCCCTACTATGCCGACTTCGGCCTCACCGCCGATCCGGGCGCCTCGGTCGCCCTGCCGGACGCCGCCACCGTGTGGCAGGCTCCCGAGGGCGCGAAGCTGACGCCGCAGACCCCGGTGACGCTGACCTTCGACAATGGCGCGGGCCTCGTCTTCGAGCGGGTCATCTCCATCGATGCGGACTACATGTTCACCGTCGAGCAGCGCGTGCGCAACGAGGGCGCCGAGGCGGTGCAGGTCTATCCCTACGGCATGATCGTGCGCAACGGCACGCCGCCGACCGCCGGCTTCTACATTCTCCATGAAGGCCTGATCGGCGTGTTCGGCGATGCCGGCCTCTCGGAAGTCGACTACGACGACCTGCAGGAAAGCGGCCGCATCCGTCCGGCCGCCGTCAACCAGGGCTGGCTCGGCATCACCGACAAGTACTGGGCGGCCGCGCTCGTTCCCACGGGCGACGGCGATTTCCAGCCGCAGTTCTCCTATGCCCAGGCGACCGACAATTTCCAGGCCGACTATCTGGGCGCGGCCGTGCGCGTCGAGCCGGGCGCGACGGCGAGTGCCACCACGCGCCTGTTCGCCGGCGCCAAGGAGACGGCCAAGCTCGACGCCTACGAGGAGAACCTCGGCATCAAGCAGTTCGAGCTGCTGATCGACTGGGGCTGGTTCTACTTCCTGACCAAGCCGCTGTTCTTCTTCATCGACTACCTGTTCCGCCTGGTCGGCAACTTCGGCGTGGCGATCCTCCTGGTGACCGTCGTCATCAAGGCGATCTTCTTCCCGCTTGCCAACAAGTCCTACGTCTCCATGAGCAAGATGAAGCTCGTGCAGCCGCAGATGGTCGAGATCCGCGACCGCTACAAGGACGACAAGCAGAAGCAGCAGCAGGCCCTGATGGAGCTGTACAAGAAGGAGAAGATCAACCCGCTCGCCGGCTGTCTGCCGGTGCTGGTCCAGATCCCGGTCTTCTTCGCGCTCTACAAGGTGCTGTTCGTCACCATCGAGATGCGGCACGCGCCTTTCTTCGGCTGGATCCAGGACCTGTCGGCGCCCGATCCGACCTCGCTGTTCAACCTGTTCGGCCTGATCCCCTGGGATCCGCCGCAGATGCTGATGCTCGGCATCTGGCCGCTGATCATGGGCGTCACCATGTTCGTCCAGATGAAGATGAATCCGGCCCCGCCGGACCCGACCCAGCAGATGATCTTCACCTGGATGCCGGTCCTGTTCACCTTCATGCTGGCCTCGTTCCCGGCCGGTCTGGTGATCTACTGGGCCTGGAACAACTCACTGTCGATCACCCAGCAGTGGATCATCATGCGCCGTCAGGGCGTCAAGGTGGAGCTCTGGGACAATCTGCGAGGCTCCTTCAGCCGAAAGAAGGCGGAAGAGCCGGCGGAAAAGCCCGCGGCGGACAAGGCCAAGGCCGACAAGCCCAAGGCGAAGTAAGCCGCCGTCCGACATCGCGAAACGCACAGTGTGGCCCCGGAGCAACCCTCCGGGGCCTTTTTTCGTGCCCTCCCCTTCCCGGGGTTGCGGGCGGGCCGAAGGCAACCCATTAAAGCGAGGTCAATTCGGGGAGAGGGCCGATGAACAGGATCGCCTGAAGATGGCGCGAGCGGTGGCTGCAACGACGGCCGCCCCGCGCCCGGACATTGCCGAGACGCTCTACCGGGTCCTCATCTTCCAGGACCGGCGGGATGCGGTGCAGGCACCATGCGATACCTGATCTGACCCCGGAGACATTCCCATGCACGGACCGAACCCGCGCACGCGCCATCCCCTGTCCGGGGAGGCCCACACCGTCTTTCTCAATACGGTGATCACCCGTCCGACCATCCAGGTCGGCGACTACACCTACTATCACGACGAGGACCATGCGGCGGAGTTCGAGACCCGCAACGTGCTCTACCACTTCGATTTCATCGGCGACCGGCTGGTGATCGGCCGCTTCTGCGCGCTGGCCACCGGCGCCCGTTTCGTCATGAACGGCGCCAACCACCCCATGCACGGCTTCTCGACCTATCCCTTCGCGATCTTCGGCGAGGGCTGGTCGGACAGCTTCGACATGGCGGAGCTGGGCGTCGGCTATCGCGGCGACACCATCGTCGGCAACGACGTGTGGATCGGCCGCGAGGCGATGATCCTCCCCGGCGTGACGATCTGCGACGGGGCGGTGATCGGGGCCGGTGCGGTGGTCGCCTCGGACGTGCCCCCTTACGCCATCGCCGTCGGCAATCCGGCGCGCATCATCCGCCTGCGCTTTCCAGAGGAGGTGATCGAGCGGCTGCTCGCGCTCGCCTGGTGGGACTGGCCGGCGGACAAGATCTCCCGGAATCTCGACGCGATCCGCGGCGCGGACCTCGACAAGCTGGAGCGGGCCGTCTAGAGCATCGGACCGGGCAGCATATTGTTGCCCGGTCCGCGCATCCAGCGCCGCCACCGCACGCAAGCCGAGACAGACGCCGCCATGAGCCAGCCGGACGACCGCTCCGACGCAGACAGTCCCCACAGCCCGGAGGACATCGAGGCCGGCCGCCTGCTGTTCCGCCGCCCCTGGGCCTTCGTCACCAGCGTCGCGCATCTGGAGCAGCTGCCGCCCGAAGGCGAGATCGAGGTCGCCTTCGCCGGGCGCTCGAATGTCGGCAAGTCGAGCCTGATCAACGCCATCACCGGCGTCAACGGGCTGGCGCGTACGTCCAACACGCCCGGCCGCACGCAGATGCTCAACTTCTTCGCCGCGCCGGAAAGCGCGGTGACCCTGGTCGACATGCCCGGCTACGGCTATGCCCAGGCGCCGAAGTCGCTGGTCGATGCCTGGACGGAGCTGGTCTTCACCTACCTGCAGGGCCGCGCAAGGCTGCGCCGCGTCTTCGTGCTGATCGACAGCCGGCACGGGCTGAAGGCGAACGACCTGGAGGTGATGGGCCTGCTCGACAAGGCCGCGGTCAACTACCAGGTGGTGCTGACCAAGATCGACAAGATCAAGCCGGGGCAGCTGAAGCGGGTCGAGGACGACACGGCCGAAAAGATCCGCAAGCGCCCCGCAGCGCATCCGCAGATCATCGTCACCTCCTCCGAAAAATCGACCGGCCTTGCCGAAATCCGGGCAGAAATCCTCAAGCTTTCCGCAGGCTGAGAAGGCGAGCTGCAGACGGCTCTTGCCGACCTGCGAAAAATAGGGATGCTGTTGCCCCGTTGCGGGGGCAGCATCGACAGGGGTTGCGAATCCTTCCATTTTTAACGCTGCGTAAAGTTACATACGCTATGCCTGCGGAATCGAGGGGACAACCGCATGCAAGTCGAACGCGGGCAAGTCGAACGCGAGAATGGCACGGACGCGACGGCGACACGACGGCCCGGCGATGCCCGGCTGCGCGCCGAGATCGCCAGCTTGCAGCTCGTCGGCCATTCACCCGATCCGGCGCTGGACGAGATCGTCCGCCTCGCCGCCCGCATCACCCGCTGCCGCAAGGCCTTCGTCACCTTCGTGCATGACGCCGAAGTCTTCGTTCTGGCCGGCACGGGGAGCGATGCGACGCAGGTTCCGGCCGCCACCTCGGTCTGCGGCGTCGCCTACATGGCCGACCAGCCGCTCATCGTTCCCGACCTGACCGCCGATCCGCGCTTCAAGCACTTTCCCTATGTCGAGATGGAAGGCGGCAACCGCTTTTACGCCGGCTGTCCCGTGCGGCTGGAAAACGGCTTTCCCATCGGCACGCTCTGCGTCATCGACGACAGGATCCGTCCGCAAGGGCTGAGCGACGACGAGCTGGCCAGCCTCGTTCATCTCACCGACCTCACCGTGCGCCTGCTGGAGGGCCGCCGGCGCGATGCGCGCTTCTCCAACTATCTGGAGATCGCCTCCGACTGGATCTGGGAGCAGGACGCCGAGTTCCGCTTCACCTATCTCTCGCCCAGCGCCGACCGGTATCTGCTCCAGGTGGAGAAGTTCATCGGCAAGACCCGCTGGGAGGCCCCGTCCGGCAATGGCGAGTGCCCCGAGTTCTGGGCCGAGCACCGCCGGATGCTGGAGGCCCACCTGCCCTTCCGCGATGTGCGCTTCCGCTGCCACCGGGACGGCAAGGAGCGGTTCCACTCGATCAGCGGCCGCCCGGTCTTCGGCGCCGACGGATCCTTTCTCGGCTATCGCGGCACGGCGCGCGACATCACCGACATCGAGATGGTCAACCGGGAGCTGGAGCATCTCGCCCGCCACGATCCGTTGACCGGGCTCGCCAACCGCGCAACCTTCGAGACGCGCGTCACCGATGCCTTCCGCCGCTGGCAGGAGACCGGCGAGGAAGCGACGCTGTTCCTGCTCGACCTCGACCATTTCAAGCTGGTCAACGACACGTTCGGCCATTCCAGCGGCGACCGGCTGCTGATGGAGACGGCGCAGCGCCTGCGCGCCCATGCCGGGCCGCAGGCGACCGTTGCCCGGCTCGGCGGCGACGAATTCGCCATTCTCGAGCCCTCGCTCGCCCGCGACGGGGCGATCGCCGAATATGCCGCCGGCCTTGCCCAGGCCATCTCCGTCCCGGTCGCGGGAACGGACGAGCACGAGGGCGTGGAATGCGGCTGCAGCATGGGCATTGCCGTGCTGCCGGACCATGGCGGCTCGTTCAGCCAGTTGATGGGCAATGCGGACCTTGCCCTTTACGAGGCCAAGACCAAGGGCCGCGGGCGCTTCATGGTGTTCGACGCGCCCATGCGGCGCGAGGCGGACGAGCGCAACACGCTGGCGCGCGAGCTCGTCGAGGCGGTCGAGCAGCAGCAGTTCCACCTGCTCTACCAGCCGGTGGTGCGCATCGCCGACGAGGCCGTCATCGGCGCCGAGGCCCTGATGCGCTGGAACCACCCCACCCGCGGCACGCTGCCGCCCGGCGCCTTCATCGCCGCGCTCGACGGCAGCCGCCAGGCGGCCGATGTCGGCTACTGGGTGCTGGAGGAGGCCTGCCGCACCGCCCGCCCCTGGGCGCTGACCGCGCCGCACGGCTTCCGCCTGTCGGTCAACCTGTTCTCCGGTCAGCTGCGCGATCCGCGGCTGGTCAACCGGGTCCGCTCGATCCTGGAGCGCACCGGCTTCGACGGGCGCAATCTCGACCTGGAGGTCACGGAGAACATCCTGCTGGCGCCGGGCGGCGATCTCGCCGAAACGCTGCAGAAGCTGAAGCTGCTCGGCGTCGCCATCGTGCTCGACGATTTCGGCACCGGCTACGGCTCGCTGAACCACCTGCTGCAGTTCCCCATCGACCGGATCAAGGTCGACCGGCAGTTCGTGCGCGGGCTCGGCGAGAAGGTCGACTACAACACCGTCACCCATGCGGTGGTGAAGCTGGCCGTCGATCTCGGGCTGAAGGTGACGGCGGAAGGCATCGAGACCGAGGAACAGAAGAGCTTCCTCGCGCTGATCGGCTGCAACGACCTGCAGGGCTTCCATTTCTCCCGCCCCGTCGCCGCCGAGCGCATCGCCGACCTGGTCGGCGCGGCGCAGGCGCCGGCCTCGGCAATGCAGGCCGCGGCGGTTGCCGCCGCCTCCTCGGGGCTCAAGGCGAGCGTCGCCTGACCGTATTCCCACCTCTTTCGCGCCGCCCGTCCTTGCCGGGCCGCAATTGAGCCCATATCCGAAAGCAGCTATAGACCTTCGTCGATGCGCGGATGCTCGTCCGCCGTCCTCATGTCCAGCCGAGGTGCCACTGCGTCCATGACCGAAACCGCCCCGATCAACCCCGCCAAGATCATCTCCACCGCCCTGCCGCACATGCTGCGCTACGACGACCAGGTCGTGGTGGTGAAATACGGCGGCCACGCCATGGGCGATCCGGCCCTCGGCAATGCCTTCGCCCGCGACATCACCCTGCTGCGCCTTGCCGGCGTGCTGCCGGTGGTGGTGCATGGCGGCGGCCCGCAGATCGGCACGATGCTCGACCGGCTCGGCATCAAGAGTGAGTTCCGCAACGGCCTGCGCGTCACCGACAAGGCGACGGTCGAGATCGTCGAGATGGTTCTCGCCGGCTCGATCAACAAGGAGATCGTCCACCTGATCAATGCCGAGGGCGGCAAGGCGGTCGGCCTGTGCGGCAAGGACGGCAACATGGTCACGGCCGAGAAGCTGCAGCGGCGGGTGCGCGATCCCAATTCGGCGATCGAGCAGATCCTCGACCTCGGCTTCGTCGGCGAGCCGGCGGAGGTCAATCCGACCGTGCTGCGCCTGGTCATGAAGGAAGAGCTGATCCCGGTGGTCGCCCCCGTCGCCCCCGGCATCGACGGCGAGACCTACAACATCAATGCGGACACCTTCGCCGGCGCCATCGCCGGCGCGCTCGATGCCAAGCGGCTGCTGTTCCTCACGGACGTTCCGGGCGTGCTCGACGCCAACGGCAAGCTGATCAAGGAGCTCACCGTCTCGCAGGCCCGTGCGCTGATCGAGGACGGCACGATCTCCGGCGGCATGATCCCGAAGGTCGAGACCTGCATCGAGGCGCTGGAGCGCGGCGTCGAGGGCGTCGTCATCCTCAACGGCAAGGTGCCGCACGCGGTTCTGCTGGAACTGTTCACCGACCAGGGCGCCGGGACCTTGCTGCGCCCATGACCGTCAGCGAACGCGAAGGCCGCCACGCGCACGAGCAGGACCTGCGGGTCTTCACGGGCGTGGAGGCCTGGGTCTTCGACCTGGACAACACGCTCTATCCGCCGAGCTCCGATCTGTTCTCGCAGATCGATGCGCGCATCTCCGACTATATCGCGCGTCACCTCGGGCTGGCGGCGGACGAGGCGCGGGCGAAGCAGAAGGCGTTCTACCGCGACTACGGCACCACCTTGCGCGGGCTGATGATCGAGCACCAGATCGAGCCGGACGCCTTCCTGGAATATGTCCACGACATCGACTATTCGCCGGTGCAGCCCAATCCGCAGCTGGGCCAGGCGATCGCGCGGCTCCCGGGCAGGAAGTACATCTTCACCAACGGCGACCGGCCGCATGCGGAGCGCACCGCGGCCCGGCTCGGCATTTCCGAGCATTTCGACGACATCTTCGACATCGTCGCCGCCGGCCTGCTGCCCAAGCCGAACCTGGAGACCTACAACCGGTTCCTGGAAAAGACCGGCGTCTCGCCGGCGCGGGCCGCCATGTTCGAGGATCTCGCCCGCAACCTGCAGGTGCCGCACAAGCTGGGGATGCGCTCGGTGCTCCTGGTGCCCGAGGGCACGCGCGACGTCTTCCGCGAGGAGTGGGAGATGGAGGGGCAGAACGCCCCCCATGTCGACTTCGTCACCGACGACCTGACCGGCTTCCTCAACGCGGTGCATGGGGCGATGCGCGCCTGAGCGCGGAGACGGGCGATGCGACTTGATCTCGTGCGCCGGCTCGCGCGGCCGGCCAATGCGGCCTCCCGCACGGAGCGGGCCCTGCACCGGACGCTCCCTTTCGTCTACCGGCGCCTCGGCGGCGGCGTGCTGGCGCGCGCTGCAGTCGAGTTCCTCGCCTTCGGCGTCAAGCAGGCCTATGCCTGCATCTATGGCGCGCTGCTGCTGGCGCTGATCCTCGCCACCCGCTTCTGGTATCCGGACGGGGCCGCGCTGGCGCGCTACGACTTTCTCTTCCTCGCCGCGCTGGCGATCCAGGTCTGGCTGCTGGCCGCCCGGTTCGAGACCCTCGACGAGGCCAAGGTCATCCTGATCTTCCACGTCGTCGGCACGGCGATGGAAGTGTTCAAGACGGCGGCCGGCTCCTGGGTCTATCCGGAGGAGAGCTTCTTCCGCATCGAGGGCGTGCCGCTGTTTTCCGGTTTCATGTATGCGGCGGTCGGCAGCTATCTCGCGCGCGTGTCGCGGATCTTCGACTTCGCCTATTCGCACTATCCGCCGCTGTGGACCACCTGGCTGTTCGCGCTGGCGATCTATGTGAACTTCTTCACCCACCACTACACGATCGACATCCGGCTCGGCCTGTTCGCCGCCCTGTTCCTGCTCTACGGGCGGACCTGGGTGCACTATTCGGTCTATCGCTACCGCCACCGCATGCCCCTGGTGCTCGGCTTCTTCCTGGTCGCGCTGTTCATCTGGCTGGCGGAAAATATCGGCACCTTCGCCCGCGCCTGGCGCTATCCCGACCAGGCCGACGGCTGGACGCTGGTCTCGCTCGCCAAGCTGAACGCCTGGGTGCTTTTGATGATCATCTCCTTCGTGCTGGTGTCGCTGGTCAACCGCCCACGCCGGGAGCCTGCGGCCGCGGATCGGTAAACACCGACAAGTCGCTCGCCAGCCGGTCGATCAGCACGCGCACCCGGCGCGGCTGCACCGTGCCTTGCGGATAGACGATCTGCAGCGCCGTGCCGCCGGCCGCATAGCCTTCCAGCAGTTCCACCAGCGCCCCGCTCGCCAGGTCCTCGTCGACGTCGCGGATCGACTTCAGCGCGATCCCCCGCCCCTGCCGGCACCATTCCCGCACGAGGCCGCCGTCATTGGCGACGCGCCGGCCGCCTACCACGATCCTGCGGACCTCGCCGTCGATGAAGAACGGCCATTCCCGGTCGAGATTGCCGCCGAAGCGCATCAGGATGCAGTCGTGCCGGGCGAGATCCTGCGGATGCTCCGGCGCCCCGTGCGCCGCCAGATAGGCGGGCGAGGCGCAGACCGCTCGCCGGTTACCGCCGAGCGAGCGCGCGCGCAGCGTGCTGTCGGCGAGCGTGCCATGGCGCACCGCCAGGTCGATCCCCCGGCCGACGAGATCGACATAACCGTCGGTCAGGTCGAGATCGACGCTCACGTCCGGATGTTCCTCGAGAAACGCGTCGAGGATCGGCACGATACGCCGGCGGCCGAGATCCTCCGGTGCGCTCATGCGGATCGGGCCGGAAATCCGCTCCGCCCCGTGGCGGATGCGGTCCTGCAGTTCCTCCGCCTCGGCCAGCAACCGCCGCGCGCCCTCCACCAGCACCGCCCCCTCGTCGGTCAGGGCGATCCGCCGCGTGGTGCGCAGCAGCAGCGTCGCGCCGTATTGCCGCTCCAGCGAAGCCAGCCGCTCGGAGACGGTGGCCGGCGACAGGCCCAGATCGCGGCCGCCGGCGGCAAGGCCGCCCTTTTCGACGATCCTCAGGAACAATGCCAGGTTGTCGAGCATATTTCTTCGGCCTTCCCGAATTATAATTTCGGAAGCTAGCCGATTATCCGAAATCCCCGCAAGGACTAGATCCGGGACGAACCCTGCGGGACCTTCCCGCATCCTTTCCCGACGTCCAGGAGACACCTTGCCGTGACATCCAACCTGTTCGATCCCCTGACCCTCGGCGAGCTGTCGCTGCCGCACCGCATCGCCCTGGCGCCGATGACCCGCGCCCGCACCACCCAGCCCGGCAACGTGCCGAATGCGATGATGGCCGACTACTACGCCCAGCGCGCCGGCGCGGCGCTGATCGTCAGCGAGGCCACCCAGATCTCGCCCCAAGGCCAGGGCTATTCCTTCACCCCCGGCATCCACTCTCCCGAGCAGATCGCCGGCTGGCGGCTGGTGACCGATGCCGTCCATGCGGCTGGCGGGCGCATCTTCCTGCAGCTCTGGCATGTCGGGCGGATGAGCCACGCGATCTTCCATGCCGACGGCAAGCCGGTCGCCCCGTCCGCGCTGGCGCCCGATGCGAAGGTCTGGATCGTCGATCCGGCCACCGGCGAGGCCGGCATGCCCGAGAGCCCGGTGCCGCGGGCGCTGGAGAGCGACGAGATCGCCGGCATCGTCGCCGACTATGCGCGCGCTGCGGAAAACGCGGTGGCCGCCGGCTTCGACGGCGTCGAGATCCACGGTGCCAACGGCTACCTGATCGACCAGTTCCTGCGGCGCTCGTCGAACCTGCGCACCGACCGCTACGGCGGCTCGCAGCAGAACCGCATCCGCTTCCTCGTCGAGGTCGCGGAGGCTGTGGCCGGCGCCATCGGCCCTGCCCGCACCGGTCTTCGCCTGTCGCCGGTCATCACCCAGCGCGGCATGGCCGACGACGAGATCATGCCGACCATGCTGATGGCCGCGCGCGAGATCGACCGGATCGGCCTTGCCTATGTCCATCTGGCGGAGGCAGACTGGGACGATGCGCCCGAGACGCCGGACAGCTTCCGCATCGCGCTGCGCGAGGCCTATTCGGGCCGCATCGTCGTCGCCGGCCGCTACGACCTGGCCCGCGCGCAGGCGATCCTTGCCGCCGGCCATGCCGATCTCGTCGGCTTCGGCCGCCCGTTCATCGCCAATCCCGACCTGCCGCGGCGCTTGCGCGAGAACCTGCCGCTGGCGCAGTTCGACCCGGCCACGCTGTTCGGCGGCGATGCGCAGGGCTACTCGACCTATCCGGCCTGGAGTGCTGCGGCCTGACCGGCTCCGCACCCGACACCAGACACCCGAATTCCCCAGACACGCCATGAGGACCTGCATGAAAGCCGTCGGCTTCACCCGCTATCTGCCCATCGACGATCCGCAGTCGCTGATCGATCTCGACCTGCCCAAGCCCGCGCCGCAGGGGCGCGACATTCTCGTCGCCGTGCGCGCCGTTGCCGTCAATCCCGTCGACACCAAGGTGCGCTCGCCCAAGGACAAGGTGGAAGACGCCCCGCGCGTCATCGGCTACGACGCCAGCGGCGTGGTCGAGGCGGTCGGCCCCGACGTCACGCTGTTCCGCCCCGGCGACGAGGTCTACTACGCCGGTGACATCACCCGTCCCGGCACGAACCAGGAGTTCCATCTGGTGGACGAGCGCATCGTCGGCCGCAAGCCGTCGAGCCTGTCCTTCGCCGAGGCGGCGGCCCTGCCGCTCACCACCATCACCGCCTACGAATCCCTGTTCCACCGGCTGCGCATCGACCGGGACGGGGCGGATGCGGGGCGGTCGATCCTGATCATCGGCGGGGCCGGCGGCGTCGGCTCCATCGGCATCCAGCTGGCCAAGCGCGCCGGGCTGACGGTGATCGCCACCGCCTCGCGCCCGGAAACCGTCGCATGGGTGCGCGAGCTCGGCGCGGACCATGTCGTCAGCCACCGCGAGCCGCTGGTGCCGCAGGTGCGGGCGCTCGGGATCGAGCGTGTCGACCATGTGGCGATCTTCAACGACATGCGTCACTGGCTTGATGCGGTCGAGCTGATCCGGCCGCAGGGCTCCATCGTCACCATCGACGACACGCATCTGCCCATGCCGATGGAGCAGATGAAGACCAAGGCGGCGAGCCTGCACTGGGAGCTGATGTTCACCCGCGCGATGTTCACAACGCCCGACATGATCGAGCAGCACCGGCTGCTGGATTTCGTCGCCGGAGAAATCGACGCGGGCCGGCTGCGCACCACGCTCGCCGAAACGCTCTCGCCGATCAACGCCGGCACCCTGCGCGAGGCGCACCGGCGCATCGAGACGGGCACGGCGCGCGGCAAGATCGTCGTGGAAGGGTTCGCCGGCTAGCCCGGAACGGACGGGCCGGTTGCCGGATTTGCCGGCGCCGGCCGCGAAGTCCTGATGAACGGGAAACGCTGAACCTGAAAAAGTGTCGCTGCTCGTGCGGCTGGACGCGGAGGCGCCGGTGGCCTATGCCACCCGTGACCTCACTTCCATGCTCCGCCGACAGGACATCCCATGACATCTTGTGCCCTTTGCAATGCCGAAGGCGCCTCCGCCTTTGCCGTGTCCCCGCGCGAGGACAGCGTGCCGCTGTGCCCCGTCTGCCGGGCGGGCGTCGAGGAAGGACCGCAGGACGGGCCGCACTGGCGGTGTCTCACCGAGGCGATCTGGAGCCCCGAGCCGGCGGTGCAGGTCCTCGCCTGGCGCCTGCTGAAGGGCCTGCCGGAAGCGCCCTGGGCGCGCGAGGCGCTGGAGATCGCCTGGCTGGAGCCGGAGGTTCTGGCCTGGGCCGAGGAAGGCAGCGGCGCTTCGAGCGGCGAGGACGCCATCGTCCATGTCGACTGCAACGGCACGGTGCTGGCGTCCGGCGACACCGTCACGTTGATCAAGGACCTGCCGGTCAAGGGCGCGGGCTTCACCGCCAAGCGCGGCACGGCGGTGCGCAAGATCGCCCTCGTCCCCGACAATGCCAACCATCTGGAAGGCAAGGTCGAGGGCCAGCGGATCGTCATCCTCTGCCAGTTCGTGAAGAAGGCCTGAGCGCCCTCAGGTGCCCAGCAGCAGCAGCACGATGCCGCCGGCGATCAGCACCGTGCCGACGATTTCGCCCGGCTGCAGCTTCTCGCGGAAGAACCACCACGAGACGATGAAGGTGAAGATCAGCTCCACCTGCCCGAGCGCGCGCACATAGGCGACCTTTTCCAGCGTCATGGCGGTGAACCAGCCGGCCGAGCCGGCAACGCCGACCAGCCCCACCCAGACGGCGCCGCGCCAATGGGTCAGGCTGGCGCGCAGCTGGTCCGGCTCGCGCAGGGCCATCCAGGCGACCATGGCCAGCGTCTGGAATGCGGTGACGAAGGCCAGCGTGAAGCCGGCCTGCATCAGGAAGCCGGGACCGCCCAGCGCCAGCGAGGCGGCGCGGTAGCACACGGCCGAGATGCCGAACATCGCCGCCGAGGCAAGGCCGATCTGCGCCGGACGCCCGGTCAGGGCCGTCAGCAGCGCGCCCGCGCTCACCGGCTTTCCGGCCAGCGACACGAAGATCACCCCGACCACGCCGACGGCGATGGCGACGCCGGCCAGCGGCGTGATCGTCTCGCCCAGCAGCACCAGGCCGAAGATCGCCGCCTGCACCGGCTCGGTCTTGGAATAGGCCGTGCCGGCGACGAAGTTCCGCAGCGAGAACAGGTAGACCAGCAGGAAGGTCGCAAGGATCTGCGCGATGCCGCCGATCATGCCGAAGATCGCGAAGGAGACGTTCGGCTCCGGCAGCGGCATGCCGCCGACGAAATGCAGCCCGGCAAGGTAGAGCAGCGCGAAGGGAACGCCGTAGCCGAAGCGCACGAAGGTGGCGCCGGTCGTGCCGAGCCGCGCCGTGAAGTGGCGTTGCAGGGCGGATCGGGCGTTCTGGCAGAAGGCGGCGAAAACCGTGATGGGGATCCACAAGTCCATGCGCTGCCACATACAGGAACCAGCCTGCGCGCGACAGGCAAAAATGCGAAGGCACAGGCCCGACCCGCAGGCGTCCCGGCCTTGACTTCGCGCGGGAGCGGCGCTTAGGTCCGCGCGACGAATTCAGACGCTTTCCCAGGCACATTTTCCGGAGACACGCGCGCATGACCACTGCCAACACCGACAAGGCGAAGCTCGCCGCCATCATCGACGCCGCCTTCGAGGACCGCGACACGATCAACGCCCAGACCACGGGCGAAGTGCGCGAGGCGGTGAACGCTGCGCTCGATCTGATGGACCGCGGTCATGCGCGGGTGGCGGAAAAGGCCGAGGCCGGCGACTGGGCCGTGAACCAGTGGCTGAAGAAGGCGGTGCTGCTGTCCTTCCGCCTCAACCCGATGGAGATCATCAAGGGCGGTCCGGGCGATGCCACCTGGTGGGACAAGGTGCCGTCCAAGTTCGACGGCTGGCGCGGCGTCGACTTCGAGGAAGCGGGCTTTCGCGCGGTGCCGGGCGCCATCGTCCGCCGCTCGGCCCATATCGCCAAGAACGTTGTCCTGATGCCGTCCTTCGTCAATCTCGGCGCCCATGTCGGCGAAGGCACCATGGTCGACACCTGGGCGACCGTCGGCTCCTGCGCCCAGATCGGCCGCAACGTCCACCTGTCGGGCGGCGTCGGCATCGGCGGCGTGCTCGAGCCGCTTCAGGCCGGCCCGGTGATCATCGAGGACAATTGCTTCATCGGCGCCCGCTCGGAAGTCGTCGAGGGCTGCATCGTCCGCGAGGGCGCGGTGCTCGGCATGGGCGTGTTCATCGGCCAGTCGACCAAGATCGTCGACCGCGCCACCGGCGAGGTGTTCTACGGCGAGGTGCCGGCCTATTCGGTGGTGGTCGCCGGCACCATGCCGGGCAAGCCGCTGCCCAGCGGCGAGCCGGGCCCGAGCCTTTACTGCGCGGTGATCGTCAAGCGCGTCGACGAGAAGACCCGCTCCAAGACCTCGATCAACGAGTTGCTGCGCGCCTGATCGCGGCCATGACCGCAGCTGGCTTTCGCGTGTCGCCGCGCCGTCAGGAGACGGCGTGGCGGACCGCCATCAGCGACTTCGGCAGGCCGATGAACCGTTCGGTCACCAGCTCGGAGTCCGGGAAGAGATAGCGCATCTGCCGGCCGTCCAGCAGGCGCGCATCCTCCAGCGACACCATCGCCTCGTCGAGATTGGCCGCACGCGGGTAGAAGCCCGTGCGCATGGCCAAGTGGATCCGGTAGACCAGCGGATCGGGCAGCCAGTGCAGCAGCGGGAAGCGCGCATGCGGCTCGATCGGGAACCAGAAGCTCGGCGTCTGGATCATGTGGCTCGGTGCCAGCCGCCGCGCCTCGCGGGCGAAGGCCGACTTGTTGGCCCAGCTGCCGACATGCTCGATCACCGAATTGGAAAAGGCGACGTCGAAGGAATTGTCCGCATGCTCGGGCAGGTCGCAGGCGCTGCCATGCACCAGCTCGATCGGCAGGCTGCCGTCCGTCCCCGCCGTGAAGCCGAGATTGATGCAGGTGATGGTGACGCCGTCGAAATTCATCTCGTCGCGCCACACGTGCCAGAATTCCGGCGTGCCGCCGAGATCGACGATGCGGCAACGGCCCTTCGCCGCGACATGATCGGCGACCATCGCCTTGAGGCGCTGGACCCGTCGCTTGCGGAAGACATTGCTGGAGGAGGCGGGCGAAAGGCTGAACACGGATACTCTCCCGGCGGTTGTGGCGTCGTCGGCGGTGCGGGCAGGCGTCCGACCACGGTCTTTTGCGTAGCAGCATTCCCATAACCGCCGATTAACGGGCGGGCAAAACGCCGCGCGGGGCGGGACAATCCGGGCAAGCGGCTTGATTGTCTCTCGCCGGCGGCCTACTTCGGAGGCAGCAGACAGTGTCCCGTCCAGGAAGTTCCATGTCGCAGCCGCAAGCATATCCGGGCCCGCTGGGGCCGTTCTGGCTGTTCTTCAGCCCGATCGGGCGCGTCTCGCGCGAGCCTTACATGCTGGCGCTCGGCTTCCTGTGGGCGGTCTTCGCGATCCCCGTCAGCCTCTGGGTCCAGACCCTGGAAATCCCCGGCGACCAGACCGCAGTGGTGTCGATGGAGGATTTCGTCAACTCGCATCCGCTGCTGCCCTACATGCTGTTCGCCAGCCACTGGGTGGTTCTCGCGCTCGCCATCAAGCGGCTGCAGGACCGAAACCTCTCCGGCTTCCTCGCCGTGCTGATCTTCGTGCCGGTGATCAATTTCTTCTTCGTCATCGGCCTCGGCCTGATGCCCGGCGAGCCCGGCCCCAATGCCTATGGCCCGCGCCCCAACAGCCGCTGGGCGAAACCGTCCTGACGCCCGTCTTTTCGTTCCTGCCCTTCCATCCGAAAGCCGCCTGCCCGTGACCCACCAGCCCCTTTCCCCCGCCGCCACCCTTGCCCGCGACCTGCTCCGCTGTCCGTCCGTGACGCCGGCCGAGGGCGGGGCGCTCGCGCTGCTGGACGAGCGGCTGAAGGCGGCCGGCTTCACGGTCGAGCGCATGGTGTTCTCGGACCACGGCACGCCGGACGTGGAGAACCTCTTCGCCACCATCGGCACGCGGGGTCCGAACCTTGCCTTTGCCGGCCATACGGACGTGGTGCCGGCGGGCGATGCGGGCGCCTGGCGGCACGGCCCGTTCGACGGCACGGTCGAGGACGGCATCCTGCACGGGCGCGGCGCGGTCGACATGAAGGGCGGCATCGCCGCCTTCGCTGCCGCCGCCATCGCCTATGTCGCGGAGAAGGGCGAGGACTTGCCGGGGCGCATCTCCTTCCTGATCACCGGCGACGAGGAAGGCCCGGCGATCAACGGCACGGTCAAGCTGCTGGAATGGGCGGCAGAGCGCGGCCACCGGTTCGACGCCTGCATCGTCGGCGAGCCGACCAATCCCGACCATCTCGGCGATGCGATCAAGGTCGGCCGGCGCGGCTCGCTGTCGGGCATCGTCACGGTCACCGGCGTGCAGGGCCATGTCGCCTATCCGCATCTGGCGAAGAACCCGGTCTCCGACATGCTGGTGCTGCTCGCCCGCCTCGACGCTCTCGTGCTCGATGCCGGCAACGAGCGCTTCCAGCCGTCGAACCTGGAGATCACCACCGTCGATGTCGGCAACACCGCCTTCAACGTCATCCCGCGCAAGGCGGTCGCCAATTTCAACATCCGCTTCAACGACACCTGGTCGGTGGACAGCCTGAAGGCGCATCTGCGTGCCGAGCTTGCCGGCGTCGAAGGGCTCACCTGCGACTGGCAGCTCGATTTCACCAGCGATTCCAGCGACAGTTTCCTCACCCACGATGCGGAGCTGATCGACGCGCTGGCGGATGCGGTCGAGGCGGAGACCGGCCGCCGGCCGGAGCTGTCGACGGGCGGCGGCACCTCGGATGCCCGCTTCATCAAGAATTACTGCCCGGTGGTCGAGTTCGGTCTCGTCGGCCAGACCATGCACCAGGTCGACGAGCGCGTGCCGCTCGCCGAGCTCGACGGCCTGACCGCCATCTATCGCCGCTTCCTCGACAGCTATTTCGCCGGCTAACAGGCGGACTTGCCCCCCGCCCGGATCCGGGCGCCCGCCTTGCACGTATCTTTGCGAAGATGACGGGCGGCGGCATTCTTGTTTCAGTAAAGCTGCTTGTTGCAGTATCGGGAAACAAGAGCGTCAGGGGAGGCAGGCAATGACGGGCGAACACGGCAGCAGCGCGAGCGAGGGGCAGCCCGTGCGGCGGCCCGATCCGACGCGGGTCAACGCCATCGGCTTCGACGCCATCGTCGACGCGCTCGGCGCGGGCATGCGCGACTTCCGCAAGGCGCCGCGCTTCGGCCTGTTCTTCGGCGCCGTCTATGCCCTTGGCGGCATCTTGGTGCTGCTCACCGCCTCCGCCCTGCACATGAGCTATCTCAGCTATCCGCTGGCCATCGGCTTCGGGCTGATCGGCCCGTTCATCGCCGTCGGCCTCTACGAGGTCAGCCGCCGGCTGGAGACGGGCGAGCCGCTCGACTGGCCGGGCGTCCTCGGCGTCGTCTGGGCGCAGCGCAAGCGCGAGATCGCCTGGATGGCCTTCGTCGTGCTCTTCGTCCAGATCATGTGGATGTATCAGGTGCGGCTGCTGCTCGCCCTGTTCCTCGGCTTCAAATCGTTCTCGTCCTTCGGCGCCTTCGTCGAGGTGGTGGTGACGACGCCCGAAGGCCTGATGTTCCTGGTCATCGGCAATGCCATCGGCGCGGTGCTGTCGGTCATCCTGTTCTCGCTGACCGTCGTGTCCTTCCCGATGCTGCTCGACCGGGACGTCGACTTCATCACCGCGATGATCACCAGCGTGCGCGCGGTCGTCACCAGCCCGAAGCCGATGATCGGCTGGGCGCTGGTCGTCACCGCAACGCTGATCGTGTCGATGCTGCCGCTGTTCGCCGGGCTGCTCGTCGCCCTGCCGGTGCTCGGCCACACCACCTGGCATCTCTATCGCAAGCTGGTGCCGCCCGCCCCGCAGGAGGACGAGGCCGGCCTTCAGTCGCCCGAGACCACGTCCCCGACCGCCTCGTCGTCCTCATCCGCCCCGGCGGCAAGCCCGGCGCGATAGGCGGCGAGCGAGGCCGCATCCTCTTCCGCCGGGCGATAGTCGACCTGCGTCAGATACAGCCCGTCGGGCGGCGCCACCGGGCCGCAGGCCTCGCGGCTCCGCGCCGCCAGCGCCTTTGCGACATCCTCCGGCCCCCAGCGCCCTTCGCCGACCAGCCGCAGCGTGCCGACCATCGAGCGCACCTGGTTGTGCAGGAAGGAACGCGAAGAACATTCGGCGATGATGCTCTCGCCCTCCCGGCGCACGCTGAAGGTCTCCAGCGTCTTCCAAGGGCTCTTCGCCTGGCAGCGCGAATGGCGGAAGGTGGTGAAGTCGTGATGGCCGACGAAGACCTGCGCGGCCTCGTGCATCGCTTCTGCGTCCAGCGGCTTCTTCACGTGCCAGGCCAGCCCCAGATCGTGGGTCAGCGGCGCCAGCCGGTTGGCGATGCGATAGCGGTAGTGGCGGCGGATCGCAGAGAACCGCGCATCGAACCCCTCATGCATTTTCTCGCATGCGAGGATCGCCACCGGATCGGGCAGGCAGTGGAAGTTGAGCGCGCCGAGCACGGTTGCCGCCGGCCAGTCCTTCTCCAGATCGAGATGCGCGACCTGCCCGGTCGCATGCACGCCGGAATCGGTGCGCCCCGCCCCGCCGATGGTCACCGTCTCGCCGGAAAACGCCTTCACCGCCCGCTCGATCACACCCTGCACGGACGGACCGTTGTCCTGCCGCTGCCAGCCCACGAAAGGGCGGCCGTCATAGTCGACTGTCAGCTTGTATCGGGGCATGGAACGGGATCGGCTCGCCGGTTGTCGCGCGGGGTTACTCGAAGGCCTCGAAGGGCGTGGCGAAGGTGACCTCGATCGGCAGGGCCGCACGGGCGGCCTCGCTCAGCGCCAGCGCCTGGAAGGCAGGTCCCGCATAGGGGCCGGCGACCTTTTTCGCAAGCTCCGGATCGAAGCCGAAGCGCGGGTAATAGCCGGGATGGCCCAGCACCAGGACGAGATCCTCGCCGCCCTCGCGCAGGGCTGCGATCCCGGCGCGGATCAGCGCCGAGCCGATGCCGCCGCGCTGGCGGTCGGGACTGACGGAAATCGGCGCCAGGCAGGAGATGGCAAGGCGGTGGCCGGCGCCCGACCCGGTCACCCGCGAAAAGGCGATATGGCCGACGACGCGCCCGTCCCGGTCGACCGCGACCTGCTCCAGCACCAGCGCGCCGCAGGAGCGCAGCTCGTCGACCAGCCGCGCCTCGGCCTCGTCGCCGAAGGCCGTGGCGATGACCATCGAGATATCGGCCTCGTCGGCAGGGGTGGCAGGGCGGATCTCGGGTTCAAGCGCGGGATGGGTCATCGTCTGGGATCCGTTTGGCGATTTGGCACCGGCGGCTGCCGGGTTTGCTGGCGGGCATCATAGCCTGCCGCGCGTCCGCTTGGCGATGGATGGACAGGCAGGGTCAAGACAGGCGCGCACCAGGGCTGAGCTGCGCCCCGCGCTGGAACTCGGCCGCCGGCATCGGCTTCTTGCCCGCGCGCTGCAGCTGCACCAGACGCACCGCACCGCTGCCGCAAGCGACCAGCAACTCGTCGCCGGCGGACAGCAGCGTGCCCGGCTCGCCCGTGGCGCTTTCGTCCAGCGTGCTGCGCAGCACCTTCACCCGCTCGGAGCGCCCGGCGATCTCCACCTCGCACCAGGCCCCTGGAAAGGGCGAGAGCCCGCGCACATGGTCGTGCACCTCGCGGGCCGGCCGGGTCCAGTCGATGCGGGTCTCGGCCTTGTCGATCTTGCGGGCGTAGGTGACGCCCTCCTCCACTTGCGGCGTCGGCACCAGGGCGCCGCGCGGCAGGGCGGCAAGCGCGCGCACCATCAGGTCGGCGCCCAGCACCGACAGGCGGTCGTGCAGCTCGCCGGCCGTCATGTCCTGCCCGATCGCCAGCTTCTCGGCCATGTAGACCGGCCCGGTGTCGAGCCCGGCTTCCATGCGCATCACTTCGACGCCGGTTTCCGTGTCGCCGGCCATGATCGCCCGGTTGATCGGCGCCGCGCCGCGCCAGCGCGGCAGCAGCGAGGCATGCAGGTTGAGGCAGCCATGCACCGGAATGTCGAGCACCGCGCGCGGCAGCAGCAACCCGTAGGCGACGACGACGGCCGCGTCGGGCGCGAGCTCGGCAAGGGCGGCGCGCTCCTCCTCGCTCTTCAGCGACTGCGGGCAGCGCACCGGAATGCCCAGCGTCTCCGCCGCCTGGTGCACCGCCGACTTGCGCTCTTCCATGCCCCGGCCCGCTTTTCGCGGCGGCTGGGTGTAGCAGGCGACGACATCGTGACCCTGGCCGACGATCTCCATCAAGGTCGGAACGGAAAACTCCGGCGTTCCCATGAAGACGATGCGCAAGGTCATGATTTCTCCTTCGAAGGGTCGAGCAGGGCTCGGCTTTCAGGGGTTTGAACGTATCAGGCAAGGCGCGTCATGCGAGGCGCTTCATGCAAGACCGGGCAACAGGGCCTTGAGGCTCGCCACCATCATCTCCATGGCGATGGCGGCAAGGATCATGCCCATCAGCCGGCTCATGATGCTGATCGCGGTGCGGCCCAGCACCCGCGTCAGCAGCGGCGCGGCGAGAAAGGTCGCCGAGAGCACGGCGACCATGGCAGCCAGCGCCGCCACCAGGGCGATCTCCTGCCCCGTCCCGCTCGCCTGCTCGCGGAAGATGACGATGGTCGAGATCGAGCCGGGTCCGAGCAGCATCGGCACGGTCAAGGGGTAGATGCCCGGATTGTCGACGCTCCGGTGATGCTCTTTCTCTGCGTCCGTGCCGGCCTGCGCGCTGCTTTCGCCGCCATGCAGCATGGAGAGGGCGATCAGCAGGATCAGCAGCCCGCCGGCAAGGCGGAAGCCGTCGATACTGATGCCGAAGAGCGACAGGATCGCCTCGCCGCCGAAGAAGACGACGACCGAGCCGGCAATCAGGCCGAGCGTTGCGGTCAGCGCGACGGCGCGCTTTCCCGCCGCATCGCGGTCGCCGGTCAGCGCCAGGAACACCGGCAGGTTGGCGACCGGGTTCATGATCGCGAAAAGCGCCGCGAAGACCTTGAGGAAGAAGGCGATGTCCATGCGTCCGGCTCCCGGGTCGCAGGTTCAGTCTCCGGCGCGGCTCAGGCCTTTTCGGTCAGCCGGGCCTGCTTCTGGAACTTCTTCACGACGCGGTCGCGCTTCAGCTTGGAAATGTGGTCGATGAACAGCACGCCGTTCAGGTGGTCGATCTCGTGCTGCAGGCAGGTGGCGAGCAGGCCGTCGGCCTCGATCTCGCGCTGCGCGCCCTCGCGGTCGAGGAAGCGCAGGCCGATGCGCTCCGGCCGCTCCACGTCCTCGTAATATTCGGGGATCGACAGGCAGCCCTCCTGATAGACGGAGTGCTCGTCGGATTCCCAGACGATCTCGGGGTTGATCACCACCATCGGCGCGGGCGTCTCGCCCTCGCGCGCCACGTCCAGCACCAGCATGCGCGTCGGCACGCCGATCTGGATCGCGGCCAGCCCGATGCCCGGCGCGTCGTACATGGTTTCCAGCATGTCGTCGGCCAGCTGGCGCACGGCGTCGTCGACGCTGGCGACCGGCTCGCTGACCAGGCGCAGCTTGGGATCCGGCAGGATGATGATGTCTCGTTTCGTCATGGTGCTGAAATATGGGAGAAGGCCGCCCGCGTCAACGCGCGGATGCGCCCGGAACGCACGATTTCCGCGGTTTACGGCCCCACGCGAGGGAGCTGCCGGCGTCGTGCGCGCGCCGGGCGCCCCTCGGCCCGCCCACGGTGCCCGGTTGCCGCCCTGCACGCTTGCGCCGTTTCGCGGCAGCGGCAAATGTTCTATCTTTGTTTCCATGGAGACGATTCTCTTCACTCTGCTCGGCCGGCCGGTGTCGCTCGGCGAGGCGCTGGTCGGTGCGGCGCTGCTGCTGCTCGCAGCCGCGGTGCTGACGCTCGTCTCTGTCTCTCGGCAGGCGGGCCGGGCCCGCGATGCCGAATGGCGGGCCGCCGAACACGCGCGCGAGCTCGAGGCGCGGATCGCCGACCTGCTCAAGGTCCAGTCCGAAATGACCGGCCGGATGCAGACCATGGCCGAGGTCTTCGGCTCCCGGCAGGGCGACCTGATGCGCGCGGTCAACGAGCGGCTCGACGGCATGAGCCACAAGCTCGGCCAGTCGATGGCCGAGACGACGCGGCGCACCCATGACGGGTTGCGCCACCTGCACGAGCGCCTCGCAGTCATCGACCGGGCGCAGGCGACGATCCGCGACCTCTCCGGCCAGGTCGGGGCGCTGCAGTCGATCCTCGACAACAAGCAGGCGCGCGGCGCCTTCGGCCAGGGCCGGATGGAAGCCATCGTCCAGGATGCGCTGGCGCCGGGCGGCTACAGTTTCCAGGCGACCCTGTCGACCCGGGTGCGGCCCGACTGCCTGATCCATCTGCCGAACGGCGCGCCGCCCCTCGTCATCGACGCCAAGTTTCCGCTCGAGGCCTATAACGAGCTGAAGCAGGCGGAAGGAGCGGAATCGCTGAAGCAGGCGCGCGCCCGGTTCCGCCGCGACATCGGCAAGCACCTGACGGACATCGCCGAGCGCTACCTCATTCCCGGCGAAACCCAGGACACGGCCTTCATGTTCGTGCCGTCCGAAAGCATCTTCGCCGAGATCCACGAGCAGTTCGCCGACATCGTCCAGAAGGCGCACCGAGTCCGGGTGGTGATCGTCTCGCCCTCGCTCCTGCTGCTGTCGATCCAGGTGGTCCAGTCGGTGCTGCGCGATGCGCGGCTGCGCGAGGAGGCGCACCGGATCCAGGCCGAGGTTGCCCATCTCGTCGCCGATGTCGACCGGCTGGACGAGCGGGTCCGCAAGCTGCAGCAGCATTTCGGCCAGGCCGGACGCGACATCGAGCAGATCCTCATTTCGACCGACAAGATCGGCAAGCGCGGCCGCACCATCGGCGATCTCGACCTTGCCCCGCCGCGCGGCGAGCAGGCTTCAGACGGCACCGCCGACCGGCCGGGCCCTGTTGGCGGCACGCCGGCGGCCGAGCCGCGTGGCCGCCGCGACGAGCCGGCACGCCCCCTGCCCCTGCCGGGCCTGCACGACCCCTACGCCGCCGACTGAAGGCCAACTCCACATATCATACGCCAGCCGGCACCCTGCGGGGATAACGACGCCCGCCCACCCCGGTCCGGAGCGGGCACGGCACCGGGGATAGGGCGGGGATAGAGGCCGGCGGCGAGCGGGGACAAGTCGGCCCCGCGTCAGTGCGCCTCGCCGATCTTCGCCGTCTCGCTGTCGCTGCCGGAAAACACCCGCACCGTCCTCGCCGCCCCGGCGTAGCTCCGTTCGATATAGTGGAACTTGATGTCGGTCGGCACCTGCGGGCAGGGGCCGGCGCCCTCGCGCGGCGTCACCTCGATGAGGTAGACCGGCGGCTCCGACGTCTCGATCCCGGCGAACTCGGCCATCACTTCGTGGCCGGGTGTCGGGACGGTCACCGTGCCGGTCACATGCAGGGTCGGCGTGCGACCCGGCCCCGGCATCAGGTCGACCCAGGCGACCACCTCCTTGACGTCTCCGATATCCATTTATCCTCTCCCCCCGGAAAAGTGCGTTTGCGACAAGAAAATCAAATTTTTCCGATTTCAGCGCGGAATTTTGCAAAATTTCTCTCAAAATTCGGTTTCGCTGCGCACCGCATCGTCGATGCGAATTGCGGTTCGGAGCCATGCGGACAACCACCGCGCCTTTGCCGCCAGAGGCTTGGCTTTGCGACGCTTTTTTCGATCCAGGTGCTGCACAGGCCGGCGGAAGATGCTCTAAGGGAGGGAAACACCCCTTTGGAGGACCGCCATGAGCTTGCTGATCGCCGTCAAGGGCTGGAACCCTGCCGCCTGGGCCCTGCGCCTTGCCCGGCACCTGCCGGAACACGAGATCCGGTCCTGGCCGGATGCCGTCGGCGACCCGGCCGACATCCGCTACGCGCTGGCCTGGAAGGCCCCGGCCGAGGTCCTGGCCGCCTGCCCCAATCTCGAGGTGATCTTTTCGCTCGGCGCCGGCGTCGACCATTTGCTGGCCCAGCCCGGACTGCCGGACGTTCCGGTGGTGCGCGTCGTCGATCCGGACCTGACCGCGCGCATGGCCGAGTGGGTGGCGCTCCAGGTCCTGCTGCACCATCGCCAGCATCTCGCCTACGCCGCGCAGCAGCGCGAGGGCGTGTGGCGCGACCTGGAACAGCCGGCCGCGCGGCATGTGCGGGTCGGCCTTCTGGGCCTCGGCGTGCTCGGCGCGGAAGCCGCCAAGGTATTGGTGCGATTGGGCTTTGACGTTGCCGGCTGGGCGCGCGGGCCCAAGCAGATCGACGGGGTCGCCTGCCATGCCGGCGAGGCTCAGCTCGGCGACTTCCTCGCCCGCACCGACATTCTGGTGAACCTGCTGCCCCTGACGCCGGAGACGCACGGCTTCGTCGATTACGCTCTCGTGTCGCAGCTGGCACGGGACGGGGCGCTCGGCGGGCCGGTCTTCATCAATGCCGGGCGCGGCGGCAGCCAGGTCGAGGCGGATCTCGTCCGCGCGCTCACCGACGGCACGCTGAGGGGCGCCAGCCTCGACGTGTTCGAGACCGAGCCGCTGCCCTCGCACAGTCCGCTGTGGAAGCTGGAGAATGTGGTGATCACGCCGCATGTCGCCGCCGACAGCGACCCGGAGGCGATCTCGACCTATGTGGCCGAGCAGATCCTTGCCTTCGAGGCCGGCGAGGCCTTGCGCAACACCGTCGACCGGGCGACCGGCTACTGAGGTCGGATCGCCGACAGTCTCTTTATTTCAAGTAATTAGCAGTGGAAGCGGCGGGCGCGCGAGAACCACAGCTCGACGATCTCGCGCGCGATGCGCTTGAGTTCGCGAGGGGTCGCGGGCTTCTCGTGAACGGCGTCGAACCAGTCGCCGTCGGCTGCGACAGGCACGGCACCGCGCGTCAGGCCGACCAGCGGCAGCGTCGCGCTGTCGTGGCGCTGGCGCACGCGCCGGGCCAGTTCGCCGGCACGGCCGCCGGGCAGGTCCAGCGAGGCGACGACGCAATCGAAGGGCGGGCCGGCGGCATCCGGCGTCGACAGCAGCTCGAGCGCCGTCTCCACGGAGCCGACGCGGCGGACACGAATGTTTCCCGTTGCGCTTTCGAGCGCCAGACGGAATGCGAGGGCATCGTTCACGTTGTCTTCAACGTGAAGAAAAACCGCATGCGGCAAGACATGAAGCATGGTTGACCGATTGTCCGTAGAAACACGTGCAAAGACGTTCGAACCGACAACCTTCCGGATGTCAGGCGAAACGTCCAACATGATTGATCTGTGCGGACTTGCGGTTCGGCTTGACCCGTTGGATGACTTCGCTGTCCGTCTCAATGGCGCGAAAATCCGTCGCGCAACGTCGACGCTGATATAGTTAAGTCAGCGAGTCGTCACAACTGCATTCCCTGCATAGCTGCTCCGCTAGGGAAACGGGCCGATTTTCGGCTTTTCCTTTTAAGGCGAAGCAAGCAAATTTCCGAAACAACTTGGAAATACGAACAACCGAAAAACCTCACGCTTGCAGCGCCAAGCAACGGCGCCGGCTGCGCGCCCTGTCACAGACGCCGGCAGGCGGTCAGTGCGCCCCATTCCGTCGCGGAAATGCGGGCAAGCGCCGCTTCCAGCGGCTCGCAGGCAACGCTCATCGTGTGGCCGTTGGCATGCAGCAAGGTGGCCGGATCGCGCAAGATTCCGACATGGCCCTTCCAGAACAGCAGGTCGCCCCGCGCCAGTTCCGGCAGGCCGCCGGAGATGTCGAGCGCTTCGCCGGCCCCGGCCTCCTGCATGTCGCTGTCGCGCGGCAGCACATGGCCGCCTTCCGCCGCCGCCAGTTGCACCAACGCCGAGCAATCGAGCCCCAGCGACGTCCGACCGCCCCACAGGTAGGGCGTGCCGAGCAGGCCTTCGGCCACCGCCACCCAGTCGGCGACGGTCTCGCCCAGCGGCCTCAGGTGGCGGGCGACCATGGCGCTGCCGTCGTCCAGCAGCGCGTAGTCGAGGCCCCGCGTCACTGCTGCGCCGACGACGCGCACGCGCGCGCCGAGCGACAGGAGCGAGAGCGGCGGCCGCTTCAGCTCGGCCTCCGGATAGCGGTAGCTGCGCGGCACGCAGACCCGGTGGGTGGCCGGCAGCCCGGCCTCGCCGAGGGCTCCGGCCGGCAGGTAGCCGACATAGCCGTCGCTCGCCAGCTGGCCCCAGGCCCAGCCGTCGTCGCGGATCTCGTAGAGATCGAAGGTCTCGCCGTACAGCGCCTCCGTATCGATGGAGCGGTCCGCATCCGGCGCGGGGCGCAGCGGCGCCGAGGCGGCCGTGATGCGCGTTGCCAGCGGGTCCACGAAACGCTCCGCCGCGACCCTGCCGCGATAGCGGCTTGCAGCCAGGTCGGCGCGGACGGGGTGGATGCGGCGGTCGAGGGAGGGGGCGGCGGGTTCGCTGGTCATGCGGCTGTCCAGACTTTTTCAGGCTTTTTCAGGCGTTTTCGGACGTTCGGCCGCCCGCGCGCCGCTTCAGCTCAGCGGGACAGCTCGGCGGCGCGGGCAACGATCGTATCGGCAATGTGCTCCAGATAGAGCGCTCCGGCAACCGTGCGGGTCACCACCACGTTGCGCCGGTCGGCCTCGTCGCGGCGGCGCGACAGCAGCTTCATCGCGCCCAGGGTGTCGAGCGCGCGGGTGATCACCGGCTTGGTGACGTCGAGACGCGCCGCTAGCCCGCGCACCGTGTGCGGGGGCGGCTCCAGGTAGACCGTCATCAGGATCGCCATCTGGCGCGAGGTGAGGTCCTTGTCGCCGTCGGTGACCAGCGACATCGTCACATCGTGCCAGAGCCGCAGCGCCTGCGACGGTCGCAAGTCGATACCCATCCCTCACCCATGCCTCATGCGCCGTTGCCGGCCTTGCCCCATAGTGACAGGCAATTCGTTTCGGTTCCGTTATACAAACGGCGAAACGAGGCAGGAAAGCGTGCGGTCTCAGCTTCGCGGGTAGCGGGCGGCAAGCAGCGAAAACAGGGCGCGCGCGGCCTGCGCCTCGCCGCCCAGCGGCCGGCCCGGACGGTCGGCCGGGTTCCAGCCATAGATGTCGAAATGCGCCCAGACCCGCGCCTTTTCCACGAAACGCGAGAGAAACAGGGCCGCGGTGATCGAGCCGGCAAAGCCCGCGCCGCTGGTGTTGATGTGGTTGATGTCGGCGATGCGGCTTTCCAGATAGCTTTCGTAGGGGCGCCACAGCGGCAGCCGCCACAGCGGATCGCGCACCGCGCTCGCGTGGTCGGCAAGCTCGGCCGCGAAGGCCTCGTCGTCGGTGTAGAAGGGCGGCAGGTCCGGGCCGAGGGCGACACGCGCGGCGCCGGTCAGCGTCGCCATGTCGATCAGGATCTCCGGCTCCTCCTCGTCGGCGAGCGCCAGTGCATCGGCCAGGATCAGCCGGCCTTCCGCGTCGGTGTTGCCGATCTCGACGGTGAGGCCCTTGCGGCTCGCCAGCACGTCGCCGGGGCGGAAGGATGCGCCGGAAATCGCGTTCTCGACCGCCGGGACGATGACGCGCAGGCGCACCGGCAGGCCGGCCGCCATGATCATCGAGGCCAGCGCCAGCACCGCGGCGGCGCCGCCCATGTCCTTCTTCATCAACGCCATGGCGCTGGACGGCTTGATGTCGAGGCCGCCGGTGTCGAAGACGACGCCCTTGCCGACCAGGGTGACGCGCGGGTGATCCTCCTCGCCCCAGGTCGCATCGAGAAGCCGCGGCGCGCGGTCGCTCGCCCGGCCGACCGCATGCACCATCGGGAAGCCCTCGGCGAGCAGCGCCTCGCCCTCGACCACGCGCACACGCCCGCCGTGATCGGCGAAGAGACGCAGGGCCGCATCGCACAGCTCGGCAGGACCGAGATCGCTCGCCGGCGTGTTGACCAGATCGCGTGCGAGCGCCATGCCGTCGAGGATCAGGCCGACCCGCTCCAGGTCGACGCCCTCCCCCACCATCAGCCGCGGCGCGGGACGGGCCGGCGGCTTGCGATAGCGCTCGAACCGGTAGGAGCCGAGCGCGAAGGCGAGCGCGGCTTCCTCCTGCGCCTCGGCAGCGATCTCCAGGCGGAAGTCGCCGCCCGGCAGTTTGCGGGCCAGATCGCCGACGGCAAAGCCGGGCTCAGCGGCGTTGACAACGCCGAACAGCACGGCCTCGAGCGCGCCTTCCGCACCTGGCACCAGCAGCAACTGGCCGGCCGCGCCGTCGAAGCCGCTCGCCGCGGCGAAGGCCTCGGCCCTTGCACCCAGGCTCTGAAGCGTTGCCGGTGCCCCATCGCGGTCGACGGCGTGAACGGGAACGGCGGCAGCATCGGCGGAATGGGCGGTCAGGGAGGCGCGCACGGGCGGGGTCCTTGTCTGGCGGGAGAAGACGGTCGGAGCCCCGTTTTAAGCACGAAGGGCCGGCAGCGGCAATCGCCCGCCGGCGTGCCTGCGGCCGGCGCCGGGCCGCCGTTTAACGAAGCATTAGGGTTAACGACGTATTGATGAGCTTGCGCATTCTGCAAGTTCAACCGTCCGTCCGTGTCCAGGAGCCAGGCACCATGCCATCCACGCGCCACGCCCTTTCCCGCCCTGCCGCCGCGCCGCGCCTGATGCTTGCGGCCTCGATGGTGGCCCTGGTCGCGCTGACAGGCTGCGCCTCGTCGAAGCGCGCCGTCGGCACCCATTCGGGCGCGCCGCAAGGCTATGCCGCCCCCGGATCGAGCGCTGCGCTGCAGGCGGTCGGCTATTGGGGCCAGGCCTACCAGCGCTCGCCGAAGGACCGAGAAAACATCCTCAATTATGCCGCCGCCCTGCGCCGCAACGGCCAGGTGGACCAGGCCGAGGCGGTGCTGCGCCAGGCGATCATCGCACATCAGAGCGACCGCGACATCGCCGCCGCCTATGGCAAGGTGCTGGCGATGAACGGCCGCTTGCCGGAAGCGCTGCAGGTGATCAACGGCGCGCAGACCCCGACCCGGCCCGACTGGCGGCTGATGTCGGCAGCGGCCGCGATCCACGACCAGATGGGCAACACCCAGCAGGCGCGCGAACTCTACAACCAGGCGCTCAAGATCGCTCCCGACGAGCCGAGCCTGCTCAACAACCTCGCCATGTCCTATCTCCTGCAGGGCGAAGCCAAGGAGGCGGAAGGCGTGCTCCGCCGCGCTACCGCCAGCCCCAAGGCCGACAGCCGCATCCGCCAGAACCTGGCGCTGGCGATCGGCCTGCAGGGCCGCTTCCAGGAGGCCGAGCAGGTCGCCACCGCCGAGATCGACCCGGCCCAGGCGGCCCACAACATCGCCTATCTGAAGTCGATGCTGTCGCAGCGCAATTCCTGGGCCGAAATCGCCGCGCAGGACAAGAAGAAGAAAAAGTCCGGCGGCTGATCCGGCGCGAACCCGCATTCCCGGAAACGGCAAAAGCCACCCTCGCGGGTGGCTTTTTTTGTGCTCGAACCTTGGCTCCGACGGCGCCCGGCCCAGTCCTTCAGAAGGTGGCGACGGCCTGGATGATCGCCGGACCGATAATGACGGCCAGCAGCACGGGCAGGAAGAACACGATCATCGGGACGGTCAGCTTGGGCGGCAGGGCGGCCGCTTTCTTTTCCGCCGCCTGCATGCGCTGCAGCCGGTTCTCGTCGGCCATCACGCGCAGCGCGGTGGAGACCGGCGTGCCGTAGCGCTCGGCCTGGATCAGCGCCAGCGAGACGTTCTTGACGCCTTCCAGGCCGGTGCGATTGGCAAGGTTCTCGTAGGCCATGCGCCGGTCGCCGAGATAGGAGAGCTCGGCATTGGTCAGCGTCAGTTCCTCGGCCAGCGGGATCGACTGGATGCCGATCTCCTCCGACACCTTGCGGAAGGCGACCTCGATCGACATGCCCGATTCCACGCAGATCAGCATCAGATCGAGCGCATCCGGCCAGGCGCGGTTGATCGACAGCTGGCGGTTCTGGATCTTGTTCTTCAGATAAAGGTCGGGCGCGTAGAAGCCGACGAACGCCACGAGGCAGGAGATGAACAGCTTGACCATCGCCGGCTGGTCGATCTGGAGCACCACGAACGTATAGAACAGCGCCAGCACGAACAGGATCACCGGCATCACGAGGCGCGCGAACAGATAGGTGTAGAGCGGACGCACGCCGCGATAGCCGGCACGCATCAGCCGCAGCTTGGTCTCGTCGTCCGACAGAAGGTTCTTCAGGTTCAGCCGGTCGACGATCCTCTGCATGTTCTTCTTCGGCTTGTTGCGCAGGGAAACACGCGCATTCGCCTTGTCGTCGGCCAGGCGGGCTCGCTCGCGCGCGCGCATCTGCTCGCGCTCCAGCGCCACGGACTTCATCCGGCTCTTGAGCTTGTCGCCTTCCAGCAGCGGCACGACGAGCGAAAACAGCGTGCCGGCGATCGCGACCATGGTCAGGATGGCGATCATCGCCTGCTGGGAGAGAAGATTGGAGAAATCCAGTCCCATGGTCTCTTTCCGTGTCCGTCGTTCCTGCCCGAAAGCGGCAGATCAGAAGTCGAAGGCGATCATCTTCTTCATGATGAGGATGCCGGTCAGCATCCAGATGCCGCTGCCTACGACGATGATGTTGCCGACAGGCTCGGTGAACAGCAGCATCATGTAGGACGGGCTGGTCAGCGACAGCACGCCGACCACCAGAAAGGGCAGCGAACCGATGATCGCGGCGGAGGACTTGGCCTCCTGGCTCATGGCGACGATCTTGCCCTTCATCGCCTTGCGCTCGCGCAGCACCTTGGACAGGTTGCCCAGCGCCTCGGACAGCGAGCCGCCCGACTGCGCCTGGATCATCACGACGATGGCGAGGAAGTTCGCCTCCGCGACCGGCATGCGGCTCGGCAGCTTCGAGATCGCCTCGGCCAGGGTGATGCCCATGGTCTGCGCCTCGACGATGCGGCGGAACTCGGTCTTGATCGGCTCGCGCGCCTCGGCGGCGACGATCTGGACGCACTCGCCGAGCGGCAGGCCGGCCTTGGTGCCTCGCACGATGACGTCGACGGCATTCGGCAACTCGTTCAGGAAGGCGGCGATCCGCTTCTTGCGGCGGCGCCCGAGATAGAAGCGCGGCACGCCGAAGGCGCCGACGAACATCAGGCCCAGGGTGACGATCAGCGAGCCGGAGGCGAGCAGGCCGACGAGGCCGAGCACCAGCCCACAGATCGCCGAAAAGCCGAAGAAGCCGCGCTTCGACCACGACAGGCCGGCCTGGTCGATGCGCTCGTCGAGCGACAGGCGCGCGGCGCGTTGCTGCTTCTTCTTCTCGCGCGCCTCGAATTCCTTGAGCTGGTCCTGCACCGACTTGCGCCGACGGTCGCCGTCGCGCACCGCCCGGCGGGTGGCATCGACGGCGGCGTTGCTGCGGGCCGACACCGACTTCATCCGCTTCTCGCGTGCCGCACGCCCGCTCAGCTGCGGCTCGAACAAAGCGTAGATGATGCCGCCGATGGAAAACGTCGCCAGCAGGGCGATGGCGACCATCGTCACTTGCGGCGAGAGGAAGGACTGCAGGTCAGCCATGTCCGGGCTCCGGGGCTTCGGCGGCGTCGAGGGCGGCGGCAAGGCGATGTTCCTCGCCGAAATAGCGGGCCTTTTCCCAGAACTTCGGGCGACCGATGCCGGTGGAGCGGTGACGGCCGACCAGCTTGCCGTTCGCGTCCTCGCCGAGGATGTCGTAGAGGAACACGTCCTGGGTGATGACCACGTCGCCTTCCATGCCCATCACCTCGGAAACGTGGGTGATGCGGCGCGAACCGTCGCGCAGGCGCTGCGCCTGGACGATCACGTCGATGGATGAGACGATCATCTCGCGCAGGGTCTTTGAGGGCAGCGAGAAGCCGCCCATGGTGATCATCGATTCCAGGCGCGACAGCGCCTCGCGCGGGCTGTTGGCGTGCAGCGTGCCCATGGACCCGTCGTGGCCGGTGTTCATCGCCTGCAGCAGGTCGAAGGCCTCGGGTCCGCGCACCTCGCCGACGATGATCCGCTCGGGGCGCATACGCAGGCAGTTCTTGACGAGGTCGCGCATGGTCACCTCGCCCTCGCCTTCCAGGTTCGGCGGACGGGTCTCGAGGCGCACCACATGCGGCTGCTGCAGCTGCAGCTCGGCCGCGTCCTCGCAGGTGATAATGCGCTCGGTGGAATCGATGAAAGCCGTCAGGCAGTTGAGCAGCGTCGTCTTGCCCGAGCCGGTACCGCCGGAAATCAGCACGTTGCAGCGGCTGCGGCCGATGATCTCCAGCACCGTCGCGCCCTCGGGCGAGATCGAGCCGTACTGGACGAGCTGCTTGAGGGTCAGCTTGTCCTTCTTGAACTTACGAATGGTGAGCGTCGGACCGTCGATGGCCAGCGGCGGGGCGATCACGTTGACGCGCGAGCCGTCGGCAAGGCGGGCGTCGCAGATCGGGCTGGATTCGTCGACGCGGCGGCCGACCTGGCTGACGATCCGCTGGCAGATGTTCATCAACTGCTTGTTGTCGCGGAAGCGCACGTTGGTCTGCTGCATCCGGCCCTGGGTCTCGATGTAGACCGTGCTGGCACCGTTGACCATGATGTCGGCGATGTCGTCGCGCGCCAGCAGAGGCTCCAGCGGGCCATAGCCCAGGACGTCGTTGCAGATGTCCTCGAGCAGGTCTTCCTGCTCGGAAATCGACATCACCACGTTCTTCAGCGCGATAATGTCGTTGACGACGTCGCGGATCTCCTCGCGCGCGTCCTCGGCGCTGAGGCGGGTCAGCATCGACAGGTCGATCGCCTCGACCAGCGCGTTGAAGATCGAGGACTTGGTCGCGTAATAGCCCTCCGAGCGCTGCGGCGCCCGCGTCTCGGCAGCCGGCGGCGGGGTCGGCGCCGGCTTGGCGGCAACGGCGGGCTGTGCCGCGGCAGGGGAACGCGCGGGCTCGGCCGCGACGGGCGGCGGTGCAGCCGGCGCGGCCTGCGGCTCGCCCTGGATGGGCGGCGCCGCGGGGCGGGACGTCTGGGGACCTGAGGAAGCGCCACGTCGACCGAACATCGTTACCTGCTTTCAATCGTCTCGAAGAAACCTGCCGGGCCGCCGGTCAGCCGGCGGCCTTGCCCTTCTTCAGGAAGCGGGAGACCAGCGAGCCGAGCGCCAGGCCCTTGGGCTTCGCCACCTCGCCGCGACCGGTGACCAGCTGCGAGATCTCGCTGAAGATTTCCGACGTCGGGTGCTTTTCGTCCTGCTCGCCGATCATCTGGCCGTTGTTGGCGGCCGTGCCGAACAGCATCGGCTCGAAAGGCACCACCGCAGCGGCGGTAAGCTCGAGCGCGTCGGCGAATTCCGCCGCCTTGATCTCCGGCCGTTTCGGCACGTTGACCCGGTTCAGCACCAGGCGCGGCGGCGCATCGTTGGGGCGCAGCTGCCGCAGCGTGTCGATCATGTTCTTGGCATTGCGCAGGTTGGCGAGATCCGGCTCGGCAACGATCACCACTTCGTCGGCGGCGGCCAACATCCGGCGAACCCAGCCGGACCACACATGCGGCAGGTCCAAGACGATCGCCGGTGCGCCCTGCTTCATGATGTCGAGCAGGCCGTCGAAGCTGGTCTCGCCATGGTCGTAGGTCCGCTCCAGCGAGGCCGGTGCGGCAAGGAGGCTGAGACGGTCGGCGCATTTCGACAGCAAGCGGTCGAGCATGGTCTCGTCGAGCCGCTCAGGCGAGGAGACCGCCTCGAACACGCCCTGCAGCGGGTCCTGGTTGAAGTCGAGACCGGCCGTGCCGAAGGCAAGGTCGAGGTCGGCCAGCACCACGTCGCTCTCGTAGACGCGGGCGATCGACCAGGCGACATTGTGCGCCACGGTGGACGAGCCGACGCCGCCCTTGGCGCCGACGAAGGCAATGGTCCGCCCCAGCGGCTCGGCGTCGGGATTGACGTAGAGCTCGCCGATGGCAGCGATCAGCTGGAACAGGTTGATCGGCGCGACGAGGTAATCGCTGATGCCGCGATGGATCAGGTCGCGATAGAGCTTCACGTCGTTGACGTGGCCGATGATCATCACCTTGGTGCCGGCATCGCAGACTTCCGCCAGCTGCTCCAGCCCCTGGATCAGCCTGGAGGATTCCACGCGGGTCTCCAGCAGGATCAGGTTCGGCGTCGGCGCCGAGCCGTAGAAGTCGACGGCCGCGGCGAGCCCGCCCTTGTGCACCTTCACATGGGCCTTGGCCATGCGCCGGTCCTGGGCCGCGCTCTCGATCATCCGGGCAACGTCTTCGCTTTCGCAAAAGGCCTGGATCGCGATGCGCGGCACCGCCTTGATGTCCAGCGTATCGGCAGGCGCGGCGATGGCGTGGTGGTCGCCCATCGCAGGCTCATGCGGATACCCGTCCTCGTCGAGCGGACTGTCGTAAGCGAGGGTGTTCATCCGTCCAGCTCCTCCGGATCAGTTCGTTGCGTCGGAAACGCGCGAACCGTCGCCTTCCTTGTAGTCGGTCGCCGTCTGCTCGCCGGCGCGATACTTGCCGTAGACCGTGGCGCGACGGAGCTGATCGGCCGGCGTCGAGGCGCGCGGGTAGAGCAGGTCCGTCGGATTGTCGACCATGGCGGCAAGGTTGGACTGCGCGGCGCAGCCGAAATTGTAGTACTGCGTGTTGTTGAGATGCGGGTTGTGGCGCATCCCGTCGCCGCCGCCCGTGATGTTGTCGGGCCACTGGCCGCAGGGACCGGCCTTGGCCTGCAGCCCCGAATAGGCCAGGCGCACCGGCGCAGAAATGCCGGGATCCTGGACCGGGTAGCCGCGGGTGGCGAGACGCTTGGGCGAGACGCCGCCCTGCACCAGCGCCTTGCGGATCTGAGGCAGCACCGCGTGAACGGCGGCCTCGTTATAGGCGCCCGACGGCACGATGATCTCCATCGCGCCGCCGCCGCGCGAGCGGGCCTCGGCGGCAAAGCTGGAGATGACGGCAGAGAGCTGCGGCGACAGGCGGCGCATGTCGCTGCCGACCGGCAGGTCGAGCGTCTTCACCCCTTCGCTCACCACGATCGGATGGCGCAGGCGGTAATCGTTGGTGGCCAGCGCCTCGACCGTGGGCTGCTGGGTCTGGCAGCCGGCCGCCAGCAGCGCGGCGAGGACGGCAAGGGTCGGCGTGAGCGCGCGGACCCGGGTTGCGGAAGCGACGAGGCGCTTTGCGGATGCAGACTGCATGGGACCGGTCCTCACTCGTAGATATAGCCGACCTGACCGTGGTAGGCGCCCTGTCCAGGATCGCCGGATACCCGGTACATGCGGTTGAGACGGTTCAGGAAAATCGTTTCGCCATCGGTCGCCGGCGCCAGGTTGCGGGTCGGCTCGACAAGCTCCGAGCGGGCCGTCGGCCTGACGGTGTAGGGCGTCACGAAGACGGCGAGTTCGGTCTCCTGGCGCAGGAAGTCGCGGCTCTTGAACAGGGCGCCGAGGATCGGCACCTGCATCAGGCCGGGAACGCCGTTGAGGTCCTGCTTGTAGGATTCCTTCAGCAGGCCGGCCATGACCAGCGTGCCGCCGGAGGGCAGCTCGACGGTGGACTCGGCCCGGCGCACCTTGAGCGCGGGAATGACCAGAGAGCCGATCGAGACGGCGCCCTCCTGGGTGATCTCGCTGACCTCGGTCTTGATGCGCAGGGAAATGCGCCCCCCGCTCAGGACCACCGGCGTGAAGTCGAGACCGACGCCGAATTTCTTGAACTGGACCGTGAGCTTGTTGTTGTCCTCGGCGATCGGGATCGGGAACTCGCCGCCGGCCAGGAAGCTGGCATTCTCGCCGGAAATCGCGGTCAGCGTCGGCTCGGCCAGGGTGCGGATCACGCCGTCGCGCTGCAGCGCCTGCAGGTCCGCGTTGAGCTTGGTGCCGCCATCAAGGAACCCGCCGCCGACACTCGGGCGGCCGATGATGTTCGAGTTGACCGAATAGCCGGGGGAGCTGTTGAAGCTGGCGCTGTAATTGCCGATGCCGATTGTGCCGGACAGGTTGACGCCGAGCTGCTTGATGATCGAGCGCTCGACCTCGGCCACAGTCACCTTCAGATGGACCTGATCCTTGCCGCTCACCGAGACCATGTTGAGGACCGGCAGGGCGTTGCCCTCGACCTTCGAGAAACGCGCCGCAAGGTCGGCGGCCTGCTGGGCTTCGACGGTGCTGGAGGCGGTGCCGCTCAGGACGATATTGCCGTTGACCGACTCGGCCGTGATGTCGGCGCCCGGAAGGGCGCGGCGGATCATCATGTTGAGATCGGTCGTGTCGTTCTCGACGGCCAGATCGAAGCTGGCGATCTGGTTGCCGGCGCGGCCGAACAGGAAGAGGCTCGCCTGGCCGGCCTTGTTGCCGAGAATGAAGACCCGGCGCGAGGAGCGCACCACGGCGTCGGCCACCTCCGGGTTGGAGACGATGACGTCGCTCACTTCCTCGCCGAGGTTGATCACCACGGAGCGGCCGAGCCCGACCTTGAGCAGCCGTCCGGCCACCCGTTCGCCGGCCTGGATGGTGACCGCCTTTGGATAGCCGTCGGCACGGGCTGCATCCATCCCGGCCAGGCCGGTCAGGACAAGGCAGATCGCCGTGCCGATCCGGAAGAAACGTTGAGCCAACATCCGAGTACTCCTTGCCGTCATCACCGCGCCCGCTCCCGCTTACCGCTGGGTCCGGGCCTGGCTGGCAACGCCGAACTTCACAAAATTCACACCGCCGCCGACGAGGCCGGGATCGGCGTCGTCCGCAGAATCCTGGGCCGAACGCAGGACAAGGGCGATCGTGCCGAGCTGCGAGGCCTGCGCGACGACCTCGGCCTCGGCCGGCTCGAGCTCGAGCGTGGCGGTCTGTCCAGGCGGCAGCGCCTTCTCGTCCCGCTCGCCGGCCGTGGTGGTGTCGATGGCCAGCACCCGCACGTTCTGCAGGATCGTCTCGCTGGTGAAGGAATTGCCGGACCGGCCTGACGACTGGCGCGTCAGGATCACGTCGACCTTGTCGCCGGGCAGGATGAAGCCGCCGGCAGCGGTGAGCGCCTCGACCGAGACGGCGATGGCCCGCTTGCCCTTGGGCAGGATGGTCGACATGAAGCCGCGATCGCTGCTGATCAGGCGCTCTTCGCGCACCGGTTCGCCCTGATAGACGGGCGCCTTGGCGATACGGCCGGCGATCTCGGTGATGGCATCGGGCCGCTGGGAGCGCAGGACCGCCGTTGCTGGCGCCAGGTCGCGAGGCCAGCTCGTCCAGGACAGGTCGCCCGCCGAGAGCTGCTCGCCAAGGGCAATGTCCTTGGCCACGGTGAGGACCTCGTCCTTCTCCACCGTCTCGGTCACCACCGTCGGAGCGGCCGGCGGCTCGGGATTGGTGCTCATCACCATCCGCGCCACCAGTACGCCGGCGGCGAGTGAAATGCCCAGAATGGCGAAACGTGCGATCTTCATTGCCAATACCCGCATGGATCGTAGCGGACCGGACGCGGATGCGCCTTCGGTCATCGTGCGACTACTGTGGCGGGCAAATGGTCAAGACATGGTTAATCAGACGTGATCAATGTTGCTGAACGTATGCTTAATGTTTTGCAAAATGAAATCGGCCGATTTGCTGCGTTCAGGAATCGTTAATATTTGAAACGGCTCGGCGCGCCCGTCACACCAGCAGGCTGAACCAGGCGGAATGCGGATAGACGTGAAGTGCGGCGATGGCCAGCGTCACGCCATAGGGAATGCCGCGGTTGGTATCGTGCAGGCGCAAAAGCCACTCGGTGCGCCCGGCGATACCGGGCAGCAGCACGATCCGGCGGAAGCCGACGATAAGCAGCGTCAGAGCCGCTCCATAGATGCCGGCAAGGGCGAGGAACTGCAGGAAATCCTGCGACATGCCGAACCACAGCGCCAGAGCGGTGATGAGCTTGGCATCGCCCCCGCCCATCCAGCCGAAGCCGAAGAAGACGAGGCAGGCGGCAAGCGCCAGACCGGCGGCAAGCAGGTGCCAGCCGATATCCGCAAGGCCGATGCCGGCGAAGGGCGCGATAATCGCGAACCCGGCAATCAGCATCAGCGAGACGCTGTTGGGGATCTTCATCGTGAACAGGTCGGACGCCGCGGCAAAGGCCACCAGGCAGGGAAACACGACCATGATCGCAGCTTCGAACATTCCACCGCTCCCTCGATTGCCGGGTCTTTCGGCTTTCGCATCATGTCGCCGCAACGCTTAAGCGCCGGTTGACGCGCCGGCGCCCGGCCCCCTCTTTCAAAAAGCGCGGTTCCAGGACCGGGAACGAAAACGGGCGGCCAAGGCCGCCCGCATCGATGGCATTCCTCCGTGTCCCGGCAACACCTGCCGGGACCCGAGGTGCCGTGCCTTGCCGTGCTTACTGCGTGGCGGCGGCGTTCAGCTCGGTCGACACGCGGGTGAACATCGCGGTGATCGAGTCGCCGGCCAGGCCGACCGCGGTGATGATGGCGACGCCGATCAGGCCGGCGATCAGGCCGTATTCGATGGCGGTCGCACCGGACTCATCCTTGGCGAAACGAGCGAGAAACTTCTGCATGGTTGGCTCCTACACTTCACTTGTTTGTCTGCACCACCTCGTCGACCTTGTTGTTATTTCGGTCGCTCGAAGATGTTGCCACTATAGGAACCACACCTTGCCACAAGGTTAAATTCATCGCCGCCGCCGGACAAGTTCGCACCGAGCAACCTTATAGTTAATTCTTCAAAAATACATTCTCCTGCATTTTAACCAAACACGTCCTGCCATCTCCCCCGCCACCCTGCCGCAAAGGACGGCAGCCTGCCGAAGTCACCGCCCCCTGCAGGGCGGGCGGGCGAAAGCGCCGGACATTAACGATGCTCGCAGAACGCTTCGGACCGGACTGGGCGTTAGCCCTTCCTTCACCAATATCCTTCATTCTCACGTAGGAATTTTCGCTGAGGAGCTTGCCCATGTCGCATTTTCGCGAGGCTTTTTTTGCGTCGATCACGGCTGCGGCCCTGCTGGCCGCCTTTGCCGTGGCGGGCGCACATGCCCAGGAGAGCGGCGTCCACGTGATGACCGACCGGGCCAAGGTCTTCCGCATCGACGCGCCCGCCGACACCGTCATCGTCGGCAACCCGGCGATCGCCGACGTCACCATGTACGACCGCCAGACGGTGGTGGTGACCGGCAAGCTCTACGGCACGACCAACCTCGTGATCCTCGACCGCAACGGCGAGCCGATCATCGACGAGGTGATCACGGTTTCCTCCGCCGCCGGCGACACGGTCACGGTGCAGCGCAAGGGAGAGCGCTACAGCTATTCCTGCGCACCCAATTGCGAGCCGGTGATGCGCGTGGGCGACGGCGATGCCGGCTACGAACTGCTGAGCAAGCAGTCCAACCAGCGCAACGACATGTCCGAAAAGGCCGCGGGCGTTTCCAACTGACCCACGATGAACCGGCCGTAACTGCCTCCCGACAACGAGTATTTGCCAGATGCTGAGAGATCGCCTCCTCCCTCGCTTCGCTCGCCTGCGCCCGCTGCGCGCAGTGGTGCGGGACCGCGAAGGCACGACGGCGATCGAATTCGCCTTCGTGGCGATCCCGTTCTTCATGCTTCTGCTCGGGGTGATCGAGATCGGTCTGGCTTTCTTCGCCAACCAGGTGCTCAGCAACGCAACCATGGACGCGGCGCGGATGATCCGCACCGGCCAGGCCCATGCCCAGGGCTTCGATGCCGACAAGTTCAAGGAGGCGATGCTGGAGCGTCTTGCCGGCTTCCCCATCAGTTCGGACCGGCTGACCCTCGACGTCGAGCGGATCGACGACTTCTCCTCCTTCACGCCCAAGCCGCTCATCCAGGACGGCGAACTGGTCGCCGACACCGGCTACAACCATGGCGAGGCCGGCCAGATCATCGTGGTGCGGGCCCTTTATCGCTGGCCGATGCTGTCGTCGATGATGAAGACCGCCTATGGCGATCTGAGTTCCGGCGACCGCCTGCTGGTCGCCACCGCGGTGTTCCGCAACGAGCCCTTCCCCTGGACCACGCAGCAGGCGAGCAAGTGACCATGAGCAGCCCCAAGCGGCAAGAGCGGCAACAGGAACCGCAGCGCATCGTCCGGAAGGCCGCAGCGCGGATCGCAAGCGGCCTGATGCGGGACCGGCGCGGCGTCGCAGCGGTCGAGTTCGCGCTGGTTCTGCCCTTCATGCTGGCTCTGTTCCTCGGCGTGACCGAATTGAACTCGGCACTCACCCTCGACCGCAAGGTCAGCCAGGCCGCCAGTTCCATCGCCGACCTGGTGGCTCAGGCCGACAAGCTCAAGTCCTCCGAGGTCAACGACCTGCTGAAGCTGTCACGCGCCGTGCTCGACCCGTATCCGGAAGCCCCTCTGAAAGTGGTCGTCGCCAGCGTGTGGATGAAGGAAGTGAACCAGCCGCGCGTCGTGTGGAGCCGGGCGATGAACACCGCCCAGTGGGGCGCCAACTCCGCCCCTCCGATCGATCTTCCGGAAGAATTGACCCGGCAGAAGGACACCTATCTGATCGTCGCCCGTGCCGAATACGAGCATCGGCCCACCTTCGCGGCGGTGCTGAAGGATGTGTTCAACAGCGCCACGATCACGCTCAGCGACACCTACTACATGCGCCCGCGCGTCAGCACGAGCGTCGAGTGCTGCAACTGATCCCCCGCTAGTCGCCGCCGCCGAGCGGCCGGAGACGGCCGCGCGACACGCCCGCCTCCGGCGGAAATGCGGCCAGCACGGGCGCATAATCCTGCGCGCCCACGGCAACGAAGCCGTCATCCGAGACCGCCTCCGCCGCACCTTGCCCGGTCATGACCTCCAAGAGCAGGTTGCGGATCTCCCGCGGCACGTCCTGCCGGACCACATGCGGGGCACCGGCAATGGCCCCGGACGCCCAGACGACCTTCAGCCCGGCAATCTCGGCCCCCCTCTCCGCCAGATCCCGCAAGGTGCCGCGCGAGTAGCCGGCCGCGGCCTCTCCCTGCAGCGACGACCAGGCGAAGGCGACGTCGGCATCGCCCCGGACGAGCGCAAGTGCGGCCGCCAGCGGATCGTCATGGGCAATGAGCGAGGCGGCCTTCTGCTCCAGATCCATGCCTGCGTCCGCAATCCCGGCAAGCTGGACGAGGCGGCTTCCGACCGCATCGCGCGGGCCGGTGGCGATGCGCCGTCCGGCCATATCCGCAGGCGCTTCGATCGCCTCGCCGGCCCGAGCCAGCGCGATGGCATGCCACCCCGCCTCGCCGTCCGGCGGGCGCGGGGCGACCAGCGGCTCCAGGCAGCTGCACTCGCCTTGCGCCGCCGCATAGGCGGAGGCCGACAGCGGCGCGTAGTGGACTTCGCCCCCGACCAGCGCCCGCTGCAGCTGCGACAGGTCGCGATAGGCGATCAGCAGGACCGGAATGCGCAGACCCTCCTCCAGCAGTTCGCGGAACGGGGCCGCGCGGCCGAAGTCGCCGGCCGCCGGGTCCATGACGATGCCGACGCGAAGCTCCGCCATCAGGGCGAGGCGCTCGGGATCGAAGGGCGTTTCGGGCCCGGACTGTCCGGCATCGTCGTCGACAGGACCGACCTCCTCCTGCCAGGGCAGGAAGGCGGGATCGTCCGGCTGCTGCAGCATGTCCCCCTGGGCCAGTAGCCGCCCGCCGGATACGCCGAGCATCAATTCGGCCAGCAGCAGGACAGCCAGGGCGCGCGAAAAGACGCGGGACAGGCGCTGCCCCCCGCCGATTGCCTCTTGCCCCGAACCGTATCGCCGCGCCAGTCTCCTCATTCCGCCAGTGTGTGCCAGGGCCGCAGCGCCCGCAATCCGGGAGCTTCGATGACACGCCGTCCCGATACCGTGGTCTTCGACATCGGCAACGTCCTCATCCAGTGGGATCCGCGCCTTCTTTATCGCAGCATCTTCGAGACCGAGGCCGACGCCGACCGGTTTCTCGCCGAGGTGCTGCCGCCGGAGTGGAACCTGGAGCAGGACCGGGGCCGCAGCTTTGCCGAGGGCATCGCCGAGGCTCTCGCCCGGCGGCCCGACCACCGGGAGGAGATCCTCGCCTGGGACACGCGCTGGCATGAAATGGTACCGGGCGAAGTGCCGGGCAGCGTCGCGATCCTCACCGCACTGAAGACGGCGGGCGTGCCGCTCTATGCGATCACCAATTTCTCGTCCGAGAAGTTCGCCGAATGCGAGCGCCGCTTCCCCTTTCTTGCCGACAGCTTCATCGATGTGGTCGTGTCCGCGCATGAACGGCTGGTGAAGCCGGACCCGCGCATCTACCACGTGCTGTTCTCGCGCAACGACCTGGCGCCAGAGACCACCGTGTTCATCGACGACAGCCCGGCCAATGTCGAGGCGGCGAAGTCCGTGGGCATGCATGCCATCCACTTCACCGATGCTCCGGCGCTGAAGGCCGCGTTGACGGACCACGGCTTCCCGCTTTAGCTCAGCCGGCCTCGAAGCCGGACAGAACGTTGACGCAGTTGGTGCCGAGCGCATCGACCGCATAGCCGCCTTCCATGACGAAGAGGGTCGGAAGGCCGGCCGCGGCGAGCGCTGCGCCCATTCGCGTGAAGTCCTCGTGGACGAGGCGGAAGCGGGAGATCGGGTCCTTCTCGTAAGCATCGAGGCCGAGCGAGACGACCAGCGTGTCCGGCCGGAAGGCCGCGATGCGCGCGAGCGAGGCGGCAAGCGCCTGCGACCACACATCCCAGTCGGCGCCGAGCTCCAGCGGATAATTGGCGTTGAACCCCTCGCCCTTGCCCGCCCCGGTCTCTGCCGCGTGGCCGAGAAAATAGGGATATTCCTCGCGCGGGTCGGCATGGATCGACAGGAACAGCACGTCGGAGCGCTCGTAGAAGATCGACTGGGTGCCGTTGCCGTGGTGATAGTCGACATCAAGCACCGCGACGCGTTCGGCGCCGGCATCGCGCAGCCACTGCGCAGCGATGGCCGCATTGTTGAGGAAGCAATAGCCGCCATAATAGTCGGCCGCCGCGTGGTGTCCGGGCGGACGGCACAGGGCGAAGGCGGCGCGCTCGCCGCCGGCAACCAGGCGGGCGCCGGTCAGGGCGGAATTGGCGCTGGCGCGCGCGGCGGCGAAGGTGTGTTCGCCGAGCGGCGTGCCGGCGTCAAAGGAATAGCGGCCGAGCAACCCGTCGATGTGATCGGGCACCGGATCGATGTTGAGCCCGCGCACCGGCCAGACGAAGGGGAAGGCCTCGCCGCTGCGTCCGGCAGTGGTCCAGCGGTCCCAGAAGCTCTCCAGGAACGCGAGATAGCCGGCGTCATGGATGCGGGCCAGCGGATCCATCCCGAAATCGTCCGGCTCCAGCAGCTCGCCGAGACCGCGTGCGAGCACGGCCTCGCGAACCATCTCGGCACGGGAGGGGATCTCCACCGCCGGCTTCAGCATGCCGTCGGAGATCTCCTGCTTGGGGTCGTGGGCCAGCTGTCCGGCGGAAAACACGGTCTTCATGGCGTCAGGTCCTCATGCCCGATCTGGGAAAATCGATACTCTGTCACTTGCCGGTAGAGCTCGCCCGGTCGCAGGACGGCCCCGGCGAAGTGCCGGTGATTGGGACTGTCCGGCCAGCGCTGCGGCTCCAGGCAGAGGCCCGCACGCGGCCCGTAGCTGCGCCCGTCCAGTCCCGGACAGGGCACGGCAAGCTTGTAGCCGTCGTAGAACTGGAGGCCGGGCTCGCTCGTCAGCACGTCCATGGCAAGGCCGCTCTCCTGTCCGATAACGCGCGCGACGAGGCGCGGTTCGCAGGTTGGCACGGCTGACAGGCAGAAATTATGGTCATGGGCGACATCGCCCCCATGCGCATCGATCCGGCGCAGGCGGCGGAAGTCGAACGGCGTTCCCGCAACGGGGCGCACCTCGCCGGTCGGAATCGCCTCGCCGTCGACGGGCAGATAGGCATCGGCCTCGATCTGCAGCAGATGGCCGCCGATGTCGGGCGATCCGTCGAGGTTGAAATAGCTGTGGGTCGCAAGGTTCACCAGCGTCGGCCGGTCGGTCACCGCTTCCAGCACGATGCGGAGCCGGTCCCCGGCGTCCGGGATCTCGTAGCGCACGCTCGCCTCGACGCGGCCGGGATAGCCCGCATCGCCATCTTCGGAGACCAGCGCCAGCATCGCATGGGCGGGTCCGGCCTCTCGCAGCGACCACAGCCGCCGGGCAAAGCCCCTTGCGCCGCCATGAAGGTGGTTGCGACCGCCCTCGTTGCATTCGAGCTGGACGTCGCTGCCATCGAGCCGGAACCGGCCGCCGGCAATGCGATTGGCATGGCGGCCGGCGATCACGCCAAAATAGGGGGAATGGGCGAGATAGGAGGCAAGATCGGCAAAGCCGAGCACCACGCCGCGCCCGCCAACGCGCAGGTCGGTGATGGCAGCGCCCAGCGTCATGATGCTGGCCGACAGCCCGCCCCCCGCGATGGCGACGCGCTCGACAGGCGTTCCATCGGCAAGCTGGCCGAACTGACTGACGCTCATTTCAGGTGGTTCCCGCGATCCGTGGCAGGCCCGGCGCGCAACGCGCGGGCGGGAACACTATAGCGGGACGGACAGCGAAATCACCCGGCAGGGTTACTGTATCAACCGCATCGTGCCGGAGCGGATGTCGACCTTGGCAAGACGGCCGAGCACCGACATGCCGATCAGCGGCAGTTCCAGCGCGCCCTCCGGCATGACCAGCGCCTCGACATTGCTGAGGCGGATGCTTCCCAGGCGCAGCTCACGCAGGGTGACGGGGGCAGCCAGCGCGATGCCGTTGGCCGTGCGCACCTTGACGACATAGTCGGAGCGGGCCGGACGGACACCGGAAAGGGCCGCAACCTCGGACGGCAGGGCAAGCGTCGACGCGCCGGTGTCGATCAGGGAGTGCACCGGACGGCCATTGATATGGGCGCTGACCTCGTAATGGCCGTTTCGCCCGGCCTTCAGGACGAGCGTGCGCGGTCCGGACGAAGTCTCGGGCGCGGGCGCCTCCTGGCGCGCCGCTGCGACGACCGGCACCTCCTTGAGATAATCGCGCAGAAAATCGGGCGCCAAGGCCGCGGCCACGACGACGATTGCGGCGATCATCAGATAGCGTGCCATGGCTCCGCTCCCCCTACCCTCAGCCATTCAAGAACAGACGGCAAGGGTCCCACGAGACCGCTTAGCAAGGGGTGAAGGCACGCGCGGGGGATGTGAACGCGGTATCCGGGCCCTTAACAGGAAAGATAAAATTTGAAAGACCGGCGAGGCTCACGCCTCCAGCGTCTCGCAGGTCAGCGTGTCGGCGAGCTTCGCGATGACCGCCGCCTCCGGCGAGGAGGACTGCGCCCCGTTCGCCGTGCAGGCAAGAGCGCCGGCGGCGGTGCCCTCCAGCAAGGCACGGCCGATCTCCGCCCCCCGGTCGAGCGCGGCGGCAAGAGCCCCGACAAAGGCATCGCCCGCGCCGGTCGTGTCGACCACGTCGACTTCGGGCGCGGCAACCCGCCAGCGGGTCTTGCCCTTCTGGGCGATCAGCCCGCGAGCGCCCAGGGTGACGACGGCAAGGCGATCCGCGCCGGAAAGCGCCGCGCAATGGGCCTCCGGCACCGGCGTCTCGCCCGTGCCGAGTGCGGCGGCAAGTTCCGCCGCCTCCACGGAATTGGCGACGACGACGTCGACATCCGGCACCAGGCGGGCGAGCTCCGCGTCGCCGGACGGCGCGGCGTTCAGCAACACGCGCGCGCCGCACAGCCGCGCGCGGGCGATGGCATCGGCAATCGGCCGCGGGCTCAGCTCGCGCTGGAGCACCAGCAGGTCGCCCCGCGCCAGCCGGCCATCCAGCCACTCCGCCACGACGCGGGCATTGACGCCGCTGGCGCACATGATGAGGTTCTCGCCCTTGGCGTCGACGCCGATCATGGCAATGCCGGTGGTCCCGTCGAGATGGCGGACGCCGGAAAGGTCGACCCCCGCACGCTCCAGATTGGCAAGCGCGGCCTCGGCATGGGCGTCGCGGCCGACAGCACCGATCATCCGGACCCTCGCCCCTGCACGCGCTGCCGCCAGCGCCTGGTTGGCGCCCTTGCCGCCGGGAAAGATCTGGTGGTCGGGGCCGACCACCGTTTCGCCGGGCGCCGGAAGACGCGGCAGGGCAACGACGAGGTCGAGATTGATGGAGCCGAATACGGTGATCACGGTGCCTGCTCCTGCAGTTTGGCGGACGAGATCAGATCCAGCCACCGTCGACGATATAGGTCTGGTTGGTGCATGCGGCGGCCGCATCCGAGCAGAAGAACAGCACCACACGGGCGACATCCGCCGGCACCAGCTTCCGCTTGAGGCATTGCCGCTCCATGATCTCGCGCTCGCCGGCCTCGTCGAGCCACAGGGCGATCTGGCGCTCGGTCATGATCCACCCCGGAGCGATACAGTTGACGCGAATGTTGTCCGGACCAAGGTCGCGGGCGAGCGAGCGCGTCAGGCCGATCACGGCGGACTTGGCCGCTGTGTAGCCGGCCATGCCGCCCTGCCCGATCATCCAGGAGATCGACCCCATGTTGACGATGGCACCGCCGCCGAGCGCGCGCATGTCGCCCACCACCGCCTGGGTGCAGAAGAACTGGTGCTTGAGGTTCACCGCCATGCGGCTGTCCCAGTATTCGGGCGTCACCTCTTCCAGCCGGTGACGCTCGTCATGGGCGGCGTTGTTGACCAGGATAGAGACGGAGCCGAGCGCTTCGCGCAGCTCGGCGATTGCCGCACGGGTCGCCTCGATATCCGTGAGATCGGCACGGGCGAAGCGGACCTTCGCCCCCTTGCCTTCCAGTTCCGCAACGAGGCGGCGGGAGGGCTCCTCACTGAGGTCGATGAAACCGACCAAGGCCCCTTGCGCGGCAAACCGGCGAACGATCTCGGCACCGATGCCGCCGCCGCCGCCGGTGACCAATACGGTTCTGCCCTTCAGGTCCGGATAGATCGCCTCGGCTGTCATGTCGCTCCTCCCGGTCTTCACGGCGACGGCGTCGCAGGGATACGGCGTTACTTCGTGCCGTACATGCGGTCGCCGGCATCGCCGAGACCGGGCACGATATAGCCCTTCTCGTTCAGCCGCTCGTCGATGGCAGCGGTGAAGATCGGCACATCCGGATGGGCGGCGTTGAACTTGGCGATGCCTTCGGGCGCGGCCAGCAGGCACAGGAAACGCAGCTGGGTGGCGCCGCGTTCCTTCAGCCGCTGGACGGCAGCAATCGCCGAGTTGGCGGTGGCCAGCATCGGGTCGACGACGATCACGAGACGCTCGGCGAGATCTTCCGGCGCCTTGAAATAGTATTCGACGGGCTGCAGCGTCTTGGGATCACGGTAGAGGCCGATATGGGCGACGCGGGCGGCCGGGACCAGCTCCAGCATGCCCTCCAGCAGTCCGTTGCCGGCGCGCAGAACCGAGGCGAAGACCAGCTTCTTGCCCTCGATGACCGGCGCGGACATGGTCTGCAGCGGCGTTTCGATCTCGACGGTGGTGATCGGCAGGTCGCGGGTCACCTCATAGGTGAGCAGCACGGAAATTTCCCGCAGGAGCCTGCGAAAACCCTGGGTCGAGGTCTCCTTCATCCGCATGTGCGTCAGCTTGTGCTGCACCATCGGGTGATCGACTACGGTTGCTCCGGTCATCTCGCGCCTCTCCGCTCGCTCTGTCTGGAGGCCGACGCCTCCCGAAGCCCCAACCGGCTTCCTTCCTGTCATAGATCAACCGGCGAACAAGCGGAACAGGCGCAGCACGACCTCGCCCTCCCGTCCACCGACTTCCCCTCTCAGACCCCGCCGCCGCGCAGCGCCGCATGATCCGACAGGCGGACGACCAGCCGCCGCCGCGTGTCCTCGTCGCAGAAGGCGGCGGCGATGGCATTGCGGGTGATCGCCAGCAGCTCGTCCTCCGGCCAGCCGAAGGTCTCGGCACAGCTGCGATATTCATGACCGAGCGTCGTGCCGAAGAAGGGCGGATCGTCGGAATTGAGCGTGATGCGGCAACCGGCGCGGCGCAGCAGGTTCACTGGATGAAAGCGCAGGTTGGAGTAGAACCCGAGCGCCAGATTGGAGCCGGGGCAGACTTCCAGCACGATGCCTTCTTCCGCGATCCGCTCGACGACGGCCCGGTCCTCGATGGCCCGCACGCCGTGGCCGATGCGCCGCACGCGCAGGAAGTCGAGCGCAGCCGTGACGCTTTCGGGGCCGCAAACCTCGCCCGCATGGGCAGTCAGGCCGAGCCCCGCCTCTCCGGCGGTGCGAAAGGCGCGGGCAAAGTTCGCCGGATGACCCTCGCGCTCGTCGCCGGCAAGGCCGAAGCCGGTGACCAGCGGATGCGGCGCAGCGATGACCTGCGCCACCACCTGCTCGACCGCGCGGGCCCCGAAATGGCGCACGCCGATGGCGATCATCCGCGCCTCGATGCCGGTGTCGGCGCGTGCCTGCTCGATGCCGGCGGCAAGGCCGGCGACATAGTCGCGATAGGACAGACCGGCGCCGGCGGCGTGATCGGGCGAGATCGTCAGTTCGGCATAGATCGCCCCCTCCGCCGCCAGCATGCGCAGATAGGTTCCGGAGAGCAGCGCGTAGTCCTCCGGCGTGCGGAACACCCGGCTCGCCCTGTCATAGGCCGCGAGGAATTCGGAGAAGTCGTTCCAGAGGTAGCGGCCGCGCTCGTCGAAGAGGCCTTCGACGTCCTGGCCGTGGCGTTTGGCAAGGCGCTGCACGAGATCGGCCGGCGCCGCCCCCTCGATATGCACATGCAGTTCCGCCTTGGGAAGCATTGCCCGCGTGCTGGCGCTTGCCGGCATGCGTCAGAACCCGCGCATCGGGTTTTCCGGTGCGCGCACCAGCCAGTTGTCGGGCGACCAGCGGGCGGTCCCGTCGACCAGATGCAACGCATAGGCATGGCGCGAGCGCGGCGAGCGGTTCGGCGCCGAGCGATGCGGCACCAGACCGTGCAGCACCACCAGCGTCCCCTTGGGGGCGACCAGCGGCACGTCGCCGGCAAGTGGCGTGTCGTCCAGCGGCTCCATCACCAGCGCCTCGCCGTCATAGTGGAAGCGCTGGCGCAGGGGCGCCAGATGCCCGCCCGGCCCGCCGAGCAGGCCGCCATTGGTCTCGTCGGCGTCTTCCAGCGCGAACCAGAATCCGGTGCAGGACAGCGGCTCGGTGTGCAGGAAGGTGGAATCCTGGTGGCAGTTGACCTCGCCGCCGATCTCCGGCGGCTTGAAGATATACATGGACTGGGCCAGCAGCGGCGCGGTAAGGCCGAGGCTCTCCGCCGTGCGGGCAAGCCGGTGATCGCGCGAGAAGCGCTCGAACACCGGGTCGAGGTCGTGCAGCGCGTGGCCGACCTTGTTCAGCGCCATATGCTTGTCGCGCTGCAACCGGCCGTCCTCGTCGAACGCCTCCTCCTCGAAGAAGAAGCGGATCTTGTCGCCGCTCTCGCGGAAATAGCGGTCGCGGGCATGGCTCTGGGCACCGGTTTCGAAGACGGAGGCATGCTCGTGCGGATCGAAGGCGTCGATCAACTCGGACATGCGGGCCTTCAGCGCGTCGCAGTCCGCCGCCGACTTGTAGCCGGTCAGCACCAGGAAGCCGTCCTGGGCATAGGCCTCCTGCATCTCCGGCGTCAGAACTCCGTCCCGCGGTGCGGAAAAGGACCGTGCGATCATGCGCGTCTCCGTTGGGGATACCGTTCGTGCGGATCGATGCCGCACAGTCTAGCGGGAGGACCGGACGGGCTCCAGTTCGGCGAGCCCGATATCAGAGGAAGGAGGTGCCGTGCCGCCCCGGCGCCAGCCCCAGATGGGCCGCGATGGTCTCGCCGATATCGGCGAACGTGTCGCGAATGCCGATTTCCTTCGGCGCGCTCCCCTTGAGAAGGCCGATCACCGGCACCCGCTCGCGGGTGTGGTCGGTGCCGCGCCAGGTCGGATCGCAGCCGTGATCGGCGGTGAGAATCAGCAGGTCGCCCGGCCGCAGTCGCTCCAGCAGTTCCGGCAACCGGCGGTCCAGCGCCTCGAGCGCAGCTGCATAGCCAGGCACGTCGCGGCGATGGCCGTAAAGGCTGTCGAAATCGATATAGTTGGCGAAGATCAGATCGCCCTCGCCGGCCTTGTCCATCGCCTCCAGCGTGCGGTCGAACAGGGCATCGTTGCCAGCCGCCTTCAGCACCTCCGATACGCCCTGATGGGCGAAGATGTCGGAGATCTTGCCGATGGTCAGCGTCCGGCGCCCTGCGGCAACGGCACGGTCGAGCAGGGTCGGCTCCGGCGGCAGCACCGAATAGTCGCGCCGGTTGGCGGTGCGCTCGAACCCGGAGACGGCATCGCCGATGAAGGGCCGCGCGATCACCCGGCCGATATTGTAGGGATCGACCAGACGGCGAACGGTCTCGCAGAGACGATAGAGCCGCTCCAGGCCGAAATGCTCCTCGTGCGCGGCGATCTGGAACACGGAATCGGCGCTGGTGTAGCAGATCGGCTTGCCGGTCCGCACATGCTCCTCGCCGAGCTCTGCGATGATCACCGTGCCGGAGGCGTGAGTGTCGCCGAGGATGCCGGGCAGGCCCGCCTCGCGGATGATCGCCTGCGTCAGTTCCGAAGGGAAGGTCGGCACCGTATCCGGGAAATAGCCCCAGTCGAAGGCGACCGGCACACCGGCGATCTCCCAGTGGCCGGACGGCGTGTCCTTGCCGTGCGAGGTCTCGCTCGCGGTGCCGAAGATGCCGACCAGCTCGGCGGCCCCGTCCATGCCCGCCGGCACCTTGCCGGTCGCAAGCTGCGCCGCGCGGGCAAGGCCGAGCGCGGTCATGTTGGGCAGGGCAAGCGGACCGGAGCGCAGCCCCTCGCGGTCGCCCTCGCTCCGCATGCAGGCGCTCGCGATGTGGCCGAGCGTATCGGAGCCTTCGTCGCCGAAGCGGGCGGCATCCGGCGCCCCGCCGATACCGAAACTGTCCAAGACGCACAGGATCGCGCGTGCCATGAGGTTTCCCCGTTTGTCGTTGCCGGGCGGTTGTGCCCCGCCCCATTGCAGTTCCGAAAACCCGGTTCCCGATCCGGGCCGCCGTCAGAGAGACGGCGCGATACGCTCCACGACGACGGGCCGATCCTCCACGTCGCGCGGCGAGCCGAGCCGATAGGCGGCGCGCACCGCCTCCGCCGCCCTTCGCGCCGACGCCTCGTCGGCGGCGTGGACGATGGCAAGCGGGGCGTCGCTGTCGGCGGAATGGCCGATGCCGGCAAGGTGCACCAGCCCTACCGCCGGATCGATCACGTCGCTGGCCCGGCGGCGCCCGCCGCCGAGCTCGACGACGGCAACGCCGATGGCACGCGCGTCGACGCCGACGACGGTGCCGGGCTCCTGCGGATAGACCGGCAGCTCAACCGGGGCGGACGCCAGATAGGCTTCCGCCTTTTCCACGAAGTCCGCCGGGCCGCCGAGGGCCGAAACCATCTTCGCAAAGCGCTCGGCCGCCGCACCGCTGGCGAAGGCGCCGCGCATCTTCTCCGCCCCCTCCCCGGCATCGGCGCAGATCCCGCCGAGGACGAGCGCTTCGGCGCCGAGCGCCACCGTGACGTCGAACAGACGATTGTCGACCGCCCGACCGGTCAGGAAATCGACGGCATTGCGCATCTCGACCGCGTTGCCGGCGGCGGAAGCCAGCGGCTCGTTCATGTCGGTGAGCAGCGCGCTGGTGCGGCAGCCGGCGCCATTGGCGACGGTCACGAGGCTTTCGGCGAGCGCCTTGGCCTGATCCAGCGTCGCCATGAACGCGCCAGTCCCCCATTTCACGTCGAGGACGAGGCCCTGCAGGCCGGCGGCGAGCTTCTTCGACAGGATCGAGGCAGTGATGAGGTCGAGGCTTTCGACCGTGCCCGTCACGTCGCGGATGCCATAGAAGCGCTTGTCGGCCGGCGCGAGATCCGGCGTCTGGCCGATCACCGCACAGCCGACCTCGCGCACCACCTTGCGGAACAGCGCGTTGTCGGGCTGCGTCTTGTAGCCGGGGATAGCATCGAACTTGTCGAGCGTGCCGCCGGTATGGCCAAGGCCGCGGCCGGAGATCATCGGCACGGCCGCGCCGCAGGCGGCCAGCGCGGGGGCCAGCATCAGGGAGACATTGTCGCCGACGCCGCCGGTCGAATGCTTGTCGAGGATCGGCGCGTCGATGTCGGACCAGTCGAGCACGGTGCCGCTGTCGCGCATCGCCAGCGTCAGCGCGACACGTTCGTCCAGCGACAGCCCGCGGAAGAACACGGCCATGGCAAGCGCCGCCACCTGCCCTTCCGAGACGCTGTCGTCGGTCAGCCCCTTGACGAAGAAGGCGATCTCTTCCGGGGCAAGCGTGCCGCCGTCGCGCTTCTTGCGGATCAGTTCCTGCGCCAGCATGCGGTCAATATCCTTTGGCGGTGGTCGGCTCGCGCCCGTCGAGCGCGGCAAGCAGGGCATCGAGCAGGCCGCTCGCGCCGAAGCGGAAATGCGAGGCGGCCACCCAGTTGGCCCCGAGAATGCGGTCGGCGATCGCGATATACGCGCCCGCGTCCGCGAGCGTCCGGATGCCGCCGGCCGGCTTGAAGCCGATTTCCGGGCCGCCCTCGCGGCGGATCTCCTCGATGACGGTGAGCATGATCTCCGCCGCCTCCAGCGTGGCGTTGACCTTCACCTTGCCGGTCGAGGTCTTGATGAAGTCGGCACCGGCCGAGATCGCCAGCAGCGAGGCAGCGTGGATGAGCAGCGGGTCGCCGATCTCGCCGGTCTCCAGGATGACCTTCAGCAGCCGGTCGCCGCAGGCCTCGCGCACCTTGCGGATCTGGGTCTCGGCAAAACCGCGCCGACCGTCCAGAAAGGCGCGATAGGGCATGACGAGGTCGATCTCGTCGGCGCCGTCGGCAATCGCCTGGCGGGTCTCGGCCAGGACGGCCAGCGTGTCGTCGCCGCCTTGCGGGAAGTTGACGACGGTGGCGGTGCGAACGCCGGAGCCGGCGAGCAGGCTTGCGGCCTGGACAACGAAACGCGGCCAGATGCAGACCGCCGCGACTGGGCCATGGGGCGTGGCCGCCCGGGCGCAGAGCGCGTCGATGTCGGCGGTGGTGCAGGCCTCATCCAGATTGGTCAGGTCGACCAGCGGCAGCGCGCGCTGCGCCAGCTCGGCAGGTGTCATGTCAGGCATTTCCAAGATCCTTGACGAAGCGGCGGATCAGCCGCTTCAGCGCGTCGACGGCCATCAGTGCGGTCGACTTGGTTTCCTCGTGCGACAGGCCGTGCGCCTGCAGGCCGGCGCCATAGTTGGTGATGGTCGAGATCGCGGCAACGCGCAGGCCGAGATAGCGGGCGAGGATCACTTCCGGCACCGTCGACATGCCGACTGCATCCGCTCCCAGCAGTTTCGCCATGCGGATTTCCGCCGGCGTCTCGAAGGAGGGGCCGGAAAACCACATGTAGACGCCTTCGCCCAGCGCAATCTCCTCGTCCTTGGCAAGCGCCCGCAGACGGGCACGGAAGTCGGGATCGTAGGCGGCGCTCATGTCGAGAAAGCGGCGGTCGCTTTCCTCGCCGATCAAGGGGTTGAGGCCGGACCAGTTGATGTGGTCGCTGATCAGCATCGGCGTGCCCGGCGCGAACTCCTGGCGCAGGGACCCGGCCGCATTGGTCAGCAGCAGCGTGTCGCAGCCGAGCGCCTTCAGCGTTTCCAGCGGCGTGCGCATGACATCGGCGCCGCCCCCCTCGTAGTAGTGGGCGCGGCCGGACAGGACCACCACCGGCACGTCGCCGAGGCGGCCGGCAATCAGCTCGCTGCCATGGGAGGAGACCGAGGAAACGGGAAAGCCCGTCAGCTTGGAATAGGGAATGCGCACGGCATCCTCGACCTCGTCGGCCAACTGGCCGAGGCCCGAGCCCAGCACCATTCCGACGCGGTAGTCGCCGGGTCTTGCGGCGCGGACCATCTCCGCGCATTCCGGCCCGTAGCCGCTCATATGTCCCTCTCCTCGTCATTGAGAACGAACCGGGCCGGCAGCAGGTCCGCCATGGTCAGCGTGCGGCGCAGCCCGGTGTCGTCGCAGATGTGAACCGGCACATCGTCGCCGGCGAATTCGGCAAGTCTCTGGCGGCAACCGCCGCAAGGGGTGCACAGCGCCGCCTTCGCGGTGACCAGCACCTCGACCACGTCGCCCGGCCGGCCGCCCGCGGACACCATCGCGCCCAGCGCGCTGGTCTCGGCGCACCAGCCTTCGGGAAAGCTGGCATTTTCCACATTGCAGCCGGCGAAGATGCGCCCGTCGCGTGTGACAAGGGCAGCCCCGACGCGAAAGCCGGAATATTTCGCATGCGCATTTTCGCGGGCCGCACTGGCGGCGGCAAACAACTCGTCGAAGCGGCTCATGTCGTCCTCGTTGCCGTTGCGCTCAGCTGCGTTCCTTGACATAGGCGGTGCCGCCGGCGCGCGGCGGGACCGCCTTGCCGATGAACCCGGCAAGCAGCACCACGGTCAGAATGTAGGGAAGGGCCTGGATGGCCTGCACCGGAACCTCGCCGATGCCCGGCACCTGCTGGCCCTGCAGGCGGATCGCCACCGCATCGAGGAACCCGAAGAGCAGGCAGGCGAACATCACCGGCACCGGCTTCCACTTGGCGAAGATCAGCGCCGCGAGGGCGATGAAACCCTTGCCGGCCGTCATGTTGGCGATGAAGCTCGCCGACTGGCCGATGGAGAGATACGTGCCGGCAAAGCCGCACAGGATGCCCGTGCAGATCACCGCGCGATAGCGCAGCCAGGTGACGGAGATGCCGGCCGTATCGACCGCGCCAGGATTCTCGCCGACTGCGCGCAGGCGCAGGCCGAAGCGTGTGCGATACAGCACCCACCACGAGAAGGGCACGGCAAGGAAGGCGGCGTAGACGAGGATGTTGTGGCCGGACAGGAGCTCCGAATAGAGCCCGCCGATCACCGGGACGTCGCGCAGCTCCGCGGCGAAGGGCCATGTGACATCTCCGAAGCGGCCGTCTCCCGTTACCGACGGCGTGCGTCCGCCCTGGCCGAACCAGGCCTGGCCGAGCAGCGCCGTCAGGCCCAGTGCCAGGAAGTTGATGGCGACGCCGGAGACGATCTGGTTGCCGCGATTGGTGATGCAGGCAAAACCGTGCACCAGCGCCAGCGCCACCGAGACGAGAATGCCGGCGGCAAGGCCGATCCAGGCAGAGCCGCTGAGCACTGCCGCCGTGCCGGCGGCAAAGGCTGCGCCCAGCATCTTGCCTTCCAGCCCGATGTCGAAAATGCCGGAGCGCTCGGAATAGAGCCCGGCAAGGGCTGCCAGCAGCAGCGGTGTGGACAGGCGTGCGGTGCTGTCGAGCACGAAGATCAGGGTTTCGAACATCTTTCCCCTCCCCTCACGCTGCCGGAGCCGGCCGGGCGGCCAGCACCCCGAAGATGCGCAGCAATACCGGGCGGAACATATGCTCCAGCGCACCGGCGAACAGGATCACCAGCCCCTGGATGACGACGATCATGTCGCGGGTGATCGTCGGCATCTCGAAGGCCAGTTCCGCACCGCCCTGGTAGAGCATGCCGAACAGGACTGCGGCGAAGACGATGCCGACCGGATGCGCACGTCCCATCAACGCGACCGCGATGCCGACGAAGCCGTAGCCGGACACGAACTCGATCAGCAGCCGGTGCTGCGAACCCATGATCTCGTTGATCGCCATCATGCCCGCGAGACCGCCGGACATCAGCATGGTGACGACGGTAATGCGCAGCGGCGAAATGCCGGCATAGACGGCGGCGACGGGATTGGCGCCGAAGGTGCGGATCTCGTAGCCGAGCCGGGTGCGCCAGACGACGATCCACACCAGAAGGCAGGCGGCGAGCGCGAGCAGGAAGGAGAAATTCACCGGCGCGGATCCGAAATCGGTGCCGGGCAGCACGTCCTGCAGCAGCGGCAGGCGGCCGCCGCTCTCGAAGGTCCGGGTTTCCGGCTGCATCGACCCGCGCTTCGACAGGAGGTTGACCAGCAGGTAGACCATCAGCGAGGCGGCGATGAAGTTGAACATGATCGTGGTGATCACGACATGGCTGCCGCGCTTGGCCTGAAGGAGCGCCGGGATGAAGGCCCAGGCCGCGCCGAAGGCGGCAGCTCCCAGTACCGCGAAGGGAAGCGTCACCCACCAGGGCACATATCGGTCGAGCGCCAGACACGCCAGGGCGACGCCGAGGCCGCCCAGATACGCCTGGCCCTCGCCGCCGATGTTGAAGAGGCCCGCATGGAAGGCGATGGCCACCGCAAGGCCGGTGAAGATGAAATTGGTCGCGTAGAACAGGGTGAAGCCGATGCCCTCGTTCCAGCCGAGCGAGCCCCAGACCAGAACCTTGACCGCCTCGACCGGGTTCTCGCCAATCAAGAGCACCACCAGGCCCGAGACAAGGAAGGCTGCCGCGACATTGAGCGCCGGCATCAATCCGTAGTCGACCCAGCGCGGAAGCTGTCCCGCCGTCATTCCGCCGCCTCCTGTCCGCTGGCGCCCGCCATCAGCAGGCCCAGCTCGCTTTCCGCCGTTTCCGGCGCGCGCTCTCCGACCACCTGACCGTCGAACATGACGAGCACCCGGTCGGCCAGTGCCCGGATCTCGTCGAGCTCCACCGAGACCAGCAGGACGCCCTTGCCCGCATCGCGCAGGGCGACGATGCGCTTGTGAATGAACTCGATGGCGCCGATGTCGACGCCGCGCGTCGGCTGGCCGACGAGCAGGATGACCGGATCGCGCTCGATCTCGCGCGCCAGCACGATCTTCTGCTGGTTGCCGCCGGAGAAGTTGGCGGTCTTCAGCATGCAGTCGGCCGGGCGGATGTCGTATTTTTCGATCTCGACCTTCGCCACCGCGCGGATGCGGTCGAAATCGAGGAATGGCCCGCGCCCATAGGCCGGGTCGCGGTGATAGCCGAGAATGGCATTCTCGCATTCGGGAAAGCGCGTCACCAGCCCCATGCGGTGGCGGTCTTCGGGCACATGCGCGAGCCCGAGTGCACGCATGGCGGCAGGGTCTGTGCCGCCCTGCGCAAGATCCACCCGCGTCCCGTCGACCGTGACGATGCCCGACGTCACCGCACGGATGCCGGCAATCGCCTCCAGCAGCTCGGACTGGCCGTTGCCGGAAACGCCGGCAATGCCGACGATCTCGCCGGCCCGCACCTCCAGCGAGACATTGCGCACGACATCGACGCCGCGCGCATCGCGCACCGTCAGGTTCTCGACGGTCAGCACCGGACGGCCGGGCGCGGCCGGACCTTTCTCCACTTCCAGCAGGACACGGCGGCCGACCATCAACTCGGCAAGCTCGCCCATCGAGGTCTTCGACGTCTGGCGGGTGGCGACGATCTCGCCGCGCCGCATCACGGAGACCTCGTCCGTCACCGCCATGATCTCGCGCAGCTTGTGGGTGATCAGCAGCACCGTCTTCCCCTCGTCGCGCAGCACGCGAAGGATGCGGAAGAGATGATCGGCCTCCGCCGGGGTCAGAACGCCGGTCGGCTCGTCCAGGATCAGGATGTCGGCGCTGCGGAACAGCGCCTTGAGGATTTCCACCCGCTGTTGCAGGCCGACGGGAAGGTCCTCGATCAGCGCGTCGGGATCGACCTTGAGGTCATAGTCGTCGGCAAGGCGCTTCAGCTCCGCTCGCGCCTTCGACACACCGCCGGCAAGAAGCGCACCGCCCTCGGCGCCCAGAATGATGTTCTCCAGCACGGTGAAGTTCTCCACCAGCATGAAATGCTGATGGACCATGCCGATGCCCAGCGCGATCGCCGCCTGGCTGGAGGGGATCGAGACCTTACTGCCATCGACGCGGATCTCGCCGGAATCGGCGTGATAGAAGCCGTAGAGGATCGACATCAGCGTCGACTTGCCGGCGCCGTTCTCGCCGACGATGCCGTGGATGGAGCCCTTGCGGACCTTCAGGTGGATGTCCTTGTTGGCGTGGACCTGTCCGAAGCGCTTGTCGACGCCGACGAGTTCGATGGCAAGCTGGTCGCTCACAGCGGGCACTCCCCGTCGCTGGCCGCGTCGTGCACGGTGATCGTGCCGCCGGCGATCCGCGCGGCTGCCTCGCCGGCCGCCGCCTCCATCTGCGCGGTGACGAGCGCGCGGTTGTTGTCGTCGATCACCCAGTCCATGCCGCCCTCCGCAAGGCCGAGCACCTCGATGCCCGCGCTCCACGTGCCCGCCTGCGCGTCGGCGAAATTGCGGTAGACGGCGACATCCACGCGCTTGCGGATCGAGGTGAGGATGCGGCCCGGATGGAGGCCGTTCTGGTTGCTGTCGGTGCCGATGCCGAGAACGCCGGCATCGGCCACGGCCTGAAGGACCCCGATGCCGGTGCCGCCGGCTGCCTGGATGATCACATCGGCGCCGCGGTTGATCTGGCCGCGCGCAAGCTCCGCGCCGCGGGCCGGATCGGCAAAGGCCGCCGGCGTGTCGCCGGTCATGTTGAAGAGAACGCGGATGTCGGGCGAAACGGATGCCGCCCCCTGCCGGTAGCCGCAGAGAAACCGGCGGATGATCGGAATGTCCATGCCGCCGACGAAACCGATGGTCCCGGTTTTCGAGGCCATCGCCGCCAGCAGGCCGGCGATATACGAGCCTTCATGCTCGCGGAAGACGACCGAGCGCACATTGGGGGCCTCGACCACCATGTCGACGATGGAGAAATCCGTCTGCGGGAAGTCCTTCGCCGCGGCCGCGACGGCAGCAGCCTGATTGTAGCCGATGGCAACGACCGGTTCCGCGCCGCGCGCGGCAAAGCCGCGCAACGCCTGCAGGCTGTCGGCATCGCGCGCGATCTCGAAATCCCGATAGGGGGCGCCGGTCTCGGCAGCGTACCGCTCGGCGCCCCGAAAGGCCGCCTCGTTGAACGAGCCGTCGAACTTGCCGCCGACGGAATAGACCAGGGCCGGTTCACCCATGGCGGGTGTCGCGACAAGGCCAGCCGCAAGGGCGAGAACCGCAACGGTTTTCAGGATAGGCGTCATCACCGCTGTTCCGCGTCGCTCGCCCCGCGATGCGAGGCAGCGCGCGCTGCGGGCAAGGCCCGCAGCGCGCCTTCTCCCGTCAGAACGGGCAGCTCTCGGTCGCCATGTAGTCATGGACGGCGATCTTGCCGGAAATGATGTCGGCCTTGGCCTGGTCGACCGCGGACTTCATCTCCTCGGTGATCAGCGCCTTGTTGTTGTCGTCGAGCGCCCAGTCGACGCCATCCTCGGCAAGACCGAGCGAATAGACGCCCGAGGTCCACTTGCCGTCCTTGGCATCGGTGAAGGCCTTCTCGACCGCAACGTCGACGCGCTTCAGCATCGAGGTCAGCACCTTGCCCGGATGCACGGCGTTCTGGTTGCTGTCGACGCCGATGCCGAGCTTGCCGGCATCCGCGGCGGCCTGCAGGACGCCCAGACCCGTGGCGCCGGCAGCGTGGTAGATCACGTCCGCACCGCGGTCGATCTGCGACTTGGCGAGCTCGCCGCCCTTGACCGGATCGTTGAAGGCAGCGCCGGTCGAACCGGTCATGTTCTCGAGGATCTCGATGTCAGCGTTGGTTTCCTTGACGCCCTGCTTGTAGCCGCAAGCGAACTTGCGGATCAGCTGGATGTCCATGCCGCCGACAAAGCCGACCTTGCCGCTCTGCGAGGCCATCGCGGCGAGCTTGCCGACGATGTAGGAGCCTTCATGCTCCTTGAAGACGATCGAGCGAACGTTCGGCAGATCGACCTTTTCATCGACAATGGCGAACTGGGTGTCCGGGAATTCCTTGGCGACCTTCGTCAGCGCATTGGCATGAAGAAAGCCGATGGCGATCACCGGGTTGGCGCCGCGGCGCGCAAAGTTGCGCAGCGCCTGCTCGCGCTGGCTGTCGTTCTGGATCTCGAAATCGCGATAGTCGATGCCGGTGTCGGCCTTGAATTTCTCGGCGCCGATGAAGGCCGCCTCGTTGAAGGACTTGTCGTTCTTGCCGCCAAGATCATAGACGACCGCCGGCTGGATGTCCTGAGCCAGCGCCGTTCCGGCGAGCAGGACCGCCGCAGCAGCCCCGAGGATCACGCTTTTCATCACCATGACTTACCTCCACCTGTTCTCCCGCCGGCGTCATGCCGAGCGGGCTTGTCTGGTTCCTTCCGCGACGGCCAGGGCCCGGCCCAGGCTCTCGTCGACGATCAGGTCCGTGATCAGCCCCGCGCGCAGCGCTGCACGCGTGGCCTCAAGCTTGCCGAGCCCGCCGGCCAACGCGACGATGCGCGCGCCGCGAACGGCCTCGAAGGGCAGTCCGACCGCCTTGTCGCCGAGCTTGGCCGGCACCAGCCGTCCGTCGCGGCCGATGAAGCGGCCCATCAGGTCGCAGACCGCACCCGTCGCGATCAGGTCGCGCTGCTCCTCGCGCGAGATCAGGTCGCGACTGATGAGATGGCCGTCGTCTTCCACCGAGCCGATGCCGATGACGAAGAGACCGGAAGCGCGCGCACGGTCGAGCAGCGCCTGGACGCTGCGCTGGCCGAGGAACGTGTCGCGCTCGGCAACGCTCTCGGCCAGGTAAGGCACCGGCAGATAGTAGCCCTCGCCGCCCGTGCGCTCAGCCAACTGCTGGACGACGTCGAACGGGTTGGCGGAGAGCTTGCGCGTCAGCGAGCCGGAAATCGAAACGATGCTGAGATCCGGGCGCTGGATGCGGGGCATCATCTCCACCGCAGCCTTCAGCGTGCGGCCCATGCCGACGCCAAGCTGGACGAGCGAGGGATTGCCGAGCAGACTGGCGAGATGCGGACCGGCCACCTCGGCGATGGCCCGGATCGCCGACGCATCGTCACCGCCGCCGATATCGGGCGCGATCAGGCAGGAGGACAGGCCATGGGCGTCCACCAGCACTGCCTCGATCTCCAGGCAGTCGGAGGGGCGATCGGCGATCTGAAAGCGGACGAGGCCGGTCTTCTGGGCATGGGCGATGAGCCGATGCACGCGGGCCGTGGAGATGCCGAGGCGCGTGGCGATCTCGCCCTGCGTCGCGCCGCCGACGAAGGACATCCACGCGGCGCGGATCGCCATGTCTGTTGTCCAGTCGCCTGCCTGCATGCCCGTGCCCGTCGTCCCGCATCAACAGGGACGGCCTTCCGCGCGGCTGCCTGCCGCGTCGGAGTGAGATGCCGGACCCCTCGCCTGTGGCTGAAAATTTCTTCAGCTCTTGAGTTTTCTTTCAATCAGACTGCATGAGCCCTCGCTCAACGTCAAGCACGTTCGCGGAAGAACCGGCTGGGGGCAGGTCCTGGTCGGCAAAATTTGCCGGGTGGCCGGCAGGATCTGCCCAGGCGTGTTGCAGATCGCCGTAATTTGCCGAAAACGCAGGCACGCCCCTCTCACGGAAGACGTTGCGGAAAGCGGGCGGGAACCGCCGGGACGGTTTCTTAACCGGCTGATCGCCATGGGCAATCGGCAGGCGCACAGGGTGCGACTCGGCTTCTGCAGTGCACGCGGCTCGCCCGCCGCAGGACGCGCGCGGTTTCCGTAGCGTCTGGCACGGCTCTTGCTGATCTCTCCCTGTCGCCAGAGCGCCGGAAGGAGGCCGCAGGGGGTGCGGTCGGGAGAGGGAACGGACGCAAGATAAGGCACGCAACGAGGAGCGTCGGACAAGGCGGGAGCCCTTCACCGGTTGAAGGAGTTTCGACCATGTGCGTGCCACGTCTCTCCCTAATGGCAGGGGCCGCCCTGCCGGACCGCATCGCCAGCCCCTTTCTTGCATTCGCCGGCTGGCTCTTTTCCACCCTCGTGATTGCGGGACTTTCCTCAATTCCCGCCGGCGCTGCCGGCAACACCCCGCTGCTCGGCTATGGCTACGACCCGGAGCGCGAGGTCGATGTCGAGCTGGTGCTGGCCGTCGACATCTCCCAGTCGATGGACAGGGAAGAGCAGGAGGTCCAGCGCGCCGGCTATGTTGCCGCCCTTACCTCGCCTCAGGTGATCGACGCGATCCGCTACGGCCCGACCGGCCGGATCGCGGTGACCTACATGGAATGGGGCGGCGCGGGCGAGCAGTTCATCGTCGCCGACTGGTCGGTGATCACCGACGCCCCTTCCGCCGCAGCCTTCGCCGCAAAGATCGCCGAGGCCCCGCTGCGCCAGCGCCAGCGCACCTCCATCGCCTCGGCCCTGTCGCAGGCAACCGCCATGGTCGCCGCCAACCGGTTCGAGGGCCTGCGCAAGGTCATCGACATCTCCGGCGATGGGCCGAACAACCAGGGCGGCAAGGTCGCGCTGTTCCGCGACCAGGCCATCGCCGCCGGCATCACCATCAACGGGCTTCCGCTGATGATGAAGTCGGAGCGCGATGCCTGGCAGTCCCTGCTGAATGTCGACAACTACTATGAGGACTGCGTGATCGGCGGCCCCGGCCATTTCTTCATTCCGGTTCGCTCTCGCGAGCAGTTTGCCGACGCCATCCGCATGAAGCTGGTCCTGGAAATCGCCGGACTGACGCCCGAAACGCCAGTGCTGTACAGGGCGAGCGGGCGCAAGCCGGTGAATTGCGGGCTGTATGATTGAGTCTTTTCCGGCCCTGCCGGCGTCGGCAAGCACGACGGCTTGCGGACGGGCCAGCAAGAGAAGTTGGACAAGGACCGGCTTTCAACCTGGCGCGTAAGCGGGTACATCCTTGGAAAGGATACATATCCGCTTACGCACTGACCTTGAAGACCGAACAGGATCGCCTTGACCGGACCCGCGAGCCCCTTGCCCGAGACCCGTCCCGCCAAGCCCGCGCTGGCGCTGGTCGCCCATGACGCGCGCAAGGACGAGATGGTTGCCTTTGCCCGGGTGCACGAGGACAAGCTCGGCTCCTTCCGCCTGGTGGCGACCGGAACGACCGGCGGGCGCATTCTCGATGCCTGTCCCAGCCTGACCATCGAACGGCTGAAAAGCGGCCCGCTCGGCGGCGACCAGCAGATCGGCGCGATGATCGCGGAAGGCCGCCTGCAGGGGCTGATCTTCCTTGTCGACCCGCTGTCGCCCATGCCGCACGATGTCGACGTCAAGGCGTTGATGCGTCTTGCCCTCGTCTACAACATCCCGATGGCGCTGAACCGGGCGACGGCCGATATCCTGCTGCGCTCGGCGCGCCTTGCCGGCCTCCCCACCACCTCGACAACTCCCGAGATCATACCCCAGGCGTGATGACCCTTTCCCCGCCCAGCCTTCGCGGTTTTCGCTTTCCCGTGCTGGTCGCCGATATCGGCGGAACCAATGCGCGTTTCGCGATGGTCACCGACACCCATGCGGCGACCAGGGTCTACGGCTCGGTGCCGACGGCCGGCTTTCCCGGCCTTGCCGAGGCTGCCATCGCCACGGTGCTGGACCACACCTCGGTGATGCCGCGCACTGCAGTGCTCGCCGTGGCGGGCCCGGTCACCGGCGACCGCATCCCCATGACCAATGCCGACTGGGTGATCGAACCGCTGGAACTGATCCGCCGGCTCGGCCTGGAAAGCGTCGTGGTGCTCAACGACTTCGAGGCGCAGGCGCTGGCGCTGCCGGGGCTGGAAGGCGACGACATCCGCCGGATCGGCGGCGGGACGGCACAGGCGAACGGAGCCAAGGTGGTTCTTGGACCGGGCACCGGTCTTGGTGCCGCGGCGATGATCCACACGGCCGGCACCTGGATCCCGATCCCCGGCGAGGGCGGCCACATGGAACTCGGCCCCGTCTCCGAGGCGGACTACCGGGTCTGGCCGCATATCGAACGGCAGGAAGGGCGGATCGGTGCCGAGCGCATCATCAGCGGGTCCGGCCTGTTGCGGCTGTCGCGGGCCGTGGCGGCGGAGGCAGGGACCGAGCGCGCCTTTGAGCGCCCGCGCGACGTGACCGAGGCAGCCGATGCCGGCGACGAGATCGCCCTGCGCACGATGGACATCTTCGTGCGGGCGCTCGGCCGGGTGGCCGGCGACTTCGCCCTCACCTTCCTGGCGCGCGGCGGCGTCTTTCTCGGCGGCGGCATTCCCGGCCGCATCGACACCTATCTGGCCCATCCCGCCTTCCGCGCCTCCTTCGAGGCAAAGGCCCCGCATTCGGCGCTTCTCGCCACGATCCCGACCTTCCTGATCCGCCACAGCAATCCGGCGCTGGAGGGCCTTGCGAGCTTCGCCCGCACTCCGACGCTCTTTGCGGTGGAGCTTGAAGGCCGGCACTGGAGCCTTGGCGGCGCAACAGGCACTGCCACGCCCCCGGAATGAGCAAGACTGCCGCAATGCGCCCGCCGCTTCCCATCGATGCGGTGCTGCCGGACCTGCTCACAGCGCTGGAGACGCATACTGCCTGCGTCCTGGTGGCCGAGCCCGGCGCCGGCAAGACCACGGTCGTGCCGCTGGCCCTGCTCAATGCGACATGGCGCGGCGACGGGCGCATCATCGTGCTGGAGCCGCGACGTCTCGCGGCCCGCGCTGCCGCCGCCCGCATGGCTTCGCTGCTCGGCGAGGAGGTCGGCGGACGGGTCGGCCTCAGGGTGCGGCTGGAGACGAAAGTCTCGGCCCGCACCCGCATCGAAGTGGTCACCGAGGGTGTCTTCACCCGAATGATCCTGGAGGACCCCGAGCTTACGGGCATTGCCTGCATTCTCTTCGACGAGTTCCACGAGCGCTCGCTGGACGGCGATCTCGGCCTTGCCCTTGCGCTCGATGCGCAAGGAGCGCTGCGCGAGGACCTGCGGATCGTGCCGATGTCGGCGACCATCGATGCGGCAGGCGTCGCCCGCCATCTCGGCGGCGCGCCGGTGATCCACTGCAAGGGGCGCAGCTTTCCGGTCGAGACCCGCTATCTCGGGCGCGATGGCGACCGCGACATCGCGGCTCAAGTGGCATCTGCGGTGCGCAAGGCGCTGGCGGAGGAGACCGGCTCGATCCTCGCCTTCCTGCCCGGGCAGGGCGAGATCCGTCGTGCCGCCGACATGCTCGCCTCCCAACTGCCGGCAGATACCGATCTTGCTCCGCTCTACGGCGCCCTCACCGGAGCCGAGCAGAGTGCCGCCATTCGCCCGGCGGCGAGCAGCCGGCGCAAGGTGGTGCTCGCGACCTCCATCGCCCAGACCTCGCTGACCATCGAAGGCGTGCGCGTCGTCATCGACAGCGGCCTTGCCCGCGTGCCGGTCCATGAGCCGGCAACCGGTCTGACAAGGCTCGCGACCGTGCGGGCCTCGCGCGCCGCTGCCGACCAGCGGCGCGGCCGTGCCGGGCGCATGGAGCCGGGCATCTGCTATCGGCTCTGGGACGAGGCACAGACCGCGTCCCTGCCCGCCGACGACCGGCCGGAGATCCTGGAGGCGGACCTTTCCAGCCTGGCGCTCGACCTTGCCGCATGGGGCGTGAGCGATCCGGTGGCCCTGCGTTTTCCCGACCAGCCGCCGGCCGCCGCCTGGAGCGAGGCGGTCGGCCTGTTGCAGCGGCTGGAGGCGCTCGACGACACGGGCCGGCTGACGGCGGAGGGCGAGCGCATGCGCGCCCTGCCCCTTGCGCCTCGGCTTGCGCATATGCTCGTGCGGGCGGCGGAAACGGGAGAGGGCCGGCTTGCTTGCGAGATCGCGGCCCTTTTGTCCGAACAAGGGCTCGGCGGGCGCTCGGCGGATCTTCGCCACCGCCTTGTCGATTTTCGCCGCGCCCGCGACCCGCGCAGCACCGCCGCTCGCGGCATGGCCCAGCGCTGGCAATCGCTGATCGAAAGGGGGCCGAAGGCGGCATCATCGGCAGCCGGCGACGCGGAGGCGGCAGGCAGGCTGCTGGCGCTCGCCTATCCCGACCGGGTGGCGCAGGCGCAGGACGGGCGCGGCGGCTTCCGCATGGCCAATGGCCGCGGCGGCCGCGTCGACGAGGCCGACCCGCTGGCCCGCGAGCCGTTTCTCGTCGTCGCCGACCTGCAGGGCAACGCCGCGCGCGGACGCATCCTGCTCGCCGCGCCGATCTCGCGCGAGGAGATCGAACAGCTTTTTGCCGGCGAGATCGAGGACGAGGTGCAGGTCGCCTGCGAGGCCTCCGGCTCTGTCAGGGCGCGGCGGTTGCGCCGCTATCGCCGGCTGGTGCTGCGCGAGGCGGTCGAGCCCAATCCCGATCCGGATGCCGTCGCCGCCGCCCTTCTCGCCTTTCTCAAGGCGCGCGGCGCACGTGCCCTGCCCTGGAGCAAGGCCCAGGCGGCCCTGCGCGCCCGCGTCGTGACCTTGCGCGGACTGCTGCCTCCGGCCGAAGCCGAGGCCTGGCCGGATCTTCGCGACGACGCCTTGAGCGAAACCATGGACGCGTGGCTCGGCCCCTATCTCGCAGGGGTGCGCAGCGCATCCGCGCTCGATGCGGAGCTTCTCGGCAATGCGCTCGCGGCCCTGCTGCCGCAACACCGGCTGGGTGAACTCGACCGGCTGTTGCCGAGCCATTTCTCCGCGCCCTCGGGATCGCATGTTCCGATAGACTACGACCGCGAGGAAGGGCCGACTCTGCCCGTGCGGGTGCAGGAGCTCTTCGGCCTCGACCGGCATCCGGCGATTGCGGGGGGCAGCGTGCCGCTGATCCTGGAACTGCTGTCGCCGGCCCATCGGCCGATCCAGATCACCCGCGACCTGCCCGGCTTCTGGCGCGGGTCCTGGGCGGCGGTGAAGGCGGAGATGAAAGGCCGCTACCCCAAGCACCCCTGGCCGGACGACCCGCTGTCGGCGGCCGCGACCAACCGAGCCAAACCGCGCAAGTAGCGCGAGCCTGACCCGGCCGGCGTCTTTCAGTCTTCCTCGGCCATGGCGATCAGGCTGGCATTGCCGCCGGCCGCCGCCGTGTTGATCGAGACGACCTGCTCCAGCGCGAAGCGGCCGAGATAGGCCGGGCCGCCGGCCTTCGGGCCGGTGCCGGACAGGCCGGATCCGCCGAAGGGCTGGGTGCCGACCACAGCGCCGATGGTGTTGCGATTGACATAGACATTGCCGACCGACAGGCGGTCGACGACGGCCGCCACCGTCGCATCGATGCGGCTGTGCACGCCGAGCGTCAGGCCGTAGCCCGTCGCCGCGATGGTCTCCAGCATCTTCGGCAGGTCGGACGCCTTGTAGCGCACCACATGCAGGATCGGGCCGAAGGTCTCCCTGGTCAGCGCGTCGGGCCGGTCCAGCTCGACGATATGCGGGGCCACCCAGGTGCCGCGCGCCAGCGTGCCGCCGGGCGCCTCGCCAGCGTAGAGGACCTTCTGGCTCCGGCGCATCTCCTCGACATGGGCGAGCAAGCGGTCGCGGGCCTCGAGATCGATCACCGGGCCGATGTCGGTCGCCGGATCCATCGGATCTCCGAGCGACAGTTCGCTCGCCGCGCCCTTCAGCATTTCCAGCTGCTTGTCCGCGACGTCCTCCTGCAGATACAGCAGGCGCAGCGCCGAGCAGCGCTGGCCGGCGGAACGGAAGGCCGACATCATCACGTCGTCGCAGACCTGCTCGGGCAGCGCCGTCGCATCGACCAGCATGGCGTTGATGCCGCCGGTCTCGGCGATCAGCGGCACGATGGGGCCGCGCTTGGCCGCAAGTGACCGGTTGATCGCCCAGGCGGTCTCGGTCGAGCCGGTGAAGGCAACGCCGGCAACGCGCGGCTCGGCCACCAGCGCCGCGCCCAACTCGCGCCCACCGGGAGCCAGCAGGAACACATCCTCCGGCACGCCGGCGGCATGGATCAGCTTCGCCGCTTCGAAGGCGATCAGCGGGGTCTGCTCGGCCGGCTTGGCGATCACCGTATTGCCAGCCAGCAGCGCTGCGGTGATCTGGCCGAGGAAGATCGCCAGCGGGAAGTTCCACGGCGACACGCAGACGAAGACGCCGCGGCCGCGCAGGCGGTAGCGGTTTTCCTCGCCGGTCGGTCCGGGCATCAAGGTGCCTTCGCCGAACTGCTTCACCGCCTCGGCCGCGTAGTAGCGGCAGAAATCGACCGCCTCGCGCACCTCGGCAAGGCCGTCGGGCAGGGTCTTGCCGGCCTCGCGGGCGAGCAGCGCCATCAGCCGCGGTGTCTCCGCCTCCAGCATGTCGCCGAGGCGAGCAATGGCCGCGGCGCGCTGGTCGACCGGTGTGCGCGACCAGCGGGCAAAGCCCTTGAGCCCTGCATCGAACATCGCCGGCACTTCGTCGGCCGTCGCCTCGCGCACGGTGCCGACACGGGACGCACCATCGACGGGCGACAGGACCGAGCGTTCGTTGCCGCGTGCCTTCGCACCCGGATAGAGCGGCCCTGCGCCCTCGACCACACGCGGAGCCTTGGCCATGTCCTCGACCAGCCGGGTGCGGTCGCGGGCAAGGCCGAACTCCAGGCCCCTGGAGTTGTTGCGGCTCTCGCCGTAGAGCGCGGCCGGCATCGGGATCCGCGGGTTGCGGGCACGGGTGCCGCCGGCCAAGAGGTCGTGCGGGCGGGCGAGCAGCCGCGAGATCGGCACGGAGGCATCGCCCACCGCCGAGACGAAGGATGAGTTGGCGCCGTTTTCCAGCAGGCGGCGGACCAGATAGGCGAGCAGGTCGCGGTGGCCGCCGACGGGCGCGTAGATGCGGCAGGGGTGCCCGTCACGCTCGGTCACGGCCTTGTACAGGCTCTCGCCCATGCCGTGCAGGCGCTGGAACTCGAAGCCGCCCTCGTTGCCGGCCATGGCGATGATCTGCGCGACCGAGAGCGCGTTGTGGGTGGCGAATTGCGGGTAGATGCGGGGCCGCGCGCCGAGCATCGCCCGGGCACAGGCGAGATAGGAGAGGTCCGTTGCCGCCTTGCGGGTGAAGACCGGGAAATCCTCCAGGCCGCGCTCCTGGGCGCGCTTGATCTCGGTGTCCCAATAGGCGCCCTTGACGAGACGCACCATGAAGCGGCGATCCAGCCGCTCGGCCAGGGAAATGATCCAGTTGACCACTTCCAGCGCCCGCTTCTGATAGGCCTGGATGGCGAGGCCGAACCCGTCCCAGCCGGCGAGCAAGGGATCGGCCGCGACGGCCGCGAAGATGTCGAGCGAGATCTCCAGCCGGTCGGCCTCTTCCGCATCGACGGTAAAGTTCAGATTGTGGCGCTTGGCCGCCTGGGCGAGCTTGAGCAACTGCGGCACCAACTCATCGCGCACCCGGGTGCCCTTGACCGCCTCGTAGCGCGGATGCAGCGCGGAGAGCTTGACCGAGATGCCGGGACGGGCGGGCAACTCGCCCTTTCCGGCGGCCGCGCCGATGGCCTCGATCGCATCCGCGTAGGAGCGGAAGTAGCGCTCGGCATCGCCGGCCGTGCGGGCGCCCTCGCCCAGCATGTCGTAGGAATAGCGGTAGCCCTTGGCTTCCTGCCCCTTCGCCCGCGACAGGGCGCCCTTGATGGTCTCGCCGAGCACGAACTGATGCCCGAGGATGCGCATCGCCTGACGCGTCGCCGCACGCACCGCCGGCATGCCCATGCGCTTGACCAGCGAGGCGAGGATCGTGTTGGGCTGCTCGCCCGGATGCAGCAGGCGCGAGGTGACGCCCAGCGCCCAGGACGAGGCGGAAACCAGCCAGGTGTCGGATGGGCCGCCCTCGGACTCGTCGAAACGGGCGGCGGCCAGCTTGTCCTCGATCAGCTTGTCCGCGGTCGCCGCGTCGGGCACGCGCAGCAACGCCTCGGCCAGCACCATCAGCGCCAGGCCCTCGCGGGTCGACAGGCCGTATTCGCGCAGGAAGTCCTCGACGCCGCCGAGACCGCCGATGGCCGAGCGGATCGACTGGATGTAGCCGGAGGCGATGTCGTCGACCCGCGCCTCGGTCGTCTCGTCGAAGACGACCTTGCCGAGCAGGCTGCGAACGGCACTGTCGTCGGAGGGCGCAAAGGTGGCGCGGAAGGGGGAAAGATCGGTCTGCGACAGCGCGGCGGGCGCGCGTTCCGGGGCAAGGCTCATGACGGCTCCAGGACAAAGGAGGACACGCTCGCGGCGGACGATCCGTCCGGCCGCCTCATCCCCCGAAGAAAGTCTCGCTCTTCGGGGATTTATCCCATTATACTGCCGTATATGCCGTTAATTCCGTCAAAGATTGGCATTCATAATGGAATATAACCTGTGAAATCCGAAACGGCCGCGCAATCCACGGATCTGGATCGCATCGACCGCCGCATCCTCGAAGTGCTGCAGGTGGACGGGCGCATCACCACCACGGACCTTGCCGCGAAGGTGAACCTTTCCCCGACCGCCACGGCCGAGCGGATGAAGCGGTTGATGCGCGACGGGTACATCCTGCGCTTTTCCGCCGAGCTCGACCCGTTGCGCCTCGGCCAGGGGCTCCTGGTGTTCCTGCAGGTGAAGCTCGACCGGACGACCCCGGACGTGTTCGACGCCTTCGCGCGGGCCGTGAAGCGCGTGCCGCAGGTGCTCGAATGCCACATGGTGGCGGGCGGCTTCGACTATCTGGTGAAGGCGCGGGTCTCCGACATGGCCGCCTATCGCAAGCTGCTGGCGGATGCGGTACTGGACCTTCCGGGCGTCCGCGAAACGCATACCTATGCGGTGATGGAAGAGATCAAGGACACGCACGTGCTGCCCCTGTAGCCGCCCGCCGCGCCGATGCCGGGCACGGCAGCGTCACGAAGCCGTGTGTTGACCGTCACCGCAAGCGCTTGCGACACCATGCGAAACGGGAAGGGGAACTCCAGATGACCATCATCCGCCTGCTGTCGCGACCTGTACGCGGCGCCCTGCTGGCTGCAGCGCTGAGCCTGCCGATCGCGCCTCTCGCCAGCCGCGCCGAAGAGGCGGTGGATCCGGCCGCCTGGACCGATGTGCTGGCAAAGGCGAAGGGGCAGACCGTCTACTTTCACGCCTGGGGCGGAGAGCCGCGCATCAACGCCTATATCGCCTGGGCGGGCAAACAGCTGCAGCAACGCCACGGCATCGCCGTGGAGCAGGTGAAGGTGGACGACACGGCCAATGTGGTCGCGCGCATCGTCGCCGAGAAGGCTGCCGGCAAGGAGAGCGGCGGCGCCGTCGATCTCGTCTGGATCAACGGCGAGAACTTCGTTTCGCTGAAGAAGGCCGGCCTGCTGATGTCGCCGGGCTGGGCGACAAAGCTGCCGAACTGGCCGCTGGTCGATGTGGAGAACAAGCCGGCGGTCGTCACCGACTTCACCGAGCCGACCGACGGCCAGGAAAGCCCGTGGGGCATGGCCAAGCTCGTCTTCATGCACGACACGGGAACACTGGCGGAGCCGCCGAAGACGCTTGCCGCGCTTGCCGAGCATGTGAAGGCCAATCCGGGTCGCTTCACCTATCCGCAGCCGCCCAACTTCCACGGCTCGACCTTCCTGAAGCAGGTGCTCGCCACCACCATCGCCGACCGGGCGAAGCTGTCGCGCCCCGCCGACCCGGCGAGTTTCGAGGCGGATGTCGCGCCGCTCTTTGCCTATCTCGACGCGCTTCATCCGAACATGTGGCGGCAGGGCCGCGCTTTCCCGCAGAACCAGCCGGCGCTGCGCCAGTTGCTGGCCGACGGCGAGATCGACATTGCCTTCACCTTCAATCCGGCCGGCGCCTCCGCGGCGATTGCGGCCGGGGAACTTCCCGACACGGTGCGCACCTTCGTGCTGGACGGGGGCACCATCGGCAATGCGCATTTCGTGGCCATTCCGTTCAACGCCAATGCCAAGGCCGGCGCGCTCGTTCTCGCCGACTTTCTTCTGTCGCCGGAAGCCCAGGCGCGCAAGCAGGACCCGCCGATCTGGGGCGACCCGACCGTGCTCGCGGTGGAGCGGCTGGAGGCGGCCGACCGCGAACGCTTCGCCGCGCTCGACCTCGGCATCGCCACCCTGTCGCCGGAGGAGCTCGGGCCGGTGATCGAGGAGCCGCATGCGAGCTGGATGGTGGAGCTGGAGCGCGCCTGGACCGCTCGCTACGCCTCGCAGTGAACACGCTGTATCCAAGGCCCGTCCGACCATGCTGAGACTGGCACCGGTCCTCGCGCTGGCCTTGATGCTGGGGCCGGTGGCGGCCGGGCTCCTCGGCACGTTGCTGCCGGCTGCCGGCTATGTGCCGGTGCTCGGCGGCACCGCAGTGTCGCTCGAACCTTTGCGCATGCTGCTGACCCAACCCGGCATCGGAATGTCCGCTGCGCTGTCGCTCGGCACCGGGCTCGTTGCCACGTTCGGAGCGTTCGCGGCCGTGATCCTGTTCACCGCCGCCTTCGAGGGCACCCGCTTCTTTCGCGCGCTGCGCCGGCTGCTGTCGCCCCTGATGGCCGTGCCGCATGCGGCCGCCGCCTTCGGTCTTGCCTTCCTCATCGCCCCATCCGGCTTCGCCATGCGGTTGCTGTCGCCCTGGGCAACCGGTTTCCAGCGCCCGCCCGACCTACTGATCGTCGGCGATCCCTTGGGGCTGACGATGACGCTCGGGCTGATGGCGAAGGAAATCCCGTTCCTCTTCCTGATGCTCCTTGCGGCCCTGCCGCAGGCCGACGCCCTGCGCAGCCGCCGGGTGGCGGCGAGCCTCGGCTATGCTCCGGTCGCGGCCTGGCTGACCACCGTATTGCCGCGCGTCTATCCGCAGATCCGCCTGCCGGTCTTCGCCGTGCTCGCCTATGCCACTTCCGTCGTCGACGTGGCGCTGATCCTCGGGCCGACCACGCCGCCGCCGCTCGCCGTGCGGTTGACTGGATGGATGAACGATCCCGACCTGTCGCTGCGCTTCATGGCGTCGGCCGGCGCGCTGGCGCAGCTCGGCCTCAGCCTCCTCGCCATCCTTGTGTGGATGATCGGCGAAAGGCTCGCCGCGAAACTCGGCCGCCGCTGGATCGAGAGCGGCCGGCGCAGTGCCGCAGAACCGCTCGCCGCCGCCCTTTCGGGGACCGCGATGGTGGCACTTGCAGGCGCGATGCTTGCCGGTCTTGCGCTCCTGGCGCTGTGGTCGGTGGCCGGCCCCTGGCGGTTTCCCGATCCCCTGCCCCATCACCTGACACTGCGTGCATGGACGATGCACGCACATGCGGCAGGAGATGCGATCGCCGTCACCATCGCCATCGCGCTGCCGGTGGTCATCGTGGCGATCGCGCTCGCGCTCGCATGCCTGGAGGGCGAGACGCGCGACGGCCGCACCATCCGTCACCGGTCGCTGCCGCTGCTCTACCTGCCATTGATCGTGCCGCAGATCGCCTTCGTCTTCGGCCTGCAGGTGCTGTTCCTGATGGCAGGATTGCACGACACCCTCCTTGCCGTCGCGCTCGGCCATATGGTCTTCGTGCTGCCTTATGTCTTCCTGGCGCTCTCCGACCCCTGGCGCGCGATCGATCCGCGCTACGGCCACATGGCCGGGGCCCTCGGCGCTTCGCCAGCCCGCACCTTCTGGCGTGTCCGCCTGCCGCTCGCGCGCAAGGCGGTGGCAACGGCCGCCGCGCTCGGCTTTGCCGTCTCCGTCGCGCAATATCTGCCGACGCTGCTGATCGGCGGAGGACGCATCTCCACCGTCACGACCGAGGCCGTGGCGCTGGCCGCAGGCGGCAACCGGCAACTCGTCGGCATCTATGCGCTTTTGCAGATGCTGCTTCCCTTCGCTGCCTTCCTGCTGGCGGCGGCAGTCCCCGGCATCGCCCATCGCCGCCGCCCGGAGAACGAGGCCACCGCATGACCGACGCCCTCATCTTCGACAAGGTCGTGATCACGCTCGCGGGGCGCGATCTCATCTCGCTCGACCGCGCGATTGCGCCCGGCGAGGTGCTGACGGTGATGGGACCGAGCGGCATCGGCAAGTCGACGCTGCTCGCCCATGCAGCAGGGTTCCTGGATCCGGCCTTCGCGGCCCGCGGCCGGGTGTTGTCCGGGGAGACCGAGCTTACCGGCCTGCCGCCGCACCAGCGCCGGCTGGGGCTGCTGTTTCAGGATCCGCTGCTGTTTCCGCATATGAGCGTCGGCGAGAACATCGCCTTCGCGCTGCCGCCCGAGCTGCACGGGCGCGCAAGACGTCGGCAGGCCGTGGCGGCGGCACTCGCCGATGTCGAGCTGGCCGGCTTCGAGGCCCGCGACCCGGCCACCCTGTCAGGCGGGCAGAAGGCGCGTGTCGCCCTGATGCGCGTGCTGGAATCGCAGCCTCGGGCGCTGCTGCTCGACGAACCGTTTTCCCGGCTGGACGCCGCGCTGCGCGACCAGATCCGCCAGCTCGTCTTCGCCAAGGCACGCGAACGCGGCCTGCCCGTACTTCTCGTCACCCATGACCGGGCGGACGCGGAGGCCGCCGGCGGTCCGGTCGTCGACTACGGCTGAAACCAGCCTTCCCTCACCCCGCCGCGTCGGCAGGCTGCGACTGGAGCAGGCCATAGCGCTCGATGCCGATCTGCTCGATCAGCTGCAGCTGGGTCTCCAGATAGTCGATATGGGCTTCCTCGTCGGCCAGAAGTTCCTCGAAGAGGAGCTTCGAGACGTAATCGCCGGCCGCGAGCGTCACCTCGCGTGCCTCCTTGTAGAGGGCGCGGGCGGAATACTCGCCGGCGAGATCCGCCTCCATCACGTCCTTCAGCGATTGGCCGATGCGCAGCGGATCGAGGCTCTGCATGTTCGGAAAGCCGCCGAGGAACAGAATGCGGTCGATCAGCCGGTCGGCATGCGCCCGCTCCTCCATCGACTCCTCCAGCTCCTTCGCGGCCAGCTTGCCGTAGCCCCAGTCGTCCAGCATGCGGTGATGCAGCCAGTACTGGTTGACGGCGGTCAGCTCGTGCCGGAGAGCCTTGTTGAGATACTCGATTACCCTGGCATCACCCTTCATCGGTGCTCTCCCCCGCAGCCGGCGACGTGCCCTTGTCCGCCGGTGCTTCCTCGTGAATGATCGGTATGACGGTGCTGAAGCAGCTGCCGCAGCGCGGGCGCTTGCCGAGCGCGCGAAACACCGCGCCCGGCGTCACGACCACCCGGTCGGGACCCGATTGCAGTTCGCGCGCGGCCTTGCGCAACTCCTTGTCCGTCAGGACATTGCAGGAACAGACGATCACGTTGGATCCCGGCCGGCCTCATCGGCTGGCCCTCTTTATAAAGTTGAACTTTCGACACTACATATGGGACGCTCCGGCGCGATGCAAACCCGTTGCCTTGCGTATCTCGCAACACGATGTCCCGCCGCAGGGCCGATGTCACCGCATCTTTTGCCCCGACGCCGCCGCAACGCACATTTTCTTCAATTAACATCAATGACTTGATACCGATCCAGGACAAAGCGCGGGCGCCTGCATTTCAGCTCAACCGGCAGCAGCAGCCGGCTTTCGTCTCGCGCCTTGCCGGCATCCTCAGCGAGAGGTGCAAAGCCTCGCGTAGGGTCAGGGTAATACCGCACCTGCCTCCAGCCGAGTTCTCCACCTCAGACGGCAGGATTTCCAGCCATGATCACGCCAGGATACATTCGCCTTCCCGAAACATCCTTGCCTTCAGATGCGTTCCCCCAATCCAATCCAGCACATGATCCAATAACTACAATTTTACACTTCCTGATCATAAATCTTTCCCTAGCGAAATTGCGAACGATCCTGCAAGGAAGGGAAGAACGGTCATGGGCCTGCTTTCGCGTCTCAATCTGGTTTCCATCGTATCCATGGCCGCGGCGCTTATGATCGTGCTCGCTCTCGGTACGGTCGGCACGGTCATGTACATGGTGATCTCGGACCGCATCATGCACGACGCCGTCACCCGTCAGGACACAAGCTTGCGCGTCGCCGCGACCATCGTGGGCGGCGAGATGCCCGGCACGACCATCACCTGGAGATCGGACGGCAATGTCGATCGCGTGGTCATGGAAAGCATTCCCGACGAGATTTCCGATCACACGATGATCGACAAGATCGGACGCATGACCGGAGAAACCGTCACGGTCTTCAAGTGGGATCAAGAAAGCCGCGACTTCTGGCGCAAGACCACCAACATCATCAAGCCGGACGGCAACCGTGCCGTCGGCACGCCGCTCGGCCAGAAGGGCGCTGTCTATCCGGTGGTCACCAAGGGCGACACCTATCGCGGCGAAGCGGTGATCCTCGGCACGCCCTACTATACGATCTATGCGCCGATCTTTGCACCCTCCGGCGAGATCTCTGGCATTCTTTATGCCGGCGTGCGCAAGTCGACGATCAACGCCCTGATGGATGCGGTCACCAGCAAGCTGGTTCTTGCCTTCCTGCCGATCCTCGTCGTCGCCGTCGGCGGCATGGCACTGCTGACGCGCCGGCTGCTGAAGCCGATCCCCCAGCTCGCCGAGGTCGCCCATCGCATCGCCGACGACGATCTGGCCGTTGAGGTGCCCTACACGTCCCGCAAGGACGAGATCGGTCAGCTCGGCTCGGCCATCGACGTGCTGAAGGCGCGCGCGCTCGACCGGCAGAAGCTGGCAGCCGATCGCGAGGTTTCCGTTGGCGAAAGCCGACGCCGCCAGAGCGAAGTCGACGGGCTCGTCGCGGACTTCCGCGACAAGGTCCAGGCGCTGATCGGCACGGTGAGCGAGACGGCGAACGGGCTCGACGAGACCGCCCGTACCCTCTCCGCCTCGGCCCAGGAAAGCGCCGAGCGCGCCAGCGAGACCTCCCAGGCCAGCTCCGCCGCCACCGGCAGCGTCCAGACCGTGGCCAGCGCCGCCGAGGAGCTCTCCGCCTCCATCGCCGAGATCTCCCGCCAGGTCGGCCAGACCACCCAGGTCGTCGACCAGGCCACCCAGGGCACCCACTCCACCAACGAGAAGGTCGCCGGCCTTGCCGCCGCCGCCAACAAGATCGGCGAGGTCGTCTCACTGATCCAGGCGATCGCCGAGCAGACCAACCTGCTGGCGCTGAACGCCACCATCGAGGCGGCGCGCGCCGGCGAGGCCGGCAAGGGCTTTGCCGTCGTTGCCGCCGAGGTCAAGGAGCTGGCCACCCAGACCTCCAAGGCCACCGAGGAAATCGGCGCCCAGATCGCCGCGATCCAGGGCTCGACCGGCGAGGCGGTCGCCGCCATCGGCGAGATCGCCCAGATCATGCAGGAAGTGAACGGCTACACCGCCTCCATCGCCTCGGCCGTCGAGCAGCAGGGAGCCGCCACCAGCGACATCTCGCGCTCGGTGCAGCAGGCGGCAGAAGGCACCGGCGCCGTCACCCGCAACATGGAGATGCTCGCCCATACCGTCGACAGCACATCGGCTGCCGCCGACAACGTCCTCGACGCCTCCGGCGCCATGGCTCGCAACACCGACGCCCTGCGCGGCGAGATCGACAGGTTCCTGGCCCGCGTGGCGGCTGCCTGAGTCGCTTGCCCGAGCGGCTTGCCCGCGCCGATCGCAACAACCGCCGATTATATCCGACGACATGCGGCGCGCCCTGCCCGGGGCGCGCCGCTTCTTTTCAAGCCCTTGGAATCGCTTAAGTTGTTTTCTGGAGAAAATTTCCCCGGATTTTACCGAAGATTCACGGACGTCCGCCTAGGGTTCCACAACGAACGGGTGTGGAGGATCATTTATGTCCCGGCTGTTGGGCCTGATTGGCAATCTCGGATTTGCCGCCAAGATCGGTGGCGGCTTTGCAATCGTGCTGCTTCTTGCAGCCGTCCTCGGCGGTGTCGGCACCATGGCCATCGGTGGCCTGACCAGCCAGATGGACACGTCGAGAATCGCGACCGGCGTCGTCGCAAGCCTGCAGGAGGTCTCCGCCGTACGCGAGAGCTTCCTCCAGAGCCGCAAGGCGGAAGACGCCGAGAAGACCGAAGCCGCGGTGAGCGATCTCGCGAAGGAACTCGAGGCGCTGAAAGCTTCCGTCGCAACCGATGCGACCGCCAGCCGCGAGGTTTCCGCTGCCATCGAGGCCGTCTCGGTCATGCGCAGCAACTTTGCGGACGTCAGTTCCGAGACCGGCCGCCAGCAGGAGCTGAACGGCGAACTGGCCGCATCCATCGCCCGTCTCGGCGAACTCTCCAAGCAGATCAACGGCGACATGCAGATCGTCCGCCGCGATGCCAAGCGCGAGAGCCTGCGGGCCGCCGCCACCCGGCGCAAGGCGGACGACATCATCCGCTTCGTCGTGGCGCTGCGCGAAGAGGCGCTGCGCACCCAGTACATGTTCCTGCGCTCGACCACGTCGACCGCCGACGGGCTGCTGGAAGAAGCGATGGCCGAAGCCCAGAAGCTCGGCGACAATGCACGCGCGCTGACCAATGCCCGCGTCGACGGCGTCGACCAGGCGAGCGTCGAATTGCTGGCCAACCGCTCCGGAGAGCTGCAGGAGCAGTTCACCCAGCTTGCCGCGACCACCTCCTTCGCCGACGTCCACAAGCTGCGCGGCCAGGTCAACAAGACGCTCGAAGACATCGTCGCCGCGGCCAAGGACGTCCAGACCTCGGCCTACAAGGCCATCGACGCGATCCAGCAGGACGTGCAGTCCCGCGACATCGCTTTGATCAAGGTCGACCTGGTCTCGGCCAATGCCAGCGACCTGTCGCGGCAGGCCCTCGCGGTGAAGTCAACGACGCTCGGTTTTCTCTCCGGCTTCGGCGACACCGATGCCGAGGGCGTGATGCGCGACATTTCCGAACTCAGCTTCGTCGCCGGCACCCTCGCTGCCTCGGCAAGCCAGTTCCCGGAGGTCGCAGAGAAGGTTCAACTGGCCCAGACCGAGATCGACGGCTACCGCACGTCCTTCGAGAACATGCTGAAGAGCCTTGAGGCCGTCCGCGCTTCCTCGCAGCAGCTTGCCGGTGTCACCGCCGACATGCGCCGCCAGATCACCTCGCTCGCCAGCGAGCAGGCCGAGCGGGCCGCCAGTTCGGGCGCTGCCAGCTTCTGGACCATCGCGGTCACCCTGGCCAGCGTCGTCGGTCTCGGCATCGCCGTCGCCATCGTCCTGTCGCTTGCCATCACCCGCCCGACGCGCCGCCTGACGGAGATCATGGGCCGCCTGGCCGAAGGCGATACCGATGTGGAGATCGACGGCACGGAGCGCGGCGACGAGATCGGCGCGATGAGTCGGACCGTCGAGGTGTTCCGCGACAATGCCCGCGAGCGTGCCCGCATGCGGGAGGAACAGGAGCTCGAGCAGCAGGCAGCGGCCGCCCGTCAGGCGCGCGTCGACGAGCTGATCGGCTCCTTCCGCGCGCAGGTCCAGGAGCTGCTGTCGTCGGTCGGCGACACCGCTGCCGGCATGGAGGCGACCGCCCGCGACCTGACCCGCATTGCCGGCGAGAGCGCCGGACGCGCCGAGGAGACCACCCGGGCGAGCGGCGCGGCCACCCACAATGTGGAAAGCGTCGCCACTGCGGCCGAGGAACTCGCCGCGTCCATCGCCGAGATCGCCCGCCAGGTCGGCCAGACCACCGAGGTGGTCAACCAGGCGAGCCACGGCACACGCCAGACCAACGAGAAGATCTCCGGTCTTGCGGCCGCTGCGCAGAAGATCGGCGAGGTGGTGACCCTGATCCAGGCGATCGCCGAGCAGACCAACCTGCTGGCCCTCAACGCCACCATCGAGGCGGCGCGGGCGGGCGAAGCCGGCAAGGGCTTTGCCGTCGTCGCCGCCGAGGTCAAGGAGCTGGCCAACCAGACCTCCAAGGCCACCGAGGAGATCGGCGCCCAGATCGCCGCGATCCAGGGCGAGACCAGGGGGGCTGTCGAGGCGATTGCCGCGATCACCCAGACGATGCAGGAGGTCGACAACTACACCTCCGCCATCGCCGCTGCCGTCGAGCAGCAGGGGGCGGCCACCAACGAGATCTCGCGCAACGTCCAGAACGCGGCCGAGGGCACGACGTCGGTGACCAGCAACATGGGCGAGCTGGCCAATGCGGTCGCCGAGACCAACGCTTCGGCCGATATGGTTCTCGTCGCCTCCAGCGATGTTGGCGACAAGACCCGCCAGCTGCGCGCCCAGATCGACCGTTTCCTGAACGACGTCGCGGCCGCCTGATCCCAGTCAGCCGATAGCGGCTTGAGAACAAAAAACAGCCCGGATGGTTTTTCCATCCGGGCTGTTTGCTTATGGCAGCCTTGCCTCAGCCGTTGAGTTTTTGTACGGCGCGCTTGGCCATGACGGCGACGAGGTTGGCGCGGTACTCGGCCGAGCCGTGGATGTCGGAGATGAGGTCGTCCGCATCGGTCGTGACGGCGGCTGCGGCCTCCGGCGTGAAGCTCTGCGACAGCGCCTGTTCCAGCCCCTCGTGGCGGAAGACGCCGCCCGCGCCCGCCCCCGTCACCGCGACCCGCACGCCGCCGTCGGTGCGCGCAACGAACACGCCGGCCATCGCATAGCGCGAGGCCGGGTTCGGATACTTGGCATAGGCGCAGGCCGCGCAGGCGGGGATCTCGACCGCAGTCACGATCTCCCCTTCCTCCAGCGCCGTCTCGAACAGGCCGGTGAAGAACTCTGCCGCCGCAAGCCGCCGCCGGTCGGTGACGATGGTCGCCCCCAAGGCCAGCATTGCCGAGGGATAGTCCGCCGCCGGGTCGTTGTTGGCGATCGACCCGCCGATCGTCCCGCGATGGCGCACATGCGGATCGCCGATATGGCCGGCAAGCTCGGCAAGACCCGGCGCCAGCCGCCGCACGCTCGGTGAGCCGGCAACCTCCGCATGGGTCGTCGCCGCCCCGATCCGCAAGCCCCCACCCGTTTCAGTGATGCCCTTCAGGTCGGCGACATGCGTCACGTCGACAAGATCGGACGGCGCGGCAAGCCGCTGCTTCATCGTCGGCAGCAGGGTCATGCCGCCAGACAGGATCTTGCCGTCCTCGCAAGCGGCGATCTTCGCCGCCGCATCGGCGACGCTCGTCGCCCGGTGATAGGTCGTCTCGTACATCCCGGTTCTCCCTCGCCCGGCATCCGACCGGGCCTCTTGCTCGTCTGGTGAGGCGCCCCGGGGGCCAAGGGCCGTCCGGGAGCACCGTCCTCAAGGATTGCGCGGCCTGCTCCGCGGCCCCACTCGGCCGCTTGTTGCCGGCGCAGCGCAGATCACTCCGCTGCTTGTTGCCGGCGCAGCGCAGATCACTCCGCTGCTTCTGCCGGCCGGGCCGCCTGCAGCGCCGCCCACACCGCCTGCGGCGTTGCCGGCATCTCCAGCGCGTTGGTCCCGATCGCGTCGGTGATCGCGTTCATCACCGCCGGCGGCGAGCCGATCGCCCCGGCCTCGCCGCAGCCCTTCATCCCCAGCGGATTGCCCGGACACACCGTCACCGTCGTCATCAACCGGTAGGACGGCACGTCGTCCGCCCGCGGCATCGTGTAGTCCATGTAGGACGCCGACAGCAGCTGGCCGTCCGCGTCATAGGACGCATTCTCCAGCAGCGCCTGGCCGATGCCCTGCGTCAGACCGCCATGCACCTGCCCTTCCACGATCATCGGGTTGATGATCGTCCCGAAGTCGTCCGCCGCAACGAAGTCGACGATCTCGACCTTGCCCGTCTCCGGATCAACCTCCACCTCGCACACATAGGTGCCGGACGGGAACGTGAAGTTGGTCGGGTCGTAGAACGCCCCCTCCTTCAGCCCCGGCTCCATGCCGGCGGGCAGGTTGTGCGCCGTATAGGCGGCAAGCGCCACCTGGAAGAACGGCAGCTCCTTGTCCGTGCCGGCCACCTTGAACGTGCCGCCCTCCAGCGCGATGTCCCCTTCCGAGGCTTCCAGCAGGTGCGCCGCGATCCGCTTCGCCTTCGCCTCCACCTTGTCCAGCGCCTTGACGATCGCCGACATGCCGACCGCGCCCGAGCGCGAGCCGTAGGTGCCCATGCCGAACTGCACCTTGTCCGTGTCGCCATGCACGATCGCGACCGTGTCGAGGCCCACCCCGAACCGCTCCGCAACCAGCTGCGCGAAGGTCGTCTCGTGCCCCTGGCCATGGCTGTGCGAGCCCGTCAGCACCTCGATCGTGCCGACCGGGTTCACCCTGACTTCCGCCGATTCCCACAAGCCGACGCCCGCTCCCAGCGAGCCGACCGCCTGGCTCGGCGCAATGCCGCACGCCTCGATGTAGCAGGACAGGCCGATGCCGCGCAGCTTGCCCCGCCGCGCCGCCTCCGCCTTGCGCGCCGCAAAGCCCGCATAGTCGATCGCCGACAGCGCCGCCTCCAGCGAGGCATCGTAGTCGCCCGCGTCGTAGCACATGATCACCGGCGTCTGGTGCGGGAACGAGCGGATGAAGTTCTTGCGCCGGAACTCGGCCGGGTCCATCCCCACCTCGCGCGCCGCCGTCTCCATCATCCGCTCAAGCAGGTAGGTCGCCTCCGGCCGCCCCGCCCCGCGATACGCATCCACCGGCACCGTGTTGGTGTAGACCGTCTTCACGTTGCAGTGGATCGCCGGGATCGCATACTGGCCGGACAGGAGCGTCGCGTAGAGATAGGTCGGCACCGACGAGGAGAACAGCGACATGTAGGCGCCAAGGTTCGCCACCGTCTTCACCCGAAGCCCAAGGATCCGGTTCTCCGCGTCCAGCGCCATCTCCGCTTCCGAATAGTGATCGCGGCCATGCGCGTCCGTCAGGAACGCCTCCGTGCGCTCGCACGTCCACTTCACCGGGACGCCCGTCTTCTTCGACGCCCACAGGCACACCATCTCTTCCGGATAGATGTAGATCTTCGACCCGAAGCCGCCGCCCACATCCGGCGCGATCACCCTGAGCTTGTGCTCCGGCGCGATGTTGTAGAAGGCCGACAGCACCAGCCGCGCCACATGCGGGTTCTGCGAGGTCGTCCACAGCGTGTAGTGCTCGTCCGCCTCGTCGTACTGGGCAAGCGCTGCACGCGGCTCCATCGGGTTCGGCACCAGGCGGTTGTTGCGGATCTCCATCCGCGTCACCCGCGCCGCCGAGGCGAAGGCCGCCTCGGTCGCCGCTGCATCGCCGATCTCCCAGTCGTAGATCAGGTTGCCCGGCGCTTCCTCGTGCAGCTGCGGCGCCCCCTCCTTCAGCGCGTCCAGCGCATCGACCACGGCGGGCAAGGGCTCGTACTCCACCTCCACCGTATCGGCGGCGTCGCGCGCCTGCGCCCGCGTCTCGGCGATCACCACCGCCACCGCCTGGCCGACATGGCGCACATGCTCGCTCTCCAGCGCCCGCCAGGCGCCCATCTTCATCGGGCTGCCGTCCTTCGAGTGGATCATCCAGCCGCAGATCAGGTTGCCGACCCCGTCCGCAACCAGTTCCTGCCCGCTCAGCACCGCGATCACGCCCGGCATGGCCCGCGCCGCATCCGCGTCGATCGACACCACCTTCGCATGGGCATGGGGCGAGCGCACGAACACCGCATGCGCCATCCCCGCCACCGTCATGTCGTCCGTGTAGCGGCCCTTGCCGGTGATGAACCGCTTGTCCTCGCGGCGCTGAACCCGTGCGCCGATACCTTCAACCGAACCTGCCATCTCGTCCTCCCTCGCAAGGGCCGCGATGCCCGGCATCCTCCCGCCCGGCACCCGCCCTGCATGCGTTCCTCATGTCGATAGCTTCGACGTGCCAATCGCTTCGAACAGTTCGCTTCGAACAGTCTCCCGGCAGGCCCGCCGCATCGCCATCCCCCGAACGGCGGCAGGCCCCTTGCCTGGGCGGCCTGGGCAGCCTGGGCGGCCTGGGCGGCGGCGCCTCAAACCCCGTGCGACGCCCCCTCCGGTCCCCTGTTCGGCGCCCTATTCGGCCGCCGTCTTCATCCCGGCCATCGTCTCGCTCGCGGCCGCGATCGCCTTGACGATGTTGTGGTAGCCCGTGCAGCGACAGATGTTGCCTTCCAGCTCGGCCCGGATCGTCGCCTCGTCCAGCGGACCCCCGCCATGGCGCGCGATCATGTCCACCGCCGCCATGATCATCCCCGGCGTGCAGAAGCCGCATTGCAGACCGTGATGCTCCTTGAACGCCGCCTGCACCGGGTGCAACTCGCCCCCGGACGCCAGACCCTCGATCGTCGTCACGTCGCAGCCCGAGGCCTGCGCCGCCAGCATCGTGCAGGACTTCACCGCCTTGCCGTCCACATGCACCACGCACGCCCCGCATTGCGACGTGTCGCAGCCCACATGCGTGCCCGTCAGGCCGAGCCCCTCGCGCAGGAACTCAACGAGAAGCGTCCGGTCCTCGACCACCCGCGTCACCGTCCGACCGTTCACGACCATGTTCACTTCGGCCATGCAAATCCTCCCTCGTTCCAAAAGGCCTGTTCCAACGCCCCTTCAGGGCAGGCCGGCCATCTTCAAACCTGTTGCTCAAACCTCAGCGCGCCAAGCTCGGCGCGCCAACTTCAACGCATCAGCGCCAGGATCACGATCACAACCGCAAGCGCGGCAAGACCCCACACCATCGGCCCGCCGAGAAAGCCCCGGCCAGCCGCCGTCTCGACCTCGCTCTCCACCTCGCGCGCCGCCTTCGTCACACGCTCTTCCGCCTCAAACACCGCACCCGAGACTGCCTCGCCGACCTCTTCGGGAAGCCGCGACAGCGCCGCGCTCTTCGCCGCCTCGATCTCACCAGCGTCCGGCTCGTCAAGACCAGCAGAGCCCGCAGCCGCAGCACCAGCAGCACCAGCCTCAGCCGCGCCGCCCTCCACGATCTCCTTGAACTTGCCGAAGAACTCGTCCGCCATCTTGCGCGACGTCGACACGATCAGCCGGCTGCCAAGCTGCGCCAGCTTGCCGCCGACCTGCGCCTTCACCGTGTAGCTCAGAACCGTCTCCGCCCCGTCCTCGGCCAGCGACACGTCCGCCGCCCCCTTGGCAAAGCCGGCAACCCCGCCCTTGCCCTCGCCGACGATCGTGTAGCTCTCCGGCGGGTTCAGGTTCTCCAGCGTCACCGCGCCCTTGAACGTCGCCTTCACAGGACCGATCTTCGCAACGACCGTCGCCGTCATCTCCCGGTCCGAAACCTTCTCAAGCTCCTCGCAGCCAGGAATGCACCGACGCAACACATCCGCATCGTTCAGCGCTGCCCAAACCGCACCGCGACCAGCCAAAATCCGATACTCGCCAACCAAATCCATGGAAACGCCAATCCCTCTCTTCGGCGCGCGCCCTGCGGAACGCCGACCCTTTCCCTAAGCTTGGCCAAGCCGGTCACACCTTTCAAGTGCTTGAAAGAAAATCAGCTACAAACTTCTCTTTGGTGCAGCGCAGCAGCGCATGGGCCGCGCGAGGAGATTGACCCGCGCCATGAACCGCCCTAAGGCCAACGGAAACGGCGATCCGCCCGACGGTCGCCGCCAGATCTTGCCCAGCCCGGCGCCGGGCCGTTCGAAAAGGCAGCCCGTTCCCGTGTCCGTTCGTCCCGCCATGCCCGGCTCCGATCCCACTCCCGCCCCTGCCGGCAAGCCGCCGGCCGCATGCTGGCCGCTGATCCTGGAAACACGCGGCTGGGACGACTACGCGCTGCTCGACTTCGGGCACGGCCGCAAGCTGGAGCGCTACGGCCGCATCGTCGTCGACCGGCCGGAGCCCCAGGCGATGGGCGCGCCCCGCCTGCCGGAAAAGCGCTGGCTGTCCGCCGATGCCGTCTTCACCGGCAATGACGAGGACGACGGGCCGGGCCGCTGGCGGCTGAACCGAGATCTGCCCGAGACCTGGCCGATGCGGTTTCACGACGTCCACTTCCTCGGCCGCTTCATGTCGTTCCGCCATGTCGGCGTGTTTCCCGAGCAGGCGGCCCACTGGCAGTGGATGGCCGAGCGGGTGGCGGCACGCAAGGCCGCCGGCGGCAAGCCGATGCGCATCCTCAACCTGTTCGGCTATACCGGCCTTGCCTCCTTGGTGCCGGCCGCGGCCGGGGCCGAGGTCACCCATATCGATGCCTCCAAGAAGGCGATCGGCTGGGCGCGCGAGAACCAGGCAATGTCCGGGCTCGACGATCTGCCGGTGCGCTGGATCTGCGAGGACGCGGTCAAGTTCGTCGCCCGCGAGGTCAAGCGCGGCAACCGCTACGACGGCATCCTGCTCGACCCGCCGAAATACGGCCGCGGCCCGAAGGGCGAAGTATGGGACCTCTACGAGAGCCTGCCGGCATTGATGCCGATGATCGAGGAGATCCTGTCACCGGAGGCCGACTTCCTGGTGCTGACCGCCTATGCGATCCGGGCGAGCTTCCTGTCGCTGCACGAGCTGATGGCCGAAACCCTCTCGCGGCGCGGCGGCGTGCTCGCCTCCGGCGAGCTGGTGCTGCGCGAGGAGGGCGGCAGCCGCGCGCTCTCCACCTCGCTCTACAGCCGCTGGAGCGCCTCATGAGCACGAACATCCCGCGCCCCGGACAGGTCAAGCAGGTCACGTCCTTCTCCAACCCGCTGGTCAAGGACATCAAGGCGCTGATCGCCCAGCGCAAGCACCGGCAGAAGAGCGGGCGCTTCGTCGCCGAGGGGCTGAAGCTTGCCACCGACGCGCTGGCCGCCGGCTGGGAGGTCGACATGTTGGTGCTCGGCCCGGAGGCGCGCGACAGCGCCCCGGCGCGCGAGGTCGCGGCGACCGCACGGGCGCGCGGCGCCACGATCCTGGAGGTCTCCACCGCCGTGCTGGCCGCGATGACCCGGCGCGACAATCCGCAGATGGTCGTCGGCGTCTACGGACAGCGCCTGCTCTCCGCTTCCGCGCTGGAGAAGGCCTTCGTTGCCGCGCCGCAGGGCGTGTGGGTGGCGCTCGACCAGGTGCGCGATCCGGGCAATCTCGGCACGATCATCCGAACCGCCGACGCGGTCGGTGCGTCGGGCGTTCTTCTGGTCGGCGACACCACTGATCCCTTTGCGGTGGAGGCGGTGCGCGCCACCATGGGCTCGCTGTTCCATGTGCCGCTGGCCCGTCTCACCCGCGAGGGCTTTCGCGAGCTCGCTGCCCGCTGGCCGGGCACGGTCGTCGGCACCCATCTCAAGGGCTCGTCCGACTATCGCACCATCGACTATCGCCGCCCGGCGCTGCTGCTGATGGGCAACGAGCAGTCCGGCCTGCCGCAGGAGATGGCGGAGGCCTGCAGCGCCCTCGCCCGCATCCCGCAGGCGGGCCAGGCCGACAGCCTCAACCTGGCCGTCGCGACCGCGGTGATGCTCTACGAGATCCGCCGCGGCGACCTGTCGCTCACCTGACCAGATCCTTTCAGGAGCAAGCCCCATGCGCCTTTTCGTCTTCGGTCTCGGCTATTCGGCGGACGCCTTCGTCCGGCGCATCTCCAGCCGGTGCGAAAAGATCACGGCGACCACCCGCAGCGCGGAGAAGGCCGCACGGCTTGCCGAGCGGGGCATTACGCCTGTTCTTTTCGACGGCACCGCGCCCAGCGACGGGGTGCGCGCGGCGCTTGCCGATGCCACCCATGTGCTCGTCTCCATCGCGCCCGGCGAGACCGGCGACCCGGTGCTTGCCCATCACGCCGCCGACCTTGCCGCCGCGCGCCCAAGCTGGATCGGCTACCTCTCCACCGTCGGCGTCTACGGCAATCACGACGGGGGCTGGGTCGACGAGGAAACGCCCTGCCGGCCCGTATCGCGGCGCTCGCGCCAGCGGGTCGAGGCGGAAGAGGCCTGGCTCGCCTTTGCAGCAAGGCACGGCATTCCGGTGCAGATCTTCCGCCTGTCAGGCATCTACGGGCCGGGCCGCAACACCTTCATGAATTTCGAGAAGGGCACCGCCCGGCGGCTGATCAAACCGGGCCAGGTGTTCAACCGGATCCATGTCGAAGACATCGCCGGCACGCTGGAAGCGGCAATCGGCGCTGGTCCGACGACACGGATCTTCAACGTCACCGACGACGAGCCGGCGCCGCCGCAGGACGTGGTCGCCTATGCGGCGGAGCTGCTGGGCGTTGCGCCGCCGCCGGAGCAGGATTTCGAGACGGCGGAGCTGTCGCCGATGGCGCGCTCCTTCTACGGCGAGAACAAGCGGGTCTCCAACGAACGGGTGAAGCGGGAGCTCGGCTACACGTTCCGCTATCCCGACTACCGGACCGCGCTGACCACGCTCCACCGCGACGGCTGGCGCTGAAGCCGCAGCGTCAGTCGACCGCCGTCCCGCCTGCCGCGCCGAAGCGCACGCTCGGGCCCTCGAGCGCCGCGAGATTGCGCTGCGGCGGGATCGCCGCGATTTCCAGAATGAGCTTCTTGCGAACCGCATCGGCGAAGGTTGCGGTGGAATCGGCAGAGACGACGAAGGAGCCCGGACCGCCGATGATCCGTTCGGCGAAGGCTGCTTCCAGGTCGTAATAGACCGGCCGGCCCGAGCAGTGGCGGCAGAGAACGGCGAGACCGTTGATGACGATGCCGGAGGCGACGACCTCGGCCCGCGCCGTTTCCAGCGGCGGCCCGTTCCAGCTGTTGGCGCTGTCGGCGGAGACGTCGATCACCCGGCGCAGGCCGGTGTAGTCGTTGCCCTCGATCATCTGCTTGCCCTTGAGCAGGGCCGAGCCGATGGCATTGCGGCCGAAGGCGCGGCGGGGCGCTGCCATCAGCTTCTGCGCGAAGTCCTGCGCCGCCTGAGGTCCGTCGATGACCATCCAGTCGACCACCACGTCCTGCGAAACGTCGCTGCCCCATTCGACATAGGTCACGGCGATCTTGCCGTAGGCATTGTCGAGGATCGCGGAAAGCACCATCGGGTCGGTGATCGCGTCGGCATAGCCCTGCCGCTGGAAGCGGATTTCCGCGTCGTCGATGGAGCCGGTGGAATCGGCGAGAAGCACCAGTTCCAGGTCGAGCTCCTCGGCCCCCGCCTGGCGCACCGGCGCGGCAAGCGCCACGAGGAGGGAAAGGGCAAGGCAGGCGAATGCGCGCATGGCCGTGTCTCCTGAACGTCCGGGACCTCCAGTCAAGCACGGCCGGCAACCGGGCCGAAAGACCAAACAAACGGCAGGCCTTCACAATCCCGCCAGCAGCCAGTGCCGGCATCGCCAGCCCGCAGAAGCCTCCTTGCCCCCAAGGTCACGCACCGGATTCGTGCGTCTTTCCCTCATGCCAGGGACCGTGGACGCTCCCGACAAGGCAGGTCGTCTTGCACTTGGTGCGGCAGCGCTTGCCGGAGTTTCTGACGATCCCGGCGCGCGCCAGCAGCGATGGGCGGAAGGTCCAGGACGTATCGAGATCCTGACCGCGGTCGCGCAGAGGTAGCCATTCGGGTGCCAGAATCTGGCGGCGATCGGCCTCGTCGGTGCGCTCAACGTGGATCCGCAACGGCCAGGAGCGCAACCCGCCCTGCGCAAGGCAGAGGCCGAAGCGCCCTGCCTGCCCCGCGTCTTCCAGCAATCGCCCGATCCTCTCCATCACGGTGGCAGCCCGCGACAGGTCCGCCTCGCTGAGCCCGTGGCCGGCGAAGGAAAGCGGCAACCAGCGGCCGTCCAGGAACCGCCAGGACGTGGGCAACCCGCCGCGGGCCGCCACAGAGGCCTGCGAACAGACACCGGTCGACAGCGTGTTGGCGCGCCGGTCGTAGCTCTCCCAGACCACTTCGCCGGACCCAAGCGTGAAGTGGACGTGCAACAGGCAGACGCCGAACGTGTCGTCGAAGCCGGTTTCTATCAGGGTGTCGGCGATAGCCGAGAACAGCGGCGCATCGCCCATCTCGTCGAAGCGCTCGACATCGTCGACATAGGGAAGTCCAACATACGGAAGAGGCATCAACGGCAAGGAATGGCTGATTGCGGACATGGATCGTCTCCAGAAAATACATATGATTAAACACTTTAGGCCTCTGCACGCGGCATGGCCGGAATGTATTCAAACCCTATCTGGACTATTTTGCAATCTTATGGAGAAAAAACTCTACGTAATGCACTTTATAGGGGCATCCTTACCCGCCTCCGCCTCCCGCCGGCAGCGGCGACATCTTGCGCCCGCGACGCTGCGCGAAGGCGGTCGCGGCGAGGCTGCCGATGACCAGCACCATCGCCACGGCCAGCGTCACTGTCGGCGCCGTGCCCAGGAACAGCACCGACAGGATCACCGCCGTCACCGGGCTGAGCCCGAGGAAAGCCGTCACCACCGCGGCCTGCAGCCGGCTCAGCGCATAGAGCCAGAGCAGGAAACCGACACCGCTCGACAGGCCGACGAAGCCGACCAGCACCAGCGTCTGCCGCGACCAGGCGGCCATCGGCAGGCCCTGCCCCTCGACAAGAGCCATGACACCGAGCGGCAGCAGCGAGGCAAGCATGGCGATGACGCTGACCTTGGCGACACCGCAGCGCTGCAGATACGGCCGGTAGAGATGGGAGCACAGCGCGCCGGTGAGCGTCGCCAGCACCGCGCAGCCGACGCCGATCCAGTCGGAGGCGGACATGCGCCCGGTCAGAGCCTCACCCGCCAGCAGGAAGACGACGCCGACGACCGACAGCACGATGGAGGCAAGTTCCAGCGGCGAGACACGTCCGGCTGCAAAGCGCAGGCCGAGCGCCAGCGTGACGATGGGCAACGTCGCGAAGACCAGCGCAACGCGCGGCGAGCCTGTATGCAGCACGGCGACATTGAGCAGCGCGACCAGCACGCCGAACTGGCCGATGCCGATCAGGGCGACGGGGAGCATGTCGCGCCGCGAGACCGGCGTGCCGGACGAGAGGACCGCGACCGGCACGAGGATCAGCAGCGCGACGGCGTAGCGCAGGAAACCCAGCCGCCCCGCCCCGACCTCCGCGACCACCGCCTCGCTCGCCACCAGGGTCGCGCCGACCTGCAGGCCGGTGAAGATCGAGGCCAGGACCGGCCCGTTCACAGGTTGCGTCCCCAGATCTGGCCGACAAGGTCCTGGCCGAAGCTGCGGTGGCGCTCCTCTTCCAGCAGCTCGAACCCTGCCGCCTCGTAGATACGCCGGGCGGAGACGAGAATGTCGTTGGTCCACAACACCATGCGCCGGTAGCCGGCGCCACGGGCAAAGCGCAGGCACTCGTCGACGAGCGCGCGGCCGAGCCCGCGCCCGCGCGCAGCCGGATCGACATAGAGCATGCGCAGCTTGGCGACCTCGTCGTCCTGGCGCACGACGAAGACGGAGCCGACGACCTCGCCCTCCATCTCGGCGATCCAGCAGCGCTCGCGCGCCGGATCGAACTCAGCGACGAACTTGCCGGCGATCTCTGCAACCAGCCCCTCGAAGGTCCAGTCGAAGCCGTACTCCTGTGCGTAGAGCGCCGCCTGACGGTGGATCACCCAGCCGAGATCGCCCGGGCGCGGGTCCCGCAGGATGAAGGTGCGCGTGTCGGGCGTGTCGCCGAGAAGCCGGCGAATGCGCGTCATGGCCCCGGTGAGCTGGCTGCGCTCGTCCTGCGACAGCGGCGCCAGCAGCGCGGCGACCTCGCGTGCCGAAGCCTCGTTCAGCCCGGCGAAGACCTCCCGGCCCCGCTCGCTCAGGGCCAGCGCCAGCCGCTTGGCGTTTTCCGGTGACGGCGTGCGGACCAGAAGCCCGTCGCTTTCCAGGCCCGACAGCAGCCGGCTGAGATAGCCGGCATCCATCTGCAGCACGTCGCCGAGGTCTCGTGCCGACGGCGGTGCATCGGGCCGGGCGTTGGCGAGCTCGTAGAGAATGCGCACCTGGGCGAGCGTATAGTCGGTGGCAAGCATGCGCTCGTTCAGCGCACCGACCAGCCGTGTGTGGAAGCGATTGAACTGACGGACGGCGGCAACGTCCTCGTCATGCACCGACGATCCCGGCATGTTGCCGATCTCCTGACCATGTTGCTTTCGTCAAGATATCTTGCCTGCCGATGACGTCAACGGAAATGACGAGGATGGACCTGGCCAAAACGAAAAGAGCGCGGCCCCTTTTCGGGATCGCGCTCTCCTTTCACATCGCCCTGAACGGCTGAGCCGCCTTCGGGCCCGTCAGGCGCTGCGGGTCCTGCGAACCGCGTCCTGCCATCCGGCGTAAAGTGCTGCCCGCTCGCTCTCCGCCATGTGCGGCTCGAAGCGACGATCGAGGTGCCAGGAGCCGGAGAACTCGTCCATGCCGGGCCACACGCCCGCCTTGTAGCCGGCGAGCCAGGCCGCGCCGAGGGCGGTCGTCTCCAGCACCTGCGGCCGGTCGACCGGCGCGGCAAGCAGATCGGAGAGGAACTGCATCGTCCAGTCCGAGGCCGTCATGCCGCCGTCGACGCGCAGCACGATGTCGTCGGTGTCCATGTCCGCCGCATCGGCCCGCATCGCCTCGATCAGGTCGAGGGTCTGGTAACCGACGCTTTCCAGCGCCGCGCGGCAGAAGTCGGCCGGTCCGCTCGCCCGGGTCAGGCCGAAGATCGCCCCGCGCGCATCCGGATCCCAGTACGGCGCGCCCAGGCCGACAAAGGCCGGCACGAGGTAGAGACGGTTTTCCGGGTCGGAGGCTTCGGCGAGCTTTTGGCTTTCGGCCGCCGTGCCGATGATGCCGAGCCCGTCGCGCAGCCACTGCACGGCGCTGCCGGCGACGAAGATCGAGCCTTCCAGCGCATAGGTTGTCCGCCCGTCGAGGCGATAGGCGATGGTCGACAGCAGCCGGTTCTGCGAGGCGACGCGGGTCTCGCCGGTGTTGAGCAGCGCGAAGCAACCCGTGCCGTAGGTCGACTTCACCATGCCGGGGCTGAAGCAGGCCTGGCCGACGGTTGCCGCCTGCTGGTCGCCGGCAACGCCGAGGATCGGCAGCTGCGCGCCGAAATGCTCCGGGTCGACCGTTCCGAACGCGTCGGCGCTGTCCTTCACCTCCGGCAGCATCGACATCGGCACGCCGAGCAGGCCGCAAAGCTCCTCGTCCCAGCGGTTCTCGTCGATGTTGTAGAGCAGCGTGCGCGACGCGTTGGTGGCGTCCGTCACATGCGCCCGGCCGCCGGTGAGCTTCCAGATCAGCCAGCTGTCGACCGTGCCGAACAGCAGCTCGCCGCTTTCCGCCCGCTCCCGCGCGCCCTCCACATTGTCGAGGATCCAGGCGAGCTTGGTGCCGGAGAAATAGGGATCGAGCAGCAGGCCGGTCTTGCGGGTGAACAGGTCCTCGTGCCCCTCGCGCTTCAGCGCGGCGCAGAAGTCCGCCGTACGGCGATCCTGCCAGACAATGGCGCGGCACACCGCCTCGCCCGTCTTGCGGCTCCACACCAGCGTCGTCTCGCGCTGGTTGGTGATGCCGATGCCGGCGATGGACGATGCGCCGCCCTCGATGCCGGCCAGCGCCTCGCGGCAGACGGCAAGCGTCGATGTCCAAAGGTCCTCCGGCTCGTGCTCGACCCAGCCGGAATGAGGGAAATGCTGGGCGAATTCCTGCTGCCCGACGGCAACCGACCGGAATGCGCCATCGAAGACAATCGCCCGGCTCGATGTGGTGCCCTGGTCGATCGCGAGTATGTATGCGCCGCTCACCCGTTTCCTCCGAATATTCGCTTTCTTTCCTTATTGCCCAAATCCACACTCAAACGAAACAAAAAACCAGACGATTGAACAGAGGCTTTTCGGGCGCGCTCGCAAGCGCGCAAGCAATCGGAGAGAATCGACGCCGGCATTGGCCGCTGATACTCTCGCCAGACTGCCTTCCCGCCGGATCGCCGGCAAGCCTCCCGACCGGCCGCCGCTCCGCCATGCTCCCTGCGCCCAAGACCCGCTCGCTTTCCCTGCTGGCCCTTGCCGTCATCGCCGCGCTGTCGCTGTGGTTCGTCTCCGCCGCGATCCTCCCCGAAATGCTGGCCGAGCGGCCGATCACCCCGGTGCGCCAGGCGCTGCTGTCGAGCGCCGTCCAGATCGGGTTCGTGATCGGCGCTCTCGCCTCCGCCATTCTCGGCCTGCCGGACCGGCTGCATCCCGGCCGGCTCTTCGCCGCCTGTGCCGCGCTTGCGGCCCTGGTCAACGCGGCACTGTTGATCCTGCCCATCGGCGGCACGGGAGCGATCCTGGTGCGGGTCGCAACCGGCGCCCTGCTTGCCGGCGTCTATCCGGTCGGCATGAAGATCGCGGTCGGCTGGGGCTTGAGGGATCGCGGATTTCTCGTCGGCCTGCTGGTCGGCGCGGTGACGCTCGGCTCGGCCCTGCCGCATGTGATCGCGCTCGGCGGCGGCGCCGACTGGCGGGCGACCGTGCTCATCGCCTCCGCCGCCTCGCTCATTGCCGCCATCCTTGCGCTCGCCGTCCGCCTCGGGCCGTATCACGCAAGTTCGCCGCGCTTCGATCCGGCGGTGATCCGCCGCGCCTGGACCGACCGGCGCATCCGCCTCGCCTATGCCGGCTATTTCGGCCACATGTGGGAGCTCTACGCCATGTGGACCTGGGCCGGGGTGGCCATGGCCGCCGCCTTCGTGCCGGTCCTGGGCGAAAGCGAGGGTCTGGCGCTTGCCCGCATCGTCACCTTCGCCGCCATCGCGCTCGGAGGGCTCGGCTGCATCGCCGGCGGCTGGTTCGCCGACCGCATCGGCAAGGACACGGTGGCGATCATCGCGCTCGCGGTCAGTTTCGCCAGCGCAATTGCCGCAGCCCTGTGCTTCGGTGGTCCGGTCTGGCTGCTGGCCGCGATCTTCCTGCTGTGGGGCGCCTCGATCGTGCCGGACTCGCCGCAGTTTTCGGCGCTCGTCGCCGACTTTGCCCCGCCGGAGCAGGCCGGCAGCCTGATGACGCTGCAGACGGCCATCGGTTTCGCACTGACCTTCGTTACGGTGCAGGCCGCCCCGGTCGTCGCAGAACTGGCCGGCTGGCCGGTGCTGCTGGCCCTGCTGGCGCTCGGTCCCGCCGCAGGCCTCATCGCCATGGCGCGGCTGTGGCGTCTGTCGCGCCGTACCGGGGCCTGAGGCAGCATCCCTTGCCTGGGAAACGCACATGCCCGGGAAACGCAAAAAGCGCCGTGCCTTGTCCGGGCATCGGCGCTTCGCGCATCACGCAAGCCTTGCGTGAAAGGTCGGCTTCGGCCGGGTCGTCCCGGCCGGCGCGTTACAGGACGCGCAGGTTTTCGGCGACCGTGTGGCCGCGCAGATAGGCGAGGTCGTAGACCACCAGCTGGCCTTCGCTCAGGCTCGGAACGCCCGACTTGCGCAGCGTCGCCATGTCCACGTGGACGTAGTCGCCGTCGTTCGGCTCGATCTCGCCGATACCGGCCTTGATGTCGAACCACTTCACATTACCAAGTTCCATAGTCAGTCTCTTTCTTATCGTTCTTGTTTTCTTTGCACCGTCAGGTGCCGTGCCTCGCGCTCGCATTCGCCATCGCGAAGTGCCGGGCTGCGAAAGGTTCATCGCGGTGCGGAACGTATCGCACCGACGCATGACGAATTGCGCCAAAGTCGTTTCGGGTCGTTTTTCGAAAACGCCCTACCCTCCTTATGCAATGAGAGGGTGACAGGCTTGCGACACCGTTCGGCGCGCGTGATCGTCAATCAATCATGAACAGGCACTGTTAACAAATGGTGAGCGAATTCTATTTTGCAAGGGGCCTGCAGCCGGCGCCCTGCCCGGGGAGGGGAAGTCAGAGTTGAACCCTGCAGCGGCTTGCAACCAGCCGCCCCCAAATGCGCCAAGTCTGCTACCATCATCGCACGCTGGCTCCTCGATCCGCCGAAAGGCCTGTGATGCTGCATTCGACCGTCAACGTCCTGCTGCTCTACCCGCGCTTTCAGGCCGGTTCTTTCTGGAACTATCAGGAAACCTGCGCCCTGATCGGCGCCAAATACCCGGCACCGCCCCTCGGCCTGATCACCGTCGCGGCGATGTTGCCGGAGGGCTGGGAGCCACGGCTGATCGACCGCAATACGACCGAGCTGCGGGACGAGGAACTGGCCTGGGCCGACGTCGTCTTCACCGGCGGCATGCTGCCGCAGCAGTCCGATACGCTGGCGATCATCGCCCTGTGCCAGGACGCGGGCATTCCCGCCGTGGTCGGCGGCCCGGACGTGACCTCGAGCCCGGAGCATTACGCGCAGGCGGACTTCCGGGTCATCGGCGAGGCCGAGGGCATCTTCGGCGCCTTCCTCGAGGCGTTCGAGCGCGGCGAGCGGCGCGGCACCTTCGAGGCCGAGAAGTTCAAGGCCGACGTCACCACCACGCCGGTCCCGCGCTTCGACCTGCTGAACTTTTCCGACTATGCGCAGGTCAACGTGCAGTTCTCGCGCGGATGCCCCTTCACCTGCGAATTCTGCGACATCATCGAGCTCTACGGCCGCAAGCCGCGCACCAAGGGCAGCGCGCAGATCCTGGCCGAGCTGCAGGCTCTCTACGATCTCGGCTATCGCGGCCATGTCGATTTCGTCGACGACAACCTGATCGGCAACAAGAAGGCGGTGAAGGCGTTCCTGCCGGACCTCATCGCCTGGCAGAAGGCCCATGGGCGCCCCTTCGAGCTGTCCACCGAGGCCTCGCTCAACCTGGCGGACGATACCGACCTGCTGGAGATGATGCGCCAGGCCGGGTTCTTCGTCGTCTTCGTCGGCATCGAGAGCCCGGACCCGGACGTGCTGGTCGCCACCCGCAAGAAGCAGAACACCCGGCGCGACATCGCAGCCAGCGTGCACAAGATCTACGAGGCAGGCATCTTCGTCATCGGCGGGTTCATCGTCGGCTTCGACGAAGAGAGCGACCGCGTGGCGGATGAGATAGCCAACCTCATCGAAGAGGCCGCCATTCCCGTTGCGATGACGGGCCTGCTCTACGCCCTGCCCAACACCCAGCTCACCCGGCGGCTTGCGGCGCAGGGCCGGCTGCATGCCGAGTTCGACATGGCCGATCCCGATCATGAACAGGGCGACCAGTGCACGGCCGGGCTCAATTTCGAGACGCTGCGCCCGCGCGCGCGGATCCTTGCCGACTACCGGACCGTGATCGAGCGGATCTACTCACCCGAGGCCTATTTCGACCGGCTGCGCAAGATGGTCTCGCTGCTCGACATGAACGGGCCCAACGGCGACGTGCTCAACGCGCGGCTTTCGAGCGACGTGAAGAAGCTGGGCCGGCTCGTCTGGTCGATAACCCGGCACAAGCCCGAGCATCGCGGCCACCTGTGGCGCATGATCGCCTTCACGCTGCGGCACAATCCACGGGCGCTCAATCCGATGCTGCACATGGTGGCGCTCTACGTGCACCTCGGCCCGTTCTCGCGCTTCGTTCTGCAACGCATCGACACGCAGATCGCCGAGATCGAAGCCGGAAACTGGCAGCCCCCGGCCCTCGTCGCCGCAGAGTAGGCGGCGACAAAGCCCGGATCAGGAATCCATCTTCAGGGCCTTGATGAAGGCTTCCTGCGGGATCTCCACCTTGCCGAACTGACGCATGCGCTTCTTGCCTTCCTTCTGCTTTTCCAGAAGCTTGCGCTTGCGCGTCGCGTCGCCGCCATAGCACTTGGCGGTCACGTCCTTGCGAAGGGCCGCGATGGTCTCGCGGGCGATGACCCGGGCGCCGATGGCCGCCTGGATCGGGATCTTGAACATGTGCCGCGGGATCAGGTCCTTGAGCTTCTCGCACATGGCGCGGCCGCGCCGCTCGGCCTGCGAGCGGTGAACCAGCGTCGAAAGCGCGTCGACCGGCTCGGCATTGACCAGGATCGACATGCGCACGAGGTCGCCCTCGCGGTAGTCGGTGATCTGGTAGTCGAAGGAGGCGTAGCCCTTGGAGATCGACTTCAGCCGATCGTAGAAGTCGAACACCACCTCGTTCAGCGGCAGGTCGTAGGTGACCATGGCACGGCTGCCGACATAGTTGAGGTCGACCTGCACGCCGCGCCGCTCCTGGCAGAGCGTCAGGATCGCGCCGAGATACTCGTCCGGCGTCATGATCGTGGCACGGATCCACGGCTCCTCGATGATGTCGATCTTCACCGGATCCGGCATGTCGGCCGGGTTGTGCAGCTCCTTCAGCGTGCCGTCGGTCAGGTGCATGCGGTAGACGACCGAAGGCGCGGTGGCGATCAGGTCGAGATCGAACTCGCGCTCGAGGCGCTCCTGGACGATTTCCAGATGCAAGAGGCCGAGGAAGCCGCAGCGAAAGCCGAAGCCGAGCGCCGCCGAGGTCTCCATCTCAAAGGAGAAGCTGGCATCGTTCAGCCGCAGCTTGCCCATTGCCGCGCGCAGGTCCTCGAAGTCGTTGGCATCGACCGGGAAGAGACCGCAGAACACCACCGGCTGGGCCGGCTTGAAGCCGGGCAGGGCCTGCGCGCAGGGCTTGCGGTCGTCGGTGATCGTATCGCCGACGCGCGTGTCCGCCACTTCCTTGATCGAGGCGGTGATGACGCCGATCTCGCCGGGGCCGAGACCCTCGACCGACAGGAACTTCGGCGTCATGACGCCGACCCGGTCGATCTCGTAGGCCGCGCCCGTGCCCATCATCTTGACCTTCTGGCCCTTCTTCATCGAGCCGTCGATGATGCGCACCAGCACCATGACGCCGAGATAGGCGTCGTACCAGCTGTCGACCAGCAGCGCCTTCAGCGGAGCGCCGGGATCTCCCTCCGGGGCCGGCAGGCGGTTGACGATCGCCTCCAGCACGTTCTCGACGCCAAGGCCCGTCTTGGCCGAGATCATAACCGCGTCGGACGCGTCGAGACCGATCACGTCCTCGATCTGCTCCTTGACGCGCTCGGGCTCGGCCGCCGGCAGGTCGACCTTGTTGAGCACCGGCACGATCTCGTGATCGTTGTCGATGGCCTGGTAGACGTTGGCAAGCGTCTGCGCCTCGACGCCCTGGCTGGCGTCGACGACGAGCAGCGATCCCTCGCAGGCGGCCAGCGAACGCGAGACCTCATAGGCGAAGTCGACGTGACCCGGCGTGTCGATGAGGTTCAGCTTGTACTGCTTGCCGTCCTTGGCGTTGTAGATCAGGCGCACGGTCTGCGCCTTGATGGTAATGCCGCGCTCGCGCTCGATGTCCATCGAATCGAGCACCTGCTCCTTCATCTCGCGCACGGTCAGCGTGCCCGTCATCTGGATCAGACGGTCGGCCAGCGTCGACTTGCCGTGGTCGATATGCGCCACGATGGAAAAGTTGCGGATGTCGGAGATTTTCTGCGTGCTCATGCGCGCCCATTTACCATCGCCGGATGCGACGGCAAAGCGGATTGCGCGGCGCATCATCGAAAAAGACGGGAACCACTCCCCACCGCGACGGACAAGATGCCGAGGAGCGGCACGCGGGACCTCCTACCGCGCCACCAGAACCTCGGTGCAGGCCTGAGGCAGGGCCGCCAGCGTCATCTGCTTCTTCTTCGCGGGCGCTGCCGGCTTGTCGGTCTTCTTCGGCTTTTTCGGCACCCAGGGCTCGTCGGACAGCCACCAGGCCAGTTCCTGGCCGCAGCCGTCGCCCGGCGGCGGTGCGTCCTGGTCCTTGCAGCCGACGCTCCCCTCAGGACAGGCGATGCGCACATGGAAGTGGTAGTGGTGGCCCCACCAGGGCCGGACCTTGCGCAGCCAGCCGCGCTCGCCGGTCTCGAAGCGGCACAGCGCCTGCTTGATGCCGGGATGGACGAAGATGCGCGAAACGCGCGGGTCCTGGGCGGCACGGCGGATCAGCCGGGCGCGCGATGCGCTCCATTTCGCCGGATCGACGCCGCGGTCGGCACCCGGCAGCTCGGACGAGCCCTTCAGCATCGAGATCGCCGACATGGTCTCGCGCTCCTCGCGCGACAGCGTGCGGTCCGGCATCGGCGTCAGCCAGATATCGGCATCGAGACCGACCTGGTGGCTGGAATGGCCGGAGGTCATCGGCCCGCCGCGCGGCTGGGCGAGATCGCCGACGAGCAAGCCGTTCCAGCCGAGCGCGGGCGCGTCACTGGCCAGGCGCTGCAACGTGTCGACAAGCTGCGGATGACCCCAGTTGCGGTTGCGCGACAGGCGCATGACCTGCCAGGCCGGCCCGTCGACGGCGAGCGCCGTCGCCCCGGCAAGGCAGCCCTTGGCATAGGAGCCGATGGACCGGGCGGCGAGCGGTGCAGGCGACCGCATGGCGCCGAAAAGATCCTTGGCGACCGCATTCGGCCGCACGGCGGACGGTGAAAGCCCGGAGGGAGCGGAGGCCAGCTCGACGGGTACGGCGGCCACGATAACGGGGCGCTCCGCCGGGGCCGGACGCGGCAGGGGCGCAGCAGCGAAGCTGGAATAGACCTCGCCGGAAGGCGCTGCCGCGACCTCGCCCCGCGCGTCGACGAGATCGCCGATATCGGTCGACGGCAGGACGCGCGTCGTGGTCACGCGCCGCTCCTCCAGGCGCGACATCGCCTCGGCGGCGATCAGGCTCGCCGGCTTCTCGCGCGGCAGCGGCGCAGCGCCCGCGGACGCGGGCGCCATGACGGCAAGGCCGGCAATGCAGGCAGTGGCCAGGAGAGCAAGCAGAAGCGGGCGCCGTTCGCGGCACGGCACGGCGCCGCGGGATCGGCCGCTCGGGGACATGGCTGAGGCACGCATTCGCGACATGGCCGGCTCCTTTCGTTCCGCGCTGGCCCTTCCCGCCGACGCAGTGCGCCGAGGGTCACACCCAGTGTCGCGCCGGAGCGTTTACGGACGGTTAACCATAAATCGAAAAAGGCGCGGCGTCAGACGGCGCTCGCTATTCGGGCCACTCGCTCATCTCCTGCGCGAGACGGTCGAGCAGCCGGGTGTTGTCGCGGATGATGCGATCGGCCACGCCGTTCAGCTCGATGATGTTGCCCGGACGGGTGTTGTCGATCGCCTCCGCCCCGGCCGGCAGGTCGCCGTCGAGGCGCACCACCTCGCCGATACCGGCGGCCGGCAACAGGCGCTCGGCCTGATAAGCGGCGGTGGTCGACTGGCCATGGGCAAGGACGGAAAGGAGCGGCACGCCGTTTGCCGGCAGCAGCCAGCCGAGCGGCCCCCAGGACGCGGCCTCGCGGAAAGTCCAGGTGCGGCGGATGTCGGCACCGGTGCCGAGCGACACGATGGTGATCTCCTCCGGCTTCCAGCCCATCTTCATCGCCTCCAGCCAGACCGCCAAAACCGGGTTGTTCATGACGACGCCGCCGTCGATCAGCACCCGTTCGTCGCCATGGGTCAGGTTTTCCGTGCGCATCGGCTCGAAATAGGCCGGCGCCGCCGTCGTCGCGCGCACCGCCTGCCAGAAATAGTAGTCGTCCGGCCGGCTGCCGTCGCTCTGGCGCCCGTTGGTCATAAACACCGCCTCGCGGCGGCCGAGGTCATAGGCCGTCAGCACCACGCGGGTCAGCGCCGACTGCAGCGAAGTCCAGCCGAGCTGTTCCTTGAGGATGCGCTCCAGCGGCCGCTCGTCGTAGCGCTCGTCGAACACCGCCCGCGGGTTGGCGACGAAGCGCTCGAACAGGCTCTTGCGGCGGAAGACCTCGCGCGCCTCCACCTCGAAGAAGCGGCGCAACTCGGAAGTGCCGGCCGCCGGTGCGCCGCTGGTGTCGTCGGGGCGCGGGGCGGCCAGGCCGGCGGCAATCAGCCCGCCGGTGGAACTGCCGCCGATCATGTCGAAATAGCGATGGAGGGGCTGGGTCTTGCCGAGCACGCGCAGCCGCGCCTCCAGCGTCTCGAGGATTCGCAGCGGGATCAGCCCCCGAATACCGCCTCCGTCGATCGCCAGGATGAAACGCCTGCGTGCTGCCGTCATGGATTGCTTGCCTCCGCTTGCTGTCCGCGCGCGCGTTCGCCCGCGGGGACGCTCCCCGGCCGGCTGCGCAGGTCCGATCATGCCTGCCCAAGCCTTTGCGCGAAATAAGACAAACCGATGACCCGCCCTGCAAAAAGAACGGGCAGAAGGACGCAGGCGCTGCCCTGCCGGATCAGCCGGCTTCCGCTTCGGCCTCGGTCGCGCGGACCTCGACGGCGGCAATCAGCCGCTCGATGTCCTGCGGCCGCGACAGCCGGTGGTCGCCGTCCTTGATCAGGGTCAGCACCACATCGTCCAGCGCCAGGCACTCGGTCAGCCGCAGCGCATGGCGCCAGGGCACGGCGTCGTCGCGCTGGCCCTGCAGGATGGTGACCGGGCAGCCGGTCTCGATCAGGCCGGCGAGCAGCAGGTTGTCGCGGCCGTCCTCGATCAGGGCGCGGGTGATCACATAGGGGCTGTCGTCATATTCGGACGGACGCTCGAACCGGCCCTCGCGCAGGATCGTCTCGCGGATCTCGTCGGTGAACTCGTGCTTCCACATCAGCTCTTCGGTGAAGTCCGGCGCCGGCGCGATCAGCACCATGCCGGCGAGCGGCGCGGACGCAACCGGCCGGGCGGCAAGCGCGCGGGCCAGCAGCAGCGCGATCCAGCCGCCCATCGACGAGCCGACGACGATGGTCGGCTCGCGGCAGAAGGCGGCATGGACGGCCAGCGCCTCCTCCGCCCAGCGCGAGATGGTGCCGTCCTCGAACGCGCCGTCCGAGATGCCGTGGCCGGAATAGTCGAGACGCGTCATGGCGCGGCCGGTGGCGCGCGCCCAGGCGGCAAGCTCCTCCGCCTTGGTGCCGGCCATGTCGGACTTGAAGCCGGACAGCCACAGCACGCCGCAGCGCCCCGGCGCGCCCTCCTCTCGCAGCACGGCGATGCGCCGCCTGTCGGCACTGACCTCGATATGGCGCACCTGATCCTGAGCCTGCCCGTCCATCGCTGCCTCCGCTTCCTTGCCCGTTCATCTTGCCTGATTGCCGCCCGATGTGGCACAGGTCGCGAGCCTTGAAAAGTCCGCGCCGGGCTTTCGCTTGCCCCATCCGACAGGAGCCCTCGTGACCCGCCGAACCGTGCTGCAAGTCATTCCGGACCTTCAGACGGGCGGCGCCGAGCGTACCACCGTCGACGTGGCGCGGGCGCTGGTGGCGGCCGGGCACCGGGCCATCGTGGCAAGCCGCGGCGGCCGTCTGGTGGCGGAACTGGAGGCTGTCGGCGGCGAGCATGTGACGCTGCCGGTGGGACGAAAGTCGCCGCTGGGTATCTGGCGCAATGCCGGCGCGCTGACGCGCCTTGCCCGCAAGGAAGGGGTGGACCTGATCCATGCCCGCTCGCGGGCGCCGGCCTGGTCGGCGCTGATCGCCGCACGGCGGCTCGGCCTGCCCTTCGTCACCACCTATCACGGCATCTACAATCAGACCAATGCCTTGAAAGGGCTCTACAATTCGGTGATGGCGCGCGGCGATGCGGTGATCGCCAATTCCCGCTACACGGCCGCGCTGATCGCCGAGCGGCACCCTTTCGCAAAGGACCGCATCACCGTCATCCATCGCGGCTCCGACCTTGCCGCGCTCGACCCGGCGTCCGTTTCGCCCGAGCGCCGGCAGGCCCTCGCCGACGCCTGGGGCCTTCAGGGCGGCGAGCGGGTGATCCTCAACCTTGCCCGCCTCACCCACTGGAAGGGCCAGACGGTGCTGATCGATGCCCTGAACCGGCTGTCGGCTCACGGCCATGCGCCGACCGGCTGGACGGCGATCCTGGCAGGCGATGCCCAGGGGCGGGAGACCTATGCGACGGAACTGAAGACGCGCATCGCCAATGCCGGCCTTTCGGACCGGGTGCAGCTGGTCGGCCACTGCGCCGATGTCGCCGCCGCCCTCGCCCTTGCCGATGTCGCGGTGGTCGCCTCGATCGAGCCGGAAGCCTTCGGCCGGGCCGCCGTCGAGGCGCAGGCCGCCGGCGTGCCGGTGGTCGCGACGAACCTCGGCGCCGTGCCCGAGACGGTGCTGGCGCCGCCCGATGTCGCAGACGATGAGCGCACCGGCTGGCGCGTGCCGGCGAGCGATGCCCCTGCGCTGGCGCTGGCGCTGGCCGAAATGCTCGCGCTCACGCCGCAGGACCGCGCGGCGCTGGCCGCACGGGCGCTCGCCCATGTGCGCCGCGACTTCACCGTCGAGGCGATGTGCGCGGCGACGCTGGCCGTCTACGACAGGCTGGCCAAGACCCGCTGACGCGCAAGCGCCAGCGGGAGAGTGCCTGCGTCAGGCGGCGTTTCGGATATGGGCCAGGAAACGCTCGACCTCGCGGCGCATCTCGTCCGACTGGCCCGACAAGGTCTCGGCAGCAGCCGTCACCGTCGTCACGGCATTGCGGTTCTCGCGCGAGGCGATGCTCACCCCCGAAATACCGTCGGAGACGGCACGGCTGCCCGAGGCGGCCTCGACCACATTGCGCGAAACCTCGCGGGTGGCCGCGCCCTGCTCTTCCATGGCCGCGGCGATTGCCGTGGCGGTGCCGTTGATGTCGGAGACCAGGCGGCCGATCCCGTCGATCGCGGCAACCGCGTTGCGGGTCTCGGCCTGGATCTCGGCGACGAGCCCGGAAATGCCGTCGGTCGCCTTGGCGGTCTCGCCGGCCAGGGCCTTGACCTCGCCCGCCACCACGGCAAAGCCCTTGCCCGCCTCGCCGGCGCGGGCCGACTCGATGCTGGCATTGAGCGCCAGGAGGTTGGTCTGGGCGGCAATGCCGGAAATCAGCGACACGACCTCGCCGATGCGGTTGGCGACGGAGGTGAGCGCTTCCATCTGGCTGCTGGTGCGCAGGATCTCGTCTGCCGCCTGCTGGGTCGAGGTCGACGTGCGCAGGATCTGGGCGCTGATCTCCGAGATCGAGGCGTTCATCTCCTCGGTCGCTGCAGCGACCGTGTGGACATTGGCGGCGGTCTGTTCGGAGGCGGCCGCGACGCTGGCCGAGCGCGTGTCGACGTCTTCCGAAAGCGTGGCCATGGTTTGCGAGGCGCTCGACAGGTCGTGCGAGGCCTGCGTGATCATGCCGACGATGCGGCCGACGCTGTCGTCGAACTCGCGGGCGAGCTGCTCCATCGCAGCGCGCTTTTCGGCCGCGGCACGCTTCTCGTTTTCGGCCTGCTGCGCCTCCAGCTCGCGGTTGCGGATCGCATTGGCGCGGAACACTTCGACCGCACTGGCCATCGCGCCGATTTCGAGGTGCCGCGAGGCATCGGGAATCTCGACCGAGGTGTCGCCGTCGGCGAGCGAGCGCATTGCGCCGGTGAGGCCGATGACCGGGCGGGTGATGCCGCGGCCGAGAACCCAGGCAAGGCCGAGAGCGATGACCAGCGTGGCAACCGCGCTCGCCACGAAGACCGTGGAGACCGTGCTGCGGGTTGCCGCAAGGTCGGCCTCGGCCGCCGCAAGTCCGGCCTCCGCGGCCTGCTCGACGGCCTCCACCTCCGGGGTCAGCCGCCCGAAGATGTCGCTCAGGACGCCGGTTTCGGCATCGATGGTGGCGTCGATCGTCGCGTAGCCCTTGAAGCCGCCGACATAGGCATCCATCAGCCTGGCGATCTCGGCCTGTTCGGCGGCACCGAGGGGCGAGGCGGCAAGCAGCGCGTCGAATTCGGCGCGGCGGGCGTCGACTTCGCCGACATATTTCATGTCGCCGCGCAGCATGAGGTCCTTCTCATGCCGGCGCATCATCAGCATCTTGACCGTCAGCGCGTCCAGATCGGCGGCCTTCAGCCGGGTCTCGACCGCATGGACGGCGGCACGCAGCTCGCCCTGAAGGCCGCTCTTCTCGTCGAAGCCCATGACGCGGTAGGACTCGACGACCTTGGCGAACTGGTCGCGATGGGCCGCGACCTCGCTCCTGACCGTATCGATGCGGGCGCGCACGGGCGCGGCCGCGTCGAGATCGGCCATGGCGCCGAGCTCCGCCAATACCGTTGCGACCGCGGCGCCGTAGCGCTGCGCTTCCGCCTCGTCGCGGCGCAGCAGGAAGTCCTTCTCGCGGCGGCGCATCTGCAGCGTCTCGTTGGCGACGCTGGCGGCCAGCGACTGGAGGGCGCGGTTGTCCGAAAGCCGGTCGAGAGCAGCGCTCATGCCCCGGTCGCCGAGATAATGGGTGAGCGACAGGACGGCGACGGCGATCACGGCAATGGCCGCGAGCACGCCGACCCGGGCGGCCATGGGCACGCCGGAGCGGAAGAACGGGAGGGACACAGCAAAACTCTCCTGAAACGACGGACGACCGGCCGTGGCGCGCGCCTGCAAGCAGTCGCCCGGCCAGTATTTCTGCCCCTCCCCGACCTTCATTGCAGACAGAATTGAACACGAAGTTAATACTGACTTCCAACACAACTTCTGATTTTATTACTTGAGAAATTCAATATTGGATAAATTTATCCCGGAGATATTCGAAAACAGGCGACTCGACCGGAGGCGACAACAACCGGGATGTGCCCCTCCAGCTGCGGGCCTTGCGCGAAACCGGTTGACTCGGCGCCGTTTTCGCTCGATTTTCGGGGTCTGGCGCCTTGCGGCGTGCGAAGCCTCCCCGGCGCATGGCGTTCGGGGTATTTGCGTTGCAAGGCAGAACCTCCGGCTGAGGGCCGGTTTCGCCAAGTCGTTGAAACGTTAGAGGAGATTGCGACCATTCGCCGTCCATACCGCGCACCGCCGCCGACCAAGGAAGGCCCGCGCACCAACCAAGAGATCCGCGTTCGAGAAGTCCAGCTCATCGACCAGGATGGACAGAACCTCGGTGTCACGCCCACGGAAGACGCCTTGAGGATGGCCGAAGAGGCCGGTCTGGACCTTGTCGAGATTTCTCCGAACTCTTCGCCCCCCGTCTGCAAGATTCTGGATTACGGCAGGTACAAGTACCTGAGCCAGAAGAAAGCCGCAGAGGCGCGAAAGAGTCAGAAGATCGTCGAGGTCAAAGAAATCAAGATGCGTCCGAACATCGACACCCATGACTATGAGGTGAAGATGCGGAACATGAAGCGTTTCTTCGACGAGGGCGACAAGGTCAAGGTCACCCTGCGGTTCCGCGGACGCGAAATGGCGCACCAGGACCTGGGTATCGCGCTGCTCAACAAGGTGCGGGACGAGACGGCGGAATTCGCCAAGGTCGAATCCCACCCGCGGCTGGAAGGCCGCCAGATGGTGATGGTGCTGGCGCCGATCACGCGCTGACGCCTGCCATCCGATACGGCCGCGACACGCGGCGGTTTTTCGCGAAACCCGGCCTCGAAAGGGGCCGGGTTTCGCAGTTTTGGGCGCAAGCCGACAAAAGGGCGGCACGAGGCCCGGCAAAGCCGCCGGAGCGCTTGCGTTTCCCGGCCGCTTTGCCTATAAGCCCGTGTCCCGAGCCGCCCGGCTTCACGGGACCGGCCGTGTTTCGGCCGGAGCCCGCGACAAAAGGGCATGCCGTGGCGGCTCATAAAACGGCTTCCAACAACAACCGGCGGATCAGCACTGCCGGGTCGAGAAAGGATGCAAAATGCCCAAGCTGAAGACGAAGTCCGGCGCCAAGAAGCGCTTCAAACTGACTGCGACCGGCAAGGTCAAGACCGCTCAGGCGGGCAAGCGTCACGGAATGATCAAGCGTTCGACCAAGTTCATCCGCAACGCACGCGGCACGACCACCCTGGCCGAGCCCGATGCCCGCATCGTCAAGAAGTTCCTGCCCTACGGCTGAGCCTGACGGCGTTCTAGACTTTTCAAGGAGTTACATCCCATGTCGCGTGTCAAAAGGGGCGTCACCGCCCACGCAAAGCACAAGAAGGTCCTCAAGGCCGCCAAGGGCTACTACGGTCGTCGCAAGAACACGATCCGCGTTGCCAAGCAGGCCGTCGAGAAGGCCGGCCAGTACGCCTATCGCGACCGCAAGGTTCGCAAGCGGAACTTCCGTTCGCTCTGGATCCAGCGCATCAACGCCGCTGTCCGCGAGCACGGCCTGACCTACGGGCGCTTCATCGACGGCCTCAACAAGGCCGGCATCGAGATCGACCGCAAGGTCCTCTCCGACATCGCCATCCGCGAGCCGGATGCGTTCAAGGAGTTGACCGAGAAGGCGAAGGGCGCGCTCGCAGCCTGAGGCGCGAGAGCCCGTCTGCCCGGCAGACCTGCATGAATCCGAAGGGCGCGCCTGCCAAGGGCGCGCCCTTTTTGCATGCCCGGGCGGCTTGCCGGATTTCGAGAAATTTCGAGACGGATTTTGCAAAATTCCGTCTCAATATCGGCCTTTCACGTCTCAATCGTCGCAAATTCGCCAATTCGCGCCGAATGCCCCGGACGGGAACAAGGTGGGGATAACAGCGGGGACAAGTGCGAGAGAGCGCAGCCCGGCGCGCGGACCGCCACAGCGCCCCTCGCCCACGCTTATCCCCGCCCGCTGCGCAGTTAATCCCCGGCCAGCAGCGCCGTGATATGGTCGAAAACGATCCGGATGCGCCGGCTGGTGCGCAGCTCGCGATGGGTGACCAGGAAGACCGGCACGGGAATGGCAGGAAGCTCCGGCAGCACGCACTCGACCTCCGGCGAAAGGCGCGCGACCTCCTCGATCATGGCGCCGACACCAAGTCCGGCCCGGACGTAGTGCCAGGCGACGACGCCGTTCTCGCTGGCGAGCGGGAAGCTGCCTTGCGTCAGCGACAGGCCCAGGGCGTTGAGCGCCAGACGAAAGCGGTCGGATCGCTCGAAGCCGACGAAGGGCCAGGCCGAGAGCGCGGCGGCATCGTGCGGCGGCCCGCCCCGGCGGGCAATGAGATCGCGCGAGGCGTAGAGCCGGGCCTGCATGTCGGGCATCCGCCGGGCGATCAGCTCGCCGTCCTGCGGCTCGACATGGCGGATGGCGATGTCGGCCTCGCGGCGGCGGATGTCGCGCAGGCTGTTGGTGGCGACGATCTCCAGCGACAGGCCGGGCGCGGCCTGGCGCAGCCGCTCCAGCACCGGCGGCAGCAGCCAGGCGGAGATGACGTCGCTGGCGGTGACGGTAACCTCGCCCGCCACCGCCTCGACCCGGCCGGAGGCGGCAAGCGAAACGCGGCCCGCCGCCTCGCCCATGGCGCGGGCGTGCTCGAGCAACTCCAACCCGGAGCGGGTGAGGCTGAGCGAGCGGCCGACGCGCTCGAACAGGGCAACGCCGAGCTCCTCCTCCAGCGCGGCGACCTGGCGGCCGAGCGTCGGCTGGGCGAGGCCGAGGGCGCGGGCGGCGGCCGACAGCGAGCCTTCCTCGGCGGTGACGAGGAAGGCGCGCAGACGGTTCCAGTCGAACGTGGCGCGGGCGCGTTGTTTCATGCAAAAACGTATATAGATGCTGCGTTTTTATGCAATTTTCTTCGTCTTGCGCCCGCGCTAAGCCGAAGGCCAGCACGAGATGGCAGGACGGAGCCGACACCCATGCGCAGGCAGGACGAATTCTGGGACAAGGCAGCCCGCAAATATGCCGCCGACCCGATCAAGGACGAGGCGTCCTACCGGCGGACGCTGGAGGCGACGGCCGCGCGGCTGACGGCGCAGGACCGGGTGCTGGAGGTCGGCTGCGGCACCGGCACGACGGCCTTGCAGCTGGCCGGGCATGCGGGCCGCTATCTCGGCACCGACATTTCGGCGCAGATGATCGCCATCGCAAACGAGAAGGCCCTGGCTACCGGGACCGGCAACGTCGCCTTCCGCAAGGCTTCGGTGATGGAGGCAGGGCAGGAGGAGCTGGACGCCGGCGCCCCGCCCTTCGACGCGGTGCTGGCCTTCAACATGCTGCACATGGCGGAGGACCTGCCGGGCGCGCTTTCCGCGCTGCGCGCGCGGCTGAAGCCGGGCGGGCTGCTGATCTCCAAGACGGTCTGCCTGAAAAGCTGGGGCTGGTACATGCGCCCCCTGATCACCGCGATGCAGCTTGTCGGCAAGGCACCGCATGTCGGCTTCTTCAGCATCCCCGAGCTGGACGAGACGATCGTGAGCGCCGGTTTCCGGATCCTGGAGGCCGAGCTGCACCCGGCCGCGCGCAGGGCGCGGTTCCTGGTAGCGCAGAAGATCTGAGGCCGCCGCCCCTCTCACGCAGCGCCGAGGAACCGGTCGAGAATCGCCTCGGTCATTTCGCGCACGGCCAGCCGGGCCGCCTGCGGCGTCAGGCGGGCAATGTCGGTGAGCGCGATCATCGCCTCGGTGCCGGTTGCCGCCGACAGGGCGCCGACCAGCAGGGCGAGCCGGTCCGCCGGCAGGGCCGGCCGGACATCGCCGAGCGCCTGGCGGAACATGGCAACGCGGCGGGCGCCGCGGCGCGGCACCTCCCCTCCCGCTTCGGCCAGCCAGCAGTCGAGATTGCGCGCCAGGAACTGGCGAAAGGCGCCCTCATGCGCCAGCGCCAGGTCGAACATGTAGAGGCTGACGGCCAGCACCTTGTCGCGCGGCGTGTCGCAGCCCTGCACGATCTCCGCATAGTCGCGCACCTCGACCGCAAGGCCTGCCTCCGCCGTCAGCACCGCTGGATCGGAGAAATAGCGATAGGCCGTCGCCTTGGAGATGCCGCTCTCGGCCGCCGCGGCGGTGACGGTCACCGGCTCGCCGCGCTCGATCAGGGCACGGGCGCCGGCAAGGATCGCCTCGCGGGTGCGGTTCTTCTGGGACGTGCGTTCGCGGGTTGTCACTCGGCTTCCTCATAATAAGACACTTGTCTCATAAAAAGACTTGTGTATCATAAGTCCATTCCATCTCTCTCACAAGTGGAGCCCGGCCGTGGCGGACAGTCGCGCAAGAACCTACGAAACACTCGGTATCCTGATGAAATTCCATGCCTTTCCCGGCGACACGCTGGGCAAGTACTGTCTGGTGGAGGCCGTCGTGCCGCCGGGACTGGGCGCCCCGCCCAACCATCATGCCGGCGAGACGGAAGCCTTCTACGTGCTGGAGGGCGAGATCGAGTTCATGGTGGCGGGCGAAACGCGCATCGCCGGACCGGGCAGCCATGTGGCGATTCCCGACGGGGCGGTGCATGCCTTCACGGCACGCGGCCCGGCACCGGCCCGGGTGCTGATCCTGAATGCGCCGGGCCACATGCACGAGCGGTTCTTCACCGAGCTGGGCAAGCCGGTCGCCGACGAGACGAGCGCGCCTGCGCCGATGGACGGGCCGCCGGACGTGGCGAAGGTGATGCAGGTGGCCGGCGCGACCGGCATGACCATCCTGCCGCCGCCGGCCTGACGCGCATCAGGTCTGAGACCTGCAGCCCTCAGGTGCCGGAGGGCGCGGGGCGCAGGCACAAGGCCGCTTCAAGGCCGGGCCCGCGGTTCTCGACGAGGAGGCGGCCGCCCCAGGCCTCGGCAATGTCGGAGACGATGGCAAGGCCGAGCCCGGCGCCGCTGCCGCCGGCCATATCGAGCCGGCCGCCGCGTGCGGTGAGCGTGCCGATCAGGTCTTGCGGAATGCCCGGCCCGTCGTCGCGCACGGCAAGCCGGACGAGGCGCGGCGTTTCGCCGGCTTCCTCGCCGGGTGCCTCATCCAGAGTGAAGCGGACCCGGGCGACCGCGTGACGGGCGGCGTTTTCGGCCAAATTGCCGAGCGCCTCGGCAAGGTCATCCGGATCGATGGCAAGGCGCGCGCCCTCCGCAATCTCCACCTGCCAGTCGAGCCGGGAGCCGGCCGGCGTGCGCGAGACGACGGCGACGACGGCCCGTGCCACGGCGGCAGGGGCGGCCGTTGCCGTGCCGCGCCCGGAGGCAAGGCGGGCGCGGGCAAGCTCCCGCTCCACATGGCGGCGCATCGACAGCGCGACGGTCTCGATCTCGGCGGCGATCTCGGTCTCGCCGCGCGCCTGCAGCCGCTCGACATCGCCGGCCAGCACCTGCAGCGGCGTGCGCAGGCCATGGGCAAGATCGCCGGCCCGGGCGCGGGCGCTCTCCACCTGCGCCTCGCGGGCGGCGAGCAAGCCGTCGAGCTCGCCAGCGAGCGGGCGGATCTCGTCGGGAAAATCGTCGCCGAGCCGGGTACGGCGGCCCGATCGGATGGCGGCGAGCCCGTCGCGCACCGCCGTGAGCGGCCGCAGGCCGATGGTGACCTGCGCCACCGCCGCGGCCATCAGGAACAGGGCGAGCACGGCAAGATAGGGCGCAAGGTCGAGGCCGAAGGCGCGCGTCGCCGTGTCGATCTCGCGCCGGTCGAGGGCAACGGCGACGCGGACGGGCGCGCCGCGCAGCTCGACCACCCGCTCCAGCAGCAGAAGCTGCGTGTCGCCGGGGCCGGCCAGAGTGTGGCGATGGGGCAGCGGATCGCCGTTTTCCTCCGCCGGCAGGGCCAGCTCGAAATCCCAGAGCGAGCGCGAGCGCTGAACGGCGTTCCGGCCCTCGTACTGCCAGTAGAGGCCGGAGAGCGGCACGGCGAAACGCGGATCGCCGGGCGGACGCAGGAGCACCAGCGCGCCGCCGGCAGTGCGGTCGAGACCGGCAACGAGCTGGTCGAGATGGACGGAAAGCTCCTGGTCGATGCGCCGCTCGACATGGCGCTCGAACAGCACCAGCAGACCGGCGGCGGCGAGCGCCAGCGCGGCGAGCACCGAGACGGCACCGGCCAGGATGAGGCGCAGGCGAAGCGAGCCGCGCCGCCGGGCGGCCGGGACAGCGTGGGGCGTCACGCGGGCGCGTCCGCAACGAGGTAGCCGAAGCCGCGCCGGGTCTCGATGGCGTGCGGCCCGAGCTTGCGGCGCAACCGTGCGACCACCGCTTCCAGCGCGTTGACGTCGCGGGCATCGTCGTCGCCGTAAAGATGCTCCAGCAGCTCGCCCGGCGGCACGACCCGGCCCTTGTGATGCATGAGATAGGCGGTGAGGCGATATTCGAGCGGCGACAGGGCGAGCGGCACGCCCTCGCGCGAAACGCGCATCTGGCGGGTGTCGAGCATCAAGTGCCCGGCGGCGATGGCGGGGGTGGCGACGCCGACGGAGCGGCGGATCAGCGCGCGGGTGCGGGCGACCAGCTCCTCCATGCGGAAGGGCTTGGCAAGATAATCGTCGGCGCCGGCATCGATGCCCTCGACCCGCTCGGCCCAGGCGCCGCGGGCGGTCAGCACCAGCACCGGCATGGTGCGCCCGGCGGCGCGCCAGCGCTTGAGCACCGACAGGCCGTCGAGAACGGGAAGGCCGAGGTCGAGCACCACGAGGTCGAAGTCTTCCGTGTCGCCGAGGAACCAGGCGTCCTCGCCGTCGGCAGCCCGCTCCACCACATAGCCGGCGGCGGTCAGCCCGGCGGCGACATCGCGGGCGATGCGCTCGTCATCCTCCACCAACAGAAGCCGCATCAATCGTCCTCGATCTTGATGATGCGTGCGGTGGCGGCGTCGACGGTGACCTCGCGCACGCGCCCGGACGGCATCACCATCTTGAGCTCGTAGACATAGCGGCCGTCGTCGCGCTCGAAGTCAACATCCAGCACCCGGCCGCCGACGCTGCGCTCGACGTTCGACAGGATCTCCGACAGGGGGCGGATCTCGCCGGAGCGCAGCAGGCGGCGGGCGCGCTCGTGATCGTCGTCGTCGGCGCGCACGGCGAGCGGCCATGCGCCGGCGGCCAGGACGGGCAGCGCTGCGGCAAGGGCAAGGAGGAAACGGCGGCGTGTGGGATGTGCGGTCATGACCTCGTTTCCATAAGGCATCGATCCTGACAATTGCCTGACGAGGCGCATCGGCGCGGCGTCAGGGGGGCTCGTCCATGATGGCGACATTCGCGGTTCGAAAGCGAGCCGCGGCAACGCAGAAACAGGAAGACCCATCATGAACAAGACCCTTGCCATCGCCCTCCTCGCCCTCGCCGCCAGCCCGAGCCTTGCCATGGCCGGCGACGACGACGGCCGCAACCGCTGGGGCATCGACGCGCCGCGCGACCAGTGGATGAGCCTTGCCGACGTCACGGCCAAGATGGAGGCCGCCGGCTACACGATCCGCGAGATCGAGATCGACGACGGCGTCTACGAGGTCGAGGGCCGCGACGCCAACGGCGTGCGGATCGAGGCCGACGTGCATCCGGTGACCGGCGAGATCCTGCGCCGGGACGACACGCGCGGCAAGCGGGGATGAACGGCTCGCCGAACCAGGCGGATGCGGACGGCGTGATGCCGTCCGCCACGCCGGCGGGGGCCGGTGCGGGTGCGGACGTATCGGGCACCGTGCGGGTCTGGGACCCGTTGGTGCGCCTGTTCCACTGGTCGCTGGTGGGTGCCTTCGCCCTCGCCTATGCGACGGCGGAAGAGGTGCAGCAGGTGCACGAGATCGCCGGCTACACCATCGCCGCGCTGCTGGCCCTGCGCATCGTCTGGGGCTTCGTCGGCCCGCAGCATGCGCGCTTTGCCGACTTCGTGCGGCCGCCGGGCGAGGTGCTGCGGTTCCTGGCCGACAGCCTGCGGCTGAAGGCGCGGCGGCATCTCGGCCACAATCCGGCGGGCGGGGCCATGGTGCTGGCGCTGATCGCGGCCACCGCCGGCATCTGCGTCACCGGCTACATGATGGAGACGCTGGCCTATCGCGACGCAAAGTGGCTGGAAGAGCTGCACGAGGTGCTGGCGAACGGCACGCTGGCGCTGATCTTCCTGCATGTGGCGGGCGTGCTGCTGGCCAGCTTCGAACACAAGGAAAACCTGGTTACGGCGATGTTCACGGGGCGCAAGCGCGCCTGATACCCGCAATCCGTCCCGTCCTGCTCCTCGGCGACCTTACAGAGGCCAGACGAGGAGCAGCATCGGCACGGCCACCGAGGCCACCACCAGCTCCAGCGGCAGGCCGAGGCGCCAGTAGTCGCCGAAGCCGAAGCCGCCCGGCCCCAGGATCAGCGTGTTGTTCTGGTGGCCGATGGGGGTGAGGAAGGCGCAGGAGGCGCCGATGGCCACCGACATCAGGAAGGCATCCGGGTTGACGCCGAGCGTCGCCGCGATGCCGATGGCGATGGGGCACATGACGGCCGCCGTCGCCGCGTTGTTCATGACGTCCGACAGGAACATGGTGACGACCAGCACCATCGCCAGCGCCGCCACCGGATGGCCCTGCGCCAGGGTGCCGACCAGGAAGGTGGCGATGAGCTCGGCCGTGCCGGTCGCCTCCATCGCCCCGGCGACGGGAATGAGGGCGGCGAGCAGCACCACCACCGGCCAGTCGACGGCGGTGTAGACGGAGCGCAGCGGCACGGTGCGCAGAACCATGGAGGCGAGCACGCCGGCGGCGAAGGCGACGGCAGCCGGCAGCAGGCCGACGACCGTGACCAGGATCGACAGGCCGAGAATGCCGGCCGCCAGCAGCGCCTTGCGCTTGTCGGGAATGCGCAATTCGCGCTCGGCCAGCGGCACGCAGCCGGTCTCCGAGGCGAACTCGGCCAGCACGTCGGCCGGTCCCTGCATCAACAGCAGGTCGCCCGATTGCAGCCGCAGGGTGCGCAGGCGCGAGGTCGAGCGGCGCCCGTCGCGCGAGACGCCGAGCAGGTTGACGCCGAAGCGGCTGCGCAGGGCGAGGTCGCGGGCCGAGCGGCCGACCAGCTGCGATTCGGGCCGCACCACCAGCTCGCGCAGCACCACCTCTTCCGCTTCCGTGTCGCGGCGGGCCTCGCGGGCCTCGCCCTCGCCGCCCTCGCCGGGTTTTGCCTGCGCCTTCTTCGTCTCGCTCTCCTGCGGCGCCGGTTCCGGCTCCGGATCGAGCTTCGGTTCGGGCGCAAGCGCCACGTCGCCGAGGCTGGCCGCCTCGTCGATCTCGCGGCGGCGTTGCTCGTCCTCGTCGCGGCGGGCCGCCTGCTCGCGCACGCGCTCCTTCTTCTCGCGCTCCTCGTCGCGGGCCTTGGCCTGCTCCTCCAGCTTGAGGTCGAGCTTGGAGAGCGCCTCGGCGATGCCCTCGACATCCGCCTCAAGCACCAGGACGTCGCCGCCCTGGACGCGGCGGTTGCCGCGCGGGGCGCTGACGCGCAGGCCGCCGCGCACCAGGCCGACGACCTGGGCATCGGCCTTGTCGAGCTCGGCCTCGATCTCGTGCAGGCTCATGCCGTCGGCCTTGCCCTTCTCGCCCACCCGCACTTCCGTCAGATACGAGCCGACCTCGAAGGCCTCGCCGGCCGCGGCGCGGGTGATCGGCACCAGCCGCCAGCCGACGGCGACGATGAAGGCAAGGCCAGCCAGCGCCACGGCAAGGCCGACGGGCGCGAAGTCGAACATGGAAAAACCGCCGCTGCCGGCGGAGGCGCGGAAGCCGGAGACGATCAGGTTGGGCGGCGTGCCGATCAGCGTGGTCATGCCGCCGAGAATGGTGCCGAAGGCGAGCGGCATCAGCATCCGCCCCGGCGTCATGTCGAGGCGGCGGGCGAGCTGCAGCGCCACCGGCATCAGGAGCGCCATGGCGCCGACATTGTTCATGAAGCCGGAGAGCGCCGCGCCGAGGCCGGTCAGCGCGGCAAGGCTCAGGGTGCGCCCGGCATTGTCCGGCAGCACGGTGCGGGCCAGCACGTCGACGGCGCCGGAGGTCTGCAGGCCGCGGCTGAGCACCAGCACGCAGGCGACTGTGATCACCGCCGGATGGCCGAAGCCGGCAAAGGCCTCCTCGGAAGGCACGAGGCCGGCGGCGACGCAGGCGATCAGCGCGCCCATCGCCACCATGTCGTGCCGCAGGCGGCCGGACAGGAAGGCCGCCATCGCCAGGGCGAGGATGGCAAGGATCGCGATCTGGTCGCCGGTCATGCAGTGCTCCGAAATTGCTCCAGCGCGATTCTCTAGCCGGTCGCGCGGCGAAGGAAAACGTAAGAAGTAACGACGCAACGGCATGTCGGGTTGCAAACCCTGGCAAAATTACTAGGTTCGATCTCGAATGGATCCGGGCCGGCGGGGCTTGCGTAACGTCCGGGAAACAACCGTTCGGGAGGCAGGGTGAGCGATACGATGAAGACCGGCCAGAAGCTGGAGGCCGGATGCGACTGCGCGATCTGCGGCACGCGCGAACGACAGGTGGTCTCGCTGGTGGGGCGCGGGTTCCAGAAGCTGACCACCGTGATCTGCACCGGCTGCGGGCTGGTGCACAGCCACCCGATCCCTTCGCCCGAGGAGTTGCAGCGGTTCTATGCCGACGACTACCGCAAGGCCTACAAGGGCACCCACAAGCCGAAGCTCAAGCATGTCTACCGCTACGCGCCGGGCGCGTATCTGCGGGTGGCGCAGCTGGCCGCGCTGGTCGGGCCCGAGCGGCGCCGCTTTCTCGACATCGGCTCGGGCAGCGGCGAGATCCTCTACATGGCGCGCAAGGCGGGCTTCGAGGTGGCGGGTGTCGAGCCGAACACCGGCTATGCCGACTATAGCCGCGAGGAGCTCGGCCTGCCGGTGCAGAACTGCACGTTCGAGCAGGCGGACCTGCCGAAGGAGCATTTCGACATTCTGAACCTCAGCCATGTGCTGGAGCACCTGCCGGACCCGCTCGCCTCGCTGCGCTTCCTCAACACCCTGCTGCGGCCGGACGGCATCCTGTGCGTCGCCGTGCCCGACATCGGCCATGCCAGTCACGCGCCCTGGACCCGCTTCCACTACGCCCATGTCTACAATTTCAGCCACGAGACGTTGAAGGCGATGGTGCTGAAGGCGGGCTTCGAGATCCTGCCCGAAAGCAGCGGCAGCACGACGCTGATCGCCCGCAAGACGGGGGCGGCGTTCTGCGACATGCCGCGGCCGATACCGGCGAACTACGAGATGCTGTGGAAGACGCTGACGGCGGAGCATGCGGGCGTGGCGCATGTGACCGGCAAGCGTGGCATCACCCGCTTCCTCGGCAAGCTCTACCGCTACCCGCGCGACCACCTGATGGGCCGGCTGATGGGCTCGCCGCGCCGCATCCTCGACAAGGTGCATGCGCGCATGTGCGACACCTACGGCGCCTTGATGACCTGCGCGATCGTCGCCGTGTGAAGCGTCACGGCGCAAACGGGCGGGCCCATGTCGCGCCGACGGCTATGCAACGCGGGGCAACCGGCTTAAGAGGGCCGGCGGGGACGGGCTGACAGGACGAGGCCGGCAGCAGATGGGCGAGAGCGGCGACACGGGAACGGCGGCGGCTCCCGAAATACCCGCCGACGTGCTGGTGCTTTTCGACGCGGGAGCGGGAACGGCGCTGCTGTTCGCCGGGCCGCGGCGGGTCATCGCCTGCCATGAGGTCGGCGCGGTCGAGGCGGCGCTCGCCGAGGCCGAGGCGGCAGCACGCGCGGGCTTTCATGTCGCCGGATACATCGCCTACGAGGCGGGCTTTGCCTTCGAAGAGAAGCTGCGAAGCCTCGCGCCGAGCGACCCGGCGCTGCCACTGGTGCGCTTCGGCGTCTATGACGCGACCGAGCAGCTGACATTGAGCGAGGCGCTGGCGCGGATCGGCGCCGGCGACATCGCGCAAGAGGGCTGCGGCGGGGTCGAGGCCAGGGTCGACGGTTTCGAGCTGACGCGCGAGGCGTATGAGGCGGCCTTTGCCGCCGTGCGCGACCATCTTGCCAAGGGCGACATCTACCAGGCCAACCTGACCATGCGGGCGCGCGGGCGGATCGCCGGCGACCCGGCGCGGCTGTTCGCCCGCCTGCTGCTGTCGCAGCCGGTCGGCCATGCCGCTTTCCTGCGCACGGAAACGCACACCGTGCTGTCGCTGTCGCCCGAGCTGTTCCTGGAGCGGCGCGGCACGCGCATCGCCACGCGGCCGATGAAGGGCACGGCCCCGCGCGGGCGGGCGGCCGAGGAGGACCGGCGGATCGCGCGGGCGCTCGCGAGCGACCCGAAGTCACGGGCCGAGAACGTGATGATCGTCGACCTGATGCGCAACGACCTGTCGCGCATCGCGGCAACGGGCAGCGTGAAAGTGCCGCGCCTGTTCGAGGTCGAGCCCTATGCGACGCTGTTCCAGATGACCTCGACCGTGGAAGGCGAGGTCCCTAGCGAGACCGGCTTTGCCGCCTGCATGCGCGAGCTGTTTCCCTGCGGCTCGATCACCGGGGCGCCGAAGCTCTCGGCAATGCAGATCATCCACAGCCTAGAGAGCGGACCGCGCGGCATCTATACCGGCGGCATCGGCCATCTGGAGCCCTCCGGCGACTTCCGCTTCAACGTGGCGATCCGCACGCTGGTGGTGGACGAGGACGGCCGGTTCGAGGCGGGCGCGGGATCGGGACTGGTGTTCGATTCCGCCAGCACGCCGGAATACGACGAATGCCGGCTGAAGCTCGCCTTCCTGGAGCGCAAGGCGCCCGACTTCTCGCTGTTCGAGACCATGGCCTGGCACCCGGCGGAGACGGGAGAGCCGCTGGCCGGATACCTGCTGCTCGAACGGCATATTAGCCGGCTCACCAACAGTGCCGCGCAGCTCGGCTTTCCGCTGGATGTGGAGGCTGCGCGAGCTCTGCTGGCAGGCCGGGCAGCGGCTTTCCAGGGCCCGCGCCGGGTGCGGCTGGAGCTGGCCGGCAGCGGAAAACTGTCGCTGGAAGACCGCGACCTGCCGCCGGCTGTTTCGCACTGGACGGCCGCTCTCGCCGACGTGACGATGGCGGCCGGCGATCCGTTGTTGCTGCACAAGACGACGCGGCGCGAGATCTACGACGGCACGCGGGCGCGGCTTTGTGCTTCGACCGGCTGCGACGAGGTGATCTTCGCCAATGCCGAGGGTTATCTGACGGAAGGGAGCTTCACCAACCTCTTCGTCGCGCGCGGCGGCCGGCTGCTGACGCCGGCGCTGCGGCACGGGCTGCTGCCGGGCACGCTGCGGCAGGCGCTGCTGGAAAGCGGGCGGGCGGCGGAGGCGGACCTGCGGCCCGAGGATCTGGCCCGGGCCGAGAAGATCTATCTGGGAAATTCGCTCCGTGGGCTGGTGGAGACGCGGATCCAGTCGCGGGCAACGCTCGCCGCCGGCTGATCCGCAGCCCCAGGATCGGAGGGCGCAGGGCCGGCAGGCGCTGCGGCTGCGCTCTCGCCCGCAGGCTCGTCCGCTACGGCCTTCGCGCCGAGATCGCCGCCCACCAGACGCGCATAGCGGTCGCCGGCAAGATGGCGGCGGAACGGGCTCTGCCGCAGCAGGTCCTCGCGGTGCGAGAGTATGTGCGGGACGGCGGGCGGGTCCTCGCCCGGCTCGTCCTCGTTGGCCGGCTCGGGAGACGGCACCTCAGCGGGGCGCGAGGAGGGGTGTTCGGGCTGGATTTTCGGCGGAGCGACGCCGGCAAGCCCAGGCGACGGCCAGGGCAGGATCTCCAGCTCCGGCCAGGCGGCCTTCATCCGCAGCGCCTTGTCCAGATAGGTCGAGGAATTGTCGAGCACCGGGTTCGGCACCAGCCGCATGGCGAAGATATCGGCCAGACCGAACGGCGCGGCGAGCGACAGGCGACCGTCCGCCTCCAGCCGCACGGCGACCGAATGGGTGCGCGCGGCGTAGTTGACCAGCGCCTCGTCGGTGCAGGAGAGCGGCGGATAGTCGATGCCGTGCTTTTGCCGAAACCACAGGGGCACGCGCGCCTGGTTGCGGATTTCCACCGGCGCCGGCAGGGACGAAAAGCGCGGGCGGGCGCGGGTGATCACCCGGTCCTCGGCCTCGTAGCTGGTATCGGCGCCGTCGAAATAGAGCAGGTCGAAATCGCGGATGCCATGGCCGGCGGGGCGGCCGGTCAGCGCGTTCCAGACGGTCTGGTAGATGGCACCGCTGGCCAGCCGCCAGTCCGGCAGGGCAAGACCGCGGGCGATCCGCAGCACGCGCATCACCACCGGATCGGTGCGCAGGATCAGTTCCAGCACGCGCCTGCGGTCGTCCTCGCCCGTCAGCGAGGGATCGCCCAGCGTGGTGCGCCCGAAGGCAAGGCCCTGGCCAAGGGCGGGAGGCACGGCTTGCGCCGGCTTCATCGCATGACCCTTTCGTGATGCGCGCAGGCAATACCGCGCGTCGCCCCCTTGCCCGCAAGGATGAAGGGCACGCCCGCGCGGCGCAAGTCCCGTGACGGGCCGCCACCCGATGCGGGGCGGCAGCACAAGACTCAATCTTGGCCGTCAGCCGCGCAGGGTGCCGCCGGTCGCCTTTTCCACCGCGGCGCGGATCTTGGCGCCGACCGCGTCGATCTCCTCCTCGGTGAGGGTGCGCTCGCGCGGCTGCAGCGTGACGTCGATGGCCAGCGACTTGTGACCCTCGGCAACGCCGGCACCGCGATAGACGTCGAACAGCGTGACATCGCTGATCAAGGTCTTCTCGGCAGCGCGCGCGGCCTTGAGCAGCCGGTCGGCGGTGACCGCCTCCTCGACGACGAAGGCGAAGTCGCGGCGCACCGGCATCAGGTCGGAAGCGGCGAAGGCGCCCTTGGAGCGGCCGGCCTTGCCCTTGGGCAGCGGCACCGCATCGAGATAGACCTCGAAGACGGCGAGCCGGCCGTCGAGATCGAACGCCCTCGCGATGCGCGGATGCAGCTCGCCGAAGCGGGCCAGCACCGTCTTGGGGCCGAGGCGCAGCTCGCCGGAGCGGCCCGGATGCAGCCAGGGCGCGCTTTCGGAAAAGACCATCAGCTTGTCGACCGGCGCGCCGATGGCGGCCAGGACCGCCTCGGCATCGGCGCGGGCGTCGAACACGCCGACCTCGGGCGCATTGCCGGCCCAGTGGCGGTCGGCGCCGGTCATCACCGCGGTGCCGCGGCGCAGGCCGGCGGCGACCATCGACTGGCCCTGCGGCGTGTCATCAGTGAAGACCTGGCCGACCTCGAACAGGGCGACGTCCGGATAGCCGCGGTCGGCATTGCGCTGCGCCGCCGTGGCAAGGCCCGGCACCAGGCTGGGGCGCATGTCCGACATGTCGGCGGAAATCGGGTTGGCAAGGCGCAGGACCGGCGAGCCGCCGCCGAAGGCCTCGGCCTGGTCCTGCGGGATGAAGGACCAGGTAACGGCCTCCTTCATGCCGCGCACGGCGAGCGCGCGGCGCGCCTGCGAGCGGCGGACCTGCGCCGGGGTGAGCATCTGGCGGGCGACGGTGGCCCCGCGCGGCAGCGGCGTCGAGGCGACCGAATCGAGGCCGACGATGCGCACCACTTCCTCGACGAGATCCGCCTTGCCATGGATGTCCGGGCGCCAGGACGGCGGGGCGACGCGCACGGTGTCGCCGGTGCCGGTGACCCAGAAGCCGAGGCGGGTGAGCACGCCCTTGATCTCGGCCTCGGAAAGCTTGAGGCCGGACAGGCGCTTCACCTCGGCATAAGGGAACTCGATGCTGCGGTCGGTCTCCGGCACGGCGCCGGCGAGCGTCACCTTGCTCGGCGTGCCGCCGCACAGGTCCATGACCATGCGGGTGGCGAGCTCGAGGCCCGGCAGGCAGAAGGCGGGATCGGCACCGCGCTCGAAGCGGTAGCGGGCATCGGTGTTGATGCCGAGCCGGCGGCCGGTGCGGGCGATGTTGGCCTCGTCCCACAGGGCCGATTCGATCAGCACGTCGGTGGTCTCGTCGGTGCAACCGGACAGCTCGCCGCCCATGATGCCGGCCAGGGATTCCAGGCCGTTGTCGTCGGCGATGACGCAGATGCTGTCGTCCACCTTGTAGGTGCGCCCGTCGAGCGCCAGCAGCTCCTCGCCGTCGCGGCCGCGCCGCACGACGAGATCGCCCTTGACCTTGGCCGCGTCGAAGACATGCAGCGGGCGGCCCCGGTCGAAGGTGATGTAGTTGGTGATGTCGACCAGCGCGTTGATCGGGCGCAGGCCGATGGCGCGCAGGCGCTTCTGCATCCACTCCGGCGAGGGGCCGTTCTTGACGCCGCGCACCAGGCGCAGGCCGAAGGCCGGGCAGAGCGAGGGCGTGTCGCCGAATTCCAGCCGCACATCGACCGGGCACGGGCCCTCGCCCGGGATCTGGGCCGGGCGGTTTTCCTTCAGCTTGCCGAGGCCGACGGCGGCAAGGTCGCGGGCGATGCCGGAGACGCCGGTGCAATCGGGACGATTCGGCGTCAGGCCGATCTCGATGACCGGATCGTCGAGCCCGACATAGGCGGCGTAGGACATGCCGACCGGCGCGTCGTCGGGAAGGTCGATGATGCCGTCATGGGCCTCCGACAGCTCCAGCTCGCGCTCCGAGCACATCATGCCGAAGCTTTCGACGTCGCGGATCTTGCCGACGGACAGGGTGACGTCGATGCCGGGCACATAGTCGCCCGGACGGGCGAGCACGCCGACGAGGCCGGTGCGGGCATTGGGCGCGCCGCAGACGATCTGCAGCGGCTCCTTGCCGTCGCCGGCATCGACGGTGAGCACACGCAGGCGATCCGCATTGGGGTGCTGGCGGGCCTCCAGCACCTTGGCGATGGTGAAGGGCTTGAGGCGGTCGGCCGGGTTGGCGACATCCTCGACCTCCAGGCCGACGCGGGTCAGCGCCTCGACGATCTCGTCGAGGGTGGCGTCGGTCTCCAGATGTTCCTTCAGCCAGGACAGGGTGAACTTCATGAGCTTGGGTCTCTTCAGGTGTCGTGACGGGACCGGCGCGGCGGGGCTCCGCGCGCCGGTGCGGCTGCGTCAGTTCTGCGGCGTGAAGCGGTCGAGGTCCGGGACGATGGACGCGGCGCCGTAATTGCTGGCGAAGCGGATGCCGATCTCGTGCAGGCGGTCGGTCCAGCGGCGGATCGTCGCCTCGTCCAGCTTGCGGCCCGAGGCGATGGCGTGGGACGCCTCGACCTCCACCTGGTCGCGCAAGAGGCCGAGTTCGAGCATCGCCGCATCCTCGGCCCGGTACTTGTCGAGCCAGCCGAGGGTCAGGATCGCCACCATCACCAGCACGGCGGCGGCCGAGGCGACCGACGACCACTTGGCGATGCCGGAGATGCGGCGCTCGGAGGTGACCAGCACCATGGTCGCGATCGACAGGAAGGCGACGATGGCAACCGCCGTCAGGAAGCTCTCGTAATTGCTCTCCGCATTCACTTCCTGGCTGGCGCGCAGGGTGGTGATGCGGTCGCGCAGATAGAGCACCGTGTCGGCCTGGGGGCCGAGCCCCTCGCGGAAATAGGCATCGCAATAGCGCAGCCGGCCGCGCTCCTCGGACTTGTCGGCGCAGGCCTCGACGAAGGAGACGGGCTGCGCCGGCTGGGCCTCGGCAGGCACGGGGGCGAGAAGCCCCTGGACCAGCACGGCGAGCGCCAGCAGCGGCAGAAGCACCGCGCGCAGGCGGGAGGGAAGAGAAGAACGGGCGGTCATCGCGACAGGCCTCCGAACAGGGTCGGCAGGTCGAGCGGGCGGAAGCCGTAATGCTCGATCCAGCGGACATCCGCGTCGAAGAAGGCGCGCAGGTCCGGCATGCCGTATTTCAGCATGGCGATGCGGTCGATGCCCATGCCCCAGGCGAAGCCCTGGTAGACGTCCGGGTCGAGGCCGCAATTGCGGATGACATTGGGATGGACCATGCCGCAGCCGAGGATTTCCAGCCAGTCGTTGCCCTCGCCGATCTTCACCTCGTTGCCCGAGCGGTCGCAGCCGATGTCGACCTCCATCGACGGCTCGGTGAAGGGGAAGTAGGACGGACGGAAGCGCATGCGCACCTCGTCGACCTCGAAGAAGGCCTTGCAGAACTCCTCCAGCACCCATTTCAGGTGGCCGATATGGCTGCTCTTGTCGATGACGAGGCCTTCGACCTGGTGGAACATCGGCGTGTGGGTCTGGTCGCTGTCGCAGCGATAGGTGCGGCCCGGGATGATCACCCGGATCGGCGGCTCCTGCGACATCATCGTGCGGATCTGCACCGGCGAGGTGTGGGTGCGCAGCAGCATGCGCTCGCCATCCGCCTTTTCGGGCAGGAAGAACGTGTCGTGCATCTCGCGCGCCGGATGGTCGGGCGGGAAGTTCAGCTGGGTGAAGTTGAGGTGGTCGGTCTCGATGTCCGGGCCTTCGGCGATGGAAAAGCCCATGTCGGCGAAGATCGCGGTGAGCTCGTCGATCACCTGGCTGACCGGGTGGATGCGGCCGGTCTCGGCGGGAGCGGGACGCAGCGGCAGGGTCACGTCGACACGCTCGCGCTGGAGGCGTGCGTCGAGGGCCGCGTCCTGCAGCAGCTCGCGGCGGGCGGCGAGCGCATCGGTGACCCGGGTCTTGAGGCCGTTGATCGCCGGACCCATCTCGCGCCGCTCGTCCGGCGACAGGGAGCCCAGGGTCTTCAGCTTCTCGGACACGGACCCTTTCTTGCCGAGGGCGGCGATGCGCACCTCTTCCAGCTCGGCCTCGTTCGACGCGGCGGCGATGGCGGCGAGGATCGCAGTTTCAAGGGATTGCAATTCGGACATGGCACCGTCGTGACTGGCAGCGCGCGGCCGGCATGCCGGCGCGGCACGTGAGAAGGGAGTTCGGGGGGTCTTTTACCAGACTTTCCGCCGCTTTCCAGCGGCAGGACGAAGACCGGCGGCAGAGAAGGCTCAGTGCGGCAACTGCCTAAATCGACCGCAGGCCGGGCCCTGATGCATCGGGCGGGGCTGCAGGAGGCGCGAACGCGGGGCAGGACGACGCCCGCCGGGCAGCAGGGCGAGGCCGGCCGATGAGGGCCGGAACGTCGATGCCGCGGAAAGGGCGGCCGGAGTGTCACCGAGAGCCACGTCTGGTCCTGCCGGGTTGCCGTTCGAAGGCTCTTTCCTTCGCAGATCGGCGGGCGGAAGGCAAGCGCCGGAAGCGCGCCAAGGCACGCTTCCGGCACCGGCTCCAGCAGCTCTCGCGGGGGAGGCCTGCGGCAGGAGACGAAGGGCGGGGCCGGGCCCCGCCTGCAGGTTTATTTGGTCAGGAGCAGTTTTTCGAACCGGGTGATCGACAGCCGGTAGACCATGTCCTTGTGGCGGATATGAACCTCGCGGGAACCCTGGAACAGGGCCGAACTGTCCAGTTCCAGCGGTTCCTGCGCGACTTTCGCCGTTTTCGGCAGGGTCAGGGTGCGCTGCTGGGTGCGCGGCCGCCGATAGGCGGCGGCCTGAGCCTGATGGGGGGCCTGGTTGGCGGGGGTCGCAGACTGGGACATGATCGACTTGCTCCTTCGATCGCTTGGGCCCTGGACGAAATGGCCGGAAACTCCGGTTCCTCCGTCCGTGGTTTGGAATAACTCTAAACTTGCGAACCGTTCGCAAGAATATTCTTGACTGAAATACTCATGTTTTATAGGAAAGGCAATGTCCGTTTCGCCTCTCGCTGTGCCCGGAGACGGCAAACGGAGATCCAAGCGCCAGCCAGCACCCCGTCCACTCCCTCGACGGCCAGCAAGCCACGCTCTTGACCAGCCAAATCGTGACCAAGCGTTTTCAACCTGTTTCAGGAGGGGCACGGCTCCATGTGCGCCAGGGATGACAAGCTGCGAAAGGCGATCGAGGATGCGGTCGCCGCGCATTCGGGGCGCGCTCCGCTCGCCTGCGAGGAGATCGGCAGCGACGGCCAGGCCGCACGCAGGCGCATCGCGCTGTGGGAGCAGGCCGACAGCGTCCACTGTTCCATCGTCGGCACCTGCGCCAGCGTCGCCGACCTGCGCCGCACCGCCCGCAAGGTGGGCATCGAGGTTTCCCCCGACACGCCCGACTACGACGTCCACGGCCATTTCGTGCGCCTGTCGACCACCGATTGCGCCTTCTCCCGCGCCTTCCAGAAACTGCTCGACGGCCGCTTCGAAGGCGCGCTGCGCCGGGTCGGGCGGGCGCGCGGCGTAGCCGAGCTGGAAGCCCTGTGGCGCGACATGTGCGACCGGGGCCAGGTCGGTCCGGCCTACTGGGCCTTCATGACCCACCAGCATGTGCCGGGTCCCTTGCGCGCACGCATCTTCGGCGAGGTGCACATGTGGTCGCATCTGGCCGGCGCCTCGTTCCGCCAGAAGAACGAGGAGGCGGCGACCCTGCGCGACCAGCTGCAGGAGGCCGAGGACCGGGCGCGGCGCGTGGAGGCGGGCCTGCGCGAGGCGCTGACCCAGCGCGACCGGGAGCTGATCGAGCTGCGCGCGACGCTGGCAAGGCTCAAGGCGGGACGCGCGGCGGACGAGGCGCGCGTGCCGGAGACGGCGGAGGCGGCACCGGATGCAGCCTCGCTGCGCCGCCGGCTCGACAAGGCCGGACGGGCCCTGCAATCGGCACGGGTGCGGGCGCGGCAGGCGGAAGCGCGGCTGCGCGAGATCGGCGAGGAGACGCGGCGCCCCGCGCCGCAGCAGATGCCCCGGCAGGGCGCGCGGATCGCGGCCATCGCCGCAGGGCCATCACCGGTCGCCGTCGTTGGCACCGGCGCTGCACAGGCCGATGCGGCCGCACGGCCGAAGGCGATCCTCTATGTCGGCGGCATGCACGGCCACCGCGACCGGCTGCGCGGCATCGCGGAAGCCTTCAACACCACATTCGTCCATCACGACGGCGGCGTGGAGGACGCACCGCAGCGCCTCGACCATCTGCTGCCGTCCGTCGACTGCGTCTTCTGCCCGGTCAGTTGCGTCAGCCATGATGCGTGCCTGCGGGCCAAGAAGATCTGCCAGAAGCTCAACAAGCCTTTCGTGCCGCTGCGCAGCACAGGCCAGACCGCCTTCCGCAAGGCCCTGCAGGACCTTGTCGGCGAGCGGTCGGCGGCACAGTTTGCCCTGCAGGGGCCGTTGCCAGAAGAGGGAGAGACTGCCTGATGTACATTGCCATGAACCGCTTTCGCGTGAAGTCCGGCAACGAGGAGGCCTTCGAGGAGGTGTGGCGCAACCGCGACCGGCATCTGGGCACGATGGACGGCTTCGTCGAGTTCCACCTGCTGAAAGGGCCGGACCACGAGGACCACACGCTCTATGCCTCGCACACGATCTGGCGGGACAAGGATGCCTTCCTCGCCTGGACCAAGAGCCAGGCCTTCCGCGACGCCCACAAGGGCGCGGGCGACAACAAGCCGCTCTATCTCGGCCATCCGGAATTCGAGGGCTTCGAGACGATACTGGCCGAGAAGGCCTGACGAGGACGGTTCGCAGGCGCGAGCCGTGAGGTCTGTTCGGGGCAGGTTCCGCAAGGAGCCTGCCCCGTTTCGTTTTCCCCTCTCCTCGCCGCGCCGCTTCGCCTTGCTGCGGGTGGCAAAGCGGTGCGAAAAGTGCTTTAGGTCGCCGCAAGAGAGACGACCGGACGGCGGGCGGTCCCTGCCCTGCCTGCTCTGCCCGGTCTGGCCCATCGATACGGAGATGTCATGAAGATCGACGGCGTTGCCCACCGCTCCATCTGGCCGGCAGAGCATGGCCGGTCGGTGCACATCATCGACCAGACGCAGCTGCCGCACCGCTTCGTCACCACGGAACTGACAACGCCCGAGGCGGCCGCGACGGCGATCCGCGACATGTGGGTGCGCGGTGCGCCGCTGATCGGCGCCACCGCCGCCTATGGCCTGGCGATGGCGCTGGCGCGCGACCCGTCCGACGCCGGCCTGGCGCAGGCTGCAGCACAGCTGGCGGCGACCCGGCCGACCGCGATCAACCTGCGATGGGCGCTCGATGCGGTGACCGCCAGCGTGGCGCCGCTGCCCGAGAGCGCGCGCGCCGCCGCCGCCTGGGCCAAGGCCGGCGAGATCTGCGACGAGGATGTCGAGGTCAACCACGCCATCGGCCGGCACGGGCTGACGCTCATCCGCGAGATCGCCGCGCGCAAGAACCAAGGCAAGGGTGGGGGCAAGGGTGGGGGCGAGCCGGTCAACATCCTGACCCATTGCAATGCCGGCTGGCTGGCCACCGTCGACTGGGGCACGGCGACCTCGCCGATCTATCAGGCGCACGACGCCGGCATTCCCGTGCATGTGTGGGTCGACGAGACGCGGCCGCGCAACCAGGGCGCCGGGCTGACCGCCTGGGAGCTGGGCCGACACGGGGTGTCGCACCGGCTGGTGGTCGACAATGCCGGCGGCCACCTGATGCAGCACGGGCTGGTCGACATGGTGATCGTCGGCACCGACCGCACCACGGCGACGGGCGATGTGTGCAACAAGATCGGCACCTATCTGAAGGCGCTCGCCGCCCATGACAACGGCGTGCCGTTCCATGTCGCCCTGCCCTCCTCGACCATCGACTGGACCGTCAGCGACGGGTTGCGCGAGATCCCGATCGAGGAGCGCTCGGGCCGCGAGGTGACGCATCTGACCGGTCTGACGGAGGACGGGCGCAGCGAGACCATCGCCATCACCCCGCCGACGACGGAGGCGACGAACCCTGCTTTCGACGTGACGCCGGCGCGGCTGGTCACCAGCCTGATCACCGAGCGCGGCATCTGCGCGGCGAGCGCCGACGGGCTCGCGAGCCTCTTCCCGGAGCGCCGCGCCGCCTCCTGATCCCAGGGCGCGGAACGGCCCGCGCGGCGCCCCCTTGCGTTGCGGCGGCCGGGCGGCGACACTCGCGCGCCTGCCCGCCCGTTCCCGCCTCACCGCCCAGGACACGCATCCGAATGAGCCAGATCCCCGTCTTCGACGGCCATAACGACACGCTGCTCAAGCTGGAGCTCGGCGCCGGCACCGCCCGCGAGCGCTCGTTCTTCGACCGCGCCGCGCGCGATCACATCGACCTGCCGCGCGCCCGCAAGGGGCGCTTCGCCGGCGGGCTGTTCGCCATCTACGTGCCCTCGCAGCTGGGCGACGCGCTGAAGGTGCGCTACGACCCGGACGATCCGGCGAACTTTGCCGAGGTCGCTCAGCCGGACGCGCTCGCCTTCACGCTGCGCATGTTCGCCCGCGCGCTGCGCCTGGAGCGCGAGAGCGCCGGCGAGGTGGCGATCTGCCGCAATGCCGCCGAGATCCGCGCGGCGATGGCGGCAGGCCAGCTCGCCATGGTCATGCATGTGGAAGGCGCCGAGGCGATCGACGCCGACATGACCGCGCTGGAGGTGCTGCACGCCGCCGGCCTGCGCTCGCTCGGGCCGGTGTGGAGCCGGCCGAACATCTTCGGCGACGGCGTGCCGATGGCCTGCCCCTCCTCCCCCGACACGGGGCCGGGCCTGACGGATGCGGGCAAGGAGCTGGTGCGGGCCTGCAACCGGCTGAAGATCATGGTCGACCTGTCGCACCTGACCGAAAAGGGCTTCTGGGACGTTGCCGCGATCACCGACCGGCCGCTGGTCGCCTCCCATTCCAACGCCCATGCGGTGTGCCCTTCGGCGCGCAACCTGACCGACCGGCAGCTCGACGCCATCGCGGAAAGCGGCGGCCTGGCCGGGCTCAACTTCCATGTCGCCTTCCTGCGGCCGGACGGGGCCAACATCTCCGACACGCCGCTGGAGGTGATGGTGCGGCACACCGACCACCTGCTGTCGCGGCTCGGCGAGGATGGGGTGGCGCTCGGCTCGGATTTCGACGGCTGCATGGTGCCGCGCGCCATCGGCGACGTGGCCGGCCTGCCGGTGCTGCTGCAGGCCTTCCGCGAGGCGGGCTACGGCGAGGAGCTGATCGAGAAGATCGCCTGGAAGAACTGGCTGTCGGTGCTGGAGCGGACCTGGAACTGAGGGGCGGCGCTCACTCGGCGGCGAGCGGGCTTTCGGCGGCGATCCGCTCTTCCAGATATTGCGCGATGCTGGTGGCGACCGCATGCAGGCGGCGCAGTTCCGCCTCGCGGCGGGTGGCGGCCAGCACCTCGCACGGGCTGCCGCTGCGCGCACCGTTGCCGAAGCGTCCGGTCCCGCGCACGATGAAACGATAGGCGGCACCGTCCGGAGACTTCGGCGTGTGCAGGATGTCGCCGACATGCTGCTCGGCAAAGCGCAGGCTGTCGTTCAAGGTCGGCAGGGACTGGACAAAGGCGGACATGACGCTCCCCGGAAAAAACCTTGCGGCAGGTCGAGCCGGCCGCTGCTGAAATGGTTAACGAAATCTTGCTCCGATTCGCATTGGAGTCCAAAGCCCGAATATCGGCGGGGGATGCAAGCGCCCCCGAGACCCGTCCGCACACGCGATGGGCGCAGGACGGCCGGGCGCGGCCGGGCCCGATTGACCGCGCCGGGAACCGCTGCGCATGATCGCGCCATGACCGCCGAGACACGCCCCGACGCAGAGCCGCAGGACCCGCCGTTCACCCGTTTCCGCTCCGCCGTGCGCCGGCTCTATTTCGGCAGTTCGGCCCGCTCCCGGCGCTGGCGGATGGGGCTGCTGGTCTTCGACTTTCTCGCCATCTCCTATTTCTTCGCCTCGATCCTGTTCGGCCTCAACGGAACGGACCACCGGCTCGACTACATCATCGGCGCGGTGATGCTGGCGGACTACCTGCTGCGGCTGGCCGCCGCAAACCGGCCGCTGCGCGCCATGGGCAGCTTCATGGCGCTGGCCGATGCGGTGGTGATCGTCTCGCTGTTCGCCAGTGCCGTGGTGGAAGGGCTGGCGATGCTGCTGGTCCTGCGCATGCTGCGGCTGCTGCGCTCCTACCACCTGATCCGCGAGCTGCAGGGGCACATGCCCTTCTTCCGCCGCAACGAGCAGGTGATCCAGGCCTTGGTCAACCTGACGGTGTTCATCTTCGTGGTCTCGGCCGCGGTGCATGTGCTGGAAAAGGGCCGCAACCCGGGCATCAACACGTTTCTCGACGCGCTCTACTTCACGGTGACGACGCTGACGACGACCGGGTTCGGCGACATCATCATGACCGACGCGTACGGACGGCTGCTGACCATCCTCATCATGATCGTCGGCGTCGGGCTGTTCCTGCGGCTGGTCCAGACGATCTTCCGGCCGCTCAAGGTCGCCCACAAATGCCCCGAATGCGGCCTGAACCGGCACGATCCGGACGCCGTCCACTGCAAGCACTGCGGCATTTCGCTCAACATCCCGACAGAGGGCGACTGGCGCTGAAACAGCCGGAAAACGGTCATTTCCCGCGCCGGGGGTTGCCAGCGCGCAAGGCTCGGGCTTCAATCGGTCGCATGGCCAAGCCTCGGCGGACGCGCAACTTTCCCCCGCAAGGGATCCGCCCGCCCGCACCTGCCGGGGCGCATACCAGCGGAACGAGCAAGGGTCGCGGCGGCCCGGCCAGACCCGCGAAGGAGCCAGCATGATGGACTTTTCCGCAATCGACCTGGCGCGCTTCCAGTTCGCCTTCACCGTGTCGTTCCACATCATCTTCCCCTCCTTCACCATCGGCCTTGCCAGTTACCTGATGGTGCTGGAGGGCCTGTGGCTGGCGACGCGGCGGGAGGTCTATCTCCAGCTCTTCAAGTACTGGCTGAAGATCTTCGCCGTCGCCTTCGGCATGGGCGTCGTCTCGGGCATCGTGATGACCTACCAGTTCGGCACCAACTGGTCGGTGTTCTCCGACAAGACCGGGCCGGTTCTGGGCCCGCTGATGGGCTACGAGGTGCTGTCCGCCTTCTTCCTGGAGGCCGGCTTCCTCGGCATCATGCTGTTCGGGCTCAACCGGGTGGGGCCGCGGCTGCATTTCATGGCAACCGCGATGGTCGCCTTCGGCACGGCGCTGTCGGGCTTCTGGATCCTGTCGGTGAACAGCTGGATGCAGACGCCGGCCGGCCATGCGATCAACGAGGCCGGCCAGTTCATCCCCGAAAACTGGTTCGAGATCGTCTTCAACCCCTCCTTCCCCTATCGCTTCGTCCACATGATGCTGGCCGCCTATCTGACCACCGCCTTCGTCGTCGGCGCGGTCGGTGCCTGGCACCTGCTCAAGGAACGCGGCAACGAGGGCGCGAAGGTGATGCTGTCCATGGCGATGTGGATGGCGGCGCTGGTGACGCCGGTGCAGATCATGGCCGGCGACATGCACGGGCTGAACACGCTGGAGCACCAGCCGGCCAAGATCGCCGCGATGGAAGGCCATTTCGAGGGCGAGGCCGGCGCGCCGCTGATCCTGTTCGGCATTCCCGACATGGAGGCGGCGGAGACGCATTACCGGGTCGAGGTGCCCAAGCTCGGCAGCCTGATCCTCACCCATTCGCTCGACGGGCGGGTGCCGGGGCTGAAGGACTTCCCGCGCGAGGACTGGCCGAATGCCACGATCGTCTTCTTCTCCTTCCGCGTGATGGTCGGCATCGGCTTCCTGATGCTGGGCATCGGCATGTGGAGCCTCTACCTGCGCTGGCGCGGACGGCTGGCCGACACGCCGCTGTTCCACCGCGCGGTCCTGCTGATGGGGCCGACCGGCTTCATCGCGGTGCTGGCGGGCTGGATTACCACCGAGGTCGGCCGCCAGCCCTATACAGTCTACGGATTGCTGCGCACCAGCGACAGCATCTCGCCGGTCGATGCGCCGGCGGTGGCGACCTCGCTGCTGGTGTTCATCGTGGTCTATTTCATCGTCTTCGGCATCGGCACCGGCTACATCCTGAAAGCCATGGGCATGCGGCCTGGCGGGGATGCGCAAGGGCCGCAAAAGGGCGAGCCGACCCGCGCGGCCGGCGTGACGCCCGCCCCTGCCTATGCAGACGAACCCAAGCCGGCGGAGTAGAGCCATGATCTTCGACCTCGCCCTCATCTGGGCCCTGCTGATCGCCACCGCCGTGTTCCTGTACGTGGTGCTGGACGGCTTCGACCTCGGCCTCGGCATCCTGTTCCCCACCGCCCGCTCCAAGACCGAGCGCGACGTGATGATGAACTCCGTCGCGCCGGTATGGGACGGCAACGAGACCTGGCTGGTGCTGGGCGGCGGCGGGCTCTATGCGGTCTTCCCGCTGGCCTATGCGGTGCTGATGCCCGCCCTCTACGTGCCGATCATGGCGATGCTGTTCGGCCTGATCTTCCGCGGCGTCGTCTTCGAATTCCGCTTCAAGGCGCGCCCCGAGCGGCAATGGGTGTGGGATGTCGCCTTCTTCCTCGGCTCGCTGACGGCGGCGCTGGCGCAGGGCATCGCGCTCGGCGCCATCATCCAGGGCATCGACGTGGAAGGACGCGCCTATGCCGGCGGCTGGCTCGACTGGCTGACGCCGTTCTCCCTGATGACCGGCCTTGCCGTCGTGATCGGCTATGCGCTGCTCGGCGCCACCTGGCTGGTGTGGAAATGCGAAGGGCCGATGCAGGAGCATTTCCGCGACAAGGCGAAGGTGCTCGGCGGACTTCTGCTGGCGATGATCGCGGTGGTCAGCCTGTGGACGCCGGCGCTGCACCCGCAATTCGCCGCGCGCTGGTTCGAGTTCCCGCAGATCTTCTACACCGCGCCGGTGCCGCTGCTGGTGCTGGGGCTGGCCGTGCTGCTGTTCTCCAGCCTGCGCTCGACCCGCGACGGGTTGCCGTTCCTGGCGAGCCTCGGGCTCTTCCTCGTCACCTTCGCCGGGCTCGGCGTCAGCCTGTTCCCCTATGTGGTGCCGACCTCGATCACCATCTGGCAGGCGGCCGCGCCCGACAGCTCGCTCCTGTTCCTGCTTGCCGGGGCGGTGGTGCTGATCCCGATGATCCTGGCCTATACCGCCTATGCCTACTGGGTGTTCCGCGGCAAGGTGCGGCCCGACGAGGGCTATCACTGATGACGCGGGACGGGTCCGAGCGGCCGCTCTACCAGCGGCTCGCCTGGTTCGCCGGGCTGTGGCTGGCGGGCGTCGCGACGCTGTTCGTGATCGCCAGCATCATCCGCTGGGCGATCCTCTAGTCGCTCTTACGCTGCCGGGTGAGACATATTCGAAACTCGCCGCAGCAGGTCGGGCGGCGACCTTCACCGAAGCGTGAGGGGAACCGCGCAGGACACGCTTGCCGGGAACCGCGGGACGGGCCCATGCTGGATCCCTGATCCGTCATGCATTCCGTTTTCCCGGGAGCTGCCGATGTCCTGTCCCACCTCTTTCGCCCCTGCCTTGCCCTCGCTCGCCGCCGCCATGCTCGCCGGCCTGTGGCTGGCGTCGTCCCCGGCCCTTGCCGCCGGCAGTGCGCCCGGCTGCGGCAGCGACACGCCCTGCGCCATCGAAGGGGGCGAATATCGCATCCTCCTGCCGCAAGGAGCGCCGCCGAAGGGGGCGATCGTCTTCCTGCACGGATGGCGCGGCTCGGCCGAGGCGGAGATGCGCAACGGAGCCTGGGCGCGGCTTGCCGAACGGCTGGGCGTTGCCTTCGTCGCTCCGCAAGGGGAAGGCGGAACCTGGTCCTATCCCGGCGCGCCGCGGCAGCTGCGCGACGAATTCGCCTTCTTCCGGGCTCTGGCCGCCGATCTGAAGACCCGCTTCGGCATTGCCGGCGAGAAGACCGTGCTGACCGGCTTTTCGATGGGCGGATCGATGGCGTGGAACGTCGCCTGCCGCGAGGGCGAGCTCTTCGCCGGCTATGTGGCGGTGGCCGGCGCCTTCTGGGACCCGGTACCGCAGGCCTGCCCCTCGCCCCTGCCGATGCTGGTGCATGTGCACGGCACGGCGGACCGGACGGTGCCGCTGGAGGGACGGGCCATCGGCGAGCACTGGCGCCAGTCGGACGTCGCCAAGAGCCTTGCCCTGTGGCAGCGGCAGGCGGGGCTTGCGGCCAAATTTCCGCAAGGCGCGCCGGCGCAAGGGCTCTCCTGCCAGCTGCAGGAGGCACGCGACGGCCCCGGCCTGCTGGAAGTGTGCCTGCATGCGGGTGGGCACAGCATCCGCGCCGAATGGGTGGAACAGGGCTGGCAGCTGATCGCGCAGCGGCGCGGCTGGCCCGGCTGAGGCGGAGCGTCCGCGCCGCCCCAACCGGCCCGATCTCAGCTCGTGGTCGCTGCCGGTTGCACGGCGCGCGCGGCCGGGCTGCGCTCGCTCCTGGCCGAGCCGCCGTCGGAGGACTTAGGACCCGGACCGGACTTTCCGGCAGGCGGGCGCCGCCAGGGCTGCTTCTTGTACCAGGACACCAGATAGGCGACGGCGATCAGGCCGGCAAAGCCGGCGATATTGGCCAGGAACTCGGCCAGCGGATCGCCGCGGCCCCAGGCCATGTCGCGCAAGATGCCGATGGCCTGGGCCAGCACGAGGCTGGCGAGGAAGACGGCGAGCGACTGCTGGCCGACCTTCTGCACCACGTTGACGACGCGGCCCCAGAGATTTTCCGCAAGCAGCCGCGACCCGCCCGCGCCCACCGCCACCCAGGCAAGATAGGCGAGCGCCAGGAAATGCAGATAGCGGAAGGCGCCGAAGGTGCTCTTGTCCCAAAGCGGCGTGATCGCATCGCGGGCGGCGAGCAGCGCCGGCACCTCGTTGTAGGCGACGTGCCAGGCAAAGGGCACGGAGGCCAGCAAGACGGCCGCCGACAAGCCGATCAGCGCGGCCGAGACCGGCGGGGCCGGGATCCAGCCGCGCATGAAGGCGAAGCCGGTGAAGAAGACGAGCTGCCAGGCGAAGGGATTGAAGAACCAGGCCCGGTCCGACCAGGGCTCGGCCGGCAGGTCGAAGAGGCCCTGTCCGGCGGCCAGCCAAAGCCCCGCCATCAGCGCGAAGACGGCCCATCTCGACAGGCGCGAGGCGGCCAGCATCACCGGCATCAGGGCGAGGATGACGATATACATCGGCAGGATGTCGAAATAGTTCGGCACATAGGTGAGCGTCAGCAGGCCGGGCAGCGTGTCCTGCGTCTGTTCGAAGAAGGGCCACAGGTTGAGCGAGGCGACATAATCCTGCGTCAGGCCGCAGCACTCGGCCAGATAGCCGCTTTGCTGGATCCACACGAGACCGGCGGCGATGACCAGGAACTGGCAGACATGGGCGAAATAAACCTGCCAGATCCGGTGGCCGGTGCGCGCGACGCCCATCAGCCAGCCGTGCTGGTCGAAGACCTTGCCGAAGGCGAGCGCCGAGGCCATGCCCGAGCAGAAGACGAAGATCTCCGTCGCATCGGAAAAGCCGAACCGGGCCGGGATCCATAGCGTCCAGGTGTTTTCCGGCAGATGCGCGACGAAGATGATGAACATGCCGAGGCCGCGAAAGAAATCGAGCCTTGGATCGCGCGGACGCGGAGGGCTGAGGGCCGGCGAGACATGCATGTTCACGAGCAGACGATCCTCTTGATGCCGCCGGCGAGCCTGCCTGCGGGGCGGTTCTTTCACCCGCCGATCATGGCCCAATGAGGGCAGACCTCCCCCAGGCATGCCTGCCTGCACCGAATTCGCGCGGGTCTTGCCGTGCCGTTCAGGCCGGAATGGCCCGCAAGGCCTCGTCCTGCATGAGCCGGGTGGCCAGGCGCATCCGCTCGGCCCGCTCGAAGCGAACTTCCGCGAAACGGTCGAGCCCGCCGCGAAGGGTAACGCGCTCGCGCAGCAATCGTTCCGCCTCCAGGCACAGGCCCGCGCGCAAGGCCGCCTCGATGGCCAGCCGCTCGAACACATCGCGCTGCGCGTGGCTGCCGCCGATGCGGAAAAGCTGCGGGCGGGCGCGGTCGAGATGGCGGAAGGCGGAGAAGTAGTTGCCGCGCGCCCAGGCCTCCAGGCCGAGCACGGCGGGCATGCCGGCGGCGGCGGCGATGCGGCCCATGTCGGTCTCCTCGCCGGCATGGGCGCCCATGGAGGCGATCAGCGCATCGGCGGCATCGCGCCGGTCGCCGCCTTCCAGCGACAGCATGTAATGAAGATCGGCGAAGATGTTGCAGCGGTCGTCGACCCGCGCCTCGGCAAGGCGGGCGAGCTCGTCCCAGCGGCCGCCGACATTGACGCCCTCGATCTCCAGCCGCACCAGGAGCGAGGCGGCATTGGAGATGTCGCGATAATCGTCGGTGCGCTCGGCACGGATCTCCTCATCGTAGAGTTCCAGCACGCGGGAGACGTCGCCGCGCTCCAGATACATCAGCGCCAGATGCCACCAGACGTGAAAGCGGAAATTGTTGCAGTGGGAGAAGGCGGCCGTGTTGGCCTCCAGCCAGGCGCGCCCGTCCTCCACCCGCGCGGTCATGTCGTAGACATGGGCGACCGCATGCAGGCCCCAGGCATCGTCCGGCGCAAGGGCGACGGCCTCGCGGCCGACACGCTCGGCCAGCGCATAGTCGCCCGTCTCCTCCAGCGCGAAAGCCTGGCAGCCGAGAAAATAGCCGCGCTCGGGATGATCGGGCGCGAAGGCATGCTCGACGCCGGCCAGCGAGCGGCGCATGCCGGCGGCATCGCCCAGCACGAAGCGGATGGCATGAACGAGCTTCATCAGCAGCGGATCGGCCGGATGGTCGGCAAGGGCCGCATCCAGCCGGGCACCCGCGCGGGCGGGATGGCCGGCAAGCCAGTCCCCCAGCGCATTGACCACGGCCGCCTCGCGCGGGCTCACCCCGACGGCGGCGGAGGCGGTGCGTGCCCGCTCCAGGTCCTCGGCGGCGACGGCGACCATTTCGCGCCGGCCGAGCAGCATGCAGAAAAGGCCGTGGACGGCGTGGCAGAGCGCGAAGTCGGGCGCAAGGCGCAGCGTCTCGGCAACGAGGTCCGGCGTTGCCCGGCCATGGGCGAGAAAGGCGCGCACCGCCCCGCGCCAGGGCTGCAATGCGCCGGCATCGGAAAGGGTGAGCGGGTAGCCATAGGCGTCGGTAATCGTCATCTCGTCGCATCCTGCCGGCGGCCTTGCAGCCGCCTGCCGCGGACCGGCGAAGAGGAGCCGGGCAGCGGACATGGGTCCTGTCAGCCCCTGAAGTTTCCCGCCGGCTCCGATGACAAGCAAAACACAAAAGCTTGCGGCCGGCGTGTACTCCGCTCCCCGATCAAGGGATGTATCTTCCAAAGAAGGCGAAACCGCGAAACCGGATTTGCGCGCAGGCGCCCTGCCGAGGAACGCGGTACCTTTCGCAACAGGCCGCTCCCGCGCTAGATGAGTGACCATGACAAGCCTTGCCCAAACCCTCTCAGGCCCCAACCGCAACGTGCTGGCGATTTCGCTCGCCGGCCTTGCAACCGTCGCGGTCCTCGCCGCCAATACCAGCGGCTGGCGGCTCGGTGCCGCCGTCGTGATCGGCGGCTTCGCCGGTCTTGCGCTCTATCACGCCAGCTTCGGCTTCACCGCGGCCTGGCGCCGGCTGGTGACGGAAAAGCGCGGCGGCGGATTGCGCGCGCAGTTCCTGCTGATCCTGCTGACCTCGGCCGTCTCCTTCCCGCTGATCGCCTGGGGCGCCGCCTTCGGCATGCCGACCGGCGGCTTCGTGTTTCCCTTCGGCATTGCGGCTGCCATCGGCGCCTTCGCCTTCGGCGTCGGCATGCAGCTCGGCGGCGGCTGCGCCTCCGGCACGCTGTTCACCGCAGGCGGCGGCTCGACCCGCATGATGGTGACGCTGGCCGCCTTCATCGCCGGATCGGTCGCCGCGACTCCGCACATGCACCTGTGGGGCCAGTTGCCGAAGCTGCCGGCGGTCTCGCTGGTGAGCGAGTTCGGCCCGCTCGGCGCCTATGCCGCGACCGCCGCGGTGCTGGCGCTGATCGCGCTGTGGAGCGTGCGGATGGAAAAGCGCGCCCATGGCAGCCTTGCCGAGCCGCGCGCCACGGTGTCCTACCTGACCGGCCCCTGGTCGCTGGTGGCCGGCGCCGTCGCCATCGCGCTGGTCGGCATCGCCACCTTCATCGTGCTCGGCCGCCCCTGGGGCATCACATCGGGCTTCGCGCTGTGGGGCGCCAAGATCCTGCAGGGCCTCGGCGTGACCGTCACCGACTGGCCGTACTGGCAGTGGCAGAAGGGCGCGCTGGAGGCCTCGGTCTTCGCCGACGCGACCTCGGTGATGAATTTCGGCATCCTGTTCGGCGCGATGGCGGCAGCAGCGCTCGCCAGCAAATATGCGCCGGTGTGGAAGCTGTCGGGCCGCGACCTTGCGACCGCGATCCTCGGCGGCCTGTTGATGGGCTACGGCGCAAGGCTCGCCTATGGCTGCAACATCGGCGCCTATCTCGGCGGCATCGCCTCCGGCTCGCTGCACGGCTGGCTGTGGCTGGTCTTCGGCTTCATGGGAAGCCTGGTCGGCACCCGCCTGCGCCTGAAGCTCGGCATGGGCTGAGACGGGCGGGACAACATCGACACAAGGGCCGGGACGCGGAAACGCATCCCGGCTGTTTGCGTTTCAGGCAAGGCCGGTCCCTGACATCGGGGGCAGGCATCAGGGCTGGAAGACATCCTCGATGGCGACGCCGAACAGGCGGGCGATGCGGAAGGCGAGCGGCAGGCTGGGGTCGTAACGGCCGCGCTCCAGGGCGTTCACCGTCTGGCGCGAGACATCCAGCTGCTCGGCAAGGTCCGCCTGGGACCATTTGCGCGCGGCCCGCAGCTCCTGGATGCAGTTCTTCATCGGTAGCGCCACTGGGCAAGGAAGGTCCCGGCCGCCCAGAAGCCGCACATCAGCGGCAGGACCACGAAGAGCGACACTTTCGGAAACCCGACATTCTCCAGGAACCCGTAGCTGAAGGTCGCCAGCGCTGTCGCGGCGACGGACATGGAGAGAGCCTCGAGCTGGATGGCCCGATGCATCTCGTCCATGCCGCGGATGAGCCGGACGATACAAAAGCACAAGGCGATGACGGGAATGACCGGGCTGAGCGATACGGCAAGCTCGGCTGCCCGCCCCTCGACACCATGCGCGAGCAGGCGCAGCGAAACGACAAGAACGATCACATAGGCGGCAAAGGCCACGAAACAGGGGATCGCGCGGCGAAGAGTGAGAGACGCGTTTCGCTTGTCCATGACGGTTCCTTTTGTAAAGCGTGCTTTACATTCGTCGCCGCACCCAAGAATGTCAAGCACGCTTTACATTTTCAAGACCGCCTCTCCCGGAGCGGTTCAGAACTTGCCGTCATAGGCGCGCCGGCCGATGCGGCAGGCAAGCAGGGTGTAGGTGTTGCGGGAGAGCGCGGCGGCCGCCTCGCGGGCGAGCGTTGCCGCATCGTCCACCCACACGCCATGGCCGCCGAGCGCGCGGGCAAGCGCGGGGAAATCGGTGCCGGCAAAGTCGACGCCGACATTGGGGCGCTGGCTGGCGCGCTGCTTCAGCTCGATGAGGGCGAGGCTCTCGTCGACCAGAACGCAGACCAGAACCGGTAGACCGAGGTCGCGCAAGGTGGCAAGCTCGCCGAGCCCCATCTCCAGCCCCGCATCGCCGACGAAGACGACGACCGGACGCTCCGGCTCGGCGATGGCGTGGCCGATGCCGAGCGGCAGGGCGCAGGCCATGGTGCACAGGGCCGAGGACTGCAACATGGCGCGCGGAAAGCCGGCGCGCCAGATCTGCGAAACGAGGATGCGATGGGCGCCGCTGTCGGCGGTCGCCACCGTCTCGGCCGGCAGGACATCGCGCAGGGTATGGAAGACGGCGGCCGGCCCCCAGCCGGAGGGCTCGGGCGCGAACTGGGCGGCGAGCGCTGTGCGCGCGGCCGCAATCTCCCCGTCCGGCCAGGTGGCACGCGGGGCGAGCCCCTCGCCCAAGGCGGCAAGCGCCGGCGCAACGCCGCAGGGCAGAATATGGCGGACGGCATGCATGCCGTGCCGGCGCGGGCTCGCAGCGACTTCCACCACCGGCGCATCGGCTGGCCACGGGTTTCGCCAGTTGATGCGCATCTCGATCGGATCGTAGCCGAGGAGCAGGACGCAGTCGGAGGCCGCAAGCAACGGCAGCAGCTGCGCGTCGGCACGCGGCGACAGACCCGCACCGCCGAGAGCCAGCAGGTCGGCCTCGTCGAGCAGGCCCTTGGCCTTGTAGCTGGTAATGAGCGGCACGTTATGGGCCCGGCAGAAGGCGGCGACGGCCGCGCCCGCATCCTCGTTGACCGCATCGACGCCGGCGATGGCGATGGGCCGCTCGGCACCTGCCAGCAGCGCGCGGGCCGCCTCCAGCGAAGGGCCGGCCGGAGCAAGATCGCGCGGCGAGACGCGCTGCGGCAGAGGGTGCAGCCCCTCCTCGCAGGCGCCTTCCGCGATGCCGATGGGCACGTCGACATGGACCGGGCCGGGCTGGCCGTCCAGGGCGGTGAGGATCGCCTTGTCCATCATCGCGCCCAGCGCGCCGGGGGCGGCGCGGAAGCTCGCCTTGACCACCGGGCGCAGCAAGGCGCCATGATCGAAAACCTGGTGGGTGTAGGTTTCCGCCTCGCGGGCATCGACGCAGCCGGTCAGGAAGACGAGCGGCACCCGGTCCTGCAGCGCGTTGGCGACCACATTGACCGCATTGGCAACGCCGGGACCGAGCGTGGCGAGCAGGACGGCGGGCGCCTCGCGTCCGGCGCGGGCCTGCGCATGCCAGACACCCTCGCCCATGAAGCCGCCGGCATTCTCGTGCTTGACCAGCTGGAAGGCGATGCCCGCCGCCTCCAGCGCGCCCATCAAGGCCAGCACCTCGCCGCCCGGCATGCCGAAGGCGTGGGTGCAGCCGGCCTGCCGCAGCTTGGCGGCGATGAAATCCGCTCCCGTCCCGCTCATTCCGTCTCCGCCAGTGCGATGGCGCCGCGTGCCGCCAGCGCCCGGATGCCAGTGTCGTCCTCGCCGAGCCATTCGGCCAGCGCCTCGACGCCGCCCTCGCCGAGGCGCGGCGGGGCATGGCGATAGGTGACCGGGGTGCGCGAGAGCTTCAGCGGGTTGCCGATCAGCGACACGTGTCCGTCGCGACCCAAGGGGTGCTCCATCTCGATGCGCATGCCGCGATGGACGACCTGCGGATCGGCGAAGACCTCGCCGACATCGTTGATCGGGCCGCAGGGCACGCCGACCGCCTCCAGCGCGGCGATCCAGTCGGCGCGGTCGCGCGTTGCCGTCAGCCGCTCGATCTCGGGCTCCAGCTCCAGCCGGTTGCGCACCCGGTCGGCATTGCGGGCAAAGCGCGGGTCGCTGGCAAGCTCCGGCCGGCCTGCCACCTCGCAGAAGCGGGCGAATTGCGCATCGTTGCCGACGGCGAGGATGAAGGAGCCGTCGCGCGCCGGATAGGCGTTGTAGGGCACGATGGTGGGATGGGCATTGCCCCGGCGCGGCGGCACGTTGCCGTCGGTGAGGCAGGCGACGCCCTGGTTGATCAGCCAGGCGACCTGCGTGTCGAACAGCGCGATGTCGAGATGCTGGCCCTCGCCGGTGGCGCTGCGGTGATGCAGCGCGGCGAGAATGGCGCTGGAGGCATACATGCCGCACATGACGTCGGCGATGCCGACGCCGGCCTTGGTCTGCTCGCCGCCCTCCGCATCCGGCCGGCCGGTGAGCGACATCAGCCCGCCCATGCCCTGGATGAGAAAGTCGTAGCCGGCCCGGTGGGCATAGGGCCCGTCCTGGCCGAAGCCGGAGATCGAGCAATAGACGAGGCCGGGATTTTCCGCCGACAGCGCCTCGTAGCCGAGGCCGCGGCGGGCAAGGTCGCCGACCTTGAAATTCTCCACCAGCACATCGGCGCAGCGCGCCAGCCGGCGCACCAGGGCAATGCCCTCCTCGCTCGACAGATCGACGGCGAGCGAGCGCTTGTTGCGGTTGGAAGAGAGGTAATAGGCGCTCTCGCGGGTCTCGTTGCCGTCCGCATCGCGCAGGAAGGGCGGCCCCCAGCCGCGGGTGTCGTCGCCGCTGTCGGGCCGCTCGATCTTGACGACGTCGGCGCCGAGATCGCCGAGCAGCTGGGTGGCGGTGGGGCCGGCAAGGATGCGCGACAGGTCGAGCACCTTCACCCCGGCAAGCGGCCCCCTGCCGCCCGGGCGCGGTGCGGCAGAAGCAGAAGCGGTATCGGACGACGTCATTTCACCTCGTGACAGACTAGCGGGTGACCGGAACGGCGGCGGCTCATGCCGGCATCCGCCAGCGCACCACGATACCGACGACCAGCCCGAACAGCAGGTGACCGATGAGCGAGGCCCAGGTCAAGGTGATGAAGTTCAGGAAGGGCGGCAGGCCGGCGAAGAGATGCGCCATGATGTAGAGCGCGAAGATCCACAGGCCGACGCCATAGCCCAGCGCCACGACGGGCCAGGGCAGGAACGGCAGGAACCGGTCGGCGATGGGCTTTGCGATGAAGAGATAGCCGAGCGGGTAGAAGACCACGCCGACGACGAGGTGGATCGCCTCGGCAAGGGCGAAGCTGCTGAAGCCGAAGACCGACTGGACGAGCGCTGCCGGCTGCAGCGGACCGCCGACCCACAGCGGCGTGATCACCCGCGCCCAGAACTCCCAGGTACCGTCGGCGAGCACGCCGGCGATGAGAGCGGTGACAAGGGTCGCCAGGGTGAGCGGCGGAAAGAAGCTGGCAGCGGCGGCGGCCGGAGCGGCATGAGATTGCATGACATCTGTCTCCCGTGGCCGGACGATGCGCCCGGCGGCGAGGACCAAGGTGCCGCAAAGGCCCGATCCGCTCAAATCAACGGCCCGCGACAGGGCGTGCACGGCGGATCACCGCGGCGCGAGGCCGGAGTGATCCGCCGGGGACGCGAAAGCCAGGCTCAGCCGTCGGCGCGGGCGAGATCCGGCGCCATGCCGCCATGCGCTCCGCCGAAGGAGACGCCGAGCGAGGCATGGGCGGGAAGCCGCAGCGGCAGCAGGCACTCGGCCGGCACGACCTCCTCCGGCAGACGCCACAGATGCGAGGCAAGCGCCAGACGGCCGGCGGCCTCGCCCGAACTCAGGCGGGCCAGCGGAACGGCGAGAGCCGGGCCGAGAATGACCGGCAGCAGCGGCCAGATCAGGTCCGGGGTGAAGGCGAAGGCCCACACGAAGCCGGCCAGGCCGAACAGGGTCTGCGGCCACAGCTTGGAGGCGCACAGGCCGAGCGGCAGGGTGCGGTTGTCGCGGATCTGCGCACCCCAGCCGATGGCCTTGCCGAAGGGCAGGCCGGCGACGAAGAGCGTGACGGCAACCGCGATGATCGGCGCCATCAGCATGGAGAAGACCAGCTCGGTCACCCAGCTTGCCGTAACGCGCAGGCCCCCGCCGAAAGCGGCGCGCAGCTTGCTGTCGGCAAGGATGTCGAAGAAGGTGGAGATCTTCGGCGCGAAGATCATCGTCATGACGATGACGAAAAGCGCGAAGCCCGCCGTCAGGTCGAAACGGATCAGCTCGCCGCTGCCCAAGGCCACCAGAACCGCGCCGGTCGCCATGAAGGTCAGCCAGGCCGGGGCGGACACGAACATCAGGATCGCCAGGAACAGCTGGATGCGGCTGACCGGCTTGAGGTCCGGCAGGCCGAGCAGCTTGATGTACTGGAGATTGCCCTGGCACCAGCGCAGCTCGCGGCGGATGAACTCCAGCATGTTGGGCGGGTTCTCCTCGAAGCTCTCGCCCTCGACGGGAAGCACGCGCACCTCGTAGCCGGCGCGGCGCATCAGGACGGCCTCGACCTGGTCGTGGCTCAGCACCCAGCCGGAGAGCGGGCCCTTGCCCGGCAGCTTCGGCAGATGACAGTGCTCCGCGAAGGGTGCCACCCGGAGGATCGCGTTGTGGCCCCAATAGGGACCGCAATCGCCCTGCCACCAGGCGCTGCCCAGCGTGTAGGAGCGCATGCCGAGGCGCATGCCGAACTGGAAGATGCGGGCAAAGGCGCTGGTGGTCGGCATGCCGACGACCAGCGTCTGCAGAATGCCGACGCGCGGGTTTGCGTCCATGCGCGCGACCATGTCGAGCATCGTGTTGGCCGACATGAAGCTGTCGGCATCGAGCACGATGGCATAGTCATGCGCGGCGCCCCAGCGGTCGAGGAAGTCGCGGATGTTGCCGGCCTTGAAGCCGGGGTTCTCCGACCGGCGACGGTAGAGCACCGGCAGGCGGCCCTCCCAGCGCGCGGCCAGTTCGGCAAAGGCGCGCTCCTCGCGGTCGGCGATCTCCTCGACATTGGTGTCGCTGAGGACATAGAGCGTGAAGCCGGCGGAGCGGCCCGAGCGCACCAGGTCCGCCGCCATCGCATCGAGCGAGGCGGCGACACCGTCCACATCCTCGTTGCGGATGCAGGAGAGGATGGCGGTCGACGACGCGCTGTCGCGGGCGGCATCGCCCGGACGCAGGGTCGAGACGGCGGCGAGCGGGTCGCGCGACAGGCGCATGACCGACAGGCCGATCACCGCATTCCAGAAGCCGATTGCCGTCCACGGCAAGGTCAGCAGGAAGCAGGCGATCATCAGCCACTCGGCCCATGTGATGCCGCCGTCGCCGGAAAAGGCGAGGCCCAGCAGCGCGGTCAAACCGGCCATGGTGGCAAGCACGAGGGTGGCGAAAACGGCGCGCCGACGCGCGAGCCTTGCGGCATCTGCGGGCGCGGCCTGGTGAAGGTCCGGGGACGGCGCAACGACGCCGTTGCCGGAGGAATCCGGTGTGAGGTAAGTCGGCAACCTGCTCTGAAACATGAAACACAACCTCGTAAACAGATGGTCGGCGATAGCGGATGCCCAGCCCCGTCTGTTGCGCTATACGTTGCCCCGGACTAAGGAGGATTTGTGACGCAGCGCAGCATGCCGAATAAATTTTCTTGCAACGCACAAGCACTCTGGACCACGGGTCCGGAGACGCTGGAACTGCGCCTGCAGGAAGTACGGAGGCCGGCTGAAGACGAGGTGCTGGTGCGCACCTTGTGGAGCGGCGTGAGCCTTGGAACCGAGCGGCTTGTGTTCACCGGAGCGGTGCCGGAAAGCGAATGGCAGCGCATGCGCGCGCCGTTCCAGGAGGGGGATTTCCCCTTCCCGGTGAAGTATGGCTACGCCTGTGTCGGCGAAATCGTCGAGGGCGATCCGGCGCGAACCGGCGAAACCGTTTTCGTTCTTCATCCTCATCAAACTCGCTTCGCCGTTTCCGGTTCCGCCGCCGTGCCGATTCCTGACGGCGTGCCCGCGCTGCGGGCGATCCTGGCGGCCAACATAGAGACCGCGCTCAACGGGTTATGGGACGGCGGCGCCTCACCGGGAGATCACGTTGCCGTGGTCGGCGGCGGGGTCGTCGGGCTGCTGGTCGCCTATCTGGCCGCCCGACTGCCCGGCACACGGGTGACGGTCGTCGACACGGATCCGGCGAAGGAAACCTGCGCCCGCGCGCTCGGCGCGGGGTTCGCACTGCCCGGCGAAGCGCCGCCCGACCAGGATCTCGTCTTCCACACCAGCGGCCACCCCTCCGGCCTCGACACCGCACTTTCCCTGGCCGGACGCGAGGCGAAGGTGGTGGAGATGAGCTGGTACGGCGCCAAGCCCGTCACCGCGCATCTGGGCGGCAGCTTCCACAGCCGGCGGCTGACGCTGCGTTCCAGCCAGGTCGGCAGCTTGCCGCCGGACCGGCAGGCGCGCTGGACCTATCGCCGGCGCATGGAGACGGCCCTGTCACTTCTGCGTGACCCGGCGCTCGACGTGCTGATCTCGCCGCCGATTTCCATCGAGGAGGCGCCCGTCCGGCTGCCGGAGATCTTTGCCGGCCGGGTTCCGGTGCTGGCGCAGCCGATCCGCCACGGGGCGGAAAACGACGTGAAAAACAACGGCGAGACGGCCGCTGCGCCCTGATGTCGGCGCAATTTGACGTCACATGCGCGCCGCACCGACCCGGACGCGGCCGTCTTGCGTATCGACACCAGCCCTCCCGCCTCCGCCCGGTTCCAACAGGAGATCCCGACACATGCACGCCGTCGAAGTCCGCGACCACATCATGATCGCCCATTCGTTCAAGGGCGACGTCTTCGGCCCCGCGCAGCAGCTGCACGGTGCGACCTTCGTCGTCGATGCCGCGTTCTTTTCGCAGGAGCTCGACGAGAACGGCATCGTCATCGACATCGGCCGCGCCCATGAGGTGCTCAAGGAGACGTTGACGCCGCTGAACTACCGCAATCTCGACGACGTGCCGGAGTTCAAGGGCAAGAACACCACCACCGAGTTCCTGAGCCGCCACATCTTCGACGCGCTGGCACGGGCCGCGCGCGAGAACCGGCTCGGGCGTCCGGGCAGCGAGCTCGCCTCGATCCGCGTGACGCTGCACGAGTCCCATGCCGCACGGGCCTGGTACGAAGGCAAGATCTGATGACGGCCGCAGCCCGGCTCACCTTTCTGTATCCGGGCCGGCTGGAGACGCCGACCGGCGGCTATGTCTATGACCGCGAGCTGCTTGCGGCCCTGGCCGCCATCGGCGTCGAGGCGACCGCGCTGACGCTCGGCGAGGGCTACCCTGCGCCCTCGCCGGCCACGCTTGAAGCCGGCGAACGCCTGCTCTCCGGCCTTGCCGACGGCGAGGTCGTGATGATCGACGGGCTGGCCTTCGGCGTGATGGACGCGATCGCCGCCCCGCATGCTCAGCGGCTGCGGCTGATCGCGCTGGTGCACCATCCCCTGGCCCACGAGAGCGACATTCCCGCAGACCGGGCGGCGGAACTGCATGTCAGCGAGCGCCGCGCGCTGGCGCTGGCGCGCCATGTGGTGACGACGAGCCAGGCAACCGCGGCCGCCGTCGCCGCCGAATTCGGCATGGCCCGCGAGCGCGTGAGCGTGCTGGAGCCCGGCCTCGTCCTGCCGCCGCCGCACACGCGGCGCAACCGGCAGGCGGGCGATCCGTTCCGCCTGTTGTGCGTCGGCTCGCTGGTGCCGCGCAAGGATCACCCGACGCTGCTGGCGGCGCTTGCCGGCCTGCGCGACACGCGGATCACGCTGGACATCGCCGGCAGCGACAAGCTCGACGCGGCTCACGCGAGCCGTGTGCGTGCGGAGATCGACCGGCTCGGCCTGTCGCGGCAGGTGCGCCTGCACGGGGCGCTGCCGAAGGCGGCGCTCGAGGCGCTCTACGCCGAGGCGGATGCTTTCGCGCTGACGACGCTCTACGAGGGCTACGGCATGGCCTTCGTCGAGGCGATGGCGCATGGCCTTCCCCTCATTGCGACCGGAGCCGGCGCGGTACGCGACACCGTTCCTAGCGCTGCCGGCATCCTGTGCGAGGCCGGCGATGCGGCGGCCGTGGGCGCGGCGATGCGGCAGCTGGCGGACGATCCGCAGCGCACCAAAACCATGGCACAGGCGGCACGCGCCCATGCGCAGGGCCTGCCGGGCTGGCAGGACCAGGCCCGGCGGCTCGCCGCCCTGATTGCGGAGATTGGACGATGAGCGGCTTTTCCGGCGACTGGCTTTCGGCGCGCGAACCGGCGGACCTGCGGGCGCGCAACGCGGCCGTGCGCGAGGCCTTTCTCGATCACCTCGAGGCACGCGCCCGCAAGAAGGGCGACGCGCTGGTAATCCTCGACCTTGGCGCGGGAACCGGCGCGACCATGCGCGCGCTGCACCCGCATTTGCGCTTTGCCACCAGCTGGCGGCTGGCCGAGCACGACCCGGCGCTGATGGCGCTGGCCCGCGAGATGGCCGAACGCGACGGGCTGGCGGCCGAGATCGTCGCCGCGGACCTTGCGCCGGGGCTCCCGGCCGAGCTGCTGTCCGGGATCGATGCGGTGACGACCTCCGCGTTTCTCGACCTCGTCTCGGCGGGCTGGATCGACGGGTTGGCCGAGACGCTGGCCGGGCGCGGCCTGCCGTTCCTTGCCATGCTGACCTATGACGGACGGCAGTCGCTGGAGCCGGCGCATCCGTTCGACGAGACGGTGCGCGGCGGGATGCTGGCACATCAGGGCAGCGACAAGGGCTTCGGCCCGGCGCTCGGACCGAAGGCGCATGCCCATGCGGCGGCGGCCTTCCGCAAGGCGGGCCTGCATGTCGAGGAGGGGGCGGCCGACTGGGAAGCCCTGGCCGGCGAGAGCGCCTTTCAGACGATGCTGGTGGAGGGCTGGGCGCAGGCGGCACGCGAGACCGGCGCGGATGCGGCAGACGTGGAGGCGTGGCTTTCGCTGCGGCTGGAGCAGATCCGCTCAGGCGAACTGGTGACCCGGGTCGGCCATTTCGACCTCGCCGCCCTCCCCGCCAGCTAGGGACCAGCCAGGATCAGGTCAGGTTCTTCAGCCAGGTCAGGGGCTCGGAAAACTCCACCCCCATGAGGTTGCCGTCCTGCCAGATGACCTTGACCGGGGTGCGGATGTTCTCGGGAAGGAAGATGAGGTCGACGGCCTCGCTGCGGGTCAGCGGCGTTTCCAGCTTCAGCCGGGCGCCATGGGCGGAAAGATTGACGATCCGGCAGTCGATGCCGAAACCGCCCTTGCCCTCCAGAACGAGTCGCCCCTGCTTGAGAGTCCTGACCCGGCTGCTGCGCCGGGCCTCGTCCTCGCCCTCTGCCATATCGATCTCCACATTCCGGCTGCGGCGAAAGGCGCCGCAGTCTGCCCCAGTTCCGGAACCACGCTGCGGTTGTCCGCCTGCGGACCACCGAACGTCAAGAGATCTCGGGAAACTTTTCCCGCGCCATTTTCGCCCCTGCAGGGCGTAACGGGCGGCGTCAGGCGCGCTCGATGGCGCAGGCGATGCCCTGACCGACGCCGATGCACATGGTGGCAAGCGCGCGAGCCTTGCCGCGCTCGACCAGCTCCAGCGCGGCCGTGCCGACGATGCGCGCGCCCGACATGCCGAGCGGATGGCCGAGCGCGATGGCCCCGCCATTCGGATTGACGTGGGCAGCATCGTCCGCCAGTCCCAGCTCGCGCATCACCGCCAGCCCCTGGGCCGCGAAGGCCTCGTTCAGCTCGACGACGTCGAAATCCGCAATCGACAGGCCGAGCAGCGCCATCAGCTTGCGCGTCGCCGGCACCGGACCGATGCCCATGACGCGCGGCGGCACGCCCGCCGCCGCACCGCCAATGATGCGGGCGATCGGCGTCAGGCCATAGGCCTTCACCGCCTCTTCGGAGGCGATCAGCAGCGCGGCGGCGCCGTCATTGACGCCGGAGGCATTGCCGGCCGTCACCGACCCACCCTGGCGGAACGGGGTCGGCAGCTTGGCGAGCTTCTCGGCGGTGGTGCCGGCGCGCGGATGCTCGTCGCGCTCGACGACGACGGGATCGCCCTTGCGCTGCGGAATGGTGACCGGGACGATTTCGCGGCCAAGACGGCCGTTCTCCTGGGCCGCGACGGCGCGGTCCTGCGAGCGGGCGGCGAAGGCATCCTGGTCGGCGCGCACGATGTTGTAGTCCGTGGCGACGTTTTCCGCCGTCTCGGGCATGGAATCGATGCCGTATTGCGCCTTCATCACGGGATTGACGAAGCGCCAGCCGATGGTGGTGTCGTGGATCTCGGCATGTCGGGAAAAGGCGCTGTCGGCCTTGGGCAGGACGAAGGGCGCGCGGGACATGCTCTCCACGCCGCCGGCGATCATCAGATCGGCCTCGCCGGTGCGGATGGCGCGCGCGGCCATGATCACCGCATCCATGCCCGAGCCGCACAGGCGGTTGACCGTGGTGCCGGGCACCTCGACCGGCAGGCCGGCAAGAAGCGCTGCCATGCGCGCAACATTGCGGTTGTCCTCGCCCGCCTGGTTGGCGCAGCCGTAGATCACGTCGTCGACGCGCGCCCAGTCGACGCCGCCATTGCGCGCGACCAGGGCGCGGATCGGCACGGCACCGAGATCGTCCGCCCGCACCGAAGACAACGCACCGCCGAAGCGGCCGATCGGCGTGCGGACATAGTCGACGATATAGGCATTGCGCATCAAAGACCTCCCTGGTCCGCCCGGACCGTTATTGCCGGCGTCTTTTTCCCCGCCCCGCAGGCGGGCGTCAACGCCCCTCGTCGGCATATAATAATTGATCGACCGGACGGTCAATTAAAACAGCGGTGCAGGACGGGAGCCCTGCGGAGACCCGCTCGCCCCGATGCCAGACCGGACATGCGGCTGCATGCGCCGGTCTCGCCACCGACAGGCGGGGCGCCGCTCGGGGCCCGCTGAAAACTTTCAGACTTGCCTGCTCACTGCTTGTCGCAATTTCGCATTAACCTTAATCATTTTCGCGATCATGGATGTATTTACATTTAGATATTTTCAATGCGGGCATGAGATACCACGTGAAACAGCGTCGTTTCAGGCGTAAAAGCATCCAGGCGTCACATTTACAGGAGTTTCACAATGTCGATCATCGAAGATGTGCGCAAGATCATCGCCAGCCATGGGAAGCTGCCGGGGGATGTCGCCACGCTTGCCGACGACGCGGACCTGTATGCCGCGGGCCTGTCGTCCTTCGCCTCCGTGCAGCTGATGCTGGCGCTGGAGGAGCGGTTCGACATCGAATTCCCCGAGACCATGCTCAACCGCAAGACCTTCTCCAGCATCGGCGCGATCTCCTCGGCAGTGGCCGAGCTCGCACCGGACGAGCAGGTGGCGTGATGACCATGCTCGGCTCCGCAAAGGCCATGACGCTGTGCGAGCGCATGCGGCGGGTGGCAGCGATCGCCGCCACCCATGCGAATGCGGTCGACAACGCGGCGCGCTTCCCGCGCGAGGCGGTCGATGCGATGCGGCACGAACGGCTGCTGGGATGCCAGATCCCGGCAGAGCTGGGCGGCGACGGGGCGTCGGTCGCGGAGATTTCCGAGCTTTGCGCCATTCTCGGTCAGGCCTGCGCCGCGGCCGCGATGGTCTTCGCCATGCACCAGATCAAGGTCTCGAGCCTGGTCAGCCACGGCGAGGAGGACGACTGGCACCGCGGCTTCATGGTCCGCGTCGCGGCCGAGCAGCTGCTGCTCGCCTCGGCAACGACGGAAGGGGGCATCGGCGGCAACCTGCGCAACTCGATCTGCGCGATCGAGGTGGACGGCGACACCTGCCGACTGCAGAAGGACGCCACCGTCATCTCCTACGGCACGGAAGCCGACGCCATCCTGATCACCTCGCGCGCGCATCCGCAAGCCGCCTCCAGCGACCAGGTGATGACCGTCTTCCTGAAGGACCAGTACACGCTCGAGCGCACCCATGTGTGGGACACGCTGGGCATGCGCGGCACCTGCTCCGACGGCTTCCTGTTCAAGGGCGAGGCGCCGGCAAAGCAGATCCTGCCCCGGCCCTTCGCCGAGATCGCGGCCCAGTCGATGCTCGCCCATTCGCACATCCTGTGGAGCGCGGTGTGGTACGGCATCGCCGCCGATGCCTTCGCCAAGGCGCAGGCCTTCGTGCGCGCCGCCGCCCGCCGCAGCCCCGACCAGGCGCCGCCCGGCGCCTTGCGCGTCGCCGAGGCCTCGGCCCTGCTGCAGGGCGTCAAGGCCAGCATCGTGGCCGCCATCGAGAAATACGACGCGGCGCGGCTGGACGAGGACAAGCTCTCGGCGATGAGCTTTGCCGTGGCGATGAACAACCTGAAGATCGCCAGCTCGCAGACGATCCTGTCGATCATCAATCACTGCATGCTGATCTGCGGCATCCTCGCCTACAAGAACGGCACGCCCTACAGCCTCGGCCGGCACCTGCGCGATGCGCATTCGGCCCAGCTGATGATTTCCAACGACCGCATTCTCGGCAACACGTCGACCATGCTGCTCGTGCACAAGCAGGACACCAGCCTTTACGGCTGATCGGGAGGGACCCATGGACATGCAGAGCTCGCTGCTCGACCGGCTGCTCGACGCCGGCCTGCTGATCGACACCGGCATCGACGGCCTCTACGGCCGCAGCGGCACGTTCGAGGACGTGATCGCACGCTTCGAGAAGCTGATCGACGCCCACGCGCCGGCCGACGCGCGGCCGGAGGTGATCCGCTTTCCGCCGGGCATGAACCGCAAGCATTTCGAAGGCTCCGGCTACATGAAGAGCTTCCCGCAGCTGGCCGGCACGGTGCACAGCTTCTGCGGCTGCGAGCTCGACCACATGAACCTCTTGCAGTGCATCGCCGAGGGCGGCGACTGGACGGAAGGGCAGAAGGCCACCGACGTGGTGCTGACGCCGGCCGCCTGCTACCCGCTCTATCCGGTGGTGGCCAAGCGCGGACCGCTGCCGGCCGGCGGCGGGCTGTTCGACCTGCAGTCCTACTGCTTCCGCCACGAGCCCTCCAAGGACCCGGCCCGCATGCAGCTGTTCCGCATGCGCGAGTTCGTGCGTATGGGCACGCCGGACCAGGTGATGGAGTTCCGCGAGGACTGGATGGAGCGCGGGCAGAAGCTGATCTCCGCCGTCGGCCTCGATGTCGAGCTGGACACGGCGAACGATCCGTTCTTCGGCCGCGCCGGCAAGATGATGGGCAACAGCCAGCGCGAGCAGAAGCTGAAGTTCGAGCTGCTGATCCCGGTGACCTCGTCGGCCAACAAGACCGCCTGCCTCAGCTTCAACTATCACCAGGACCATTTCGGCACGACCTGGGGCCTCACGACCGCCGACGGCGAAACGGCCCACACGGCCTGCGTCGGCTTCGGCCTGGAGCGGATCGCGCTCGCGCTCTTTGCCCGCCACGGGCTGGAGACGGCCGACTGGCCGGCGGACGTGCGCAAGGCGCTGTGGGGCTGACCATGCCCGCATTCGACAGGCTCGCCGCCCTTCGGGCCGACGGCTACCGGCCGCATTCCCTGCATGACGCAGGGCGGATGTGGCCGGAGACCAACTGCTATGTCGATCTGTGGATCGAGGTGCTGCATGCGCTCGGCCTGCCGGTGGAGGCGATGCTCGGCTTTGCCCTGACGCAGGATTTCGAGGGCGACCAGTTCACCTTCTTCAAGGTGCCGCTGGAGGATCTCGAGGCGCTCTACGGCATCCGCGCGACGGAACTGGCCGTCTACGAGCCGGTCGAGCGGCATGTGGCGACGCAGATCGCCCGCGGCCGGCTGTGCCTCGTCGAGGTGGACAGCTATTTCCTGCCCGACACGCAGGGCGTCAGCTACCGCATCGAGCACGGCAAGACGACGGTGGCGATCACCGCGCTGGACGAAGATGCCAAGCGCCTGCGCTACTTCCACAATGCCGGCTTCTTCGAGCTGGAAGGCGAGGACTTCGACGGCGTGTTCCAGCGCGGCGAACACGCCCAGCCCCTGCCCTTCCTGCCCTATACCGAATTCGCGAAATTCCCCGAGGCGGCGCCCGACACCGCCCCGGCCGGAAACCTGCGCGAGATCGCCTGGAAGCTGCTCGCCGGGCATCTGGCGCGGCGGCCGAAGGACAATCCCTTTGCCGCCTATGCATCTGGCTTCGCAGCCGAGATCGAGGCCCTGTCGGAGCGTCCCTTCGAGGCCTTCCACAAATACGCGTTCAACACGCTGCGCCAGGCGGGCGCCAATTTCGAGCTGGCGGCCAGCCATCTCGACTGGCTCGCCGAGGACGGCAGTCTTGCGGCGGAGGCGGAGGCTGCACGCGCCATCTCCGAGTGCTGCAAGACGCTGCAGTTCCAGCTGGCGAGGGCGCTGGCGCGCAAGCGCTTTGCCGGGCTCGGCGAGGCCCTGAACCCTGCGGCTGCGGCCTGGAACACGCTGATGACGGGGCTGGAAGAGAAACTTCCCTCCCGCCTGCGCACGCGCGCGGCGTGACGCCTTCGCCGCGCGGCCCGACCCGATACCGGGGAGCCAGATGATCGACCTTGCCACCCTGCCCGAGGCCGCGAACCGTCTTGCCGAAGCCGACTGGCAGCTCTGCGTGACGCCTGCCAATACCTGGACGACGCCTGCCGACCTGAAGGCCGATGCAGACTGGGTGCCGGCCAAGGTGCCGGGAACGGCGGCGGCCGCGCTGGAGGCGGCAGGCCGCTTTTCCCGCGAGGCACCGACGCCGCTGCACGACAAGGACGTCTGGTATCGCTGCAGCGTCGCTCCGAGCAAGCCCGGGACACATGTCTTTCGCTGCGACGGGCTGGCGACGGTCTGCGAAGCCTGGATCGACGGTGCGCCGCTGCTGACCTGCGACAGCATGTATCAACCGCTCCAGGTCGAATTCGATCTCGAGCGCCCGGCGGAGCTCGTCTTCTGCTTTCGCGCGCTGACGCCGCATTTCGCCCGCAAGGGTCCGCGCGCACGCTGGCGCACGCGCCTTGCCGACGAGCCGGGCCTGAGGATGGTCCGTAGCACCCTGCTCGGCCATATGCCGGGCTGGTGCCCGAGCGTGCATGCGGTCGGCCCCTGGCGGGCGATGACGCTCGCCGCGCGCTCCGATGTGCTGCTGCACGATCTTTCGATCCGCTCCGCCTTGCACGAGGACGGCACCGGGCAGCTGAGCGTTTCGCTACGGCCCGGCGACGGGTTTGCGGGCCCCGCGCGCATTGCCTGTGCCGGCATCGAGGCGCCGCTGCAACGGCAGGCGGACGGCAAGCTTGCCGCCACGCTGGAGCTTCCCGGCATCGAACCCTGGTGGCCGCACACCCACGGAACGCCGCGACTGCACGAGGTCCGGCTCGTCGGCGAAGGGCGCGGGGTGCTGCTGGCACGCACCGGCTTCCGGCGGATCGAGGTGGACCGGGGGCCGGACGGCAACGGCTTCGCCCTCCTCGTCAACGGCGTGCCGGTGTTCTGCCGCGGCGCAGTGTGGACCAGCGCCGACATCTGCGCCCTGCCCGGCACCGCTGACGCCTATCGCCCCTGGCTGGAACTGGCGCGCGACGCGCATATGAACATGCTGCGCATCGGCGGAACGATGGCGCCGGAAAGCTCCGCCTTCTTCGAGCTGTGCGACGCGCTCGGCATTCTCGTGTGGCAGGACCTGCCCTTCGCCAATTTCGACTATCCGGCGAGCGACCCGGATTTCGCGGCGAAAGTCGCCCGGGAAACGTCGGATCTGCTCGGCGGGACAAGCGCCTCGCCGTCGCTGGCGGTCATCTGCGGCGGCAGCGAAATGCACCAGCAGGGCGCGATGATGGGCCTTGCCGAGGAGCGCTGGCGCGGGGCGCTGACCGAGGAGATCCTGCCGGGTGCGGCGGCGAGCGCGCGGCCCGACGTGCCCTATGTGCCGAACTCGCCGAGCGGCGGGGCCATGCCGTTTTCGCCCAATGCAGGCATTGCCCATTACTACGGTGTCGGCGCCTATCGCCGGCCGCTGGAGGATGCCAGGCGGGCGCATGTGCGCTTTGCCGGCGAATGCCTCGCCTTTTCCAACGTGCCGGAGCCCGGCGCGGTCTCGGAGACGGCGCCTTGTCACCATCCGGACTGGAAACGCGGCGTGCCGCGCGACCGGGATGTCGGCTGGGACTTCGAGGACGTGCGCGACCACTATGTGCGTGAGCTCTACGGCGTCGATCCGCTCGACCTGCGCTACGGCGATCCGGCTTCCTATCTGGACCACGGCCGCGCGGCCGTCGCCGAGGTGATGGAGACGACCTTCGCCGAATGGCGGCGCAAGGGATCGAGCTGCGGCGGCGCGCTGGTGTGGACCTTCCAGGACCTGATGCCGGGGGCCGGCTGGGGCGTGGTCGGCTGCGACGGCACGCCGAAATCCGCCTGGCACGGCCTGCGCCGCGCCTTCGCCCCGCTGCGGCTCACCGTGACCGACGAGGGCACCAACGGGCTCGACATCCATCTGCAGAACGATACGCCCGCTGCGCGGGCGCTGCGGGTCGAGATCGCGTGCCTGCGCGAGGGGCATATGGCGGTGGCGAGCGGCGGCGAAGTGGTGGAGATGCCTGCGCATGGCAGCCTCACCCTGCCGGCGACCCGGCTGATCGGCGCCTTCTTCGACACGACCTACGCCTTCCGCTTCGGCCCGCCCTCGCATGACTGCGTGCATGTGCGGGTGCTCGATCCCGACACCGATGCGGTGCTGGACGAGGCCTTCCATTTCCCGCTCGGGCGCAAGGCGTCGGCGCGCGGGGCGAAGATCTCCGCTGAGGCATTCGCGACAGCGGATGGCGGCTGGTGCCTGAGGCTTTCGAGCGACAGGGTGGCGCAGAGCGTGTCGATCCGCGACGAGGCGTTCCTGGCGCTCGACAACTGGTTCCACCTGGCACCGGGGCATGTGAAGACGGTGGCGCTGCGCCGGCGACCGGGTACGCCGGGCGATGCCAAACCTCAGGGGCAGGTTCTGCCGCTCGGCGGCCAGCCGGTGCCCTACGCGGCGGGCTGAGCGCCCGCTGCTTCACGCGCGGCCTCGGCCATGGCCGCGCCGATCACCTGCTCGCGCAGAGCCAGACGCGCCGCGTCCGGCGTGAGATTGTGGTCCGCATCCGGGATCATCGCGATCTCGACATTCGGATAGGCGGCAAGCCGCTTCCAGCCGTCGCCGAAGAACGTGTCCAGCTGCGCAAGCCCCGGATCGCCCTCGCTGAAGACGAGGACGATGGCAACGCCGCGCAAGGCCAGCGCCGCAAGGTTGGCATGTACCTGATGGTAAAGCCGCGAGAACGGCGCCAGCCCGAACAGCCAGGGCGCCAAGCGCCGCTCGCCCTGCCGCCAGGCCCGCACGGCAAGGCTGCGCAGGATGCCGAGCGGATCGGACTTTCCGGCCAGCACCCGCTTCCACTTGCCAAGATCGAACAGCTTGCGGCCGTACTCGCTCGCCGAGCTGTGGCCGAAGCGGAGCACCTCGGCAACGTCGTCGCGCGGGTCCCACAGGAAACGCTGAAGGTTGACCGCGACCACATGGGCGATGCGCGTGTCGGCCAGCGCACCGTTGAGCGCGAGATAGGCGCCGCCGCAATTGCCCGTCACCACGACGCGGTCGCCGCCGCCCATCGCCTGGCACAGGTCGATGGCCGCCGACAGCTGCGCCGGCAGGCCTGCGTGATAGTGGACCACCTGCGGACCACCGGGGAGCGGACGGCTGTCGCCGATATCGGCGATGTCGAACCGGAAGGAGGGCACGCCGGACACTGCGAGCGAGCGGGCGAGCTCCACCCCGCCGCGCGCCCAGCCGGCACGCGGATTGCCGCCGGCATTGAGCAGGATCACCGGCAGGGCCTGCGGATCGGGCCGGGACGGCGCGCACCAGACGCCGACCAGCGTCTCCTGCGGGCCGAAGAGGCACAACGTCTCCGTGAAGGACGGGCCGGCAAGCCGGGCGGCAGGGGGCGTTGCCGCGCCATCGCCGGCGGGAGCGGCATCGGCCCGCGGCAGCAGGCGCTGGACCCAGGACAGGACACGGGCGAAATCCGCTTCCGGCACGAGGGAGCCGGTCGGATCGGTCATCAGCTCGTCGTAGCCGGACATGATGCCGGCCTCGCCGCCGGTGGCGGCGGCAAGCGCCTCGCAAAGGGCACCTTCCGCGGCGCGTCCTTCGCGGGCGAGCGCCAGGACCGGGCAGGCGGGCAGGCCGTCTGGTGCGGTCAGGTCGAGGGCGCGCAGCTCGTCCGCCAGCGCCTTCGACATGGGCAGGCCGGCGATGCGCAGCGCCTCGCCGGGGCCGGGCGCGGGAGCAGAACCGGTGACCTCGCCGATCATCACGGCGCGGGCCTGCAACTCGCGCAGCCAGACGCGCCCCTTGGCCGGGGGCGCCAGAAGCACGAGGCCGGACACGGTCTGCGGATGGGAGACGGCATGGCGCAGGCACAGGGCCGCACCGAGGCCGAGCCCGACGAGCACGACACGGGTGGCGCGGGTGCCCCGCAGCAGCGTCTCGCAGGCCGCCGCAAGCGCTACCTCGAACGGAGCCAGCCCGTCGATATCGGCACCGGCGGCCAGCGCATCGCCAGAGCCCGGCTGGTCGTAGCGCAGCACCGGGCAGCCCAGCGCCGACAGCCGGTCGGAGAGGACGCGCAGGGCGCGGCGGGCGCATTGCGCCTCGTAGCCCCAAGGCTCGCAGATCACCACGCCGACATCGCCGCCGGCCAGATCCAGCAGGCCGACCGTCTCGGCGAAGGCCACCGGCATGCGCGGGGCGAGGGCCGAACCTGTCATCGGCGGCGCAGCGCCTCGCACGAGCGCTCCTCCGGTGTCTTGCGGGCGATGAACGGCTCGATCGCCACCATCTGCGGCCGGTCGAGACCGTCCTCCAGCGGCTGCACCGAAAGCGGGTAGTCGCCCCACCAGTCGCCGGCGGCCCAGATCGTCCAGCCGGTCCAGATGTCGGGGCGCGAGTTCAGCAGGCTGACGACACGGGCAAGGCCGCGATAGCAGTCGGGGCGGGCATGGCCGCCGAACTCGCCGAGGAAGGCGCGGTTGCCGGTTTCCTCCATCCAGGCGGTGACGCGCTCCAGGCCGGCAATCGCCTCGTCCACCTTGTTGCAGGCGGTCTTGGTGCCGGAATAGTCGTCGTCGAGATACTGGTGGATGTCGAAGCCGTAGTGGTTCATCGGGTCGACCACACCGCGCATCACCTGCGCGTTGGAGCCGCCCTCCTGGTCGGCGTACCAGTGCACGGCGGCCGTCCAGATGGTGCCGGGCACGAGGACGAAGTTGTCCGCCCCCGCCTTGCGCACCTCGGCGATGGCTGCGTTCGCCGCCGGCAGCCATTGCTGCGCCGTGACGAAGGCCGGCTCGTTCATGATCAGGTAGATGATGTCGTCGCGCCCCGAAAAGAGCGGCGCGAGCCGGCGCCAGAAATCGGCGAAGGCCTCGATGGGCACATCCTCGCTGCCGATGTTCTTCTGGTAATACATGGCGAAGTTGCTGGGATCGAGCACCACCGTCATGCCGAGGCCGGTGGCGGTGGCGACCGTCTCCTGCAAGCGCTTGAGCTCGACCTTGTCGAACTCGGCGAACTGCTTTTTCTGCAGCCGCTCCCAGCGGAACGGCAGGCGGATGACGTTCATGCCCTTGGAGCGCAGGTAGCGCAGGGTCTCGGCGGAAGGGTAGATGTAGTGGCGGCCGAACTCGCCCGGCAGGACCTCGCCGAACTCGGCGCCGGCCGCATTGGCGCCGCGCAGGCACTCGGCCGCGGAAGCAGGAAGCGCGCCAAACAGCAGCGAGACGAGAACGCTGCCGGCAATGGTCCTACGGACGACCATTGTCGCCTGCCTCCAGTGCCCCGTCCCGGACCTTTCCGGCCGCCGCCCGCCTCTCGCGCCACCGCAACATGAGGAAGGACGTGGCGGCATTGTCGACCTGCCAGTGGCGCAGGACCCAGCGCCGCGAGATCAGATGCAGGGTCACCAGCTCGAGCACGCCGGCCATGGCAACGCCCTCCGGCCCGAACTGGCTGGCCAGCACGAAGAGCATGCCGAGATAGACGACGAAGACAACGCTGCGCGCCTTGAGCAGATAGGCCTCGCCGCCGCCGATCATCATCAGCCAGGTGCCGGGGCCGAAGAAGGCATGGGCGATCGCGCCGATGGACAGCAGCACCAGCACCGGGAAATGCTCGACAAAGGCCGGATTGAAGAGATGCAGCACGAAGGGGCCGACCACGAACAGCACGACGCCGCCGATGGCGGCCAGGACGAAGCTGCCGGCCGAGAGCATCGAGACCAGCTTCTGCGCGCCGGCATGGTCCCGCTCCTGGAAGCGGGCGGAAATCAGCGGCACGCCGACCGTGTCGATCGCCAGCACGGGCAGGATCAGCAGGGAGGCGATGCGGGTGGCGACGAAATAGAAGGCCGCCACATCGAGACCGATGGCAATGCCGATCAGGATCGTCTCGAAATAGAGCGCGGCCGAGGAGAAGAAGCCGTTGGCCGAGAAGGTCAGCGTCTCGCGCCGCCACTCGCGCGAGGGAACCTCGGCCCGCGCGCCGGACGCGCGCAGGAAGCCGAGCCCCTCATGGGCGACGAAACGGACGAACTGGTAGCCGACCATCAGCGCGAGCAGGCCGGTGACGATCTCGATGGCGGCCGAGCCCGTGTGCAGCAGGCCGGCCCAGGCAAGGCCGGCCAGAGCCAGGCACGACAGCAGGCGCCAGAGATTTTCGCGCGGCACCAGGGCCAGCACGATGCGCGCATGGACGATGAAGTAGCTCTGCATGTACTCGCTGAGCGTGAAGATCGCGCCGAACAGCAAGGCGATGGGCAGGTGGTCGTAAGGGTAGGGAAGCCGGTCGGAAAACAGCCAGATGACGAAAGCGGCCAGCAGCTGACCGCCGCAGCCGATGCCGAGCCACAGCGCATTGTAGTAGAGGAGCGACTGGTTGGTTTCCCCGCGGGCATGGCTGGCCAGCCGAAAGTGCTTCATCAGCAGCACCTGCTGGCCGAAGACCGCGATCAGCCCCAGCGACGAACCAACCGAGAAGAGAAAGATGTAGAGGCCGTACTCGTCCGTATCGAGCACATGGCTCGCCACGAACAGCAGGGCGAAGCTCAGCACCGTGCTGCTGCCTCGGCTGACGAGGGACCAGAAGATCTTCCGAAAGCCCTTGCCGGCGGCGATCGCGCGGATCCGCTCTATCATGAGGCCACCTGCTCCCGCACACCGCCGGCGCGCGCTGCCGCATGTTCCACTGCTGTCTCCAGAAACTGGGTATAGGCGGCCGCCACATGCGGCCGATAATAGGGCTCCGCCGAGGCGAGCGCCCCCTGCGACAGACGTTCGAAGAGGGCGCCGTCGCCGGCGATCCGCTCGATCAGCCCGGCAAGCGATGCCGCATCGCCGGCCGGGAACAGGAAGCCGTTATGGTCCGGAACGACGGTTTCGGCAATGCCGCCAAGATCGGAACCGAGCACCGGCACGCCATGGGCGAAGGCCTCGATGGCGACCCGGCCGAACGCCTCGCGGCCGATGGACGGGAAGACCAGGACGTCGACCTGCGGGAAGAAGGCCGCCGGATCGGCCCAGCCGACGAAGCGGGTCCTGTCCGCCGGGAAACCTTTCGTCAGTGCCGCAGCATCGCTGCCGTCGGGCGAGGTGCCGGCGATGACGTAGTCCACAGAGCGAGACGCGACGCCCAAGGCGGCCGCCTGTGCCAGAACCTGCAGCCCCTTGAAAGCGGTATGGACGCTGAGGAAGCCGATGCGCAGCGGCCTGTCTTGCGGAAAGCGCCGCGCGGTCGCACCGGGCACCGGATCGATGGCGCCGGGAATGCGCCGGGTCGCCGCATTGGGGAAATAGCCGGCCGACAGATGCCGCGCGATGACCTCCCGGCTTTCGCCGCAGACCGCGTCGACATAGCGGGTGAAATGCCGCTTGCCGAGCGAGGTGAGCCAGCAGCTGGCGCACTGGCCGTCGCAATTGCTCCCGTCGGCCTTCTGCATGACGCCGCGCCAGCACAGCAGGAAGGCGCTGCGCAGCGTGTGGGCGACCGGCACACCCAGGGAACGGGCAGCCGCCCAGGACGCCACGTTGATGTTCTCGATGCTGTCGGTGAGCAGGACGTCGGGACGGAAGTCGGCGATCTCGCGGCGCATCGCCGTGAAGGCGCGGGGATTGCCGTTTTCCAGCAGATGCCAGGCGATCTTCTTCCAGGTCGGGCGCGGCCGGCGGTAGTTCCAGTAGACATTGGGCGGGCGGATGCGCCGGATCTCGAAACCGTCGGCCTGCTCCAGCGCTTCCTCGTCCGCGACATTGACGACGCGCAGCACATGTCCCTCGCCCGCAAGCATGCGGGCCAGCATCAGGGCTGAAATGGGCCCCCCGCCGTCCATGAAGGGAGGAAAGGCGGCGCAAGCCATCAAGATTCGCATCGGCCTGGGCGTTTCCGTGGGTCTGGTGCCTGCGGGTTTCAACTCACCACCTGACTAGCCGAAACATGTTAATCGGCCGTGTTCGCAGCGATTTCCGGCGCATCCGGGAGAAGCTTCCGGTCAATGGCGTTAACCGGAGCTTGCCGCAATAGGAAAGGCCTGGATCGGCGCCGGTCTTCAATTTTGCTTTACCATGGCAATCGAAACGCGGCACAGGCAGGCCGCCTGCAACCCGGCGTTCACGGTCTGCCGCTAGCTTCGAGCAGACGGGACACGAAAACGGAAGACTTCCTGCATGACAGGATGGCTATAAGATGACGGCAAGAACCCACAGCCTGCTGCAAGCCGTACCGACCGTTACGCCGCAGCTGACGACCGGCGAGCGCACGCGCCGGCGGATCAAGACGTTCGGGCTGCGGATGCTGGCGAAGAGCCGCCTCACCCGCCTGATCGGCTATCGCTATGGCGGCTCCGGCGTCATCCTGATGTTCCACCACTTCACCCGGAACACCCGCGCGCATCTCGACCAGGGATGCCTGATCGACGATTTCGGCCGCATCCTGGCCGGACTGAAGCAGCGCGGCCGGCAGGTGGTGACGCTCGACGAGGCAACGCGCCGCATCGCCCAGAACGATCCGCGCCCCTTCGCCGTGCTGACCTTCGACGACGGCTATCGCTCCAATATCGACCTCGCGCTGCCGCTCCTGGAGAAATACGCCGCTCCGGCAACGATCTATGTCCCGACCGAGATGATGACCCGCACCATCAATGCCTGGTGGCTGGGCCTGACCGAACTCTTCCGCTCGCGCGAGAGAATCGAGATCGAGCCGATGGGACAACGCTTCACCTGCCCTGATACCAACAGCAAGATCGCCGGCCTGCGGCGGGCGGTCGCCTGGATCTGGGAGGACTTCCACCGGGCAGAGATGCTCGGTCCGACGTTCACGGCGCACGGCGTCTGCGTCGCCGACATCGTCGCCCGCTACACGCTGGACGATGCCGGCGTGAAAGCCGCCGACCGGCACCCCCTGATCGAGATCGGCGCCCATACCACGACGCACCGCGCCCTCGCCCTGCTGGGCGAAGACCAATTGCGTGCCGACATCGCCGACAACAAGGCCTATCTGGAAGCGCTGCTGGGCCGCGAGGTGCCGCATTTCGCCTACCCTTACGGGCCGCCGTCGCTGTCGGGCGAGCGCGAGCCGAGGGTCGTGCGCGAGGCGGGCTTTCGCACCGCGGTGACCACCACGCCGGGCTGCCTGTTCCCGGCCCATGCCGGCCACATGTTCACCCTGCCGCGGCAGAATGCCGAGTTCACGGCGGATTCCGCCTCCTATACCGAATGCGGCATCGACGGACTGTTCCGGGCGCTTGCCACCCGCGGCGGCAATCCGCTGGCCGGGGTGACGGCCCCTGCCGCATGATCCCGCCGGACGACCAGTTGCACCTGGTGCATGTGGTGCGCCAGTACAGGCCGAGCGTCGGCGGGCTGGAGGACTTCGTCGCAAGCCTCGCCGCCCGGCAGAAGGACCGCTTCGCCAGCGTCAGGATCGTCACCTGCGACCGCGTCTTTCGCGGCGGCACGGGAGAGCGCCTGCCCGCGCGGGAGATCATCGACGGCATCGAGGTGATCCGCCTGCCCTGGCACGGCTCGACGCGCTATCCCGTCACGCCGGGGATCTTCCGGGCGATCGCCGGCGCGGGGCTCGTGCATGTCCACGCCATCGACTTTTTCTTCGACGCGCTCGCCCTTGCCGCCCCGTTTCACCGCAGGCCGCTCGTTGCCACCACCCATGGCGGTTTCTTCCACTCCGGCACGGCAGGCGGGCTGAAGACCGTCTGGTTCAACACCCTGACGCGGCTGTCGGCGACCGCCTATCGCGGCATCGCCTGCTGCAGCCAGAGCGACTACGAGCGCTTCGCCACCATCGCCCCCAGCAAGGTGCGCTTGATCGAAAACGGCGTCGATCTCTCCAAGCTCGGCGATGCGGGCGCGAAAAGCCCGGCGAAGGGCATCGTCAGCATCGGCCGGCTGTCGCACAACAAGCGCATCGACCGGGTGCTCGACGCCTTCGCGGTCCTCGCCCGGCGCGATCCGGACTGGACCCTCGACATCGTCGGCACGCCGTTCGACTGGAGCGGCAAGGACGTGGAGGCGATGATCGGCGAACGCGGGCTCGCTGGCCGGGCGCGGCTCCATGTCGGCCCGGACGATGCAGCGATGCGCGAGATCGTCGGCCGCGCGAGCCTGTTTGCCAGCGCCTCCGTCTATGAGGGCTTCGGCATTGCCCTGATCGAGGCAATGAGCGCGGGCCTGGTGCCGGTCGTGGAGCCGAATGCCGCCTTTTCCGCCTTTGCGCGCAAGCACGCCGAGATCGCGCTGGCGGACTTCGGCAATGCCGAGCAGGCGGCCAACGCGCTTGCCGCAGCCCATGCAAGGCTCTGCGGAAACCCGCAAGGCGCGCGCGCGGCGGCGATTGCGGTAGCCCAGACCTATTCCTGGGAGAGCACGGCCGAACGCTACGCGGAGTTCTACCGCGAGGCGCTCGGGTCTTCGGTGCGCTGACGGCTGGCTGCAAAGCCGCGCCAGACGTCGACGGCACCGGCGCAGAACCACAGAAGTCCGGCGGTCTTGATCGAGTAGAACGAGGCCGAGACCACCATCAGCAGGCAGATATAGGTCACGAGCGGGGCGCGGAACCGCCAGGCGTCGGGCGAGCGCACCGGCGCGAAGATGTAGAGCGACCACAGGCCGGCAATGCCGATGAGGCCAAGCTGATGGAGCGAATAGGCATAGCCGTTATCCTCCAGAAAGCCGCCATAACTGGAAATGCCGAACACGCCCTGGGTGTCGAGCTTGAGCAGCAGCCAGGAGGCATGCAGCCAGCGCCCGCCCAGATCGTCCTCCCAGCGCAGCGCATCGGTCGACATGCCGTAGACCGCCATGGCCAGCGTGATGAAGGCCGGCACCAGCACCCAGATCAGCCGGGGCACAAGGCGATAGACCATGATCACCGCGATCAGGGCAAAGCAGACCATCATGCCGAAGCGCGCATCGCCGAGGACGATGACGACGCAGGCCGCCGCCAGAAGCAGCCAGCGATGGGTCATGTCCTTTCGGAAGACCGCCCACAGCACCAGGAAGGCGCCGTAATTGCCCATCGCCACCGGCTCGAGAAAGACCGACGACACCCGGTGGGTGCCGAGGAACGGCAGCAGGTTGCGGCCCTGCATGCGGGTGCCGCTGATGAAGAGCGAGGAATCCTCGACGAGGTTGTCGCCGACCTCCAGTGTACCGCGGGAGATGTAGTATTTCAGCACATTGACGTTGGCGACGAACAGGTCGAGCAGGAAGTACTCGAAGAAGCCGATGGCCACGACGATGCCTGCCGACAGCAGCACGATACGGTCGACGCTCTCGATGTCGCGGACCCGGCGCCCCAGGAAATAGAACGCGATGGGGATCAGTCCGTCGCGGATCGCCTTCAGGTCGAGCTCGGGCCGCAGCGCCAGGATCAGCGCCACATAGGCGAGGTAGACGGCCAGCAGCGCATAGAGCCCGGCGCGCCGGTCGGCAGCCAGGATCATGGCGCCGGCGATCAGCACAAGCTCCGCCAGCATCACGATGTTCTGCGACACCCCCATCACGCGGGTGTTCAGGAACGCCAGGAAGAAGTTGAAGACGATGGTGCCGATGACCAGCAGCCCGGCGGCCCGGATCCACAGATCGTAGGTATCCGGCCGGCGAACGGCGGTCGGACGCGCTGCAGGAAGCCTGCTCCAGACGGGCGCGCCCGACGTTTCAGGCCGCCAGCGCGACATTGCCGATCATCCGCTCTTCCCAGGGCTTGAGCAGGGCGAGCGTGCGGTCGAGGTCGGACCGGGCCGTGTCGCCGACCCGGGTGACCAGCAGGATCGCATCGCTGTAGTCGAGAAGCATCGGGAGGTGGGGGTTGGACAGCGCCGACCCGCCGTCGATGATCAGGAACTCGGCCCCCGTCGTGTCGAACGCGTCGACGCCCGCCTGGCTGGCACGCCCGTCCAGCCGCTCGACGGTGAAGGGCGCGGCCGGCACCGGCGCCGGTGCCGCGGTCTCGGCCTGGCGGCGACGGGCGGACAGGCGCGAGCGCCCTCCCGCCTCGGCAACGGCGGTCCCGCCGGCCGGGGCTGCGAGGCGCGCCGTCCCGTCGCCGGGACGGGCAAGCAGCACGTCCTCGCCCATGTCGTAGAGGCTGGCCGCGATCGCACGGGACAGCGGCGCGATATCGGTCCCGCTGCCCGTTGCGAGCACAAGCACATGAGCGGGGCGTTCGTTCTCGAACGCGTGGCGCAGCGCGAAGGCGATGCGCGTGACCGCAAGCTGGCGCTCGGCCACGCCGTCGTCGGAGCGCTTGCGCAGGCCGCGGCGGCCGCCGGGCACCGTCAGGCTGGCGATGAGCGGCACGCCGGTAATGTCCACCAGCTCGCGCTCGGAGCCGAGCTTGCCGTTGAGAATCTCCCAGCCGACGGCGGAGCCTGCCGCCATGATGGTGCCGAAGACACCGGCCGCCAGCAGGACGATCAGGCCGGAGGGGCCCATCGAGCGAAGCGGCGCCACCGCCGGCGAGATGATGCGGGAATTGCTGGTGTCGATGCTGCTCTGCTCGTCGAGTTCCTTTGCCCGGCTCAGGAAGGCCCGGTAGACGGTGGCGAGCGAGTCCGCCTCGTTCTCGAGCTGGCGCAGCTGGATCTCGGCCCTGCTCTGGTCGACGCTGGTGGAGGTCACGCCCTGAAGCTGGGTTTCCAACGCCGCGACATTGGCCTCCGCGCGCTGCAGGTCGGCATTGGCGGAGCGACGCACGCGACTGAGTTCGTCGTCGATCATCTCGCGCGTGTTGGCCAGCTGGGAGCGCAGCTCACGCAGCTGCGGATGATTGGTGCCGAGCGTCGTCGCCGCTTGTGCTTCCCGCTCGGCGATGCGGGCGTACTGGACGCGCAGGGAGCCGAGGGTCGATGTCTGCAGCCTGACGGGCAGGGAGCCGCTCTCGATGGCATCGGCGGTGAGGCCTGCGAGCAGATCGGCATTGGCGCGCGCGCCCTCCAGCTCGACACGCGCCTGGGTCAGCTGGGAGTTCAGCTCCTGCAACTGCTGGCCCACGACAAGCCCGCGTTCGCTGGTGCGGATCAGACCGTTCTCGGCCCGGAAGGCCTCGACCTTCGCCTCGGCGTCCTCGACGCGCTTGCGCATGCCGTCCGCCTGGGCCTGCAGCTCGACGGAGGCGCGCAAGGTGGACTCGGTGCGCCGCGTGCGCTGTTCGTCGAGATAGATGCGGGCGGCCTCGTTGGCGATCTCGGCCGCCTTGAAGCGGTCGGGGTGCTGCATGAAGATGTTGAAGACGAAGGAATTCTCGATCCGCATCACCTGCAGGCGTTCGCGCAGGTTGCTGATCGCCGCGGCGCGCCGATCCTGTGCCGACGGCTCCTTGCCGCCGCCCAGCAGCTTCGACAGCAGCCCGCCGGATTTCGGCAGGATCGCCGGATCGTTCTCCAGGTCGAGCTTGTCGACGACCTCGTTGAGCGCGGAATTGGAGAGAATCACATAGGTCTGGCTGTCGATGGCGAGACGCTGGACGCTGTCCCCGCCCTGGCGCGACACGATTTCGTTGCCGACGATCTGGAGAGCCTGCGGCTCGATCAGCATTTCGACCACCGCGCGGTAGTTCGGGGTGCGCATGGTCAGATAGACGAGAGCGAGCGTCATGAAGAGCAACGGCAGGATGATCAGCCAGATCATGCGCTTCTTCAGAATGCCGGGGATCTGGTAGATATCGATCATGCTCGGAAAGCCATCGCTGTTCTCACGCGCCGGGAGCCCGGCTCACCGCCACGCCCCAGGGCCGGCACACTCGCCAGTCTCTTCCGTCATGGTTAACATTTCCCCAAAGGACCGCTGCAAACGGCGAGCCCGACCTCGCGGTTAACCGGGTGTTCATGCTCGCCCGAATCCTGCGGAGTATCGTTAGACTGCTGTTGATCGGTACACCCCATACCTGTGACAGTGCCGGGCAAAGGCAACGGACGGAAGCGGATGACGCGAGAGATCGCCACGACAGACCTGGAGAGCGTGCAGATCGGCCCGGTGGCCGTCGCGCGCCTCAGCCGCGAGGCGGCCATCCGCCGTCTGCTCGCCGTGCCGGGGTCCGGCAGCCGCCTTGCCGTCGCCTTCGCCAATGCGCACGGCCTGCTGCTGGCGATGGACGACCCGGCCTTCGCCGACGCGCTCTCCCGCTTCCTCGTGCTGAACGACGGGATCGGTGCGGAAATCGGTGCGCGGCTGCTGTCCGGCACGGGCTTTGAGGACAATCTCAACGGCACCGACTTCGTGCCGGCGCTGCTGGACGCAGCGCCCGTAGGCACGCGCGTCTATCTGTTCGGCGCCCGACCCGAAGTGGTGGAGAAAGCCGCCGGCCTGTTCGCGGCCCGCCATCCCGCCATCGCCGTCTGCGGCTGGCGCAGCGGATATTTCGGCGAAGACGAGCTTCCGCAGATCGTTGCCGGCATCAATGCCGCCCGTCCCGACATCCTGCTGGTGGCGATGGGAAATCCGCGGCAGGAACTCCTCATCGACCGGCTCTGGGACGATCTTGACGTGCCGCTGGCCCTTGGCGTCGGCGCACTGTTCGACTTCACCGCCGGCGAGGTGACGCGGGCACCCTCCCTGATGCGGAGCAACGGGCTGGAATGGGTCTACCGGCTGGGCCAGGAGCCCAAGCGGCTCGGCCAGCGCTATACGACCGGCATCCTCCGCTATCTGTGGAAGATCCTGCGCCTGAAGCTGTCGGGAAAGTCCGCCCGCGCCTGAGGCATCAAAGCCGCGCTTCCAGCCAGGCGAGCGCAGCCGGGACGTCCGCAACCACCTCGCCGCCGGCAAGGTCCGGCCGGCGCACGATGATGACCGGCAGGCCGAGACGGCGGGCGGCGAGCAGCTTCGCCTCGCCCCATGGGCCGCCGCTGTTCTTCGTGACCAGATGGGTCGCGCCGTGCTGCTCCAGCAAGGCCACTTCCGCATCCACGTCCCTGGAGGGCCGTGCGAGTACCAGACGGCCGGGCGGCAGCAAGGTCTTCGGCTCCGGCGGGTCGATCATCCGCATCAAACAGTCGAGATCGCGGCGCTGCGAAAAGCGCGAGATTTCCTTGCGGCCGACGGCGAGGAAGGGACGTGCGCCCTGCGGAAGCCTGGCAGAAGCCTCGTCGAGATCCACGACCTCGTGCCAGTCATCGCCCGGTGCGGCCTGCCAGGCCGGACGCTCCAGCCGCAACAGGGGAATGCCGGTTGCCAGCGAGGCGAGAACGGCATTGGCGGAGATGCGCGCGGCAAAGGGATGGGTGGCATCGATCACCGCCGCGATGCCCTCGCCCCGCAGCCACGCGCCCAGCCCTTGCGCCCCGCCGAAGCCGCCGATCCGCACGCGAACCGGATAGGCTTCGGGCCGTTCGACGATGCCGGCCAGCGACGCGGTGACCGCGAAACGCGGATTGCCGGCAAGCCGGCCGGCAAGGGCCCTTGCCTCGCCGGTGCCGGCCAGCAGCAGGACCGGGAGCGGGACGCTCACGCGAGGTCTTCCGCATCGAACGGACGGTGCGCGACGACGGCGCCGGCCCGGTCGACCACCAGCACCTCGATATCGACCGGCGCATCGCGCAGCACGGCGCGGGCGGCGGCATGGGCGCCGCGCGCCACTTCGGCGGCGACATCGATGCCGGCGGCTTCGGCGCGGTCGAGCACCTCCTTGGCGGTGTTGGCGCCCCTCGCCGCCTCGACGATCTCCGCCGGGGCACCGGAGCGCTCCAGCAGCAGGGCAAGCGCTGCGAAATCCACCTGGCTGCGCGCCGAATGCAGGTCGAGCGCGCCCTGCGCCAGCTTGACGAACTTGGCAAAGCCGCCGGCCAGCGTCAGCTTCGGCACGGGATGGGCACGCAGATACTTGAGCAGCCCGCCGGCGAAATCGCCCATGTCGAGATAGGCCATCTCGGGAAGATCGTAGCGCGCCTTCACCGCATCCTCCGAGGTCGAGCCGGTGGCGCCGACCACATGCGGCAGACCGGCGGCGCGCGCCACATCGACGCCGCGATGGATCGAGGCGATCCAGGCGGCGCAGGAGAACGGGCGGACGATGCCCGTCGTGCCGAGCACCGACAATCCCCCGAGGATGCCGAGGCGCGGGTTCATGGTCCGCTGCGCCAGCGCCTCGCCGCCGGGGATCGAGATCTCCACCTCGACATCGCCGCTCGCGCCGAAGCGCGCCGCCACCTCGGCAATGACGCCGCGGATCATCTCGCGCGGCACCGGATTGATTGCCGGCTCGCCCGGCGGGATCGGCAGGCCGGCGCGCGTCACCGTGCCGACGCCCTCGCCGGCACGGAACAGGACGCCCGAGCCGGCCGGCGCGAGGCGCACACTGGCGATCACCGTCGCGCCATGGGTCACGTCGGGATCGTCGCCCGCATCCTTGACGATGCCGGCGCGGGCAAAGCCCTGCCCCAGTTCCTCCAGCGCAAGGGCGAAGGCGGGCCGCTCGCCCTTCGGCAGGGTCACCTCGACGGGATCGGGAAACACGCCCGTCAGCAAGGCCTGATAGGCCGCCTTGGCTGCGGCGGTCGCACAGGTGCCGGTGGTCCAGCCCCGGCGAAGCGCGGATGTTTCCTTGCGGTTCATGCGCCGGACTATAGGGGCGGGCACGGCTAGGTCGCAATTGCTATGGAAGCCGACGCCAACCGACCTTGGCGCGGCGGGCGGAGCGGCGTAGAAACAATCAGGATGTCAAACGCGAAACACCCAGATCAGCCCGCCGCACCGGCGGCATCCGGTTCCTGTACCGTCGTCGGCGAGGCGCTCGACGGGCTGGCCCGACGCGGCTTTCCGCTGCCGGACTTCCTGCCCGGCTGGGTGTGGCTGGCCGGCGCAGGACCGGGCGACCCCGGCCTGTTGACGCTGCATGTCCTCAACGGCCTCGCCCAGGCCGATGTCATCGTGCACGACGCGCTGGTCGATGCCTCGATCCTCGGCCTCGCGCGGCCGGACGCGATCATCGACTATGCCGGCAAGCGCGGCGGCAAGCCGAGCCCGAAGCAGCGCGACATCTCGCTGAAGCTCGTGGACTATGCGCGGGCCGGCAAGCGGGTGCTGCGGCTGAAGGGCGGCGACCCGTTCGTCTTCGGCCGCGGCGGCGAGGAGGCCCTGACGCTGGTCTCGCACGGCGTGCCGTTCCGCATCATTCCCGGCGTGACCGCCGGTATCGGCGGCCTCGCCTATGCCGGCATTCCCGCGACCCATCGCGACACCAACCAGGCCGTGACCTTCCTGACCGGCCACGACCAGACCGGCCTGACGCCTTCGGCCATCGACTGGGACGCAGTGGCGCGCGGCTCTCCCGTCATCGTCATGTACATGGCGATGAAGCATCTCGACCTGATCGTCTCCAAGCTGCTGGCCGGCGGGCGCCGGGGCGAGGAGCCCGTCGCCATCGTCTGCAATGCCTCCCTGCCCGACCAGAAGGTGCTGGAGACGACGCTGGCGCATGCCTCCGCCGATGCGGAGGCCGCCGGGCTGGAACCGCCGGCCATCGTGGTCGTGGGCGAAGTGGTGCGCCTGCGTGCAGGGCTGGACTGGCTCGGCGCACTGGCCGGGCGGAAGCTCGACCCGGATCCACTGGATCTGCGCGAGGGCACCGCTGCACGGCCGGCGAGCAGCGGTTGACATGAACACCAGATCCGGGCCGGCCAGCGGCCTCGTCATCGCCGCACCGGCATCCGGCAGCGGCAAGACCACGCTGACGCTCGCCCTGCTTGCCGCCTTCCGCAAGGCAGGGACCAAGGTCGCCAGCGCCAAGACCGGGCCGGACTATATCGACCCGGCCTTCCATGCGGCGGCGAGCGGCACGGATTGCGTCAATCTCGATCCCTTCGCCATGCGCGGCGCGCTCATCGACAAGCTGGCCTCGGCCCAGGCTGAGCGCGCCGACCTGCTGCTGGTCGAAGGCGTCATGGGCCTTTTCGACGGCGCCGCCGACGGCAGCGGCTCGACCGCAGACCTGGCCGCACGGCTGGAGCTGCCGGTCGTTCTGGTGGTGGATGCGGGAAAGCAGTCGCAGTCGGTCGCCGCGCTGGTGCGGGGCTTTCGCGATCACCGCGCGGATGTGACCGTCGCCGGCGTGATCCTCAACCGGGTCGGCAGTCCGCGCCACGAAGAGATGCTGCGTGCAGCGCTTGCCGGCATCGCCATGCCGACCCTCGGCGCGGTGCCACGCGATGCCGGGCTCGACCTGCCGGAACGCCATCTCGGACTGGTGCAGGCGGGAGAACACGGCGATCTCGCAGGGTTCCTGGAGCATGCGGCCGCGCGCGTCGCCGAGAGCTGCGACCTCAGTGCGCTCCGCGCACTGGCACGTCCGCTTGCGCCCAGCGGATCGGCCACGAGTGCGACGCTGCCACCGCCCGGCCAGCGCGTCGCAATCGCCCGCGATACTGCCTTCGCCTTTGCCTATCCGCATCTTCTGACAGGTTGGCAGGCGCAGGGGGCCGAACTCTCGTTCTTCTCGCCCCTTGCCGACGAGGCGCCGGATGCGGAGAGCGATGCTGTCTATCTGCCCGGCGGCTATCCGGAACTGCATGCGGAACGAATCGCGGCGGCCGGCCGGTTCCGGCAGGGCATGCAGGCGGCGGCGGCGCGCGGTGCCCTGATCTACGGCGAATGCGGCGGCTACATGGTGCTCGGCGAGCACCTGACGGACGCCGAGGGAACGCGGCATGCGATGCTCGGGCTGCTGCCGCTGGAAACGAGCTTTGCGACCCGCAAGCGGCATCTCGGCTACCGGCGGCTCAAGGCCCTTCCCGGTGCGCCCTGGCAGGGCGAGCTGACGGGTCACGAATTCCACTACGCGACCATCGTGCACGAGGGGCAGGCTGAGCGATTGTTCGAGGCAAGGGACGCGCTTGGAGCGCCGTTCGGCGATGTCGGACTGCGCGTCGGCCGCGTGTCGGGCTCGTTTATCCACCTGATCGACCGGGTGTGACCCCGGCCGATCAGACACTGATCAGGCGGCCTCGAGCAGGCAGAGCTTGCAGCGATAGCCTTCCTTTTCGTGATAGGCGGTGTCGCGGATGGCGCGGATGCGGGCGATGCCCCTGTCCTCCATCGTCTTGAGATGCGCCGGATAGCCGTCGCTCTCCCAGACCTTCTCATGCACGGTCACGACAAGCGGCGCGCCGGGACGCGCGACACGCGCGAGCTCGTCGATGGCCTGCGGCCCGACATGGCCGCTGGTGAAGACGCCGACGCTCACAACCCCGTCATAAGCGTTATCGGGCAGGTCCAGCGGACGGGTCAGGTCCGCCTCGGCAAGCCGGCGGTAGACGCCCTTTTCCGAGGCCTGGTCCAGCATGCCGGGGCTGAGGTCGACGCCGTCGATCTCAGCCTTCGTACGCCGGCTCAGTTCCAGGCCGACAAGGCCGGTGCCGCACCCGGCATCGAGCACCGCGCCGGCGCTGTCCCCGATCTCGCTCGCCAGCGCCTCGGCGGCGAGCGCCGGGGCGACATAGCCCATGCCGCCGACCGTGTCGTCGTCGTAGCTTTGCGCCCAGTCGGCATAGAGATCGCGGATACGCTCCCTGTCGCCATCCAGGGCGTAGGCACGTTGCAAGAGCGGGTTGTCCGTCTCCATGGCGGGTCTCTCCTTTGGCTGTTGGGATGGCCCAAGCCTAAGGAGAGGCGCCGCGAGATGCAAATCGCGGCCCGGCGTGCTGCTTCAGGCCCCGGTTTTAGCCGTTTTCTTTTTTTTCGGCCGCAGCACATGGACATGGTCGGCATGGTAGAGGGCGCTGTCGCGGAAATCCGCCTGCGGCTGCAGCGCCCGGCCGACGAAGATGAGCGCGGTGCGGGTGATCTTCGCCTCGCGCACCTTCTCGCGAATGTCGGTAAGCGTGCCGTGGATGAAGCTCTGGTCCGGCCAGCCGACCCGGTAGGCGACGACGACCGGGCAATCGGCACCGTAAAGCGGGACGAGCTGGCGCTCGATCTCGCGCAGGTTCCGGATGGACAGGTGGATCGCCAACGTCGCGCCGCTCCTGCCGAGCGTTTCAAGGTCCTCGCCCTTCGGCATGTCGGAGGATTTCATCGTCGTGCGGGTGAGAATCACCGTCTGGGCGATCTCCGGCACGGTCAGCTCCTGGCCGAGCGCGGCGGCTGCAGCGGCAAAAGCCGGCACGCCGGGCGTCACGTCGAAGGGAATGTCCTTCTCCTTCAGCCGGCGGATCTGCTCGGCAATCGCGCCGTAGAGCGAGGGGTCGCCGGAATGGACGCGCGCCACATCCTCGCCGCGCGCATGCGCCGCCTCGATCTCCGCCATGATCTCGTCGAGGGTCATCGGCGCGGTGTCGACGACGCGCGCGCCTTCGGGCGCCGCCGCGACGATCGCCTCGGGCACCAGCGAGCCGGCGTAAAGACACACGGGGCAAGCCTCGATCAGCTTCAACCCGCGAACGGTGATGAGGTCGGGATCGCCGGGCCCGGCGCCGATGAAATGAACGGTCACAGCTTTTCCTCGATGCGCTTGGCGTAGCCGCGGGGGGTGTAGACGAAGGGCCTGCCCGAGCCGGTCATGACCGCGCGCGAGGCGGACGAACCGACAAGCACGGTGGTCAGCATGTCGACATCGTCGACGCGCAACTCGCCGAGCGTCGTCACGGTCAGCGTCTCGCCCTCGCGGCCGAGATTGTAGCCGAGCACCACCGGCGTATCGGCCGGGCGGGCGGCAAGCAGGATCTCGCGTGCGGCCGCCAACTGGGTGCGGCGGCGCTTGGATACGGGATTGTAGAAGGCAACGACGAAATCGCCGTCGGCCGCGGCTCTCAGCCGCTGCTCGATCGCCTCCCACGGGGTCAAGAGGTCCGACAGGGAGATGGTGCAGAAGTCGTGGCCGAGCACCGCGCCGATGCGCGCGGACGCCGCCTGCAAGGCCGAGATGCCGGGGGCGTTGACCACCTCGACGCGCTTTGCCGCATCCGAAACACCACCCTCGGCGGTGTCACGGTGCAAAAGCTCGTAGACCAGCGCGCCCATGGCGTAGATGCCGGCATCGCCGGAGGAGACCAGCGCCACCGAACGCCCCTCGCCGGCGCGTTCCAGCGCGAAGCGGACGCGCTCCTCCTCCGCGCCGAGCGGGAAGGCGTGGCGCTGCTTGCCCTGAATGAGCGGTGCGACGATGTCGAGATAGAGCGAATAGCCGACGGCCTCGTCCGCATCGGCAAGCAGGCGCGAGGCTTCCGGCGTGCGCCAGTCGTCGCGGCCCGGCCCGATGCCGATCACCGAGAGACGGCCGCGCGGGCGCCCCGCCCCGGCCGGATCGACCGGCTCGGGCGCCAGCGCGACGGCAACCGTGGCATTGGCGGTCTTGCGCTTCTCAACCAGCAGCATGCCGTCCGCCCCGGTCGCGGCCAGCGCCGCGCCTTCGGACACGCCGTGGCAGCCGACCTCGGCGAAGACGACGTCCGACGGATTGGCAAGACGCGGCGCCTCCTGCTCCAGCCGGGCGGCGGGAAAGACGCGCAGCGGCACGCCGAGCTGGCCGGCGAGCGCGTTAACGGCGGCCTCGTCCGCCTTCAGGTCGAGGGTCGCGACAAGCGCCACCGCTCCTTCCGCAAGGCCGGCGCCGGCAAGCGTCTCGCGCACCAGCGCGGCGAGCTCTTCCGCCGGGCAGCCCCTGGCACAGCCGACACCGACGACGAGGCGGCGCGGGTGATAGACGAGCCGGTCGGCGCCCGGCTCAATCGCCTCGACGCTGGCGACGATTTCCATCTCCGCCGTGTCCGCCAGCGGCAGGCGCGAGCGGGTGATCCAGGGGGCATCGCCCTTGAGACGGACAGGCTCCCCGGCCAGCAGGCGGGCCATGACGCCCTTGGCGTCCTGCGGATTGGCGAGCCACCAGCCCTTGGGCGGCGAATCGAGCGCAACGCCCAGCGCCGTATCCCCCTGCGTCGTCACCGCGGCGTGGCCGTCCAGCGCCTCGGCCACCTGGCGGGCGAGCGAGTTGGCGCCGCGATGGCCGCCGAGCAGCGGCACGACGCTTGCCCCGTCCTCGGACACGGCGAGAACCGGCGGCTCGGAGCGCTTGTCCTCGATCACGGCGGCCAGCGCGCGGATCAGGATGCCGGAGGCGCAGACGCCGACGATGGGCGTGCCGGCCTGATAGAGCGCACGGATATGGTTCAGCGTCTCGGCGAAGGACACGTCGAGGCCGGGCACCCGGTGGGCGAGCCCGTGCAGCGTGGCTCCCGGCAAGGCGGCCGCGATGCGGCGCGCGACAGGCTCCGCCGCCGGCGTCAGGACGAGGATTGCGGCGGTAGCATCCACGCTTCGTCTCCCTTGTAGATCAGGATCATCGAGAAATAGGGGGCGGCAGCTTCCGTCACATCGGCAAGAGGCATGGCCTTTTCCGCCGGCAGCGTCGCCCGCTCCACATAGCCTGCATGATCGATGAGGCCCAGCCCCTCGATCAACCGGCGCAGGCGCGGCAGGTGGCGCCCGACCTTCATGATGGCGATGGCACCCGCCGCCTCGATCCGCGCGGCGATCTCCTCGTCCGGCAGCGGTCCGGGAATGACGGTGAGGACATCGTTGCGCGCGGTGAGCGGCCGGGCAAGGCGGGCGGCGCAGGCGGTGAGCGAAGTCACGCCCGGCACGATCTCGCAAGGAAAGCGCCCCGACAGCCGCTCGAACAGATACATGAAGGAGCCGTAGAAGAACGGGTCGCCCTCGCACAGGGTGACCACATCCGTGCCGGAGGCGAGGACTTCGCCGATCTCCTCGGCCGCGCGGGTATAGACGGCCTGCGCCGGGAAGCGCTCGACGCGCATCGGCACGATGATCGGGATTTCCCGGGCGGACGGCGGGATGATCGCCGCTGCGATGGAGCGGGCGAAGCTCTCGCCGTCGTCGGGCGCCGGATAGGCGACGACCTGCGCGCCCGAGATCAGCCGGTGCGCCTTCACGGTCATCAGATCCGGGTCGCCGGGGCCGAGGCCGACGCCGTAGAGGGTTCCGGAGAGGGTTCCGGAGAGGGTTCCAGCAGTCATGGGACGATCAGGCTCCACTGGGTCACCGCCATCAGCGGACGCCATCCGGTCATGCCGCCGACGGCACCGGCCCGCGACACCGCGATGCGCACCAGCTCGCCGCCATGGCGGGCATGGGCAGCCAGAAGGATCGCCTCGCTTTCCAGCGTCACCGCATTGGCGACAAGCCGGCCGCCGGGCCGCAGCGCTGCGAGCGCCGCCTCCAGCGTGCCGGGTGCGGTCAGGCCGCCGCCGAGGAAGATCGCGTCGGGCGCCGGCAGTCCTGAAAGGCCTTGCGGAGCGGCATCGGGGCGAAGGTCGAGATGCGGCACGCCGAGGGCCGCCGCATTCGCCCGCGCCGTGGCGCGGCGAGTGTCGTCCGGCTCCAGCGCGATGGCCCGGCTGCGGGGGGCGGCGCGCAGCCACTCGATGGCGACAGCACCCGAGCCCGCGCCGATATCCCACAACAGCGCACCTGGCATGGGCATCAGACGGGCGAGCGTGACCGACCGCACCTCGCGCTTGGTGATCTTGCCGTCATGGCGAAACGCATCGTCCGGCAGGCCGGGCAGGCGCGGGCGCAGCGGCGTGTCGCGCACCGCGACCGCCTCGACCGCCACGACGTTAAGGGCGGCCACCTCGCCGCGCCAGCCTTCGGCGCTGCCCGTCAGGACCCGCTCGGCCGGGCCGCCGAGATGCTCCAGCACGGTCAGCCGGCTGGCGCCATAGCCTTCGTCGACCAGCAGATCGGCGATCTCTTCCGCTGCACGGGCGCCCGAGGTGAGACAGAGGACCCTGGCGCCGGGATAGAGAACGGCGCGCAGCAGATCGAGCGGGCGGCCATGCAGCGACAGGGTCTCCACCTCCTGCAAGGGCCAGCCGAGCCTGGCGGCGGCGAGCGACAGGGACGATGGGGCCGGCAGGACAAGCATTTCGTCATGCGGCACGGAGCGCGCGAGCGTCGAGCCGATGCCGAACCACATGGGATCGCCGCTCGCCAGCACCGCGACGGGCTTGCCGCGCTCGGCCAGCAGCGCTTCCAACCCCTCGTGGAACGGGCTCGGCCAGGTCTCGACCTTGATCCCGAGCGGGGCAACGAGCTCGCCGTGACGGGCGCCGCCGAAGACGCGCCTTGCATCGGCCAACGCCTGCCGCGCAATCGGGGACAGCCCGTCGACGCCCTCCTCGCCGATGCCGATCACGGTCAGCCAGGGGGCGGGTCGTGCCGTGTCGTCAGTGCTCACGCGTCTCCCTCCTCCGGCACGCCGGCGGCAAGTGCGTTGATCGCGGCGGCAGCGATGGCGGAGCCGCCGCGACGGCCGCGCAGCACCAGGCACGGGATATCGAGCGGGCTCTCCAGCAGCGCCTCCTTCGATTCCGCCGCGCCGACGAAACCGACCGGAAAGCCGAGGATCGCGGCAGGGCGCGGAAAGCCCTCGCCGATCCGCTCCAGCAGATGAAAGAGCGCGGTCGGGGCGTTGCCGACGACCACGACGGAACCCTCCAACCGGTCGCGCCACAGATCGACGGCCGCGGCCGAGCGGGTGGTGCCGAGGCGCCGGGCAAGGCCGGGCACCGGCGGCTCGTTCAGCGTGCAGACGAGGTCGTTGCAGGCCGGCAGGCGGGCGCGGATGACGCCCTCGCAGACCATGCGCACATCGGCGAAGACCGGCGCGCCGGCGGCCAGGGCGCCACCGACCGCTGCCGCGACATCGCCTCGCCAGGCGAGGTCGGCCACGACCTCGGGCATGCCGCAGGCATGAACGATGCGGATCGCGGCCGGGTGCAGCGTCTCGGGCAGGGCCGAGAGATCGGCCTCTTCGCGCACAATCGAAAAGGAGCGGCGATAGATCTGCGCGGGATCGCGCTCGTAGTCGTAACGCCCGCCGCTCACGTCCCACACCTCATGTGGTCCGCTTCTTCATCGACTTCGGCCCCAGCGGGTGATCGGCATGCGGATAGGGCGGATGGTGATGGTCGTGCCCGTGATCATGGCTGTGATCATGGCCGTGACTGTGACCGTGGTGATGGTGCCCGTGGTCATGGTCATGACTGTGCCCGTGGTCATGGTCATGATCGTGATGGTGGTGGTGGCCGTGCGAATGGCCATGGTCATGGTGGTGGTGACCTGTCGCCTGCGCCTCGCAGGCTCCGGTGCACACGTCTTCGCAAAGCTTGCACTCGGCGTCGGCGCCGAGCCCCTCGACGTGGTGGTGGTGGCTTTCCTGCGGCCGACCGACATCGGCCTCGAAGCCGAGCACCTGCTCCCGGTACTTGCACATCTGGCAGTTCATCAGGTTGGCGCCCTGCAGGATCTCGGTGACCCGGTCCGCCATGGTGTCGATCACCTGGGGATGGTCGTTGAGATAGCCGGCCTTGACGAACTCGATGTCCGGATGGCGCTCCGCGACCTCGTCGGTGTTGTTGTAGATGCGGCTGACCAGGACGCCGGAGAACAGGAAATACGGGAAGACGACGATGCGGCGATAGCCGAGCCTGGCCGCGTGTTCAAGGCCGGGCTCGACCAGCGGGAAGGTGACGCCGGAATAGCACGTCTCGGCCCAGCCGAAGCCGAAGCCTTCCCACAGCATCCGGGTGATCTTGGCGACGTTGGAATTGGCGTCGGGGTCGGACGCGCCGCGCCCCACGACCATCAGCAAGGTCTCGTGCAGCGGCACGTCGTCGCCGGCCTTTTCCAGCGCCTCGCGGATGCGCTCGCCGGCAGCCCGGATCATCCTGGTGTCGACGGCAAGCTCGCGCCCATAGGTGATCGTCAGGCCTTCGTGCTGTGCCTGATAGGTGTTGAGCACGGAGGGAATGTCGTTCTTGGCATGACCGGCGGCGAACAGCATGCCCGGCACAGCGAGAATGCGGGTGCAGCCCTGCTCGCGCAGCCGGTCGAGGCCGTCCTTGATCACCGGATTGGCGAATTCGAGATAGCCGTATTCCACCGGCCAGCCGGGAAAGCGGGTCTTCAGCCGCTCGGCAAGTTGCGCGAACTCGCGCACCGCCCCGCGGTTGCGGCTGCCATGGCCGCAGATCATCAGGCCCAGTTTCTCGCCCGTCTCAGTCATCACGTCGGCCATCATGCCCCTCCCCGGTCGCACCGGACGGGACGCTCGGCCAAAACGGCGGCGAAGACAAATTCTGCTTTCATCTCAAAAACTCCCTCTTGGCCACGCGCCCGCGTGAGAAGCCGGACGGATCCGGCGCAGCGCCGCCGGGAGGGAGTGAAAGCGGCCGGATACAGGACAGGGTCCCCGCACGACCAGCCGTCGCACCGGACCGAATACCGCTCGGACAGCTCCGGACTGGACCCCCGATTTGGGTCGGTCGCCACCGGACTTGCTTTCAGTCCCTCCAGGGACGCCGTCATTGGCCGGGCACGCTAGTGGAGCCTTGCGCCCCCCGCAAGGGCCAAATGCGGCAGCTGCTGTCGGCAACGCGGCGGGCAAAACGCGGCCGTTCCGGAAACCGGTTCTTCACCGCTTGGTGGTAAAGCGGAACAAAGACAAAAAGGGAGATGACCGACCATGACCGACACCGCGTCCGCCAGCGCGCTTGGAGCCGCCATGGCCGTGGCCGACCGCACGCCGGCCGGCCTGACGCTCGCGCGCCTTGAGGGACTGCAACTCCAGCCCGCGCCGATCAATCCGGACTGGGTACTGGAAGGCACTCCGCAGGCACGCGCGGTACAACTGGCAAGCGGGCAGGACCGCTATGCCAACATGTCGGTCTGGGACTGCACGGACGGTCGCTTCAGCTGGTATTTCGGCTGCGACGAGGCGGTCTACATTCTCGAAGGGTCGGTGACGGTCACCGGGCCGGACGGCGAGGTCCGCACGCTCACGGCCGGCGATACCGCCTATTTCCCCGCCTTCACCTGGTTCGAATGGCAGGTGCACGGCTATGTGCGCAAGGTGGCGTTCTGCCACGACGTCGTGCCGCCGCTGGCGCGCCTGCCGCTGCGAATCTATGCCCGCCTGTCGCGAATCAAGGCCCGGCTCTACACCGCAGCCTTCGGCGTTCCCCCGGAGAAACGGCGCCGCGCCTCCTGAGCGCAGGCGGCCGCAAGGCTCGTTCCGGTTTCCATGGCCTGCGCTATGGTCTAGCCTGCCGGAAAACATCCGGGAGGCTCACGCCCATGTCCATGATTTCGCTGGTTCTGACGGCAATCGCCGATGATCGCCCGGGCCTTGTCGAGCGGCTGTCCGACGTGATCGCCGCCCATGACGGCAACTGGATCGAAAGCTCGATGTCGCGGCTTGCCGGCACCTTTGCCGGTCTCGTCCGGGTCGAGGTGCCGCAGGAGCGTGTCGAGGCGCTGGAAACCGCCCTGTCGCAGCTGTCGGCCGACGGCATCGCCACCACGCTGAAGCGCAGCGAGGCGAGCCACGAGACCCACGGGCAGGTCGCGCGGATGACCGTCATTTGCCAGGATCATCCGGGCATCGTGCATGCGGTGGCCGCCGTGCTGGCGGCCAAGGGCGTCAGCATCACCGAGCTGGAGACGGAGGTTTCCGCCGGCTCGATGAGCGGCGAACGGATGTTCCGCGCGCAAGTGGACGTTGTCCTGCCGGTAGACCTGTCCGCCGGGGATCTTTCGGCCGCGCTCGAGACCCTGGCCGGCGATCTGATGGCCGAGATCGACTTCAGCGACACGGTCTGAACGGGCCGCGCATCCGCTCAGGCCGGATCGATCGCCACCATGTGATTGTCCCAGGAAATGCCGGCGCCGGATGCCAGCAGCATCGGCGCGCCCCTGCGGTCGCCGCTCTCGCTGAGGGAACCCTGCCCGTCCGAGATCAGGAACCCGCTCTCGTCGAGCGGTGCGACGCCGCAGGCATCGGCCCGCTGCTGGCTGGACAGGAAGGTCCCGTCCAGGGCCGAAAAATAGAGGATGCGGCCGGCGCGCGGGCAGGACGCAGCGACCACCTCGCCGTCGCGGCTCGTGGTGACGGACCCGACATAGTTGGCGAGACGCCCGCGCAGCTCGTCCGGCACGTCGTGAAGGCGCAGACGCCCGTCTTCGGTGTCGAGCGAGGCCATCAGCGGCGGCGTCTCCTGAAGGCTGCCCTCGTACTGGCCGCCGATCCACACCTTGCCGCCGCCGGCGACCGCCATATGGCGGAGCGACAGCTTGTGCAGGCCGGGAGGCAGGTCCGCGACGCCGCGCACCGTGCCGGTGTCGCGGTCGATCACGGTCACGTTCGGCTGCATCGTCTCGATGTTGAGTTTCTCGCGCCCCTTGTCCGGATGCGTCTCGATGCCGCCATTGGCAACGACGAGGCTGCGCCCGTCGGGCAGCGGCAGGATGTCGTGCGGCCCGATGCCGCCGGACCAGAACTCGCCGACGCGCTGCGGCCGCTCGCCGCTGAGATCATAGACGCCGATCACCCCGCGGTTGGCGACGTAGTCGTTCTCCGTCGCATAGGCCAGCCGGCCATCGGGCGAAAAGGCGCCATGGCCGTAGAAGTGCCGGCCGGGCACTGCCTCGAACACGACCGGAGGGCGGGCGCCGGCCGTATCGAAGCTGACGGCAAAGGTGCCGGGGCGACGGGCGAAGGCGAGACAGCGCCCGCTGAGAGGACAGACCGCAACGTCATGCCCCCGGCCCGGGAGCGGAATCACCTGGCGGTCGATGCCATCGAGCCCGGTCACCACGATGCTGTGGCTGCCGTCCGGCTCACGCCGGGCGGCGGCAAAGAGCGGATCGTCGGACAGGCCCGCTGCGCTCGCCCGCACCCCGTCCAGGCCAAGCGCCAGCGCCGCCAGGGCAGCGCCGCCTCCGACGAGCAGGGACCGCCGGTCAATCGCCGTCCAGAGCATTGAACCCTCCCCGGAAGTCGAGATAGCCGGCAAGCTCACCGCCGAGCGTCGTGCGCAGTCCCGTCAGCACCGTCAGGATATAGCCCAGCCGGTCGCTTGCCTGCTGGTCGGCGAGCGCGGCTTGCAGATCGGCCGGAACCGCCCCCAACGCCCTCAGCGCGTTGCCGCGCTCGAAGGCCAGCGTATCGCCGATCCACGCACCGTCTTCGGAGGCCTGGGCAAAACCGGCTGCCAGGAAGGCCTGCGACAGCCCGTCGATCGCGCCGGCCAGGTAGGCGGTGCCGTTGTGCGAGCGGGAGAAAGGCACGCGCGCGGCCCGGGAGGCCGCCGGCCCTTCGCCGACCAGCGGCACCAGCATCTGGTCGCGGATCAGTTCGAGCGAGGTCATCAGCGCGTTGAAGACGAAGCCCGCCGCTTCCTTGTGGGTCCTGGCAAGACCGTTCTCCGGCCCGGGAGCCAAGAGCAGCCCGGTCTGGCCGGTCGGCGCGGCAAAGGCGCCGCGAACCTCTTCGGCGGTCTCGCCGAGACGGGAGGCCAGGGCCGCCGCATAGGCGCAACGATAGGCGCCCTCCTCGCCGGCGTCCGCGAGCAGGACCTCGCCGTCCTTGTCGAAGGCCACCCATTCGAGCGCCGTCAGCCCTTGCAGGGCGACGCTCTTGTCGCGCAGCCGGGCCGCATCCAGAGCCGTCTCGTCGCGATCCGCGATCAGGCGCGTCACCTGCCGGCGGACCACGCCGCGCCCGTCCGGAATGAAGGCGATGCGCTCCAGCCGGTTCTCGTCGGCGAGCGCGCCGACGCGCAGCATGGTAAGGCGCGCGACCGCCTCGACGGCCTCAGTAAAGGCGGCCGAGAACGGCTCGCCCGACCCACCCGTGCAGGCCGTCTCGATACCGGAAGCAAGCGCCGGGACCGCCTCCACGAGCGCATCGCTGGCAGGCAGGGCAAACCCGGAGACGGTGGCCGGCCAAAAACGGGAATAGTCGACGTCGGCCGCCGCCGGCTTCGACATCGCCACACTTCCTGCCGCCACGATGAGACCGGTCAGCACCATCGATGCGGCAAAGTGCGCCAGCCGGTGGCCGGGCGCACGCACGTCGCTCCCCTGCCGCGCTTCGCGTTGTGCATCCGTCATGGTCGTGCTCCCGTTCTCGGTCTTTTCACTTTGCCGTTCGTCAGAGCGACTTGAGGAACCGCAGCAGCGCCTCACGGTCCGCGCGGTCGAGGGCCGCATAACCGTCACGCGCCGCCTGACCTTCGCCGCCGTGCCAGAGAATCGCTTCCTCCAGCGTGCGGGCGCGCCCGTCATGCAGGTAGCTTTCCTGCCCCGACACGAGCTCAGTCAGTCCGATACCCCATAGCGGCGCAGTGCGCCATTCCCGTCCGGAGGCATTCGCCAGCGGCCGATTGTCTGCAAGCCCCTCGCCCATGTCGTGCAGCAGCATGTCCGAATAGGGCCAGATCAGCTGGAAGCGGTGCGCCTCCAGGTCCGCCTTGCGAGACGTCACGTATTTCGGCCGGTGACAGCTGGCGCAGCCCAGCGCATGAAACTGCGCCTTGCCGGCAAGAACCTGTGGATCGTCGACATCGCGGCGCCGCGGCACGGCGAGGTTGCGCGAATAGAAGTCCACGAGCTCCAGCACCGGATCCGGGCCTTCGGTCGGCCCCAGATTGTCCTGTTCGCCGGTCGGCATGGCGAGGCATTCGGTCTGTGCCGGCATGCAGTCGCCATGGGGATGCGGCTCGTCCGGCGTCGAGATGCCGATATCGCCGGCGAATGCGCCGGCCGACTGCGCGCGCACCGTCGGCGCCTCGCCCTTCCAGCCGAAACGGCCCAGCACCTTGCCGCCGGTCGCAGGGTCCGCCAGCCAGCTCGGACGGCCGGAAATGCCGTCCCCGTCGCTGTCGTGCGGATCGGCATCTGCGAGGATATCGCCCGGGTGGATCGCCTCCAGAAGGCCAAGACCGATCATCTGCGGAGCGACGCGCGGGGAGGTGAGCACGTCCGGCGACATGGGGCCGTAACCGAGATCGGTCATCCGGTAGTCCGGAACGCGCAGACTGACCAGCGTGCCGTCGCCGAGCGTCACCGACCGCTCGGTGTAACGGACCTCCAGCCGGCCCTCGGATTTCAGACCAGGCACCGCATAGGTCTGGAACTGGGTGCCGTAGGTCGGCTCCGGCCGCAGCAGCTTGCCGGCTTCCGGTTCGCCCGGCACCGACAGGCGCAGGAAAAGGGCGACCGGCTCCTCGCCTTCGCGCGGCGGGTGGCCGCGCCCATCCTTGAGGTGACAGCCCTGGCAGGAGCGGGCGTTGAACAAGGGGCCCAGCCCGTCGGAGGCGTTGGTCGAGGACGGCGAAGACACCCACAGCTTGCGGAACAGCCCGTTGCCGAGCGCGAAGCGCTGCTGGTCCTCGAAGGAGATGTTGGCGGACGGGAACGAGAAGGCGTTGACGTTGATGCGCTTGATGTAGGTCGCAGCCCCGCCGGGCATCGCCTCGAAGGCCTCGGCAGCAGAGAAATCGGCCGGGTCGGCGATGACCCTTGCGACTCTTGCGCGATCCCGCGGGCTGAGATCGTCCCGATGAGGAAGTGCGGCTTCTCCCGCGGCCGCGGGCAAGGCAAGGCTCGCAGCCACACACAGGCTGGCGGCGGCATTCAGATAGGCTGACGGCATGGAACGTTCGCATTGCCTGAGTGCCCGGCGCCCCGGCCGCCGGCACATGGGTGGAAAAGCCGCGGCGGACCCGTGTCCCCCGCCGCGGCCGGTTCTTCTGCCTGGCGCTTACTGGAAGACAGCGCCCGGATTGTCGAGGCTGTCGGAGCCCTCAAAGGCGATCTCGTCGAGACCGAGCGTCGCGACGGCACGCTCGATGGACCGGGTCTGGTCGATGAGCGAATCCACGGCAGCCTGCACCACCGCATTGCCCTCGTCGTTGCCCTCGCCGATCATCTGATCGTAGGCCTCGACCGTCTCGGCACGCTTGCGCAGCGCCTCGAAGGCCGCCAGCGTCGCGTCGAGCTTGGCCGTCACTTCCTCGGCAACGGCCGCATCCTTGGCCGCGACCAGATCGCGCAGCGAAGCGCCTTCGACCGACTTGCCGGCAAAGCCCTCATAGCGGCCGAACCACACGTTGCGGATGCCCATCACGTCGTCGTAGTGCGACATGTGGGTGTTGTCGGAGAAGCAGTCGTGCTCTTCCTCCGGATCGTGCAGCATGAGGCCGAGCTTCATGCGCTCGCCCGCCAGCTCGCCATAGGACAGCGAGCCCATGCCGGTCAGGATCGTGGCAAGACCGCCGGCCTCGCCCTTCTCCGCCAGCTCGGCGCGGGCGGCCCCGCCGTCTTTCCAGGCATCGGCCATTTCCTTGAGATCGGACAGCAGCAGCTCGGTCGCAGCCTTCAGATAGGCGGCGCGACGCTCGCAATTGCCGCCGGTGCAGTTGGCCGCGTCGAAGTCGGTCGCCGGACGGTTGCCCGCGCCCTTGTCCGTGCCGTTCAGGTCCTGCCCCCAGAGCAGGAACTCAACCGCATGGTAACCGGTCGCCACATTGGCCTCGATCTCGCCGGCTTCCTGCAGCTCTTCCGACAGCAGCGCCGGAGTGATCTCGGTCGCGTCGATCTCGCGGCCGCCCGCCGTGATCTTCGGGTTGGCGATGACATTGGCGGTGTAGAAGGCGTTCTCCGGATTGTCGCTGCCATAACCGGCGTCGACATAGTCGATGAGGCCCTCGTCCAGCGGCCAGGCATTCACCTTGCCTTCCCAGTCGTCGACGATCGCATTGCCGAAACGGTAGACCTCGGTCTGCTGGTAGGGCCGGCGAGCGGCAAGCCACGCCTTGCGGGCGGCGGCCAGCGTCTCGTCGGACGGCTTGGCGATCAGCGCATCGACGGCGGCGGACAGGTCCTCGGCGGTTGCCACGGATTCGGCATAGGCGGCCTCGGCAATGTCACCATAGGTGTCGAGTACGGCGGCGGCGTCCGCCGCCCGTGCCAGGCCAGCCGGCAGCAGGGCAATGCCTGCAAGCGTCGTCGCCAGCAACAGGGTCTTCTTCATCTTGGGCGATCCTTCCATTCGAGTTTCTTGCGAGCCGACATGCGGCAGGGATTCAGTGCCGGGTCTCGGCTGCCCCGTGCGTTGCCATCGGCACAGGCCGGCGGCAGGCAAGGCAGGCGGGATCCGGCAGGACCAGATCGAGGCGGCGGAGCGTGTCGGCAAAATTCGCTGCCGCCTCCAGGGTGAAAGGCAGTCCACCGGAAATCACCAGCTCCTCGGCGATGTTCGCGGCTGCCTCCCGGTCGCCGCGCTGCCAGGACGCCACCAGCGCGACTGCAAGGCATTCGTGGGCGCAGCGATGCGGACAGTCGTAGGGCATGAGCGACAGGCCGCACTTGGCCCAGCCATTGAGCGCGCGAGCAAAACAGGACAGCCCGGTCACCGCGTGGCGGGCCCGGCTCACGCCCAGCCGCCCCGCATAGAACGTCCAGGCCATTTCCCAGCATTCGATGCTGCCCGTCTGATACCCGGCAAGCCAGCGCCGCAGCCCCTCGACAACAAGCGTCTCGACCTCGTCGCCAGGCGCAGAAGCGGGCGAGCGGTCTTGCAATCTTCCAGTCACGTCAGCCTCCAATCACCGGGGGTAAAGGCCCCGACATCAAAGGGCCCGGCTGGCCGGGCACGGCTGAACTAACGCTATTATGAGTTTTGCAGTCAAGATAATATTCCAATAAAATCAATATATTAGAAGAATTCTAAACTAAAACGGCCCGCAGTCCATCGCGGGCCGGAGCGGATTCTTGCTTGCAAAACAGGGATGTTCGTCTCGCAGAAGAGCGCGCGCGCTCAGCCGTTTGCAACCTGCGGCAAACTGTCGGGAACGATGCGGCGGGCGGCCCCCAGAAGGCCCGGGGCGGGCGGGGCGAGCATCAGGCGCTGCAGATCGCCGGCCGGAACCGGGCGCGAATAGAGGAAGCCCTGGATCGCGCGGCAGCCGGCAGCGCGCAGGAACGCAAGCTGCTCGTCCGTCTCCACGCCCTCGGCCAGCACCGGCGTGCCGAGCGACTGGCCCAGCATGAGCACCGAATGCACGATGGCGCGCGCTTCGCCGGACACTGCAAGATCGGAGGTGAACCCGCGGTCCAGCTTGATCCGGTTGAAGGGATAGACCCGCAAGCTGGCAAGAGCCGAATAGCCCGTGCCGAAATCGTCGAGGGCAACCGAGACGCCAAGCGCCTGGATCTCCCGCAGCATCTGCAGGCTGAGATCGAGATCCGCCATGAACGAGGATTCGGTAACCTCGATCTCCAGCCGGGCCGGATCGAGCCCGGTCTCGCGCAGGACCTCGCCGATTCGCTCTGGCAGGCCCCGCTGGCGCAGCTGGATGGCGGAGAGATTGACCGCCACCTTCACCGGCCTGGCCCAGGTCACGGCCTGGCGGCAGGACTGTTCCAGCACCCAGTCGCCAATCGGGATGATCTGCCCGTTTTCCTCGGCGATCGGGATGAACACCGCCGGCGACACCGAGCCGTATTCGGGATGCGTCCAGCGCACCAGGGCTTCGGCACCGGAAAACGCGCCGGTCTCCAGATCCATCTGCGGCTGGAAGAAGAGGGAAAACTCGCCCCGCTCGACCGCGCCGCGCAGGGCCACCGAGAGCTCGCGGCGACGACGCTCGGCCTGGTCCATGACGCTGTCGCAAAAACAGGTGCGCTCGATGGTGTCGATCTTGGCACGCGCGAGCGCAAGCCCGGCATTGGCCAGCAGATCGGAGGCGGACAGCCCATGATCGGGATAGATCGCAACGCCCATGCCGGATGCACAGGGGAGCACCATGCCGGACGCCTTCAGCGGACGGCGGAACAGGGCGTCCAACCGCTCCAGGAAGCCATCGACCTTTTCGGAGGCAGACAGACGGCGCATCACCGCAAACTCGTCGCCGCCGATGCGCATGGCGACTTCGCCATCCTTCAGCCCGTTCTGGATGCGGGCGCCGAGTGCCGCCAACAGGGCATCGCCGGCTGTATGGCCACGCAGGTCGTTGATCGCACGGAAATCGTCGAGATTGACCAGCACCAGGCACAGGCGGCTGTCGTTGCTGTCGGCCCACACGCATTCCTCGTCGAGGCGGCGGGAGAACAGCGACCTGTTGCCAAGGCCGGTCAGCGGATCGAAATCGGAAATGCGCTGCAGGTCGGCATCGGCCGTGCTGCGGGTCTTCAGGTCAAGCAGGGCCGTGACGACACCCATGCCGATCACCATCGACCCGACGCCGGCAACCGCAAGGGCAAGCGCCCAGAACTGGTCCACATTCGGCGAAAAGAGCGGGCGCAGCGGCGTCACGGTCATCGCCGTCATGCCGGTGAAATGCAGGAGGACGATGCCAAGGACCAGCGCCGTCATGGCGCCGTGCCGGCACCAGCGGGTGGTCGGGCGCATGAAGCGGTTGAGCGCCAGCGCCCCGAACACGAGGCTCGCGATCACCGAGGCGACAACATAGTCCCGGTTCCAGTTGATGATGCCTTCGACCCGGTATCCGGCCATGCCGAGGTAGTGCATCGAGGCGACCGATGCGCCGATGACGATGCCGCCGGCCTCGGGCGCGAAGCGGAACAGCCCGCTGCACGCCAGCGCGAAACCGAGTGCCGAACCGACAATGGCGAGAAACAACGAGAGGATCGTCAGCGTCGCGTTGAAGTAGACCTCCGCCTGCGTCTCATAGGCGAGCATCGCGATGAAATGCGTGCACCAGATCGAGGAGCCGGTGGCCATGCCATTGAGAAAGAGCCAGCCCGCGCGCGTCCAGCCTTCGGTGTCTCGGGCGCGCTGAAACAGGCGAAAGCTGATCCACGCTCCGACCACGCACATGCCGGCCGCCAGCGCGACGAGCGCCGGGTTGTGATCTATCGTGATGCAGGCGATGACGTCGAGCACGAACGGCCCACCATGAAGGACGTGTCGGCCATCCTTCGACGGTTCGCACGCACAATGGAACTGATCCAGTTATGAGGCCCCTGCGGCGCCCATACCTGCAACTAATTGCAATATCCTTGAAAGACCTTAACGGATCCCTATCCGGATTTTCCCTTACCCGGAAAACCGCCCGGTGATCCGGCGCAAAAATCCTCGCAAGGCCTCGGCCTCGACTTCATCCAGATCGCCGAGCAGACGCCGCTCCGCCTCGGCGATCCGCGGCCGCACCGCGCGGAACCGCTCCCGCCCTTCGCGGCTCAGGCGATAGGCGACCCGGCGACCGTCGCCTGCAACGCGAACCTGTTCCAGCATCCGGGTCGTGACGAGCGGCTTGAGTGCCGTCGTCAGCACCGAGGGCGCGCTGGACATAGCGGCCGCGACATCGCGATGGGTGATGCCCGGATTGCGGTCGACGAGTTCCAGGACCATGAACTGCAACGGCGTCAGGGCTTCGCCGGCGAAGACGTCGCCGAAGACCTGATGGCCGCGCAGGAAGGCATGGCGCAGCAGGTGGCCGACCAACTCGTTGAGAAGGCCATAGTCGAGAGACGCACTCGGCGGGACTTCGCCCGAGCCTGCGCGCGCGCTCATGGTCACGCAGCCGGGACGATCGGCGGGCGTTGATTCAAGGCTTCCACGTCGAAGCCGGCGATCCGCTTGTAGCCGGCGGCCGTTTCCAGCAACTCCTCGCGCGACAGCACGTCCTCGATCCGCCCGAACCCGTCCGGGGCTCGCTCCTCGACCACGTCGAGCACCTTGTCGGGGCCGTCGGCGCGGTTGGCGAGCACGATGCGCGCCGTGGCCGGACGCCGCTCCTCCTCATAGGCGGCAAGCGCTGCCGGCACCGCGCCATGGCGCAGGATCTCGCGGGTCAGCACGCGGGCGTCGAGGATCGCCTGGCTCGCCCCGTTCGAGCCGATCGGATACATCGGGTGCGCGGCATCGCCCATCAGCGTCATCGGCCCATGGGTCCAGCGCGGCAGCGGGTCCCGGTCCACCATCGGATATTCGAAGATGTGCTCGGCATTGCGGATGAGCGCGGGGATGTCGAGCCAGTCGAACCGCCAGGTGTCGAACCGCGGCAGGAAATCGTCCGGATTGCCCGGCCGGTTCCAGTCCTCGCGCCGCCAGATGTGATCCGCCGGCATCCTGAGGTCGGCGATCCAGTTGATCACCGCACCGGGCCTGCCATCGTCGAGCGTGATGTCCTCAATCGGATAGCAGACGAACTTGCGCGGCTTGCAGCCGGTCATCGCCATCGAGCGACGGGTGAGAAAATGCGGGGCGCGGGTGACGCCGCGCCACATGACGATGCCGCCCCACACGGGCAGGCCCTCGTCCGGATAAAGCCCCGCACGGGCTGTCGAGTGAATGCCGTCGGCGGCGATGTAGACGGCGCCCCTGGCGCTGCTGGCCGGCGCGCCGGTCTCGCGGTCGACGAGATCGATCTCGACGCCGCCCTCGCTCTCGCGCCATCCGGCGACAGAAACCCCGCAGGTCACCGCATCGGGGCCGAGCCGCTCGCGCACGGCGTCGAGCAGCATCATCTGCAGATGTCCGCGATGGATGGAAAATTGCGGCCAGTCATAGCCGGCGGAACGTCCGCGCGGTTCCGACCAGATCGGCTGGCCGTGGCTGGAAAAATAGGCGACTTCCTGCGTCCTCAGACCGATGGCGTCGAGCCGGTCGAGCAGGCCGAGCTCATCGAGCTCGCGCACCGCATGCGGCTGCAGGTTGATGCCGACGCCGAGCGGGCGGATCTCCCGCACCGCCTCGAAGAGACGGACGGGCACGCCGATCCGATGCAGGCTGAGGGCGAGCGTCAGGCCGGCGATGCCAGCGCCGGCAACGAGAACGGTCATGACGGAAATCCTTGCGCCGGAAAGACGCCCCGCCGGCCGCGAACGGCCGGCGGGGACAGCCGGTTACTCGCCGGCGTACTGCGTGATCAGCGCCCGGGCGTCTTCGACCATGGCAGCGCCGTCATAGCCCTTGCCGGAGACTTCCTCGACCCAGGCAGCGACGACCGGCTCGGCCGCGGCCTTCCAGCGCTCGACCTCTTCCGGCGGCAGCTTGCGGATCGTGTTGCCGGCCTTCTCGGCGGCGGCAATGCCCGGCAGGTCGCCCTCGTCCATGACGCGGCCGACCCACTTGGACACTTCGCGGCCGCTGTTGGCGTCGATGATCGCCTTCAGGTCGGCCGGCAGGCTGTCATACTTCGCCTTGTTCATCGCGAAGACGAACGTCGCGGTGTAGAGCCCGCGCGAGCCCTCGAAATCGGTATGGCTGTCGACGAGTTCGGCGACCTTCAGCGGCGTGGTGACTTCCCACGGCACGACGGTGCCGTCGATCACGCCCTTGGACAGCGCCTCGGGCATCGCCGGAACCGGCATGCCGACCGGGGTCGCGCCGAGCGCGCCGAGCAGGGCGTTGGTCTGGCGGGTCGGACCGCGCAGCTTGAGGCCGTTCATGTCCTCCAGCTTGGTCACGCCGTCGCCCTTGACATGCAGCAGGCCGGGGCCGTGCACATGCACCGCGATCGGATGGACGTCCTTGAACTCGTCCTTCAGGTACTTCTCGTAGAAGTCCCAGAACGCCTGGCTGGTCGGCTCGGCCTTGGCGGCCATGAAGGGCAGCTCGAATGCCTCGGTGCCCGGGAAACGGCCCGGCGTGTAGCCCGGCAGGGTCCAGACGATGTCGACGACGCCATCGCGCGCCTGATCATAGAGCGCGGGCGGCGTGCCGCCGAGCTGCATCGCCGGGAAGACCTCGACCTTGATGCGACCGTTGGACTCGGCCATCACCTTCTCGGCCCAGGGCGTGATGAAGTTCTTGGGAACCGGCGCGGGAGCCGGCAGGAAGTGGTGCACGCGCAGGGTCACGTCCTGCGCCAATGCCGGAGAGATGCCGGCACAGGCCAGCGCCGTCGCGGCAACGGCGAGCGATTTCAGTCGAAGCATTCGGTGTCCTCCCAGGTTACCTCGCACGGCCCCGGCGCGCCGCGCCGACCGTCGCCTGCCCTGCCGGCTGTCGCCGGTCCGGGCCAAGCCCATGCGGACGCGACCACCCCGGCTCCTCCCGGCGGACCGCATCCAGATCGTTTATTATGTAAACGATTATGCCCGTCAACGGGCCGGCGATCAATCGCCGATACGCGCCTCAGAAGCGCGAGACCATCCGGTAGGACTGGGGATGCAGCATGCGCACATGGGTGATCGGCTGATCGATCAGCCAGGTGGTGCGCTCGAACAAGAAGACCGGCGCGCCCGGCTCGATGGCCAGCAGCGTCGCTTCCTCGCGGCTCGCCGCTGCAGCGCTGAGGCCGATCTCCATTTCCGAAAAGGGAGCGAACTTCACCAGCCACTCGTTCGGGCTCATGCGCTCGAACGGCACGTGGGCGATGTCGGGAACGGCGGCGATGTGGATCCAGCGGTCCTCGTATTGCCACGGCCGGTTGTCGGCGAAATGCAGGCAGCGCACATGCAGCATCGGCGTGCCGGCCGGCAGGTCGAGCCGGGCCCGCATTCCCTCCGGCGCCTCCAGCCGCTCGCGGCTGAGGATCGAGAAGCGATATTGCGCGCCGCGCGCCTCGACTTCGCTGCGTACAACCGGGATCTCCAGCCGCGCCTCGCGCAAGGGATGCTCCGCGATGCGGGTGCCGGCGCGGCGCTTGCGCTCCACCAGCCCGATCTCGGCAAGTTCCCTGAGCGCGCGGTTGACGGTGACGCGGGCGCAGCCGAACTCGCGCGCCAGATCCTCCTCGCCCGGGATCAGCTCGCCGGGCAGCCAGACCCGCTCGCTGATGCGCTTGAGGATTTCCGCCTTGATGGCCCGGAAGGAATTCGGCACCCGGATGCCGGCCGGCACCGGATCGCCGTCCTTCGCAGGCACGACGGGTGGTGACATCACATGCTCCGCTTCAGGGTGCGCATCGCGTTGCGGTAGCCGGCCTCGATCCGCTCGCGGTCGACATGGCTGCCGTCGCGTACCATATGGCGCCCGGCTGCCCAAACGTCACGCACAAGCCTGTCGTCGCCGGCGAAAATCCATGCATCGAGCAGCGTGTCGCCGGCAAGCCCTTCCAGATGCAGCGAGGCTGCGTCGAGGGCAACGAGATCGGCCCAGGCGCCTTCGCGAATCGCACCGCTGTCGCGACCGAGCGCCCGCGCACCGCCTTTCAGCGCCTCGTCAAAGAGCCGGCGGCCGCAGGAGCGCTCGTTCGTCGCCAGCACCGCGCGGTGCCGGTCGCGCAGGCGCTGGGAATATTCCAGCGTGCGCAGCTCTTCCGACAGCGCGATGCGGATGTTGGAATCGGAGCCGATGCCCAGCGTCCCACCTTCGCCAAGATAGCGCGCGCCGTCGAAGATGCCGTCGCCGAGGCTCGATTCGGTGATCGGGCACAGGCCCGCGACCGCGCCGCTCGTCGCAATCGCCTTGCGTTCGCCGTCGGTCAGGTGGGTGCAGTGGATCAGGCACCAGCGCTCGTCGACCGCGTGAGTGTCGAACAGCCATTCGACCGGACGGCGGCCAAGGGCGGCCAGCACCTCCTCCACCTCGCCGGTCTGCTCGGCAATGTGCATGTGCAGGGGATCGGCGGGGCGCAAACCTGCGACCTTGGCAAGGTCCTCCGCCGGCACCGCGCGCAGCGAATGCGGTGCGATGCCGATCCGCGCGTCGGGGGCAAGCGCTGCCACCGCATCCTCCGCGCCCTCGACGATCCGCGCAAAGCCGTCGAGATCGGAGCCGAAGCGGCGCTGGCCACCGGCCAGCGGGCGGCGGTCGAGCCCGCCCGTCGTGTAATAGACCGGCAGCAGCGTCAGGCCGATGCCGGAGGTCTGCGATGCGGCCGCGATGCGGCGGGAGAGCTCCGCCCGGTCGTCATAGGGCGTGCCGTCGGCCTGGTTGTGCACATAGTGGAACTCGGCGGAGGCGGCATAGCCGGCCTCCAGCATCTCCATCTGCACGAAGGCGGCCACGGCCTCCACCGTCTCCGGCGTGAAGGCGCCGAGGAAGCGGTACATGATTTCGCGCCAGGTCCAGAACGTGTCGTGCTCGGCCGCACCGCGGAACTCGCTCAGACCCGCCATCGCCCTCTGGAAGGCATGGCTGTGCAGGTTGGCCGGCGCCGGCAGCAGGATCCCGACCGCGCGGTCCGCTGCGGCCTCAGATCGTCCAACACCTTGCAATACCTCGCCGATCCGCCCGTCCGCAGCGATGTCAACCACCACGTCGCGCGCCCACCCCGTGGCCAGCAAGGCCGTCTCCGCAAAGATCCGCATTCCGTCCGCCTCATTTTTGCGATTGACAATTATGTACATACATATCGTAATTAAACAAACACATATTGCAGCCTGCCGGAAGAGCTATCGACCGGTTTCCCTGGGAGGGGTCATGCCAGAAACTGCGCCCGGATCCGCCGTCGGCGAGGTCCTGACCGCCCTGCGCCTTGCGACCATGGTCGCAAGCACCGTCCCCCATGGCCTCGTCGAGAACGGCGCCGTCGCAATCGGCGCCGATGGTCGCATCGCCTGGTGCGGCAGCGCAGCCGATCTGCCCGCACAATTCGCGTCCTGGCCGTCCCGGTCCCTGGGTGGGCGCCTCGTCACTCCCGGCCTCGTCGACTGTCACACCCATATCGTCCACGGCGGCAACCGGGCCCGCGAGTTCGAGCTGCGGCTCGAGGGCGCGAGCTATGAAGAGATCGCCCGCGCCGGCGGCGGCATCGTCTCCACCGTCGCGGCGACGCGTGCAGCGAGCGAGGACGATCTCGTCGCCTCCGCCTTGCCCCGGCTCGACACGCTGATCGGCGAAGGCGTCACCACCATCGAGATCAAGTCGGGCTACGGCCTGACGATTGCCGACGAGATGCGCATGCTCGCGGCCGCCCGGCGCCTGGGGCAGGAACGCGGCGTGCGCGTCGTCACGTCCTGGCTCGCCGCCCATGCGGTGCCGGCCGAATACAAGGGACGTTCGCAGGCCTATCTCGACGAGGTGGCGCTGCCGGGCCTCGAGGCGGCGCATGCCGCAGGCCTTGTCGACGCCGTCGACGGGTTCTGCGAGGGCATCGCCTTTTCTCCGGCCGAAATGGCGCAGGTCTTCGACCGGGCAAAGGCGCTCGGCCTGCCGATCAAGCTGCATGCCGAGCAGCTGTCCGATCTGGGCGGGGCAAAGCTCGCCGCGCACTACGGCGCGCTCTCGGCCGATCACCTCGAATATCTCGGCCAGGACGGGGTCGATGCCATGGCGGCCTCCGGCACGGTCGCCGTGCTGCTGCCCGGCGCCTTCTACACGCTGCGCGAGACGCAGGCGCCGCCGGTCGCTGCCCTGCGCGCAGCCGGTGTCCCCATCGCCCTTGCCACCGACTGCAATCCCGGCTCCTCGCCGCTGACCTCGCTGCTGCTCGCCATGAACATGGGCGCGACCCTGTTCCGCCTCACGCCGGAAGAGTGCCTTGCCGGCGCGACCCGCGAGGCGGCCCGTGCGCTCGGGCTGGCCGGCGAGATCGGCACCATCGAGGCCGGCAAGCGTGCAGACCTTGCCGTTTGGGACATCGCCGAGCCGGCCGAGCTGACCTACCGCATCGGCTTCAACCCGCTGCACGAACGCATTTTCGGAGGCGCACAATGAGCGTCATGACCCTCACGCCGGGCAGCGTCACGCTCGCCCAGCTCGAACGCATCTATCGAGAAGAGCTCGCCGCCCGCATCGACCGTGCCGCGCAGCCTGCCATCGAGCGCGCCGCCGAGCGGGTCGCAGCGGCCGCCATGGGCGAGGAAGCCGTCTACGGCGTCAACACCGGCTTCGGCAAGCTCGCCAGCGTCAAGATCGCGAGCAGCGATACGGCGACGCTCCAGCGCAACCTGATCCTCTCCCATTGCTGCGGCGTCGGCGAGCTGCTGGACGGCGCGACGACACGCCTGATGATGGTGCTGAAGCTGCTGTCGCTCGGCCGCGGTGCCTCGGGCGTGCGCTTTGAGGTGCTGAAGCTCATCGAGGACTGCCTTGCCGCCGGCATCACCCCTTGCGTTCCCTCGCAGGGGTCGGTCGGCGCCTCCGGCGACCTTGCCCCGCTCGCCCACATGACCGCCGTGCTGATCGGCGAAGGCGAGGCGGAGTACCAGGGCACGCGCATGCCGGGCCGCGCCGCGCTGGACAAGGCCGGCCTTTCTCCGGTGGTGCTCGGCCCCAAGGAAGGGCTCGGCCTCATCAACGGCACCCAGTTCTCCACCGCCTGCGCGCTCACGGGCCTGTTCACCGCCTGGCGGCTGGCGGAAGCGACGCTGCTCACCGCGAGCCTGTCCACCGACGCGATCATGGGCTCGACCGCCCCGCTGCTGCCGGAAATCCACGCGCTTCGCGGCCATCGCGGCCAGATCGAGGTCGCGGCCGCCATGCGCGGGTTGATGGAAGGGTCGCAGATCCGCGAAAGCCACCGCACCGGCGACAGCCGCGTGCAAGACCCCTATTGCATCCGCTGCCAGCCTCAGGTCGCCGGCGCCTGCGTCGACCTGCTGCGCATGGCCGGCCGCACGCTGGAGATCGAGGCGAATGCGGCGACCGACAACCCGCTGGTGCTGATCGACGAGGGACGCATCGTCTCGGGCGGCAACTTCCACGCCGAGCCGGTCGCCTTCGCCGCCGACCAGATCGCGCTGGCGATTGCCGAACTCGGCGCCATCGCCCAGCGCCGGGTGGCGCTGATGGTCGACCCGACCCTGTCCTTCGACCTGCCGCCCTTCCTTGCCCGCGACCCCGGCCTCAACTCCGGCATGATGATCGCCGAGGTAACGACGGCAGCCTTGATGAGCGAGAACAAGCACCTCGCCCATCCCTGTTCCATCGATTCCACTCCGACCAGCGCCAACCAGGAAGACCATGTCTCCATGGCCGCCCATGGCGCCCGGCGGCTGGAGCGGATGAACGCCAATCTCGCCGTCATTCTCGGCGTCGAGATGCTGTGCGCGGCCGAAGGCATCGAGCATCGTGCCCCGCTCGCCACCAGCGCGCCGCTGGCCGCCGCCGTCGCCCGGTTGCGCCAGCATGTGCCCCCGCTCGAGGCCGACCGCTACATGGCGCCCGATCTTCAGGTCGCAGCCCGCCTCGTCGCCAGCCGCGAGGTCGTCGCGGCGGCGAGCGAAACGGCCCTGCTGTCGCTGGGAGAGGCCGCATGACGCCGGTCGAGATCCGCAAGGGCACGAGCCCGATCGTCCTCGGCCTGCCGCACACCGGCACCCATGTGCCCGAGGCGATCGCCGCAAGGCTCAACGCGCGCGGTTTGGCACTCGCCGACACGGACTGGCACATCCACCTGCTCTATGACGGGCTGCTGGACGATGCCACCACGGTGCGCGCGACCTTCCACCGCTATGTGGTCGACGCCAACCGGGACCCTGCCGGCGCGAGCCTTTATCCGGGCCAGAACACCACCGGCCTCGTGCCGGAGACGGATTTCGACGGCGTGCCGATCTGGAAGGACGGCGAGGCCCCGACCGAAGCCGACTTAGGCGCCCGGCGCGAGGCGTTCCATACGCCCTATCATGCGGCGCTCGCCGCCGAGATCGAGCGGGTGAAGGCCATGCACGGCGTTGCCATCCTCTACGACTGCCACTCGATCCGCTCGCACATCCCCTTCCTGTTCGAGGGCACGCTGCCGGACTTCAACATCGGCACCAATGGCGGCGCGACCTGCCACCCCCTGATCGAGCAGGCGACCGTCGAAGTCTGCGGCAGCGCACAAGGCTATTCCAGCGTCCTCAACGGCCGGTTCAAGGGCGGCTGGACCACCCGCCACTACGGCCGGCCTGCGGACAATGTCCACGCCATCCAGATGGAGCTCGCCCAGTCGACCCATCTGGCGAGCGAAAGCGCACCCTTCGCCTATGACGAGGCGAAGGCGGGCGCCCTGCGCGTCCATCTCAAAACCCTTCTCGCCCGTCTGGAACGCCTCGCGCTCGACGGGTCGCTTGTCTCTGGAGGAAACACATGACCAACCCGCGCCACAACACCCGCACCGTGCGGGCGGCCACCGGCACCGAGATCACCGCGAAGTCCTGGCTGACCGAAGCTCCCTTGCGGATGCTCATGAACAATCTCGATCCAGATGTCGCGGAAAAGCCGAACGAGCTCGTCGTCTATGGCGGCATCGGCCGGGCGGCGCGCACCTGGGACGATTTCGACCGCATCGTCGCCACCTTGCGCGACCTTGAGGAAAACGAGACGCTGGTCGTCCAGTCGGGCAAGCCGGTCGGCGTCTTCCGCACCCACAAGGACGCGCCGCGGGTGCTGATCGCCAATTCAAACCTCGTTCCGCACTGGGCCAACTGGGACCACTTCAACAAGCTCGATAAGGCCGGGCTGATGATGTACGGCCAGATGACCGCCGGCTCGTGGATCTATATCGGCAGCCAGGGCATCGTGCAGGGCACCTATGAGACCTTCGTCGAAGCCGGCCGCCAGCACTATGGCGGGTCGCTCAAGGGCAAGTGGATCCTCACCGGCGGCCTCGGCGGCATGGGCGGCGCCCAGCCGCTCGCCGCAGTGATGGCCGGCGCCTGCTGCCTTGCGGTGGAGTGCAATCCGGAGTCCATCGATTTCCGCCTGCGCACCCGCTATGTCGACGAGAAGGCGGAAACGCTGGACGAGGCGCTGGAGATGATCGAGCGCTGGACGAAGGCCGGCGAGGCCAAGTCCGTCGGCCTGCTCGGCAATGCGGCTGAGATCTTCCCCGAGCTGGTGCGGCGCGGGGTGAAGCCGGACATCGTCACCGACCAGACCTCGGCCCACGATCCGATCAACGGCTACCTGCCGAAGGGCTGGACCATGGCCGAATGGGCGGCCAAGCGCGAGAGCGATCCGAAGGCGGTCGAGAAGGCCGCGCGCGCCTCCATGCGCGAGCATGTCGCCGCCATGGTCGACTTCTGGAACATGGGCGTTCCGACGCTCGACTACGGCAACAACATCCGCCAGGTCGCGCTGGAGGAAGGGCTGGAAAACGCCTTCGCCTTCCCCGGCTTCGTGCCCGCCTATATCCGCCCGCTGTTCTGCCGCGGCGTCGGTCCGTTCCGCTGGGCCGCCCTGTCGGGCGATCCGGAAGACATCTACAAGACCGATGCCAAGGTGCGCGAGCTGCTGCCCGACAACACGCATCTGCACCGCTGGCTCGACATGGCGCGCGAGCGCATCTCGTTCCAGGGCCTGCCGGCGCGCATCTGCTGGGTGGGTCTGGGCGACCGCCACCGGCTGGGCCTCGCCTTCAACGAGATGGTGCGCAACGGCGAGCTCAAGGCGCCGATCGTCATCGGCCGCGACCACCTCGATTCCGGCTCCGTTGCCTCGCCCAACCGCGAAACGGAGGCCATGCAGGACGGCTCGGACGCCGTGTCCGACTGGCCGCTGCTCAACGCGCTTCTCAATTGCGCGAGCGGGGCGACCTGGGTCAGCCTGCACCATGGCGGCGGCGTCGGCATGGGCTTTTCGCAGCATTCGGGCATGGTGATCTGCTGCGACGGCAGCGAAGATGCCGACCGCCGCATCGAGCGGGTGCTGTGGAACGATCCGGCGACCGGCGTGATGCGCCACGCCGATGCCGGCTATGACATTGCGCTCGACTGCGCCAGGGAACACGGCCTGCGCCTGCCCGCCATCCTCGGAAACTGAGGAGCGGGCCCGCGGGACGTTCAAAGGGCCGGCAAGGCCCCATGATGCTGTGAAGGAAAACCAACCAGAGGACTGTGCTGCCATGAAGAGACGTGATTTCCTCAAGACCGCCGGTGTCGGCGCCGTCGCCACCGCCGCCACCGGAGCCCTCGCGGCCCCGGCCATCGCCCAGGACGTGAAGCGCTGGAAGATGGTCACCGCCTGGCCGAAGAATCTGCCGGGACCGGGTGTTGCCGCGCAGATGCTTGCCGACCGCATCACCGCCCTGTCGGGCGGCCGCATCGAGGTGCAGCTCTATGCCGCCGGCGAGCTGGTGCCGGGCAATGGCGTGTTCGACGCCGTAGCGGAAGGCACCGCCGAGCTCTATCACGCGGTTCCGGCCTACTGGGGCTCCAAGTCCAAGGGCATCCTGCTGTTCGGCTCGCAGCCGTTCGGCCTGCGCGCCGACGAGCAGTTCGGCTGGCTCGCCCATGGCGGCGGCCAGGCGCTCTACGACGAGATCTACGGCCGCTTCGGCCTGAAGCCGTTCCTGTGCGGCAATTCCGGTCCGCAGTGGGCCGGCTGGTTCCGCAACGAGATCAACTCGGTCGACGACCTCAAGGGCCTGCGCTTCCGCACCACCGGCCTCGCCTCGGAAATGTGCGCCAAGCTCGGCATGGCCGTGCAGGCGATGGGCGGGCGCGACATGTTCCAGGCGCTGCAGTCGGGCGCGCTCGACGCGGGCGAGTTCATCGGCCCCTGGTCCGATTCCGCCCTCGGCTTCCAGCAGGTCGCCAAGAACTACTACTGGCCGGGCGTCGGCGAGCCGTCCTCGGCCGAGGAATGCGCGGTCAACAAGGCGGCCTATGATGCGCTGCCGGAGGACCTGCAGCAGGCCGTCACGCTGGCGTGCGAGTCGCTCTACAACCCGGTCTGGACCGAGTACACGACCAAGCACGCGATGGCCCTTCAGCAGCTCGTCGCCGAGCAGGGCGTGCAGGTGAAGAAGCTGCCAGACGACGTCATCGTCGCCATGGGCAATGCCGCCGGCGAGGTCATCGCCGAGCTGCGCGAGAACGACGACGAGCTGGTGCGCCGGATCGTCGAGAGCTTCCTCGCCTATCGCGCCTCGGTCGCCGACTACATGGTCTACGCCGACAACGGGCAGATGAACGCCCGCGCGATGGACTACAAGTACTGAGCGGGCCTCGCTAAAACCTGCTAGGGTCCGGGCAGCGGTTCCGGACCCCGGCACCCGCTGTCCCAAAGGTCGCGGGCCGGTCGCCGGCTCGCGATCCCCTCCCTGATCGCCCGCACGAGAGGACAAGGCCCGTGCTTGCCCGCCTTGCAGACAGGCTCGACCTGATCAACCGCTCCGTCGGCGCCCTGGTGCGCTGGCTCGCGCTCTTCATGGTGTTGCTGCAGTTCGGCGTGGTGGTGCTGCGCTACGTCTACGGCGTCAGCTTCATCTTCCTGAACGAGGGCGTGCTCTACATGCATGCCGCCCTGTTCATGCTCGGCGCGGGCTACACGCTGCTCGTCGACGGCCATGTGCGCGTCGACATCTTCTACGCGAAACTCGGGACGCGCGGCCGCGCAGCGATCGACGCCCTGGGTGCCGTGATCTTCCTGCTGCCCTCGCTGGCGATCCTCCTGTGGTGGTCCTGGCCGTCGGTCCGCAATTCCTGGGCCGTCATGGAAGGCGCCATCTCGGTCGGCGGCATTCCGGCCTCCTTCCTGCTCAAGTCGCTGGTGCCCGCCTTCTGCGTGCTGCTGGCCATTCAAGGCATCGCCTGCCTGCTGCGTGACGTCTCGCGCCTTCTGGCGCCGCAGGATGCCACCGCCGCTTCCGACAATGGGACCCGCGCCTGATGCTGCCGCTCGACCTCCTGATGTTCGCCGCGCTGATCATTGCGATCCTCATCGGCTATCCGGTGTCCTTCATCCTCGCGGGCATCGCGACACTCTTTGCCATTCTCGGCCATTTCACCGGCCAGTTCGACATGAGCCTGCTCGGCGCGCTCGGCCAGCGCGTCTTCGGCGTGATGACCAACGACGTGCTGATCGCCATCCCGCTCTTCGTCTTCATGGGCGTGGTGCTGGAGAAAAGCCGCATCGCCGAGGACCTGCTGGAGACCGCCGGCCGGCTGTTCGGGACGCTGCGCGGCGGGCTCGGCATCTCCGTCGTGCTGGTCGGCGCCTTGCTTGCCGCCTCCACCGGCATTGTCGGCGCCACCGTCGTGGCGATGGGCCTCATTGCGCTGCCGACCATGCTGCGCAACGGCTACGACGCGCGGCTGGCGTCCGGCATCGTCTGCACCTCCGGCACGCTCGGCCAGATCATTCCGCCCTCCACCCTGCTGATCATCCTCTCCGACGTGATGTCGAACGCCTATCAGCAGGCGCAGTTCCGGCAGGGCAAGTTCACCATCGAGACCATCTCGGTCGGCCAGGTCTTCGCAGCCGCCTTGCTGCCGGGCCTGATGCTGGTCGCGATCTACATCGTCTACCTGCTCGTCAAGGCCTGGCTGTCGCCTGCCTCCGCCCCGGCCATGCAGCACGAGGGTGCGCGCCCGTCGGCGCGGGAGATTTCCGGGGCCATCCTGCCGCCGGTGCTGCTCATCATCGCCGTGCTCGGCTCGATCCTCGGCGGCATCGCGACGCCGGGCGAGGCCGCAGCCGTCGGCGCCATCGGTGCGCTGCTGATGGCCTCCGCCCGCTACGGCAACGGCAACCGCAAGCTGGTGGTCGCCGGCGCGGCGAGCCTTGCCCTGCTCGCGGTGCTGATCTCGGTCCATCCCGTTCGCCTGCAGCGCAGCGACGTCGGCCCGCTCGACTGGGCGGCCGGCGCTCTCGCAACGCTGCTTGTCATCGTCTCGGCCGCCGCGATCCTGCAGGCGCTTGCCCGCACCTTCCACGCCCAGGTGCTGAAGCCGGTGATGAACTCGACCCTGTCGGTGACGGCGATGATCTTCGCCACCATCCTCACTGCCAGCATCTTCTCCCTCGTCTTCCGCGGGCTTGGCGGCGATCACCGGATCGAGGAGTTCCTGACCAACATGCCCGGCGGCCCGGACGCTGCCCTGCTCTTCGTCATGGCGCTGGTCTTCCTGCTCGGCTTCTTCCTCGATTTCGTCGAGATCTCGGTCATCCTGCTGCCGCTGGTGGCGCCGGTGCTGATCCTGATGGGCCACGACCCGGTCTGGCTGTCGATCCTGATCGCGGTCAACCTGCAGACCTCGTTCCTGACCCCGCCCTTCGGATTCTCGCTGTTCTACCTGCGCGGTGCGGCTCCCCCGGAAGTGACGACCGGGCAGATCTACCAGGGCGTCATTCCCTTCATCGCGTTGCAGATCGCCGGCATCGGCCTGATCTGGCTGCTGCCGCAGATCGCGACCACCCTGCCCGGCCTGATCTTCTGATCGCGAGACCCTTGCAGGTTCAGACCGGCGCGATCACCGCGCCCTCACCCTCGGGGAAGAACACTTCCTCGAGGTTGACGCCCGGCCCGCTGCGGTCGACGACCAGGAAGTCCTGCATGGGCTGAAGCACCAGCAGCGGGTGATGCCAGACGCCGCGGGCGATCTGGACACCCTGGTCGCCGCGCGCAAGAAAACAGCGGCAATCGCCGGGGCGCGCCTCGCTTGCGACGACCACCAGCCACGCATGCTGCTGCATCGGAACGAAAGCCTGGCTGCCGAGCGGATGGCGCTCCAGCATGCGTATGGTGATGGGGCTGGGCCACGGCGTGCCCCGAAAAATCGAGAGGATCGGCGTGCCCTCGGGGCCGGGGTCGGCCTCGGCAAGCGCATGGAACCTGCGGGTGCGCCCTTCGTTGATGAGGTGGCTCGCCTCATGGCGGGCGTCGACAACCTCGCCGAAGGGAGCAAAGGCCTCCCGGGTCAGCGGTTCAGGCATCAGCACGTGGCTCAAGCTCTTCTCCTGGCAAATGCGGCGAGGCGCGGCCATTTGGGCTCCTCGCGCCCTTGGTAGCAAATTCAAGGCGATAACGCAGCCGTAACGGTGGTGATTGCAAGTGTCACATCGGAGCAACAGGCCTTAACGATTCCTTACAAGCCCACCTCTTTCACGCACGTTGCGATTGCAAGCGGCGGCAGCTTGGTGAAAGTACGTGTCAGCACGCTACCACCTTTGCGCGTGCCGAATTTGTTTGCATACCTTCATGCACACCTTGGGAGGGTGTCATTTCATACCGTTTCCCCCATGGCCGCTTCCGCGCGGTTTCTGGTCGCGAGTTGCTGTCCACGTCCTGCGTGGCCGCTCTCATCGCAGGTACCGGCACGGCCGCTGCCCAGGACGCAACCTCACAGGTCGAGCGCTACTGGGGAGCATGGGGTGAACTCGGCGCCCAGGCGGGAACCGAAGCCGCCGCCTTCCTCGAAGGGTTCATGCCCGTCGGACAGGACGGCGACAGCCTGGTCTTCCTCGACCTGCGCCTCGACTACGGCGAGAACGCGCGCGGCTCCATGTCGGTCGGTTTCGGCGCGCGCGAGCTGGTGTCCGACAACCTGGTGATCGGCGCCAACGCCTTTGTCGATGTCGTTCGCACCGAAAACAACGAATACCATCTCGGCGCCACCGTCGGTCTCGAGGCCTTCACCTCCATCTTCGACCTGCGCCTGAACGCCCATATCCCGCTGGGCGGCAAGAAGGTGCTCGACAGCCGGACCGTGACCACCGGCGTCAACGTCGTCAACAACCAGCTGGTGGAGCAGCGTGCCCAGATCGAACGTACCGAAGGCCTCCTCTACGGCCTGACCGGCGAGCTCGGCGCCCTCTTCGATTCTCCCTTCTCCGACAGCCAGAAACTGCGCACCTATGTCGGCGGCTATGTCTACGACCGCGGCGGCTACAAGATGGAGACCGGCGCCCGTCTTGGCCTGGAATACCAGATCAACGACGCTCTCGGCCTGTCCGGCTCGCGCCTGACGCTGGGGGCCGAGCTCGTCTACGACAAGGACGACGAGCTCGACGCGATCGCGTCCGCGCGCTTCCGCATGCCGCTCTATGCCGGCCAGACCGCAGACGGCGACGAGACCCGCTCGCGCCTGTCGCCGATCCGCGAGCGCATGGCCGAAGGGATCCGCCGCGACAAGGGCATCCGCTCCGCCACCCGTGCAAGGTCCAACGCTCTCGCCAACATTCCGGTCGTCAACCCGACCACCGGCCGGGTCTATGGCGGCATCTACTATGCCAACCGGACCGGCGGCGGCGGCGGCAGCTTCATCGATCCGACAAGCCTTTCGGCAGCCATCACCAGCGCCGGCACCGACGGCATCGTCGTCGTGCTGGGCGACGACGGCACGGTTACCACGACCGGCGTCACCATGCAGTCCGGCCAGGTCCTGGTCGGCGGCGGCGAGAACATCGCCGTGCGCCTGTCAAGCGGGCTGACCACCAACTTCCTGACATCGGGCACCGCCGGCACCATCGACGGCGATCCCGGCGTCACCACCGTGACCCTGGCCGACGACGTCCTCATCCGCGGGCTCACCCTGCAGGGCGGTGCCACCGTGATCGGCGGCAACAACGTCTCGAACGTGACGCTGTCGAACCTGTCGATCCAGAACGCCACGGACGGCGTCCGCATCACCGCTGCGACCAACGCCACGCTGAACGGCCTCACCTTCAGCGGCATCACCGGCACGTCGATCTTCCTGAACAACGAAGCCGCGACCCTTTCGAACATCACCATCGACGGCGGCACCAACGGCATCTCGATCGCCAACAATACCGGCACCACGAATCTCTCGACGATCAACATCTCCAACGTGACCGGGGATGCCCTGTCCTTCGCCAACAATGGCGGGATCATCAATGTCGCCAACCTGACGGCCACCAACACCGGCGACGACGGCGTCGTCATCACCGGCGGCGGCACGTTCAACTTCACCGGCACGACCACGATCGACGGCCTCGGCGCGGGCGCATCCAGCGACGGCTTCGATCTTTCCGGCACGACCGGCGCCACCATTACCGCAGGCAATGTCGACGTTACCGGCCTTGGCGGCGGCACCGGTCTGAACCTTGCCGGCGGCGATGCCACGCTCACCATGGCGAGCCTCGACGTGACCGGCACCAATGTCGCCGGATCGCGCGGCATCGACATTTCCGGCACCCAGAACGGCCGGACGGTCACCATCACCAATGGCGGCAACATTTCCGGCGTCGCTACCGGCATCGTGCTCGGCACCAATGGTGCGGCCGGTACGGCAGCCGATGCGATCTTCACCTTCGGCGGCGGCACGGTCGCCGGCAACGTGTTCGCGCTGGACGGCATCGGCATCCTGTCGGGCACCGGCAGCTACGGTTTTGGCACCACGGCCTTTACCGGCGCCTTCAACTTCGACATCAGCAGCACGCAGAACTTCTACGTGTCCGCCGGCGGCACCGGCGACGGCTCCTCGACCAGCAACGCCGCCTCGATCGCGACCGCGATCGCGCAGGCCGGCAGCCTCGGCGCCGTCAACTTCATCCTGATCAACGACGGCTCCGCCATCGACACGTCGGGCCTCACCTTCACGCTCGCCAACGGCCAGAGCATCGACACGTTCGGCGACGGCCGCAGCTTCACCGAGGCCGGCTACCTCATTCCGCTGAACATCACCGGCGACAACCTGCCGACCGGCGGCGTCACCATCACCGATCCGACGGGCCTGGGCGCGGCGACGCTGACCAACTCGTCCGGCGGCGTCGCGACCCTGTCGCTCGCCAACGGCAATGCGGTGCGCAACATCACGGTCGGCAACTCCGCCGGCAACGCCATTTCCGGCTCCGGCATCGCCGGCGTCACCATCAGCGGCGTCACCTCGACCGCCGGCATTTCGCTCGCCAACACGTCCGGCTCGGTGATCCTGACCGATGTCTCGGTGAACAATGGCAGCGGCACCGGTCTCTCTCTCGCGGGCAACACCGGCACGGTCACCGGCACCAATGTAGACATTGCCGGCGTGAACTCGCTCGCGGTGTCCGGCGGCAATGCCGCAATCACCTTCGATGCCGACAGTTCGGTCGCCAATACCGGCGGGGCAGCGGTGGAGATCACCGGGCGCATCGGCGGCAGCTTCAGCCATTTCGGCTCGATCTCGTCGAACGGCGGCACCGCCTCCGGCATCACCATCGCCGGCGCCACGGCGGCAAGCAACGTCACCTTCGGCGGCCTCGTCTCGCTCGGCACAACCACCGCACTCGGCGGCGGCAGCGGCCTCAGCCTCGACAACAACGGCCAGTCCTCGGCCATCGCCTTCACCGGCGGGCTCGACATCGTTACGGCCGGCTTCGATGCGCTGTCGGCAACCGGCGGCGGCTCGTTGCAGGTCACCGGCGGATCGCTCTCGGCAACCGGCGGAAGCGCGGCCACGATCGGCGGCATCGCCACCGACGCGACATTCTCCAGCATCGCCAGCAGCGGGGCGACCGGCGATGCACTGTCGCTGGCGCTCGGTGCGGGCAGCAGCTTTACCGTCACCGGCACCACCACCTTGTCCGGAATGGGCGGCGACGGCATCGACCTGTCCGGCTCGACCGGCGGCAGCTTCAGTTTCGGCGACGTCGACGTCACCGGTCTCGACGCAGGTGCCGGCCTCAACCTTGCCGGCGGCGATGCCACGCTCACCATGTCGAGCCTCGACGTTACCGGCACCGGTACCGCCGGTTCGCGCGGCATCGACATTTCCGGCACGCAAAACGGCCGGACGGTCACCATTACCAATGGCGGCAACATCTCCGCTGTCGCGACCGGCGTGGTGCTCGGCACCAATGGCGCGGCAGGTGCGGCTCCCAGCGCCAACTTTACCTTCGGCGGCGGCAGCATCTCGGGCAGCAACTATGCCCTCGACGGCATCGGCGTGAATGCAGGCGACGGCACCTACGCCTTCGGCTCCACCGCCTTCACCGGCGGGTTCAACTTCGCCGTCAGCCTCTCGAACAACTACTATGTCGCGGCGACGGCGACCGGCACCGGCGACGGCTCCTCGACCGACAACCGCGCCTCGATCGCCACCGCCATCGCGATGGCCTCGACGCTCGGCACGGTCAATTTCGTGCTGATCAACGACGGTTCGGCCATCGATACATCGGGCCTGACCTTCACGCTGGACGACGGCCAGACCATCGACACGTTCGGCGGCGGCCGGACTTTTGCCGAATCCGGCTTCATCATCCCGCTGAACATCACCGGCACCAACCTGCCGGCGGGCGGCATCACCGTCACCGACCCGACGGGACTGGGCGCGGCAACGCTGACCAATTCCGGCGGCGGCGGCGCAACGCTCGCACTCGCCAATGGCAATGCCATCCGCAACATCATCGTCGGCAGCTCGGCCGGCAACGCGGTCTCGGGCTCCGGCATCGCCGGCGTCACCATCAGCGGCGTCACCGCGACCGCAGGCATCGACCTGACCAGCGCCACCGGCGCGGTCACGCTCACCAACCTGGCGATTTCCAACACGAACGGTGCAGCGTTGTACCTGGAAAATGCCTCCGGCACCGTCACCGGTACCGATGTCGATATCAACGGTCTGAGCTCGCTGTATGTTTACGGCGGCAATGCCGCGATCACCTTCGATGCCGACAGTTCGATCAACAATACCGCCGGTGTCGCCGTTCAGCTCCAGAACCGTTCGGGCGGAACCTTCAGCTATTCGGGTGACATCACTTCAATTGGAGCTTCTGCTTTCGGCATCTCGATTACGGGCGCGACGACCGCCAATGACGTGACGTTTGGAGGCCAGGTCACGATTGGGTCCAATTCGGTCCTGACTGTCGGGAATCGCGTCAACATCAACAACAACGGGACGAATTCGACCGTCGCCTTCACGGGCGGGCTTGATGTCATATCGTATCTCGACAACGGCATTTTCGCGCGGAACGGCGGTACCCTTCGAATTGACAGTGGATCGATTTCGATCACCGATGCGACCGCGATCGATATCTCGGACATGGCGGTCGACATCACGCTGGACGAGGTGAATGCCACCAACTCCAACATGACGTCGGTGCTGCTGCAGAATCTCGACGGCTCGTTCGCGGTCAATGGCGGCACGCTCTCCACCGTTGCCAGCGGCAGCTCGTTCAACAGCTTCAACGTCATCCAGAACGATGCCGGCGCAACCCGCGCACTGTCGCTTGCCGTCGATAATCTGACCATCATCCACGATGCGTCCGGCGCCACGGTGACGCCGAGCGAGCATGGCATCGTCGTCACCACCAGCGGCGACGACAGCGCTGTCGTCTCGATTTCCAACTCGACGTTCCAGACCGAAGACAGCGGCGTCCGCATCATCGGCAACAACGGGCTGATAACCCTCACCGACTTCGCCAACAACACGCTGCTGGGTTCCGCGACAGCCTTCGATCCGAGCCTCTTCGGCAATGGAGTGAGCTTCCAGGGCGTCACGTTCGATTCCGACCTGTCCACCGCAGGCCTGCAGGCCGTCAACGGCGGGACCTTTACCGCCGGCACTCCGGGTCTCGCCGTCAGAAGCGCCGTTTTCTTCGACAGCACGGCCAACCCAAATATCGGCCGGATCGACTTCACCAACTACAACGTCAACGCGGTGAACCAGGCGCTCACGTTGGGGTCGGGCAACCCCGGCCTGACGGTCGGGATTGCCGATGGCGAGGTCACGGGCGGCCAGATGTTCCTGGGAACCGGTTTCGGCCTGGCGAATGGCGACATCACCCTGTCGAGCCTGACGCTGGGCGGGACAACGACCGGCCAGCTTTACGCGGACCAGTTCGCCGGCTCGTTCACTGTCACCGGGACCACAACCATCAACGCTCCGGATCGAGTCAACTTCACCGGTCCAGCCTATTCCCGCACCCCTGCCACCGGCATCCAAGTAACCGCGTCCTCGGGTGCCTTCAACTTCAACACGCTGACAGTGGCGTCGACACCGGGAGCCAACCTGACAACCGGCGGCTCCACTGTCGGCATCGATCTGTCCGGCAACAGCGGCACGTTCACCGTCACGGGCACGACAACCATCTCCGACACGGTGGAAGATGCGATCCGCATCACCAATACCAGCGGAGCGATCTCTTTCGGCCGGACGGTGATCAGCAATCCGCACGCAACGCCGCTGCCGACAGGCACCCCCGTCCCGTCAATCGAGGCGCGCAGCGCAGCCATCGACATTTCCGGCACGATCACCGGCGATATCTCCTTCGCAGATCTAGACATCGCGCTGAACTCTGCCAATTCCACCGGCATCGAGATGACCGGCGCCACATTGAACGCGTCCGTGACAGCCGGTGATTTCGACGTAACCGGCAATTCCTCGGCCGGCACGATTGCGGTCGACCTGCGCGGAGCGCTCGGCGGCGGCACGGTGCAACTCGGCGATGCGGTGGCTGGAGGTGCCGATGCCAGCATCGCCGGTGTCGAGACCGGTATCTTCGTCAACAGCAGCACCAATCTCGATTTCACCTATGGCGACGGCGAAGATGCCGTCGACACCGGATCGACGATTTCGGCCACCGTCGCCATCGATGCGACCAGCGCGCCGGTCGCCGGGACGTACAATTTCCGGGACGTTGCGTTCGCGACCAGCCCGGGCAACGGCTTCAGCGTCGGCCGGATCTACTTCGTGGATGCCGACGGTGCGGTCGGCGGCGGCGACGGCTCCGGTTCCGACGCCTCTAACCCGATGACGCTGGCAGCGGCCGAAGCGGCTATCGCCGCGGGCGACATCATCGTCCTGATCAACAACGGGGACGTGATCACCGCGGCCGCCACCAATGCCAACGACACGCTGAACCTGCTCGACAATGTGCAGCTGCTCAGCTTCGGCGACGGTGCCGGCGGCAGCCAGACCGTCGCGGTGAACATCACGGCGCCTCCGACCTTCCTGCTGTCTGCAGCCGGCATCGTGATCAACGATCCGACGGGGAACGGAGCGGCGACGCTGACCACCTCCGCCGGCAACGATGTTGTCACGCTCGGCTCCACCGGCAACCGACTGTCCGGTCTCATTCTCGAAGGCAACGGCACCGCCTCGCGCGGCATCCACGATGCCGGCGGCGCCAGCAACACCCTGATCGAGCGATCGCTGATCAGCAATTTCTCGACCTACGGCATCGAGATCACGCCCTCGACCAACACCACCATCGACGGCGTCACCTTCTCCGGCAATACCGGCGACGTCCTCCTCAACGCTGCGGATTCGACCCTTCGCAACATCACGTCCACCGGCTCGGGCGCGAACGGTTCGATCACCCTCAACAACACCACCGGCACCACCACGCTGGAGAACATCTCCATCACGTCGGGTGTGCGGGGGCTGACCTTCAACACTGCCGGCGGCACCATCAACGCCACCAATGTCGATGTCGCCGGGACCAGCACCAACGCGATCGCCATCACCGGCAGCACCGCTGATTTCAACTTCGACGCCACCAGTTCGATCAACATCACGTCGGGCAGCGTGCTCGCCATGGTCCAGATGGGCGGCGGAAGCTTCACCCATGCCGGCACCGTGGTCGCCAACGGCGCGAGCAGCAACGGCATCTCGTCTTTCAATGCGACGGGCGCCCATTCCGTGTCCTTCACCGGCACGGTGGATTTCGGCTCGACCACGGCGATGGGCGGCGACGGCCTGTTCATCGACAACAACGGCCAGGCGGGCACGTTCAGCTTCACCAATCTCAACATCAACGTCGAAAGCGCCTTCGGCGTGGTCTTCCAGCAGGGCGGCTCGCTCGGCATCGCCGCCGGCACGGTCGCCGCCAACGCCGGCCAGGGCATCAACCTTTCCAACACGGCGATCACCGCCGGCGGCATCAACCTGACATCGCTGTCCAATACCAATGTCGCGAGCGCGGCTGGCATCGGGCTGAATAACCTCACCGGCGGCGCCTTCACCGTCTCCGGCACGACCACGGTTTCAGGCACCACCGGTTCGGCCGTGTCGCTCGCCAATGTCGCGGCGAACGTCAACTTGGGCACGGTCGACCTGACGCTCAGCAGCGGCGACGGACTGCTGCTCGACAACAATTCCGGCACGCTGACGACCGACAACATGACCATCGACATGGGCACCGGCGGCAACGGCATCCGCGCCACCGGTACCAACGGTGCCATGACCTTCGGCAATGTCCTGATCACAGATGTCGGCGCCTCGGCGACGGGCCTGAACCTGTCGGGCGGCTCTTTCGACGGAGCGATCACCCTCGCGACGCTCAACATCACCGGCACCGGCGTTTCCGGATCGCGCGGCATCGACCTGACCGGCTACACCAACAGCCAGAACGTGGTGACCACCGGGTCCAGCGCGATCACGGGCGTGCAGTTCGGCATCGACATGACCAATGCCAACATTGCCGACGGAGTGCGGTTCCAGTTCGGCGATGGTTCGGCGCCGGCGGCCAGCGCCATCGACACCTCGGTGGTTCTCGGCAACCTCGCCCTCGTCACAACCGGCGTGACCGCAACAGGCGAGTATGACTTCGAGGACGTGAGTTTCGGGTTGAGCGACATCTCGAACCTGCAAGGCGCCAACTTCTTCGTCGTCGATACCAACGCCACGTCCGGCGCCGGCACGTTCTCCGATCCCGGCACGGTTGCCCAGGCGCAAGCCTCGGGCGCCGACGTGATCGTGCTGGTCGACGCGACGACCGGCGGCGTGCAGCAGATCATCGACCTCGGCGGCTCGAGCTTCAATCTCGGGGCGAACCGGGCTCTGCTCGGCATGGCCGGCGGCGACAGCGTCGACGTCACGACGCTCGGCATTTCCGCCGGCGGCGTGCCGGCGAGCCTTCTGCTCACCGGCATCAGTTCCAGCTCGATCATCACCGCTCCGGGCACGTTCGACACGGTGGTTCCCATCCTGACCTCCTCGTCGGGCAGCGGCACGGTGATCCTTGCCGGCACGGCAACGATCCAGAACGTCTTCATCGCCAATACCGGCGGCGGCGCCGGCCTCGTGGCGAGCTACGGCGCAGACTCGAACTTCATGATCCGCTCGAGCACGATCGGCGGAGGCACAGGCGCATACGCGGTCGATGTCGCGACCACGGCGGGCAACTCGGTTGCGATCCTCGACGGGGTAACGCTGAACGGCGGGCTTCGCCTCGACGGCTCGGCCGGCGGCACATTGACGGCCTCTGCAGTCGGAACCAACGCGATCACCAGTTCCCAGACGGCGGCACTGGCTCTCGACACCGTCATCGCCGACATCGGCGGCATCACCTTCAACCAGATCACCTCGACCGGCGACACGGCCGGCATGTCTCTCGACGGGATCTCGGGCACCGGCGGCATCACCATCCAGAACGCGAGCTTCAATCGGTCCGGCACCACCACGACCGACGTCGTTGCCCTGACCGATCTGACCATGACCGGTGCGCTGACGATCGCCAACCTGGACATAGATTCCACCAACACGCAGAACATCGCCGGTGTGCAGACGACGGGCACCAGTACCTCGACGATCAACATCGGTACCGGCGCGAACGGCGTGACCATCGACGACACCCTTTTCGGCCTGCTGTTCAACGGCTCGCACGGCACGGTGAACATCGGCACGGCGGGAGCGGGCGTGCAGATCTCCAGTCGCGGCTCAGCGATCTCGTTCAACAACAACAGCACCGGCACGTTCCAGGTCGGCCATGCGGGTGCGACATCCACGATCGCCGTCAATGCGGGCAGTTCGGTGGTCTACGGCATCGGTTACCAGACCTCCGATGCCACGGTTACGGTCACGAACATCGACATCAACGGCACCGGCACGAACACGTTCTCCAACGGCATCCAACTCGTCGACAATGATGCGGTCGGCTCGTTCACGCTGGCCGGCACCAACACGATCGATGCGACCGGCGGCAACGGCGTCTTTATCCAGGACATCAATGCCTCGATCTCCGGTCTGACGCTCGGCGCCTCCGCGACCGGCGCGGGGGACGACATCACCGGTGATGGCATCCGCATCAACCAGACCAGTGCAATCTCGAGCACCGTGACGCTGTCCGACATCGTGATGGGCACAGGTGGCAATGGCGATACCGGCGATATTGCCGGCATCGGCATCCGCATCGCCTCGGTCGGAACCGGCGTCCTGACCCTCAACCTGACCGGCACCAACACCATCCGCTCCACCGGCCAAGCGCTCGATGTCGAGGAAGTCGGAGCTGGAACCGCCAACAACCTGCTGCTCTCCATCGACAACACGACCTTCGAGAGCGCGGCGTCCGGCGTACCCAGCGTGGAAATCACCGGCCAGAACGTCTCGACCACCGAAAGCTCGATCGGCATCCGCTCGTTCTCAGGCAACACTGTGATCGGCAACGGCAGCGCCGGCGGGATCCTGTTCCAGGCGGTCGACTTCGACAGCGATGGCGCGGGTGGCGCAGTCGCCGGCGGCACGCTGAATGTCGGCCAGGGCACCGGCAATCGCGTGGCTGGCGACGGTGTTTCGTTCATCGACACGACCGGCGAAATCGGCTTCACCACGCTCAACATCTTCAACAACAACGGCACCGGCCTTGAGGTCGACACCAAGACCAACGGCTTCAACACCGTCTTTGCGCTGAATGGCGGCGGCTCCGGCACAGTCGATACCACCAACGGCACGGCGCTGTTCCTCGACCCGCTGACGATGAACCTCAGCTTCGGAACGGTGAATTCCACCAACGCGGCCGGCTCGGGCGTCTATGTCGAGGGCGGCAACGCCACGGCGGCCGGCAACAATGCGCTGACCATCGGTACGCTGAACGTCACCGGTTCGGCCGGGGCCGGCCTCAGGATCACCAGTTCGACCGGCACGTTCAACCTCGGCGCGACCACCATCAACAATGCCGGATCGGCCGGCGCGGGCGTCGACATCGACCTCGGCGCGGGCAACACGACCACGGTCAACTTCACCGGCGCGCTCGACATCGATACGGGTGCCGGCACCGGCTTCGACGCAAACGGCTCGGGCGGAACGCTGCTGACGCTGAATGTGGCAAGCAGCGGAACGCAGGCGATCAACACAGCGACCGGCCGCGGCATCATCATGAACACGGTCGCGGTCGGCGCGGGCGGCGTCTTCTTCGACACCGTCGCCGCCTCCGGCCTGTCCAGCGGCAACTTCGTCGACCTGCAGAACGTCTCCGGCGGAACCTTCCGCGTCGCCGACACAACTGCTTCCGACGTCACCGGGACCGGCATCCGGATCGCCAGTTCCTCGGCGGACTTCATTTTCAACGCGATCACGCTCGGCAATAGCAGCACGCCGGGTTCGATGACCTACGGCATCGACCTCGACGGCAATTCGGGATCCTTCACCACGACGGCGTCGAACATCATCTACTACGCCCAGACGGCCGGCATCCGCATCACCAACGCCCAGGCTTCCTTCGTCGCCGATTTCCAGGGCCAGATGGAAGTCTCCAATCGCGACAACGTTGCCTACACGGCAGGTGGCGCCGGCCTTCTCCTGCAGAACAACAATGCGGCCTCCCAAACCACATTCACCAGGTTCGTCCATACGGACTTCCAGAGGAACACCGGAGGGGGCACCGTCACCGCCAGCGGCCAGGGCATCGATGCCGACTCCGGCGGCATCCTCACCATCCTCGGCGGCGGCATAAACACCAACAACGCGCTCGGCGCCGGTGTCGCTTCGATCGACATCCGCAACACCACGACAAACGTCACGCTCAACTCTGTGTCCATAGACAACGACGATTTGGGCGAGAGCGGCGGCGGCATCTATCTTGAGAACAATACCGGCAGCTTCACTGTCGAGGCGGCCACCGCATTCTCGACACGAAATGGCTACGGCATCTACGCTAACAATGCAGGCACCGTGTCGGTCGGGACGGTTTCCGCGGTCGGGATCACAGCCAACAACCGCGCCGCGCTCGACATCACCAACACCGCCCTCAACCTGACACTCGGCAACGTCAATGCCTTCGGCAGCACAGGTTCGGGCATCCGTCTCAACGCTGCTTCCGGCTCCGTGACGACAGGGAACCTGAACCTGTCCAATACGGGCGGCACGGGCGCGACGATCGACATTTCGAACCTCGTCGCAGGGACATCCGTCACGTTCGCAGGCACCAGCGCCACCATCAACAGCGGCGCCAATACTGCCATTTCGCTCGCCAGCAACACGGGCTCGACCATCAGTTTCACCAATGGCGGCCTCGACATCGACACCACGTCCGGCACCGGCTTCCTGGCAACCGGCGGCGGCACCATCGCGGTCACCGGCACCGGCAACACCGTGGATACCGGGACGGGCACCGCAGTCCAGGTCCAGAATACCAGCTTCGGTGCGGCCGGCATGACCTTCCAGTCGGTCAGCACCAACGGCGCCGTCAACGGCATCGTTCTGGACAGCACGGGCACCACGGGTGGCTTTGTGATCACCGGCTCGGGTTCGACGCAGGGCTCCGGCGGCACGATCCAGAACTCCACCGGCAGCGGCATCGTGCTGAGCAATGCTCACAACGTATCGCTGACCAATCTCGACATCACCACGACCGGGATCCACGGCATCCACGGGTCCACCGTCAGCAATCTCGACCTGACACGCGTCCGTATCACCGGTGCCGGCAACGCGGCGAACGAGAACGGCATCTTCCTGCAGAACCTTCTCGGGACAGCGGCAGGCGGGCTGGACAGCCGCTTCGACAGCGTCACCATCACCGGCGCCGCGGATGCCGGTATCGATATCGCCAACAGTACGGCAACGGCCTCGGGCAACACATCCAACCCGGACCTGCTGACGATCGTCAATTCGACGATCTCCAACTCGGGCGTCGTCGGCATCCTGGCCGTAACCGACGCTGTGTCGGCCAACCTGCGCATCGACATGTCCGGTTCGACGCTGACCAACAACCCCTCGCGCGGCGTCGCTGCGAATGCCAACAACGGCAGTCTGCAGCTCAACATGACCGGTCTCAACCAGCTTGTCCCCGGCGGTGGCGGTACGCAGTTCGTCGGTGTGGCGGGCACGGCGACCGGTAGCGGCCAGCTGTTCTTCAACATCACCGGCAATACCATCACCCAGGCCGGCACCGCCGGCACGGGCCCGGCGATCATCGCGCTCAACGCCAACGGCACTGGCAGCCTGCAGGGCACGATCAGCAGCAACACGCTGACGACGACGACAGCGGCAGGAACGCCGATCGACGGCATCGTCGTCACCAACTCGGGCAGCGGCAACAATGCCGTCACCATCCAGAACAACAACATCACCATCAATGACGGCTTCGGCATCTTCGCCAGCGGGCGCGATGCCGGCACCGGCCGCCTCGATGTCCAGGTCCTGAACAACACGATCAACGTGAACGGAACCGACATCGCCAATACCGGTATCGACCTGCGCAACCAGGGCACGGCCGGCCAGACGGTCTGCTACCAGGTCCAGAACAACACGATCTCGACAGCCCCCGCCGGCAATGGCGACATCGTCATCGAGAACTCGACCTCCGGCACCTTCCTGGTCCAGGGGCTTGGCGGAACCTTCAGCGAGGCGGCGGATTTCAACCCGGATACGCAGACGGTCGAGATCTTCCTGTCCGGCCAGCAGACTTCGGTGACGACAGGCACCTTCATCAATCCGTTCTCGGCGTCCTCCACCTTTGGCACCGGAACCTGCAACACGCCGACCGCTCCGTAAGCATCGGCCGCATCACCGCCGCTCCGAAAGGGGCGGCGGTTTGCTTTTTGGGGCCGCCCGCCACGCTCCGGCAGCCTCGGTCTCCTCGCCGCGGCACCTGTTCTCTTGCGCTTTCCGGAGCACAATCCAGGAGAGGCATTTCCTGATCAAAGGTTGTATAATTCGCGATTAAGTAAATATTTTTCGCAATATAGTCGTGCTCTTTGCGCTTGATATCGACTGGAAATTGTCACAGGATCCAGGCGCATTCATTTTGGCCGGGTGTTTTCAAGACTAGTTATTCCCGGTCACGGCTCGCGACACCCGAAAGCGCCTGGGAGGGCGGAATGTCAGAACCGTTTCTTGCGGAAATCAGGATCATGAGTTTCAACTTCCCGCCAAAGGGATGGGCCTTCTGCAACGGTCAGCTTCTGCCGATCAACCAGAACCAGGCTCTGTTCGCCCTGCTCGGGACGACCTATGGCGGCAACGGGACGACCAATTTTGCTCTGCCCGACCTTCGAGGCAGAGTTCCGGTGCATGTGGGAAGCGGGTTCACCCTCGGCCAGCGCGCCGGCGAGACGACCCATACGCTGACGACGCCCGAGATGCCCGAGCACAACCACCTGCCCATGGCTTCTGGAACGGCGGTCGACACCAACACTCCGACCAACAACTATCTCGGCAACAATCTCGGTCTGCTCTATGGCCCGCTTGCCAACTCGGTCACGATGTCGCCGAGCAGCCTCTCGAATGTCGGGGGCAGCCAGCCGCACCAGAACATGCAGCCATTCCTGACGCTGAACTTCTGCATTGCGCTGCAGGGGATCTTCCCGTCGCCCAATTGAGCTGCACCTTTTCCTGAAAAGCGAGGGAGGCCCTCATGTCCACGCCCTATATCGGCGAAATCCGTATGTTCGGCGGCAATTTCGCGCCGCTCGGCTGGGAGTTCTGCAACGGCCAGTTGCTGTCGATCGCCGAGAACGACACGCTCTTCAACCTGATCGGCACCACCTATGGCGGCGACGGGCAGACCACGTTCGCCCTGCCCGACCTGCGCGGCCGTCTGCCGCTGCATTTCGGACAAGGACCCGGCCAGCCGACCTATGTGATGGCGGAATCCGGAGGATCCGAAGAGGTCACACTGACCCAGCAACAGATCCCGAGCCACTCGCACCCGTTGATCGCCAACAAGGCAACGGGCACGGAAGCGTCCCCGCAGAACAACGTGCTGGCCTCGGCGGCGGCTGGAGATCCCTACTTCTCCTCGCAGACCCTGCCGCCCTTTACCGAGCTGGGCCCGAATGCGGTGCAGGTTGCCGGCGGCAGTCAGCCGCACAACAACATGGCGCCGTATCTCGCCGTCAGCTTCATCATCTCGCTCTACGGCATCTATCCTTCGCCGACCTGAGGGGCTCACAATGTCCGATCCTTTCGTTGCGGAAATCCGTATATTCGCTGGCAATTTCGCCCCCAAGGGCTGGGCGTTCTGCGATGGGCAGCTCCTGCCGATCTCGCAGAACACCGCCCTGTTCTCGCTGCTGGGCACCACCTATGGCGGCGACGGCAAGTCGACCTTCGCGCTGCCCGACCTGCAGGGCCGCTCGCCCATGCAGCACGGCCAGGGCCCCGGCTTGAGCTTCCGACAGCTCGGCGAGATGAGCGGGACCGAGACTGTGACGCTGCTGCAGACCGAGATGCCGCAGCATACGCACAGGGTTCAGGCCGTGACGCGCAGCCAGTTCACCGTCGGCAACACCAACTCCGTCGAAGGCAACCTGCTGGCCTCTCCGCGCACCGGCAACCAGTACACGCCGAATCTGGTTCCGCAGATGATGGCGCCCCTGTCGGTCGGAATGACCGGCGGCAGTCAGGCGCACAACAACATGCAGCCCTATCTGACGCTGACCTTCATCATCGCGCTGCAGGGCATCTTCCCGCCGCGTCCATGAGAATGCGCGCGGCACCGCTGCCGGACTGCAGGCCATGACCGAGAAAAGCCGGGATCCGGACGGCGTCGACCGCCCGGATCCTTCGATACCGACAAGAGGGGCGCTTCCCTCCCTGCCTCGTGCCGAGGCGCTGGGGCTTGTCTTCCGCTACATGCAGCCGGAGGCAGACCTGCCGTTCCTGTTTCGCCTTTACGCATCCACGCGGGAGGAGGAGCTCGCGCCGGTTCCCTGGAGCGCGGAGCAGAAGGCGAGCTTCCTGGCGCAGCAGTTCCAGGCGCAGCACAGCCACTACATGCAGCATTTTCCGCAGGCGGAGTGGCTGGTCATCGAGTTCGACAGCCAGCCCGTCGGCCGGCTCTATCTCGACACGCGGGAAACCGAGCTGCGCATCATCGACATTGCCCTCATGCCGGCGCAGCGCGGCCGGGGATCGGGACGTGCGATCCTGGAAGATGTCCTGGCTCTGGCCGAGCGCGGAGGGCGCGGCGTCGGCATCCATGTAGAGCAGTTCAATCCGGCGATGCGCCTCTACCAGCGCCTCGGCTTCGTCACATGCGGCGAGACCGGCGTCTATCACCTGATGCGCTGGGATCCACCTGGCCCGCAGTGATGCTGACGGGCGCGACAAAGCATGCGATTACCGGAAAATGGGTGCCTGCGCGCAGCGCCGGCACCCGCCCGGATGCGGTTCAGGTGAAGACGGCCTCGTAGAGGCATCCGTTCGCATCGTTACCGACCGGCACGAGAAACAGCTCCAGCTCGACCCGGTTCGCGGCATCGGCCGCCCCGATCTCCAGCCGGTAGGTTCCCTGCTCGATGAACGGGGTCTGCGGACCACGCAAGAGGACCGCGAAGGCGCCTCCGTCCCGTACGCCCGTACCGCTGCCCATCTGCCGGATCTCGTCGATCGACAGCGCCAGCGACCCGTTGGCGGCCACCAGCAGCACCGGCTCGTCCCGCACCGTCTCGAAATCCGCCTGCGTCACCTTCGCAAGATCCGTCACGCCGCTCATGCTTCTCCCTCATGTTTGTCGGTCACGCTCGCGCGCGGCTGACGGCGCAGCCGAGGGACGGGGAAGCGGCCGAAGCCGAGATCGATCACCCGTGCCCCTGGCGTGCGTGCCGGCCCTTCGGCCGGCTGCGCCAGCACGCCGCCATTGCGGATTGCAGCCAGCGTCGCCTCGACCAGCGGGGCAAGCCCGCCCTGGTTCAGCGCGCCGAGCATCATCAGCGTATTGGCTGCGGCGCCGTCGAAGTTCCAGCCGCAGTCGATGAACTGGCAGCCCTCCAGCACCGGCAGTGGTCCGCCCTGATACAGCATCCGGCAGTCGCGGAAGACGCAGGCGCGATAGACGGCCCCGTCGAGACGAATGTCCTCGCCGCTGAAGCTGATGCCCGTATGGCTTTCGCCATCTGCCGCCATGCGCACTCCGTCCGGCTCCGGTCTCGCGTCCTGGATGTACAAGCCACCCTTGCCCAACCTTATTGAAGGCAGGATGCTCTAGGCAACCAGCCGTTGGACTTGTACAAGAAATTCGCCGCCCGATCGTTTTGATGGCGGTTGCCATTCACCACAATGCATAATCGAGGACGGACCAGCATGACCAGCACTCAGGCCGACACGGACACCCCGCGCCCGGCGCCGGGCGGCCCGTCCACTCTGCCGCTGTTCTACAGCAGGCCGGAAGCGTTGCGCGCCGATCGCCACGGCGAACTCGGCATCGACCTTGCTCCGGACTATCGCTTCGCCGCCAAGACCCATGCGGTGCCGCTCAATGCCATCGAGTTCGGCATCGCCGCGCGCCATTATCCGATCGTCTTTGCCGCCGGCACCACCCCGCCGGCCGCCGTTGCGGTGCTTGGCCTGCGGCAGGACCGCAACCTCTTCGTCGATGCAGACGGGGCCTGGGCGGCCGACACCTACGTCCCCTCCTATGTGCGCCGCTACCCGTTCATCCTGGCGCGCAACGACGAGGCGAGCGAGTTCGCCCTGTGCGTCGACCGGGCAAGCGACAAGGTGCGCGCCGAGGGCGAGACGCGCTTCTTCGAGGGCGTGGAGCCGACCGACGCCGTGCGCAAGGCGCTCGACTTTTGCGCCGCGTTCCAGCGGGAAACCCGTGAGAGCGAAGCCTTGATGCGCAAGATCGCCGAGCACGACCTGTTCGCACCGAATGCGGGGCGCTTCACCCTGCCGGACGGCGAGGTGCTCAACGTCAACGACTTCAGCATCATCGACGAGGCGCGTGTGAACGGTCTCTCCGACGAGGCCTTCCTCGACCTGCGCAAGGCCGGCGCCCTGCCCGTGATCTATGCGCATCTGTGGTCGATGCGGAACTGGGCCGACCTGGTTCGCCGCACGGCGGATGGCTGAGACGCGATACGTTTCCCGCAACCAGACGAAAAAGGGCAGGTCCTCGCAGACCTGCCCTTTTGATTTCTTCGTTTGCGGTTCCGTCAGCCGCCGAGCTGGCCGTAGGCGGAGGTAAAGCCGATCAGCGTCACCGGGATCGCCAGATCCTGCTGCTGCGCGGTCTTGAAGGCGACGATGAGGCGCTGGCCCTTCTTCAGCGAGGCGAGCAGGTCGTCGCTGATCGCCGTGCCGGCATAGGCGCCGTTGGCATCGCTGGTCTGGATCGCCATCGGCACCGGCTCGCCCTCATCGACGCGGATCTGGGTGCCGGCCGGCAGGAACACGCCATGCGGCAATGCCAGCACCAGCGCGTGGTTCGGCGCGCCCTCGCGCGGCTCGACCACGACGGTCAGCAACCGCTGGCCGCCTTCCTGCATGACGATGTTCTGCAGCGCGCGGCAACGCTTGGGCGCCTTGTCGGTAGCCTCCGAGCATTGCACGATCCAGTTGGGGGTTGCGGCGCCGTCCGCCGGCTTGGGCGCCGCGTCCTGTGCTGCAGCCGCGCCCAGGCTCGCGGTCACAAACAAGCCGGCAAACACGGCAAGGCGGGATGCGGAAAGAGCATGTCGAACATCAAGGCGCATGTGCGGATTTTCCATCAACTGGAGCGGCCCGCTGAACGGGCGATTGCAATCGGTGCGCGATCCTAAAGCATCGCGAGCGAATGTGAAGCCCGTCCGGCGGCTCTCAAGGCCCCCATCGCCATTGGCGCCGGGTCTGTCGGCACGCCTAAACTGCCGTAAGGGCAAGTTTATCGCTGCAACGCACCATGAATAGCAGGCCTTCAGAATCCGAAAGAGCCGCAACGGCAACCTGCAATCAGGACGCTCATTGCGGGCATGCAACACCTCAATCAGTTTTTAACTGCTGGTTCCTAAGCTCTGGCAAATAAAGGGCGGACGGGGACCAGGCGGGGATATGGCGGCACAAGATTCATCGGTTCGGCACCTGGCAATGATCGGCTTTGCCGCCTCGGTCGTGCTTGCTGCAACCACCGGCACCGCCGCCGCCGAGGATCCATCGACCCTCGTTTCGCTGCACCGCACTCTGGACTTCGTCTGGGTTCTGCTCGCCGCCGGGCTCGTGCTGCTCATGCAGGTCGGCTTCCTGCTGATGGAAGCGGGCATGGTGCGGTCGAAGAACTCCATCAACGTCGCGCAGAAGAACCTTCTCGATTTCACCTTTTCCGTGCTGGTGTTCGCCGGGATCGGCTTCATGTTCGCCTTCGGCGCCGGGTCCGGCTTCGGGATCGGCTACGATCCGGCGTTTCTCGTGCTCGGCGGGCTGGATTCCTGGGGTCTTGCCTTCTTCGTCTTCCAGGTGATGTTCTGCGGCACGGCGGCGACCATCGTCTCGGGTGCGGTCGCGGAGCGCATGCCGCTTGCCGCCTATGTCGCCTGCTCCGTCTTCATCGCCGGCCTGGTCTATCCGGTCTTCGTGCACTGGGCCTGGGGCAATGCGCTTGGTCAGAATTCCGGCGCCTTTCTGGCGAATGCCGGCTTCGTCGACTTCGCCGGTTCCACCGTGGTGCACGGCACCGGCGCCTGGATCGCGCTTGCCGCCTGCCTGGTCATCGGCCCGCGCATCGGCCGCTTCGATGCGGACGGGCGTCCCTTGCGCTTCCAGGGCCACAGCCCGGTCCTGGCGACGGCCGGCGCCCTGCTGCTCTTCGTCGGGTGGATCGGCTTCAATGGCGGCTCGACCCTGAAGGCCTCGCCCGACATTGCCCATGTGATCGCCAACACCGTGCTGGCCGCCGCCGCCGGCACCTGCGGCGGCTATATCATCGCCTGGGCGCGCGAGGGCGTGCTGCTGCCCGAGAAGGCGTTTTCAGGCATGCTCGGCGGGCTGGTCGCGGTCACCGCCGGCTGCATGGTGCTCACTCCTCCGGGCGCCCTTGCCATCGGCCTTGCCGGCGGCCTTGCCGCCGTCGTCGGCATCTCGGTGCTGGAACGGGAGTTGCGCATCGACGATGCGGTCGGCGCCATCGGCGTGCACGGCATCGCCGGCGTGGTCGGCACGCTGGGGCTGGCGCTGCTGGCGCCGGTGGAAAACCTGCCTGCGGGCGGACGGCTCGCGCAGTTCGCAGTCCAGGCGGGCGGTGCGGCGCTCAATTTCGCCTTCGCCTTCGGGCTCGGCCTTGCCTTCTTCCTCGCCTTGAAGCGCGTCATCGCCCTGCGGGTCGACCGCGAGGGCGAGATCCGCGGGCTGAACGAGGCCGAACACGGCACCCGGCTGGGCATCGGCCATGTGGAAGACGCCGTCGGGCGGCTCGTGGAGGGGCATGCCGATCTCAGCCTGCGTCTTCCGGTGGAGCCCGGCGACGAGGCCGAACGCATGACCCGGCTGTTCAACCGGCTGATGGATTCGATCCAGAACGAGGAGCTTGCCCGCGGCCGGAAGGCGGAGCTGCGGCGGGCAGAGGAGGAGGCCGAGCGACTGACCGCGCTCGCCAATGCCACGTTCGAGGCGATCGTCATCTCCGTGCAGGGGCGGATCATCGACGGCAATCACGCGCTGGAGCAACTGACGGGCCGCCCGCTCGACGCGCTCAAGGGCACGGGCATGCTGGGCCATATCGCCGAGGAAGACCGCGAGAGGGTGCGCGAACAGCTGTCCCAGAAGGAAAGCGGCCCCTACGAGTTGCATGTCATCCATGCCGACGGGACTCGCATCCCGGTGGAGGTGCGCGCCCGCGAGGTGCTGTATCGCGGCGAGCGGACCCGGGTGTCGGCAATGGTCGACCTGCGCGACCGCAAGAAGGCCGAGCAGCATATCCGGCACCTGGCCGAGCACGATCCGCTCACCGACCTGCCCAATCGCACAGTGTTCTCCAACCGGCTGGCGGCCGTCCTCGCCGATGCCCGGCGGCGTGGCGGCTCCGCTGCCGTGCTGATGATCGACCTCGACCGGTTCAAGGAGATCAACGACGTCCACGGCCACCTGGCCGGCGACCAGGTGATCCGCGCGACCGCCGACCGGCTGCGCGCCCTCGTGCCGGCGAGCGACACGATCTCCCGTCTGGGCGGGGATGAGTTCGCGATCATCCAGCACCAGATCGCCTTCGCCAACCAGGCGGCGGACCTTGCACACCGGCTGGTCCATGCCCTGTCGCAGCCCATCGACTGCGGCAACGGCTTGACGCTACGCAGCGGCGCCAGCATCGGCATCGCGGTCAGCCCGCTGCACGGCGAGGATACGGAGATCATCGTCTCGCGCGCCGATACGGCGCTCTACAAGGCCAAGAATCTCGGCCGCAACACCTACTGCCTGTTCGAGGAGGGCATGGATGCCGCGCTGCGCAAGCGGCGACTGCTGGAGGCCGACCTGGTGCAGGCCATCGAGCAGGAGGAGTTCGAGCTCTACCTTCAGCCGCGGCTCGACCTGCGCAGCAGCGGGATAGGGAGTTACGAGGCGCTGATCCGCTGGCATCACCCGGAAAAGGGGATGATCAGCCCGAGCGACTTCATTCCGGTGGCCGAGCAGTCGGGGAGGATAATCGCCATCGGCGAATGGGTCCTGCGCCGTGCCTGCGCCATCGTCCAGGCGCATCCCGAAATCCCGCGGATAAGTGTCAATGTCAGCCCGCTGCAGTTCCGCGACAAGCATTTCATCGAGACCGTGCGCGACGTGCTGGAGACGACGGGCCTCGCCGCCGGGCGGCTGGAGCTGGAAGTCACCGAGAACGTGCTGATCGACGACGACCGGCGGGCGCTGCAGATCCTCACGGCGCTCAAGTCGCTCGGCGTGCGCATTGCGCTGGACGACTTCGGCACCGGCTATTCTTCGCTCGGCTACCTGTCGCGCTACCCCTTCGACGTGATCAAGATCGACCGCTCCTTCATCCGCGCCATGCGCAAGACGCCGAGCGCGCGCTCCATCGTCGAGACCATCGTCCGGCTCGGCGACGCCCTCGGCATGAGCGTGGTGGCCGAAGGCGTGGAGGAGGCGGACGAGTTGCGGGTGCTGGCAGAAGAAGGCTGCAACGAAGTGCAGGGCTACCTGATCGGCCGGCCGGCCCCGCTGCCCGAACTGCAGACCCGGCTCGATCCGGCGACCGTTGCCCTGCTGGTTGCCATGCGCTGCGCCGCGCCCGAGGAGAACGATGCCGAACGCGCCGCCGTGCCCGCCCTGCGCAGCACGGCCGGACGCATGCGCGACACCCTGACCTCGCGCGCGCCGCATCCCTCGCGGCGTCGGTCCGTGCAGGTCCGCGGCGGCGATTGACGCCCCCGGCGACCGTTTCAAAACTTCGTGTTGCGCTGCAAAAAACCTGTTGCATCCGACCGGGGAGGATATATATCCATCCGGTTGGAAAAACGGGAGCGGCATGGGACGCAAGCGGACAATCAAGCGCGACACGGTACTGGACGCGGCCGAGCAGGTCGTGATGCGGGATGGTGCTGCGCGCCTGACGCTGGATGCGGTGGCCTGCGAGGCCGGCATCAGCAAGGCCAGCGTCCTTTACGACTACAAGACCAAGCAGGCCCTGATCAAAGCGGTCGTCGAGCGCCGGCTGGCCGCGCATGCGACCTGCGAGCAGGAGGTCGCGGCGAGCTTTTCGGGCGACCCGAACGCGGCGATCCGCACCCGCATAGAGGTTGCCTCGCACCTGCTTACCGAGGAGGACCGGGCGGTGGCGCTCGGCCTGCTTGCCTCGCTTGCCCAGGACGCCGACCTGCGCGAGCCGATCGCCCGCACCTATGGCCAGCGGATCGCCCAGGTCACCGAGACCTCGCGCAACCCGCGCGGCGCCCTGCTCGCCTTTCTTGCCACCGAGGGACTGATGTCGCTCGAGTGGCTCGGACTGCACGACTGGGCGCCGGAAGACCGCGCCCGCATCATTGCCGAAATCGGCTGGCTCGTTGACCAGGTGCCCGCACCGGAATCCGCGCCCGCTTCCGCACTTTCCTCTTCCCCCGAGAGGTCGACCCGATGAAATTCAGACTGACGTCCGTGATCCTCGCCGCCGCGCTGCTTGCCGGCTGCAACGAGGTCGCCAGCAAGAACGAGGCGGGCGGCGCGCCCGCCATGCCGCCGACCGGCGTGAGCTTCGTCGAGCTCAAGGCCGAGACGCTGCCGATCACCAACGAGCTGCCGGGCCGCATCGCCCCGACCCGGATCGCCGAGGTGCGCCCGCGCGTCTCGGGCATCCTGGTCGAACGGGTGTTCGAGCAGGGCAGCATCGTCCAGGAAGGCGACGTGCTCTACCGCATCGATCCCGAACCGTTCCGCGTCCAGGTGGCAAGCGCCCGCGCGACGCTGCAGCGCGCCCAGGCGGTGCAGCTGCAGGCGCGCCAGGAGGCGGACCGGCAGAAGGAGCTGCACGAGCGCCGGGTGACCAGCGTGCAGTCGCGCGACAATGCCATCGCCTCGCTCGCCCAGGCCGACGCCGATGTCGCGATCGCCCAGGCAGGCCTCGACGCGGCCGAGCTGAACCTGCATTTCTCGGAAGTGCGGGCGCCGATCTCGGGGCGCATCGGACGGGCATTGCTGACCGAGGGCGCGCTGGTGGATTCCTCCAGCGGCGTGCTGGCGACGATCCAGCAGCTCGATCCGGTCTACGCGGATTTCACTCAGTCCGCCAATCAGTTGCTAAGCCTGCGCCGCTCGCTGCAGGTCGGCTCGCTGACGGGTCCGAGCGCCGGCGAGGCCGCCGTACAGCTCAAGATGGATGATGGACAAGAGTATCCGCACAAGGGCCGGCTGCTGTTTTCCGAGGCGGCGGTCGACGCCACGACCGGGCAGATCACGCTGCGCGGGGAGTTCCCGAACCCGGACGGCGACCTGTTGCCGGGGATGTATGTCCGGGTCCTGATCGAGCAGGGCATCGAGGAAAACGCCCTTGCCGTGCCGCAGCAGGCGGTGCAGCGCAATGCCGGCGGCCAGGCGCAGGTCTATGTGGTCGGCGCCGACGACAAGGCGGAGCTGCGCTCCGTCGAAACCGGCCGCATCGTCGGCACCCGCTGGGTGATCAGCAAGGGCCTTTCCGCCGGCGACAAGGTGATCGTCGAGGGCTTCCAGAAGCTGCGCCCCGGCGCGCCGGTCGCGGCGACCCCCTGGGAAGATGCAAGCAAGACGGCCGCCGTCGCGGCCAACTAACCTGTCGGGACGGGCGCGCCCTGCGCAAACGGGCGCGCCCGCCCCGTCCTGACTCAACGGCCCGCCCACGGCCGCCGGCGCCCTCCCGCGCCGCCTGCGGGCCGGTCTCACAGGATCCGATCTGATGCCGTCCTTTTTCATCAACCGGCCGGTCTTCGCATGGGTCATCGCCATTTTCATCACGCTTGCCGGCGTGATCGCGATCCCCTTCATGCCGGTTGCCCAGTATCCCAACGTCGCCCCGCCGCAGATCTCCATCTCGACCAACTATCCGGGCGTGGCGCCTGAAGACGCCTATCTCAGCGTCACCCGCCCGATCGAGGAAGAGCTGAACGGCGTCGACGGGCTGATCTATTTCGAATCCACCTCCGAAACGTCGGGCCGGATCTCGATCACCGCCACGTTCCAGCCCGGCACCGACGTGTCGCAGGCCTCGGTCGACGTGCAGAACGCGGTGCGCCGCGTCGAGCCGCGACTGCCCGGCATCGTCTCCCAGCAGGGCATCCGCGTCGAGCAGGCCGGCGCCGGCTTCCTGATGGTGGTGTCGGTCACCTCGACCGACGGCTCCTACAACGTGGTCGATCTCGGCGACTATCTCAGCCGCAACGTGCTCGGCGAGATCCGCCGCATCGACGGCGTCGGCAGCGCCCAGCTCTTCGCCACCCAGCGGTCCATGCGCGTCTGGCTGGACCCGGACAAGATGCTGGGCCTCAACCTGACGTCCGACGACATCATCAATGCGATCCGGGCGCAGAACGCCCAGGTCGCGGCCGGCCGCATCGGTGCGCTGCCCAACCCGATCACCCAGCAGATCTCGGCCAGCGTGCTGGTCAAGGGGCAGCTGTCGTCCCTCGACGAGTTCGGCCAGGTGGTGCTGCGAGCCAATCCGGACGGCTCCACGGTCCGCCTCTCCGATGTCGCGCGCCTCGAGATCGGCGGCGAGGACTACAACTTCTCCACACGCCTGAACGGCCAGCCGAGCGCGGCCATCGGCGTGCAGCTCTCCTCGACCGGCAACGCCATGGCGGCATCGGAGGCGGTGCGCGCCAAGATGGAGGAACTGGCGCAGTTCTTCCCGCAAGGCATCGCCTACGAGATCCCCTACGACACCTCGCCCTTCGTCGAGGCGTCGATCGAGAAGGTGATCCACACGCTGCTGGAGGCCGTCGCCCTCGTCTTCGTGGTGATGTTCCTGTTCCTGCAGAGCTTCCGCTACACCGTCATCCCGACGCTGGTGGTGCCGGTGGCGCTGCTGGGCACCTGCGCCGTCATGCTGGCGGCCGGATTCTCGATCAACGTGCTGACCATGTTCGCCATGGTGCTGGCCATCGGCATTCTCGTCGATGACGCCATCGTCGTGGTGGAAAACGTCGAGCGCATCATGGCCGAGGAAGGCCTGTCGCCGCGCGCGGCGACGCGCAAGGCGATGTCGCAGATTTCCGGCGCCATCATCGGCATCACATTGGTGCTGACAGCGGTGTTCGTGCCGATGGCGTTCTTTCCCGGTGCGGTCGGCGTCATCTACCAGCAGTTCAGCCTGACCATGGTCGTGTCGATCCTGTTCTCCGGCTTCCTGGCGCTGTCCTTCACGCCGGCGCTGTGCGCCAGCATGCTGAAGCCGATCCCGCAGGGCCACCACGAGAAGAAGGGCTTCTTCGGCTGGTTCAACCGCGGCTTCGCCCGCACGACCAACGGCTACAGCTCGGTCGCCGGCTGGATCTCGCGCCGCGCGGGGCGGATAATGATCATCTATCTCGCCCTGCTGGTCGGCCTCGGCTGGGGCTTCATGCGCCTGCCGTCCTCGTTCCTGCCGAACGAGGACCAGGGCTACCTGCTGGTCAACGTCCAGGCTCCGCCCGAGGCGAGCGCCAACCGCACGCTGGAGGTCATCGAGCAGGTCGAGGCGATCTTCGGCAAGGAAAGCGCCGTCTCGCGCATCGTCGGCATTCTCGGCTTCAGCTTCTCCGGCACCGGACAGAATGCCGGCCTTGCCTTCGTGACGCTGAAGGACTGGTCCGAACGCGGACCCGAGGATGCAGCCGGCGCCATTGCGGGCCGCGCCAACGGCCAGCTCTTCGGCATCAAGGACGCGATCTCCTTCGCCCTGTCGCCGCCGGCGATCCAGGGCCTCGGCACCTCGAACGGCTTCAGCTTCCGCCTGCAGGACCGCGGCGGACGCGGCACCGAGGCGCTGGGCGCCGCACGAGACCAGCTGATGGGGGCGGCCTCGCAGAGCCCGATCCTGGCCGGCCTGCGCATCGACGGCCTTCCCGACGCGGCCCAGGTCGACCTCATCATCGACCGCGAGAAGGCCAATGCGTTCGGCGTCGCCTTCGCCGACATCAACGCGACCATCTCGGCCAATCTCGGCTCGACCTATGTCAACGACTTCCCGAACTCGGGACGCATGCAGCGCGTGACGGTGCAGGCCGACCAGGACGCCCGCATGCAGACCAGCGACCTGCTGCGCCTGAACGTCCGCAACAACAACGGCGGAATGGTGCCGCTTTCGGCTTTCGCCAGCGTGGAATGGCGCAAGGGACCTTCGCAGATCGTCGGTTACAACGGCTACCCGTCGATCCGCATCTCCGGCGAGGCGGCGCCCGGCTACTCGTCGGGCGATGCCATTGCCGAGATGGAGCGGCTTGCCGGCGAACTGCCGGCCGGCTTCGGCTACGAATGGACGGGCCAGTCGCTGCAGGAGATCGCGTCGGGTTCGCAGGCGCCGTTCCTGATCGGCCTCAGCATCCTGTTCGTGTTCCTGCTGCTGGCCGCGCTCTACGAGAGCTGGTCGATCCCGTTCGCGGTGATGCTCGTCGTGCCGCTCGGCGTGATCGGCTCGGTCGCCGCGGTGACGCTGCGCGGCATGCCGAACGACGTCTACTTCACCGTCGGCCTGATCGCCATCGTCGGCCTGTCGGCGAAAAACGCCATTCTGATCATCGAGTTCGCCAAGGACCTGATGGCAGAGGGGTACTCGCTGATCGACGCCACCATCGAGGCGGCGCATCTGCGCTTCCGGCCGATCCTGATGACGTCGCTGGCCTTCACCCTGGGCGTGACGCCGCTGGCCATCGCCTCCGGCGCCAGCGCCGGCAGCCAGAACGCCATCGGCACCGGCGTGATGGGCGGCATGATCTCCGGCACGATCCTGGCGATCTTCTTCGTGCCGGTGTTCTTCGTCTTCGTGATGCGGATGTTCCGCCGCATCCCGATCGACGGCCACCTGCCCAAGCACGAGGACGACGAGCATCCCGCGCCGGCGGCCGGGGACAAGTCCCCCGCCGCGGACCGGACGCCGGCCGAATAACGGCCCGCCGAACCGACATCGCGCGCTGCGGGGATAACCCGCAGCGCGCGGCACCTGCCGAAGCCCTCGCACGCCGGCCCCGCCACGGGGACAAGTGCGGCGACGCGGTCTGACGACCCTTCCCGAAATTTCGCTGCAAACGGCCGCTTTCGCGCGATGCGAACGAGGACAGATCCCGCGCGGTGCCGGCAGGCAGCTTTGCGCAAAGGTCGCAGACCGGCTCTTTCCCTCGCTTTTCGCCGGCCACAGGCCTGCAGCGGAGCGCCCTCGCCGAGGAGCCGCACGGGGATAAGGCGGCGCGGGAAAATTGAGACGGATTTTGCAAAATTCCGTCTCGAAATCGACCAAACCCGTCTCAATCGTCGCAAAATCGCCAAGCCGCGCGCAGCCCCTTTCCAACGGCGCGGCGCGTGTTAGAGTCCGCCGCTCGGCTGCGCACCCTTTTCGCGCCCGGCGCCCGTTATCCCCGCCCGCCCTTGTGGAGTGCCGGCATGAGCTTCGATCTTTGGTTGGTCTACCTGCTGGCCTCGCTCGCCCTGTCGCTGACGCCGGGGCCGAACGGTCTTCTCTGCCTCAATCACGGGGTCCGCTACGGGCTCGGCCGCACGGTGTTCACCGCGCTCGGCTGCATCACCGGCATGACACTGCTGATCGGCGCCTCGCTGGCCGGCCTCGGCGCGCTGATGCTGACCTCCGAGATGCTGTTCAGCGTCGTGAAGTGGGTGGGCGCGGCCTATCTGGTGTGGCTCGGCATCCGGCTGTGGCGGGCGCCGGCCTTCACCGCCGGCATCCAGGCGGCGAGCGAGGGCGGCCCGGCGGCGCGTCCGATCAGCCGCCGGCGCGCCTTCACGCAAGGGCTGCTGGTGGCGCTGTCGAACCCCAAGGCGCTGATCTTCTTTTCGACCTTCCTGCCGCAGTTCATGCAGCCGGGCACCTCGCTCTGGCTGCAGTTCGCGATCTTCGCGGGCACCTACGCGGCGGTGGAATTCGCCTACGAGGTGGTGCTGGCGGGGGCGGCCGGACGGCTGGCGCCCTGGCTGACGCGCTGGGGGCAGGTGTTCAACCGGGTGACGGGCGGCGCCTTCATCGGCGTCGGCGCGATGGTCGCCGCCTCGCAGCGCTGAGCGCGCCTCAGGCTTTCGTTTCTGGTGGCAGCAGCCGCTCCAGCGCGGCAACGTAGCCCGGCACGGTGTCGCGGGCGGGATCGAACCATTCCAGCGACCAGTTGAGCGCACCGATCAGGGCGTGGCGCAGGTAGCGGACGCGCAGGCCGTCGGCCTGCGGCCCGAGATAATCGCGGATGATCGCGCTCCAGACCTTGTCGTAGTTGCGGCGCGTCGCCAGCAGCTCCTGCTGCACCGCCTCCGGCACGAAGGGGTAGCAGCGGATATGGGCCGAGGCGAAGTCGCTCGCCGACAGCAGCGTCTCCAGATGGACTGTGAGCGCAATGACGATCCGCTCGCGCGGGCCGGCATCGGGCCGCTTCGCCAGCGCCTCGTCGACCGCATCGCACACGAGCTGCACGCCGAGCCGCATGACCTCGATGGCCAGCTCGTCCTTGGAGGCGAAATGGTAGTAGAGGCTGCCGGCCTTCATGCCGACCTCCGCCGCCAGGTCGCGCAAGGAGGTATCGGCATAGCCGCGTTCGCGCATCATCCGGGCAGCGGCGGCCATGATGACCTGGCGCGCCTCGAGCGCCTTCTTCGTCTTCTTCTGCGGCTGGGCACGGGAGGCGGTCAACGGGGCGGGTCCTGCGAGAGCGAGAGGCATATGTTTCGCAAGTGCTCGCCCTTTGCAAGGGTGCGGACGGCCGAAGCCGGTGTCCGGCACCAAGGCGCGCATCAACGTCACATGCGCTTGGCGACTTCCTCCAGCATCACCTCGGTCGCACCGCCGCCGATCGACTGGACGCGGGCATCGCGCGACATGCGCTCGATGGTGCTCTCGCGCATGAAGCCCATGCCGCCGTGGAACTGGACGCAGGCATACATGACCTCGTTGACCAGCTCGCCGCACAGCGCCTTGATCATCGAGACCTCGCGCACCAGCTGCTCGCCGCGGGCGCTGCGGACGGCGGTGGCGTAGACCATCTGCCGGGCCGCCTCGACCCGCGCCGACAGCATGGCGAGGCGCTGGCGGATCGCCTGCTTTTCCCAGAGCGGGGCGCCGAAGGCCTTGCGGTCGCGGACATAGGCAACCGTCAGCTCGATGGCGGCCTGGGCCTCGCCCATCGCCATGGCGCCGAGCACCAGGCGCTCGTTCTGGAAGTTCTTCATGATCTCGTAGAAGCCGCGCCCCTCCTCGCCGAGCACGTTCTCGGCCGGCACGCGGACATCGACGAAGGAGAGCTCGGCGGTGTCGGAGCTGCGCCAGCCGTGCTTGTCGAGGGCGCGCGAGACGGTGAAGCCGGCCATGCCCTTCTCAATGATGAACATGGTCACCGCCTTGCTGGCCGGCCCGTCGCCGCCGGTCTTGGCGGCGATGCAGTAGACATCGGCCAGCACGCCGTTGGTGATGAAGGTCTTGGTGCCGTTCAGCACGTAATGGTCGCCCTCGCGGCGGGCGGTGGTGCGGATGCCCTTGACGTCGGAGCCGGCGTCCGGCTCGGTGACGCCGATGGCGGTGATGATCTCGCCGCTGACGATGCCGGGCATGTATTTCGCCTTCTGGGCGTCGTTGCCGGCGTTGAAGAGATGGACCGAGGCCATGTCCGTGTGGACCAGCGCGGTGATGGCAACGCCGGCATAGGTCGAGCGGCCGAGCTCCTCCGACAGGACGACGGTGGCGCGCTCGTCCATGGCGCTGCCGCCATAGGCTTGCGGATAGCGGATGCCGAAGAAGCCGAGCGCGCCCATCTTGCGCAGCAGCTCGCGCGGGGTGGCGCCGTCCGCCTCCCACTGGTCGGCATGCGGTTTGATCTCCTCCTCGACGAAGCGGCGCACCTGATCGCGCAGCATCTTGTGTTCTTCCTCGAAGAAGACGTCGCTGGCGCTCGTCACATCGAAACCGGAAGCTGTCATTCGATCCCTCCCCTCACGATTGCCTGGCCGTGGTGGGCGGCGACCGCGCCGGCTCCCGTCCAGTTGACATATTTTCTAACGGCCGTTAGGTAGATTGTCAATCGCTTGACCGGGACCGGCGACAGACGGGAAACCGGCCGGCCCCTGAACCGGCCGCCCCCTGAACCGGGCGAGGCGATGCAAACGGGAGGAGCAGCTCGTGGCAGGCATGGACGACCTGGTGGCCGCACTGAGACAGGTGCAGGCGGCGGCGGCGCAAGGCGGCGGCGAGAAATTCCGCGCCCGCCACGCGGAGCGCGGCAAGATCTTCGTGCGCGAGCGCATCGAGCTGGCGCTCGATCCCGGCACCGCCTTCCTGGAACTGTCGCCGCTGGCCGCGCACGGGCTCTATGGCGGCGAGGTGCCGGGGGCGGGGCTAGTCACCGGCATCGGCCTGATCCACGACCGGCCCTGCATGCTGATCGCCAACGATGCCACGGTGAAGGGCGGCTCGTTCTTCGCCGAAACGGTGCGCAAGCATTCGCGCGCCCAGGAGATCGCGGAGGAACATGCCCTCCCCTGCATCTACCTCGTCGATTGCGGCGGCGCCTTCCTGCCCGAGCAGGACCGGGTGTTTCCCGACAAGGACCATTTCGGCGGGGCGTTCTGGCGCCAGTGCCAGATGTCGGCGGCCGGCCTGCCGCAGATCTCCGTCGTCTTCGGCGGCTGCACCGCGGGCGGCGCCTATATCCCGGCGCTGAGCGACCAGGTGATCATGGTGCGCGGCACGGGCCGCATTCATCTCGGCGGCCCGCCCATCGTCAAGGCGGCGATCAACGAGATCGTCGACGGCGAGACGCTGGGCGGCGCCGACATGCACACCACCGTCTCCGGCGTCAGCGACCACGTCGCGCCCGACGAGGAAAGCGCCATGCGCATGCTGCGCGAGATCGTCGCCAATCTGGGCGAGGGCCGCAAGGTGACGCCGCCGCCGCGCGAGGCCTTGGCGCCGCTCGTCGCCGCCGGGCGCCCGTCCGAGCATGCGCCGGTGGACCTGAAGCGCCCGGCCGACATGCGCGCGCTGATCCGCTCGATGGTCGACGGATCGCAGCTCGCCGAATTCAAGCCCGACTATGGCGCGACGCTGATCACCGGCTTTGCCCATATCCATGGCTACCCGGTCGGGATCCTGGCCAATGACGGGGCGCTGTTTTCCGAAAGCGCGCTGAAGGGTGCGCATTTCATCGAGCTGTGCGACCAGCGCCAGATCCCGCTGCTGTTCCTGCAGAACATCACCGGCTTCATGGTCGGCACCGAGGCCGAGCGCGGCGGCATCGCCAAGCATTCGGCCAAGCTCGTCTATGCCGTCTCCAATGCGCGCGTGCCGAAATACACGGTGATCGTCGGCGGCTCGTACGGCGCCGGCAATTACGGCATGTGCGGACGCGGCTTCCGCCCGCGCTTCCTGTTCTCCTGGCCCAATGCCCGCATCGCGACGATGAGCCCGGATGTCGCCGCGACCGTGGTGACGGAGCTGCGCCGGGCCAGCCTGAAATCGCAAGCGAACGAAGCGGAGATCGCCGAGCTCGACCGGCGCACCCGCGCCCAGTTCGAGGAGCAGAGCGATCCCTATTACGCCACCGCGCGGCTGTGGGACGACGGGTTGATCGAACCCGACCAGACCCGCGACGTGCTGGGCCTGTGCCTGGCGCTGGGCGCGGGCGGCGACAAGGACACCGGCCCGCGGCCGGTCTACAGGATGTGAGGCGCACCATGTTCGACAGCCTGCTGATTGCCAATCGCGGCGAGATCGCCTGCCGCATCATCCGCACCGCGCGGCGCATGGGGCTCGCCACCATCGCCGTGCATTCCGATGCCGACCGGGACGCGCTGCATGTGAAGATGGCCGACCGGGCAATCGCCATCGGCGGGGCGGCGGCAAGCGACAGCTACCTGCGCCTCGACCGGATCATGGCGGCGGCCAAGGCCACCGGGGCCGGCGCGATCCACCCCGGCTACGGCTTCCTGTCCGAGCGGCCGGAACTGGCGCGGGCCTGCGAGGAAAACGGCATCGCCTTCGTCGGGCCGAATGCGCGGGCGATCACGGCGATGGGCGCCAAGATCGAGGCGAAGCGCCTGGCCGAAGACGCCGGCGTGCCCTGCATTCCCGGCACTAGCGGCCCCGGAACTGGCGACGAAGACCAATCGACAGACAACCTTGCGCGGGCCGCGCGCGAGATCGGCCTGCCGGTGATGGTCAAGGCGTCGGCGGGCGGCGGCGGCAAAGGCATGCGCGCCGTCCACGACGAGGCGGGGCTCCTAGCTGCCATCGGCGCTGCCCGCACGGAGGCCGAGCGGGCCTTCGGCGACGGGCGGCTGCTCATCGAAAAGCTGGTGCGCAATCCGCGCCATGTGGAAGTGCAGCTGATCGGCGACAGGCACGGCACCTTGCTGCACCTGTTCGAGCGCGACTGCTCGGTGCAGCGCAACCACCAGAAGCTGATCGAGGAAGCACCCGCGCCGGGCCTCCTGCCCCAGACCCGCGAGCGGCTGTTCGAGGCAGCGCTCAGGCTCGGCCGGGCCATCGGCTACGACAGCGCCGGCACGGTCGAGTTCGTGATGGATGCGGTCACGCAGGAGGTCCACTTCCTGGAGATGAACACGCGGCTGCAGGTGGAGCATACGGTGACCGAGGAGATCACCGGGCTCGACCTTGTGGAGCTGCAGCTGCGCGCGGCGGCCGGCGAGAAGCTGGCCCTCACACAGGACGACATCGCCTGCAACGGCCACGCGATCCAGGCGCGGCTGACGGCGGAGGACGCCAGCGCCGGCTTTCGCCCGGACACCGGCAAGGTGCTGTTGTGGTCGCCGCCTGCGGAACTGCGCTGCGATGCCGGCATCGAGCCGGGGGCGGAGATCGGCGCGGCGTACGATTCCATGATCGCCAAGCTGATCGCCCACGGGCCCGACCGGGACGCGGCGCGGCGCAAGCTGCTCTCCGGCCTCGACCGGCTGGAGGTGGCGGGGCTCGCCACCACGCGGCTGTTCCTGCGCGACGCACTGGCCTCGCCGGATTTCGCCAGCGGCAAGGTCACCACGGATTTCATCGCCCTCAACTGGCCGGACGGCTGGAGGGCATCGGCGACAGACAATCTGACCCTTGCGGCGGCGGCGCTTGCGAGCCGGCCGCGCGCGGCGGCAACGCCCTGGCAGGCGCTGTCCGGGTTTCGCCTGCTCGCGCAGGCCGGCTGCCCGGCGCGGGTGACCTATGTGGATGCGGCCGCACCCGAGAGCCGCGTCGTGCTGGAAGCGCGCGGGCCCGGATGCTGGCAAACCATCGGCACGGACGGCGAGACGCAGGAGATCGCCGCACAGTGGACGGGGCCGGACCGGGTGCGCATCGCCCGCGAGGGTGTGGCGGAGAGCTTTGCCGCCGTGATCGACGACGGCCGTGTCTGGCTGTGCGGACCGGGCACGGAGATCGCCTGCGCGGTGCTGCCGCTCGGCGATCTCGGCCAGGACAGGGCGGCGGGCGACGGCGCCTCGCCCGAGCGCATCGCCGCGCCGATGCCGGGCCTCGTCGTCGAGATCCGCGTTGCGGCGGGCGACAGGGTCGCGAAGGGCGACACGCTGGTGGTGATGGAATCGATGAAGCTCCTGATGGAGCTGAAGGCGGCGGCCGACGGCACGGTGGCCGAGATCGCGGCAAAGGAACGCGACACGGTGGAGGCCGGCCGCCTCCTGGTGCGGCTGGAGCCGGCGGAGGGCTGAGGCGGCAGGACGCCCGCCCGGCAGATGCCCCCGACCCGGCGGCCGGGGTGCATTCCGTTCAGCCGGAAAGCCAGCTGTCCAGCTTGTCCGCGTCGGGCAGTCCGCCGGCATGAACCAGCCTGCCGTCGACCGAGATGCCGGGCGTCGACATGACACCGGCCATGGCGATGGACCTGGGGTCGGACACCTTTTCGACTTCCACCTCGATGCCGAGCCTGGCGGCGGCGTCCTTCACCATGGCCTCGGTCGCTTCGCAGCGCTTGCAGCCGGGGCCGTAGACCTTGACGGTTTTCATCGAACTGTCCTTTCAAAGGATTGCGTTGAAGAGAAAGCCGGTGGCGAGGATGCCCGCCGCGACGACGGCGATGAAGATCGCGATCAGCCGAAGGGTCAGCACCTGCTTGAGGATGATCATCTCGGGCAGGGACAGCGCGATGACCGACATCATGAAGGCCAGCGTCGTGCCGAGCGCCGCCCCCTTGCCGAGCAGCGCCTCGACGATCGGGATGACCCCGGCGGCGTTGGTGTACATCGGCACGCCCACGGCCACGGCCGCGGGAACCGACCACCACGCCTCGCCGCCCATGATCCGCAGCATCATCGCCTCGGGCACATAGCCATGGATCAACGCGCCGATGCCGATGCCGATCAACACCCAGGGCCAGACCTTGCCGACGATCTCGCGCACCTGTTCGAGCCCGATCTTCAGCCGGTCGGCAAGGGTGAGGCGCTCGGCCGGCAGGTCGCTGATCGGGCCGGCGTTCAACTCGCGCACCCAGTCCTGCAGATGGCGCTCCAGCCGCATGCGGCCGAGCACCCAGCCGGCCACCGTGGCGATGGTGAAGCCGAAGACGAGATAGATCGTCGCGACCTGCCAGCCGACCAGGCCGTACAGCAGGCCGAGCCCCACCGGGCCGACCATCGGCCCTGCGATCAGGAAGGAAAACGTGACCCCGAGCGGGATGCCCGCCGAGACGAAGCCGATGAACAGCGGCACCGACGAGCAGGAGCAGAAGGGGGTCAGCACGCCGAGAAGCGCGGCCAGCGGATAGCCCCAGGCCTCGCGCTTGCCCGCCAGGATCGCCCGCGTCTTTTCCGGGCTGAACCAGCTTCGCAGCACGCCGGTGACGAAGACGATCGCGGTCAGCAGGAGCAGGACCTTGGGAACGTCGTAGACGAAGAAGGCGACGGCTGCGCCCGTGTGGCTGTCCCGGTCGATCGGCAGCAGCGATGTCACCCATTCCGAGAACGGGATCAACTGGCTGTAGGCGCCCCACCAGGCGATGGCGGCAAGGATCACCCCCGCATACCAGATCCGGTCGGACGCCTGCCGCGTGCTGGCGGCGTGATGGCTGTCGACGGTCATGCGACTTTCCTTTGCACGTGTCTTTCGGCCACGAGCACCGCGTCGACCACCGCCGCCAGGTCCGGCGACAGGTGCGGGTTGCGGCGATAGCGCACCCATTGCGCATCGCGCCGGTCCAGGACGATCCCGGCCTCGCGCAGCACCTTCATGTGCCGCGACATCCGGCTCTGGCTTGCGCCGAGACGGGCCATCAGCTCGCACACGCAGTGCTCGCCCCCATCCAGGAGGAGCGCCAGGCAGGCGCGGCGCGTCGGATCGCAGAGGGCGGAGAGAACGGCTTGCATGCCCCTGCTTATGCGGTATCGCGCATATGCGCCTTGATCGGCATCAAGCGGCTGACTTTTGCCGCAGAACGCGCTGATATGGCCTTGGCCGGCGGCCCGGCAGCGAAAGGACGCCCGATGCGATTGGCAATGCGCGGAACAGTGCGAGCGACTATGCGACTGACGACCCTCCTGCTGCTCGCGGCGATGGCCGTACCCTTCGCCGGGCCGGCCAGTGCGCAGACGGGTGCACAAGCAGGCCAAGCGGGCGACATCAGCCCGCAGGACGTGCTCGATGCCGCCGTCGGCGACTGGAACAAGGACGGGCGCGAGGATATTGCCCTGCTCGCCGTGACGCCCGGCGACGACATGCAGGTCGGGCTTTATGTCTATGTGCGCGAGGAGGCGACGAACGGCAGCCTGCTGACCTTGGTACTCGCCGTTCCGGACAAGATCTGGGGCGGGCGCGGCGGCGACACGGCCGCCTTCGGCCAGGAGCCCTCGATCAAGGCGCTTGCCAACGGCTCCATCGCCATCACCACGCAGAACTCCGCCATCGGCCGAAACCGGTGGGAGCACACGATCTCGCTCGCCCATCGCGACGGACGATTCGTCGTTGCCGGGCTGACCTTCAATTCCTACGACACGCTGCAGGAGGAGGAGCCGCTGAGCTGCGACCTCAATCTCCTGACCGGGCGCGGGGTGGTGAACGAGCGCAAGATCTCCTTCGCGCCCATCGCCCTGCAGTTGCAGGACTGGGAGACGCAGGACGGCGAGGACCCCGGCATACGGATCTGCCGCGGGCGCTGACGCCCCCCCCCCCCGCAACCGCTGCCCACTGGACAAGCGGGGGCCGGTCGTCATCTACTCGGCCGGAAAACGAAACGCGAAACGAAACGCGAAACCGATCCGCCGGCCCATCCCCTCTCCCTCCCCCATGGTCTTGCCCTTTCGAGGCGACGCGCGCCCGCATCCCCCGCGATGCCGCCCGGCGCGGCGGGGATGGTGCGGGGCGACGGCCCGTGCGGTCCGGATCGCCAGGAAGGACATTCGATGACCGATCTCTTGTCGCCCCTCGCCTTGCGCGGGCTGACCCTGCCCAACCGCTTCGTCGTCTCGCCGATGTGCCAGTATTCGGCGCGCGGCGGCCTTGTCGGCGACTATCACCTCGTGCATCTCGGCCGCTTCGCACTGGGCGGCTTCGGCACGGTGATCGTCGAGGCGACCGCCGTGACGGCCGACGGGCGCATCACCTATGGCTGCCCGGGCCTGTGGGACGACGCCCAGATCGCCGGCATGGCGCGGATCACCGCGCTGCTGCGCGCGCAAGGGGCGGTGGCCGGCATCCAGCTGGCCCACGCCGGCCGCAAGGCCTCGTCGATCCCGCCCTGGCTGATGGGCACCGACGAGCGCGAGGCCGATGCCGAGCACTGGCAGCCGGTGGCGCCCTCCGCCCTGCCCCATGCCGAGGACGCGCCGATGCCGCGTGCCCTGAGCGAAGACGATATCGCGGCGGAGGTCGAGGCCTGGGCCGCGGCCACACGGCGCGCGGTCGAAGCCGGCTTCCAGCTGATCGAGATCCACGCCGCGCACGGCTACCTGCTCAACCAGTTCCTGTCGCCGCTGTCCAACCGGCGCGAGGACGCCTATGGCGGCACGGCCGAGAACCGCATGCGCTTCCCGCTCAAGGTGGTGGAGGCGGTGCGCGCGGCGATGCCGGACGACATGCCGCTGTTCCTGCGCCTGTCGGCCGTCGACGGGCTGGAGGGCGGCCGCACCATCGAGGACAGCGTCGCCTTTGCCCGCGAAGTGCGCGAGCGCGGCGTCGACGTCATCGACGTGTCGGCCGGCGGCTTCACCGGCTCGCGCTTTGCGATCGGGCCGGGCATGTACCTGCCCTGGGCGACGCAGATCCGCGAGGATGCCGGCCTGCCGGTGATGGCGGTGGGACTGATGGGCGAGGCGGAGCTGGCGGCGGCAGCGGTGGCCGACGGCCGCGCCGATCTCGTCGGCCTCGGCCGGGCGGCGCTGGACGATCCGAACTGGCCGCTGCATGCGGCGCGGCGGCTCGGCACGGAAACGCGGGCGCTGTGGCCGAAGCAGGCGGGCTATGCCATCGAGCGCTGGCCGGGCCGCACCGCAAGGGGCTGACGCGCCGCCGAAGGGGGCCGGCCGGCGGCGTCAGTCGCCGGTGCGGGACCCCCGGAGGCGCGCCAGTGCCGCGGCCTCGCTCGTCGGCACGGCGCCGGTCTCGCCGGTGCTTTCGGCGGGATATCCGACGAGATAGCCCTGGATCTGGCTGCAGCCCTCCTGCGCCAGGAAATCGCGCTGGGCGCTGGTCTCCACCCCTTCCGCGAGGATCGGGATGTCGAGGCTTTCGCCCAGGGCCAGCACGGCACGGATCATCGCCGAGGCCTGCGGCCCGCGGTCGAGGTCTTGCATGAAGGACTTGTCGAGCTTGATCTTGTCGAAGGGGAACGAGCGCAGGGTCGACAGGGACGAATAGCCGATGCCGAAATCGTCCATCGAGATCGACACGCCCATCGCCTTGATCCTTCGCAGGATGTGCAAGGTGCGCTCCGCATCCTGGATCAGGGAGGTCTCGGTGATCTCCACCTCCAGGCGCTGGGGCGGCAGGCCGGTCTCCATCAGGATGCCATGGATGATGTCGGGCATGTCGATGCTGCCGACCTGCAGCGCCGAGACGTTCACCGCAACCTTCAGCGGAGTGTCCCAGGAGGCGGCCTCGCGGCAGGCGGTGCGCAGCACCCACTCGCCGATGGGCAGGATCAGGCCGGTGTCCTCGGCGATGGGGATGAACTCCATCGGCTGGACCACGCCGCGCTCCGGATGGCGCCAGCGCAGCAAGGCCTCGTAGCCGGTCACCGCGTTGTCGCTGATCGAGACCTGCGGCTGGAAGACCAGGAAGAACTGCCCTTCCGCCAGTGCGGTGCGCAGCTGCAGCGCCATGGCGCGGCGCTCGCGCACGCGCTCGTCCATCTCCTCCTCGTAGAAGCAGATCGCCTCGCCGTGCGAGCCCTTGGCCCGGTACATGGCAAGGTCGGCATTGTTCATGAGGGTCGCCGGGCTCGCCGCATCGTCGGGGAAGATCGAGATGCCGATGGAAGCGCCGCAGATCAGATCCGCATGGTCGTAAGGCACGGTGGCGAAGAGCTCGCGCTCCAGCCGCGAGGCGATGCCGAGCGCCTGCTCGCGGTCCTGAACCAGGGCGGTGGCGACGAACTCGTCGCCGCCGAGCCGGGCGACGAAGGCCTCCTTGCCGACCGCGGAGCGCATGCGCTCCGACAGCACCCGCAGCACATGGTCGCCGGCCGCATGGCCGTGCACGTCGTTGACTTCCTTGAAGCGGTCGAGGTCGATGGCGAAGAGCGCGATGCGGGAACTGGCCGGGCGCGTCTCGATCTGGCCGTCGAGATGCTCCAGGAAGGAGGAGCGGTTCGGCAGGCCGGTCAGATTGTCGAAGCTGGCGAGATAGGTGATCTTCTCTTCCTGCGCCAGGCGCTGGCGCAGGTCGCGCACCGAGTAGAAACGGGTGGCGCCGAACTCGTCGCGGTCGTAGCGGTCGTCGCGCGCCGCGACCTCCACGGGAAGGGTCGCGCCGGACGCGGTGATCAGCGTCGCGCGCACCAGCTGGTCGACGGCGGCCGGCGCGCGCGGCACCAGCTCGGCGAAGGTGCGCCCGACCACCGCTTCGCGCTCCAGGCCGCTGAGCAGGATGAAGGCCTCGTTGCAATCGACGATGCGCCCGGCCGTCTCGATGACGATGCCGTCGACGGAGCTTTCCAGGATGTGCTTGGTGCGGGCCCTGGCGCGAAGGGTCGCCTGGCGGTCGAGCAGCTGGCTGGCAAGGCCGGTGCCGAGCACCAGCAGGCCGACGCCGGCAACCGCCACCGCCAGCGCGCCATAGGCATCTTCGCTGGTGGCGCCGCCCGGGACCGGCACGGCCGGAACGATGCCGACCGCCGCCATGCCGGTGAAATGCAGCGCGACGATGGAGGCCGTCAGCAGCGCGGTGCCGAGCAGCTCGCGCGAGTGCGGGTCGGCGTGCTCGCGGGTGACGGCGAAAAAGGCCGCCGCGCCCAGCGCCAGCGACAGCACGAGCGAGACGGCCACATAGGTCGCGTCCCAGACGATCGCGCCGTCGATGCTGAAGGCGGCCATGCCCGTGTAGTGCATGACGGCGACGCCGGCCCCGAACAGGCCGCCGCCGATCACCGGCGCGAAGCGGCCGCGGCCGGAGGCGACCACCAGGGCGAGCGAGGCGGAGACGACCGCGATCAGCAGCGACACGCCGGTCAGCGCCGGATCGTAGGAGACGGGAACGCCCGGCCGGTAGGCGAGCATGGCGACGAAATGGGTGCACCAGATGGTGGAGCCGGCGGCGACGGAGCCGAGAAAGACCCAGAAGGGCCGGGCCTCGCGCTCGGCCGCGCGGGTGCGCAAGAACAGGCGCACCGAGATCCATGCGCCGAGAACGCAGATCACCGCAGCCAGGGCAACCAGCCGGAGATCGTGCTCCGTAAAGAGGCAAATGAAAAAGCGCACGGGAAAATCCTCGAGAGATGGCCCCAAGGATCGGGTAAAACACCTACGCTTTCCTTAATTCACCGTTCCCAAACCGACGTGCCCGATACGATCGGGGCAGGACCGGGGCAGGCACTGCCGGCCACCGACCCTTTTGCGGGCTGCGGCCGGCAATCGCCCCACGGCGGGCGCTGCGAGGCGGCTACTCCGCCTCGCTGGCGCTGCCCACCGGCTCCCGGCGCTTGCGCAGGGCCGGCACGACCAGCGATATCAGCAGCAGGGCCGTCACCGCCAGGAAGGCGGCGCTGATCGGCCTGTCGACAAAGGTGGTCAGGTCGCCGCGCGAGAACAGCAGCGCCCGGCGGAAATGCTGCTCGATCAGGGGCCCCAGGATGAAGCCCATCAGCAGCGGCGCCGTCGGGTACTGGTAGAGGTTCATGAAATAGCCGATGACGCCGAACACCATCACCATCAGGACGTCGAACGGGTTGTTGTTGACGCTGTAGACACCGACGCAGATGAAGAAGATGACGGCGGGGAACAGGATGCGCTTGGGAATGGTCAGCATCCGGACCCAGAGGCCGATCAGCGGAATGTTGAGAACAAGCAGCATCAGGTTGCCGATCCAGAAGCTGACGACGAGCCCCCAGAACAGATCCGCATTGGTGGTGAAGAACTCCGGCCGCGGCACGATGCCGTGGATCATCATCGCTCCCATCAGCACGGCCATGGTGGCGTCGCCGGGAATGCCGAGCGCAAGGGTCGGGATGAACGCCGCCTGGGTCGAGGCATTGTTGGCGGCCTCGGGCGAGGAGATCCCCTCGATCGCGCCGTGTCCGAACCGCTCGGGCGTCTTCGACACCCGCTTCTCCACCGCATAGGCGAGAAAGGCGGCCAGCGTCGGCCCGGCGCCGGGCAACACCCCGATGAAGGAGCCGATGACCGACCCGCGCAGGGTCGGCTTCCAGGTCAGGGCCATGTCCGCGCGGGTGGGCAGCAGGTCGCGGACCCGAACCTTGGCGATGTCCTTTGCCGCACGTTCCGGCAGGCCGGCATTCTTCAGGATCTCGGCCACACCGAACAGGCCCATCGCCATGGCGACGAGATTGAGGCCGTCCTGCAACTCGAGAATCCCGAACGTGTAGCGCACATCGCCCGAGGTGCTGTCGATCCCGACCATCGCCAGCAGCAGCCCGGCGGTCACCGAGACCATGCCCTTCAACGGCGAGCCGATGGCCATGGTCGCCGCGGCCACCAGGCCCAGCAGCATGATGGAGAAATACTCGGCCGAGGAGAACTCGAGCGCCATCCGGCCGAGCGCCGGGGCGAAGCTCATCAGCAGGACGATGGCGAAACACCCGCCTGCGAAGGAGGTGATCGTGGTGATGAACAGCGCGACGCCGGCCCGGCCCTGCCGGGTCATCGGGTAGCCGTCCAGCGCGGTCACCGCCGTGGTCGAGGTGCCGGGCAGGTTGAGCAGGATCGAGGCGGTCGATCCGCCGTACTGGGCGCCGTAGAAGATGCCGGCCAGCATGATCAACGCGCTGAGCGGCTCGAGATGGTAGGTGATCGGCAGGACCATCGCGACGGCGGCGAGCGGACCGATGCCCGGAAGCACGCCGATGAACATGCCGATCGAGACGCCGACGAAGCAGAACAGCAAGCCGTCGAAGGTGACGGCCGTCTGGACACCGAGAGAAAGCCCGGAGACGAGATCCATGGGTTATCTTCCGAACGGGGTGAGCGGGATGCCGAGACCGAGCACGAACAGCGCATAGCCGCCCAGCGAGACGCAGGCGGCGAGAACGATGCCGCGCAGGATCGTGTTCTCGACCTCGGCAGCGGCCGTGCACACGGTGAGCAGGAACGTGGCGGCGAAGAAACCGGCCCGCTCGATCAGCAGGGCCCACAAGGCGATGCCGCCCATGATGCAGACGAAGGGCCAGAGGCGGATGCCGACCGGCTCGGCGCTTGCGTTGCGGTCCTGGATCGCGGCGACCAGCGCCAGCACGATCAGCGAAAGACTCAGCATCACCGGAAAGAACCCGGCTTCCATGCGCGTCAGCGTGCCCATGGGATAGGACGCAGCGAGCGCCAGAGCCCCCGCGCCCACGAGCGAAAACAGAAGTGCTGCAATGACCTGCGGCTTTCCAAGACCCATCGGACGTCTTGCCTCCCAGCGGCTTCGAGTGCTCCGACGGCGATCCTTCCTGAGATCGCCCGTCTGCCCCTCCCGGTAGCACGATGCGGACATGTCTCGCATCCACCCGCAAAACTGTCAACAGTTTGTCATGAACTCCGAAAGATCGTCCGGATCTTGCGGCCTGGGAGCACTCCGCAGAGATCGGGTCAAACCCCCGATTTTGCTGGCTATCCGTGATTTTTCGGGAGGCAGCCTGCGCATACCGTTCCGACGCGCCACGGACCAAGGCGCCGGAGGCCTGAAACAGACTGTTGACAGTCGATTTCGGCGAAGCAATAGTGTTGACACTTTTAGGAACGAGCGTCCGCGCTTCCGGGCGCGGGCCAAACGGGCGGACCACATGACAAAGACAAAGGCTCGGATCTACAGGGAGATGCTGGCGGGAGACGACCTGATCGTCAGTCCCGGCGCCTATGACGGATACAGCGCGCGGCTGGCCGAAGCTGCCGGCTACAAGACCGTGGCGACGAGCGGGGCGGCGATTTCCAACTCGCGGATGGGCATCGCCGACATGGGCATCATGGGCCTGAGCGAGAACCTCGACCAGTGCCGGGCCATCGTGCGGGCCGTGTCGGTCCCGGTGACCTGCGACGCCGACACGGGCTACGGCAATCCCGTCAATGTCTTCCATACCGTGCGGGAATTCGAGGCGATCGGCGCCGTCGGCATCAACATCGAGGACCAGGTCAGTCCGAAGCGATGCGGCCACATGCCGGGCAAGGAAGTCGTCGGCACGGCGGAGATGCAGAAGAAGATCGAGGCGGCGTGCCTTGCGCGAAGCGACGACGACTTCGTCATCATCGCCCGCACCGACGCGCTCGCGGTCGAGGGCATCGAAGGCGTCGAGCGGCGCGTGCGCGCCTATGTCGAGGCCGGCGCCGACGTGATCTTCGTCGATGCGGTGAATTCCGAGGAGACCATCGGCCGGGTCGTGGCCGCATCCGCCGTCCCGGTCTCGGTGAACATGGGCTTCGGCATTCGCAGCCGCCCGACCACCCCCCTGATCCCGCTGCCGCGGCTGAAGCAGCTCGGCGTGCGCCGCATCAGCCTGCCGCGCATGCTGCCGGCCGCCGCAATCATGGGCATGCGCACTGCGCTGGAACTGATGCAGCAGGTCGTCGCAACCGGCGAGCCGATCGACCGGCCCGACCTGCTTGTGGGCATCGACGAGATCATGTCGCTGATGGACTACGACAGCGCCCGAAAGCTCGAGGCGCAATTGCTGACGCTCGAGGCGTTCGAAGCGAAGTACCAGAAATCCCACTAGATCACGGCATATTGTTCAACCAAGGGAGGATGTCATGAGGAAGCTGCTGACAGGACTACTGAGCGGATTGGCCATCATCGCGGGAGGCGCTGCGGCCCTTGCCGCGGACTATCCGACGCGCCCGATCACCGTCATCGTGCCGTATTCGCCGGGGGGCACGGACACGCTCGCCCGCACCCTTGCCAGGGACGTTTCCGAAAACCTCGGCCAGCCCGTGGTCGTGGAAACCAAGCCCGGCGCGGGCGGCACCATCGGCGGGGCCTTCGTCGCCAATGCCGATCCGGACGGCTATACGCTGCTGTTCGCGGTCAGCTCGGTGCAGACCGTCGCGCCGCATCAGCGCGAGCTTCCCTATGGCTTCGATGCGCTGCGCGCGGTCGCCCGCGTCGCGGTCGGACCCAATGTCATGGCCGCCCGCGTCGGCGCGCCGTTCGCGACCCTGGAAGAGATGGTCGCCTACGCCAAGGCAAATCCCGACAAGGTCAGCTACGGCAGCGCCGGCACCGGCGGGGCGACCCATATCGCGGCGGAAGCCGTTGCCCGGGCCGCCGGCATCGACCTGTTCCACATCCCCTTCAAGGGCGTGACGCCTGCCGTTGCCTCCGCCGTTGCCGGGGAGGTCGACCTGGTGCTCGGCTTCGCCGCAGCGATCCTGCCGCAGGTCGAGGGCGGCAAGCTGGTGGCCCTGGCCCAGCTCGGTGCGACCCGGGCCAAGCTGGCACCGGACCTGCCGACGCTCATCGAGGGCGGCGTCGACCTGGCGCTTCCCGCCAATATCGGTTTCTGGGCGCCCGCCGGAACGCCGGACGAGGTGGTCGAGGCATTCTCGGACGCGGTGCGCAAGGCCATCGAGGGACAGACCATGACGAACTATGCCGCGCAGACGCTGACGGAACTGGACTATGCCGGGCCGACGGCGTTCGGCGAGGCGCTCGTCGCCGAGGACGCCTTCTACAAGGAGCTGCTGTCGAGCATCGACTTCTCGCAGTAACAGCCGGCCAGCCACTGCCGGAGGGGCCCTTTCCGAAAGGACGGGGCCCCTCCCCTTCAGGTGCCAGTCAGCTCAGGTGCCAGTCAGCCCTTGCCGCGAGAGCGGCCGGGGCGCGGCTCCGGCCCAGTTCCCGGCCCAGTGCCCGGCCCGGTGCCCGGCGCGGCTCCCTGCTCGGCGCCCTGCTCGACCAGCAGGTTCTGCAGCGTCTGGGTGGCCCGCGCGATATGCGCCCGCATCAGCGACTCGGCCAGGTCCGGATCGCGCGCCTTCATGGCCCGCAGGATCTGCCAGTGCTCGGAATAGGCCGTCTCGCGCCGCCCGGGCATGCGCCCGGACTGCACCCGGTAGAGCCGCAGCAGATAGTAGAGTTCCTCGCACAACAAGGCGCGGATCCTCTCGTTGCCGCTGCCTTCCGCGATCCGCACATGAATGTCGAGCACCGGCATCTCGGACCCGTTCTTGCCGCTGCTGAAGGCGAGCAGCAGGTCGTCGATCTCCGCGCTGGACATGGTCATCGTGGCCAGCCTGACCGACATGGCCTCGACCGCCTCGCGCAGCTGGAAGATCTGGATCATGTCGGAGACGGTGAGATTGATCACCCTCGCCTTCAGGAAGGGCTCCTTGGTGATCAGCCCGGTTCCCTGCAGCCGCTTCACCGCCTCGCGCACGGGGCCGCGGCTGACATTGAATTCGGCGGCCAGCGCGAGCTCGTTGACCGCACCGCCGGGCGGGATTTCCCCCCCGATAACCTTGCCGAGAATGCGCTCGAAGACCCCGTCAACGATCGTCTTTGCCTGTCTTTGTTCCACGCGGTCGAAGCTTCCAGATGTCGAGGGTTGCAGGAGACTAGTTGATAACCCCAAGGGCATCAATCGAGCACCCCTTTCCTGCCTTCCGCCCCCACAAAAGTGTTGACACTTTTTCGGGTGCGGCCTATCCCTCCCTGCATGAGGAGAATGCCCTTGTCACCGGATCCGATCCCCCTCACCCGACTGTCCGGAGCCGTTGCCGCCGACACCCAATGCGTCGACCTGCGGGCGATGCTGGCCCGGCGCGACCGCCCGCTGCCGAAGTCGCTGATGGTCGTCCTCGACAACCTGTGCCGGCAGGCGCGGACCGCCGGCGACGTTGCGGCGGACCTTGCGACGGACATTGCGGCGGTCGCGGACTGGACGCCCGGCGCACCGGAGCTGATCGTGCCGGTGAGCGTGACGCGGGTGATCCTCCCCGATTCCAGCGGCCTGCCGGCGCTGATGGACCTCGCCGCCGCGCGCGATGCGGTTTCCCGCTCGGGCGGCGACCCCGCCCGGATCGAGCCGGCGGTGCCGGTGACGCTCGTCATCGACCATTCCCTGATCGTCGACTTCGCCGGGCGGCCGGACGCGGAACAGCTCAATGCCCGCCGGGAATACGCCCGCAACGGCGAACGCTACGCCTTCTTCAAGTGGGCCGAACAGGCGTTCGAGAACCTGAGGATCGTGCCGCCGGGCGCGGGCATCATCCACCAGGTCCATCTCGAGAAGCTCGCCGCCGTGGTTGCCTCGCAGCCGCTCGGCGACGGCCGGAGCCTGGCGTTTCCGGAACTGGTCCTCGGCTGCGATTCCCACACGACGATGATCAACGGCATCGGTGTGCTGGGCTGGGGCGTCGGCGGGATCGACGGCGAGATGGCCGCTCTGGGCCATCCCCATACGCTGCGCATCCCGGAAGTCGTCGGCGTTCGCCTCCTCGGCGACCTGCCGGCCGGCACGACGCCGACCGACCTGGTCCTGACGATCACCAGGCGCCTGCGCGAGCACGGGGTGGTCGGAGCGTTCGTCGAGTTCTTCGGAGACGGCCTCGACCGGCTTGCGGTCGCCGACCGCGCCACCATCGCCAACATGGCGCCGGAATACGGGGCGACCGTCGGCTTCTTCCCGATCGACCGCCAGACGATCGACTATCTCGCCCAGTCGGGGCGCATGCCGGAGCAGATCGCGCTGGTGGAGGCCTATGCGAAGGCGTCCGGCCTCTACCGCGAGCCCGGCGCGGCCGAGGCGGACTATTCGGCGGTGGTCGAGATCGACCTCGGCAGCATCTGCGCCAGCGTCGCGGGCCCGAAACGGCCGCAGGACTTGATCCCGCTCACCGACGTGGCCTCCGCGTTCCGGCGGGGGCTCGCCGCCCCGGTCGCCGAGGGAGGCTACGGCCTGTCCGACGCCGAGCGCTCCGCCACCGTCGAGGTCGAGCTCGACGGCCAGCCGGTCACCTTGCGCAACGGCAGCATCCTGGTGGCGGCGATCACGTCCTGCACCAACACGTCCAACCCGACCGTGATGATCGGCGCCGGCCTGCTGGCCCGCAACGCACGGGCGCTCGGCCTGTCGGTGCCGGCATGGGTCAAGACCTCGCTGGCGCCCGGCTCCCGCCTCGTCGGCGACTACCTGTCGGATGCCGGCCTGCTGGATCCGCTGGAGCAGCTGGGCTTCCACATCGTCGGCTATGGCTGCACCACCTGTTCGGGAAAGTCCGGGCCGATCCATCCGGACCTGGAAGCGGGCTTGCGCGATGCGAACCTGGTCGCCGCCGCCGTGCTGTCGGGCAACCGGAACTTCGAGGGACGCATCCACAAGACCTGCCGGGCGAACTTCCTCGCCTCGCCGCCGCTGGTGGTGGCCTATGCGCTCGCCGGCCGGGTCGACATCGATTTCGGAAGCGAGCCCCTCGGCATCACTCCGCAGGGGCGCGAGATCTTCCTCCGCGACATCTGGCCCGACCCGCAGGAGATCGCAGCGCTCGTCGGCGCGAGCCAGAACCCGCAGCGGTTCCGCGCCAGCTATGCCGGCCTTTACGCGGGATCGGACCTGTGGCGCGGCCTCGAAAGCAAGACGGGCCCGCTCTTCGCGTGGGACGAAACGTCGACCTATATCAAGCGCCCGCCCTTCTTCGAGATGGCGGCCACCCCGCTGCCCGATGCCATCGAGGGCGCGCGGGTCCTGGTGAAATGCGGCGATTCCCTCACCACCGATCACATCACGCCAAGCGGCGAGATCCTGCCCGACAGCGTCGCGGGGCGCTATCTGCTGGACGCCGGCGTCGCGCCGCAGGACTTCAACGCGGTGACCCAGCGGCGCGGGAACCACGAGTTCATGGCCCGCATCACCTTCGACAACCCGCGCCTGAAGAACCATCTGGCCGGGCGCGCGGAGGGCGGGCTGACCCGGCTGTCCGCGGACGGGCCGGTGACGGCGGTGTACGACGCGGCGCGCCAGCTCCGCGAGCAGGGTCGTCCGGCGATCGTCATCGCGGGCCGGGACTACGGCATGGGGTCGAGCCGCGACTGGGCGGCAAAGGGGCCAAGGCTCCTGGGCGTCGTCGCCGTCCTCGCCCGCTCCTATGAACGCATCCACCGCTCGAACCTCATCGGCATGGGCATCATCCCCCTCCGCTTCGCGCCGGAACAATCGGCCGAGACGCTCGGCCTCGACGGGTTCGAGACCTACCGGTTCGCCAACCTGCACGAGGCGGTCGCCTGCGGCGCGCCCGTTTGCGCGACAGCGGAAAAGGAAGACGGGACCATCGTCTCCTTCACGGCACAGGTGGCCACCGCCGGCACGTTCGAACGCGACCTCCTGCAACGGGGTGGGCTGTTCTCGATGCTGCTCGGCCAGCAGGCGGATCCCCTTCACGGCAACACCCAACGGAGCAACCGATGACCGCTACCGCCGACCTTGCCAGCGCCCGAACGGCGGCGCTCGACTATCTGTCAGCCATGGAGGACCGGCGTCTCGACGATGCGCGGCGCCATGTCGGCCCCGGGGTGAGCATGATCTTCCCCGGCGGGCGGACGTTTGCCAGCGTCGAGGAGATCGCCGCGAGCTCCGGCGGCCGCTACGCCGAGGTGCGCAAGACGGTCGAGCGCAGCGAGAGCTGGCACGCCGGCACCCGGATCGCCGTGCTGGTCACCGGAACGCTGTACGGGCGCTGGGCAGACGGCGAGGCGTTCGACGGCATCCGCTTCGCCGACCGGTTCGAGTTCGAGAACGGCCGCATCGTCCGCCAGGAGGTGTGGAACGACGCCGGCGAGCGGCGCCTTGCCCGGGCCGGGATCGGTGAAACGGCCGGAGCCGGAGCCGCGCGATGACCTACGATCTGTGCCTGCACAACGGCGAGGTGGTGGTCCCCGGCGAAGGTTTGCGCCGGATGTCGATCGGCATCCGCGATGGCCGTATCGCCGCGCTGATCGAGGCCGGCGAGACGGTCCGGGCGACGCGGGTGATCGACTGCACCGGCAAGTGGGTGTTTCCGGGCGTGATCGATCCGCACACCCATATCGGCTTCGGCGACAAGGCCAACGACTGGGCGAGCGAGACGCAGACGGCGATGCTCGGCGGCGTCACCGGGCTGATGAGCTTCTGGCGGGCGGAAAGCCTGACGGAGTCCGCCGGCCCCTGGCGCGAGGAGGGGCTGGCGCGCTCGCGCATCGACTTCGGCCTGCATTTCGGCATCACCTCGCAAAGCCATATCGAGGAACTGCCGCACGCCGCGCGCACCCACGGGGTCACCTCGATCAAGGTGTATCTCATGTACAAGGGCGAGACGGGCGCGGCCAAGGGCTTCACCGAGGTCGACGATGCCCTGCTGTTCCGGGCGCTGCAGGTGGGCGCGCGCATCCCCGGCGGCGTCGTCGGCGTGCATTGCGAGAACACCGAGGTGATCCCGGTCTTCCGGGCGCCGCTGAAGGAGGCGGGGCGTAACGACCTGCCGGCCTGGAACGCGCAGTCGCCCGACTTCCTGGAGACGGAGAACGTCTTCCGCGTCGCCTTTTTCGGCGCCAAGGCCGGATGCCCGGTCAACATCGTGCACATGTCGGCGCTGGAAAGCCTCGACCTGGTGCGGCGCATGCGCCATCCCGCGCGTCCGCCGATTCACGTGGAGACCTGCATCCACTACCTGTCCCTGTCGGAGAACGCGCCCATCGGCCTGCATGGCAAGGTCAACCCGCCCCTGCGGACCCAGGCGGACATCGACGGGCTCTGGGAGGGCGTGCGCGAGGGCGACATCTCCACGATCGGCTCCGACCATGTGCCGCGCAAGGCGGCCACCAAGGGGCCGGACCTGTGGCGGGCAAGCGCCGGCTTTCCCGGGATCGCGCAGATCCTGCCGGTGCTGCTGGAGGAAGGCCACCACAAGCGCGGCATCCCGTTGCAGACGCTTGCCGCCGCCACCAGCCGCAACGTGGCGCGGCTCTACAATCTCGACGGCAAGGGCTGCATCGCGCCGGGCTACGACGCGGATTTCGCGATCGTCGATCCCGACGGCGAGACGCTGGTCGACCACGCGGCCCTGCCCTCGCATTCCGACTACTCGCCCTATCAGGGCAAGCGCTGCCGCGGCGCGATCACCCACACGGTGCTGCGCGGCAACATTCTGGTCGAGGACGGCAGGCCGGCACCCGTACCAGGCACGACCGGACGATACATCCAGCGCAACGCCGGAAAGGAAACGACATGAGCGAACGCATCTGGGACCGCTTTCTGACGGACAAGGACAAGCGGATCTACCAGCTCGCGGGTTACGGCAAGCGGGGAGGCTTCGGAACGCGGCCGGCCCTCTTCATCATCGACGTGCAGTACAATTTCTGCGGCGACGAACCCGGCGAGGACCAGGAGGAGGGCCTCGGCAAGTACCGCACCCATTGCGGCGAGGCCGGATGGAAGGCCGTGCCGCATATCGAGCGGCTGCTGAAGCTCGCGCGGCAGAAGAACCTGCCGGTCTTCTATACCCAGTCGGAGCGCCGGCCCGACATGATCGACAGCGGCGTCCAGCTCGGCAAGAGCCATCGCGGCCATGAGAAGACCAGCACCGAAGGCACCCATGCGACCCAGACGGTGGCGCCGCTCAAGCCCGAGCCGCAGGACATCCTGATCGGCAAGCGCAAGCCGTCGGCCTTCTTCGGCACGCTGTTCATGAGCCACCTCAACTTCCTGGATGTCGACACGCTGATCATGACCGGCTGCACGACGTCGGGATGCCTGCGGGCGACCACCGTCGACGCCTACTCGTTCAACTTCAAGGTCGTCATACCGGAAGAGACCGCCTTCGACAGGTTCGAGGCCAGCCACGCCATCAACCTGTTCGACCTCAACTGCAAGTATGCCGACGTCATTCCCGTCGACGAGGTCGCGGCCTATCTGGACGGCCTGCCGGTCCGAGAAACCCCGGCCTAGTGTGGTGAATTCGCAATTCGTGCAGACCCGAAGGGCGTCGGCACGGACGCGGGCGGACATCGATGCCGTGCGTACACTCGTGCGCACGGCAGATTTGTCCGGAAGGGGACGACAAGAGGCGACGCGTGCCAGGCGGGAGCTGAGCCAATGGCGGGGCGTCAGGGATAGCGATGAGACCCGTGTCTGCCCGACAGCCCTCTACACCCCTCCAAGACAGGCCTATTCCCGACTGGCGTGCAGCCCGACCAACCGGGACAGCAACATCACTGTGTAGAGCGTGCCGCCAATGGCTTCGAAGGCGACGAAGGACTGGGCATAGGAGCCGACCGGCGTGATGTCGCCATAGCCCAGCGTGGTCAGGGTGACGTAGCTGAAATAGACCATCTGCTGCCAGTCGACCGCCGCGCCGGAACTCGCCACGAAGGATCCCGGCACACACCATTCGATGAGGGCCAGCACGGCGGCGAAGCCCGACCCGATCACGAGGTAGAGCGAGGTCGCGGAGATCAGCACGTCGGTCATCACGGTCCTGGCCCCGAAGGTGTAGCGTGCCAGCACCACGACCATGCCGAGATGATAGGCAATGGAGGTCAGATAAACGGCCAGGGCCGCCCCATTCGAGGGGGCGTAGGAATTCAGAAGACCCGCCAGGAACACGGCAAGTCCGGTGCTTGCGACCACCACGCGCAAGGGGCGGTGGTCCGTGAGCGCCCAGGTCGCCACCACGAAGATTGCCGCGTAGAAGCCATAGAACAGCGCGGGCCAAATCCCCCCCGCGGCCGACAGCGGGTAAGTCAGGTTGTGGATCAGGATCGCGGCCAGAAAGCCGGCATTGGCGGTAACTTTGTTGCGCGCAGTGGGCAGTGTCAGCATCTCAGGCCGCCTTCCGGTGGCCGAGTGCCGCCATCGCCACCATGATCGACAGGACGCCCGCGCCGAGCCACAACCCGTTCAGGTGCAGGCTCAAAGCCAGCCAGCCCCAGACCGCAACGCCCGCCACGGCCAGAAGGTAGGACGCGCGCAAGCGCTCCGCAGCGACGCGATGAAAAATCGTGCAGCCGAAAAGGAAAAGCGACGGCCCGGCGAAGGCGATGATCGCGGTCTCGGCATGGATCGCGTCGTGAGGATGGGCCACGATCATCTCGATGGCGACGGCGGTCACGATGGCGCCGCAGACCGCGACCCCATGCGCGTAGGCCAGACCCGCGCGGGCGAGACTGGTGTGATCCGTCTCATGTTCGAACCGATGCTCGCCCGGTTCTGAGAGATCGACGAAGTAAATCCACCACAGTGTCACGATCAGCAGGAAACCGATCAGTGCGGCGACGCCCGTGTCCAGATGGATCTCGTGGCTGACCAGATAGCCGCCCAGCAGGAGAATGGATTCCCCAAGCGCGATGATGAAGATCAGCTGGTTGCGCTCGAACAGATGCAGCCCTTTCAACGGCCAGCTCGACATCGGGGTCGAGCCCTTGCCAGGCAGCCAGTATCCCAGATAAGGCGCGGCATAGTCGATCAGCACGGCGAGGATCCAAAGCTCCAGACGCGCGGGCGCGATGAAGGCCCCCAATATCCAGAAGATGCCGGAAATCGCGCTCCATGCGCCAAGCTGGGCATAGTTCCGCCCCATGGCCTGACCGCGAAACACGATGGCCATATAGCTCGCCCGGATCAGCGCCATCGCCACATAGGCGACGGCGAACAGTGCCGCGCGTTCGCCGAAAGCCTGCGGCGCCGCCACCGCCATCAAAAGCGCACAGCCCATCAGGACGATCATCAACCCGCGCCCGCTGGGATGATCCGGGTTGACCCAGTTTGCCGCCCAGGCCGTGTAGTTCCAGGCCCACCAGACGGCAGCAAAGAGCGTCACATATTCCAAGGCACCAAGCCAACTCGCATGTTCGAGGAGGTAATGGGAGAGTTGGATGATGGTGAAAACATAAACGAGATCAAAGAACAGCTCCATCGTCGTGACGCGGGGCGTGTCTTTGGGGTCGAGGTTACGCAAGGCGTGTGTCGGGACAAGGCGGTGCAATAGGTTGGACATGAATACTACCTGTTGTGTCTTCTCGATTATCCCTGAAACCCGCCTGCATTCAAATACTGGCTTTCTTCGGGGGTCAGCCTGCGTTTGAAGATCGGTTGCCTGTGGGGGAAACGCCCGAAACGCGCGATGATGTCACGATGGCGCCTGGCCCGGTGAAGTCCCGAGGGCAGATAGCGGCGATGCAGCGCGACCGATTGGTCCTGATCCTCCAGCACCTCGGAATGCGCGAAAGGCAAAAGCATGAAAAGGCGGAGGTCCGGCGGCAACCGGCCGATGAAGCCCTGCTGCCGGGCATGACGCGCCAACGACAGGGCCTGCGGGTCTGCGCGGTACATTTCCCTGGTGCCCCGGAACGCATTGCGTGGATACTGATCGAGCAGGATCAGCAGCGCCAGGCAGCCCTCGGGCGTGTCTTGCCATTCCGCAAGATCGCCCGCCATGGCCGCCTCATGCAGGAGCGCGAAGCGTGTGCGAAAGGCAGCGTCGAACGCGGGCGACTGGGAGAACCAGTTCCCCGCATTGCCTTGCCACCATGTGATCACTTCCAAGATCCGGGCGATTGTCATGCCGACCGCCGTGCAAGAAACCAGGCGAGCAGGCACGGAACGCCGAAGATCACGGCGAAGATGGGCAGTTCTTCGGCCACGCTGTATCCCGCCTGGGTCACGCCGACCCAGAGATTGATCGCCGAGGCCATCGCCAAAAGCCCCGCATAGACGGGAAAAGCGCGGTGCAGGGACACGCCGCGCCAAAGGGCAATGCCATAGACGACTGCCATCAGGGCAAGCCCACCAAGGATCACGAGAAGAGTGTGCATATGAAACCTCCGGATCGGAAGAGGCGGCGGGACCGGTGCCCCGGCCGCGTCCACCGGTATTATTTGGTCGTGTAACCGCCATTCACGAGAATCGTCTGGCCGGTCATCCACCATCCGCCGGAAACCATGAAGGTGATCCAGGGCGCGATGTCTTCGATGTCGGTCAGGCCGGTCTTCGAGAAGGGCGAAAGCGCGGCGGCGTTCTTGTGATATTCAACCGCCTCCTTTTCCTCCGCCGGGTAGAAGAAGGAGGTATCCATCGGACCCGGCCCGATTGCGGTCACAGAGATGCCGCGCGCACCCAGTTCCTTCGAGGCGGCACGCGTGAAGTGTTCGACCGGCGCCTTGAGACCCTCATAAGCGGCGTAGAAGGGCGTGTAGGCCCCCAAGAGCGAGGTCACGATGGTGCAGATCTTGCCGTTGTCATTGAGGTGCGTGCCGGCTTCTTTCAGGAAGAAGAAGGCGGACTTGACGTTGACCGCGCAGGATTGGTCGAACATCTCTTCGGTCACCTCGGCCATCGGCTTCTTCACCACCATGCCGACGGTGTTGATCGCGATGTCGGGACGCCCCACCGTCGCGACGGTGTCCGCGAACAGTTTCTCCATCGCCGCTGCCGAGGTCAGGTCCGCCTGAAAGGCCACCGCTTCGGCGCCTGCGGATTTGATCGCCGCAACGGTTTCTTCGGCAGCCGCCTTGGTGGCGTCGCTGTTGTAGTGGATGGCGACGGCCTTCGCGCCGGATCTGGCGAATTCGCGCGCCAGCAACCCTCCCAGGTTTTTCGCGCCGCCGGCGATCAGAACCACTTTCCCTTCAATGCTGTTTCTCGACATGCCATTTCCTTTCCGCTTTGCGTGCGCCGTTTGAAACGGCGGCTTGCGGAGAAGATGGCATGTTTATCGACCTGGATAATTGGGTCTGTCTTGACATCATTCGACAGAAATGACGAACAATAAGCATGGATCGAATTCAACAGATGCAGGTGTTCATTCAAGTCGTGGAAAGCGGGAATTTCACGCGCGCCGCCGAAGCCCTTGGGATTCCGCGCTCGACCGTGTCCAGCTCGGTACAGACCCTGGAGGACAGACTGGGCGTCCAGCTTCTTCAACGCACCACCCGGGTGGTACGGCCGACGCAGGAAGGACTGCAATTCGCCGACACCGCCCGCGATCTGGTGGATGCGGTTGCACGGGCCGAAGGGCAGTTCCGGCTGCGGCCCGACGACATCTCGGGGCGCCTGCGCATCGATATGCCCAGCCGGATCGCACGGCGACTGGTCATCCCGCATTTGCAGGCATTTCGGGCGCGCTATCCGGGGGTTACGCTGGAGATCAGCGCCACCGACCGGATGATCGATCTGGTCTCGGAAGGGATCGACGCGGTGGTGCGCCTGGCCGTTCTGGAAGACAGCGAGCTGATCTGCCGCAAGATCGGCGACGTGCCGATGCTGACCTGCGCCGGGGCGGACTATCTGGCGCGGTATGGTACGCCGCTGACCCCTGCCGACCTCGCGGATCATCATCTTGTCAATTATGCACTCCGCATGCCCGCTGTCTCATCGGAATGGGATGGTCTTGAGAGCGGGCGCGAGATCGTCGTCGCCATGCAAAGCCACCTTTGTGTCGACAACGCGGAAAGCTACGTTGCCGGTGCGCTGCACGGGCACGGGCTGATCCAGGTCCCCGTCTACGACGTCGCCGACGACATCGCGGCGGGGCGACTGGTCGAGGTGTTGCCCGAGTACCGACCCTCCGCCGTGCCGATTTCGGTCCTCTATGCGCGCAGGCGTCATCTCGCCCCTGGGCTCAGGGCGTTCATGGATTGGCTGGAGGAGTTGCTGCAGGCGGAAGGGGTTGTCGCCACCGCGTGAAACGACCAAGATAAGTCCCGGGAGGCTTCGGACCGAGCTCCTCCGAACCTTCGCTCAAAGGCATCCATGCCGGCCTGCTGCCAGCTTCGCCGCCGAAGCCTGCCGGATCGGCAACAGCCCAATCCGGTTGTTCCCAAGGTGCTGCAGCGTGTGCTCGGCGGCCATTCCGACAAGACTGTCCAGCTTGGCCGAGCATGCGAGAACCGCGCATAGCGGCCAAATCCGCTATCCGACCGAGAATCAAAGAGAGGGATGGGAAATCTGTGCGCCTGTCGGCGGTGAATGGCGGAGAGAGAGGGATTCGAACCCTCGGAACGCTTGCGCGCTCAACGGTTTTCGAGACCGCCCCGTTCAACCACTCCGGCACCTCTCCGCTATATGAGATGTCGTGGTCTCAAAGTGCGACGGTACATAGCGAAGTGCGCGGGGTCGCACAAGAGGCGTCTTGCAACTTTTCCCCGGTCCTGCAGATTGCCGCAGCACAACGGGCCGATGCGGCACGAAAGCGCCGGCACCAGCGCATGACGGACGCCACGGTGGCATGCGTGTCACAAAAGCGCCGGCGCGCGCGGCAAAGCGCACAAAACCGCCCTTGCAAGCGTTGACTTTGCATCGCCGATCCGTATAGTCGCGCTGCTTCGCAAAGGGTCCGAAAAGGCCCATCCGTTGCCCGAGGCTCTCCGCCGTTCCCCGCAACCCACAGCCAACGCCCTTGAAAACGGGGCCTGACTGCGGCTTTTCCGGTGACCGGCAGACCATCTCGCCAGGCTTTGAAGGGCCCCGCCCGACGCGCCGGCAGGACGGTTTCAAGAGAGGCAATGTCCTCTTCAAGTTCCCGCAAGGGACGCCGAAGGGCAGGAGGCGAAGCCCGGCAGGCCACAAAGGCCGGCCGGCGAGCAAAACGAAAAGAAGGACGTGCGAGACATGTTCGCAGTGATCAAGACGGGCGGCAAGCAGTACCGCGTCGCCCAGGATGACCTGCTCAAGGTCGAGAAGATCTCGGCAGAAGCAGGCGAGACCGTGACTTTCGCGGAAGTGCTGATGGTGGGCGGCGAGACCGACACCATGATCGGCGCTCCCCTGGTCGAGGGTGCGAGCGTCGTCGGCGAAGTCGTCGACCAGGCCCGCCACCGCAAGATCGTCATCTTCAAGAAGCGCCGTCGGCAGAACTCGCGTCGCCGCAACGGCCACCGCCAGAGCTTCACCCTGGTCAAGATCACCGACATCCTGACCGGTGGCGCCAAGCCGGCGACCAAGAAGAAGGCTGCTGCTCCGAAGGCGGAGAAGGCCGAGGACGCAGGCGCCGAGGGCGATCTGCCGGTCCTGTTCACCGCACCGGATGCGCCCGCCGACGATCTGAAGAAGATCTCCGGTGTCGGCCCCGTGCTGGAGAAGAAGCTGAACGCGATGGGCATCACGACCTACGCCCAGGTCGCCGCCTTCACCGCGGAAGACATCGCCCGCGTCGACGAGGCCCTTTCCTTCAAGGGCCGCATCGAGCGCGACAACTGGGTCCAGCAGGCTTCGGATCTGGCCGGCAAGTGATTGCCGCCATTCAAGGCTGACTGAAGGTTTTCGACGAGGAGTTTCGTCATGGCACACAAAAAGGCAGGTGGCTCGTCCCGTAACGGCCGCGATTCCGCGGGCCGACGTCTGGGCATCAAGAAGTTCGGCGGCGAGGCAGTCGTCCCGGGCAATATTATCGCGCGCCAGCGCGGCACGAAGTGGCATCCGGGTACGGGTGTTGGCATGGGCAAGGATCACACGATCTTCGCCGTCGTCGAGGGTACGGTGACGTTCCAGGCCAAGGCCAACAAACGCACGTATATCAACGTGATGCCACTCGTAGACGCAGCAGAGTAAAGCCGACGTGTTTGGTTCGAACCGCCGGCGTCTCATCGACCCGGCGGTTTGAACAAAACCGGCATGATCGCGACGGATCAGGGGAGATGGGCCGCCATCTCCCCTTTTTCTTTTCGTCGCAATGCCGGAGGACACCATGGTTGCGGATCTCGAAGAGGGCCTGGAAGAAGATAGTCTGGCCGCGGTTGTCGGCCCGCAGGAAACCGAGCGGCTGAGGCTGGACGCGCTGCGTCCCGACGACCTCGCCGACATCGTCTTCCTCGCCAACAACCGCCGCATCGCCACGATGGTGGCGTCGATGCCCCATCCCTTCACATTGGCGGACGGGCGAAACCTCATCGCCCTTTCGGCGAGCCGAACGACGACGCGAGCCAATTTCGCCATTCGCCTGAAGTCGACGGGCCGCGTCATCGGCGTCATCGGCTATGGCGCGCCCGACGAGGGCGAGCCGCTGCATCTGGGCTACTGGGTCGGCGAGCCGTTCTGGGGCCAGGGCTACGCGACCGAGGCGGCGCACTCGGTCGTCGATCATGTCTTCGCGGTGCAGGGCGCCGACCGGCTGACGGCGGCGGCGCGCGTCACCAACCCCGCCTCGCGGCGGGTGCTGGTCAAGTGCGGCTTCCAGTTCGTCGAGCAGGGGATGATCCATTCCCGCGGCGCCGGCGGCGCGGTCTCGGTCGACCGCTTCGCCATCGACCGCAGCACCTGGCGCGCCCTCAAGCAGTGGGGGCGGATGACATGCCTGAGCTCCGCCTGAACGAGCGCCTGAACAAGGGGCGCCTGAACGAGCGCATCGCCACCCGGCGGCTGGTGCTGCGGCCGCTGGAGACGGCGGACGCGGAGGCCATCGACAGGCTGTGCAGCCGCGACCACGACGTGGTGCGCTGGCTGACCGGCATGCCCTGGCCGCCGAAGGACGGGGCGGCGGCGGAGTTCGTCGCCGCCGCGATCGACGCCGACCCGCTGCGCGGCGAGGCGGCCTTCGCCGTCACGCTCGGCGGCGTCCTGATCGGCCTCGTCGCCGTCAAGGCGCCGGGGGATCTGGCAGACCATCCGGACTGCCCCTCGCTCGGCTACTGGATCGGCCGGCCGTTCCAGGGCTTCGGCTATGCCGGCGAGGCCGCAGCGGCCGCGCTCGGCTGGGGCTTTGCCGCCCATGACTGCAAGGCGATGGCGGCGCGGGCCTTCGCCGACAATACCGCCTCGCTCAAGGTGCTGCACCGCCTCGGCTTTCGCGAGACGGGGCGGATGATGCGGTTCTCGCTGGCGCTGGGGCGCGAGGTGGAGAACGTGGTGCTGCGGCTGGAACGCAAGGATTGGCGCGGCGGCGAGGCCGGCGCCGGTGCGCGGATGGAGGCGGCGGCGGTATGAGCGCGCTCGTCCATCCCGTGCTGAGGAGCGCGCGGCTGACCCTGCGCGCGCCCGTCGCCAGTGATCTCGACCGGCTTGCAAAGCTGGCGAACGATGCCGATATCGCGCGGATGCTGGAGCGCATGCCGCATCCCTATTCGCGCGCGGACGGCGAGGCCTGGCTTGCCGGCATCGGTGGTGATCCGGCAAAACTCGAATTCGCCATCGACGACGGCAGCGGGTTCATCGGAGGCCTGTCGCTGCGCGGATTGGACGAAACGCCGGTGATCGGCTATTGGCTTGGCCGGCCCTATTGGGGGCACGGCTACATGAGCGAGGCTGCCGGCACCGCGCTTGCCTGGATTTTCGGGGAGACCCGGATTTTCGGCGCAGGAAGCGCGCAGGCCGTGGAAGCCCGCGCGATGACAGAGAATACCGCCTCGCGGAACGTGCTGACAAAGCTCGGCTTCCGCGATATCGGCGAGACGGACTGCGCGAGCCTGGCCTGCGGGACAAGCCGGCCGGCGCGGCGCTACCGGCTCGACCGCACGACATACGAGAACCGGAACCGGGGACATGCCCCGGGCAAGGCCTGACGACCGGCCCGACGGGCCAGCAGAAAGACGCGACGCATGAAGTTCCTCGACCAGGCCAAGATCTATGTCCGTTCCGGCGACGGCGGCGCGGGTGCCGTGTCGTTCCGGCGGGAGAAGTATATCGAGTTCGGCGGCCCCGACGGGGGCGATGGCGGGCGCGGCGGCGATGTCTTCGTCGAATGCGTCGACGGGCTGAACACGCTGATCGACTTCCGCTTCGCCCAGCATTTCAAGGCCAAGACCGGCATGCACGGCATGGGCCGCAACCGCACCGGCGCCAAGGGCGACGACGTGGTGCTGCGGGTGCCGGTGGGCACGGAGATCCTGGAAGAGGACAACGAGACGGTGCTGGCCGACATGACCCGCGTCGGCGAGCGGCTGCTGCTGCTCAAGGGCGGCAATGGCGGCTTCGGCAACGCGCATTTCAAGTCGTCCACCAACCAGGCGCCGCGCCATGCCAATCCCGGCCTCGAAGGCGAGGAGAAGTGGATCTGGCTGCGGCTGAAGCTGATCGCCGATGCCGGCCTCGTCGGCATGCCGAATGCCGGCAAGTCGACCTTCCTCGCCGCCGTCTCGGCGGCCCGGCCGAAGATCGCCGACTATCCCTTCACCACGCTGCATCCCAATCTGGGCGTGGTCGAGATCGACGGCAACGGCTTCGTGCTCGCCGACATTCCCGGCCTGATCGAGGGCGCGCACGAGGGCATCGGCCTCGGCGACCGGTTCCTCGGCCATGTGGAGCGCACGCGCGCGCTGCTGCATCTGGTCGACGGCACCCAGGAAGACCCGGGCGAGGCTTACCGCGTGGTGCGCGGGGAGCTGGCCGCCTATGGCGCCGGGCTCGACGAGAAGCCGGAAGTGGTGGCACTGTCGAAGGTCGACGCGCTGGACGAGGAGACCCGCGCGGAGCGGGCCGCGATCCTGGAGGAAGCCTGCGGCCAGAAGCCGCTGCTCTTGTCCTCGGCGAGCGGCGAGAATGTCGACCGGGGCCTGCGGATGATCCGCCGCGCCATCGACCGCGACCGCGAGCAGGAAGCGAACTCCGTGCCGCAGATGCCGAGCGAGCCCTGGCGCCCGTCGTAAGGCGCCAGGCACGGGAAGCGGACACGACGCGACAGGACGCAAGGCGATGGCGACAGCCCGCCGAAGACAGGAAACCAGGCCCGCGATGAAGACGGGCCGCAACGGAGGGGCCGTGATGGGCCGACCATGACCGGGAGCGCCTTGGCGGGCGCGCGAGGGCGTCCCGCCCCACCCTCCCCTGTCTTCCGCGCGCGCCTGCAACGGGCCGCGCACCCGAACTGACGGACCACACCCGATGTCCACCCCCCTCTCCGATTCGCTGTCCGCCCTGACGGACAGCGACAGCAAGGCCGGCACCGCAAAAGCTGCCGGCCGCCTCTCCTCCCACCGCCGCCTCGTCGTCAAGATCGGCTCGGCCCTGCTCGTCGAGGACGGCAGGCTCAAGCGCGACTGGCTCGACGCGATGGCCGACGACCTCGCGATGCTGGCGCGGGCCGGCACGGAGCTCATCGTCGTCTCCTCCGGCGCCATCGCGCTGGGGCGCGGCGTCCTCAAGCTGCCGCGCGGACCGCTCAAGCTCGAACAGGCGCAGGCCGCCGCCTCGGTCGGCCAGGTGGCGCTGGCCCAGGCCTATGCCGAAGCGCTCGGCGCGCGCGGGCTGACCGCCGGCCAGGTGCTGCTGACGCTCGGCGACACCGAGGAGCGGCGACGCTACCTCAACGCCCGCGAGACGCTGGGCACGCTGCTGAAGCTCGGCGCCGTTCCCATCGTCAACGAGAACGACACGGTCGCCACCTCCGAGATCCGCTACGGCGACAACGACCGGCTGGCGGCGCGCGTCGCCACCATGGCCAGCGCCGACTGCCTGGTGCTCTTGTCGGATGTGGACGGGCTCTATACCGCGCCGCCCGCCAGCAATCCGGATGCGGTGTTCCTGCCCGAGGTCGCGGCGATCACCGGCGAGATCGAGTCCATGGCGGGCGCTGCCGGCTCCGAGCTGTCGCGCGGCGGCATGCGCACCAAGATCGACGCGGCCAAGATCGCCACCTCCGCCGGCACGACCATGGCGATTGCCAGCGGCAAGCGGATGAACCCGCTGGCGCATCTGGAAGCAGGCGGCCGGGCGACGTGGTTTCTCGCAAGGTCGACACCCGCCACCGCCCGCAAGGCGTGGATCGGCGGCCATCTGGAGCCGCGCGGCGCGCTGCATCTGGACGCGGGCGCGATCCGCGCGGTGGAATCGGGCCGCAGCCTGCTGCCGGCCGGCATCCGCCGGGTGGAAGGCGACTTCAACCGCGGCGACGCGGTGCGGCTGGTGGCCCCGGACGGGCGCGACATCGGCCGCGGGCTGGTTGCCTACGACCACCCGGAGGCGGGACTGATCCTCGGGCGCAACAGCCGCGAGATCGAGACGATCCTCGGCTATGCGGGCCGGGCGGAGATGGTGCACCGGGACGATCTCGTGCTAAGCGGGCAGACTGGAGAGACGGCAACGGGAGGCGGCAGCGATGCTTGAACGGGTGGCGAAGACCGACATCGCGGGACTGATGCGGCAGATGGGCCGCGAGGCCCGCGCGGCGTCGCGCCGGCTGGCAACGGCCGATGCGGCAACGAAGAACGCAGCCCTTGCGGCGATGGCCGAAGAGGTGCGCGCAGCCACCGCCGAGATCCTCGCCGCGAATGCGCAGGACATCGCCGCGATGACGGAAGGCGGCCAGACCGCCGCCTATCTCGACCGCGGCACGCTGACAGAGGACCGCGTCGAGGCGATTGCCGCCGGCATCGAGGCGGTGGCGGCGCTGGACGATCCGGTGGGTGCGGTGATCGCCGCCTGGGACCGGCCGAACGGGCTGCATATCGAGCGCGTGCGCACGCCGCTCGGCGTCATCGGCGTGATCTACGAGAGCCGGCCCAACGTGACGGCGGATGCCGGCGCGCTGTGCCTGAAGGCCGGCAATGCGGTGATCCTGCGCGGCGGCTCCGATACGATCCGCTCCAACCTCGCCATCCATGCCGCGCTGGCGCGCGGGCTCGCCCGTGCCGGCCTGCCGGAAGCGGCGATCCAGGTGGTGCCGGTGACCGACCGGGCCGCCGTTGGCGAGATGCTGGCCGGCCTGGAGGGCACCGTCGACGTGATCGTGCCGCGCGGCGGCAAGAGCCTCGTCGCCCGCGTGCAGCAGGAAGCGCGCGTGCCGGTGTTCGCGCATCTGGAAGGCCTCTGCCACATCTTCATCGACCGCAGCGCCGATCCCGAGATGGCGCTGAAGATCGCGGTCAACGCCAAGATGCGCCGCACCGGCATCTGCGGGGCGATGGAAACGCTGCTGATCGACCGGGCCGTGGCGGACACGCTCATGGTGCCGATCTGTACCGCGCTGATCGAGGCGGGCTGCGAGGTCCGGGGCGACGCGGACGTTTGCGCTGCCGTGCCGCAGGCGCGCGCGGCGACCGAGGACGACTGGCGCACCGAATATCTCGACGCGATCCTTGCCGTGCGCGTCGTCGACGGGCTGGAGGCGGCCATCGAGCATATCGAGAGTTACGGCTCGCATCACACCGACGGCATCATCGCCGAGGACCCGCAGGCGGTGGCGCGGTTCTTCGCCGAGGTGGATTCGGCGATCCTGACGCACAATGCCTCGACCCAGTTCGCCGATGGCGGCGAGTTCGGCATGGGCGCGGAGATCGGCATCGCCACCGGGCGCATGCATGCGCGCGGGCCGGTGGGCGTGGAGCAGCTGACGAGCTTCAAGTACCGGGTCCACGGCACCGGGCAGGTGCGCCCCTGAATGGACCCTCGGCTCGCCATTCCGCATGCCGAGCCGGGCAATCGCATCGGCCTGTTCGGCGGCTCGTTCAATCCGCCGCATTCCGGCCACCGGCTGGTCGCCGACATCGCGCTGGCGCGGCTCGGGCTCGACCAGCTGTGGTGGCTGGTGACGCCGGGCAACCCGCTGAAGGACCATTCGGAGCTGGCGCCGCTGGCCCGGCGGCTGGATGCGGTGGAGGCGATCGCCCGGCATCCGCGCATGGTGGTGACCGCGCTGGAGACGCAGCTCGGCACCGCCTATAGCGCGCGCACGCTGGCCCGGCTGACGCAGCTGCGCCCGCGGCTCAAGTTCGTCTGGGTGATGGGGGCGGACAATCTCGCCGGCTTCCACCGCTGGCAGGACTGGCGCGGCATCTTCGCCCGCGTGCCCATCGCCGTGGTCGACCGGCCGGGCGCGACGCTGCCCGCGCTCGCCTCGCCGGCGGCGCAGAGCTTTGCCGCCTGTCGCCTCGACGAGACGGATGCACGGCTGTTGCCGGGCATGGCGCCGCCGGCCTGGACATTCCTGACCGGGCCGCGCGATGCGTCTTCTTCCACCCGGATCCGTGCCAGTGCGAAAGCAGGGCGATAAGGAACCGTTCGGCACGTTGCCGGAGATGTCTTGAAAACGCCACCAACGAGGGCCACTCTTTTACTTGCGCCGGAAGAGTCGCGCCGTACCGCGTTTCGGCGTACAAGGCCGGATAACGGACGATCTGCCGAAGGCAGGACGTCCCTATCCATCGGGCCGCTGCCCAAGCGGATGCACCTTGCGGTGCAGCCACGGCACGCGGCCGGACGAACCGGATGAAAGGCAATCCGTCTGAGTATGACCTTCGAAACCGAGGCGCCGGCTTCCACCGCCCCTCGTCCCGCAGCAGCCGCCACGCAGCAGCGTGCGGGCCTGCTCGATAGCGTCCTCGCCTCGCTGGCCGATTCCAAGGCCGAGGACATCGTCACCATCGACATCACCGGCAAGTCGCCGATGGCCGACCAGGTCATCGTCGCCTCGGGCCGTTCGCACCGGCATGTCGGCGCCATCGCCGATCACCTGCTGCGCGACCTGAAGGATGCCGGCCACGGCAATGCCCAGATCGAGGGCGCGCCCCAGTGCGACTGGGTGCTCATCGACGCGGGCGACGTGATCGTCCATGTGTTCCGCCCAGAGGTCCGCGCCTTCTACAATATCGAGAAGCTGTGGTCCGTGGACGACGTGAGCGCGCCGGTACACTACGCCGGCTGACGCCGGCCACAGGTGACGGGACGGACAGGACCGGATCCCGCCGGGCCTCGCGCCGGCGGGACAGAGGCTTTGTGCCGCCTGCCGCACCGTCGACGCCGATCCGAACGCGGCCCCGAACCCGGCCCCCGACGCCGATCCGAACGCGGAAAGCCCCTGCTCGCCCATGCGCCTTCACATCGCCTGCATCGGACGCATGAAGGCCGGCCCCGAGCGCGAGCTGTTCGAGCGCTACGGCTCGCGCATCGACAAGGCCGGACGGGGGGTCTCGCTCGGCCCGCTGTCAGTGACGGAGCTGCCCGAATCGCGCAGCCCCCGCGCCCAGGACCGCAAGGCGGAAGAGGCCCGCGCGCTGCTGGCCGCCCTGCCGGCGGGCGCGGCGATCGTCTGTCTCGACGAGACCGGGCGCGAGATGACAAGCGAAGCCTTCGCCGCCGAGCTGGAAAAGATCCGCGATGCGGGAACCGCCGACCTGGCGCTGGCCATCGGCGGCCCGGACGGCCACGGCGAGCCGCTGCTGGAGGCGGCGCGGATCAAGCTCGCCTTCGGCCGCATGACCTGGCCGCACCAGATCGTGCGGGCGCTCGCCGCCGAACAGCTCTACCGGGCCGTGACCATTCTTTCGGGCCACCCCTATCATCGGGGTGCATGAACGGGAGCAGGCGTGACGCAGCGGACTGCCCGTATTCCGCCCTATTTCTCGTCTAGGCCTTCTTTCCGCAGGCAGGAGTGAAGGGTTTACCATTCGTTAGGGTTGACGTTTCTTTAACGTCCCTGGGGCAAGCTGGTCATCCTTAGTCGGCCCGTCCCGGGCTCCCCGTGTCCCATGAGACCGCTTCGGCAAGGCCGCTGGCGGGTCGCAGGGCGAACGGTGAACGCACGACCAACTGCCGAGAGCCATGCGGACAGGTCATCTGCTGCTGATCCTTCCTCTCGCCGTCGCGCTTGCGACAGGCGTGTTGCCGCAAGGGCCCGGACAGGGCCTGGCAAGCGAGGAACAGATCGAGACGGCGCAGGAGCCGTCCGCCGCTGCCGGCCCGTCGACCGGCCCGGCCTCCGAACCGGAGAGCCTGGCCGACCGCAAGGCCCGCCGCGAAGAAGAACTGTCGACGCTGACCCGCGACCTGTCGCTGTCGGCCGACCGGCAGGCAGCGCTGGCGCGGGAAATCCGTGCCATCGAGCGCGACCGGGAAGCGCTCAATGCCGATCTTTTGCGCACGGCGCAAAGGGTCACCCGGCTCGAGGAACAACTGGCGTCGACGGAATCCCGTCTGCGGCGCCTGGGAGAGAACGAGGACGCAGTGCGCGCATCCCTGGTCAAACGACAGGACGTGCTGGCCGAGGTGCTCTCGGCCCTGCAGCGCATCGGCCGGCATCCGCCGCCGCCGCTTGCGGTGCGCCCGCGCGATGCGCTCGGCGCCGTGCGCAGCGCCCTGCTGCTCAACGCGGTGATGCCGGAGCTGCATGTGGAAGCGCAGGCGCTGGCGAGCGACCTCGCCTCGCTGCGCCAGCTCAAGGTGTCGAGCGCGGCCGAACGCGACCGGCTGGTCGCCGACGGCCAGCGCCTTGCCGAGGAGCGCACCCGCGTGGAACTGCTGGTCGCCTCGAAGAAGCGCGACCGCGAGAGAAGCGAGGCGGAACTGGCGCAGGAGCGCGACCGCTCCCGCCAGCTCGCCGAGGACGCGGGCACTCTCAAGGAATTGATCGCGACGCTGGAGCGGGACATCGCCAGCGCGCGGAATGCGGCGGAAGCCGCTCGCAAGGCCGACGAGGCCAGGCGCAACGCACCGCCCCCGTCCGATCCGTTCAGCGATCCGGGACGGCTGGCCCCGGCCATCGCCTTTGCCCAGGCGAAGGGGCGCATCGGCGCGCCCGTGGCCGGAACGGTGCTGAGGGATTTCGGGGCGCAGGACGGTTTCGGCGGCACCACGCAGGGCCGCTCCATCGCCACCCGCACCAATGCCCAGGTGGTGGCCCCGGTTGACGGATGGGTGGTCTATGCCGGACCCTTCCGTTCCTACGGCCAGGTCTTGATCCTGAACGCCGGCGATGGATATCATATCCTGCTTGCCGGCATGGACCGGACGAATGTCGAGCAGGGGCAGTTCGTGCTGGCAGGGGAGCCCGTCGCGACGATGGGAGAGACGCGCGTCGCAAGCGCGGCGACTCTCGATCTCGCGGCACCGCAACCCGTGCTCTATGTTGAATTTAGGAAAGACGGCGTTTCGATCGATCCCACACCTTGGTGGGTTCGACCCGAAGAAGAAAAGGCTCGCGGATGATTCGGAAAGCTTCCCTGTTGCTGGTCGGTGCGCTCATCGGTGGCGCGACAATCACCGCCCTCTCGCAGATGCCCGTGCGTGTCAGCGGCGTGGCGAATGCCGCCGCCTCCGACACCTACCGGCAGCTCAACCTCTTCGGCGACGTGTTCGAGCGGGTCCGCTCCGACTATGTCGAGGTTCCCGACGATGCGGCACTGATCGAGTCGGCCATCAACGGCATGCTGAGCTCGCTCGACCCGCATTCGAGCTACCTGTCGCCCAAGCACTTCCGCGACATGCAGGTGCAGACGCGCGGCGAGTTCGGCGGCCTCGGCATCGAGGTCACCATGGAGGACGGCCTGGTCAAGGTCGTCACCCCGATCGACGACACGCCCGCCTTCAAGGCCGGCGTGATGGCCGGCGACCTGATCACCCATCTCGACGGCGAGCAGATCCAGGGCCTGACCCTGTCGGAAGCCGTCGACAAGATGCGCGGACCGATCAACACGGGCATCGAGCTGACCTTGCGCCGCGAGAACGTGGCCGAGCCGGTCAAGCTGACGATCACCCGCGACATCATCCGCATCAAGTCGGTGCGCTTCCGCGAGGAAGGCGATGTCGGCTACCTGCGCGTGACCCAGTTCAACGAGCAGACCTATGACGGCCTGAAGGACGGCATGGACGAGGTCGCCAAGCAGATCGGCTCCGACAAGCTGAAGGGCTTCGTGCTCGACCTGCGCAACAATCCCGGCGGCCTGCTCGACCAGGCGATTGCCGTCTCCGACGCCTTCCTGCAGCGCGGCGAGATCGTCTCGACCCGTGGCCGCAACGCCGACGAGACCCAGCGCTACAACGCCCGTTCCGGCGACCTGGCCAACGGCAAGCCGGTGATCGTGCTGATCAACGGCGGCTCGGCCTCGGCCTCGGAGATCGTCGCCGGCGCCCTGCAGGACCACCGCCGCGCCACCGTGCTCGGCACCCGGTCCTTCGGCAAGGGCTCGGTGCAGACCATCGTCCCGCTCGGCGCCAACGGTGCGATCCGGCTGACGACGGCGCGCTACTACACCCCGTCGGGCGTCTCGATCCAGGCCAAGGGCATCACCCCGGACATCGAGGTGCTGCAGGAACTGCCCGAGGAACTGCGCGCCAGCGGCGCGGAGACCAAGGGCGAGGCGGGCCTGCGCGGCCACCTGCAGGGCGATGGCGAGGAGCAGTCCGGCAGCCAGGCCTATGTGCCGCCGGATCCCAAGGACGATGCCCAGCTGAAGCTGGCGCTCGACCTGCTCAACGGCGTCCAGGTGAACAGCGCCTTCCCGCCGGTCGGCGACCAGAAGGCCGCCATTCCGAACTGACCAACGACCGGCCGCGGGCGCCCTGGGGAGGGGAGCCCGCAGCCGCCCGTCTTGAAAGCGGATGAGGCACCATGGCGGGAAATGACCTCTCGACTCCCCTCGGGCTGAGCAACAAGAAGAAATATCTCAACCTGCCGCTCGGGCTGATCGGCGCAGGCATGATCACCCTGCTGGCGCTGACCGCGCTGGTGTGGATCGGCGTGGTCGACGATCCGCTGGGCGGCGAGCCCACCGCCTCGATCCCCCTGGAGCGCTCCCTCGACGGCCTGACCGCCCGCGATTTCGGCGTGGTGGAAATCCGCCCGACCCTGCCGGAGCAGGGCGAGCCGGGATCGCAGGCCGATGGCGGCCGCGACGAGACGCTGGGTCCGCGTTTCGAGCCCAAGCCGGCCGGCGAGCAGGACCTTGCCGCGCAGCCCGAAGACGACATGCCGTCGCTGGCAAGCGGCCAGGGACTGTCCGAGCGCCCCGATGCAAGGGTGAGCGAAAGCGGGCCGCACGGCCGGCTGCCGACAGTCTCCGACAACGGGTTGCGGCCGCTCGACATCTATGCCCGTCCTGTCAGTCAGTCGTTCGCCTCCGTCCCCAAGATCGCGATCATCGTCGGCGGCCTCGGCCTGTCGCAGACCAGCACCCAGGCGGCAATCGACCGGCTGCCCCCCGACATCACCCTCGCCTTCGCGCCCTACGGCTCCAGCATCGACCGCTGGATGCAGCAGGCCCGCCGCGCCGGCCACGAGCTGCTGCTGCAGCTGCCGATGGAGCCGTTCGACTATCCCGATAACGATCCGGGCCCGCACACGCTCCTGGTCAGCAACACACCGGTGGAGCTGCGCGACCGCCTGTCGTGGCTGCTCAGCCGAATCACCAACTATGTCGGCGTGATGAACTACATGGGCGCCCGCTTCACCGCCTCGGAAAGCTCGCTGCAGCAACTGCTCGGCGAGGTCACCCAGCGCGGCCTGATGTATGTGGACGACGGTTCGTCCTCGCGCAGCATCGCAACGGCGACGGCGAGCGGACTGCGCACCCCGTTCTCCCACGCGGATCTCGTCATCGACGACGTGCCGCGGCCCAAGGACATCACCGCCCGGCTGCTGCAGCTGGAAGGCACGGCGCGGGCACGCGGCATCGCCGTCGGCGTTGCCAGCGCGCTTCCCGTGACCATCGAGGAACTGGCACGGTGGTCGCGCGACCTGGAAGAGCGCGGGCTGCAGCTCATCCCGATCAGCGCCTCCATCGACCGCGCCGGCCAATAGCCGCCCCCGCCCTGTCCCTACCCCTGCCCGGCCTTTCCGGCCAACTTGCCTTCAGGAGACCTGCCGCGTGCTCAGCCCCGCCGCCCTGCCCGACTATCGCCCCTGCGTGGGCGTGATGCTGCTCAATGCCGACGGCCTGGTGTGGACCGGCAAGCGCGCGCCGGAGGGCGGGGTCGATCCCGACTATTGCTGGCAGATGCCGCAGGGCGGCATCGATGCCGGCGAGGACCCGCTGCCGGCTGCCCGCCGCGAGCTCTACGAGGAGACGGCGATCCGCTCGATCACGCTGATCGCCGAGGCGCCGTCCTGGTTCTCCTACGACTATCCGGCCGACATCGTGCCGCTGCGCCACAAGGCGCGCTACAAGGGCCAGACGCAGAAGTGGTTCGCCTTCCGCTTCGAGGGCGACGAGAGCGAGATCGACATCCTGACGCCGCCCGACGGTCACAAGCCGGAATTCAGCGAGTGGCGCTGGCAGCGGGCGGAGGAACTGCCCGGCCTCGTCATCCCGTTCAAGCGCGCCGTCTACGAAGGCGTGGTGCAGGCCTTTTCCGCCTTCACCCGCTAAACGGCAAGCTGCGGCCCGCTCCGCAGGCCAGCCGCTTCCCACAGGCCGGCCAATCGGCCATGGCGCCCGGCGCCCCCGCCTGCCATGATCGCGCATCCGCGCCTGCGGGCCGCGCCCTTGCTGCCCCGCGCGACCCTGCCGGACCGGCGCCTCCTTTCCAGGAGGCATGCCCCGCTCCGGCGCAACACGCTCACGGGGGACATCATGACACTTTCAGCGGACCTGTCCGGCAAACGGATGCTGATCACCGGCGCCTCGAGCGGGCTCGGCTCGCATTTCGCGCGGGTCGCGGCGCGGGCCGGCGCCTCCATCGTGGTGGCGGCGCGACGCCAGGACCGGCTCGAGGCCTTGGTGGAGGAACTGCTCGGGCTCGGCGCACCAAAGGCGGCGGCGCTGGCGCTCGATGTCGGCGACGGAGCGGCAATCCATGCCTGCCTTGCCGATGCGGTCTCGAAGCTCGGCGGGCTCGACATTCTCGTCAATAATGCCGGCATCGCCCGGGCCGGGCTTGCGGTCGACCAGACGGCGGAGGATTTCGATGCGGTGATGTCGGTCAACCTGCGCGGCGTCTGGCTGATGGCGATCTCCGCCGCCCGCCACTGGCGCGAGACGGGAACGCCCGGCAACATCGTCAACATCGCCTCGATCCTGGGCGAGCGGGTGAGCATGGGAACCGCCTGCTATGCGGTCTCCAAGGCCGGCGTCGTGCAGATGACGCGGGCGCTGGCGCTGGAATTCGCGCGGCTGAACGTGCGCGTCAACGCGCTGGAGCCGGGCTATTTCGAGACCGAGATCAACCAGGGCTATTTCGACACCGAAGCCGGCAAGGCGATGATCCGGCAGGTGCCGATGCGCCGCATCGGCCATTACGAGGATCTCGACGGGCCTTTCCTGCTGCTGGCGAGCGATGCCTCGCGCTTCATGACCGGCGCGGCGATCCCGGTCGACGGCGGCCACATGCTGGCCTGATCTCGGTCCGGCCGACCTCAATCCGGCCGGGCCGGACCATCGTCGTCGGCGGCAAGGGCCGCCTGCCACTCCCCGCGCACCTCCTCGTCCTGCTCCCCTGCCAGCGCGGCAGAAGCAAGGGCGGCGAAGCGTGCCTGCGGCAGCAGGCGCGAGGCCGCCCAGACGGCGGCGCCGCGCACCAGCGGGCTGTCGTCGGCGAGCAGCGGCTCGACACGGGCGGCAAGCGAGGGCGAGCCGGAATTGCCGGCGGCGACCAGCACGTTGCGCAGGAAGCGGTCGCGGCCTATGCGCTTGATCGGCGAGCCGGAAAAGAGCGTGCGGAACGCCGCATCGTCCAGCTGCAGCAGGTCGGCGAGCGCGGGCGCGCGCAGCTCGTCGCGGGCGACGAGCCGTGCCTCGTGCGCCTCGACCGCGAACTTGTTCCAGGGACAGGCGGCAAGGCAGTCGTCGCAACCATAGATGCGGTTGCCCATGGCAGCGCGGAAGGCGCGCGGGATCGGCCCCTTGTTCTCGATGGTGAGATAGGAGATGCAGCGGCGCGCATCGAGCCGGTAGGGCGCGGGAAAGGCGTCCGTCGGGCAGACCTCCAGACAGGCGCGGCAGGAGCCGCAATGGTCGACCTCGGCCTCGTCCACCGGCAGCTCCAGGTCGGTGAAGATCTCGGCGAGGAAGAACCAGGAGCCGAGGCGGCGCGAGACGAGATTGGTGTGCTTGCCCTGCCAGCCGAGGCCCGCCTGCTGGGCCAGCGGCTTTTCCATCACCGGGGCGGTGTCGACGAAGACCTTCACCTCGCCCTCGCCCAGCCCCATGCGCCGGGCCTGGGCCAGAAGGTGCTGCGCCAGCTCCTTGAGCCGGCCCTTGATGATGTCGTGATAGTCGCGGTTGCGGGCATAGACGGAGATGGTCGCCTGCTCGCGCGCACTGAGGCTCGCCAGCGGATCGCCGTCCGGCGCGTAGGAGAGCGCCAGGCTGATCACCCGGCGCGCATCCGGCCACAGGGCCTGGGGCGCTGCACGGCGCTCCGCCGTCTCGGCCATCCACTCCATCGAGCCGTGGTGGCCGGCGGCAATGAACCCTGCGAGATGTTCGGATGTCCGGGGCGGTGCATCGGCAAGGGCGACGCGCATGTCGTCGAAGCCCAGCGCCCGCGCCTTGTCGGCGAGCGAGGCCTTCAGCCGGGCCGCCTGCTGCGGGCTCAGAAGTCCAGGTCGGCGTAGACTGACGCCGGCGGCATGCCCAGCATCTTCTCCGCCAGCAGCGGACGGAAGCTCGGACGCGACTTCATCCGAGCGTACCACGCCTTGACGTTTTCCTCCTCCGCCCATGGCACCTCACCCAGGTAGTCGGCGCAGGACAACTCCGCCGCCACGGCGAAATCGGCGAAGGTCAGCCGCTCGCCCGCCAGCCAGTTGCGCGAGGCGGCAAGATAGCCGAAATAGCGCAGATGGTGGCCGATATTGGAGCGCGCGGCGCGCAGGATGGCCGAATCCGGCGATCCCCCGCCCTGCGAGGACGGCATGTCCTGCTTGTAGATCCGCTCGCGCACGAAGGGGCCGATCACCTCGGTGTCGAGCTTGTTCACCGCCCAGTCGACCAGCCGCCGGGTCTCGGCGCGCGCGTCCGGGTGGTCGGGCATCAGCCGGCGGTCGCCGACCGCATAGCCGCGCGTCTCGTCGAGATATTCCATGATGGCGAAGGCCCCGCACACGGGCGGGCCGTCGTTTTCCCGCAGCACCGGCAGGGATCCGGCCGGATTGAGCATCAGGAACTCGCGACGGCGCTCCCAGGGGCGCTCGGTGACGAACTCCACCTTGGCGCCGTATTCGGCCAGCACAAGCTGCACGAAACGCGACTGGGGCGAGAACGGATGGCGATACAACGTCAGCATAAGAGGATCGTAACCGGTTACGGTTAATCAAACGGTGCAGGATGCGGGCGGCACCGTTGCCAGGGGCCCCGTATACGCCGCACCACGCCGTCGTACAACGCGGCAATTCCCGCAAGGAACCCCCGCAAGGAACCGGAGAGTCCAGCCCATGCAATCGGAGACGCTCGTCGGAGCGCTGATCCTCGGCCTCGTCGAGGGCCTGACCGAGTTCATTCCCGTTTCCTCGACGGGGCATATCCTGCTGCTCGGACATTTCATCGGATTCGAGAGCACCGGCAAGACCTTCGAGGTGCTGATCCAGCTCGGCGCCATCCTCGCCATCCTGTCCGTCTATTTCCACCGCCTGTGGGGCATCGCGATGGCGCTGCCGCACGAGGCGCAAGCGCGGCGCTTCGTCGCCGGCATCCTGCTCGCCTTCCTGCCGGCCGCGGTGATCGGCGTATTCGCCCACGGCTTCATCAAGACGGTGCTGTTCGAATCGCCGGCGCTGATCTGCACCACGCTGGTAGCCGGCGGCATCGCGCTGCTGGCCGTCGACCGGATGAAGCGGGTGCCGCGCTACGACGACGCGATGAGCTATCCGCTGTGGCTGTGCCTGGCCATCGGCTTCTTCCAGACGCTGGCGATGGTGCCGGGCGTCTCGCGCTCCGGCTCGACCATTGCCGGCGCCCTGCTGCTGGGCACCGACAAGCGCTCGGCGGCCGAGTTCTCGTTCTTCCTGGCGATGCCGACCATGGCCGGCGCCTTCGCCTACGACCTCTACAAGAACCGCAACATCCTGTCGGTCGACGACGTGACCATCATCGCGGTCGGCTTCGTCGCCGCCTTCGTCACCGCCGTCTTCGTGGTACGCGGCCTGCTCGACTTCGTCACCCGGCACGGTTTCGCGCCCTTCGCCTGGTGGCGCATCGGCGTCGGCCTTGCCGGTTTCGCCGGCCTATATCTCTTCGGCTGAGGCCTCGGCCGCCATCGCCGCCAGCTCGTGCGCGAGTTGGCGGCGCAGCTCGTCCGGGGAGAGCAATCGCGCCCCCGGCCCGAGCCAGCGCACCAGCGGCAGGATCACCTCGGCCTCCGTGCTGGGGATGCGCACCTCCAGCAGGCAGTGCCCCGCCCCTTGCGCGGTCTCCTCGTGCTGCGCCCCGAAGATCGCGTGGCGGTAGTACCAGTCGCGCTGCAGGCGCGCCGCCTGCTCGCGCGTGACGAGAAGCCGGCTGACCCGGCCCTCCCCCTCCCAGCGGCGCATGGCCCGCGACAGCCAGGCGCGGCCGATCTGGCTCTGCACGGAGAGCGCGGCGCGCGGGCGGAAGGCGAGGCCGGACACCTCGATCTCCTGCACCCGGTCGGCGCGGATCAGCCGCTCCGAGCCCAGGTCGACGTCGTGGCCGAACAGATACCAGCGGTCGCGGTCGAACAGGATGCCGTGCGGCTCCATGTCGTAGTCGGCGCTGCGGCCGCGATAGGGGTTCTCGTGGGTCAGGCGCACGCGCCTTGAGGCCAGCAACCCCTGCATGAAGCGGTCGACGGCAAGCTGCGTATCGCCCTCGCCGGTGCCGTCGGGCTCCGGGTGGAAGATGTCGGCCGGCGGGCACTCGATGCCGACGATGCGCTCGCCCTGCGCGAAGAGCTCGCGCGCCGCGCGCGGCAGGGAGGCCAGCAGCTTCGCCTCGGCCGCATCCAGCTCCGACAGGAGCGGCGTCGCGCGCAGGCCCCGCACCAGGGCCAGCGCCACCAGCAGGGCCGCCGTCTCGCCGCGGGTCAGCGCCACCGGCGGCTGCAGGTAGTCGCGCGCCAGCCGGTAGCCGCCCTCCGCCCCGCGCTCGGCCTCCACCGGAATGCCGAGCGCCAGCAGCCGGTCGACATCGCGGTAGATGGTGCGCACGGAGACGCCGAATCGCTCCGCCAGCTCGACCGCGCTGCGCTGGCCGCCGGTCAGCAGCAGCAGGATGCCGAGCGCCCGTTCGATGGCGTTCATCGCTCTCTTCTCCCGAAAAAATCACCTGCCGCGACACTGCCAAAACATACCTGACGCGCTGGTGTCAGGTATGCCCTGCCATCCTGCTTCGCATCGCCGCTTTCCACAACGCAGCGCCCATCACGGGCCTCACCGGAAACGCGGCCCGGCAACAGGAGAGCCAGCCATGACCGACATGCGCGTGAACAGAATGGGGGCCATCAGAACCGCTTCGCTCGAGACCCGCCCTACCGGGACGGCAACGCCGAAGAGCGGCCGCGCGGCGGCAGACCCCTACGACTTTCCCACGCCCCCGCGCTTCCTGCCGGCACTGCTGCTCGCACGGGCGGCGCGGGCCCTCGCTGCCCGCTGGCGGCGCTGGCGCTCGGCGCGGCGCACCCAGGCGGCGCTGGAGCGGCTGGACGAGGCGGGGTTGCGCGACATCGGCCTGTCGCGCGGCTATTTCGGCTACGAGCCGGACGACGGGCTCAGCCGCCGCGAGCGGCAGCGGATCCGCCGGCTCGGTTCGGATTTCGGCCTGTGGCGGCACGGGCTCGATTGATGCGGGCTACGGTAAAAACACAACGAGCCGGAGCGGCGGCCTGCCGCTCCGGCTCGCGGGCGTTTCCGTCACAAGAAATCAGACTTCCGGGCCGGCCGTCATGCGGTTGGCATCGTACTGGCCGTGCTCGCGATAGCGCTCCAGATAGGTCGGCAGGATCGTCGCCAGCGTGCGCGGCTCGATGCCCAGCGCCTTGAGCGTGCGCCCTTCCGCTTCGGCCTCGACCGAGACCACGTTGTCGACCTTCAGCATCTCGACCTGGTCGACCGTCAGCAGGGGCTTGGGCAGCATCTGCAGGAACCGCGCCTGGATGCGGGCAAGGCCGAAGGGCAGCGGCACCAGCACGCGGTTGCGGCGAATCACCTTGAGCATCGTCTCCAGGCACTCGCGGAAGGAGAGAACCTCCGGCCCGCCAAGCTCGTAGATGCCGCCGGGCGTCAGCTCGCCGTCGACGGCGCGCGCCACCATCTCGGCGACGTCGCCGACGAAGACCGGCTGGAACTTCGTCACGCCGCCGCCGACCAGCGGCAGCACCGGCGACATGCGCGCCATCGAGGCGAAGCGGTTGAAGAAGTCGTCCTCGGGACCGAAGACGATGGAGGGGCGCAGGATGACCGCCTGAGGCGTCGTTTCCAGCACCGCCTGCTCGCCGGCCGCCTTGGACCGGGCATAGGCGGCGGGCGATGCGGCATCGGCGCCGATGGCCGACAGATGCACCACACGGTCAATACCGGCGGCGCGCGCCGCCTCGGCGACCGCACGCGGGCCGAAGGTCTGCACCGCGTCGAAGGTCTGGGCGCCGGCCTCGTAGAGAATGCCGACGAGATTGACCACCGCATCGGCGCCGACCACCGCCCGGTCGACCGACCAGCGATGGCGCAGGTTCGCCTGCACCGGCATGATCTGGCCGACGGCGCCGAGCGGCTGCACATGCTCGGCCAGATCGGGGCGACGCACCGCGACGCGGACACGATAGCCGCGCCGGGCCAGCGCCCGGACCACATGGCGCCCGATGAAGCCGGACCCGCCGAACACGGTGACGAGCTTGCCGTTCAGGGCCTTCGAACCGGATGCCGCGGACATGACTGTCGCTCCCTCTGTGACCATCTGTGTATCGGTGGCGCAAGCCCCCGATGTCGGTTGGATGCCTTGCCCCCGTACAGCGTCTACGCTGTCCGTCGCACCACCGGATTGCGAATCTTTCGAGGCGGGGCCGCATCCTGCCGGCGACGCACCGATTCGCGGCGCCGTACGGCAAGAGGTTTGCGAAAAACCCGCCTGCCCGGTCTCAATAGCCCTTGCACCGGCGTCTGTGAAGGCCGGTTTTGCACATACGCAGACGGTTTCAAAAACCCCCGTTGACAAGCCGGCAAGCGTTCCTTACAAGCCCGCCTCACAGCCCAGGTGGCGGAATTGGTAGACGCACTAGCTTCAGGTGCTAGCGCTCGAAAGGGCGTGGAGGTTCGAGTCCTCTCCTGGGCACCAAATTCGTCTCGGACATGCCAATAGGTCCGAGGCACACGAAAAAGGTCCGGTTCGCCGGGCCTTTTTTCGTTTCGGCGGGCCTTGGTCTGCCCGACCTTGCGGACGCAACGTCACATGGCGCGCGTTTGCGCCGCCAAACCGCGGGGCGCATCGCCGTTCGCAAGATGGACGCGGCCGGAAAACGCCGATATCAAGGGCGGCACTTTCACCAAGGCACAGACACGCATCCCGCCCGGAGGCACCCTTTCATGACCATCCGCCTGCATCGCGGCGACCTGCCCGACCTCGCTTCGCCCGAAATGGCCGCCTACCGGACGGCCGGCGCCGTGGCGATCGACACCGAGACGCTCGGCCTCAAGCCGCATCGCGACCGGCTCTGCGTGGTGCAGCTCTCGCCCGGCGACGGCAGCGCCGACGTGGTGCAGATCGCGAACGGCCAGACCAGCGCGCCGAATCTCGCAAAGCTCCTGGGCGATCCGGCCAAGACCAAGCTGTTCCACTTCGCCCGCTTCGACGTCGCCGTGCTGTCGCACGGGCTCGGCATCGACTGCGCGCCGGTCTGGTGCACCAAGATCGCCTCGCGGCTGGTGCGCACCTATACCGACCGGCACGGCCTGAAGGATCTCGCCCGCGAGCTGATCGGCGTGGAGATATCCAAGCAGCAGCAGAGCTCGGACTGGGCAGCCGAAACCCTCACCGACGCGCAGCTCGCCTATGCCGCTTCCGACGTGCTGTACCTGCATGCGCTGAAGGACAAGCTCGCCGAGCGGCTGGAGCGCGAGGGGCGCACGCAGATCGCCGAGGCCTGCTTCCAGTTCCTGCCGACCCGCGCCGCGCTCGACCTTGCCGGCTGGGACGATACGGACATCTTCGCCCACAGCTGAGGCCTGCGCCCTCGCGAAAGGGCGGGACCGCCGGGCGTTGCCATCTCGGCAGGAGGAAGACAGCGCCCTTGCGCATGCCTATATAGAGGCAGGACGAGTTTGGGGCCGCATGAGGGGTGCGGCGACAGGCGCGCCTTGCCGGTTTCGCCAAGGGGGCGAACCGGCCTGACAGGATCCGACGGACGGACACGGCTTGGACCAGGAGGCCTACAGACTGCAGCCCGCCTTCGACGGGCAGGATTTCGACGGGCCCGAAGATGCGGGCGCGTACGATCCTGCACGCGAGGCGGTGCGCCGCGAGGCCGCCCGCAAGGCCGCGCGCCGGCACAGCCGCCGGGTGCGCGGCCTGCGCCTGCTGGTGCCCGGGCTCGGCGCCCTGATGCTCCTTGCCATCGTCGCGATGATCGGCGTCAGCAACTATCTCTCGGGCCTCGGCTTCGGCACGGTGACGATCACCGCCGACGGGCTGGTGATGGACAGTCCCGAATTGTCGGGCCATGACGGCGAGCGCTCCTACAAGGTCTCGGCCAGTCGGGCGATCCAACGCATCAGCGATCCGCGCATCATCGACCTGGAACGGATCGTCGCCGACCTTCGCCTTTCGGCGGACCAGCAGGTCCGCATTGTCGCCGCACGCGGCACGTATAACAGTGCCGAGGAAACCCTGAAGCTCGCCGACGGCGTCGATGTCACCACCAATGGCGGCGAGACGGCGCGCTTCGGTACGCTCGACGCCAACCTGAAGACGGGGCATCTGCGCAGCGAGGAAAAGACGCTGCTCACCTCCTCCTTCGGCTCGCTGACCGCCGGACGGATGCGTTTCGACCAGGACGCGGGTACACTGACCTTCACCGACGGCATCTCCATGACGGTGATGCCGCCGAATGCGGAGAAAGCTCCATGATCCCATCGCGGCACGCCCTGCCCGCCCTTTCCGCCCGACTTGCCGCCGCTGCGGGTGCCGCCCTGCTCGGCCTCGCGCTTGCCGCCGGCAGCGCCTTTCTCGGTTTGGCGCTTGCCGCCGGCACGGCCGGGGCACAGACCTTTTCCGACGCCTTTGCCGGCTTCGGCTCCAACGAACGCGAACCGATCCAGATCGAGGCGCGCGAGCTGCAGGTGCAGGACAAGAGCCAGAGCGCGGTGTTCAGCGGCGACGTGGTCGTCACCCAGGGCGATGCGGTGCTGAAGACCCAGCGCCTCGTCGTGCATTACGACGGCTCGGCCGCCGGCGGCGTCAACCAGCGGATCTCCAGGCTGGAGGCGAGCGGGCGCGTCTACATCTCCTCGAAGGACCAGACCGCGACCGGCGAGCGCGCCACCTTCGACATGAACCAGCAGCTGATGGTGATGACCGGCGGCGAGGTGGTGCTGTCGCAGGGGCCGAACGTGGTGGTCGGCAACAAGCTGACGGTCAACCTGAAGACCGGCAAGGCCGACCTGGAAGCGAAGAACACCGGCCGGGTGAAGGTGCTGATCCAGCCGAACTCGGTGCGCCAGGGCACGCCGCAGAACTGAGGCCGGGACGGCGCGCCGTCCGCTCGCACCGGATTGAACGGCGGCCGCCTTTCATGCAAATAGGCAGCAGCACGACGAGAATGACGAGGCGGTCCGCAAGGGTCCGCGCCCTCCGCAGATCTGGACCGACCCCTTGAAAATCTTCTCCATCTTCCGCCAGGGCACGCAGGACCGGACCGACGAGGCCGCACAGCCGTACGATCCGGCGAGCGAGGACGGTCTGCTCGTCGTCGACGGCATCGGCAAGAGCTACAAGCGGCGCCAGGTGGTCCGCAATGTCAGCCTTATGGTCCAGCGGGGCGAGGCGGTCGGCCTGCTCGGCCCCAACGGCGCGGGCAAGACCACCTGCTTCTACATGATCACCGGGCTGATCCAGCCCGACCACGGCACCATCCGCCTCGACGGCTTCGACATCACCCGCCTGCCGATGTACCGGCGCGCAAGGCTCGGCATCGGCTACCTGCCGCAGGAGGCCTCGATCTTCCGCGGCCTGTCGGTGGAGGACAATATCCGCGCCGTGCTGGAAGTGGTGGAGCCGGACCGCAAGCAGCGCCAGCACGACCTGGAATCGCTGCTGGAGGAATTCGGCGTCACGCATCTGCGCGACTCCCCCGCCATCGCTCTGTCGGGCGGCGAGCGGCGGCGCGTCGAGATCGCCCGGGCGCTGGCCAGCCGCCCGACCTTCATGCTGCTCGACGAGCCCTTCGCGGGCATCGACCCGATCGCCGTCGGCGACATCCAGCAGCTGGTGCGCCACCTCACCCATCGCGGCATCGGCGTCCTGATCACCGATCACAACGTGCGCGAAACGCTCGGCCTCATCGACCGGGCCTATATCATCGCCGCCGGCGAAGTGCTGACGGAAGGCTCGCCCTTCGAGATCGTCGCCAACCCGGATGTGCGCCGGCTCTATCTCGGCGAGCAGTTTACGCTTTGATGCGAAAACTCCCTTAGGCTACAAAGCAAGAAGCGGACCAATCGCGCCGGGGGCAGGTGCGGCGCGTTCCCGCATGCGCAGCAGGCACCGCGCGCGCGGCAAGGCAGGTCCGGGGAGTCGGCGGACGACGGGGCATGTCCGCGAGCCGCATCCGTGCAGGCGTGTGCCTGCAACGGCCGCAGACCCCTTGCATCGAAACGCCCCGCAGCAGTCCGGGAACCTTCATGGCGCTGTCGCCGAAGCTCGAGATCCGCCAGGGCCAGACCCTGATCATGACGCCGCAGCTGATGCAGGCGATCAAGCTGCTGCAGATGTCGTCGCTCGACCTGACGAGCTATGTCGAGGCGGAGATGGAGCGCAACCCGCTGCTGGAGCGCGCCGACGGCGAGGGCGGCTCCAACGAGGGCGGCGGCGGCGAAGGCGGCGGCGAGAGCGAGGGAGCGGGCGAGCGGGAGGCGGGCGAGGCCCCCTCTTCCGGCAGCGAGGGCGGCAGCGAGCGCAGCGGCGAGGGCGACGGCGATGTCTGGCTGAGCTCGGAGCTGTCCGACAGTTCGCGCGACATCGCCCAGCGCCTCGACACCGATCTCAGCAACATCTATCCCGACGATCCCGGCACCGGCCGGGCGGAGGCGGGCGCGGGCGATGCGCAGCAGCGCGACCCCTGGCAGACCGGCCTGACGACGCGCACAGGTTCCGGCGGCGCCTCGGAGGATTACAATCTGGAGGCCTTCGTCGCCTCCGACGTGTCGCTGCAGCAGCATCTCGGCGACCAGATGGTGCTGGCCGTCGCCGATCCGGTGGACCGTCTCGTCGCCCAGGTGCTGATCGACAATCTCGACGATGCCGGCTACCTGCGCCTCGACCTCGACGACACGGCCGAGCAGATGGGCATTGCCCGTGAGCGCCTCGACGGCATCCTCGCCGTGCTGCAGACGCTGGAGCCGACCGGCGTCTTCGCCCGCTCGCTCGCCGAATGCCTGGCACTGCAGCTGATCGAGAAGAACCGCTTCGATCCGGCGATGGAAAAGCTGATCGAGAACATCGACCTGCTGGCGCGCCACGACTATCCGGCGCTGCGCCAGACCTGCGGCGTCGACGACGAGGACCTCAAGGAAATGATCGCCGAGCTGAAGGCGCTCGACCCCAAGCCGGGCAGCTCCTTCGGCGAGACGCTGATCCAGCCGGTGGTTCCGGACGTGATCGTGCGCCGGGCGCGCGACGGCGGCTGGTCGGTCGAGCTGAACACCGACACGCTGCCCAAGGTGCTGGTCAACCAGACCTACTACGCCCATATCAGCCGCCAGGCGCGCGACGAGGCGGAGAAGACCTTCCTCACCGAATGCCTGCAGACCGCCAACTGGCTGGCCAAGAGCCTCGACCAGCGGGCACGCACGATCCTCAAGGTGGCGAGCGAGATCGTCCGCCAGCAGGACGCCTTCCTGGTGCACGGCGTCCAGCATCTGCGGCCGCTGAACCTGCGGACCATCGCCGAGGCGATCTCGATGCACGAGTCCACCGTCAGCCGCGTCACCTCGAACAAGTACATGGCGACGCCGCGCGGCATCTTCGAGCTGAAATACTTCTTTTCCGCCGCCATCGCCTCCGCCGGCGGGGGCGATGCCCATTCTGCCGAGGCGGTGCGCCACCGCATCAAGGTGCTGATCGACGCGGAAAGCCCGGACGACATCCTCTCCGACGACACGCTCGTCAAAATGTTGAAGGAGGAGGGGATCGACATTGCCCGCCGAACGGTTGCAAAATACCGGGAGTCCCTGCGCATCGGCTCCTCTGTCCAGAGACGGCGGGAGAAGAAGGCAAGCCGGGGCTGAAACCAGCGCGCACGCCGCAGACGCGGCGTCGGGCCGGGGCGGCAGGGAAAGGCAAGGTGGCAATGAAACCCTTGTTTCTTCAGGCACTTGGCGAGGCCGCAGGCCTTCGCTCCGACCGCTGCCGCCGCACCGCCAGCCGGACTCCATTTGACTTAACGCAGCCGCACGCTTATAGACCCGCGCTCATGCGTGCCGGGAACGGCACGTATGGTCGTATCGCGCGCAAGGACAGCGTCTTGGACGCGATCCGGGCGCGAGAGGCGGCCGGCAGACGAACCGCCGCAAGGCGCCGTGCTGCAGGCAAGACCCCGAACCGGGATGCAATAGGTCGGGTTGCGGATATCAATTCGGAGCCCGGTTTGTCACAGTGGGGTCGCCCATGATGAAACTGGCGAGAATCACGCCATATTCAGGCATGGGTCGGTACGACCAGAACAAGAAGAGGTTCTCATGACACTGCGGATATCGGGAAAGAACGTCGATGTCGGCGATGCTTTGCGGACGCATATCGAGGATCGCGTCGCTGAAGCCATCTCGAAATATTTCGACGGCGGCTATACCGGCCACGTGACGGTCGGGCGCGAAGGATCCGGTTTCCGCTCCGAATGCCTGCTCCACCTCGACACCGGCATCGACCTGCAGGTGTCGGGCGACAGCCAGGATCCGCGCCAGGCCTTCGATGCCGCCGCAGAGCGGATCGAGAAGCGGCTGCGCCGCTACAAGCGCAAGCTCAAGGATCATCACGCCAATGGCGCCGCCAACGGGCGCGAGGTGTTCGAGGCGACTTCCTACGTCCTTGCTTCCATGGAGGAGGACGAGGAGGTCCCGGCAGACTTCACCCCGCTGGTGGTCGCAGAGACCACCGCCAAGGTGAAGACCATGACCGTCGGCATGGCGGTCATGCAGCTCGATCTCGCGGAAGCGCCCGTGGTGGTGTTCCGCAATGCCGGCAGCGGGACGGTGAACGTCGTCTACCGCCGCCCTGACGGCAATTACGGGTGGATCGACCCGGACAACGCAGCCCGATAGACCATCGACGCAATCCGGCCCGCCGCGTTCCCCGAGCGGAATGCGGCGGCGCGCCGGTTGCCTTTTTCGTTTCTCGAACCAAGAGTCGCCTTATGGATCTCAACGATCTCATCACATCGAAAGCGATCGTTCCGAGCCTGAAAGCGAACAGCAAGAAGCAAGCGCTCCAGGAACTCGCCGCCAAGGCCGCGGCCGTCACCGGCCTGCCCGAACGGGATGTGTTCGACACGCTGTTGCAGCGCGAACGCCTCGGCTCGACCGGGGTGGGCAACGGCATCGCCATTCCGCATGGCAAGCTGGTCCGTCTGGACAAGCTTGTCGGCCTGTTTGCCCGTCTGGAGCGTCCCATCGATTTCGATGCGCTGGACGACCAGCCGGTCGACCTGGTGTTCGTCCTGCTCGCGCCGGAAGGCGCCGGCGCCGATCACCTCAAGGCACTCGCCCGCATCGCCCGGCGCATGCGCGATCCGGGAACGGTCGCCAAGCTGCGCGCCACCAGCGACGCCGATGCGCTCTATTCCATCCTGACGCAGCCGGCCGCCTCCAACGCGGCCTGAGGCCGGGAACTGAGGCCGGGAAAGCGCCTGTCGCCCGGATATGAAAAGGCCCCGGTTCCTTGGCGGAACCGGGGCCTTTCGCATCATGGGATCAGAAGACGGGCCCGGGCAGGGCCTGCACCCTACCGCGGCGCGCGGATGGCACCGTTCGACGCGTCAGTGCAGCGCCACGGTATCGAGCTGATGCTCGGCCGCATTGGCCAGCGCCGTCTCGCGGCTGTCGGACAGCATGATCGGCGTTCCGTCCGCGTTGAGCAGAACCCACAGGTTCAACCCCGGGCGCATGCGCGGCGCCTGCGGAAACAGCGTCGTCAGGTCGTCCGAGGTCATCGGCTTCACATAGGCGATCTGCCCTGTGCCGAGCGCCTGGAATTCGCCGGGCTTCATGGTGAAAGTCTGTTCATCACACGTCATGGCATCGCTCCTTTCGCGTGGCCGGCAGGTCGCCGCACCACCGCTCCGGTCCGTGCGCCCAAGGCCGAATGCGGGGTCAGTCCCGCGCGTCGATCTCGATGCGGCGCACGATACGCTCGGGTTCCGGGCGGATGAGATCGATGGAAAGCAGGCCGTCCTTCAGTTCCGCGCCGAGGATCTCGATCCCTTCCGCCAGAACGAAGGCCCTTTGAAACTGCCGGGCCGCGATGCCGCGATGCAGGAACTGCCGCGTCTTGTCGTCTTCCTGGCGTCCGCGGATCACGAGTTGGCTCTCCTCGACGCTGACGTCGAGCTGGTCGCGGGTGAAACCGGCGACCGCCAGGGTGATGCGGATGATCTCGCCGCGCGTCTCGGTCTTGGGCAGCCGCTCGATATTGTACGGCGGATAGCCGTCGTTCGAGCCCTTGCTGACCCTGTCGAGCATCCGTTCCAGATCCTCGAAGCCGAGAAGCAGGGGAGAGGAAAACGCAGACATGCGCGTCATATGCTTCAAGCCCTTTTTCAAAGCGGCCCAATTCCAAACGATCCGTCCGCCGGCTGACCGGCGCGACCGAAACGTCCAACACGCCGGACCCTGACGGCATCCGGCCGGAACACACCTGGTTCCGTCTCGTCATATATGGCGAGACCGGCCGGCGAGTTCAAGAAAGCGCTTCGGCGACCCGATCGCAGCCCATCGGGACCCCGCGCACGAAGCGGCAGGCCGGGGCCTCCTGCCGCCAAGTCACGGCCCTGTGGACGACTTGGCAACTGTCGCAAGGTCAGATCTTGCGAATCAATGCAACTTGGAAAGTGCAAGACCTCTCGGAAGCAACCCAGCAAGCCATTGTTTCACTTATATAAAAATAATAATGATCCACCTAAAGGTTCCCTTAACCCGCAGAGCGGAAGCCTTGCATGATCCTATTGTGGACAGGAGCTTTCGAATGCGACGCCTTGCGGGAATTTTCTTGTTGTCGTCCCTCGCCTTGAGCGGACAGGCGGCCGCCGAGCCACCGGCACCCGATATCAAGGCGCTCGTCGACGATGCCTTCATCGCCCAGACCCGGGAATGGCTTGCCAATCCGATCGTGCAGCTCTCGATCAACGCGCAGAACGAACTGCGCGGCGACCTCGGCCAGGCGGAGATCGACGCGCTGGACCAGCAATGGGTCGCGGAGCGCGAGAGCAACGACAAGCCGCTGATCTCGGCCACGCTGTCCGCGCCGCTCTCCATCTACCTGCTGCGGGTCCAGGCCAAGACGCTGGGGCTCTACACCGAGATCTTCGTGATGGATGCGCACGGCCTCAATGTCGGCCAGAGCTCGATCACCGGCGACTACTGGCAGGGCGACGAGGCGAAGTTCCAGAAGACCTTCCCCAACGGCGCCAATGCCGTCTTCCTCGACGAGCCGGAGTGGGACGGCGACCGCCGGATCTGGATCGCCCAGCTCAACCTGACGATCGCCGACGACACCGCCAAGCCGATCGGGGCCGCGACCGTCGAGATCAACCTTACCGAGCTCGCGCGCCGCGCAGCTCCCGCCAGCTAAGTCCGGGACGGATATCATGTTCGCCAAGCTTTCGGTTTCCACCAAGGGCGCAATCGCCTTCTCGTGTCTGGCGCTGATCGGCGCCGTCGGCGGCGCCATTACCTGGTCCAAGACCATTTCCGCCGCCGACGCGGTCACCCAGGCCGAGCGGGTGACGGCGATCTCGCGCGAGGCCGACGAACTGCGCGAGTCCGTTCTCGAGCAGGCGCTGTGGGTCAAGAACTTCCTGCTGACCGGCAACCGCGACTGGGTCGGCAAGGTCGAGAGCCAGACCACGGCCATTTCCGGGCGGATCGACGAACTGAAAGCCAGCCTTGCCTTGCTCGACGGCACGCTGGCCGGCCAGGCCGACACGATCCGCTCTGCCTGGAACGGCTGGCACACCGATTTCGCCGGCGAGCAGATCCGCCTGATGCGGGTGCCGGAGACGGTCGACCTCGCCCGCGCCATGGAGCTGACGCCGACCGGCGCCGGCCTGCTCAATGCCACGTTCGACGGTGTGACCGAGCTTCAGGCCACCTTGCAGGCACGCGAAAACGCGCTGCTGGCCCAGCAGCGGGCAGAGCTTGCCTCCGCCCAGATGATCGCGCTCGGCAGCGGCGTTCTCATCACGCTCTTCGCCGCCATTCTCGGCTACCTGAACTTCGCCATCGTCTCGCGGCCGCTCGCAAGGCTCGCCGACGTGGTGCGCAAGCTCGCCGACGGCGACACGAACGAGGAGATCGACCTCGGCAACCGCGCCGACGAGATCGGCCGCATGGGCAATGCGCTCGGCGTGTTCCGCGCAAACCTGATCCGCACCCGCGAGCTGGAGGCGGAGACCGAGCAGGCGCGCCTCGACGCGGCCGAGCGCCGACGCATCGAGATGGAGCGCGTGGCGGCGAACTTCGAGGACACGGTGATGACCATCACCCGCGAGATGATCGGCGGGCTGGAGGCGCTGAACGGCACGGCCGGTGCGCTGGCCGACATCGCCGAGGGCACGACGCGCCAGGCGCTGTCGGTCTCCTCCGCCTCGCAGCAGGCGACCGAGAACGTCAACACCGTCGCCAGCGCCACCGAGGAGCTGTCCGCCTCCATCGCCGAGATCAACGAGCAGGTGCATGCCTCCTCCAAGGTGGTGACCCAGGCCTCCACCGAGGTCGAGCGCTCCAACCAGGCCGTCAGCAAGCTGCAGCAGGTGGTGGCGCGGATCGGCGACGTGACGAAGCTGATCACCGACATCGCCGAGCAGACCAACCTGCTGGCGCTCAATGCCACCATCGAGGCCGCTCGTGCCGGCGAGGCGGGACGCGGTTTCGCGGTCGTCGCCTCCGAGGTCAAGGCGCTCGCCGAGCAGACCGCCAAGGCGACCGAGGAGATCGACGCGCAGATCTCCGAGATGCGCCACGCGGCGGACGATTCCATCGTCGCCACCGGTTCCGTCGCCGAGATGGTCCAGACCATCCGTCAGCGCACCTCGGCGATGGCGGCCGCGACGGAGCAGCAGAACGCGGCCACCAACGAGATCGCCCGCAATGTCGCCGAGGCGGCCCAGGGCACGCGCAGCGTCAGCGGCTCGATCGTCGAGGTCAGCGAGCAGGCGAACCAGACCGGCACGCTCAGCAACGAGATGCGCGAGTCGATCGGCGACCTGCACGACCGCTCCACCCGGATGCAGGCAGCGATGAACGAGTTCCTCGGCACCATCCGCGCCGCCTGACCAGGCACGCCGGAACAAAAACACAGAACGCCCGCGAGGAGGATCCTCGCGGGCGTTCGTGCGTCCTGCGGCCGGCCGGGCACCGGCTGCAGCACGATCCAGGCCGGAAACGGCAGCGGCGTTACCGCTCGATCAGTTCCAGCACGACACCGTCTCCGGGATTGCGCAGATAGGCGATGCGCTTGCCCTTGTTCGGGCCGGCGCTGACCACCACCACGTCGCCGAGCAGATCCAGCGACCACTCGGCGCAGCGCTTCAGCATCTCGTCCATGTCGTCGACATCGAAACCGAGATGAAGGGAGCCGAGGTCGCAGGGCCGCGGGCGGAAGTCGCCGCGCTCCTTCGGCGCTGCGTAGCACAGCAGCTCCACCGTCGCGGTGCCGTTGCGCATATAGGCGATCTCGACCTCGCAGCCGTCGACGCCGATCACCCGCGAGATGGTGCCTGGGTCGCGCGGCGCGCGCGAGATCGTCTCGAAGCCGAAGAGATCGCGGAACATCGCCTCGGAGCGGTCGAGATCGGCCACCGTGATGCCGGTGTGGTTTTGCGTGACGGACATGAAGCCTCCCGTGGTGTCGTCAGTGAGCGAGATAGCCGCCGTCGACGGGCAGCACATGGCCGGTGACCATGGCCGCCGCCGGGGCGCACAGATAGAGCACGGCTGCGGCCGCGTCACGCAGGGCGGCGAAACGGCCGAGCGGCATGGACGCGAGCAGCGGTTCGGAAACACCCGGCTGGTCGAGGAACGCGCGGTTGAAGTCGGTGCGGATCCACGTCGGCGCGACCGCATTGACGCGGATGCCGAGCGGCCCCCACTCCATCGCCAGCCCGCGCGTCAGGTTGACCATCGCCCCCTTGGACGCGTGATAGGAGGCGATGGGATAGAAGCCCCCGCCCGACAGCGCCATGATCGAGGCGATGTTGACGATGGCCCCTCCCCCCTTCGCCACCATGCCGGGCTGGACGAGGCGGCTCAGCTCGAACGCCGCATCCAGGTTGACCGCCATCGCCTGGCGCCACAGGTCGGGCGTCAGCTCGGTCGCCGGCACGCGCTGCACCAGGGCGGCGTTGTTGACCAGGATATCCGGCGCGCCGGCCCAGTCCGCAATCTCCTCGACGACGGCCGAAAGCCGCCCCGGCTCGGCAATGTCGGCGGCAACGGCAAGGCAGCTGGCGCCGCCTGCCTGAAGATCGGCGACGGCTTCGCCCAGCGCCTCCCCGTCCCGGTCGACGAGCGCCACCGCGGCGCCCGCCTCGGCGAGCAGCCGGGCGCTTTCCAGCCCGATGCCGCGCGCCCCGCCGGTGATCAGCGCGACGCGGCCGGCAAGGTCGAACAGCTCCTCCAGCATGGCCATCTCACGAGGCCAGCAGCAGCGGCGTTTCGATCAGGGTCTTGAGCTGCCGCAAGAGCTGCGCGCCCACCGCCCCGTCGATGGCCCGGTGGTCGACCGACAGGGTCAACCGCAAGCGCTGCACCTCGACCGCCTGGCCGCCGCGCAGCGCCAGCTCGGTCTCGGTGGTGCCGACCGCAAGGTTCATGCTCTGCGGCGGGTTGATGATCGCCGAGAAGGCGCTGACGCCGTACATGCCGAGGTTGGAGAGGCCGGCAAGGCCGCCGGAATACTCCTCCGGCATCAGCCGGCCGGCGCGGGCGCGGGCGATGGCATCGCGCGCGGCCTGCGACAGGGCGCCCGGCGACAGCCGCGCCGCATCGCGCAGGATCGGCGTGATCAGCCCCCCCTCGAGCGCCACGGCAAGGCCGATGTCGACGCTGCGATGACGCACCAGGCCCGCCTCGCTCCAGGTCACCATGGCATCGGGCGTGCGGGCGATGGCGAGCGCATAGGCCTTCATCACCAGGTCGTTGACCGTCAGCTTCGCGTCCGAACCGGAGGCCGCCAGCGCAGCATTGAGGTCCTTCCTCAGCGCCAGCAGGGCATCGGCCTCGCAGCGGACCTCCAGATAGAAGTGCGGGACGGTCTGTTTGGCCTCGACCAGCCGCTGGGCGATGGTCCGGCGCATCGCCGTGTGCGGCTCCACTTCGCCGGCCGGGGCTGCCTGCGGCGCGGGTGCGGCAGCAGGCGAGACAGGTGCAGGAGCAGGAGGCGATGCCGGTGCAGGGGCCGGCCGCTCGGCCGCCTCGCGGATGTCGGCGGCGAGGATCCTGCCCTTCGGGCCGGTGCCGCGCAGACCCTCCGTCTCCACGCCCATCTCGCGCGCCAGACGGCGCGCCAGCGGAGAGATCCGCCGGGGCGGCGCGTCCGGATCGACGGCCGGTGCGGAAACCGCGACCGGTGCCGGAGCGGGAACGGGCTCCGCACCGGCTGCAGGCGCAGGGGCAGCAACGGGCGCGGGCGCAGAGGCTGGTTCGACTGCCGGCTCGGCCGCGCCGCTCGCCAGGATCCCGATCGGGGTCTCGACCGGCACGTCGGCGGTGCCGCCCGGCACCAGGATCGTCTCCAGCACGCCGTCGGCCGGGGCCTCGATGTCCATCGCCGCCTTGTCGGTCTCCAGCTCGGCGAGAATATCGCCCTGCCGCACCCGGGTGCCGGGTTCGACATGCCAGCGCACCAGCTTGCCCGACGTCATCGACGGCGAGATGGCCGGCATCAGGATGTTGACGCTCATGGCTCAGGCCCCCGCCAGATCGCGGTGGCACATGCGGCGCACCGTTTCGGCGATGCCGGCGGCGCTCGGCATCACCTCGCGCTCGAGCCGGTCGTTATAGGGCATCGGCACCTCGGCCGAGCCCATGCGCTCCACCGGCGCGTCGAGCCAGTCGAAGGCCTCCTCGGTGATCTGGGCGGCGATTTCCGCGCCGAGGCCGCCGGTGCGCCAGGCCTCGTGCACGACGAGGCAGCGGCTGGTCTTCTTCACCGAGCGAACGAAGCAGTCCATGTCGAGCGGCCGCAGGCTGCGCGGGTCGATGACCTCGACGCTGATGCCCTCGCGGGCCAGGGTCTCGGCCGCCGTCAGGGCGCGCTCGACCATCGCCAGCGTCGCGATCACGGTCACGTCCGTGCCCTCGCGCTTGATGTCGGCCTTGCCGATCTCGATCTCGTAAGGCGCTTCCGGCACCGGTGCCGCGCCGCCGAGATAAAGCAGCTTGTGCTCCAGGAAGACGACCGGGTTGTCGTCGCGGATCGCCGCCATCAGGAGGCCCTTGGCATCATAGGGCGTGGACGGCGCCAGCACGGTCAGGCCGGGAATATGGGCGAACCAGGCTTCCAGCGACTGCGAGTGCTGGGCCGCAAGACGGATGCCGCCGCCCTGGGGACCGCGGAACACCACCGGCACCGAGGCCTTGCCGCCGAGCATGAAGCGCAGCTTGGCGGCCTGGTTGACGATGGGGTCCATCATGAAGGTGACGAAGTCGAAGATCTGGATCTCGGCGATGGGCCGGCGGCCGGACAGCGCCGCGCCGACGGCCGCGCCCGAAATGACGCCTTCCGAAATCGGCGTGTTCATGATGCGGTCGGGGCCGAACTTGTCGAACAGGCCGCGGGTGACGCCGAAGGTGCCGCCGACCGGGCCGACGTCCTCGCCCATCAGGAACACGGTGTCGTCGCCCTCGATGGACTGAGAGATCGCTTCGCGCACCGCCTCGGTATAGGTGATCGCGCGCGAACCCGGCGCGGGCGGTGCCGGCGGGGTGCGGCGCGGCGCCAGAACCTTGTCGAACAGCATCGGCAGTTCGGGCTCGGGCAGGGTCTCGGCCTTTGTGATCGCCGTTTCGATCTCCTCGGACGCCTCGGCCTCGAGCGCGGCGAATTCCTGCGCATCGACGTCCCAGTCCTCGGCGAGGCGCCGGGCGATCCGGGTCAGCGGGTCTTCGTCCAACCACTTGCGGATCTCGTCGTCGGTCCGGTAGCCGAGCAGATTGCCGCGCACCGAGTGGTCGCCGTGGCGATAGGTCAGGCCCTCGATCAGCGTCGGCCCCTCGCCGGCGCGCGCCCGGGCCAGCGCCTCGGAGACGGCCGCATAGACCTCGACCGGGTCGTTGCCGTCGATCCGTTCGCCGGGAATGCCGTAGGCCGCGGCGCGCCCCGCCACCGATCCGCCGGCCGTCGCCTGCTCGAACGGGGTCGACATGCCGTAGAGATTGTTCTCGCAGAAGAAGACGATGGGCAGCTTCCAAAGGGCCGCCAGATTGAGCGCTTCGTGGAAGATGCCCTCGTTCGAGCCGCCGTCGCCGAAGAAGGCGATGCCCGCATCGTCCGAGCCGCGCTGCTTGGCGGCGAGCGCCGCACCGACGCCGAGCCCCATCGAGGCGCCGACGATGCCGTTGGCGCCGAGGATGTTCAGCTCCACGTCGGCGACATGCATCGATCCGCCGATGCCGCCGCAGATGCCGCCGAGCTTGCCGCACAGCTCCGCCATCATGCCGTCGATGTCGGCGCCCTTGGCGATGCAGTGGCCGTGGCCGCGGTGATGGGTGGTGATGAAGTCGCTGCGGCGCAGCGGCAGGCAGGCACCGGCGGCAATCGCCTCCTGTCCGGCCGAGGAATGCGCCGTGCCTTTGATGACGCCGGCCTTGAACAGTTCCTCGGTGCGCGTCTCGAAGCGGCGGATCCGCAGCATCGTGCGGGCGAGCGCCAGCATGTCGTCGCGGGTCGGCTCGGGGACGTTGCGGTTGAGGCGCTTGGGCGTGTTCTTGCCGACAGGCAGGGTCAGGCTGCCGCCGGCAGCCGAACGGGCGTTTCTTGCCACGGATGTTTCCTCCCGGGAGTAACAGGCCGGCACCCGCGGGATGCGGCCATTTCCGGGGAAAGCAAGCATGTTCGCGCGCACAGGACAAAATCAATGCGCATATGTCTGGAATAACCTGATGTTATGTCTGTGAATTCAAGATCAGTTTAATCTATGCCGAATGGCGGCGGACGCGGGGTCAGGCCTCAGGAATCCTCGCGTCTGGCGCGCATTCAGTCCTCGGGCGGCAACTCGGCGGTAATCCAGACGCCGTCCGCCGCCAGCTGCCGGGCATGACCGAGCAGCAGCTCGGTGAACACCCGCATGGCGGCGGTGCGCGGCCGGTCGCGCGATGTGGCGATGACCCAGGGCCAGGTGACGCCGGCGACCGGCGCGATGGAGATCTCGCCCCGCGTATAGGCCTGGTGGCAGGCGCTGTAGGGCAGGATGCTATGCAGGCCGCCGCGCGAGACCAGATCGACGATGATCGAGTTGGTCTCCACGATCACCGGCGGATTGCGCAAGGTGGCGGACGGCGGCAGCAGGTCCTCCACCACCCGCCGCAACCCGTTGGGCGAGGGTGTCAGCACCAGGTCGAGGCCGACCAGCGAGGCGCTGGGAACAGGCGTATCCATGCGCAGGCCCGCCGCCGGCGAGGCGAGCAGCACCAGCCCCTCGGAGCACAGGGCCTGGCGGTTCAGCCCGCGCGAGGCACCGTGGTCGGAATAGATCGCCAGGTCGACATGACGGGTGACCAGCTCCTCTCGGACATTGATCGACACGCCCTCGTGGATTTCCAGATTGACCTGGGGATAGAGACGGTGGAACTCGGCCACCACGTCGGCGATCAGCAGCCCGCGCAGGGAATAGGCGGAGGAAATGCGCAAGGAGCCGGCCGGCATGGTCTCGGCCGCGATGATGTCCTCCTTGATCAGCTCGACATTCTGCATCAGGGCGCGCACATGATCGGCCAGCCGCTGGCCGGCAGGGGTCAGCGCCACGCCGCGCGGCCGGCGGTCGACCAGCCGCGTGCCGAGCTCCTCCTCCAGCAGCTGCACCTGGCGGCTGAGGGCGGGCTGCGAGACGTTCGCCCGCTCCGCCGCATGGGTGATGTTCAGCGTGTTCACCACATGCATGAAATATTCGAGCTGCCGGATTTTCATCGTTTTTCCTCCCCCGCGCGCCGCCAGGCTGAAATGTCTTTTAATTATGGTTTGCATGTCAATTATCTATTTTACACATGCCTTGCACCTGCCTAGCGTTCGTCGGGCAACGGCACGGGCCGCATCCGCGGCTCCCCGCCCAAGCCAAAGCGCAAGTTTCGGGAGCATCTGCGCACCCTCTCGCGACACAGGACGGCATTCCGCTCAAGGCGGCAGGAAGACGAGGACTTCCCGCCGGCCCCGTGGATGCGCCTGCATGCTCGCGAGCCTGAAACGGGAGGAAACACGATGAATAAGGTTTATGGCCGCATGCTCGCCCTGATGGCGAGCACCGTGCTGACGATGCCTGCCCTCGCGGACGAGGACCAGGTCAAGATCGCCCTGATGACCGATCTGGCCGGCGCGACCGCCGACTATGGCGGCCAGGGCGCCATCGAAGCGGTGAAGATGGCGATCGAGGACTTCGGCGGTACGCTGAACGGCAAGCCGATCCATGCCGACTTCATCGACCACCAGAACAAGCCGGACATTGCCGTCACCAAGGCGCGCGAGGCGTTCGACAGCGGCACCGACATGGTGATCAACCTGTCGAACTCGGCCGCCGCGCTCGGCGTGATGGAGATCGCCCAGTCCAAGGACAAGGTGGTCGTGGTGACCGGTGCCGGCTCCGACCGCATCACGGGCGATGCCTGCTCGCCCAACGCCGTCCACTTCGCCTTCAACTCCTACTCGCTCGCCAACTCGCCGGTGAAGGCGCTGGCGGCGAAGGGCGTCGACGACTGGTACCTGATCGTCTCCGACTTCGCCTACGGCCTGTCGGTCGAGGCGGCGGTGACCGGTGCCATCGAGACGGCCGGCGGCACGCTTTCCGGCAGCGTCAAGCATCCCGCCTTCATGGCCAGCGACTTCTCGTCCTACGCCCTGCAGGCGATCTCGTCCGGCGCTAAGGCGATCGGCCTCTCCAACTCCTCGTCCGACACCACCAACAGCATCCGCGCGCTGAAGGAATTCGGCCTCGGCGGCGACCAGCAGATGGTGGCCTTCACCCTGCTGATCAACGAGATCCACGGCCTCGGCCTCGACCAGGCGTCCGGCCTGCTCTTCGCCGACGGCTTCTACTGGGATCGCACCGAGCAGACCCGCGAGTGGTCGAAGCGCTTCTATGAGCGCGTCGGCAAGATGCCGAACATGGTCAATGCCGGCGACTATTCCGGCACGCTGCACTACCTGCGCGCGGTCGAGGCGGCCGGCACCACGGATGCCAAGACGGTGCTCGCCAAGATGCGCGAAATGCCGATCAACGACATGTTCGCCGAGAACGGGCAGATCCGCGAAGACGGCATGATGGTGCACGACATGTATCTGGTGCAGGTCAAGACGCCGGAAGAGTCGCAGTACGACTGGGACTACCTGAAGGTGCTCGAGACCATTCCGGCGGCGGAAGCCTTCCTGCCGCTCGACCAGAGCAAGTGCCCCCTGGTCAACAAGGGCTGAGCATACAGTCCATGACCCACATCCTGGAAACGGTTGGACTCTGCAAGGAGTTCCGCGGGTTCCGGGCGGTCGATGATGTCTCCCTGCGGGTCCGGGAGGGCGATATCCACGCCCTCATCGGGCCCAACGGGGCCGGCAAGACGACCGTCTTCAACCTGCTGACGAAGTTCCTGTCGCCGAGCGCGGGCAGGATCGTGTTCGATGGCCGGGACATTACCCGCGAGAAACCCGCCGCCCTCGCCCGCCAGGGCATGGTGCGCAGTTTCCAGATCTCGGCCACCTTCCCCCACCTGACGGTGCTGGAAAACGTGCGCGTGGCGCTGCAGCGGCGCCACGCGCCGACCTATGCGTTCTGGCTGCCCGGGAGCGTGCTCTCGCGCCTCGACGCCAGGGCCATGGACCTGCTGGAGCAGGTCGACATGCAGGACTTCGCCCACGCCAAGGCGGCCGACCTTCCCTACGGGCGCAAGCGCTCGGTAGAGATCGCAACGACCCTGGCGATGGAGCCGCGGCTGATGCTGCTCGACGAGCCGACCCAGGGCATGGGCCACGAGGACGTGGAGCGTGTCACCCAGCTCATCAAGCGGGTCTCGTCAGGACGCACGATCCTGATGGTGGAACACAACATGAAGGTCGTCGCCGGCATCTGCGACCGCATCTCGGTGCTGCAGCGCGGCGCGCTGCTCGCCGAAGGGACCTATGCCGAGGTCTCCGCCGACCCGCGGGTCCTGGAGGCCTACATGGGCAGCGAGACCGAGCTGGAGGGGGCGCACTGATGGGCGAGACCGTCCTGTCCCTGAAGGGAGTGAACGGCTGGTACGGCGAAAGCCACGTGCTGCACGGCGTCGACCTCGACGTCCGCCGCGGCGAGGTGGTCAGCCTGATCGGCCGCAACGGCGCCGGCCGCACGACGATCCTGCGCGCCATCATGGGCCTGCTCGACCGGCGCGAGGGCCGGCTTGAGATCCGCGGCAAGGACATGAGCACGACACCGGCCTACCGCATCGCCAAGGCCGGGCTCGGCTACTGTCCGGAGGAACGCGGCATCTTCGCCTCGCTGAGCTGCGAGGAGAACCTGCTCCTGCCCCCGGTGACGCGCACCGACGGCGGCATGGCCATGTCGCTCGACGAGATCTACGCGATGTTCCCCAACCTGAAGGAACGCGCGCACAGCCCCGGCACCCGCCTGTCCGGCGGCGAGCAGCAGATGCTGGCGATCGCCCGCATCCTGCGCACCGGCGCGGACATCCTGCTGCTGGACGAGATCTCCGAAGGGCTCGCCCCGGTGATCGTGCAGACGCTCTCCCGGGTGATCCAGGATCTCAAGGCCCGCGGCTTCACCATCATCATGGTCGAGCAGAACTTCCGCTTCGCGGCACCGCTCGCCGACCGCTTCTTCATCATCGAGCACGGCCGTGTGGTCGAGGAGATCGCGCAAGCCGATCTCGCCGCCCGTGCCGACGACATCCGCACGTATCTGGGAGTGTGACCATGACCGAGATCTTCGGCGTTCCCGCCCCCGTGCTCTACGGCCAGCTGCTGCTGGGCCTCGTCAACGGCAGCTTCTATGCGCTGCTGTCGCTCGGCCTGTCGCTGATCTTCGGCCTGCTGAACATCGTCAACTTCGCCCATGGCACGATGTACATGCTGGGCGCGTTCCTCGCCTATCTGCTGCTGGAGCCGCTCGGGCTCGGCTACTGGTGGGCCATTCTTCTGGTGCCGTTGCTGGCGGCCGGTCTCGGCATCGTCATCGAGCGGACGATCCTCAAGCGCATCTACAAGCTCGACCACATCTACGGCCTGCTCGTCACCTTCGGCCTGACCATGGTGATCGAGGGCTTCGTGCGGGTCTATTTCGGCGTCTCGGGCCTGCGCTACGCGGTGCCCTCCTCGCTGCAGGGCATGGTCGATCTCGGCTTCATGCGGCTGCCGATCTATCGCATCTGGGTGATCGTCGCGGCCCTCGGCCTGTGCCTCATTACCTGGCTGGTGATCGAACGGACCCGCCTCGGCGCCACCTTGCGCGCCGGCACGGAGAATCCGAGCCTGGTGCAGGCCTTCGGCGTCAACGTGCCGCTGCTGGTCACCCTGGTCTTCGGCTGGGGCGTCGGTCTTGCCGCCTTTGCCGGCGTGCTCGCCGCGCCCCTGATGCAGCTCACCCCGCAGATCGGCCATTCCATCATCATCACCGTCTTCGGCGTGGTGGTGATCGGCGGCATGGGCTCGATCCTCGGCTCCATCCTCACCGGTCTCGGCCTCGGCCTGATCGAGGGGCTGGCGAAGGTCTATTATCCGGAGGCCTCGTCCACCGCGATCTTCGTCCTGATGATCCTGGTCCTGCTGGTTCGCCCGCACGGCCTGTTCGGAAAGCAGTGAGGACAGGCCATGCTCAACACCCGCACCCTCATGATCGCGCTGGCCATCGCGGCGCTCGCCGTCGCCCCGGCCTTCATCTACCCGATGCTGATCGTGAAGCTCCTGTGCTTCGCCATCTTCGCCTCGGCCTTCAACCTGATGCTCGGCTATACGGGGCTGCTGTCCTTCGGCCATGCGATGTTCTTCGGCTCGGCCGGCTATGCGCTCGGCGTGACGATGAAGCATCTCGGCTGGCCGCCGGAACTCGGCATCCTTGCCGGCGTCGCGGTGGCGGCCCTGATCGGCTTCCTCGCCGGATCGGTGGCGATCCGCCGCCAGGGCATCTACTTCGCCATGATCACGCTGGCTATCTCGCAGCTGATCTACTTCGTCGCCATGCAGATGGAGTGGACGGGGCGCGACGACGGCTTCCACGGCATCCCGCGCGGCACGCTGTTCGGCATCATCGACCTGCAGGACGACATGGCCCTTTACGGCCTGGTCGCCGCCTGCTTCCTGCTGGCACTGTTCGCGGTCCACCGCATCGTCACCTCGCCCTTCGGCCAGGTGCTGACCGCGATCCGCGAGAACGAACCGCGCGCCATCTCGCTCGGCTACGACGTCGACCGCTACAAGGTGCTGGCCTTCACCCTGTCGGGTGCGCTGTCCGGCCTTGCCGGGGCGCTGAAGGCGCTGGCGCTGTCCTACGAGTCGCTCAACGACCTGCACTGGGCGCTGAGCGGCGAGGTGGTGATGATGTGCATCCTCGGCGGCCTCGGTACGCTGGGCGGGCCGGTGGCCGGCGCCTTCTTCGTGATCCTTCTGCAGAACTTCCTCGCCGACAAGGTGGGCGAATGGCTGTCGGTGATCATCGGCGTCGTGTTCCTCACCTGCATCCTCGCCTTCCGCAAGGGCTTCGTCGGCGAGATCGGCGCCTGGATCGAGAAGATGCGCGCCCGCAAGGGATCCGCCGCCGAAGCCGGCACCGAAACCAGGCAGGAGGGCAACCGATGAAGGGGCGCTCTGCCATCGTCACGGGCGCAGCCCGCGGGCTCGGCCAGGCGATCGCCCGCAAGCTGCTGGAGGAAGGCGCGCGCGTGGCGATCTGGGACCAGGACGGCGAGGCGGCACAGGACTGCGCCGAGCAGCTGTCCGATATCGGCCCGGCCCATTCCTGCGCCGTCGACATCACCTCTCCGGGCGAGGTGGCGACCGCGCTGGCCGCCACCCGCAAGATGCTCGGCGAGATCTCGATCCTCGTGTGCAACGCCGCCATTCCCGGCCCCAACGTGCCGGCGGCGGAACTGGCCGCCACCGACTGGGCACGGGTGATGGAGGTGAACGTCACCGGCACGCTGCTGTGCTGCCAGGCGGTGATCCCGGACATGGTGGCGCGCGGCTACGGCCGCATCGTCACCATCGGCTCGGTCGCCGGCAAGGAGCCGGGCCCGCGCATCGCCGCCTATGCGGCGAGCAAGGCGGCGGTGATCTCGCTGACCAAGACGCTGGGGCGCGAACTCGCCACCACCGGCGTCACGGTCAACTGCGTTGCGCCCGGCGCCATCCGCACCCGCATCTTCGATGGCTGGCCGGAAAGCTACGTCCAGGAGCTTCTCGCCAAGATCCCGATGAACCGCTTCGGCACGCCGGAGGAGCTGGCGGAGATCGTCGCCTTCGTCGCCTCCCGCAAGGCTTCCTTCTCCACCGGCGCGGTGTTCGACATGTCGGGGGGACGGGCCGACTACTGAGCCCGCTTCCGCCCGGGCCCGCGGCAAGGCCCTCATCGCACGCGACAACCGACAAGGCCACGGCGCCGGAACGCCGTGGCCTTGTCTCGTCTTGTTTCGCCTTTACAAGTGGCGCCCGCGGCACGCCGGAGCAATCAGCCCGGCCGCTTCCCTGCCTCTGCCATCTCCGGCGAGCTTACTCCGGCAGCACCGTTGCGACGATGGACGCATCGAGCGCCTCGTACTGGCCAAGCCCGATGGTCTCGTAGAGCTCGGCCCGGGTCTGCATCTCGCCGAGCATCGCCTTGGTCGAGCCGTCGCGCGCCAGCGCCGCGTAGAGCTTCTCCTGTGCCTTGTTGGCGACGCGCAGCGAGGACACCGGCCAGATCACCATCCGGTAGCCCATTTCCTCGAACTCGCTCGCCGTGAAGAAGGGCGTGCGGCCGAATTCGGTCATGTTGGCGAGCAGCGGCACGCCGGGCATGCGTGCGGCGAACTCGCGGAACATCTCCGCGGTCGTCAGCGCCTCGGGGAAGATCGCATCGGCGCCGGCCTCCATGTAGAGCCTGGCCCGTGCGACCGCGCCGTCGAGGCCCTCGCTGGCTGCTGCATCCGTGCGCGCGACGATGTAGAGATGCCGCCGTGCCCTTGCGGCCGCCGCGACCTTCGCCGCCATGTCTCTCGCGTCGGCGAGCTTCTTGTCGTTGAGATGCCCGCATTTCTTCGGCAGCAGCTGGTCCTCCAGATGCACGGCGCCCGCACCGGCATCCTCGAACGTGCGCACCATGTGCATGACGTTGAGCGCCTCGCCATAGCCGGTGTCGCCGTCGACCAGGAGCGGGAGACCGGCCGCGCGGGTGATCTGGCGGATGAAGACGGCGACCTCGTCCACAGTGATGATGCCGAGATCGGGAATGCCCATCGAGGCGGTCATCGCCGCGCCGGACAGATACAGCCCCTTGAAGCCGGCGGCCTTCGCCTGCAGCGCCGCCATGCCGTTATGCGCGCCCGGCAACCGGGCGATGCCGCCCTGCTCCACCAGCGCGCGGAAACGCTCGCCGGCGCTTTCGAGCGGCAGTTCGGCAGCAGTCAGGTATGTCATGGTATCGCTCCGTTTCCGGCCCGCATGGTGGCACGGCTTGCAGCCCGGTGCAGCCGGGCATTTCAGAAATCCCGGCCTTCTCAAAAGTCCCGGCCTTCTCAGAAATCCCAGTCGTCGTCTTCCGTCGCGACCGCCTTGCCGATGACATAGGACGACCCCGACCCGGAGAAGAAGTCGTGGTTCTCGTCCGCGTTGGGCGACAAGGCCGCCATGATCGCCGGGTTCACCTTGCACAGGTCGTCGGGGAACAGGGCCTCGAAGCCCAGGTTCTGCAGCGCCTTGTTGGCGTTGTAATGCAGGAACTGCTTCACGTCCTCGGTCAGGCCCAGCGGATCGTAGAGGCTTTCGGTGTACCGGCTCTCGATCTCGTAGAGATCGAAGATGAGAGAGAAGGCGAAGTCCTTCAGCTCCTGCCGCCCGGCCTCGTCGAGCCGCTCCAGACCGCGCTGGAACTTGTAGCCGATATAATAGCCGTGCACCGCCTCGTCGCGAATGATCAGCCGGATCAGGTCGGCGGTGTTGGTCAGCCGTGCCCGGCTGGACCAGTGCATCGGCAGGTAGAAGCCGGAATAGAACAGGAAGCTCTCCAGGAAGACGCTCGCCACCTTCTTGCGCAGCGGGTTCGCGGTCGCGTCGTATTCATCGAGGATCAATCGCGACTTCTGCTGCAGGTGGGCGTTTTCCTGCGACCAGCGGAACGCCTCATCGACTTCCGGCGTCGAGCACAGGGTCGAGAAGATCGACGAGTAGCTGCGCGCGTGAACCGCCTCCATGAAGGCGATGTTGGTCAGTACCGCCTCCTCGTGCGGGGTGATCGCATCGGCCATGAGCGCAGGCGCCCCGACCGTGTTCTGGATCGTGTCGAGAAGCGTGAGGCCGGTGAACACACGGATGGTCAGCAGCCGCTCGGCGTCCGTCAGCTGGGACCAGGACTGGATGTCGTTGGACAGCGGCACCTTTTCGGGCAGCCAGAAATTGACCGTCAGCCGGTTCCAGATTTCCAGGTCCTTGTCGTCCTGCAGGCGGTTCCAGTTGACCGCGCGCGGCACTGCGCGCCGGGGGATGATGGCGTTCATGTCTTCCTCACAGCGAACAAGAAACACAGCCCTGGACCTCGGTTCCCTCGAGGGCCATCTGGCGCAGGCGGATGTAGTAGATGGTCTTGATGCCCTTCTTCCACGCATGGATCTGGGCGCGGTTGATATCCCGCGTCGTCGCCGTGTCCTTGAAGAACAACGTCAGGGACAGGCCCTGGTCGACATGCTGGGTCGCGACCGCATAGGTGTCGATGATCGCCTCGGCACCGATCTCGTAGGCATCCCGGTAGTATTCAAGATTCTCGTTCGTCATGTAGGGCGCCGGGTAGTAGACGCGGCCGATCTTGCCCTCCTTGCGGATCTCGATCTTGGAGGTGATCGGGTGGATCGAGGAGGTGGCATTGTTGATGTAGCTGATCGATCCCGTGGGCGGGACGGCCTGGAGGTTCCGGTTGTAGAGCCCGTCCCGGATCACCGTCTCCCTCAGGCGGACCCAGTCCTCGCGCCCCGGCACCTCGACGCCGAACCGGGCGAAGAGCTCGCGCACGGTCTCGGTCTCGGGCAGCCAGACCCGGTCGACATACTTGTCGAAGAACGAGCCGTCCGCATAGCGCGAGGCCTCGAAGCCGGCAAAGCTTCTGCCGCGCTCGCGCGCCAGCGCGCTGGAGGCGCGCAGGCAATGGAAAAGCACGACCGCGAAATACACATTGGTGAAGTCCAGCCCTTCGGGGCTGCCGTAGTGAATGCGCTCGCGCGCCAGGAAGCCGTGCAGGTTCATCTGGCCAAGGCCGATGGCGTGGCTTTCGTCGTTGCCGCGCCGGACCGAGGGTACGGATTCGATCGCCGACATTTCCGACACGGCGTTCAGCGCGCGCACCGCGGTTTCCACCGTGGCGCCGAGATCGCCGCCATCCATCGCCCTGGCGATGTTGAGAGATCCCAGATTGCAGGAAATGTCCGTTCCAAGGTGGCGATAGCTGAGGTCGTCGTTGTAGGTCGACGCCTCGTTGACCTGCAGGATCTCCGAACACAGGTTGGACATGGAGATCCGCCCGGCCACCGGGTTGGCCCGGTTCACCGTGTCCTCGAACATGATGTAGGGATAGCCGCTCTCGAACTGGATCTCGGCCAGCGTCTGGAAGAACTGGCGCGCATTGATCTTCTTCTTGCGGATGCGCGGATCGTCGACCATCTCGTGATAGGTCTCGGTCACCGAGATCTCCGAGAAGGGCCGGCCGTACACCCGCTGAACATCGTGCGGCGAGAAGAGATACATCTCCTCGTTCTTCTTCGCGAGTTCGAAGGTGATGTCGGGAACGACCACGCCCAGCGACAGGGTCTTGATGCGGATCTTCTCGTCGGCGTTCTCGCGCTTGGTGTCAAGGAAGCGCAGGATGTCGGGATGATGGGCATGCAGGTAGACCGCGCCTGCGCCCTGCCGGGCGCCGAGCTGGTTGGCGTAGGAAAAACTGTCTTCCAGCAGCTTCATCACGGGGATGACGCCGGACGACTGGTTCTCGATGCCCTTGATGGCCGCGCCGTGCTCGCGGATGTTGGTCAGCATCAAGGCGACGCCGCCGCCGCGCTTGCTCAGCTGCAGCGCCGAGTTGATGCCGCGCCCGATGGACTCCATGTTGTCCTCGATGCGCAGCAGGAAGCAGGAGATCAACTCGCCCCGCTGCGCCTTGCCCGCGTTGAGGAAGGTGGGTGTCGCCGGCTGGAAGCGCCCGGCAAGGATCTCGTGCATCAACCGCACGGCGAGCGCCTCGTCACCGCGCGCCAGGGTCAGCGCCACCATCACGACACGGTCCTCGAGACGCTCGAGATATCGCTTTCCGTCGCGGGTCTTCAACGTGTAGCTGGTGTAGTACTTGAAGGCGCCGAGGAAGGTCGGGAAGCGGAACCTGACCGCATAGGCCTCGTCCCAGATCCGGCGCAGGAATGCAGGCTCGTAGCCGTCGAGGACATGGGCCTCGTAATAGCCCTCCTCGACCAGATAGCGCAGCTTCTCCTCCAGCGAGTGGAAGAACACGGTGTTCTGGTTGACGTGCTGGAGAAAATACTGGCGCGCGGCCATGCGGTCGGCATCGAACCGGATGCGTCCCTGCTCGTCGTAGAGGTTCAGCATCGCGTTCAGGGCGTGATAGTCGAGCCCCTGCCATTCGGCGGGCACGGCCTTCGCGGGAGCGGCGTCGCTCACGTCGCGGTCGAGAGTTGCGTTTTCCAAAACCTGTCCAGTCCTTCCCTGACCCGGTCGAGATCGCTCGCCGTTCCGGCCAATTCGAAGCGATAGAGCAACGGCACGCCGCACTTGCGGGCGATCACGTCACCGGCCAGCGCGTAGAGCGCGCCGAAGTTGCGGTTGCCCGACGCGATGACGCCGCGAAGATGCCCGCGGGCGTCCGCGTCGTTGAGGAAGCGGATCACCTGCTTGTGGACGGCGCCGCGCCCCTCGCCGTCGGCATAGGTCGGGGTGACCAGGACGAACGGCGCGTCCGGCATGGGCATGGGATCGGCCGGCGACACGGGGATGCGCTCGGCCGCAAGTCCCAGGGCACGGACGAACCGGTCCGTATTGCCCGACCGCGACGAGAAATAGATCAGCCCGCCCATGGGCTTGCTCAGGCGAGCGCGGCGATCTTGTCTGGCCGGAAGCCGGCCCAGTGCTCGTCGCCCGCCATGACGACCGGCACCTGGCGATAGCCGAGCTCGCTCACGCGGGCCATGGCCTGCTCGTCCAGGGTAAGGTCGACAAGGTCGAACGCCAGCCCCTTGGCCGAAAGGGCACGGGTCGTCGCGGTGCACTGGACGCAGGCGGGTTTGGAATAGACGGTGATGCTCATCGGGAGTCCCTCGATCTCTGCCTGATGCGGGCGGCAGGGACAGGGACGCGAACAGTCGCGGCGAGGCCACGACCGTACGACGCCTCCGGGCCCACCGACCGGGTTCGTTACAAGGTCCTGGCAGGTCTCCTGGCTCGCGGGTCGTTGCCTTGGTCCGTCTTCCCGGGACCCGGTGGTCCCAGTGACATGCGTGGACGTCGGCTCGCCGCTTACAGTTGCGGGGGCAGCGCCGGACTTGCACCGGCTTCCCTTTTCATCCGCGCCGAATCGCGGACACCATGACAACACGATCTAGGCATGCCCAGCGCCTTGCGGTCAATATCTTGTATTCCGAACCCCACACCTCACGCGATATCGGGCCACCCGCCGGCGCCCGGCAGCGACCTGCCGCAGCGTGTTCCTCTGATGGGGTGTCGCCGGCATGGCTTTCGGCCTGCGCCGTCCTGACGACGACCGCCGGCGGCGGCGTTCCGCTCACGTCGGCGGACGGCAAGGCGGTCGCCAACGGCGCGCCGGGCAGCTTCACCACACGGCTGCACGCCGCCTACTGGACGCTGCGCGAGGAGGGCACGATGGGCGATCCCGTCGACTATTCCGCCGACAACCCGCAGGAGTGGCTCGGCTGAACAGGGGGCCGGGCGCGCGCCGTGACGCGCCCCGAACGCCGGCGGAGGGAGGGCGGAGCTGCCGGACGGAAAACGGCGCTGCATCGCTCGCGCGACCGACCGGGATCCGCGGGATCCGGCGACGCAAACGGCACAAGCAGGCGAACAAGCGCCTGCTCTGATCGTGCGATTTTATCGGATTTTCAGATCGAGGGGGAAGACTGGTGGAGCCAAGCGGGATCGAACCGCTGACCTCTTGAATGCCATTCAAGCGCTCTCCCAACTGAGCTATGGCCCCGTCTTCCAGTGTCTTGTCCGAAGCCCTTGGCCGGAAACCTCCGGGACCTTCCTGCTTCAAACTGTCCGGCGACGCTTGGGTTCGTCTTGCCGGTGCGGGCGGAAAATACGTCTTCCGCCCCTCAAGTCAAGCGGAATAATCCGCTTTCCCGAACAGGCCCTGAGGAAAACTTTCAGGGCCTGTGGACAACGCCGATTTCAGCGGTCGGTGTCCTCGTCGTCGCGCTCGAGCACGATGCCCGGCACGTCGTCGTCTTCCTCGTCCTCGTCGTCGATGAAGACGTCGTCGGCATCGTCGTCGGCGATGTCCTCGTCGACCTCGTCATCGTCGATGGCGACGGCGGTATCGCCTTCGGCCTCCGCATCGGCTTCCTCGAGGCTGACCATCTCGGCACCCTCGTCTTCCAGCTCGACGTCGTCCTCGTCCTCCTCGACCACGGCCGCAGCCTTGGCAGCGGTCTTCGCCCGCATCGCCTGGGCCACGATGAACACCGTGCCGCACTTGGGGCAGGTGATCGGATCGCGATTGAGGTCGTAATATTTCGTGCCGCAACCGCCGCACAGCCGCTTGGTGCCAAGATCGGGTTTTGCCACGTTTCCAACCCTTGTCTGCAGATAATCGGGCGTTCGCTTAAAGGCTACCCGGCTTCCTGTCAAAGCCTAATCCGCCCTGCTTCGTCAAACGCTTTATGGACCCGCCCCACCGCACTCCCCAGGGCACTCCCCCACACACTCCCCGGGGCATCTCCCGATGCGTTCCCCGATGCGTTCCCGCAAGCGTGTCGGAAGGGGCCGTCACCGGACGCTCGAGGGGCAACACCCACGGTGACGTATCGGTTCCAGCATGATACGAGGGGCAACGCAACAGTCGGCTTCAAGCTTTCGGAATCCAGCATGTCCCAATCCACCGCCGCAAGGCCGCTGACGGCCCGCTCCGGCGCCTCGCTCAAGGGCCGGGTCACCGTGCCCGGCGACAAGTCCATTTCCCACCGGGCCCTGATGCTGGGCGCACTGGCCATCGGCCGGACCACGGTGTCCGGCCTGCTGGAATCGGAGGACGTGCTCAACACCGCCGCCGCCATGCGCGCCTTCGGCGCCCGCATCCAGCGCGATGCATCGGGCCTGTGGAGCGTCGACGGCGCCGGGCTCGGCAGCCTCGTCGAGCCGGAGACGGTGATCGACTACGGCAATGCCGGCACCGGCGTGCGCCTTGCCATGGGCATCGCCGGTACCCATCCCATTGCGGCCACGTTCACGGGCGACGCCTCGCTGGTGAAGCGGCCGATGGGCCGCGTGCTGGAGCCCTTGCGGATGATGGGAACGCGGGTGATCTCGCGCTCCGGCGACCGGCTGCCGCTGTCGGTGCACGGCCCCGGCACCCCGGCGCCGATCAGCTACCGGGTGCCCGTGCCGTCAGCGCAGGTGAAGTCGGCGGTGCTGCTGGCCGGCCTCAACGCGCCGGGCCAGACCACGGTGATCGAGCCGATCCCCACCCGCGACCACACCGAGCGCATGCTCGCCGGCTTCGGCGCGACCATCCAGGTCGACCATGACGACGCCGGCGGCCGGGTGATCACCGTCACCGGCCAGGGCGAGCTGCAGCCGCAGGACGTCACCGTGCCGGCCGATCCCTCCTCGGCCGCCTTCCCCATCGTCGCAGGCCTGATCGTGCCGGGCTCGGATGTGACGGTCGCCGACGTGCTGCTCAACGAGCACCGCACCGGCCTCCTGACCACGCTGCAGGAGATGGGCGCGGATCTGGAGATCACCAATGTCCGCGAGACCGGCGGCGAGCGGCTGGGCGATGTGCGCGTGCGCCATTCGAAGCTGAAGGGCGTCGAGGTGCCGGCGAGCCGCGCGCCCTCGATGATCGACGAATATCCGGTGCTGGCCGTCGCCGCCGCCTTTGCGGAAGGCACGACGACCATGCTCGGGGTGGAAGAGCTCAAGGTGAAGGAATCGGACCGTCTTGCGGCGGTCGCCGCCGGCCTTCGCGCCAACGGCGTCGAGTGCGAGGAAGGCGAGAGCACCTTGCGGGTGCACGGGCGCAAGGGCCCGATCGGCGGCGGCACCGTCGTCACCCATCTCGACCACCGCATCGCCATGACCTTCCTGGTGCTGGGCCTTGCCGCCGACCGGCCGGTCACGGTCGACGACGGCGCCGTGATCGCCACCAGCTTCCCGAGTTTCGAGGCGTTGTTCGCAGAGCTCGGCGGCGACATCCGCGAGACGGGAGAGCAGGCCGCATGATCATCGCCATCGACGGACCTGCGGCCTCGGGCAAGGGCACCCTGGCGCGCCGGCTGGCGGACCATTACGGCCTGCGCCATCTCGACACCGGCCTTACCTATCGCGCGGTTGCGGCCGCGCTACTGGCCCGCGGGCTGCCGCTCGGCGACGAGGCGGTGGCGGTGGCGACGGCGCGCAATCTCGATCTCTCCCGCCTCGACCGCGACGTGCTGTCGGCGCACGAGATCGGCGAGGCGGCCTCGCGGATCGCGGTGCTGCCGGGCCTGCGCGAGGAGCTGGTGCGGGCGCAGCGTCGCTTTGCGCAGGAGCCGCCGGGCGCCGTCCTGGACGGGCGCGACATCGGCACGGTGGTGTGCCCGGATGCGGATGTGAAGCTCTATGTGGTGGCGAGCGCGGCCGAGCGTGCGCGGCGGCGCACCCAGGAGCTCCTGTCGAAGGGGCAGGAGGCCGACTATGCACGAGTGCTGGCGGATCTGGAGCGGCGCGACCAGCGCGATGCCGGCCGCAGCGTCGCCCCGTTGAAACCGGCGGACGATGCGGACTTGCTCGATACGTCGGAAATGGATATAGAAACCGCGTTCAAGGCGGCTGTGGATATCGTCGATAGCGTGCACGCAAGGTAGCGGTCACGAGATCGGCGCTTTTTCGCATCGCTCGCCCCGAGCCGGAGGATCTGCCCTCGCGCAGGTTTCCGCGCCCATCGGCCTCATGGTCCGGCTCGCCCGGGACCGGCCGGGCGAAGACTGGCGGATCGCGACATGTTGTTCCCTTTACGGTGAAGGACGGCCGCGCATTCCCCGCAAGACATGACTGAGCGTGCGGTTTCGCCTTCCGCCTCGCCGGCCTGCGCAGTCCCGTTGCCGAATGGCCGGGGACGGCGCGGAAGCAGCACCCGAAACGGGCGCTGCCGGACGGAGGAACCGCCTGGAACAACACAAACCCGCCGGCGACGAGCCAGACTTGGCTGCCAGGAGTTTCGATGAGCAGTTTGAACCCTACCCGCGATGAATTTGCCGCCCTTCTCGAGGAAAGCTTCGAGCAGCAGGAGCTGTACGAAGGTTCCGTCGTCACCGGCACCGTGATCGCCATCGAGAAGGATCTCGCGGTGATCGACGTCGGCCTGAAGGTCGAAGGCCGCATCGCGCTGAAGGAATTTGGCGTCAAGGGACGTGACGGCGACGATGCCGGCGTCTCGGTCGGCGACAAGGTCGAGGTCTATCTGGAGCGCGTCGAGAACGCGCTCGGCGAGGCCGTCCTGTCGCGCGACAAGGCTCGCCGCGAAGAGAGCTGGGTCCGTCTCGAGGTCGCTTTCGAGGCGAACGAGAAGGTCACCGGCCAGATCTTCAACCAGGTTAAGGGCGGCTTCACCGTCGACCTCGACGGCGCCGTGGCCTTCCTGCCGCGTTCGCAGGTGGACATCCGTCCGGTGCGCGACGTCGCGCCCTTGATGCACACCCCGCAGCCGTTCCAGATCCTGAAGATGGACAAGCGCCGCGGCAACATCGTCGTGTCGCGCCGTGTCGTCCTCGAGGAGACCCGTGCCGAGCAGCGCTCGGAGCTGGTCCAGAGCCTCGAGGAAGGCCAGGTCATGGAAGGCGTGGTCAAGAACATCACCGACTACGGTGCGTTCGTCGACCTGGGCGGCATCGATGGCCTGCTGCACGTCACCGACATCGCGTGGCGCCGCATCAACCATCCGAGCGAGGTCCTGTCGATCGGTCAGACCGTCAAGGTCCAGATCATCCGCGTCAACCAGGACACGCACCGCATCTCGCTGGGCATGAAGCAGCTCGAGGCCGATCCGTGGGACGGCATCGAGGCCAAGTACCCGGTCGATGCCAAGTTCACGGGCCGCGTGACCAACATCACCGACTACGGTGCGTTCGTCGAGCTGGAGCCGGGCATCGAAGGCCTGATCCACGTCTCCGAGATGTCCTGGACCAAGAAGAACGTCCATCCGGGCAAGATCGTCTCCACCTCGCAGGAGGTTGAGGTGATGATCCTGGAGGTCGATCCGGTCAAGCGTCGTATCTCGCTCGGTCTCAAGCAGACCCTGCAGAACCCGTGGGAGGCCTTCGCCGACAAGTTCCCGACCGGTACCGAGGTCGAGGGCGAGGTCAAGAACAAGACCGAGTTCGGTCTGTTCATCGGTCTCGACGGCGACGTCGACGGCATGGTCCACCTCTCCGACCTCGACTGGAACCGTCCGGGCGAGCAGGTCATCGAAGAGTACAAGAAGGGCGACATGGTTCGCGCCGTCGTGCTCGACGTCGACATGGAGAAGGAGCGTATTTCGCTCGGCATCAAGCAGCTCGGCGGCGATCCGTTCGACACTGCTGCGGCCGGCGAGCTGCGCAAGGGCGTCATCATCACCTGCGAAGTGGTCGAAGTGAAGGACGGCGGCCTCGAGGCCAAGATCGTCGACACCGACCTGACCACCTTCGTGCGTCGTGCCGACCTGTCCCGCGACCGCGCCGAGCAGCGCCCCGAGCGTTTCTCGGTCGGCGAGAAGTTCGACGCCCGCGTCACCCAGTTCGACAAGAAGACCCGCCGCGTGTCGGTCTCCATCAAGGCGCTGGAAATCGCCGAGGAGAAGGAAGCCGTTGCGCAGTACGGTTCGTCGGACTCGGGCGCTTCGCTCGGCGACATTCTCGGCGCGGCCCTCAAGGCCCGCGAGACCGACGACTGATCGCAACACGCGACCTTACGAAAAAACAGAACCCCGGCCTCGCGGCCGGGGTTCTTTCGTTTGGGGGGCCTCGCGGCCGGGGTTCTTTCGTTTGGGGGGCCTCGCGGCCGGGGTTCTTTCGTTTCGGGGGGGCCGCAAGGCCGGGGTTCTTTCGTTCCGGGCCGGGTTCGCGGCACGTTTCAGGCGATGTCGGCGCCGCGCTCCGTCAGCAGCTCGCGCAGCACGGAGCGGTGGCAGCGGGCCTCGTCCTCGCAATAGCAGCCGAGCGAGAAGGCCCCCGAATGCGACAGCGCTGCGAGCATGTCGAGCAGGCGCGCGGGGCCAGGCGCTGCCATCTCCTTGCGGAACGCCTTGACGAAGGCCGCCCAGTCCGCCTCCGACTGCGCGGCCCGCGCGCTCGCCACCAGCTCCGCACTCGGCGACAGCTCGGGCAGCCAGGTGTCGTACCAGTTGCCGGTCGCGTAGTCTTCCTTGCGCACACCGCGCGGCGGCCGGCGCACCGTGCCGAGCCGGGGCCCCTCGCCCTCGCTGCGCTGCGTTCCAAGCCGCACGATCCGAACGCTCATCTTTCGCTCCCTTGCCGTGGCCTGCGCAAAGGATGGCACATCCGGTCCCGTGCCCGGAAGATGCGAACGGCACGCGCCCCGAGCGGTTCAGCCGTAGCAGTGCTCGGGCGCGGGATAGGCGCCGGAGCGCACCTCCTCGCCGAAGGCGCGCAGCGCCTCGGTAATGCTGCCGCGCCCGGCAAGGTAATCCTTCACGAAGCGCGCCTTGCGCCCCTCGCCCAGGCCCAGCATGTCGTGCAGGACCAGCACCTGCGCATCGGTCGCAGGCCCCGCACCGATGCCGACCACCGGCACCGTTGCGGCCTCGCTCACCGCCTTGCCGAGCGCATCGGGCACGCATTCCAGCAGCAGCAGCCGGGCGCCGGCCTCCTCCAGCATGCGAGCCTCCTCGCGGATGCGCGCGGCGGCCGCCTCATTGCGGCCCTGCAGGCGGAAGCCGCCCAGCATGTCGGCCGTTTGCGGCGTCAGACCGAGATGGGCGCAGACCGGCATGCCGCGCTCGGTCAGATGGCGGATCGTCTCGGCCACCCAGGCGCCGCCCTCGATCTTCACCGCATTGGCCCCGGCCTGCATCAGCCGGGCGGCATTGGCCGCCGCCTGATCGGGAGCATTGGCCGCGCCGAACGGCATGTCGGCGAGGATCAGCGGACGGTGTTCGCCCCGCTCCACGCCGCGGCGGACGCAGGCCGTGTGATAGGCCATGTCGTCCATGGTCACGGGAACGGTCGAGCCGCGTCCCTGCACCACCATGCCGAGACTGTCGCCAACGAGCAGGGTCTCGATGCCGGCGCCGGCGGCGGCTTGGGCAAAACCGGCGTCATAGGCGGTGACCATCGCGAAGCGGCGGCCGTCCGCCTTGCGCGCGTCCAGCGTGTTAAGGGTGATTTGCGCCATGGTTCGTAAGGCCCTCCCCGACCTGTTATCGTGCACCGCAACAAAACGTGGCGAGCGCCTGAGTGCCAGAGGACGCGGCGTCCGGCAAGCATGCTGCTGCGCGCCTGCGGGCCGTTTCTTCCAGTTCGGGCTTTTCAACGGCAGCTCAGCCATGTAGCGATAAGCCTCCCTGGAAGCGGGAAGAGCGAAAGGTTTGGCCCATGGCCCTTGATGCGGACGCGCTGGTCGACCGACGGCGACTGCGCCGGAAAGTGATGTTCTGGAGGGCCTTTGCCTTCCTGCTCGCGATCGTGGCGATCGGCGGGATGCTCGCCTGGAGCGGCGCCTTCGGCTCGCTCGACCGGCGCGGAGCCCACATCGCACGGCTTCCGGTCGGCGGACTGATCGTCGACGACCGGGACCGGGTCAAGCTGATCAAGGAGCTCGCCAAGAACGAGCGGGTGAAGGCGGTGATCGTCGACCTGAACTCGCCCGGCGGCACCACCGTCGGCGGCGAGACGCTCTACATGGCGCTGCGCGAGCTGGCGGAGAAAAAGCCCGTGGTCGCGCAGGTCGGCACGCTGGCCGCCTCGGCCGGCTACATGACCGCCATCGCCACCGACCATATCGTTGCACGGCACACCTCGATCACCGGCTCCATCGGCGTCTACATCCAGTACGGCAATTTCGGCGGCCTGCTCGACACGCTGGGCGTCAAGTTCGACGTGGTGCGCTCCGGCCCGCTCAAGGCGGAGCCGAATTTCCATTCCCAGACGCCTCCGGCCGTGCGCGACAATCTGCAGGCCTTGATCGACGACAGCTACGAATGGTTCGTCGCCCGGGTGGCCGAGCGCCGCGGGCTGGATGTGGACGCGGTGCGCGCGGTCGCGCAGGGCGGCGTCTATTCCGGCGAGGCGGCGCGCGATCTCGGGCTGATCGACGATCTCGGCGGCGAGGAAGCCAGCCTCAAGTGGCTGGAAACCGAACGCGGCATCGCCGCCGACCTGCCGGTCGTCACCTGGCGGGTCGCGCGCGAGAGGGAGGGCGGACTGCCCTTCGTCGGCCGGATGGCGCACTGGTTCGGCTCCGGGGTCGCCAGCGGTGCCCTCGAGGCGGTGGCAGGTGCCGGCGCCATCATCCCGGAAGGGCTTGCGCTTGACGGTCTTGTGTCCGTTTGGCACGCTCGCAACGCGGCGGAAAGTCTCGACCGAACAGGGGGACGCGAATGATCAAGTCGGAACTGGTGCAACGGATCGCCGAACAGAATCCGCATCTTTACCAGCGGGATGTTGAGAACATCGTCAACGCGATCCTCGACGAGATCACCGATGCCCTGCGCAGCGGCAACCGGGTCGAGCTTCGGGGCTTCGGGGCCTTCTCGGTGAAGAACCGGCCGGCCCGCACCGGGCGCAATCCGCGCACGGGGCAAAAGGTCGATGTGGAGGAGAAGTTCGTTCCCTTCTTCAAGACCGGCAAGGAGATGCGCGAGCGTCTCAACGACGGGGACGGTTCGGAAGACCCCGACGACGATTGAGCGGCCCTGATCGGAGCCCGGGCCGCAGGCGGCCCGAATGCGGGCCGGGTGCCGGGACCGCAGGCGACCGGCCGCGCGGGAGATCGCGTACAGGAGACAGGAATTGACGCGCTTTCTGAAGAACCTCGTGCTGGTGCCGATCGCCGTCGTGCTGATCGCGCTGGCGGTCGCCAACCGGCATGTCGTGACGCTGTCGCTCGACCCGTTCAACCGGGCCGATCCGGCCGTGAGCGTCGATGCGCCGCTGTTCTGGATCCTGTTCGCGGCCGTCGCCTTCGGCGTCTTCATCGGCGGCGTCGCCTCCTGGGCAGCCCAGGGTAAGTGGCGCAAGGAAGCCCGCGTCAAGCGGCGCGAGGCCGACCGCTGGCACTCGGAAGCCGACCGGCTGAAGGCCCAGCAGCAGGGCGATGGCGGCAAGGCCATTACCTCCCGCTCCGCGGCCTGACCCGCAGCAACGGTTCGATAGTCTGATTTCGGCCCGCCGCGCCACAAGGTCCGCGCGGGCCGAATGCGTTTCAGGCAGTCTTCGGGGGCAGCCGTCAGGGATTGCCGGAAGGCTTGTCGTCCGGCGGCGTATAGGCCGGCAGGCTCCAGCCCCAGATGATCGCCCCGCCGCGCAGCACCAGGGCCGCCACGACCCCGGCGATCGCCGCCGGCCAGGCCTCGACGCCGAAGGAAAACAGGCCGACATAGACGCCCGCGCCGACAAAGGCCGGCGTCAGATAGAGCTCCGGATTGACCAGCGCCGAGGGCTGGTCGGCGATCGTGTCGCGGATGATGCCGCCGAAGGTGGCGGTCGCCACCCCCATCAGCACCGCAACCGTCGGCGGGTGGCCGAGCGCCAGCGTCTTCGCCGCTCCCATCACCGAATAGGCGGCAAGGCCCATCGCGTCGGCCCAGCGCAGCGGCTTGCTCATCCGTTCCACCACCGGCGTTGCGAACCACATCAGCGCGCCGATGGAAATGCAGACGACGAGATAGATCTCGTTCTCGACCCAGAAAACCGGCGCATCGAGCAGCAGGTCGCGCAGCGTGCCGCCGCCGACGCCGGTGAACACGGCGAAGAAGACGAAGGCGAGACAGTCGAGCCGCAGGCGCGAGGCGACGATGGCCCCTGTCACCGCGAAGACGGCAACGCCGAGAAAATCGAGGATCTGGAGCATGGTCGCCATGCGGCGATGCTAGGCCGTAACCCGGCGCATCCGCAACGGGCGAAGTGAGGCGCACGCGCGCTGTCCCCCGTGTTACTTCGCCCGGAGGCGGCGAGCGCCGCGCCAGGTCTTGACTTCGCCAGGTGCTGCTTTCCAATGAGGGCATGACCTTGCCCAAAGCCCTTGCCGACTGCCTGATCATGAACACCGTGGCGACCTCGCGGGCGCTGCTCAAGCGCTGGGACGCAAGGCTCAAGCCCTACGGCGTCACCGTCCAGCAGTTCTTTCTGCTGGCGGCGATTCGCTACCTGCCCGGGCAGCCGGTCATGGTGCTCGCCGGGCGCATCGCCCTCGACCGGACCAGCCTGACGCGCAATCTCGACCTCCTTGCCAGGAAGGGACTGGTCCGGCGCGTTGCCGGACTGCCCGGAAACCAGCGTGTCTGCGAGTTGACGCCGGAGGGCGATGCCGTTCTCGAGCCGCTTCTGGCGGTATGGCCGGACGCCTATGCGTCGGTGATGAAGGACATCACGGAAGAGGAAGCGGCGATCTATCTCAGCGTCGCCCGCCGGCTGGCGGCGCCGTGAAACCCGGATCGGGCCCTTGTGCTCGCCTCTCTATGTGTATATGCACGTCAAAACCCTACCAAGGAGGCTAGCATGTCGGTTCCGATTGTCGTCACGGGTTTGGGCGCCGTGTCCCCGCTGGGCGCCGGCATCGAGGCGAACTGGCGCCGGCTGATCGCGGGGCAGAGCGGCATCGTCGCCAACACCCGCTTCGACACGACCGGCTGGAAATGCGGGATCGCCGGGCTGGTCCCCTCCATCGCGGAGGATGCCGAGGGATTCGACCCCGAGCGCTGTATGGATGCCCGCGACCGGCGCCGGAACGACCTGTTCATCCAATACGCCATGGCCGCAGCCATCGAGGCGCTCGACCAGGCCGGCTGGCACCCGGAGGAGCCCGGGCAGCGGGCGCGCACCGCAACGCAGATCGGCACCGGGGTCGGCGGCGTCCCGGCGATCACCGCGGCGAGCGAACTGGTCCGCACGGAAGGGCCGCGCCGGCTGTCTCCCTTCGTCGTTCCCTCGTTCCTGCCCAATCTCGCGGCAGGCCAGGTGTCGATCCGCTTCGGCTTCAACGGGCCGGCCGGCTCGCCCACCACGGCCTGCGCCGCCTCCGCCCAGGCCATCGGCGATGCCATGCGCCTGATCCGCTCGGGCGAAGCCGATATCGCCCTGTGCGGCGGCGCGGAAGGCTGCGTCGATCCCGTCGCCATCGGCGGCTTCACGGCGGCCAAGGCGCTGTCCTTCGGCTACAATGACGACCCGCAGCGCGCCTCCCGTCCGTTCGACGCGGACCATGACGGGTTCGTTCTCTCCGAAGGCGCGGCAATGCTGGTCATCGAGCGGCTGGACCATGCCGAGCGCCGGGGCGCTCGCCCCCTGGCCGTCCTGTCGGGCTACGGCACCACGACGGACGCCCACCACGTCACCGCCGGCTGGCCGGACGGCCGCGAGGCCGCGCGGGCGATGGAGATCGCCATCGCGATGGCCGGGCTCGAGGCTGCGGATATCGGCTATGTCAACGCGCATGCCACCTCGACGCCCGTCGGCGATGCGGCGGAGCTCGCCGCCCTGGAGCGGGTCCTGGGCGCTGCGCGCGGCCGCGTGCCGATCAGCTCCACGAAGTCGGCAACCGGTCACATGCTGGGGGCAGCAGGGGCCATCGAGGCCGTGTTCTCGGTCCTTGCCATCCGCGACAGGACCCTGCCGCCCAGCCTGAACATCGCCCGGCCGATGGCGGAGGCCGAAGGGTTCGACCTGATCTCGCAAGGCGCCCGGTCGGCGCCGGTCGACCATGTCCTCTCCAACGCCTTCGGCTTCGGCGGGGTGAACGCCGCGCTGGTCTTCAGCCGCTTCGACTGACGCCGGCTGCCAGCGGACAACAGCAAAAAAGGCGCGCCATGGGCGCGCCTTTCTCGCAAAGCGTAAGATCGGACCTCATCGGAGGCCCGCAAACATACTCAGGCGGTGCGGTCGACCGTCGAGCCGGGCTCGGCCGCCGGGGCCTCGCCCTCCGGCTTGCGCTCCTTCGGCCCGCCCTTCGACACGCCGACAAGCGCCGGACGCAGCACGCGGTCGCCGATCACGTAGCCGGCCTGCATCACCTGCACGACAGTGTTGTTCGGCACCTCGGTGTTCGGCACCTCGAACATCGCCTGGTGGAAATTCGGATCGAATTTCTCGCCGGCCGGGTCGATGCGGCGCACGCCGTGCTTGTCGAGCTGGTTGAGCATCTCGCGCTCGGTCATCTCGACGCCCTCGATCAGGGCGCGCATGCTCTCGTTGGCCGCATCGCGGGCCTCGGCGGAGATCGCCTCCAGCGCCCGGCGCAGGTTGTCGCCGACGCCCAGCATGTCGCGGGCGAAGCTGGCCGCGGCGTATTGCTTGCTGTCGCGGATTTCCTTCTCGGTCCGCCGGCGCAGGTTCTCCATCTCCGCCATGGTGCGGAGCATGCGATCCTTCAGCTCGGCGTTTTCCGCCAGCAGCGCCTCGGTCGGATCGAGCGCGGCCTGCGCCTCGCCGCCGTTCTCGGCCTCATGACCGGAAACGGCATCCTCGGGGTTGATATTGGTCTTGTCGTTGCTGTCGTTCATGGTCTTCCCGGCAATGCTCGGCGTCTTCAGAAAAAGGTCTGGTCCGACCGGCGCCCCCGCCTCTCGCCCGGCCATCAGCGGCCAGGGGAAATCCGGGCTCTCGCCGATGCGCGGAACTGCCGACCGGCCCTTCGGCCTGCCCGCATCCCACGCAAGACGCACCGATCCGGCAAGCCTTCAAAGGCAAGCCGGACCGGCGTGATTCGGTTCAGGGTTCGCCCTAGACCGGACTGCGTCAGATCGCAGTCTGGATCCAGGCGGCCAGCTTGTTCTTCGGTGCCGCGCCGATCTGCGTGGAGACCGGCTGGCCGTCCTTGAACAGGATGAGCGTGGGGATGGAACGCACCCCGTACTTCATCGCCATGTTCTGGTTCTCGTCGATGTTGAGCTTGGTGATCTTCACCTGCCCGCTCATCTCTTCGGAGATTTCCTCCAGCGCCGGTGCGATCATCTTGCACGGACCGCACCATTCGGCCCAGAAGTCCACCACGACGGTGCCGGACGCCTGCAGGACGTCGGTTTCGAAGCTCTCATCGGTCACGACTGAAGTGGCCATCTCATGCCCTTTCCAAAAGCTCGCGGATGCGACGCATCCTTTCGTTGCCCCGAACGTAGGAAGGCGACCCGCCCGCGTCAAGCAAGCGTTGGGTCGCACCCGTGTCGCGGCGGTCTCAGGCCGGCGCCAGCGCCGCCACCGCCGCGTCCATCGCCTCGCCCGGCAGTTCCACCAGCTTCGGCCCGGCCGTATAGACCAGCGCGGCCCGCACGGCCCGCCCCGGCCAGATGTCGGCGAGCAGCCGGCGATAGACCGCAAGCTGCACCACATAGGCCTCGCCGATCTCGTGCGGCCCCTCCGGCACCCGCCGGTCGGTCTTGAAGTCGAGGATCCACACCGCGTCCTCGTCGACGCGCAGCCGGTCGATCTGGCCCGACACCTCATAGGCCGAGCCGTCGGCAAGGCGCAGCGTTCCGGCCAGGGGCACTTCCGCGCGCGCATCGGCCGAGAAGACGGCGGCAAAGCCGGGATGCTCCAGCACGCCGAGCGCCTCGTTCAAGAGCTGCTCCGCCCTTGCGGCAAAGAGCGGGCTCAAGGCATGGGCGAGATAGCGCCCGCCTGCGGCGCGGCGCTCTGCCGGCGGCAGCTCGGGCAGCAGCTGCAGCAGCCGGTGCAGGTGGCGGCCGCGCTCCAGCGCGAAGTCGGGAGCTGCCCGCGCTTCCGCCAGCCGGTCGGTCGCCGGCACCGGTTCGGCCCCCTCCTTCGCCTCCATCTCGTCGAAGGCCTCGGACGGGCGCAGGCGGCGCGGGCGCTCGGGCGCTGCTACCGGCGCGAACAACCAGGCAGGGGCCGGCGGCGACGATCCTTCCTCCGCAGCCTCTGTCCCTCGCGCCAGCAGCGGCGCCGGCGCGGTGGTGCCGGGGCGCTGCCAGATGCGGCAGGGGCCGCCGTCTCCCGCCTCGCCGTCGCGGGCACCCGGCTCCAGCGCGCGTGCCACCAGCGCGTGCCAGCACTCCTCCGACTGGCCGCGCGCCGGCATCCAGCCGCAGACGATCAGCCGGTCGCGGGCGCGCGTCATAGCCACATAGAGCAGGCGGCGGTATTCGTCGGCCGCCGCCTGGCGCAGGGCGTCCAGCCGCTCGCCGTGCCAGGGGCTGCGCTCGGCCTTGACCGGGTTCCAGACAAGGCCCGTGACCTCGCCGAGATTGCCGGGCATCGCCCGCTCGATGAAGACCGGGTCGTGATGGGCGCTGACCGGTGCCGCGCCGCCGTCGACCAGCACGACGAGCGGCGCCTCCAGCCCCTTCGCCCCGTGCACGGTCATGATCCGCACCACGCCGCGCGCCGCATTGAGCTCGCGCTTCACCTCCGTCGGCGCGGCCGCGAACCAGGCGAGGAAGCCCTCCAACCCCGGCACGCCGGTCTGCTCGAACGCAAGCGTCACCGCCAGGAACTCGTCGAGCACGTCGTCGACTTCCGAGCCGAGGCGGGCGCGGAAAGCGCGACGTCCCCCGTCGGCGCCCAGCAGCCGCGAGAAGAACTCGAAGGGCGGCATGAAGTCGGCGCGCGCGCGCCAGGTCTCGATCCGCTCGCGTGCCCGCTCGAACGCCGGATCGCTGTCCGCCTGCCGGCGCAGCGACTGCCACAGCGTGCCGGAGCGCAAGGAAGCTCCGTCCGGCCGGGCGAGGCGGAACAGCGCGTCGTCGTCGAGGCCGAGCAGCGGGCTCTTCAGCAGGCAGGCAAGCGACAGGTCGTCCTCGGGCAGCAGCAGGAAGCGGCCGAGCGCCAGCAGATCCTCCACCGCAATATGCTGGTTCAGCACCAGCCGGTCGCTGCCGGCCACCGGCACGCCCTCGCGCTTCAGGGCCCGCGTCAGCGCATCGACGAAGGGCCCGCGCTTGCGCACAAGCACCAGCACGTCGCCGGGCGCCGCCTCGCCGCTCTTCCACCAGCTCCGCACCGAGCGCGCCAGCCGGTCGGCCAGCCGCAGCATCGGACTGTCCGCACCGATGCGGTCGACCGGCGCGGTCCAGTCGTCCGGCACCTCCTGCTCCACCGGCTCCTCCGGCGGCCAGATCTCGACCATGCCGGGGTCGTTGCGCCGCACCGCCTCATGGATCGGCGCGCCTGCCTCCTGCGACAGGCCCGCATGCATGTCGGGGGCCTCGAACACCGTGTCGACGGCCGAGAGCACATCGGGCCGCGAGCGGAAGGAGAGCGTCAGCTCGACACGCTCGAACGCCGCCTCGGCATCCTTCGCCCGCCGCTCGAAATAGCGGCGCATGTCGGCGAAATAGGCCGGCACCGCGCCCTGGAACGAATAGATCGACTGCTTCTCGTCGCCGACGGCAAAGAGCGTGCGGATGCGCTCGTTCGCCGAGGCTCCGGCGAAGAATTCCTCTGCGAGTGCCTGGACGACGCGCCACTGGTGCGGGCTGGTGTCCTGCGCCTCGTCGACCAGGATGTGGTCGAGCCCCTGGTCGAGCTTGTACTGCACCCACAAGGCCGCATCCGCGCGCGACAGCAGGCTCGCCGTGCGCACGATCAGGTCCTCGAAGTCCATCAGCCCGCGCCGGGTCTTCTCGCGCTCGTAGATGTCGAGCATGGCATCGGCGAGCCGCAGCGCGGCTTCCGTGCCGGCCAGCGCATAGGCGATCCGCCGCCGCTCGAGCAGCGCCAAAAGCCGCTCCTGCTCGGCAAAGAGCCGCTCGACCACTTGCGGGAAGTTTTCTTCCACCTTCTTGGTCGCCAGCGCCTTGGTCGGCGCCAGGTCCTTGTTGAGGAAGACCCGGTGCCAGACCTCCCACCACTCGTCCGGCCTGCTGCCGGCGAGCCGGGCCGCCATGCGCAGACGCTCGGCCCGCTCGTTGTCGCGCGATCCGCCGCTCGCCAGCGCCTCGGCATAGGCCAGCGCCTCCTGCGGCGAGATCGAGACCTCCTCGCGCAGCGCCGCATCGAGACGGGCGAGCGTTTCGCCCTCCGAAAGGCCGAAGGCACGGGTCAGTTGTACCAGCGCCGCATCCAGCGAGCCGGCGTCCCGCAGCCAGCGGCGCAGCGTGTCGCGGCGGGCGATCAGGTCGGCAAGCGCCGCCTCCACCGTCTTGTCGGGCAGCTCGGAGACCAGATGCACCAGCGCCCGGCCCAGCGGGCTCTCCGGCTCGCGCTCGGCCAGCGCCAGCACGCGCGAACGGGCGCCGGCGAGCAGGTCCGCCGCCTGCCGGTCGTCCAGCACCTGGAAATGGCCGGCGACATTCGCCTCCAGCGGAAACTGGTGCAGGATCGCCTCGCAGAAGGCGTGGATCGTCTGGATCTTCAGCCCGCCCGGCGTTTCCAGCGCCACGGCGAAGAGATGGCGCGCCCGCGCCAGTCCGCGCGCATCCGGCCGCCGTCCCTCGATCGCTTCCAGTTCGCGTGCCAGCGCCTCGTCGGTCAGCGCGATCCACGAGCCCAGCGTCTCGAAGACGCGGGTCGCCATTTCGGAGGCCGCCGCCTTGGTGAAGGTCAGGCAGAGGATGCGCGAGGGCGCGGTGCCGGCGAGCAGCAGGCGGATCACCCGCCGCGCCAGCACGAAGGTCTTGCCGGAGCCGGCATTGGCGCTGACCCAGGCCGAGCGGCGCGGGTCGGCGGCCAACGCCTGCCTCTCGCGCGTCGCCAGCGGGATCTCGAAGGTGCTCATTCCTCCTCCCCTCCGCTGAGCGCCCATTCGCGCACCCGCGCCAGATGGTCGTAAGGGCCGGACATCTCCGCCTCCTTGCGCACCCTGGCGCGCGACAGATAGCCCTTTTGCGGATTTTCATAGCCGGCAAAGAGTTTCACCGTACGGGCCAGCGCCTCGTCGGCGAGTTCATCGACGCTGGTATTCTTCGGCGTCCTGTCCTGCCATTCCAGCGGCGTCCGCCCGCCGGTCAGGCGCATATAGGCGAGCGTTGCGACGGGGGCCGCGCGGTCGACCTCGCCGAAGGCGCCCTTGCCGATCATCGCCACTTCCAGCGGCAATTGCGGCGCCAGCAGCGCGGCGACTTCCTTGTCGCTCGGCGCCTGCCCGGTCTTGTAGTCGATCACCGCGAGGCTCCCGTCGGCCATCCTGTCTATGCGGTCGGCCCGCGCCGACAGGGTGACGCGCCCGCCGGGGGCAAGATCGAGCTCCAGCGCCCCGGGGATCTCCAAATGGCGACCGGCGATCAGATCGGCGCGGCCTGCCTCGTGGCGGATGAAGGCGGCGGCGATCCGCTCGAAGCGCAGCCACCACACGGCGCGGATCGCCGGGAAGGCATCGAGCGGGGCGAACTGCGCCCGGCCGATGGCGATCAGATGCGCCAGCGCCGCCTCATCGAACGGGCCGCTCCAGCTGTCCAGGAACTCGGCGAGGCAATCGTGGATCAGCGTGCCCTTTTCCGCCGCGCCCGGATCGCCGCCGATCGGCTCGACCGGGTCCAGCACCAGCACCTTGCGGGCATAGAGCGCATAAGGGTCGCGGATCAGCAGCTCCACCTCGGTTACCGAGATCCGGCGCGGGCGGGCGGCAACGGGCGGCGCCGGTTCCGGCCTTGCAACGGGCGCCGCCCCCGTCTCGACCCGGTCGAGATGGGCGGTGAGCGCCAGCAGGGCCTGCCCCCGCGCCTGCATCGCGGCGGTGACACCCTCGCCCAGCAGCGTCGTCAGCCGCAGCAGCCAGCGCGAGGCGACGGCCGGCGCGCCGCCCGAGCGCTCGGCCCGCGACAGGATCACTCGGGCCGCGCCCAGCGCCTGCGAGAAATCGTGGGCGGCCGCGCCGATGCGCCGCTCCGGCGGGTCGAGGCCGAGCCCGCCCTTCATCGGCCGGTTGAGCCAGGGGTCGTTGCGCGTCGCCTGCGGCCAGTTGCCCTCGTTGAGCGCGCCGAGCACCAGGATGTCGAAATCCTGCAGCCGGGCTTCCATCGGTCCGAAGATGGCGATGCGCGGATCGCCCGGCAGGCGGCGGCGGACATTGATGCCGGAGACGAGCGCGATGAACATGTCCGGCCAGTCGGCGGGCGGCGCCTGCAGGCCCGAAGGGCCGGCGGCGATCATCTCGGCAAAGGCGGCGGCCAGCCCCTCGCCGGCCTCGCCGGCATAGAGTTCGTCGGAGCGTCCCTCCTCGTCCCGCGCCAGGTTCAGCAGCACCGCCTCGTGATCGGCGACGAGCTGCACCACGTCCACCGGCTCGCGCGTCTCCGCATGGCGCTCCAGCGGCGCCAGCGCCTCGGCCAACCTGTCGACGAGGTCGGCGACATCGTCCCAGTCGTCCTCATGCAGCTTTTGCCAGCGCGGCAGGCGCGGCGGGGTCTCGCTCTCGGTCGCCAGATGCCGCGCGGCGGCAACCGCCTCGCGCAGGCCCTGCGTGCCGGCCCTTGCGCGCGGTCCGCGCAGCACGGCGCGCTCCAGCGCGCGGGCGGCGGCACGTATCTTATTAGACGGCAAACCAAGCCGCGTCAGCGGGTGTTTCAGCAGCGCCAGCAGGGCCACCGGCTCCAGCCCTTCCAGCGCCAGCCGGGCGGAAAGGCGGGCCAGCACGCCGGGCGCGGTCTGGTCGAGCGGGCGCCCCGCACTGTCGTCCGATTGCAGGCCCCAGCGCGACAGCTCGACGGCGACACGGCGGGCGAGCGTCCTGTCCGGCGTCACCAGCGCCGCCGTCTTGCCCTCCTCGATAGCCGAGCGCAGGGCGGTGGCAACAGTCAGCGCCTCCTCCGCCTCGTTGCGCGCGACCATCATCGCCACATCGGCAAAGGCATGGGCGCGTGCCTCTTCCGGCACCTCGGCGACGACCTGCGGCCAGACATCCGTCGTCTCGGCCGGACGCAGGGCCTCCGCGACCAGCCTGTCGCGCAGCCGCAGGGTCTCGCTCGCGCCGTCCGCCAGCGGCATCACCTCGTCGCGGGAGATCTTCAGCGCACCGGCGAGCCGCGCCATGCCGTATTGCGGATGGCTGGGGCTCCCCGAAACGCCCTCGCCGCCAAGGATCGCCTGCCAGCTGCGCTCGTCCATCCCCGCATCGAAGCCCGGCAGCACCACCGCGCCGCGCTCCAGCCCGGCGATCACCGCCAGCAGCTCGGCAATCGCGGGGATGGAGCCGGTGGCGCCGGCCGCGATCACCGGGCCGCGCGGCGGGCTCTTGCGCAGCCGCTCGGCCTCGCGGCGCAGCAGCGCGGCGCGCCGCGCCTTCGGGTCGCTCGCCTCGCGGCTTGCCAGATAGGCCGGCCAGTGCTCCATGGCGATCTTCAGGAAGTCCAGCGTGATCTGCCAGTAGCGGGCGTGGTCCTCCGGCACGAGGCCGGCCAGCCCCGTCCACGGGATCTCCTCCGTCGCCATCTCGTCCATCAAGGCCAGCAGGTCGCCGGCCAGCCACGCGGCATCGGCGGCGGAGGCGGGCGAGCGCAGCACCGCGCCGGCCGGCAGGCCCAGCACCTCGCGGCGCAGCGCGCCCTCCCAGGCCTGCACCAGCCGGGTCATGGCAAAGCGCCGCTCCATCTCCGGCAGGGCCGGCGGCAGCCCGTCCGCCCAGGCCTCGACCTGCAGCAGCTGCAGGTCCTCCTCGACATCGCCGAGCGGGCGGATCGAGGGCAGCAGCACGGGCGCCCCGCCCAGCTTTTCGCGGATCAGCGGCGCGATGGAGCGGGCGGCACGGCGGGTCGGCAGGTAGAGCGTGAGATCGGCCAGCGCCAGCGGATCGGCGGCCGGGTCGAAGCCCGGCACCAGCCGCCCGTCGAACAGGGCATCGACCAGCGTCCGCAGGAAAGGCGCGGATGGCGGGATCGTATGGACACGCGGCCTTGCCTGGCTCGTCTTGGCCTGGCTTGTCATCAGCCTCCGCCTCCCCTTTTGCCGCCGGACTGCGCGCCCTCAGGCGGCGCTGTCGCGGATGGCCCGCTCGGCCGCATCGATCGCCTCGGGCGTACCGACATGCAGCCAGATCCCTTCCATCAGCACCCCGAACAGGGTGCCGCGCTCGATAGCCGCGTCGAACAGGCGGTTGAGCGAGAAGGCGCCTTCGGGCGCGCCGTCGAACAGCCGCGGATGCAGGATCGCGCCGCCGACATAGGCGAAGGGCGAGACCTCGCGCTCGGCCCTGCGGGCAAGGCGCCCGTCCCCATCCATCACGAAATCGCCCTTGCCGTCATAGCCGACGGCGGTGACAAGACCGGAGAGCAGCAGCAAGGCGTCCATCTTCTCCGGGTCGAAAGCGCGCGCTAGGTGCTCCAGATTTGGCCTCACGCCCTCGATCCAGGTGCTGTCGGAATTGAGCAGGTAGAACGGCTCCTCGCCCAGCAGCGGCAGCGCCTTGACGATGCCGCCGCCGGTTTCCAGCAGCTCCGCGCGCTCGTCCGAGATCAGCACCTTGGGCGGCGCCGGCCAGCGCAGGGCATGCACCTCGACGAGATCGGCAAGGTAATGCACGTTGACGACGACGGTCTCGACGCCGGCGACCACCAGCTTGTCGAAGGCCCGGTCGAGCAGCGCCCGCCCGGCGACGGAGATCAGGGGCTTGGGCGTCGTCGCGGTGATCGGGCGCATGCGCTTGCCCATGCCGGCCGACAGCACGATGGCCCGCTTCGGCCCCCGCACGCCCGCCTGTACCCCTGCCCCGTTTCCCGTTTCTGGTCCTGCCTGCAAGTCCGCCTCTTTCCGTTGATTGGCCGTTGGATGGGATGCCCGCCCCGCCTTGGGGCCCCGGCCCGCTCAGCCGGTTTCGCCGAGACGGCCGTCGAACCAGCCGGCCAGTTCGGCGAGCTCCGGGTGGCGCAGGGCGCGGGCCAGATACTCGCGCACGCGCGGCAGATGCACAAGGTAGCCGGGCTTTTCGTCCCGCACCGCGAGCCGGGTGAAGATGCCGAGGATCTTGGTCGCCCGCTGCGCGCCCATGATTGCGTAGTCGCGGCGGAACGCCGCCTCGTCGAAGCCGGGCGAGGTCTCGTGACGCCGGGCGATGTAGTGCTCGACCAGCTGCCGCTCCAACTCCTGCGGCACATCCACGCGCGCATCCATCGCCAGCGAGGCGACGTCATAGGCGGCCGGGCCGATCATCGCGTCCTGGGTGTCGACCAGGGCGATGCGATTATCGCCGCTCTCGTCCTGGCGCCAGATCAGGTTCGGCGAATGGTAGTCGCGCAGCACCCAGTTGCGATCCTGCGCGGCGCACTCGAACAGCGGCTGCCAGCAGGCGGCGAACGTCTCCACCAGCCCGTCCGAGACCTCCACCCCCATATGCGGCAGATACCAGTGGAGGAACAATTCCGCCTCCACCAGCATCGCCCGCGGATCGAAGAGCGAGAGCCGGTAGCTGCCGCCGCCGCAGCTCGCGGGCAGCGGCAGGTCCGCCTGCGGCGGCGCGCCGTGCAGCCGCGCCAGCACGCCGGCGGCGACAAGATAGCGCTCGGCCACCGGCCGGCCGGCCTCCAGCACCTTGCCGCGTCCCAGATCCTCCTGCAGCACCAGCCCACCCGCGATATCGGCGCCATAGGTGCGCGGGGCGCAGATGCCGCGCGCGCGCAAGGCCTCGGTGACGGCGACCACCGCATCGACCCCGTCGGCCAGATGCACCAGCTGGCGATAGGTCAGCCCGTCGCGCAGCACCGGCTGATGCTGCGGCGGCGGCACCGAATCGATCAGCACCGCATCCGTGCCCGATGCGCGCACCGTCTCGAAGCGGCGGGCCGAGGCATCGCCCTGGAAGCGGCGGCGGAGCGCACCGGCAAGCTCCGTTTCCTCGATCAGGCGGCGGATCGCCAGCGTGCGCTCAAGGCGTCCGCGCCACGCCTCGTCGGGCGGCAGCAGGGCGATCTTGCGCGCCTGCGGCGTGTCGCCGGCGGCAATGCGCAGGACGAGGCGGTTTTCCGGCAGCCGCGAGGCGCCGCGCTCCGGCCATTCGATCAGCGCCGCGCCGCTCTCCAGGATCTCGTCGAGGCCGAGCTCGTCGAGCTCCTCCTCGTCCTCCAGCCGGTAGAGGTCGAAATGGGCGACCGGCAGCGGCTCGAGCGGATAGGACTGGACGAGGGTGAAGGTCGGGCTCGGCACCTCGAGCGCGGGATCGTCGGCGAGCGCGCGCAGCAGGGCCCGTGCGAAGGTCGACTTGCCGGCGCCCAGATCGCCGACGAGGCAGAGGCAGTCGCCGGGCCGGAGCACCACGGCGATGTCCTCGGCAAGGCGGACGGTCGCCGCCTCATCGGGACAGGCGAGCGAAATTGCGCCGGCAAAGGGCTCCGCATCATCGCGGAACGGCGATGCAGGACGGGTGTCGCTCATGCGAGGAGCCGATCACTCGGCGGCGTGCTGGAGGGCGTCGGGTGCGAAGGGAAATCGGCAGACGACATATGTGCCGACCCCCTCTTCCGACTCGATGGAGACCGTGCCGCCATGCAGCTCGACGAAGCTCTTGACGATGGAAAGACCAAGCCCGGCGCCGCGGCGGCGCTGGCCGGCATCGCGGCCGACGAAGCGGGCGAAGACCTGGTCGAGCATGTCCTCGGGGATGCCGCAGCCGTGGTCGCGCACATGGAACTCGATGGCATCCGAGGTGCGCAGGCAGCCGACATCGATGGTGCCGCCGACATCGGAGAAGCGCAGCGCGTTGGAGATCAGGTTGAACAGCACCTGGCGCAGGCGTCGCTCATCGGCCTGGATCACGCCGACATCGTCGGCGACGGTCAGCTTCAGCGCGATGCCGCTGTCGGAGAGCCGGTCCTTCAGCCCTTCCACCGCCGCCTGCACGGTCCTCGCCACATCCACGGAGGAAATGTCGAGCTCCATGATGCCGGCATCGATGGTGGCGAGGTCGAGAATGTCGTTGATGATCGCCAGCAGCGCCGAGGAGGAGGAGAGGATGTAGTCGACATACTCCCCCTGCTTGTCGGTCAGCGGCCCGAATTTCGGATCGGACAGCAGCTGGGCGAAGCCGATGATGTTGGTCAGCGGCGAGCGCAGCTCGTAGGAGACGTGCTGGATGAAGGCGTTCTTGAGCTGGTCGGCCTGTTCGAGCGCCTCGTTCTTGTCGAGCAGCGCGCGCTCGACATTCACCGAATCCGTCACGTTGACGAAGGTCACCAGCGTGCCGCCGTCGGGCAGCGGCACGGTGGCGTAGTCGATCGCCTCGCCGCTCTCGCGCTCCAGCCGCCCGGACACCGGCTCGCGGTTGTCGGCAAGGCTGGTCACCGCCGTCACCAGCTGACGCCAGATCGCCGTCTCTTCCGGCTCCAGCATCTCCATGTCGACGACGCGGGTGATGTGCGGACTGTCGCCGAGCCGGTCGTCGGAAAGGTCCCACATGCTCTCGAAGGCCGGGTTCCAAAGGCGCAGACGCCCGTCGGAGCCGAACACCGCCACCGCCTCGGACAGGTTGTCCAGCGTCTCGCCCTGGACGCGGATCAGCGAGTTGTAGCGGCTTTCCAGGTCCAGCCGCTCGGTGACGTTCTCGTAGATATAGGTGACGCCGCCCTGCGGATGCGGGTTGGCGATGACGCGCAGCGTCCGTCCGTCCGGCAGGTGCCACCAGAATTCGCGCGCATCCAGCGAGGTGTAGGTTTCCAGCAGCTTGTTGCGCCAGCCGCGATAGTCCGCCTGCTCGGGCAGCTTGCGCGCGGCGCGCAGGGCATCGAGCAGGGCCGCATCCGTCGGGTTGCTTTCCAGGAAGCTCGCATCGAGATCCCACAGGGAGCGGAAGGCGGCATTGTAGAACTGCAGCCGCCGGTCGGCGCCGAAGATCGTCACGGCGGTCGCCAGCTGGTCGAGCGTGCGGGCGTGGAAGTCGATGGTGCGGCCCAGTTCCTGGCGCACGTTTTCCAGCTCGCTGACATCGATGGCGATGCCGCCGGAGCCGGACTCCACCGCGATCTGGGTGACGTCGAAGATGCGCCGGGCACCGGCCGCCACCGCCGGCAGGCGGGCGCGCGACTGGCCGGCCTCGTCGCGGCCGCGCTCCATCTGGCCACGGCCCTTGGCGTCGAGGAACTCGACCCTGGCCTCGATCGCCGCCTTGCCGCTGTCGGTTTCCACCGCCCGCGCATAGGCGGCGTTGACCCAGACCAGCGCGCCGCTCTCGTCGCGCAGCCAGGCGGGCGAGGGCACGCCGTCGAGCAGCGCGCGCAGGGTCTGCAGTTCGCGGGTCATGGCGCTGTTGCGCTCGGCCGTCAGCGCCTGCGACTTGCGCTCGCCGGTGAGGTCGCGCAGGCGCAGCACCGGCGCGCTGGCGGTCACCCGGCCGCAGATCTCGACCATGCCGCCGGTGCGGGTCGGCAGCGTCATGCGGAAGGCTTCGCCATGCTGGCGCAGCCGGTCTACCGCCTGTTCCAGGGCGCTGGCCGTGCGCGCATCCAGCCAGGTGCCGAAGGCCAGCATCCGGGCGGGCGAGCGCGGCACGCCGGAGCTTTCCTCCAGCATGCCGGCGACGAAGGGCTCGTCCTCGCCGGGCTGCCACATGACGATGCGCTGGTCGTCGGAGGCGACGAGGCTCTCCAGCCGGTCGAGCCGCGCGGCCAGCCGGGCGCTGGTCTCGGTCGCGGTGTTCAGCGTGCCGGAGCTTGCGCGCATGTTGCGGATGAGGGTGACGGCGGCCGTCACGGCGAAGGTCACGGCACCGCCGACGGCGGCGATCCAGACGACCTTTTCGGGCGTGAAGGAACCGGAAAACAGCGGATGGGCGTTTGCTGCGGCATCCTGGGCAAGGCACAGGCCGGTGGAGGCGGCCCAGGCCAGCGGCGCGGTCGACAGACCCAGCCGAGCCTTGCGACTCACTCTCCGCCATGCGGCGCGGTCGCGCCCATGTTCCCAGCCGTCCGCCGGCATCCGCTCGTTCCCCTGTCGCCCTGTCGAGGCACCCGCATCTAGGCACCCGCCTCAGGCTGCCGCATCGGGCCCGCCCGCAATGTGCGGACCTTTAGGCAGTTCTGCCTCACGACCCGCCTGATTCGCAAAGACCATAACGCAAACGCGAATCGCGAAGAAGTGTCGGTTACCGAAAAGTAAACGGGGGCCGTGTCATCCACAGCCCCCGTTCGAGGATCGTTCAGGGATCGCCGGCGGATCGTTCCGGCGCCGTTTTCCGCGGCTCTCCGGCAGGACCCATGCCTGCCGGATGCGCCGGGGACCGGCGGGACCGATCAGTAGCGGTAGTGTTCCGGCTTGTACGGGCCGGTGGTCTTCACGCCGATATAGTCGGCCTGCGCCGGCGACAGCTCGGTCAGCTCGACGCCGAGCTTGGCCAGGTGCAGACGGGCGACGCGCTCGTCGAGATGCTTCGGCAGGACGTAGACGTCCTTGTCGTAGGCGTCCGGACGGGTCCACAGCTCGATCTGCGCCAGCACCTGGTTGGTGAAGCTGGCCGACATCACGAAGCTCGGGTGACCGGTGGCGTTGCCGAGGTTCAGCAGGCGGCCTTCCGACAGCAGGATCATCCGGTTGCCGCCCGGGAACTCGATCATGTCGACCTGCGGCTTGATGTTGGTCCACTTGAAGTTGCGCAGCGCCTCGACCTGGATCTCGTTGTCGAAGTGGCCGATGTTGCCGACGATCGCCATGTCCTTCAGCGACCGCATGTGCTCGATGGTCACCACGTCCTTGTTGCCGGTGGTGGTGATCACGATGTCGGCGGTCGGGGCGGCCGTCTCCAGGGTGACGACCTCGAAGCCGTCCATGGCGGCCTGCAGGGCGCAGATCGGGTCGACCTCGGTCACCTTGACGCGGGCGCCGGCGCCGCGAAGGCTGGCGGCCGAGCCCTTGCCGACGTCGCCGTAGCCGCAGACGACGGCGGTCTTGCCGGCCATCATCACGTCGGTGCCGCGACGGATGCCGTCGACGAGGCTCTCCTTGCAGCCGTACTTGTTGTCGAACTTCGACTTGGTGACGCTGTCGTTGACGTTGATCGCCGGGAACGGCAGCAGGCCCTTGGCCTTCAGCTGGTACAGGCGGTTGACGCCCGTCGTCGTCTCTTCGGAGACGCCGCGGATCTCGTCGCGCTGCTTGGTGAACCAGCCGGGGCTGGCGGCCATGCGCTTGCGGATCTGGGCGAAGAGGACCTTCTCCTCCTCCGAACCCGGATTGGAGAGCACGTCCTCGCCGGCCTCGGCGCGGGCGCCGAGCAGGATGTACATGGTGGCGTCGCCGCCATCATCGAGGATCATGTTGGCCGTGCCTTCCGGGAAGAAGAAGATGCGGTCGCAATAATCCCAATATTCCTCGAGGGTCTCGCCCTTCTCGGCAAAGACCGGGATGCCGGCGGCGGCGATGGCGGCAGCGGCATGGTCCTGGGTCGAGAAGATGTTGCACGACGCCCAGCGGACCTCGGCGCCGAGCGCGACCAGCGTCTCGATCAGCACGGCGGTCTGGATGGTCATGTGCAGCGAGCCGGCGATGCGCGCGCCCTTGAGCGGCTTCTTCTCGCCGAACTCCTCGCGGCAGGCCATCAGGCCCGGCATCTCGGTCTCGGCGATGTCGATCTCCTTGCGGCCGTAGTCGGCCTGGGAGAGATCCTTGACGTAGTAATCGGTTGCGGTGGTCATGCGTATCGTCCGCTCGCTTTTCGTTTGGAACAGCATCTGCCTGCCCGGAACAGACATCCGGGACAGGAATTTCGCGAAAGGGCCGCCGGCGGTGTCCGGCATCGCCCGTGTCCGGGCCCATGTCCGGGGATGCCCTGGGGTCGCCCCGGACCGACCCTCTACGGTCATGTCTGGCGCCGGGTGCGGGCCTTGCGGCTCCGTCCGGCGCGGATAACGGTTTGCGCCGGATGCGGGCACCCGGCGGATGACCCGGTTTATAGGCCGGAAATCGATACAAAGCAATAAGGATATAAAGATTTCTTTATGTCCCTTTCATTCCAGATACAGGCACCATCCGCAAGGGCAAGAATCGAAGGGCATGCTGTGCCGCCGTTCGCGCGGGGCCACCTGCGGGACAGCAAGGCTCTTAAAGAGTAGAAACGCGAAGACGGCGACTTGGTGTTAAGGAAGCGATAAAGGCGCATCATCCCTAGCGCTGGTGTGCGCGGCGGCGGGACTTGAACCCGCGACCTCCTTGCCCGTACATTGTGACTGTGACATCCAAATGCGCGTCGAAAGCAAGGTGCTCTTTCCAACTGAGCTACGCCGCGAAACTGCTACTTCTCTTCGTTATGAACCACGAGACGGGGCCTCTTCCTCGCAAGACGTGCTTCTTTGGCAGCCTTAGCGTCCTCAATCTCTTTCACTTTTTCTTCGGCAAAAGGCTTTGCCGCTTTGATCAGACCACTCAAGTCGTAGAGGTTGGTCGCGCTCCCGGTCTTTGTGTGCCGGCGTTCCTTGCGCTTCACTAGACCTGCATCCTCGAGCCTCTTGATGTGCTTTTGCACAGTACGCGACTTTACACCGATCGCCTTAGCGATGGTGGCAACGGACGGATGAGGCAGGTTTTCCGGATGCCACCAATAATGAGAGAGATGAACCACGATATTCATGTCAATCGCATCGAGCCCGAGGGCCTCCTGCTTCTCGATGATGATGTTGGGGATGACGTTCCACCCCGCCGCCATCACTGCCTTGGTCCACTTCTTCTCGTTCGTCTTTAGGGTTTGGACATCTGCCTTACCTTTTTCGCCCGTGATTGACATTTGAGGACGCCTCGCGATCGATTTGATGGAAGTCATATTGCCCTATTTTTCAGGGCTTTCAAGGGTATATGGGGTGCACATGGGTACACCCGACCACGAACTAAGGTTCACCCGCCCCCTGAACACAGGTTCGCCGGGCGGGTGCCTCTAGGCTCACCCAAAGCAGGACGCATAGCTATTTAGGACGAGCAGGATTAGAACGAACGATGCAAACTCACAGGACATATCGGGGCCTGTCCCACGGTTCACCCGGTCCTCTGAAAAATAAATCGCTTGCCGTGCAGAGACCGACCGTCCTTTCTTTCACAAGCAGGCAGCTCATGCTTCCGCACGTAGTGTAAGGTCCGGTCTGTCGCATTGAGGCAAAAAAATCCGCGATGGACACCCAGACATCGCGAGGCGTCTGCAGCGCTGACAGCCGAGCTATCGGCGCGTCAGTCGGTCTCGCCGAAGCCGTTTTCAACCAGCTCGGCGATGGCGGCGAGCGCGCCTTCCGCTTCCGCGCCGGTGACGGAGACGCGGATCGAGCAGCCGGGGCTGGCCGCCAGCATCATCAGGCCCATGATGGAGTTGCCGCCGACCGACTGGCCGTCCTTCATCACCACGACCTCGGCGTCGAAGGTCTCGACCAGCTTCACCAGCTTGGCCGAGGCCCGGGCATGCAGTCCGCGACGGTTGACGATCTTCAGGTCGCGGGTCAGCCCGGCCGCTTGCATCTGGTCCATCATCCCGTCACCCCTGGCCCGACAGAACCTGGCTGGCAACGGAGATGTATTTCTGGCCGGCCTTGCGGGCCTCGTCCACCGCCTCGGCGATGGCGCTTTCGCCGCGCACGCTGGCCAGCTTGATCAGCATGGGCAGGTTGACGCCGGCGATCACCTCGATGCTGGTGCCGTCCATCACGGAGATGGCAAGGTTCGACGGGGTGCCGCCGAACATGTCCGTCAGCAGCACCACGCCGGAGCCGTCGTTGACGCTCTCCACGGCCGTCAGGATGTCCTGCCGGCGCTGCTCCATGTCGTCGTCCGGGCCGATGCAGATCGTCTCCACCCGCTCCTGCGGGCCGACGACATGCTCCAGCGCCGACTTGAATTCTTCCGCCAATCGTCCGTGCGTAACAAGTACGAGACCGATCATGCCCTGTCCGTCGTTTGTCCGTCCGTCCGGTCCGCCTTCGGCGGCCGGCATGGCGCATGCCGCAACGGGCGTTCCTGCCGGTATCCGCCGGCCCAACGACCGGTGCCGATACCTTAGCCCCTTGCGGTGTTGCACCGCTGCGGCCCGAGGGCCGCACGCGACGGAACGCTCCCCGCCCCCGGTCGTTCGATGCCGGGCGCCCAATGTCGGCAAGGTGACGCTGCAGCGCAAGAGAAATCGGACCCGGCCCCCGGCTTTTTCGCAAGGGCGCCTGCGACATCCGGCAGCAGGCGCAGCGCAAAGCCGCCGATCAGGCCGCGCCGGATGCCCTGCCCGCCAGCACGGCCAGCACGTCGAGCGCCGCGGCGCCCTCGCGCCCGCACGGCACGGCAAGGCGCGCAATCTCGACCCCGCACAGCTGCACCCGCATGGCGCCGGGCTCCGGCATGCGCTCCAGCTCGCCCTCGGGCACCAGGTCGACGACCAGCCGCACCACCGCGCGCGGCTCGGCCGCAACCTGCACGATCCCCTCGCCGCGGCGCTCCCACAGGCCGGAAAGCTGCGGCGGACAGCTCGCGACCAGCCGGCCCGAGCGGGCGGCAAGCGCCACCCGGTCGTCGGCGACCGCCAGCGCCAGCAACCCGCGCAGGCGCGCCTCGCTGAGGATCCGCTCGCCGAGGCGCGACTTGCCCGCGCCCGAGCGGCCGCGGATCAGGATGCCGGCGCTGCCGACCAGGATGCAGGAGGCATGGACCGTGTCGCCGCCGCTCATCCCCGGCTCTCGGCCGGCAGGCGAACGGTGAAGCGGGCGCCCTCGATGCGGGTCTCGCCGGTCTTGGCGTCGGTGGTCTCGCGGTTGGCGACCGAGATGGTGCCGCGATGGGCCTCGACGATCTGGCGCGAGATCGACAGGCCGAGGCCGGAATTGTTGCCGAAGCCTTCGGATTCCGGCCGGTCGGTGTAGAAGCGCTCGAAGATGCGCTCGCGCAGCTCCGGGCGCACACCCGGCCCGTCGTCATCCACCATGATCTCGACCATGTCGGCGGTGCGGTTCGCCGTTACCCGCACCGTGCCGCCGGGGGGCGAGAAGGAGCGGGCATTGTCGATCAGGTTGTTGACCACCTGGCCGAGGCGGCTGTCATGGCCGAGCACCCGGTAGGGATGGTCGCGGCGCGAGGAATTGATGTGCACCTCGACGCGCGCCTCGCCCGCCGCCGCCCGCTCGTTGGCCAGATCGCACACGCCCAGCAGCAGCGTCGAGATGTCGATGGGCTCGGCATCGGCGCGGGCGAGTTCCGCATCCAGCCGCGAGGCGTCGGAAATGTCGGTGATCAGCCGGTCGAGCCGGCGCACGTCGTGCTGGATCACCTCCATCAGCCGCTCGCGCGCCTGGGGCTGCTTGGCCAGCGGCAGCGTCTCGACCGCGCTGCGCAGCGAGGTCAGCGGGTTCTTCAGCTCGTGCGCCACGTCCGCGGCGAAGGTCTCGATCGCGTCCATGCGGTTGTAGAGCGCGTTGGTCATGTCGCGCAGCGCGCTCGCCAGGTGGCCGATCTCGTCGCGCCGCTCCGAGAATTGCGGGATCTCCTCGCGCGACTTGATGCCCCGGCGCACCCGTTCGGCCGCCGCCGCCAGCCGCCGCACCGGGCCGGCGATGGTGCCGGCCAGCAGGATCGACAGCACCATGGTCACCGTCGCGGCGACCAGGAACACGCGCACGATGCCGATGCGCTCGGCCCGCACGATGGCGTCGATGTCGCCGCCCTGCGTCGACAGCAGCAGCGAGCCCAGCACGGCGCGGAAGCGCTGCACCGGCACCGCCACCGAGACGATCAGCTCGCCGCGCGAGGACACGCGCACGACGCTGGCGGGCGAGCCGGCGAGCGCTGCCTCCACTTCCGGATAGGCCCGGCCGTTGCCCGCGCCGATCTCCTCGTAGAGCGGCAGGTCGCCGCGGCGGAACCACAGTTTCACGTCGGCCCAGATCTGGTCCCACAGGCCGGGTTCCTCGGTGGTCGGCGGCGGCAGGTCGAAGCGCAGGATCTGGCCGCGCGCATAAAGATGCCGGGAATCGAGGATCAGGATGCCTTCGGGATCGTAGATCCGCGCCCTTGTGCGGGTCGGCGAGATCAGCCGGCGCAGCACCGGGGCGACGCGCTCCGGGTTGATCGGAAAGTCGGTCAGCCGCGAGCCGTCGGTCGGCGAGACGCTCTCGCCCGCCTGCAGCTGCAGCAGCTGTTCGGGATCGACCATCAGCCCGTCGGTCTCCACCGTCGCCGAGGCGGCGATGGCGCCGGCGATGATCTCGCCCTGGGTCAGAAGGCTCTGGACGCGGGCGTCGATCAGCCCGGCGCGGAACTGGTTGAGATAGAGAATGCCGCCGACCAGCGCGCACAGGCCGGCAAGGTTCAGCACCAGGATGCGGCGGGTCAGCGAGGAGGTGAGATAGGGCGAGATCGAGCCGGCGATGCGCGACAGGATGCGCCGGCGGTATCGCCGCTGGCCCGAGGAACCGCGGGCAGCCGACGGTGCGCCCCCGGCCTCGGCCGGAGGAGACGGCCGCCGGTCGGCCTCACGTTCGGGCCGCCCGCTCGTGTCCACCTCAATCGCCATCCATCTTTCCCGGCCGGAGTTTCCGGCCACGCCTTGCAGGCATGCGCAACCGCCCGTCCTGCCCTCCCGTCTGGGCCGGCAGGATGGCGCGGGCGCGGCGCTGCCGTCAGCCCTCGCGGAAGCGGTAGCCGACGCCGTACAGCGTCTCGATCATGTCGAAGCTGTCGTCGACCAGCTTGAACTTCTTCCGCAGCCGCTTGATATGGCTATCGATGGTGCGGTCGTCCACATAGACCTGGTCGTCATAGGCCGCATCCATCAAGGCGTTGCGGCTCTTGACCACGCCCGGGCGATGGGCGAGCGCATACAGGATCAGGAATTCGGTGACCGTCAGCGTCACCGGCTGGCCCTTCCACATGGAGGTGTGGCGCTCCTGGTCCATGATCAGGTCGCCGCGCTCCAGCAGCTTGTCGCTTTCCTGCTTGCTCGTCGCCGGGTCGCGCGGCTGCACGCGGCGCAGCACCGCCTTGACGCGCTCCACCAGCAGGCGCTGCGAGAACGGTTTGCGGATGAAGTCGTCGGCGCCCATCTTCAGGCCGAACAGCTCGTCGATCTCGTCGTCCTTGCTGGTCAGGAAGATCACCGGCAGGTCCGACTTCTGGCGCAGCCGGCGCAGCAGCTCCATGCCGTCCATCCGCGGCATCTTGATATCGAAGATGGCAAGATCCGGCGGATCGGTGATCAGCCGGTCGAGGGCCGAGGAGCCATCCGTATAGGTATGGACCCTGTATCCTTCGCTCTCCAGTGCAATGGAGACCGAGGTCAGGATGTTACGGTCGTCGTCTACGAGTGCGATCGTCGGCATGGTCGAAAGCCCTGAACCCGTTCTTCTTGTTCGCTCGTCTTGGTTTATCAGCCTTGCGGGTGCAAATGCGCATAAATTATGGCGATGGCCGGAGCCAATCGCCAACCGCTACAGCGGAACCACCGGCGACAGGCGCCGCATCGCGCTCTGGCGGGCGAAGCGCCACGACAGGCCGGCAAAGGAGACGAGGATGCCGGCGATCAGCCCGCCGATCAGCCCGCCCGCGCCGACCGCCAGCACGATCGCCATCACATAGGCGACCGGAATGGCGATCAGCCAGAACGCCCCGATCTGCCACAGGGTCGGCCACCATACGTCGCCAAGGCCGCGCAGCGCGCCGATGGTCACCGCCATCGCCGCGTCGATGGACAGCATGAAGCCGGCGATGAACAGCGCCTGCGCGGCCGCCTCGACCGTGCGCGGGTCGGAGGTCACCGCCCGCGCCGCGGTTTCCGGCGAGACCAGGAACAGCAGCGCCACGGGCAGCGGCCACACCGCGCCGAGCGCGATGCCCGTCCAGCCGGCGCGCCCGACATTGGCCATGTCGCCCTCGCCGAAGGCCCGGCCCACCCGGATCGCCGTCGCCCCGCCGGTGCCGATGGCCATCATGAAGGTCAGCGTCACGAGGCTCATCGTCGTCTGGTAGGCGGCGAGCTGCGCCGTGCCGAGCCAGCCGGCCATCATCACGACGGTGGCGAAGGCGGCGCTTTCCACGCCCTGGGCAAGGCCCATCGGCAGGCCGAGCCGGCGCAGCTGGCGCGCGTCCGGATCCGTCCACAGGCCGAGCGCGGCCGCCCCGGCGCTGCGGCGCGGCAGGATGCGGAACGTGTCGTCGCGCCTGGCCTGCAGCGCCAGGATGGTCAGGATGGTCAGGCCGGCCAGCGTGCGGGCGATGGTGCTGGCCAGCATGATGCCTTCCGCCCCGCCGGCCTCCACCAGGCCGCCCCAGCCATAGCCGAAGACGGCGTTCAGCGGCACGTTGACGAGGTTGGCGGCGAGCATGATCGCCATGCCGGTCTTCGGCCGGCCCGTCGCCTCCATAAACAGGTTGCAGGCGACGAAGAGCAGGATGCCCGGCATGCCGACGCCGAAGGCATGCGACACGCGCGCAGCCCCGCCCGCAAGGTCCGGGTCCTGCCCGGTCGCCAGGAAGAACGGCTCGGCCAGCATCGACAGGAACAGACAGATGAGGCCCAGCGCCAGCGCATGGGCGAGCGAGGCGCGCAGCACCGCCCCGGCGCGCGGACCATCGCCCGCGCCCAGCGCCTGCGAGGCCAACACGGCGGTCGCCTGCAGCGCGCCGACGGCGACCATCATCAAGGTCAGCTGCGGCGCGACGCCGAGGCCGAAATAGGCAAGGTCGGCGGCACTCGCCCGGCCCACCATCACCGTGTCGACGGTGAACATGATCACCAGCGCCGCGCGCGAGACGATGATCGGCAGCGCCAGCGCCACGGTGGCGCGAAAATGATGTCCCGCGGAAGCGGGAGAGGTACTGCGAAGTGTCGACATCTCGGCCTGACGGATGAAGGAAACGGGGCGGGCGGCGGACGCGGACAGCGCATCGCACCGGGCAATGGAGCCCGACCATAGCCGAAACCGGCGGGCCGGTCAGCCGCAGCGACTCCGGCACCGCGGTTCCGTGCCGCGGGCCGGTTTTTGGGCCGGTTTTTGGGCCGGTTTTTGGGGCAGCTTCGTGCGATTCCGAACGGATGATCCACGAATGAACTGATATGAAACGAGTATTCCACCGGGCGGCGCGGCGGAACACGTATTATTTTTCGTTAAAAAATAATTATAACTGCAGAAACGGTGAATTAAATCGATTTAACCCCAGGGCTGCCACCTTCGTTGCGCTTGTTGATTTGGGGGCCATCCACTAGGTTCGCTCTGCCAAAAGCGAAAAAGACAGCAGGGCCGGACCCGACACGGGGTCGACGGCCGTTCCGTGCGCCGGCACCAGGGCCGCCGGCAGTTCACACGCTACCGGACTCATATTGCGAAATCGCGACAGGACGAACATCGCGGCATCCGGCAGTCTCAGCGGTCCAGCAAGGACCGGCGAACCAAACACGATACAGGGATCTCGGAAACATGGCGGATCAGGGCGTAGAGCTTTCTTCGAAAGACGCTGGCATGTGCGGCTTGAAGGAGCTCGGCGGACTTCATCGCAACCTCACGGCACCGGCGCTCTATGAGCATGCGCTGCGCCGCGAGGAGGCCGTCGTCGCCGACGGCGGTGCGCTCGTCGCCGACACCGGCGTTCACACGGGCCGCTCGCCGAAGGACAAGTTCATCGTCGTCGACGACACCACCCGCGACACCGTGTGGTGGGACAATTCCAATTCCATCAGCCCCGAGCAGTTCGCCGTGCTCCATGCCGACATGGTCGCCCATGCCAAGGGCATGTCGCTCTACGCGCAGGACCTGCATGGCGGCGCCGATCCGGCCCACCGCATCAAGGTGCGCGTCTTCACCGAATACGCCTGGCACTCCCTGTTCATCCGCAACCTGCTGATCCGTCCCGAGCCGTCCGAGCTGGCCGATTTCGCGCCCGAAATGACGATCATCGACCTGCCGAGCTTCCGCGCCGATCCCGCGCGCCACGGCTGCCGCACCGAGACGGTCATCGCCTGCGACTTCACCAACCGCATCGTCCTGATCGGCGGCACCTCCTATGCCGGCGAGATGAAGAAGTCCGTCTTCTCGATGCTGAACTTCCTGCTGCCGGCCAGCCGGGTGATGCCGATGCACTGCTCGGCCAATGTCGGCGACGAGGGCGACACGGCCGTCTTCTTCGGCCTGTCCGGCACCGGCAAGACCACCCTGTCGGCCGACCCGACCCGCACGCTGGTCGGCGACGACGAGCACGGCTGGGGCCCGGACGGCATCTTCAATTTCGAGGGCGGCTGCTACGCCAAGACGATCAAGCTGTCGGCCGAGGCGGAGCCGGAGATCTACGCCACGACCCAGCGCTTCGGCACCGTGCTGGAGAACGTCGTGCTCGATCCGCAGACCCGCGTTCCCGACTTCGACGACGGCTCGAAGACCGAGAACACCCGCTGCGCCTATCCGATCGACTTCATCTCCAATGCCAGCCCGACGGGCCGCGCGCCGCACCCCAAGAACATCATCATGCTGACGGCCGATGCCTTCGGCGTGCTGCCTCCCATCGCCCGGCTGACCCCGGCCCAGGCGATGTATCACTTCCTGTCGGGCTACACGGCGAAGGTCGCCGGCACCGAGAAGGGCGTGACGGAGCCGCAGGCGACGTTCTCCACCTGCTTCGGCGCACCGTTCATGTCGCGTCATCCGTCCGAATACGGCAACCTGCTGCGCTCGCTGATCGCCGCCCATGAGGTCGACTGCTGGCTGGTCAACACCGGCTGGACGGGCGGGGCCTACGGCACCGGCAACCGCATGCCGATCCGCGCCACCCGCACGCTGCTCGCCGCCGCGCTCGACGGTTCGCTGCGCGATGTCGCCTGCCGCACGGACGCGAATTTCGGCTTCGCCGTTCCGGTCGAGGTTCCGGGCGTCGACGCGGCGATCCTCGACCCGCGCTCGACCTGGGCCGACAAGGACGCCTACGACGCGCAGGCCGCCAAGCTGGTGGACATGTTCGTCACCAACTTCGCCAAGTTCGAAAGCCATGTGGACGGCGCCATCCTCGCCGCCGCCCCGTCCTTCCGCGCCGCGGCCGAATAACGCCGCAGCGGACTGGATTTTGGGGCGCGGCCGGATAACTCCGTGCCGCACCGCTGACCGACTGAAGGGCGCCGCAGGCTTGCGGCGCCCTTTGTCGTTTGGGGCGGGCCTTGGCCAGGCGGGAAGGCCTTCACCCAACTCCACGGCTGTCATACCTGCGAAGGCAGGTATCCAGTATCCGCCGGGGCGGGTGGGTATGCGACGGCAGCAGCCCCCGGCCTTCCGGTGGCGCGCGACGGCAAGGGTCGCGACCGCCGTGGTTACTGGTTCCCGGTCTTCGGCTTTGCCGAAACCGGGACGACAGCCGAGCGAGAGGGGCGCATCGGCGTCTCGTTTCCGCCGCTCCTCCCGCCCAACCTGCCGCCTCTTCCGCCTCTCCCATCCCCCTTCCGACCAAAGGCCAGCGACGGGACGCCTGTGCAGGGCGCCGGGGTGAGCCTATATTCGGGGCAACGAAGGAGACGGACATGCAACAGGATGCAATCCGGACGGAGATCGATCCGCTGGTTCTGGCCGAAAGCTGGAGCCGCGACGGGCGCCGTGTCGCCCTTGCCACCGTTGTCGAGACCTGGGGCTCGGCGCCGCGCCCGGTCGGCGCGCATCTCGTCATCGATGCGGAGGGAAATTTCGAGGGCTCGGTGTCGGGCGGCTGCGTCGAGGGCGCGGTCGTGGCCGAGGCCGCCGAGGTGATCGAGACCGGCAAGCCGACCATGCTGGAATTCGGCGTCGCCGACGAGACCGCCTGGCGCGTCGGCCTGTCCTGCGGCGGGCGCATCCGCGTCTATGTGGAGCCGGTCGCCCGCTCCGCCTGATCCTGCGCGGCCGGGCCGCCTCTGCAGCCCGTCTCGCCTGCCTCACGCCGCCGCATGCCGGCGCCGCCCCGATTTTCAGGACCGCTTCCCATGGACCTTCAGCTCCTCGCCCGCTTCAACGCCGCCCGCAGCGGCCGCAAGCCCGCGATCCTCGTCACCGAGACCGGCAGCGGCGCCCAGCGCCTCGTTGCCCCAGGCGACATCACGGATGCCGATCCGCTGGCGGCGGAGTTGCGCGCAAGGCTGAGGTCCGGCAAGTCCGGGCTGGTCGAGCTTGCAGGCGGCGGCCAGGCCTTCCTGACCGTCAGCGTGCCGCCGCCGCGCATCGTGCTGATCGGCGCCGTCCATATCAGCCAGGCCTTGGTGCCGATGGCGCAGATCGCCGGCTTCGACGTGACCGTCGTCGACCCGCGCACCGCCTTTGCGACGCCCGAGCGGTTTCCGGACGGCACGCTGCTCGCCGAGTGGCCGGCCGACGTGCTGGAGCAGCTCTCGCTCGATCCCTACACCGCGCTCGCCGCGCTCACCCACGACCCGAAGATCGACGACGTGCCGCTTGCCGCCGCGCTGGCGGCCGGGTGCTTCTATGTCGGCGCGCTCGGCAGCCGCAAGACCCATGGCAAGCGCCGCGAGCGGCTGCTGGAAGCCGGCGTGACACCGGACGCCTTCGACAGCATCGACGCGCCGATCGGCGCCGATATCGGCGCCGCCTCGCCGGCCGAGATCGCCGTTGCGGTGCTCGCCAACATCATCGCCGCGCTTCGCAAGAGCCCCGACCCCAAGGAAGAGGGACTCAAGGGAGAGGGAGGCCGGCCGTGAAGTTCGGCCCGCTCGCCACGAAAGACGCGGAAGGCGCCCTGCTCGCCCATACGCTGCGGCTTGCCGACGGCGCGCTGAAGAAGGGCCGCCGGCTCACCGCCGGCGACATCGCACGGATCGCGGATGCGGGCATCGCGGAGGTCGTTGCCGCCCGGCTCGGCCCGGACGATTGCCACGAGGACGAGGCGGCGCGCCGCATTGCCGAGGCCGCCTCCGGTGGCGGCATGACGCTGGAGCCGCCCTTCACCGGCCGGGTCAACTTCCATGCCGATGCCGACGGGTTGCTGGTGGTCGACAAGGACGCGGTCGACCGGACCAACCGCATCGATCCGGCGATCACGCTGGCGACCCTGCCCGCCTTCGCCCGCGTCACCCGCGGCCGCATGGTGGCGACCGCCAAGATCATTCCCTTCGCCGCGCCGCGCGCCGATGTGGAGGCCGCCTGCGAGGCGGTGCGCGGCGCCGTGCGCGTCGCCCCGTTCCGTGCCCGCCCCGTCGGGCTGGTCGCAACGCAGCTTGCCCATCTCAAGCCCGCCACCCTCGACAAGACCCGCCGCATCACCGAAAGCCGCCTTGCCGTCTACGGGTCGCAGCTTGCCCGCGAGATCCGCGTTGCCCATGCGGCCGGCGAGACGGCGGCGGCCATCGCCGCGCTGATCGCGGACGGAGCGGAACTGGTCCTGGTCTTCGGCGCCTCGGCCATCGTCGACCGGGACGACGTCATCCCGTCCGCGATCCGGCAGGCCGGCGGCACGGTCACGCATTTCGGCATGCCGGTCGATCCGGGCAATCTGCTGCTCGTCGGCGAGGTCGGCGGAGTGCCGGTGCTCGGCGCACCGGGCTGCGCCCGCAGCCCCAAGGAAAACGGCTTCGACTGGGTGCTGGACCGGCTGATGGCGGACCTGCCCGTCACTCCCCATGAGATCACCGGCATGGGAGTCGGGGGCCTGTTGATGGAGATCGGCACGCGGCCGCAGCCGCGCGAGGCAGCGCGCGAAACCGCACAGGAGACGAGACAGGACGCGCCGCAGGCGGCACCGCGCGGGCGGCGGATCGAGGGCATCCTGCTCGCCGCCGGCCAGTCGCGGCGGGCGGGCGGCGTCAACAAGCTGCTGGCGCGGATCGACGGCGAGCCGCTGGTGCGCATCGCGGCCAAAGCCGCGCTGGCGAGCGGGCTGTCCCGGCTGACCGTGGTGACCGGCCACATGGCGAAGGACGTCGCCGCCGCGCTGGCCGGGCTCGACGTCGTGCTGGTGCACAATCCCGACTATGCGGACGGCATGGCCGGCTCGATCCGCACCGGCGTCAAGGCGCTGGGGGCGGACGCGGATGCCGCGATGATCCTGCTTGCCGACATGCCGGGCATCGACGGCCCCGTTCTCGACCGGCTGATCGAGGCCTACCGGCCGGACGCGGGCGTCACGCTGGTGCTCGCCACCACCCATGGCAAGCGGGGCAACCCGGTGCTGTGGGACCGCAGCCATTTCGACGCGCTGGCGCGGCTGGAGGGCGACACGGGCGCCCGCCACCTGATCGGGCAGAACGCCTCGGCCATGCGCGAGGTTGAGATCGGCGAGGCCGCGCGCCTCGATCTCGACACGCGCGAGGCGCTGTCGGCGGCCGGGGCGGACTTCGGCGAGGCGCCTTCGCGGCCCCCATCGCCGGCACCGTCATCGAACTGAAAAACTTCGAAGGATTGACGTTTTCTCCGCAATGGACAGTAATAGGACCGTTCCGCGCTCGCAGATACTGCCGAGCGCGGGGCGGACGCGGCTGCCCGTCAGGAGGAGGAGACGGAATGACGGCATCCATGACACGGCGCGCGCTGCTGGTCGGCGCCGGCGCGATGGCGGCGAACATCTCGCTGCCCATACCGGCATTCGCGTCCTCGAAATGGTTCGACGGGGCCGCTGCGGACAATGGCTTCGAGTACCGCCGCACCAATTTCTCGGTGATCAAGCCGCATTGGCGCCGGCAGATGGTCAAGTATTTCTCGCAAGAATCGCCGGGCACGGTGGTCGTCGACACGCGCAACCACTTCCTCTACTGGATCTGGGAGAACAACACCGCGCTGCGTTACGGCGTCGGCGTCGGGCGCGAAGGCTTCCAGTGGTTCGGCCGCGCGCAGGTCCGCCGCAAGGCGCTGTGGCCGCGCTGGGTGCCGCCCCCCGACATGCGCAAGCGCCAGCCCGACCTGCCGAAACTGGTCGAGGGCGGCGCGCCGAACAACCCGCTGGGCCCCCGCGCGCTCTACCTGCACCACGACAGCGGCGCCGACACCGGCTACCGGCTGCATGGCACGCTGGAGCCGTGGAGCATCGGCAGCGACGTCTCGTCGGGCTGCATCCGCATGTTCCCCGAAGACATCATCGACCTCTACCAGCGCTGCCCGGTCGGAACCCGCGTGTCGGTTCTGGAGCATCTGGGCGCCGGCACACCGCAGGATCAGGAGCGCACGTGACCGCCTTTTCGACGCCCGCAACCGGCCGCGCCTTGCGGCCGCGCCTCTCGTTTTCGCCCCTGCTGCTGGCCGGGCTTGCCGCCTGCGCGCTTCTCGCCGGCTGCAACACGGTCGAGAATGTCGCCTCGCCGGACGTCACCAACGCGCCGGTGCTCGGCTTCGCCAACATGGAGCCGGGCAGCGAGGAGGCCTTCATGCTCAATGTCGGCCGGCGGACCTATTTCACGCCCGGCTCGGCGGAGATCGACGAGACCGCCCGCATGACGCTCGACAAGCAGGCCGAGTGGCTGATGTCCCACCGGACCTGGTACGCCAAGATCCAGGGCTTTTCGGACGATCCGGGCAGCACCGGCGACAACACGGCGCTTTCGACGCGCCGGGCGAACGCGGTGATGGCCTATCTGGTCGGCAAGGGCGTCGCGCCGAACCGCCTGTGGGCCAAGGGCTACGGAACGGAGCGCAAGGTGCGCGATTGCGCCGAAGAAGAATGCAAGGCGCAGAACCGCCGGGTGGTCACCAACCTCCGCGAAGAACGCGAGCGTTGAAGTAAGACTGCAACCGCTCGGCGTTAACCACATCGCTGCACTGCAATATAGGCATGGCTCCCATGTCGGAGATGCGTTTGGCCTTTTGCAATGTGACACCTATATTACAGTCATCGGATCGATGCCGGGCCTTGGCCCGGCTTTTTTGACGCGCAGCCGCTGGCAGGCGCTCCTGACACCGGTGCCGCGGCAAGCCCCGCGGATCGCGCTTCGGAGTGAAAGGCGTCACCAGACTGAAGGACAGGACGATGACCGAACTCCGTTTGCCGCGTGCCGGCCAGTGCAAGTGGGCCGAAGGCACCGGCGGCAACTACACCTTCCCGTGCCGCAACCGCGTCGAGGCGGGGATTTCCTACTGCAGCGAGCATCACGCACTGGTGTATATCTCCCCCGAGGAGCGTCGCCGCAACCGCGAGAACACCCCGGTCGCCTTCAAGGCGCAGCGCCGCATCGCCGCCTGATACCGACGCCGGCACTTGTCCCCGCTCCGCGCGGAGCGAGATTGCGAGCGCTGTCGCAAAAAACACTAAAATTGAGACGGGATTTTGCAAAATCCGTCTCGAATTTCGAGCATGCCTGTCTCATCGAGACGCCCGGCGGGAAACCGACCGGGCGTTGTTCGTTTTGGCCGCCGTCGGGCCCTGCCCGCAGCGCGGCCTGTCCCCGTCCCGCCCTTGCGCGCGCCGGGCCGAGATCCGCACAAAGCCGGGCTGCGTAACCGGAAGGACCATCCTTCCGATCCAGCGCATCCCCGCAAGGCATGACCAGACCCATCCTCATTCCGATCCTCGGCGACCAGCTCTCCTTCGGCCTCTCGGCGCTGCAGGACGTCGACAAGAGCGCCGCACGACTGCTGATGATGGAGGTCGCGCAGGAGACGACCTACGTCCCGCACCATCGCAAGAAGATCGCCTTCATCCTGGCCGCCATGCGCCATCACGCCGCCGCCCTGCGCCGGGCCGGCTGGCAGGTCGATTATGTCGAGCTCAATGATCCGGACAATACCGGCAGCTTTGCGGGCGAGATCGGCCGGGCGGTGGCGCGGCACGATCCCTTGCGGATCCGGGCGACCGAGCCCGGCGAGTGGCGGGTGCTGGAGATCCTGCGCGGGCTAGAGAGCGCGCACAACCTGCCGGTCGACATCCTGCCCGACAGCCGTTTCCTGTGCAGCGCCAAGGAGTTCGCTGCCTGGGCGGACGGCCGCAAGCAGCTGCGGATGGAGTATTTCTACCGCGAGATGCGGCGCAAGACCGGACTGCTGATGGAGGGCGACGAGCCCGTCGGAGGTCGCTGGAACTTCGATGCGGAGAACCGCAAGCCGGCGGACACCGACCTCTTCATGCCGCGCCCGCTGGACTTCGAGCCGGACACGACGACGCGGGCGGTGCTGGACCTGGTCGAGGCGCGGTTTCCGGGCGGGTTCGGCAGGCTCACCCCGTTCCGCTTCGCCGTCACCACCGAGGACGCCGAGGCGGCGCTGGAGCGCTTCATCAAGGAGGCCCTGCCCTGCTTCGGCGACTATCAGGACGCCATGCTGACCGGGGAAAAGTACCTCTACCACTCGGTCCTGTCGCCCTACATCAATGCCGGCCTGCTCGATCCCTTGCAGGTCTGCCGCAAGGCGGAGCAAGCGTTTCTCGACGGTGCCGTGCCGCTCAACTCGGCCGAGGGGTTCATCCGCCAGATCATCGGCTGGCGGGAATATGTGCGCGGCATCTACTGGCTGAAGATGCCGGGCTATGCCGGCGCCAATCATTTCGGCGCGAACCGGCCGCTGCCGGAATTCTACTGGAGCGCGGAGACGAAAATGGCCTGCCTGTGCGAGGTCGTCGGCCAGACCCGCGACGAGGCCTACGCGCATCACATCCAGCGGCTGATAGTGACCGGCAATTTCGCGCTGATCGCCGGCATCGACCCGCACCAGGTGCACGAGTGGTATCTCGCGGTCTATGCGGACGCCTTCGAATGGGTGGAGTTGCCGAACACGGTCGGCATGAGCCAGTTCGCCGATGGCGGGCTGCTCGCCTCCAAACCCTATGCGGCGAGCGGCAACTACATCAACAAGATGTCGGACCACTGCCGCAACTGCGGCTACGACGTGAAGGACCGCACCGGCGAAAACGCCTGCCCGTTCAATGCGTTGTACTGGGACTTCCTGATCCGCAACCGGGAAAGGCTCGGCGCCAATCCGCGTCTTGCCCAGCCCTACCGGACCTGGGACCGCATGTCGGCGGAGACCCGCAAGGACTACCTCAAAGCCGCCGCGCGCAGCCTGAAACGGCTCGAAGCCGGCACGCTCTAGGCGCCCTGCGTCGCAAGAGCCTCGCCCAAAAACATCAAGGCCTCCCGGACGGGTGTCCGGAAGGCCTCGACAAGACAATTCCCTGCCGGGCGGGACCCGGCTGGAAGCTTACTTCGGACGCTTGGAGCCGTAGAGCGAACGGCGCTTCTTACGGTCCTTGACGCCCTGGGTGTCGAGCACGCCGCGGATCACGCGGTAGCGCACGCCCGGAAGATCGTTCGGGCCGCCGCCACGCACGAGCACCACGGAGTGCTCCTGCAGGTTGTGGCCCTCGCCCGGAATGTAGGCGGTGACTTCATTGCCATTGGTCATGCGAACACGCGCGACCTTACGAAGAGCCGAGTTCGGCTTGCGCGGCGTCGTGGTGTAGACGCGGGTGCAAACCGCGCGCTTCTGCGGGTTACCGCCCAGCGCGGGGGTCTTGGACTTCTTGACGGTCGGCTTACGGTTCAGGCGAACCAACTGGTTGATTGTCGGCATAGGTTGTTTGCAGCTTGTTTTTGAGGAATGTCTTGGCCGCCTCGTATAGGGGGGGCGGCCCGCTTTGTCAAAGGAAGAATCCCGCTTCCCGGCGTTTTCCGCCGCGTCGGATTGCCTGCTGCGCGATTCCGGCATCCGGCTTTCGCGCATCCGGCAATCCGGCCGGCGGGCCGGAGAGCGTCAGACGTCCAGATTGGCGACCGCGAGGGCGTTCTCCTGGATGAAGGCGCGCCGCGGGTCGACGTCGTCGCCCATCAGCTTGGTGAAGATGTCGTCGGCGGCATCCGCCTCGCGCACCTTCACCTGCAGCAGGGAGCGCACGTTCGGATCGAGCGTGGTTTCCCAGAGCTGCTCGGCGTTCATCTCGCCGAGACCCTTGTAGCGCTGCATCGCGATGCCCTTGCGCCCTTGCACGAACACCGCGTCGAGCAGCGCCCGCGGCCCGCGAATGGCCGTGTCGCTGCCCTTGCGGGCCAGCGTCGCGGCCTTGACGTAGACCTCCTGCAGGTTCTGGGTGCGGGCGTCCAGCTTGCGGGCATCGGCCGAGCCGAGCAGCGCCGCATCGATGGTCGCCACCTCCTTCACGCCGCGCACGGTCCGCTCGAAGACGAGGTCGCCATTGTCGAGCACCTTGCCTTCCCAGCCGCGCTCGAACTCGTCGGCCAGAATGTCCAGCCGGCGGGCGATATAGGCTGCCGCCTCCGCCGCACGCACGGGATCGTCATGCACGTCGGGGTTCAGCGCGCCGGCAATCGCCGCCTGCTCGACCACGTCGCGGTCGTAGCGCGAATGCAGGCCGTCGAGAATGCCGGCAACCGCCCGCGCCTTCTCGACCACGTCGCGCAGGTCGTGTCCGCTGCGCACCTCGCCGCCGGCCAGGGTCAGCGTGCAGTCTTCCAGGCCCGTATCGATCAGGTAGTTCTCCAGCGCTTCCTGGTCCTTAAGGTACTGCTCGGAGTTGCCGCGCTTGACCTTGTAGAGCGGCGGCTGGGCGATATAGATGTGGCCCTGCTCGATCAGGTCCGGCATCTGCCGGAAGAAGAAAGTCAGCAGCAGCGTGCGGATGTGGGCGCCGTCGACGTCGGCGTCCGTCATGATGATGATCTTGTGGTAGCGCAGCTTGGCGAGGTTGAACTCTTCCTTGCCGATGCCGGTGCCGAGCGCTGTGATCAGCGTGCCGATCTCGTTCGACGACAGCATCTTGTCGAAGCGCGCCCGCTCGACATTGAGGATCTTGCCGCGCAGCGGCAGGATCGCCTGATTCTCGCGGCTGCGGCCCTGCTTCGCGGAGCCGCCGGCCGAATCGCCCTCCACCAGGAAGAGCTCGGACTTGGCCGGGTCGCGTTCCTGGCAGTCGGCCAGCTTGCCGGGCAGCGAGGCGACGTCCAGCGCGCCCTTGCGCCGGGTCAGCTCGCGCGCCTTGCGCGCCGCCTCGCGCGCCGAGGCCGCCTCGACGATCTTGGAGACGAGCACGCGCGCGGGGGCCGGGTTTTCTTCCAGCCACTCGGCGAGCGCGGCGCTGATGGCGTTCTCGACCACCGGGCGAACCTCGGACGAAACCAGCTTGTCCTTGGTCTGGGACGAGAATTTCGGGTCCGGCACCTTGACCGAGAGCACGCAGGTCAGTCCCTCGCGGCAGTCGTCGCCGGTGAGCGAGACCTTCTCCTTCTTGAGGATGCCCGACTGCTCCGCATAGCCGGTCATCTGCCGGGTCAGCGCGCCGCGGAAGCCGGCCAGATGCGTGCCGCCGTCGCGCTGCGGGATGTTGTTGGTGAAGCACAGAACCTGCTCGTGGTAGCTGTCGTTCCACCACATGGCCGCCTCGACCGTGATGCCGTCCTTCTCGGTCCGCATGACGATCGGCGCCTCGATGAGCGGGTGCTTGGCCCGGTCGAGATAGCGCACGAAGGCCTCCAGGCCGCCTTCGTAGAACAGCTCGACCGCCTTCTCCTCGACGCCGCGGCGGTCGGTCAGGAGAATGCGCACGCCGGAGTTCAGGAAGGCCAGCTCGCGCAGCCGGTGCTCCAGCGTGCCGAAGTCGAATTCGATGCGGGTGAAGGTCTCGGGCGAGGGCATGAAGGTCACCTCGGTGCCCTTGCGCCCTTCCGCCGGGCCGACGACGGCCAACGGGGCCTCGGCCTCGCCGTTGCGGAAGCGCATGCGGTGCTCTTTGCCGCTGCGCCAGATGCGCAGGTCGAGCCAGGTCGACAGGGCGTTCACCACCGAGACGCCGACGCCGTGCAGGCCGCCCGACACCTTGTAGGAGTTCTGGTCGAACTTACCGCCGGCATGCAGCTGGGTCATGATGACCTCGGCGGCGGACACGCCTTCCTCGGAGTGCACGTCGGTGGGAATGCCGCGGCCGTTGTCGGTCACGGTGACCGAGCCTTCGGCGTTCAGCGTCACGGTGACGCGGTCCGCGTGGCCGGCCAGGGCCTCGTCGATGGCGTTGTCGACCACCTCGTACACCATGTGGTGGAGGCCGGAACCGTCGTCGGTGTCGCCGATATACATGCCCGGGCGCTTGCGCACCGCATCGAGGCCCTTGAGGACCTTGATCGAGTCGGCGCCGTAGTCGTCTGCGCCGTTGGTGGCTTGCGGTTCGCTTTCGCTGCCCGTCGGAGTGTCGCTCATTCGAATCAAACGCTCGCTGGATCTTGTGTGTCGTTCAGTTATACGGGCTTGCAACAGGGGTTCAACCGGCTGTCGCCAAGCTTTCCGGCCGGTTTCGGCCCCTTGCGCGCCATCCCGACACGGGACGTGCGGCCCTTGATCCCAAGGAACCGGATGCGCGCCTGTTTTCCCGTTTCAAGTCAATGCGTTACCCGCATACTTCGAGACCTTCCCGTCACCGCGTGGCAACGGCGACCGCAGCCCCCGCCATGACGGAGCCAGCGACCCTGTTGAGAAGTCGCACCGCCCTGGGGCTGGCCAGCATCTTCCGTGCCCGCTCGGCAAGCAGGCAATAGCCGCCCAGCACCACGGCCAGCACCGCGAAGGTGATCAGCGACAGCTCGGCATATCCGAGCACGGTCACCGTCTCCAGCGCGATGATGTTGGGCAGGAGCGCCAGATAGAAGACCATCACCTTGGGGTTGCCCATGGTGACGGCCAGCCCGCCCAAGGCCAGGGCGAAAGGGCTCTCCTTGCGCACGGGGCCGAGCGCTGCCAGGCCGCCATCGGCCGGTGCGGTCCACATCTTGTAGGCCAGATAGGCGAGATAGAGCGCGCCGGCATATTTCAGCACCAGGAACACCGTGCCGAAGGTCTTGGCCAGCACGGCAAGGCCGGCGACCGCAAAGCCCAGCCAGATCACGTCGCCGAGCGCGATGCCGAAGCAGAAGGCGAAGGCCCCCTCGCGCCCGCGCGCCAGCACGCGCGCGACGATGGCGGCGATGCCGGGTCCGGGAATGACGGCCGCGACGAACAGGGCCGCAGCGAAGACGAGCAGCGCGGAAACATCCATGGAAAGCGTGATCCTGCAAGGGGCCGAAGGGGCGCCGGCCAAGGGCGCCCGCACGCGGCCGGTCAGTCCTTCATATAAGGCGAAATGGTCGATTGTGCGACCTTCAGTATCTGGCTGCCTTCGGGAAGATCGACGAAAAGCTGGCTGTCGGTGCCGGTCATCAGCACCTGCAGCCCCAGTTCCGCCAGGCGCGAGAACAACGCCCTGCGCCGGCCCGGGTCGAGATGGGCGGCGACCTCGTCCAGCAGCAGCACCGGGGTCATGCCGGCGGTCTGCGAGGTCACTTCCGCATGGGCCAGCACAAGACCGATCAGCAGCGCCTTCTGCTCGCCGGTGGAGGCAAGGGCCGCCGGCATGTCCTTGGCCAGATGGCGCACCGCCAGATCGCTGCGATGCGGCCCGTAAAGGGTCCGCCCGGCGGCGCGGTCGCGCATGCGGGTCGCGGCGAGCTGATCGCGGTAGCGGTCCTCGATGTCGTAGGCCGCAATGCCTTCGCAGTCGCGCTCGAACTCGCCGGCAAGCTCCACCCCGGCCAGCGGGAAGGGCAGACCGAGGTCGCCCTGCTGGCGGATGCGGGCCTGCAACAGGGCGACGGTCTCGCGCCGGGCAAAGCCGACGGCAACCGCAAGCGGGGCGAGCTGCGCCTCCACCGCATCGAGAAAGGCGGCAGAGCCGCCCTCCTCCAGCAGGCGATTGCGGGCGCGCAGGGTCTTTTCCAGATCGGCGACGCGGCGGCCATGGCCTGGGTCGATCGCCAGCACCAGGCGGTCGAGGAAGCGGCGGCGGTCGCCGGCCGCGCCGGTGAACAGCCCGTCCATCGCCGGCAGCAGCCAGAGCACGCGCAGATAGTCGAGCAACTGTTCGGAAGAGCGGGCATCCGCGCCGTCGATGCGCACACGCCGGCCGGTCTCGCCGGGCGCATGGCCGACGCCGATGCGGGTCTCCCCGGCCACGCCCTCGACACGGGCGGCAACGCTCCAGCCGGCGGGCGCCCCCTGCCGGCGGATGTCGTCGAGTTGGGCCCGGCGCAGACCGCGCCCGGCGGTCAGCAGCGAGACCGCCTCCAGCAGGTTGGTCTTGCCGGAGCCGTTGTCGCCGACCAACGCCACAAGGCGGGCGCCGAATGCGACGCTCGCCTGCTCGTAGTTCCTGAAATCGGTGAGTGTCAGACTGCCGATGGCAACCTGGACCGGCTCGCCCATCCGGCCTCCATTACGGGTCGCTTGCCTGCGCTTCGCCTGCCGGCCCCGTCAAGGCGCACCGCGCCCGCAGCGCGGCTGCCGATCGCGGGCAAAGCCTGGCTGCTAGACGCGCATCGGCATCAGGACATAGAGCGCGTCTTCCACGCCCTTGTCCTGGATCAGCGTCGGCGCGCCGGCATCGGCCAGGCGGAAGCAGGCGGTATCGCCACGCAGCTGGCTGGTGATCTCCAGCAGATAGCGGGAGTTGAAGCCGATCTCCAGCGGATCGCTGTCGTAGTCGATGGCCAGTTCCTCGGTCGCCGAACCGCTGTCCGGATTGACCACCGTCAGGATCATACGGCCTTCGGAGATCGCCAGCTTCACGGCGCGACCGCGCTCGGAGGAGATGGTGGACACGCGGTCGACGGCGGCCTTGAACTCGTCGCGCTCGACCAGCATTTCCTTGTCGTTGTTCTGCGGGATCACCCGGCCGTAGTCCGGGAAGGTGCCGTCGATCAGCTTCGAGGTCAGGATCACATCGCCGGTGGTGATGCGGATCTTCGTCTCGGAGATCTCGATGGCCGCCTCCGCGTCCGGCGCTTCCAGCAGCTTCTGGATCTCGCCGACCGTCTTGCGCGGCACGATGATGCCCGGCATCCCGACGGAGCCGTTCGGCGCCGGGATTTCGGCGCGCGCCAGCCGGTGACCGTCGGTCGCCACCGCGCGCAGCCGGTCGCCGCCGTCGGTCGCCACCGAATGCATGTAGATGCCGTTCAGGTAGTAGCGGGTCTCCTCGGTGGAGATTGCGAACTGGGTGGCATCGATCAGCGAGCGCAGATCGCGTGAGGGTAGCGTGAAGCGGTGTGTGAACTCACCGGCCGTGATGTCCGGGAAGTCGGTCTCGGGCAGCATCTGCAGCGCAAAGCGCGAGCGGCCGGCCCGGATCTCCAGCGTCGCATTGTCCGACGAGGTCTCCAGCGCCACCTGCGCGCCCTCGGGCAGCTTGCGGACGATGTCGTAGATCATGTGCGCCGGAACGGTGGTCGCGCCGGGCTGTTCGACCAGCGCCGCGACCTTCTCCGAGATTTCCAGATCGAGGTCGGTCGCCTTCAGCAGCAGTTGGCCGCCGTCGGCGCGCAGCAACACGTTCGACAGGATCGGGATGGTGTTTCGGCGCTCGACGACACGATGAACATGGGTCAGGGACTTCAGAAGATCGGTCCGCTCGAGGGTCACTTTCATTGTATCGTCCATTGTCGAAAATCGTGGGAACCGCGACGGTCAAATGGGCGAAGACACTGCCCTTTTGCGCTGCGAAAAGCAAGTGCCGGCGATCCTTGGCAAATGCCTTGCGAAAACCGCAAGCGGGCGGCCCTCCCCGACAAGGGGATGCCACCCGCGATGCCTGCCGGATGAAGGATCAGGCGTCCAGCATCCGCTTCAGGAGGTCGAGCTCCTGCGCGAGCGCGGTGTCGGATCGCGCGAGGTCCTCGATCTTGCGAACTGCGTGGAGCACGGTTGTGTGGTCGCGGTTGCCGAAGCGGCGGCCGATCTCGGGCAGCGAGCGCGGGGTCAGGGCCTTGGCAAGATACATGGCGATCTGCCGCGGACGCACGATGGTGCGGGTGCGGCGGGCCGACAGGAGGTCGGCCTTGGACACGTTGTAGTGCTTGGAGACGATGCGCTGGATGTCCTCGATCTTGACCCGGCGCGGCTCTGTATTGCGCACCAGGTCGCGCAAGGTCGCCTCGGCCATTTCCTGCGTCACCGGCTGGTTGGTGAGCTGGTTGTGGGCGATCAGGCGGTTCAGCGCGCCCTCGAGGTCGCGGCCCGAATTGCCGACATGGCGGGCGACGTAGTCGAGCACGGCCTCCGGCACGGCGAAGGTGGCATGCGAACGGCGCACGCAATCGATGCGGTTGGTCAAAATGGCGCGGCGCAGGCCGAAATCGGGCTCGGAGATCGAGACGACGAGGCCGCCGGCCAGACGCGAGCGCATGCGGTCGTCGAGCGTCTCAAGGTCCGCGGGCGGACGGTCGGCAGCGACCACCACCTGGCGGGCACCGTCGATCAGGGCGTTGAGCGTGTGGCAGAACTCCTGCTGAACCTGCTTGCCGTGCAGGAACTGCATGTCGTCGATCAGCAGCAGGTCGATGGCGCGCAGCGTGTCCTTGAAGGCAAGGGCGGACTGGGCCTTCAGCGCCGCGACGAAGCGGTACATGAAATGCTCGGCCGTGAGATAGAGCACGCGGCGGCCAGAGGCCTGCGCCGCCGAGGCGACAGCCTGCATCAGGTGGGTCTTGCCGAGGCCGACCGAGGCATGGATGTAGAGCGGGTTGAAGGTCACCGCCGCAGCGGTCGCGACCTGACGCGCGGCGGCCAGCGCCAGCGCGTTGGACTCGCCCTCAACGAAGGACTCGAACGTGTATTTCGGATCGAGCGAAGCCCCTTCCAGGCCATCGGAGCCCTCGCGCGGGGTCGCAGCCGCAGGCCGCGCCACGCCGGACGAGACGGTCTCGGCCCTGGCTGAAGCGGAGTTTTCGACGAGCTTGATCTGCTGGGCAGTCCGCGGGGCCGCCGGTACGGGACGCGCGACGCCGCCGACGACGGGGCGGGCACGCACCGCGCCGCGCACGGTCAGCTCGATGCGATGGACGTCGTCGCACTCGTGCTTCCAAAGGCCCATCAGGCGCTCTCGGTAGTGGGACTGGATCCACTGCTTGAGGAACCGGGTGGGCACGGAGAGCCGCACGGTGCCGTCGGAGTGATCCTCCAGATCGACACGCGCAAACCAGCTGGTGAAGACGTCCTCGCCAAGCTCGGCCCGCAGGCGCTTCTTGACGCGCGTCCAATGGTCAATTCCTGCGGTCTCGGATGCCGGCAGTTCCTGCAAGTTCATCGTGATCGCCTCCAAATGGTCAACGAGATGCTCCGCCGCCGCAGAACCCGTTGCACTTGTTGTGTTTTTCGCCGTTTCGGCGCGGTCTTGTCGTGGGCCGTCATCGGCCCGCCAGGTGTCGCAAGAGCGACAGGTATCCTCACCGGATGAGCGCTGCCCGCCCGGCTTGAAATCTCTTCTGCCCCTTGGGGCTTCCCGTTGCCTCAACCTCCTGCAGGTCGCGTGGGCGATGGATCGGCCCCGGTTGCGGGCGGGTCGCTAGATGCGATGTGGCCGTGCGGCGCTTGCGCGCTCGACGGCTCGCAGGGATGGATCAGGGCGTGACGCCGTTCGATGGCAGCCACGCCGGAGCGGCACAGAAAGTAGATTGTGCAGTCATCGTCAAGCCCCTCTTTCCAGTCTTCGACTTCCCTGGGCGCAACCGTCGCAGGCAGACCACACTGGTCGCTCACGGCAGGCGCCGCCCTCTTGCCGTTTCCGCAAACGGCACCGCGCAAGACACAGAAATCCCGGCCTGCCGAAGGACACGGCAAGTCAAAAACATCCAGCTCTTGCAGGGGGAGATAGTCCTTCCGACCTACGACTTCAGATACGCCAGCCGCAGGTCCGGTACACTACTGGAATGCCGCCAGGAGAACGCGCGACTACCGTTCAATGTATATTTTTCACACAAATATAACATTGCTCTCCTGGAGGCCTCTGTCTTCTTAGTTTTGCGATTTTGCCCGGGCGAGCGCCCGATAACCAAGACCATACACAGCCCCCACAGGGGCCGCAACAGACTCGCCAGCCATTTCGATAGCGCAGTGCGCAGGGGGTCAGCGATGCCCGAAGGGAGAGGCGGCAGATGTCATTTGGAATGCGTTTTGACTCAATGCGTTTTCGACGCAAAAGCCCCGCCGGAACCCATTTTGCTGTGCACTAAAAAAAAATTCTCAACCCCAATCTTGACAGGCCGGAAACGGCGGGAGCCGACCGGGACATTCCTCAACATGATCTTAACATGTTGATTAACAAATGGTTTTCATGCCACGCCGGAAGCCTTCGGGAGCGTCCGAATCGGCTATCATGATTAGGCGGTTAGCGGCTCCGCACCGCGATGCCGGCAAAAGAAAAACCCGACCAAAAGGCCGGGTTCGAAGTCTTTAGCGATGATCGCAACGCTCAGGCGCCCAGCACCTTGATGCGGGAGCTCAGGCGGGAGATCTTCCGCGACGCCGTGTTGCGGTGGTAGACACCCTTGGTGACCGCCCGCATGAGTTCGGGCTGGGCTACCTTGAGGGCGTCCGTCGCTGCCGCCTTGTCGCCGGAGGCGATCGCCTCCTCAACCTTGCGCAGCTGAGTGCGCACCCGGCTGCGGCGGGCCTTGTTGATGGCCGTGCGACGCTCGATCTTGCGCGCCGCCTTCTTGGCCGAAGGGGTGTTGGCCATGTTCTGTCCTGATGCGTTACGTGAACAATCCGACTCGTTCAGACCAAGGCGTCAAAGCCACCTGTGTCAAACGAAAGCGGCGGCGGAACGGGCCGCCACCGGTCGACCGCGTTATAGGCGGCCACCTGCCCGTCGTCAACGCGAAAGTCGCGAAAACTCGCAAAACTCCCGCGCTGGCGACCGGCAGGGGGCTCTTTACGTGTTCTTGAACTGCGGCGCGCGCTTTTCGACGAAGGCATTCATGCCTTCCGTCTGGTCGTCGGTGGCGAACATCGAGTGGAACACCCGGCGTTCGAACCGCACGCCCTCGGCAAGGGTCGTCTCGTAGGCGCGGTTGACGCTTTCCTTGGTCATCATGGCGATGGGCAGGGAGAAGTCGGCGATCTTCTCGGCCACGCGCAGCGCCTCCTCGAGCAGCTCATCGAGCGGCACGACCCGGCTGACAAGGCCGGAACGCTCTGCCTCGGCCGCGTCCATCATCCGGCCGGTCAGGCACATTTCCATGGCCTTCGACTTGCCGACGAACCGGGTCAGGCGCTGGGTGCCGCCGGCACCGGGCATCACGCCGAGCGTGATCTCGGGCTGGCCGAACTTGGCATTGTCGGCCGCCAGGATGAAGTCGCACATCATCGCCAGCTCGCAGCCGCCGCCGAGCGCATAGCCGGCCACCGCTGCAAGGATCGGCTTGCGGAAGCGCGAAACCTGGTCCCAGGAGGTGATGAAGTCGGTCTTGTAGGCCTCGACGAAGGAGAGCGAAGACATCTCCTTGATGTCGGCGCCGGCCGCAAAGGCCTTTTCCGATCCGGTGAGGACGACACAGCCGATTTTGTCGTCGCTCTCGAACAGCGCCAGCGCGGCGTTGAGCTCGGCGATCAGTTCGGAATTGAGGGCGTTCAGCGCCTTCGGACGGTTCAAGGTGACGAGGGCGACCCGCCCGCGCTTCTCGACCCGAATATTCTCGTATCCCATGGGACCTCCCGGAATGGGACGGCGCGTCGTCAGCCAGCGCCGCCTTCGCGGCTCAAGGGGTATCCGAAGCCCCCCGCCGCCGCAACCTTGCAGTTTCTGGCGAGACGAGCCCCGACCAGGCCCGGCCGCCGCCCCTTTCTACCGCTGACAGCGGGGGCAATGGAAAGTCGAACGGCCCGACTGCACGATACGCTCGACCGTGCCGCCGCACCCGGCGCGCGGGCACGGCTCGCCCTCCCGCCCGTAAACGGCGAAGGAATGCTGAAAATAACCGAGCTCGCCGTCGGCCTGGCGATGGTCGCGCAAGGTGGAGCCGCCGGCGACGATGGCCTCGGCGATGACCTCGCGAATGGCGGCGACCAGGCGCTTTGCCCCGGCCGTCGGCGCACCGGTCGCCGTGGCGAGCGTGCCGGCGCTGCGCAGCGGGCTGAGCTTTGCCCGGTGCAGCGCCTCGCAGACATAAATGTTGCCGAGCCCGGCAATGGCGCGCTGGTCGAGCAGCAGCGCCTTGAGCGGCGTTGCCCGGCCTGCCGCAACCCTTGCCAGATGGTCGGCATCCAGCGCGTTTCCGGTCGGCTCGGGGCCGAGCGCCGCGAACCAGGGATGGTGCTCGATCTCGGCACGGGCGACGAGGCTCATGAAGCCGAACCGCCGCGGATCGTTGTAGACGATGCGCAGGCGCTCCGCGCCCTCATGCTCAAGATGGAAGATGACATGATCATGCGCCCGGTCGACCGAGCGCGGATAATGGAACGCCTCGGCCGCAACGGGCTGCTGGCGCGCCTCCCCCACCTCCTCGATGCGGAAGGAGCCGGACATGCCCAGATGCATGACGAGGACGGTGCCGTCCTCCAGATCGCCCAGCAGATACTTGGCCCGCCGGCCGAGCGCGATCATCCGCTGCCCGCCGAGCCGGTCGCGAAAGTCGGCCGGCAGGGGGAAGCGCAGGTCGCCCCGGTTGAGCGTGACCTTGCGGATCATCGCACCGTCGAAGACAGGGGAAAGGCCGCGGCGGACCGTCTCGACTTCGGGCAATTCCGGCATGGATCTCTCCGCAAGGGGCAGGGTGCGCAACGGACACGGTCGCGCTTTCCTGCATAAAGAAGACGGCGCCCCCGTCAATGCTCCAGTGACCGGGCCTCTGGGACACGCAAGCGGCCTGCACATGCGGCGGATGGCGGCAGCAAGCAGCCGTGACCTCTTGGCCAAAATGCTGTAAGCCAAGCCTCGATCAGCACAAACACAGGCGCATGGAGAGCCTCATGGCGGCCAGCATGGACAGCGACCGGGGACGGACGAGCGGCCCGGAAATGGCGACGAGCTTCGGCTTTCGCAAGGTCGCCAGCGGCGAGAAGCAGCCCCTCGTCAACGAGGTGTTCCATCAGGTCGCGGATCGCTACGACCTCATGAACGACCTGATGTCGGGCGGCCTGCACCGGCTGTGGAAGGACGCGATGGTGTCGTCGCTGGCGCCGCCTCGAGCCGACCGGCGCGCCTTTCGCGTGCTCGACGTGGCCGGCGGCACGGGCGACGTCGCGACGCGCATCGTCGAGCGCGGCGGCAAGGCGACCAGTGCCGTGGTCTGCGATATCAACGGCTCGATGCTGGAGGTCGGCAAGGCGCGCGCCGCCAAGGCGGGGCTCGGCGACCGGCTGAGCTTCGTCGAAGGCAATGCGGAGGACCTGCCCTTCCCCGATCGCTCGTTCGACGCCTATACGATCGCTTTCGGCATCCGCAACGTGCCGCGCATCGACAAGGCCTTGAGCGAGGCGCGGCGCGTGCTCAAGCGCGGCGGGCGCTTCATGTGCCTCGAATTCAGCCAGGTGGATGTCGCCGGCCTCGACAAGGTCTACGATCTCTTCTCCTTCAATGCGATCCCGGTCATGGGGCGGATGGTGACCGGCGACGGCGAGCCTTACCGCTACCTGGTGGAATCGATCCGCAAGTTCCCGAACCAGGAGCGCTTCGCCGACATGATCCGCGAGGCCGGGTTCTCCCGCGTCAGCTATCGGAACTATTCGGGCGGCATCGCCTGCCTGCATTCCGGCTGGGCGATCTGAGGCATCCATGCCGATAGCATCCCTCTTCCGGCTGGCGCGCGCCGGCTTCGTCATGGCGCGCGAGGGCGTCTTCGGCGTCGTCGACCTGCCCGACCTGCCGCCGGCCCAGCGGCTCGCCCTGCGTGCGATCCGCCTGCTGGAGCGGCGCTCGGTGCGCGGCAAGGCGGCCGACAAACGCCTGTCCGACGCGCTGACCCGGCTCGGCCCCTCCTATGTGAAACTCGGCCAGTTCCTGGCGACCCGGCCCGATGTCGTCGGCCGCGAGATCGCCACCGACCTCACCGCGCTGCAGGACCAGATCCCCTCCTTCGGCATGGAGGAGGCCAAGCGGGTGATCGAAAGCCATTTCGGCCGGCCGGTCGAGCAGCTGTTCGCAAGTTTCGGCGAGCCGGTGGCGGCCGCATCGATCGCGCAGGTGCATCCCGCGGAGATCGAGGAGGCCGACGGCACGCGCCGCAAGATGGCGGTGAAGGTGCTGCGGCCCGGCGTTGCCGAGCGGTTCCGCCGCGACCTCAAGAGCTACTATCTGATGGCCCGGCTGATGGAGCGGTTCCATCCGCCCTCGCGGCGGCTGCGCCCCGTCGCGGTGGTCGACACGCTGGCCCGCTCGGTCGAGCTGGAGATGGATTTCCGCCTGGAGGCGGCGGCCCTCTCCGAGATGGCGGAGAACACCCGCGACGATCCGGGCTTCCGGGTGCCGGAGGTCAACTGGACGCGCACGGCCAAGGCCGTGCTGACGATGGAGTGGATCTCCGGGCGCAAGCTGTCCGATGTCGCCGGCATCGAGGCGGACGGCCACGACCTGCCGGCCATCGGCGCGCTGGTGATCCAGTCGTTCCTGCGCCACGCGGTGCGGGACGGCTTCTTCCATGCCGACATGCACCAGGGCAACCTGTTCCTCGACGAGGACGGCAACCTGGTCGCCGTCGACTTCGGCATCACCGGCCGGCTCGGCAAGGCAGAGCGGCGGTTCCTCGCCGAAATCCTGTTCGGCTTCATCACCCGCGACTATCGCCGGGTGGCGGAGGTGCATTTCGAGGCCGGCTACGTTCCTGCGGACCAGGATGTCGATGTTTTCGCCCAGGCGATCCGCGCCATCGGCGAGCCGATCCACGGGCATGATGCTTCGGAGATCTCCATGGCGCGGCTGCTGACGCAGCTGCTGGAGGTGACCGAGCTGTTCAACATGCGCACCCAGACCCAGCTGATCATGCTGCAGAAGACCATGGTCGTGGTCGAGGGTGTCGCCCGGACGCTGGATCCGCATCTCGACATGTGGCGGACCGCCGAACCGGTGGTGCGCACCTGGATCGAGCGCAATCTCGGCCCCGCCGGGCGCCTGCAGGATGCCGCCGGCGGCCTTGCCGCCCTCGGCAAGCTTGCCGCCGACCTGCCGATTCTCGCCGAACGCGCCGGCCGGCTGTCCGGCGAACTGGAGACGATGGCGGAAAAGGGCCTGCGATTCGACGCGGAAACCGCGGAGGCCATCGGCCGCGCGGAGGCCCGGCACACCCGCTCGGGCCGTATCGCGCTGTGGGTCATCGCCGCGCTGCTCGCCATCGCCGTCTTCACCTGAACCTCAGGCTCTCCGGGCGCAAGCTCAGCCTGGCGTCACCCGCCTCAGGGTCAGGTTGATGCGCCCGTCGTCGCGCACGAGGGTCGACGTGCCGGGCAGCAGCCGGTCGACCCCGTGATGGGCAAGGCGCGCCTCGCCGCCCAGCACCAGCACATCGCCCGAGGCAAGGCGAAAGGAGCGGGTCGGCTCCTTCCGGCTCCTGCCGCCGAGGCGGAAAAGCGCCGTCGCCCCCAGCGAGACGGACACCACTGGCGCCTCGAACGTCGCCTCGTCCTTGTCCTGATGCAGGCCCATGCGCGCCTTCGGTCCGTAGAAGTTGACGAGACATGCCTCCGGCGGCGGCGCATCCGGAGCGAGCTCGCGCCAGAGATCCAAAAGCTGCTGCGGCATCGCCGGCCAAGGCTCTCCCGTCACCGGATGCAGGGGCTGATAGCGATAGCCGGCCCTGTCCGAGACCCAGCCGAGGGGGCCGCAATTGGTCATACGCACCGAGAAGGGCGTGCCCGTGCGCGGCATGACCGGCGTGAAGAGGGGTGCGGCCGCCACGACGGCGCGAATCTCGTCGAGCAGCGCCTGCTGCGCCTCGCGGCCGAGCCGTCCCGGCAGCAGGCGGAACCCCGCCGGTGCCGCCGCCGGCCTGCTCTCGGTGTCCTGTGACTGATCGTCCTGCATGCCCGAAGTCTCGCCGCTGACGGCCGGTGCTGTCCACCCGGAAGCGACGACCTCGACCGTCATGTGAACCGCAAACGCAAAAAGGGCGCCCGAAAGCGCCCTTTTTCAATCTTCGCGATGATGCCGGCCGGAGCCGGGCTCGGACGCGGGCGTCACGCCGCCTTGAGGGCGGCCTGGACCTCGCGCAGGTGGGACAGCGTTGCCGCTGCCCGTGCGCGCCCCTCGTCGTCGGACGCGTCCGAAAGGTCTTCTTCCGCATCCTTGATCTGGCCGGCGATGTCTTCCGCCTTGAGATCGTTCAGCGACGTCGCGTGCTCGGCCAGCACCGTCAGGCCCTTCGGCCCCGCCTCGGCAAAGCCGCCACGGACGAAGTAGACCTGATCCGCACCGGCCTCACGCGACACGCGCAGAAGGCCCGGACGCAGGGTCGACATCATCGGGGCATGTCCGGCCATGACGCCGAACTCGCCCTCGGAGCCCGGCACCACCACCATCGTGACTTCTTCCGAGAGAAGAAGCCGCTCCGGGGAAACGAGCTCGAACTGGAATGCTCCCGCCATGTCGTTCCTCGATCCTTCCCGTGCTTAGGCCGCTTCGGCGGCCAGGCGCTGCGCCTTCTCGACCGCCTCGTCGATCGAGCCGACCATGTAGAACGCGGCCTCGGGCAGGTGGTCGTAGTCGCCGTTCACCAGGCCCTGGAAGCCCTTGATGGTGTCCTCGAGCGCGACGAGCTTGCCCGGCGAGCCGGTGAAGATCTCGGCGACGAAGAACGGCTGCGACAGGAAGCGCTCGATCTTGCGGGCGCGCGCCACGGTGAGCTTGTCCTCTTCCGAGAGCTCGTCCATGCCGAGAATGGCGATGATGTCCTGGAGCGCCTTGTAGCGCTGCAGGGTCGCCTGCACGGCACGAGCCGTCTCGTAATGCTCGTCGCCGATGATGCGCGGATCAAGGATACGCGAGGTCGAGTCGAGCGGATCCACGGCCGGGTAGATGCCCTTCTCGGCGATCGAGCGGTTGAGCACCGTCGTCGCGTCGAGGTGGGCGAAGGTTGAGGCCGGCGCCGGATCGGTAAGGTCGTCGGCCGGCACGTACACGGCCTGCACCGAGGTGATCGACCCCTTGGTCGTGGTGGTGATGCGTTCCTGCATCGCACCCATGTCGGTGCCGAGCGTCGGCTGGTAGCCCACGGCCGAAGGAATACGGCCGAGCAGCGCCGACACTTCCGAACCCGCCTGCGTGAAGCGGAAGATATTGTCGACGAAGAACAGCACGTCCTGGCCTTCGTCACGGAAATGCTCGGCGACGGTGAGGCCGGTCAGCGCCACGCGGGCACGGGCTCCGGGGGGCTCGTTCATCTGGCCGTAGACCAGCGCGCACTTGGAACCCTCGGTCGAACCGCCGTGCTCCTTGGGATCGCGGTTCACGTTGGACTCGATCATCTCCCAGTAGAGATCGTTGCCCTCACGGGTACGCTCACCAACGCCGGCGAAGACGGAGTAGCCGCCGTGCGCCTTGGCGATGTTGTTGATCAGCTCCATGATCAGCACGGTCTTGCCGACGCCGGCGCCGCCGAACAGGCCGATCTTGCCGCCCTTCGCGTAGGGAGCCAGCAGGTCCACGACCTTGATGCCCGTCACGAGGATCTCGGCCTCGGTGGACTGCTCGGTGAAGCTCGGGGCTTCCTGGTGGATGCCGCGCTTCGTCTCATGAACGATCGGGCCAGCCTCGTCGACCGGCTCGCCGATGACGTTCATGATGCGGCCGAGCGTGCCGGCACCGACGGGAACCGAGATCGGCTCGTCCATGTCGACGACCTTCTGGCCGCGAACGAGACCCTCGGTCGCATCCATGGCGATGGTGCGAACGGTGTTCTCGCCGAGGTGCTGGGCAACCTCGAGAACCAGACGGTTGCCGTTGTTGTCGGTTTCAAGGGCGTTCAGAATCGCCGGCAGGTGATCGTCGAACTGAACGTCGACGACGGCGCCGATGACCTGAGTGATCCGCCCGACTGCTTTGTCAGCCATTTTGCTATCCTCGTCTCGATCCGGTCAGAGCGCCTCGGCGCCCGAAATGATTTCGATCAGCTCCTTGGTGATCTGAGCCTGCCGCTGACGGTTGTAGTTGAGCGTCAGCTTGTTGATCATGTCACCGGCGTTGCGCGTGGCGTTGTCCATCGCGGACATGCGCGCACCCTGCTCGGACGCCGCATTTTCCAGAAGCCCGCGGAAGATCTGCACCGAAATGTTGCGCGGCAGCAGATCCGCCAGGATCTCGCCCTCGTCCGGCTCGTATTCGTAGACCGCGTCGGTCTGGGCGGACTTCGCCGCCTCGCCGAAGGTCGCCGGAATGAGCTGCTGGGCGGTCGGGACCTGGCTGATCACCGACTGGAACCGCGCATAGAACAGGGTGCAGACGTCGAACTCGCCCGCGTCGAACATCCCGCGGATCAGAGTGCCGATCTCCTCGGCATTCTCGAACGCGACGCGCTTGACGTGCCGCAGCTCGATCGTCTTGACGATATGCGAGCCGAGATCACGCTTCAGGGCATCGAAGCCCTTCTTGCCGACGCAGACGATCTTCACCGTCTTGCCCTGCGCGATCAGCGACTTCGCCCGCTCGCGCGCCAGCTTGGCGATCGAGGAGTTGAAGCCGCCGCACAGGCCGCGCTCCGCGGTCGCGACCAGCAGGAGATGCACGTCATCCTTGCCGGTGCCGGCGAGGAGGCGCGGAGCATCGTCCCGGCCCTCGAAGGCGCTGGCGAGGTTGGCGAGGACGGCCTCCATGCGTTCCGCATAGGGCCGCGCGGCCTCGGCCGCCTCCTGGGCGCGGCGCAGCTTCGCCGCGGCCACCATCTGCATGGCCTTGGTGATCTTCTGCGTCGCCTTAACGGAGGCGATCCGGTTTCGTAAGTCCTTCAGGCTCGGCATGGCCGCCCCTTGTCCTGGATGCCGTCAGTCGCGTCAGGCGAAGTTCTTGGCGAAGGCCTCGATGGCCGCCTTGAGGCGAGCCTCAAGGTCAGCGTCGAGCGCCTTCTTCTCCCAGATGCCGTCCAGGAGATCCGCATGTTCGCCGCGCAGGTTCAGAAGCAGGCCCTCTTCAAAGTCCCGGACCTTGTTGACCGGCAGCTTGTCCAGGTAGCCATTGACGCCGGCATAGATGACGGCGACCTGCTCCTGGGTCTTCAGCGGCTGGAACTGGCCCTGCTTCAGAAGCTCGGTCAGGCGCGCACCACGGTTCAGCAGGCGCTGGGTCGTGGCGTCGAGATCCGAACCGAACTGGGCGAAAGCAGCCATCTCGCGGTACTGGGCGAGCTCGCCCTTGATCTTGCCGGCAACCTGCTTCATCGCCTTGATCTGGGCCGAGGAGCCCACGCGCGACACCGACAGACCGACGTTCACCGCCGGGCGGATGCCCTGGAAGAACAGATCCGTCTCGAGGAAGATCTGGCCGTCGGTGATCGAGATCACGTTGGTCGGAATGAAGGCCGACACGTCGTTGCCCTGGGTCTCGATGACCGGAAGGGCGGTCAGCGAACCGGAGCCGTTGGCCTCGTTGAGCTTGGCCGAACGCTCGAGCAGGCGAGAGTGGAGATAGAACACATCGCCCGGGAAAGCTTCACGTCCCGGCGGACGACGGAGCAGCAGGGACATCTGGCGATAGGCCACGGCCTGCTTGGTCAGATCGTCGTAGCCGATCACGGCGTGCATGCCGTTATCGCGGAAGAACTCGCCGATGGCGGTGCCGGAGAACGGCGCCAGGAACTGCAGCGGCGCCGGGTCGGACGCCGTCGCGGCGACGATCACCGAGTACTCGAGAGCGCCCGATTCCTCGAGCTGCTTGACGAACTGGGCAACGGTCGAACGCTTCTGGCCGACGGCGACATAGATGCAATAGAGCTTCTCGCCCTCATTGTCCGTCGCATGCATCGGCTTCTGGTTCAGGAACGTGTCCAGAATGATCGCCGTCTTGCCGGTCTGACGGTCGCCGATGACCAGCTCGCGCTGGCCGCGGCCGACCGGGATCAGGGCGTCGATGGCCTTGAGGCCCGTCGACATCGGCTCGTGAACGCCCTTGCGCGGCAGGATGCCCGGCGCCTTGACGTCGACGCGGCGCATCTCGGAACCCTCGATCGGGCCCTTGCCGTCGAGCGGGTTGCCGAGCGGGTCGACGACGCGGCCGAGCAGGCCCTTGCCGACCGGGATCTCGACGATGGCGCCGGTCCGCTTGACCGTGTCGCCTTCCTTGATGTCACGGTCGGAGCCGAAGAGCACGACGCCGACATTGTCGGTCTCGAGGTTCAGCGCCATGCCCCGGATACCGCCGGGGAACTCGACCATCTCGCCCGCCTGGACCTTGTCGAGGCCATAGACGCGCGCGATACCGTCACCTACCGAAAGAACCTGACCGACTTCGGTAACTTCGGCTTCCTGGCCGAAATTCTTGATCTGGTCCTTGAGGATGGCGGAGATTTCCGCTGCCCGAATATCCATCAGCCGACCTCTTTCATCGCGAACTTGAGGGAGTTGAGTTTTGTCTTGAGCGAAGTGTCGATCATCCGGCTGCCGACCTTGACCACCAGGCCACCGATCAGAGAAGGATCGACCTTCGAAGAAATCACCACCTTCTTGCCGGTCGTCGCATTGAGCGCGTCGGCGAGGGCGGAGAGCTGCGCATCCGACAGCGGCGCCGCGGAGACGACATCGGCCGGCACTTCGCCGCGGCGACGGGCAAGACCCACGCGGAACGCGGCGATCATGCCCGGAACGGCGAAGAGACGCCGATTCTTTGCGGCGAGCTTCAGGAAGTTGGCGGCCAGCCCCGTAACGCCGGCCTTGTCCAGAACCGCCGTCAGGGCCTTGAGCTGTTCATCGGCGGAAAACACCGGGCTTTCCACGAGGCGGCGCAGGTCTGCGCTGTCCTGGAGCAGCTTGTCGAACGCTTCCAGCGCCTTCTCGACGTCCGCCACGGAGCCCTGCTCCTCTGACAAGTCGAGCAGTGCCGTCGCGTAACGGTGCGCCACACCTGAAATGAGAGATACGTTGTCGGTCACAGGGTCCGTGCTCTCTTAGGCAGGTTTGAGCCGATGCTCCCAGCTGGGCTGATCGCAAGGCTTTGGAAAATCTGAACTTTCTTTGGCGCCGGAGTGCGCTTGGTCGCATCTGCCCCGGAAAGCCGCGCTTCGATTAGCACAGGCTTCAAGGCGGGGCAACATCGCCACGGGGTCCAAATGCCGCAATTCGGCCCGAAAAAGGTCGAAGCGGGCCTGATCGGCCCGCAATCGTCCCCCGGCCGGGCTCTTTACCCTGCTCAGAAGAAGCTCTGGGGATCGATGTCCACCTGCAGGCGGACGCCCCCCGAGGGCTTCGGCAGACGGGCGATCCACGACCGCATGAGGGCCTGCAGGTCGACACTGCGCGGCGCCATCGCCAGCAGGCGGAACCGGTAGCGGCCGCGCACCAGCGCCAGCGCCGCCTCTGCCGGGCCGAGAACCGTGAGGCCGGGGCTCGCCGGCGACAGCCGCGCCACCTGCCGGGCGTAGTCTTGGGCCCTCGCCCTGTCGGGCGCCGAGACGATGAGCGCGGCGAGGCGGCCGAACGGCGGCAGGCCGGCGGCCTTGCGCGCGGCGATTTCCGCCTCGTAGAAGGCGGTGCTGTCTCCCGATGCCAGAGCCCGGATGACCGGGTGTTCCGGCGCGTAGGTCTGCAGCAGGCCGCGCCCGCCGCCGCCGATGCGCCCGGCGCGGCCCGTCACCTGCGCCAGCAGCTGGAAGGTCCGCTCCGCCGCCCGCGGGTCGCCATTGGCAAGGCCGAGATCGGCATCGACCACCCCGACGAGGCGCATCAGCGGAAAGTTGTGCCCCTTGGCGACGAGCTGCGTGCCGACGACGATATCGGCACCGCCCTCCTCGATGATGCGCATTTCCCGGCGCAGGCGATCCGGTCCACCTTGCAGGTCCGACGAAAGGACCAGCACCCGCGACTGAGGAAACAGGTCGGCCGCCTCTTCCGCGATCCGCTCGACGCCGGGGCCGCAGGCGACCAGCGACTGAGTGTCGCCGCAGGCCGGGCAATGGTCGGGGCTCGGCTCCTCGTGGCCGCAATGGTGGCAGGACAGCCGGCCGCGGAAACGGTGCTCGACCAGCCACGTGGAGCAGTTGGGGCACTGGAAGCGATGGCCGCAGGAGCGGCACAGGGTCAGCGGCGCATAGCCGCGCCGGTTGAGGAAGAGCAGCGCCTGTCCGCCGCCTGCGAGTGTCTCGCCGATCGCATGGCGAAGCGTGGGCGCCAGCCACTGCCCGCGCTCCGGACCGTCCTGGCGCATGTCGATGATCGAGATTTCCGGCATCGGTGCGCCGGTGGCACGCTCGGGCAGTTCCAGCCGGACATAGCGGCCCTGGTCGGCATTGACCCGGCTTTCCACCGACGGAGTGGCGGAGGCGAGGACCACGGGAAAACGCGAGATGTGACCGCGCACGACCGCCATGTCGCGGGCGTTGTAGGGCACCCGGTCGTCCTGCTTGTAGGCCCCGTCATGCTCCTCGTCGACCACTACAAGACCGAGCTCGCGGAACGGCAGGAACAGCGCCGAACGGGCGCCCACCACCACACGCACATCGCCGCTGGCGACCCCGCGCCAGACCCGCGCACGCTGGCGGGTCGCGATCTCCGAGTGCCACTCGGCCGGAAGCACCGCGAACCGGCGCTCGAACCGCTGCAGGAAGGCGCTGGTGAGGGCGATTTCTGGGATCAGGACCAGCGCCTGCCGCCCCTGCCGCAGCGCCTCGGCCACCGCCTCGAAATAGACTTCCGTCTTGCCCGATCCGGTCACGCCGTCGATGAGGAAGGTGCGGAACCCCTGCCCCACGGCAGCGACCAGTTCTTTCGAGGCACGTGCCTGCGCGGGCGTCAGCCGGGGCGGCGACCAGTCCGGATCGGGCCGCGGCAGCGGCGGAACGGCCGGCAGCTCGACGCTTTCCAGCGCACCATGGGCGAGCAGCCCGTCGACCACGGAGGAGCTGACGCCGGCCGCATGGGCAAGACCGCTGCGGGTGAAGCCGGTGCCGTCCTGAAGGACCTCCAGCACCCGCTGGCGCGCCGGGGTCATGCGCTCGGGCCGCGTGCCGGAGGACGACAGGCGGACACCGGCGAGCGGCGGCTCGCCCTCCAGAGCCTCTTCCGAGCGCAGGACCATGCGCAGCACCATGCCGGGTGCGGCGAGCGTCCAGTTCGCCACCCAGTCGACCAGGGCGCGCAGCTCGTCGTCGAGCGGCGGGGCATCCTCGTAGACATGCAGGATGTTCTTGAGGCGGGACGGAGCCACATTGCCGGCGGCGGAACCGCCTTCCGATTCCAGCGACCACACGGCGCCCACCACCTCGCGCGGGCCGAGCGGCACGCGGACGATGGATCCGGGCTCTACGCTCATCCCTGCCGGCACGCGGTAGCTGTAGGCCATGCCGATGGCGACCGGCAGCAGAACCCTGGCGACCGTCGCCGGTCGCACCTCGCCGGTATTGCCAAACAGATCGCTCACCCGCGTCCTCGTTCCTGCTCGGTTGCTGCCAGTTGCCCAAGATCGGCGCCCGCATGCCGGCCGGCTGCGGGCGAATCGGGGCTGTCGCCACGCGCCATCCTAAGGTATGCAGTCAGGCCCGGGCGAGGCAGATGCCCCGCCGACCCGAAACTCCGCAAAAGTCCGTTTCCGATAAGGAGCCAGAGCCGCCATGAAGTTCTTCGTCGACACCGCAGACACCGGGGAGATCCGGGATCTCGCCGCGACCGGCCTGCTCGATGGCGTCACCACCAATCCGTCGCTGATCCTCAAGTCCGGACGCCCGATGAAGGACGTCATTGCAGAGATTTGCGACATCGTCGAGGGCCCCGTCTCCGCCGAGGTCACCGCGACCGAGGCCGATGCGATGATCGCCGAGGGCCGTGCGCTGGCCGAGATCGCCGACAACATCGCGGTGAAGCTGCCGCTGACGCTCGACGGCCTGAAGGCCTGCCGCACCCTGACCGATGCCGGCCACATGGTGAACGTCACCCTGTGCTTTTCGTCCAACCAGGCGCTGCTCGCCGCCAAGGCCGGCGCGACCTTCGTCTCGCCGTTCATCGGCCGGCTGGACGACATCAACATCGACGGCATGGACCTGATCCGCGAGATGCGGATCATCTACGACAATTACGGCTTCGAGACCGAGATCCTGGCCGCCTCGATCCGCACCGCCAATCATGTGCGCGAATGCGCGCTGGTCGGCGCGGATGTCGCGACCGTTCCGCCGTCCGTGCTCAAGGGCCTGGTCAAGCACCCGCTGACCGACAAGGGCCTCGAGCAGTTCCTGGCCGACTGGGCCAAGACCGGACAGAGCATCCTCTGATATTCTGCCCTGATCTTTGTGTCTGAGGACCGGCCGGCACCCCGGCCGGTCCGCTCGATCTGCCCGCAGGCATGATAAGATAGCGGCCCATGAGCGCCCCTGATTCCCTGCTGGTGTCGGCACGAGCCGACGTGAATGCCGCCGTCGGAGACTGGCTCGACCATCTCGGTTCGGAGCGGCGGCTCGCCGACCGGACGCTGGTCGCCTACGAGCGCGACGTTCGCCAGTTCCTGCGCTTCCTCACAAACCACCTTGCCGAGCCGCCGGGGCTGGACGCCCTGAAAGAGCTGCGTCCGGCCGATTTTCGCGGCTTTCTCGCCTCGCGCCGGCAGACGGGGGCGGAAAGCCGGACGCTGGCGCGCGGCCTTGCCGGCATCCGCTCCTTCCTGCGCTATCTCGAAACGCGCGGCGAGGTGAATGCCGCCGCCAGCGCCGCGATCCGCCCGCCGCGGCAGAAGCGCTCGCTGCCCAAGCCCGTTTCGGCCGGCGATGCGATGACGCTGGTCGGGGCGGATGCGGCCGACGATGCGGAGCCCTGGGTCGCGGCGCGCAATGCCGCCGTGCTGACCCTGCTCTATGGCTGCGGATTGCGCATTTCCGAGGCGCTGTCGCTGACCGGCCGAACGGCACCGCGCCGCGGCACCAGGAGCCTGCGGGTCGTCGGCAAGGGCGGACGTGAGCGCGTGGTGCCTGTTCTGCCGATCGTCTGCGATGCCGTGGAAGATTACCTGCGCCTGTGCCCCTACGTGCCGCAGCCGGAAGGCCCGCTGTTTCTCGGCGTGCGCGGCGGACCGCTCGGACCGCGAATCGTCCAGCTGGCGATGGCGAAGCTGCGCCGCGCGCTCGGCCTGCCCGAAAGCGCGACGCCCCACGCGCTGCGCCACTCCTTCGCAACGCATCTGCTGGCCGGCGGCGGCGACCTGAGAACCATCCAGGAGCTGCTCGGCCACGCCAGCCTGTCGACCACGCAGATCTACACGGAAGTCGATGCGGCGCGGCTGCTGGACGCCTACGACCGCGCCCATCCGCGCAGCCGCAAGCCCGCGTGAACCCTTTGCCGCACGCCGTTTGCCGCGACGCATTGCAGCATCGAATTTCCTTGCGGCAGCGCCCACCGCGGACAAGAATCCGGCATGTGGAGCCTTCTGATTCCCTTCGTCGTCACCCTGACGGTGATTCTCACCGCTCCCATTGCCGTCGCGGCCGAAAATCGCTGCCGCATTCCCGAGGCGGGGCGCTGGTACAATCCTCGCGCGGCAACGCAGCAGGTTCGTATCATCGAGATCGAAAGCCATTGCAGCGGCGGACGCATCGTCTCCCGGATGCGTGTTTTCACACGCTGTGCGCCGCGAGACTGCAAGTGGGGCTGGACCGACGCCATCCGCCTGACCAACGGTCGGCTGCTCGCACGATTTCCCGGCCTTTTCGGCGCCCGTGAGGTGGAGATCATCCCGATGAACCACCGCATCGAGGCCTTGGTGAAAATCCAGTCGCATACGGCCGGCGTGCAGGACGGCTTCCACGCAGCGATCCTCGAGCGCGACTAACCTCAATCAGTTTCAACGCGGCGGAACTGGTCGCGTTGCCTGTTTCGCACTAGACTTTCCGTAGCGTCTCCCTTGCGGCAGTCGACATCAGCCCTACAAAGCCCGCCAGAGGGGACCGAGGCGTGTCGTCCCGACATGCCGCCAGCAAGGGAGAGTAGAATGCGCATTCTCGCAGGACTGACGGGGGTTGCCGCCCTCATCGCCTTCTCCGCCACGCCGGCCATGGCCGAGTGCAACTGGTCCAAGATGTCGCAGACGACGCCGACGACGACGACCGCCGAGGCTCCGCAGAGCTCCACCGCGACCAGCGGCACTCTGGTCGTTGCCGGCAACACGACCACGCAGACCGCAACCCAGACCGCGGAATAACCAGCCGCGCGTCAGCGGCACGGTTTGCCGCTCCCCCGCGATCACGCAAAAGGCCCGCACCGGCAACCGGCGCGGGCCTTTTGTCATCTTCCGCTCCGGCGTGAGCGCGCCAGGCCAGGTACTCGTCAGGCGTGGATCGGCTTGGCGAAGGCGGCCATCGCAGCCTCCTTCACGGCCTCGCTCATCGTCGGGTGAGCATGGCAGGTGCGCGCCAGATCCTCGGCCGAGCCGCCGAACTCCATCAGGACGGCAGCCTCGTGGATCATCTCGCCGGCGCCGTGGCCGATGATGTGAACGCCGAGGACCTTGTCGGTCTCCGCATCGGCGAGAACCTTGACGAAGCCTTCCGTGTGGTTGGTCGCCTTGGCGCGGCCATTGGCGATGAAGGCGAACTTGCCGACCTTGTAGGACACGCCCTCGGCTTTCAGCGCCTCTTCGGTCTTGCCGACATCGGCGACCTCGGGGCTGGTATAGACGACGCCCGGAATGACGCCGTAGTTCACATGGCCGGCCTGGCCCGCGAGCATTTCGGCAAGGGCAACGCCCTCGTCCTCGGCCTTGTGGGCCAGCATCGGGCCGGCGATCACGTCGCCGATGGCATAGATGCCCGGCACGTTGGTCTGGTAGTGGCCGTCGGTCTTGACCCGGCCGCGCTCGTCGAGCGCAACGCCGACCTCTTCGAGGCCGAGGCCCGAGGTGTAGGGTCGGCGGCCGATGGCCACGAGCACCACATCGGCCTCGAGCGTCTTGGCAGCCGCCTCGCCGCCGCCGGCCGGCTCGACCGTGACGACGAGCTGCTTGCCCGTCTTCTCCACGGCCGTGACCTTGGAGGACAAGTGGAACTCGACGCCCTGCTTCTTGAGGATGCGCTGGAAGTTGCGGGAAATGTCCGCATCCATCGGCCCGAGGATCTTGTCCATGAACTCGACGACCGTGACCTCGGCGCCGAGACGGCGCCAGACGGAGCCGAGCTCCAGGCCGATCACGCCGGCACCGACGACAACCAGCTTGCCCGGGACCTTGTCGAGCTCCAGCGCGCCGGTGGAGGAGACGATCTGCTTCTCGTCGATCTCGACGCCGGGCAGCGGGGCCACGTCGGAGCCGGTGGCGATGACGATGGACTTCGCCTCGATCTCCTGCTTCGAGCCGTCCTCGGCGGTCACCTCGACGCGGCCGGCCGCAAGGATGCGGCCCGTGCCGTGGAACGGCGTCACCTTGTTCTTCTTGAACAGGAATTCGATGCCGCTGACATTGCCGTCGATGGTCTTCTGCTTGTGGCCCATCATCGCCTTGAGATCGAGCTTCGGCTTGCCGACCTTGATGCCGAAGTCCTCGAAATGCTCGGCCGCCTCCTCGAACAGCTCGGACGTGTGCAGCATCGCCTTGGAGGGGATGCAGCCGATGTTCAGGCAGGTGCCGCCATGGGTGGCGCGCTTCTCGACAACGGCCACCTTGAGGCCGAGCTGGGCCGCCTTGATGGCGCAGACATAGCCGCCGGGGCCGGTGCCGATGACGACGAGATCAAACTGTGACATAGCATTCGCCTCTTGTTTCATTCGTTCGGGCGGACGTGCCGCCATGTTCCAGTGTCAGGGCAGGATCGAGCGCCCGCCGGACACGTCGAGAATTGCGCCGGTCGTGTAGCTGGCGGCGTCGGACAAGAGCCAGGCAATCGCCTCGGCACATTCCTCGGCCCGCCCGGCGCGCAGCATCGGCAGCTCGGCCGCCACCCGCCGCGCCCGGTCGGGATCGCCTCCCGACGCGTGAATTTCCGTATCGATGATGCCGGGACGTATGGCATTGACCCGCACGCCCTCGGCCGCGACTTCCTTGGCAAGACCGACGGTGAACGTGTCGACCGCCCCCTTGGCCGCGGCATAGTCGATGTACTGCGCCGGCGAGCCGATCTTGGCCGAGGCCGACGACACGTTGACGATGGCCCCGCCCTGGCCGCCGTGGGCCGTCGACATGCGGCGCACGGCCTCGCGGGCGCACAGGATCGTGCCGAGAACGTTGATGTCGAAGATCCGCCGCAGCCGCTCGACGGACATGTCCGTCAGCCGTGCGGCAACGTCGACCACGCCGGCATTGTTCACAAGGCCGGTCAGGCGGCCGATCCGGTCGGCCTCGGCAAAGGTCCGCAGGCAATCGTCTTCGCTCGCGACATCCGCCTGCAGCGCCACCGCACGGCCGCCCCCGGCCTCGATCTGCGAGACGACCTCCCCTGCACGCTCCGGGCTCGACACATAGGTCACAAGGACCGTCGTGTCCGGCTGCGCGAGGCGCAGCGCCGCCGCCGCGCCGATGCCGCGGCTGCCGCCTGTCACGATCACGACGTTTTCGGTCCGGGGTTCGGTCATGGTTTCTCCGTTGAGGACGACTGCGGCACGGATCAACGATCGGCGAGGGCGAGCCTGGCGCCGAAGCCGGCGAAGGCGAGCGCGACCGTTCGGCTCATCCAGGTCATGACCTGCCGGCTGCGCAGGATGCGAGCGCCGAGCGCAGCGGCAAAGACGCCGTAGCCGATGAACACGACCAGCGTCAGGCCCATGAACACGCTGCCCATGGACAGGATCTGCAGGGATACGGCTCCCTCGCCCGGCACGATGAACTGCGGCAGGAAGGCAAGGAAGAACAGCGACAGCTTCGGGTTCAGCACGTTGATCAGGAACCCGGTCCGGGCCACCGCAACGAGATCGGCGGGCGCCGACTGCCGGTCGAAGGCCAGCGGTCCGGCCTCGCGGAAGGCCTGCCAGGCCAGATAGAAGAGATAGGCGGCGCCGGCATATTTCAGCACCTGGAAGGCCAGTGCGCTCGCATGCAGCAGCGCGGCAAGGCCGAAGGTTGCCGCAATCAGCGCCGGCAAAATGCCGAGCGTGCAGCCGAAGGCCGCGACGATGCCGGGAACCCGCCCGCGCGCCAGGCCGGTCGCCACCGTGTAGACCACGCCGGTTCCGGGAACGAGAACGACGACGAGAGCGGTGAGCAGGAAGTCCAGTCCCATGGAAATCTCCCTCAACTGGCTGCGAGGCGGCGCCGGACAGTGGCGACGATGGCGCCATGCAGCGCCAGAACGACAACAAGGGACACGGCGTGATGGACAGCCCCCGCAGTCGCAGCGATCTGCGCGAAAGCCCATATCCCGAGCGGCAGGAACAGCAGGACCGCAGTCCACAGGCCGGGGTTGCTCCTGCGCAGGGCCACCCCCTGGACGACATGCAGCACGGCGTTGACGAGCAGCAGGTAGACGCCGATGAGCCCCCAGCCGCTGGCGATGCCCCGCATGAGCCAGATCGCCAGCACCATCACACCCCACACACCGGCGACGTTGACGATGAAGACGGTCGGCACGCTCAGCACCTCGCGGCCCTTGCCGATCACCTCGTTGACGAAGGCGCGAAACCGGTCGCCGTCATGCTCTTCGAGCTGGTGCAGCATGTAGACGGGAAGTGCGAGAAACACGAGGCGCTCGCCCAATGTCCAGCCGGCCGTCAGCAAGGGAGCGAGGGCCAGCAGCACCACGCCCGACAGCGCGCCGCCATAGACCCAGTTTTCCTGCAACCGCCGGATCGTGCCGCTCATCCTCCGCCTCCGCTGGACCTCGCCGCGCCCCCGCCCCGGCCTCGGGACGCAAAGGACCGGCTCGCCGAAACGCCGCCTGCGGCCGGTGCCGCGACGGCGGAGAAACCGGTGCCAGGCAGACATCCGCCCGGCACCGCATTCCTGACGTCAGAGGTCGAGGACGAGACGCTGAATGTCCTCGAGGCTCTCCTTGACGCGGACGAGGAAGGTCACCGCTTCCTTGCCGTCGACAATCCGGTGATCGTAGGACAGGGCCAGATACATCATCGGCCGCGCCACGATCTGACCGTTCACGACCATCGGCCGCTCCTGGATCTTGTGCATGCCGAGAATGCCCGACTGCGGTGCATTGAGGATCGGCGAGGACATCAGCGAGCCGTAGACGCCGCCGTTGGAGATGGTGAAGGTACCGCCCTGCATCTCGTCCATGCCGAGCTTGCCGTCACGCGCCTTGCGGCCGAGTTCGGCGATCTTCTTCTCGATCTCGGCGATCGACATCTGGTCGGCATCGCGCACGACCGGAACCACCAGACCCTTGTCGGTGCCGACGGCGACGCCGACATGGCAGTAGTTCTTGTAGATGATGTCGGTGCCGTCGATCTCGGCATTGACCGCCGGGATCTCCTTCAGCGCATGGCAGACCGCCTTGGTGAAGAAGCCCATGAAGCCCAGCTTCACGCCGTGCTTCTTCTCGAACAGGTCCTTGTAGCTGGAGCGCAGCTCCATCACCGGCCCCATGTCCACCTCGTTGTAGGTGGTCAGCATGGCGGCGGTGTTCTGCGCATCCTTCAGACGGCGGGCGATGGTCTGGCGCAGCTTGGTCATGCGCACCCGCTCCTCGCGAGACGCATCCTCGGCACCGGACGGCGCACGGGCGGCGACCGGGGCTGCAGAGGCGGAAGACTGCTGCGTCATGCCGGTGGCGACGGCGGCGATAACGTCGCCCTTCAACACCTGGCCACGCTTTCCGGAGCCGGCGACCTGGTCGGCGGCAACGCCCTTCTCCGCCATCATCTTGGCAGCAGAGGGCGCCGGCGGCATGTCGGTGCCGGCCGCTGCGGCCGGGGCCGGCGTCTCGGCAGCAGGCGCCTTGGCCGGGGCGGCAGCACCCGCGCCAACGGCGATCTTCAGCAGCAACTGGCCGGGAGTGACCGTGTCGCCGGTCTTGGCGGAAATCTCCACCACGGTGCCGGACACCGGCGCCGGGATCTCCTGGGCGGCCTTGTCGGTCTCCAGCTCGACGAGCACGTCGTCGGCCTTGACCTGGTCGCCGACCTTGACGAACCACTCGCCGACATCGGCTTCCGTGACGCTCTCGCCGGCCGACGGCACCACCACGTCGACGGTCTCGGCCGAAGAGGAGGCGGCGGCGGCAGGAGCGGACTTGGCGCTCTCCGCCTTCGGCGCGGAGGCCTTGGCGGGCGAGGCAGCAGCCGCGCCGGCGCCTTCGGAGATCTGTCCCAGCAGGGCGCCGACCTCGACGGTGTCGCCTTCCTTGACCAGGATGTCGGTCAGCGTACCGGAGGCCGGGGCCGGAACCTCGACGGTCACCTTGTCCGTCTCCAGCTCGACGATGGGCTCGTCCGCGTTCACCTTGTCGCCGGGCTTCTTGAACCACTGGGCGATGGTCGCCTCGGTCACGGATTCTCCGAGGGTGGGCACTCGAATTTCGGTCGCCATGATCAAAATCTCTTTCATCCGGTGGCTGCACGGAACCGCCTTCGGTTCCCCGCGCTAGCGATGGAGTCTTGCGTTTCCGGCACGCGAGGAGCCGGGAATAGGCCGGCTCCCGGACCCTTGTCCGGGAGCCGCAAAGGCTAGTCGGCGAAGGCCTCGTCGAGGAACGCCTGCAGCTGCGCCATGTGCTTCGACATCAGGCCGGTGGCCGTTGCAGCGGATGCGGCACGGCCGACATAGCGCGGCCGCGGATGCTTGGCGTCGATCTGGCTCAGCACCCACTCGAGGTAGGATTGCACGAAGAACCAGGAGCCCATGTTCTTCGGCTCTTCCTGGCACCAGACGAAATCCGCATCCTTGAACCGCGCCAGTTCGGAGACGAGCGCCTTGGTCGGGAACGGATAGAGCTGCTCCACGCGCAGGAGATAGACGTCGTCGATCCCGCGCTTCTCGCGCTCCTCGAACAGGTCGTAATAGACCTTGCCCGAACACAGCACCACGCGGCGGATCTTGTCGTCCGGCTTCAGCTTGATGTCGCTGTAGCCTTCCAGCTGCGCGTCGTCCCACAGAAGCCGGTGGAACGCCGAGCCGTCCGAGAACTCATCGAGGCGGCTGACCACGCGCTTGTGGCGCAGCAACGACTTCGGCGTCATCAGGATCAGCGGCTTGCGGAAGTCGCGCTTCAGCTGCCGGCGCAGGATATGGAAGTAGTTCGCCGGCGTCGTGCAGTTGGCGACCTGCATGTTGTCTTCCGCGCACATCTGCAGGAAGCGCTCCAGGCGGGCGGAGGAGTGCTCCGGCCCCTGGCCCTCATAGCCGTGCGGCAGCAGGCAGACGAGGCCCGACATGCGAAGCCACTTGCGCTCGCCCGACGACAGGAACTGGTCGAAGACCACCTGCGCGCCGTTGGCGAAGTCGCCGAACTGGGCTTCCCAGAGCGTCAGGGCGTTCGGCTCGGTCAGCGTGTAGCCGTATTCGAAGCCGAGCACGGCCTCTTCCGAGAGCATCGAGTTGATGACCTCGTAACGGGCCTGATCCTTGCGCAGGTTGTTGAGCGGGATGTAGCGCTGCTCGTCTTCCTGGTCGTAGAGGACCGAGTGGCGCTGCGAGAACGTGCCGCGCTCGCAGTCCTGGCCCGACAGGCGGACGGCATGGCCTTCCAGCAGCAGCGTGCCGAAGGCAAGCGCCTCTGCCGTTGCCCAGTCGATCCCCTCGCCGGTCTCGAACATCTTCTCGCGGTTGTCGAGGAAGCGGCGGATCGTGCGGTGGACGTTGAAGCCGTCCGGCACGCCCGTCAGGGCCTTGCCGACAAGCTTCAGGTCCTCCATCGGCATCGCCGTCTGGCCCCGGCGGGGATCGTCGAGATCCTGCGCCTGCTTCAGGCCCGACCACTTGCCGTCGAGCCAGTCGGCCTTGTTCGGCTTGTAGGCCTGCCCCGCGTCGAACTCCTGGTCGAGACGGGCACGCATCTCGGTACGCATCCCCTCGAGCTCGTCGGAGGTGATGACGCCTTCCTTGATCAGCTTCTCGGCATAGATCTGCAGCGTCGTCGGATGGCTGCGGATCTTGCGATACATGATCGGCTGCGTGAACGCCGGCTCGTCGGACTCGTTATGGCCGAAGCGGCGGTAGCAGATCATGTCGATCACCACCGGCTTGCCGAAGAGCTGACGGAACTCCGTCGCCACCTTGGCCGCATAGACCACCGCTTCCGGATCGTCGCCGTTCACGTGGAAGATCGGCGACTCGATCATCTTCGCCACATCGGACGGGTACGGCGAGGAACGCGAGAAGCGCGGGTTCGTCGTGAAGCCGATCTGGTTGTTGATGATGAAGTGGATCGAACCGCCGGTCCGGTGACCGCGCAGCGCGGACAGGCCGAAGCACTCGGCGACCACGCCCTGGCCGGCAAAGGCGGCATCGCCGTGCAGCAGCAGCGGCAGGACCTTGGACCGGTCGACTTCGGTCGTCTCGACCCAGCGGCCGTTGACGGCCGACAGCTGGTCCTGCTTGGCGCGCGCCTTGCCGAGCACCACCGGATCGACGATCTCCAGGTGCGAGGGGTTGGCGGTCAGCGACAGGTGGACCTTGTTGCCGTCGAACTCACGGTCGGAGGAGGCGCCGAGGTGATACTTGACGTCGCCCGAACCTTCCACGTCGTCGGGGGTGAACGACCCGCCCTTGAACTCGTGGAAGATCGCGCGCAGCGGCTTGCCCATGACCTGGGACAGCACGTTGAGGCGGCCGCGATGGGCCATGCCGAAGACGATCTCCTGCACGCCGAGCGCACCGCCGCGCTTGATGATCTGCTCGAGTGCGGGCAGCAGCGCCTCGCCGCCGTCGAGACCGAAGCGCTTCGTGCCCGTGTACTTGACGTCGAGGAACTTCTCGAAGCCCTCAGCCTCGATCAGCTTGTTGAGGATCGCCTTCTTGCCCCGGGGGGTGAACTCGATCTCCTTGTCCGGACCCTCGATGCGCTCCTGGATCCACGCCTTCTCCGCCGGATTGGAGATGTGCATGAACTCGACGCCGAGCGTCGAGCAGTAGGTGCGCTTGAGGATGTCGAGCATTTCGCGAAGCGTCGCGAACTCGAGGCCCAGCATGTAGTCGATGAAGATCTTGCGATCCCAATCGGCCTCGGTGAACCCGTAGGAGGAGGGATGCAGCTCCTCGTGATCCACCTGCTCCTTCAGGTTCAGCGGATCGAGGTCGGCATGCAGATGACCGCGCATGCGATAGGCGCGGATCATCATCAGCGCGCGAACCGAGTCGCGCGTCTGCTGCTGGACGTCGGCATCGGTCAGGGTCGCGCCCTTTGCCTCCGCCTTTGCCTTCAGCTTGTCGCCGATTGCCTTCTCCACCGGCGCCCAGTTGCCGTCGAAGGCATTGACCAGATCGCCGTTCGCCGTAAGCGGCCAGTCGGCACGCTTCCAGGAGGCGCCGCGCGCCTCCTTCAGCACATCGGCTTTTTCGTCAGCCAGATTGGAGAAGAAGTCGCGCCAGGTCTCGTCGAGAGAGCCGGGGTCTTCCTTGTATCGCGCGTAGAGATCTTCGATATACGCTGCGTTGCCGCCGTAGAGAAACGACGTCATCGCGAAGGCATTGTTCGCGTCCTGCCGAGCCATCACTATAGCGAGGTTGCCCCCGCCCGCCTCTTGAGGGGAGCCCTTTCACGCAGCGCCCCGGTAAACGGATGTGGGATGAAGCAGCGCGATGCGTGTCCCGCGCCGCTCCTGTTCAAAGCGGTACACGGGAAACTTCCTTGAGGGAAGCTCCCGTGCCCCATATGTGGCTGCGAACTCGGTAAATAAACCGGTAATCGCGGAAAAATCAGCCCTTGAGAACCTCGAGAAGGGTCTCACCGAGCTTGGCCGGCGACGGGGAAACGCGGATGCCCGCCTCTTCCATCGCCGCGATCTTGTCCTCGGCTCCGCCCTTGCCGCCGGAGATGACGGCGCCGGCATGGCCCATGGTGCGACCCGGAGGCGCCGTACGGCCCGCGATGAAGCCGGCCATCGGCTTGCTGCGGCCCTTCTTGGCCTCGTCCTTGAGGAACTGGGCAGCCTCTTCCTCGGCCGAACCGCCGATCTCGCCGATCATGATGATCGACTTGGTCGCGTCGTCGGCGAGGAACATCTCCAGGATGTCGATGAACTCGGTGCCCTTGACCGGATCGCCGCCGATGCCGACGGCCGTGGTCTGGCCGAGGCCCGCGTTCGAGGTCTGGAACACCGCCTCATAGGTCAGCGTGCCGGAGCGCGAGACGACGCCGACCGAGCCCTTCTTGAAGATGGAGCCCGGCATGATGCCGATCTTGCACTCTTCCGGCGTCAGGACGCCCGGGCAGTTCGGGCCAAGCAGACGCGACTTGGACTTCTCCAGCCGGGCCTTGACCTTGACCATGTCGGCGACCGGGATGCCTTCGGTGATGCAGACGATGAGCGGCACTTCCGCCTCGATCGCCTCGATGATAGCGGCGCCCGCACCTGCCGGCGGAACGTAGATCACCGACGCATCGGCGCCGGTCGCCTCCCGGGCTTCGCCGACGGTGGCGAAGATCGGCAGCGAAGCGGCCGCATCAACCCCCGAAGTCCAGCTTTCGCCGCCCTTCTTGGGATGCACGCCGGCGACCATCTTGGTGCCGTAATAGGCCAGGGCCTGCTCCGTGTGGAACGTACCGGTCTTGCCGGTCAGGCCCTGGACGATGACCTTGGTGTCTTTGTTGACGAGAATGGACATCACGCGGCCTCCTTCACGGCCTTGACGATCTTCTGCGCGGCGTCGTCGAGATCATCGGCGGCGATCACGTTGAGACCGCTTTCATTGATGATCTTCTTGCCGAGTTCGACATTGGTACCCTCGAGGCGGACGACGAGCGGCACCTGGAGGCCGACTTCCTGCACGGCCGCGATCACGCCTTCCGCGATCACGTCGCAGCGCATGATGCCGCCGAAGATGTTGACCAGGATGCCCTTCACGTTCGGATCGGAGGTGATGATCTTGAACGCGGCCGTGACCTTCTCCTTAGAGGCGCCACCGCCGACATCGAGGAAGTTCGCCGGCTCGGCGCCGTAGAGCTTGATGATGTCCATGGTCGCCATGGCGAGGCCGGCGCCATTGACCATGCAGCCGATGTCGCCGTCGAGGGCCACATAGGCGAGGTCGTACTTGGAGGCCTCGATTTCCTTCTCGTCCTCCTCGGTGATGTCGCGCAGTTCGACGATCTCCGGGTGGCGGAAGAGAGCGTTGCCGTCGAAGGAGACCTTGGCGTCGAGAACGCGCAGGCGGCCGTCCTTCATGACGATCAGCGGGTTGACCTCGAGCAGGCTCATGTCCTTCTCGACGAAGGCCTTGTGCAGGATCGGGAACAGCTTCATGCCGTCTTCGCGCGCCGCACCGGTCAGCTCCAGCGCATCGCAGAGCTTGGCCGCATCGGCCTCGGTCACGCCCGCCTCCGGATCGATCGGCAGGGTGTGGATCTTCTCCGGCGTCTCCTCGGCGACGGCCTCGATGTCCATGCCGCCCTCGGTCGAGACGACGAAGGCCGGACGGCCGACGGTGCGGTCGACGAGGATGGAGAGATAGAGCTCACGCTCGATATCGGCGCCGTCCTCGATATAGAGGCGGTTGACGACCTTGCCGGCCGCGCCGGTCTGCTTGGTCACCAGCGTGTTGCCGAGCATTTCGGCCGCGTGCGACTTCACCTCGTCCAGCGAGAAGGCGAGACGAACGCCGCCCTTTGCGTCGGGGCCGAGTTCCTTGAACTTGCCCTTGCCGCGACCGCCGGCATGGATCTGGGACTTCACGACCCAGAGCGGGCCGGGAAGCTGCTTGGCGGCGGCCTCGGCCTCGTCGGCCGAGAAGATGGCCACGCCATTGGCCACCGGCGCGCCGTAGGCCTTGAGAACCTCTTTGGCCTGGTATTCGTGGATGTTCATGTGTCTATCCCCGGATGGTTTTGACAGAGCTCGCCCAATGCGAGACGGGAGGCCAGCGGCCTCCCGTGAAACTGTCCTCAGGCAAGCGCCGGCTGGATCTTCTTGCAGGCCTCGACCAGGCCGTCGACAGACGCGACGGACTTGTCGAAATTGGCCTTTTCCTCGCCCTCGAGAGAGATCTCGATGATACGCTCGACACCGTCGGCGCCGATCACGACCGGAACGCCCACATAAGTGTCGTTGAGGCCGTACTGGCCGGTCAGATGCGCGGCGCAGGGCAGCACGCGCTTCTTGTCCTTGAGGTAGCTCTCGGCCATGGCAATGGCCGAGGAGGCCGGAGCGTAGAAGGCCGAGCCGGTCTTCAGCAGGCCAACGATCTCTGCGCCGCCGTCACGGGTGCGCTGGACGATCTCCTCGAGACGCTCGGCGGTGCACCAGCCCATCTTGACGAGGTCCGGAAGCGGGATACCGGCGACGGTCGAGTAGCGGGTCAGCGGCACCATCGTGTCGCCGTGGCCGCCCAGCACGAAGGCGGTCACGTCCTCGACGGAGACGTTGAACTCCTCGGCAAGGAAGTAGCGGAAGCGGGCGGAGTCCAGCACGCCGGCCATGCCGACGACCTTGTTCGCCGGAAGACCGGAGAACTTCTGCAGGGCCCAGACCATCGCGTCGAGCGGGTTGGTGATGCAGATGACGAAAGCGTCCGGGGCATGCGCCTTGATGCCTGCGCCCACCTGCTCCATCACCTTCAGGTTGATCTCGAGCAGGTCGTCGCGGCTCATGCCGGGCTTGCGCGGCACGCCGGCGGTGACGATGACCACGTCGGCACCGGCGATCGCCTCGTAGGAGTTGGCGCCCGAGAGCTTGGCATCGAAGCCGTCAACCGGGGAGGATTCGGCAAGGTCGAGCGCCTTGCCCTGGGGGGTACCTTCGGCGATGTCGAAGAGGACGATGTCGCCGAGTTCCTTCAGGCCGGCGAGGTGGGCGAGCGTGCCGCCAATCTGTCCCGAGCCGATCAGAGCGATCTTGTTCCGAGCCATATCCTGTTGCTTCCCTTTACGTAAAATGGAGCATTGGCCGTTCTCAACGGTCGCGCATGGCACTAAACCCTTTGGCGCGAGGGTGCAAGCTAATCGAAGGAATAGAGGCGCGCGGGCGGGCCCGGATGCGGCTCCGGTTTTCCTCAGGCCGGATCGCTCAGCCAGGCCTGCGACCGCATCTCGACAAGGCGCGAGACCGTGCGCTGGAACTCGAAGGATTCCGTCCCCGACGTGGCAATGTAGAGGCCGTCCGGCTCCGCCTCGGCGGACACGATCAGCTTGTTGCGGTTGTTGTAGAGCGTATCCACCAGATTGATGAAACGCTTGGCCGCATTGCGCTGGGGCAGGTCCATCACCGGCACGCCTTCCACGACGAAGGTGTGGTAGGAGAGCGCCAGGCGCTGATAGTCCGCCGCACCCAGCGGCTTCTCGCACAGTTCCGCAAACGTGAAGCGGGCGACGCCGGCGGCCGTGCGCGAGACCGGGATCTTGCGCCCCTTCATCTCCAGCACCTCTTCATGCGCGGGCAGACCGTGGGTGAGCTTGCGCCAGAGATCGTCGACCGCACGGTCCGCGTCGGGCCCGAGCGGCGACAGGTAGAGAGGGGCGCCTGCGAGCTTTTCCAGACGGTAGTCCGTGCGCGCGTCGAGGCACACCACGTCGACCCGCGTCTTGAGCAGGTCGACGAAACCGAGGAAATGGCCGCGGTTGAGCCCGTCGCGATACAGGTCGTCCGGCGCCACGTTCGAGGTCGCCACCACGACGACGCCCAGCTCGAACAGGCGCGTGAACAACCGGCCGAGGATCATCGCATCGGCGATGTCGGTCACGGCGAACTCGTCGAAGCACAGAAGGCGGGTTTCGGCGGCCAGGTCCGCCGCAACCGGCGGGATCGGATCGTCTCCGGCGATGCTGCCGTCGCGGATCGCGGCACGCACCGCATGCACGCGCTCGTGCACATCGGCCATGAATTCGTGGAAATGCACCCGCCGCTTCTTCTTCATCACCGCGATGTCGAAGAACAGGTCCATCAGCATGGTCTTGCCGCGGCCGACCTTGCCCCAGACGTAAAGCCCCTTGACCGGTTCCCTGGCAGCGCCGCGCTTGCCGAAGAGCCAGCCAAGCGCGCTCTTCTTGGAGGCGGGGCCGGTCTCGGCGAGAACCGTGTTGAGACGGTCGAGCAGGGCCGCGACCTCGGTCTGGGCCGGATCCCTTTCGATTTCGCCGGCCTCGACCAGCGCGTCGTAGCGCCCGGTGACCGTATGCGCGATCGGGATCGTCCGTTCTGCCGGGTGCGTCGCAGCCATCATCAAGCCCTTGAAAGAACCGGGTTCCCGGGGCCGGGTCCCGGAAAATGCAACCGTTGCCCGCAGGTTGCCTCCGCCTCGCTGGATAGCCCGAGCATGCGGGCAAGAGCAAGCGCCGAGGATCCCGCTCGCCGAGGCAAGCCTACTTTTTGGGGAGGAAGGCGTCGTCCACCGGCACCTGCAGGCCGGTCGCCAGACGGTTGGTCTCGCTGGCCATGCCGACGACCGCCAGCAGTTCGCCGAGTTGCGCCTCGCTTATGCCCTTGGCACGGGCTGCGGTCGTATGCGAGCGGATGCAGTATTCGCAGCCATTGGCGATCGAGACCGCCACGTAGAGCATTTCCTTGACGAGCGGATCGAGAGCGCCCGGCGCCATCACGTCCTTCAGGCTGGCCCAGGTCCGCTCCAGCAGCGCCGGATCATTGGCCAGGACACGCCAGAAATTGTTGATGAAGTCCGTGTTCCGGGTGGCGCGGATATCCGCGATCACCGCGGCAGCGCGGGGAGAAAGTTCACTGTCTTCCAGGATCGGCCACACCGACATCGCCTCGCCCCCCTTCTGCTCGCCGGCCTGCGCCCGCAGGTGTCAGGCCCTTACCGATAGACCTGGATCGGCGCACCGGCGGTCGTACGGCCCGCGAAGTTCTCGGCGCCGGTCGCATAGAGTTCGGCGACGGTCGCGCCGCTGGCATCCTTCAGCAGCACCTGCTTGCCCTGCAGGTCCCAGGCCGAGATGGTCTGCATCTGCGGCGAGGCACAGCCGCGGGAGTTGGCGCGATAGCCGCCGCTCCACGTGGTCAGCGTCATGAAGAGCTTGCAGTTGTCGGCGCCCGACGCAATGGACCAGCCGCCGAGCATGTCGCTGCGGCCGATCTCGCGCGCACCGGCGGGCGGGCCGCTCGGGGCGGTGCCGGCGGACGGGTCTACTGCAGCGACGTTGGTCTGCGTTCCATCGAGCGGAGCGCCCTGAATCGGCTGGCCGTCCGGGCCGAGCGTCGGCGACATCGGCTGCAGCGGCTCGAGGGACTGGCTCGCGACGGGTGCGGTCGGGGTGGCCGGAAGCGGAGCGCTCCGGCTTCCGTATCCCAGGCGCTGACAGCCAGCGAGTGCCACGGTCAGACTGAGCGCAACGATCAGAGGCGCGCCATACCGGGAGGAACGGGTCATGATGTGTCTGTCCTTGCTCGTTCTATGCTTTGGACGGTCGGTTCTCAGCTGCGCGATGCGACAGGCGGGTCGCGCATCCGCGCCCTGCCTGGACATCACAACTCCTGTCGCGGCGCGACGATCCCTCGACGCAACCGACTATCGCAGGCCCGCCCGATTCTTGTCGGTTTTGGTGACCAAATGGTTGACGCGCCTTCAATGGGCGGGCAATTGGTCCAAATCATGGCCCGACCAGCGTGATCGGCCATGATCGCGGCGGTCACGAATTCGCCTCGAACCCTCTCTATAAAAATCACAAGGTCTGGGGAGACCCGAGGAGCGGTGCTGTCCTCATCAGGAGCATCGCATGTCGTCTCAAACCGAGAAGCCGGCAGCCGGCTATTACAGAAAGCTGACCTATAACGATATCGCGCAGTTTCGCGATCATCTCCTCCGTCTCGATCCGACCGCCCGCCGGGCCCGCTTCGCCATGCCGGCGAGCGACGCCTTCCTGCGGTGCTATGCCGATACCAGCTTCACCCTGGGCACGGTCATCCACGGCTACTTCGCCGAGGGCCTCTTGCGCGCGGTCGCGGAACTGCGTCCGTTCGACGATGGCGTCAATGCCGAGGCTGCCTTCTCCGTCGAGCAGAACTGCCAGCAGGCCGGCATCGGCACGCGGCTGATGGAGCTGACGCTGATCGCCGCGCGCAACCGCGGCTGCAAGCACATCTACATGAACTGCCTGGCGACCAACCGGGCCATGCAGCAACTCGCCCGCAAGTTCACCGCAGACCTGACCTTCGAAATGGGCGACATCGTCGGCCGGATCGAGCCGCGCAGCTTTTCCGCCTTCAGTCTCGTGCGCGAAGGGCTTGCAGACATGTTCGGATTGATCGGCGCGTTGACGGACGGCCCGCGCAGGCCGCTGGGAGGCTGAGACCGGCATACAGCCGGCCTCAGCGATCAGGCGATGCGGCGCAAGGCGACCGGCCGAAACAGCCCCTCCTCAAGGGCGAGGTTGATGCGTCGCCGCAGCTCGTGAAAGGCATCGCGCAGCGCATCGCGGCCGACCAGCCGCGAAGTATGCGGGCCGACATGCCAGTCGAGCAGCCGGGCGTGGGTCGGCCAGACCCGGCGCGTCGCGCCCAGCGCCGCCGCACTAAGGCCGACGACGACATCGGGAATCGGCGCGTGAGGCAGCACGAAGAGCTGCCAGCTTTTCGGCTGCAGGCCCTCGCTCGCCAGCCCGTGCGCAGCCAGAACACGCTCCACGCCCTCGGCAAGGCGCGGAGCCGGAGACAGGCCTGCGGAAAATGCCCGAATACTGCGTCCGTCATCCGCATTGAGATAGGCCTCGGCCATCGGACCGAGCCTGGCGTTGTCGTCGCACAGGAACAGGACATTCACAGTCATCGTCACTCCTTGCTGCACGCAAGCCCCACCCGCAACCGCAGATGGGAATTGCGCACACCGGTTTCCACCACCTGGCCCATGGCTCGATGGTGAAAGCGAATCGCGTTTCCGCCCCCGGGCAGGTGATACGGAAGATCGGAAACGCGAATATGACGGGCAGGGAGACAGTACAGGGCGAAATCACGGCAATCGGAAGGCGTACAGCCTCCCTCCGCGCAACCCCCGAAAATCACGCAAGGGCGTCGAATGCCGCCAGCGCCTCGGCTCCGTAGATCATCGAGGGCCCGCCGCCCATATAGACGGCAACGCCGATCGCCTCGATCACTTCCTCGCGGGTCGCGCCATATTTCGCGGCCGCCTTGGCGTGATAGGCAAGACACCCGTCGCAGCGTGCTGCAATGCCGATCGCAAGCGCGATCAGTTCCTTGGTCTTGGAATCGAGCGCTCCCGGTCCGATCGCCGCTTTCGCGATCTCGTGGAACCCCTTTGCAACGCCCGGCATTCCGCTGCGCAGGTCGCCCATCCGGCGATCCGTCTGTTCGAGAAAGGCACTCCAGTCGCTCACGGCCATGATGCGAGATCCCATGCTGATTTCAGTGGGGCGAAACTAGCGGGATACGAACTTCGCCTCCTTGCGCTGGATCAACCGTTCGGCGCTTCCCGCTTGACCCTCCGGCCGCATCCGGTCACCTCTTGCCAAAGCTCAACAAACCGGACCGCCGCCCATGCCCTTCGCCATCTGGTGCATTCTTGCCGCCGCCGTGCTGCCGATCTTCTCCGCCTTCCCAGGCAAGTTGTCGAAGGACTTCGACAACGCCCGCCCCAGGGATCCGGACTACTGGAAGGAGGGTTTCCGCGCCCGCGCCGCCGCCGCCCAGGCGAACGGCTTCGAAGCCCTGCCGCTGTTTGCCGCCGCGGTCATCGTCGGCCTTTGGCAGGGCGGGGATGCCGAGTGGATCGACCGCCTGGCCGGCCTGTTCATCGGTGCGCGGCTGATCTTCATCTTCTGCTACTGGACCGACAGGGCAACGCCCCGCTCGCTCGCCTGGGCCGTCGGCTTCCTGTCCAGCATCGCGATCTTCACCAGCCCGGTCTGGAGCTGAGAGATGCAAAAGGCCGCCCGGATCGCTCCGGACGGCCGTCGAAACGCGGCAAGATCTGAAGGGCGAGCGCGTCAGACGCGGCGCTCGACCATCATCTTCTTGATCTCTGCAATCGCCTTGGCTGGGTTCAACCCCTTCGGGCAGGCCTGCGAGCAGTTCATGATCGTGTGGCAGCGATAGAGGCGGAACGGGTCCTCGAGATTGTCGAGGCGCTCGCCGGTGGCCTCGTCGCGGCTGTCGATCAGCCAGCGATAGGCCTGCAGCAGCACGGCCGGGCCGAGATAGCGGTCGCCGTTCCACCAGTAGCTCGGGCACGAGGTCGAGCAGCAGGCGCACAGGATGCACTCGTAGAGGCCGTCGAGCTTGGCGCGGTCCTCGTGGCTCTGGCGCCACTCCTTCTCCGGCGCCGGCGTCGTCGTCTGCAGCCAAGGCTCGATGGAGCGGTGCTGGGCGTAGAAGCGCGTCAGGTCCGGCACCAGATCCTTCACCACCGGCATGTGCGGCAGCGGATAGATCTTCACCGGGCCGTCGCCGATCTCCTCCATGCCGCGGGTACAGGCCAGCGTGTTGGTCCCGTCGATGTTCATCGCGCAGGACCCGCAGATGCCCTCGCGGCAGGACCGGCGGAAGGTCAGCGTCGGATCGATGTTGTTCTTGATGTAGATGAGCCCATCCAGAACCATCGGTCCGCAATCGTCGAGGTCGACGAAATAGGTATCGACGCGCGGGTTGCGGCCGTCATCCGGGTTCCAGCGATAGATGCGGTATTCCCGCAGGTTGGTGGCGCCGGCCGGCTTGTCCCAGACCTTGCCCTGGGTCACCTGGGAGTTCTTGGGAAGCGTCAGCTGTACCATGTCTCGTCGCTCCGCGTTTCGGTCGGCCGGATCGGGCCGGCCATCCATTCCGTTCAAGTTTCCAGCCGCTCAGGCGAACCGCCTCAGCAGCACATTGTCTTCCGTTTCGCCTTCGGCGAGATAGCCGAAGGTGGCGAGCACGGCGAGGCAGTCTTCCTGCCAGTGCTCGCGGCAGTTGGTTTCCAGCAGGATCGCGCCGGGATGGCCGCTCGGGTCCGTTGCCCTGATATAGGGCAGCAGGACCCGGTCCTCGTATCCCTCGACATCGACCTTCAGAACGTCGACGCGCGTCACGCCGTAGCCCGCCAGGATCTCCGCCAGCGGCTGCACGCGGACCTGGCGCGCACGCCAGTCCCCCTGCCACTCTTCCGTCAGTTCCGGTACCAGGGTCGCGAAACCGCAATTGCTCGGCTCGCTCCACAGATCCATGGTGCCGCAGCTTTCCCCGACTGCCACCGTCGCCACATCGATGTCCGCCAACCCGTTCGCGGCGATGTTGAACGCAAGGCGTCCTGCCGTATCGGGATTGGCCTCCACCGCCAGAACAGTGGCGCCGCAACGCGCGGCGGCAAGGCTGTAGCTGCCGACATTGGCGCCGACGTCGACGAAGACCGTGCCCTGGCGCAGGTGGGCGGCGAGGAAGCGCCGCTCTGCCCGCTCGGGCAGGCGCTGATGCGCCAGGATCTTGCGATCGTCGTAGTTGGAGCCGGGATAGAGCCGGAAACGCAGCCCCTCGACCTCGGTATCGAACGGTCCGGCGAAGAGGCGGGCGACGACCGCCCGAAGCTTCTTGCGCAGGGCCGGAGCGAGATCGTGCCAGTCGGCGAGCCGCCACGCGAAACGCGCCAGTCCCCGGGTCCGGTAGGTCCCGAAGGGAGAGGTCGTGTCAAGGAGCGTGGCTGTCGCCGTCATGTCCGCAAGGCTCCAGGCGCACCGGCAGGGCCTCGAGGGCCGTGCCGGTGCGCGGTCTCCATCAGTAGACGCGCGCCTTCGGCGCGATCTTCTTCGGGTCGATGCCGCCTTCCTCGTAGGTGGTCAGCGGCTCGGTGATCACCGGACGATAATCGAGCGTCACCTTGCCGGCCTCGTCGACCCAGGCAAGCGTGTGCTTGCGCCAGTTCTCGTCGTCGCGACCGCCCATCGGACCGTCCTTGTAGTCCTCGCGGGCATGGGCGCCACGGCTCTCCTTGCGCGCCTCGGCGCCGTAGACCGTGGTGATGGCGTTGGCCATCAGGTTCTCCAGCTCCAGCGTCTCCACCAGGTCGGAGTTCCAGATCATCGAGCGGTCGGTGACCTTGAGGTCGGCCATCTCGCCCCAGATCTGCGTCAGGCGCTGGCAGCCCTGCTCCAGGCTTTCCTGGGTGCGGAAGACGGCTGCGTCTTCCTGCATGGCCCGCTGCATCTTCTCGCGCAGCTGCGCGGTCGGCGTGCCGCCATCGGCGTGACGGATGCGGTCGAAATGACCCATGATCCGGTCGCAGGAGGCTTCGTTCGGCGTCGGAACGGCCGACTTGCGGTCGATCACTTCGCCCGCCTTGATCGCCGCCGCGCGTCCGAAGACGACGAGGTCGATCAGCGAGTTGGAGCCGAGACGGTTGGCGCCGTGCACCGAGGCGCAGCCCGCCTCGCCGACAGCCATCAGGCCCGGCTGGATCGCATGCGGGTCGTCCGCCGTCGGGTTCAGCACTTCGCCCCAGTAGTTCGTGGGAATGCCGCCCATGTTGTAGTGGACGGTCGGCAGAACCGGGATCGGCTCCTTGGTCACGTCGACGCCGGCGAAGATCTTCGCCGATTCGGAGATGCCCGGCAGACGTTCGCCGAGAATGTCCGGATCGAGATGGTCGAGATGCAGGAAGATGTGGTCCTTGTTCTTGCCCACACCGCGGCCTTCGCGGATCTCCATGGTCATGCAGCGCGAGACGACGTCGCGCGAGGCGAGATCCTTGGCCGAAGGAGCATAGCGCTCCATGAAGCGCTCGCCCTCGGAATTGACCAGGTAGCCGCCCTCGCCGCGGGCGCCTTCCGTGATCAGGCAGCCCGCGCCGTAGATGCCGGTCGGGTGGAACTGCACGAACTCCATGTCCTGCAGCGGCAGGCCGGCACGCGCCACCATGCCGCCGCCGTCACCGGTGCAGGTATGGGCGGAGGTCGCCGAGAAATAGGCGCGGCCGTAGCCGCCGGTGGCCAGTACGACCATCTTGGCGGCGAAACGGTGGATGGTGCCGTCGTCGAGGTTCCAGGCGATGACGCCCTGGCAGACGCCATCCTCGGACATGATCAGGTCGAGCGCGAAATACTCGATGAAGAACTCGGCATTGTTGCGCAGCGACTGGCCGTAGAGCGTGTGCAGGATCGCGTGGCCGGTCCGGTCGGCGGCCGCGCAGGTGCGCTGCACCGGAGGACCGTCGCCGTAGTTCTGCATGTGGCCGCCGAACGGGCGCTGGTAGATGCGGCCGTCCTCGGTCCGCGAGAAGGGCACGCCGTAGTGCTCCAGCTCGTAGACCGCCTTGGGCGCCTCGCGGGCCAGATACTCCATGGCGTCGGTGTCGCCGAGCCAGTCGGAGCCCTTCACCGTGTCGTACATGTGCCACTGCCAGCAGTCGGGCGTCATGTTCTGGAGCGAGGCGGCGATGCCGCCCTGCGCCGCGACCGTGTGCGAGCGGGTCGGGAAGACCTTGGAGATACAGGCGGTCCTGAGGCCCTGCTCGGCCATGCCGAGGGTCGCCCGCAGGCCGGCGCCGCCGGCTCCCACCACCACCACGTCGTAGCGGTGGTCGACGAAGGAATAGGCTTGTCCTGCCATGGTGTTCAGCCTCCGAAGCTGATCTTGAGGACAGCAAAGATCGACGCGAGGCCGATGAATGCCGAGAAGAAGGTGTTCGCCATCAACGTCAGGAACTTCGGCAGCTCGTCGTGGATGTAGTCCTCGATGACGATCTGCATGCCGAGCTTCATGTGATAGACGCCGGAGATCACCACCATCAGCATGACGATCGCCACCAAGGGATTGGCGAGAGCCGCCGTGACCGTTTCGTAGTCGCCGCCCTGCAGGGCGATCACCAGGATCACGAAGAAGGTGATGAGAAAGACGTTGGCAACGGCGGTCACCCGCTGGCGCCAGAAATGGGTCGTGCCGTCCCGGGCCGAGCCGAGGCCGCGAACACGTCCGAGCGGAGTGCGCATGTCAGTCATGGATCCAGCCTCCCTCAGCGAACCGCGTATCCGACGACCCACAGCAGGATCGTCAGGGACACCGAACCGACCAGCGTGGCGCGTGCGAGCCACTCGCGCGCCTGCGGCCCAAAGCCGTGCCCCATGTCCCAGATGAAGTGCCGCATCCCGCCCAGCATGTGGTGGAGCAGCGCCCAGGTGAACCCGAACAGCACGAGCCGCCCGAGGATCGAGCCGTAAAGATCGTTGACGAAGTTGAAATAGTCCGGGCCCGCCGCTGCGGCCACCAGCCACCACACCATCAGGATCGTGCCGAAATACAGTGCGCAGCCGGTGATGCGGTGCACGATCGACATGACCATGGTGAAGATGGGTTTGTAGATCTGGAGATGCGGCGAAAGCGGCCGGCTGTTTCTCGTCCCGACGTCCGACATGGATTGTTCTCCCGTCTCCCTCATCGGCTTACGCTTACGTAAACGTTAGCTAAATCAGGGCCTTGTATACCCGCCTTCTAACTCCATCGGACGGGTACGTCAAAATATCCTGTCGGATAAGACGGAAAGCGGGTTTTGTCACCGCTCCAAAGGCGAACGCCAGCCATGCTGCCGCTTGGCCGGCAAAGAACGACGCGGGATGCTTACCTATACGTTAACCGCTTGTGCAGATGCACCATCATCACGGTCGCGAAGATCGGCGTCAGCAGGTTGAGCAGCGGCACGGCAAGAAAGCCGGCGATCGCGAGGCCGGCAAGAAACACCGTGCCGGAATGGGCCCGGCGCAGAGCACGCGCCTCGGTCGGAGAGCGGAAGCGGCTGGCGGCAAACTCGAAAAACTCGCGGCCGAGCAGGTATCCATTGACCACGAAGAAGGCGATCAGATTGACGCCAGGAACGAGGAGCAGAAGGAGCGCCAGCAGGTTGCCGGCGATGACGATGCCGGTGAACTTGAGCGCCTGGGGCAGTGCCACCGACAGGGGCAGCGCCTTGCCCGGAGGATCCGCCGGATAGTCGCGGCTCTCCACCACCTCGGCGATGTCGTCCTGCAGCAGGCCGGCGATGATCGCGGTGACCGGCGCGACGAGGAAGCCGAGCAGGAAGATCGCGCCGATGCCGGTCAGCAGCGACAGGACCGTTTCCAGCCAGGGATAGGGCAGGCTGACGAAGGCTGCGACCGCACCGTTCAGGCCAAGCCAGACGAGAAACAGCAGCACCAGCGTGTAGCCCAGCGTCTTCCAGAAGATCGCCCGCAAGGGGGGCTCGAAGATCTGGGAAAGCGCGCGCAAAGCGGAAGAAATCATGTCGGGAACGCGGTCCTTGTCGCCGTATGCTTCGAGCCTCACTTAGGAAGCCAGCAGGCCGACCACAAGCCGGCCCGGCTCAGCCGTCCACCGGTTGCCACGCCATGCCTGTGGCGTTTCTGTCTCGCAGCGCAGCCCGCGCAAAGCCGTACCAGAAGCCCCCTCCGGCCGGCTGGTCGTACCGCCGATCGATCGCCCAACCACCCAGATGGCACTTGAGCAGGGTGCCGACCGCGCCGTGTCCGACGAAAAGCACCCGCGCGTCCTGCGGGATGCGCTCCAGATGCGCCGCCACCCGCCCGACAATCCGCACCTGGGCATCGCATGCCCGCTCCCAGCCGCGCACGCTGATCTCCGGCTGCGCAAAAAAGGCATCGGCGACGCGCTCGAACTCCTCCGGCGGCAGGAAGCCGGTCGCCGACCGGTCGTTCTCGTGCATCAACTCGTCCACGGTCACCGCAAGACCGAGATGCGCCGCGATAATTTCCGCCGTCTCGACCGCTTTTGTCTCGGCGCTGGAGACGAGATGGGTCAGGGACGCGAAGTCGACCCGCCCGGCGCCTGTCCGCGCGCGCCGCGCACCGTCCTCCGACAAGCTCCATTGCGGCACGGGAACGGCCGGGTCGACGCGCACCTGCGGATGCGTGAGATAGAAGCAGTCGGCAGGCGCGAGGCCCATGGTCAGCTCCGCCCCTCGACCCAGCTGCGAATCAGCCAATGGGCGATGGAAAGCGGCGGCGGCACCTTGAGCCCGTCCGGATGGGTGTCCGCCAGCATCGCCGTCACCTCCTCGCGGGAGAACCAGCGACAGGCCTCGAGCTCGGCCTCGTCCATGGTGATGTCGCGGCTGATCGCCGTGCCGTGGCAGCCGATCATGAGCGAGGCCGGAAACGGCCAGGGCTGGCTCGCCATGTAGCCGACATCGCCGACGCGGATGCCCGATTCCTCGAACACTTCGCGGCGGACCGCCTCCTCGATGGTCTCGCCCGGCTCGATGAAGCCGGCAAGGGTGGAGAACACGCCTTCGGGCAGGCGCGGCGGCCGGCCCATCAGGCAGGCATCGCCATCCGTCACCAGCATGATCGCCACCGGATCCGTGCGCGGGAAATGCAGCCCGCCGCAGGACGGACAGTCGCGGCGGTAGCCGCCCTGCGTCATCGTGCTGGGCGAGCCGCACCTGGAGCAGAAGCGATGGCTGACATGCCAGTGGAGCAGGGAACTGGCCTGCGCCAGCAGGCCCATGTGGCCCGGCGGCAGGACGCCTTGCAGGGCAAGAGACCGCAGGTCGATCAGCTTGCGCCCGTCGCTCTCGGCCCGCTCCGGATCGACGGCAAGAGCTGCGGCAAAGACCGGCGCCTCGGTCTCCGGCTGGAAACCGAGCAGGACGATTTCATCCCCTATGGGCGCGAGCGCAGCACCCGTCTTCTCTTCCCACAGGATCGACAGCTGCGAACCGGACGTGTCGACCAGAGGCTTGCCCTCGCACAGGAAGACGAAGCGCGCCGCCGGCGCTGCCCGGTGTGCGGCCAGCCAGTCCGCATCTCCGCGATACTCGGAAAGCCGGTCCAGCGGATTGCCGTGATAGGAAAACCCGAAGGCGGTATCGGGCGTGTTGGTCATGCTGGAGCGGTCCTCGTCTGGTTGCCGCATCTGGCGGGCAATAAATCAGGTTATCGGAACAAGGCGGCCTGCGATCCTCAGCGCAAGGGCTTCGGCCTCGCCTGCGGGATAGGGCACGGCTGCGCCTGAGCCCCAGACGGGGCCGGGCCAGGCCGCATCGCCGGCAAAGCGCGCGATCACATGCACATGGAGCTGCGCGACGATGTTGCCGAGCGCCCCGACATTCAGCTTGTCGCAACCCGTCTCCGCCTTCAGCACTTCGCCCACAAGGGCGATCTCGCGCATCAGCTGCGTGCGATCCTCCTCCGCCAGATCGAGCAGCTCGACCAGCTCCGGCTTGCGCGGGACCAGCATCAGCCAGGCAAACCGGCTGTCGCGCATCAGGCGCAGGCACGACAGCGGCAGATCGGCGACGGCCAGGCTGTCGGCCGCAAGCCGCGGGTCGAGACTGAAGGACGACATGGAGGCTCCGTCAAAGGCGGGGAGGGACAGGAAGCCGCACTATAACGGGAGCGCATGCAAGCGCCAGCCCCTCCCCCTTGCACTTCACCCCACCATTTCCCGTTGACGGCCTTCCCCGCCGGAGGGCATGCCAGACAAGGAACACGACGAGACCGAGACCACCGGGACGGGGCACGACATCGGGGAGGACGCGGATGCTGCCTGAGGCAACAAGCTATGAAGATCTTGCCGCACGCTTCGTCTGGCAGGTGCCGGAGCGCTACAACATCGGCGTCGACATCTGCGACAAGTGGGCAGACGCGGATCCCGAGCGCACTGCGATCATCGCCATTTCCGAAGACGGCCGCCGCGATGTCGTCAGCTTCGCCGACCTGAAGGCGCTGTCCAACCGCATCGCGAACCTTCTCGTTCGCGACGGCATCCGCCCGGGCGACCGGGTCGCCGTCCTCCTGCCGCAGGCCGTCGAGACGGCCGCGACCCACATCGCCGCGCTCAAGATGGGCGCGATCACCATTCCGCTGTTCATGCTGTTCGGCGACGAGGCGCTGGCCTACCGGCTCGGCAATTCCGGCACGCGCGCGGTCGTCACCAATGCGGACGGCGCAGCCAAGCTCGCCCGGATCCGCGATCAGCTTCCCGATCTACAGGTCATCTACATGATCGATGGCGCGGCGCCGGGCACCATCGATCTGCATGCGCAACTGGCGAGCCAGTCCACCGCCTTCACGCCGGTCGATACCCTGGCCGACGATCCGGCCATCATCATCTACACCTCCGGCACCACCGGCCAGCCCAAGGGCGCACTGCATGCCCAGCGGGTGCTGCTCGGCCACCTGCCCGGCGTCGAGATGAGCCACGACCTGTTCCCCGAGCCGGGAGACCGGATCTGGACCCCCGCCGACTGGGCCTGGATCGGCGGGCTGCTCGACGTGCTGATGCCGGCGCTGCATCACGGCATCACCGTCGTCGCCTGCCGCTTCCGCAAGTTCACGGCGGAAGCCGCCTTCGATCTCATCGCCCGCGAGAAGATCCGCAATGCCTTCCTGCCGCCCACGGCCTTGAAGATGATGCGGGCCCATGGCGAGCCGCCGGCGGGCCTGCACCTCGACATGCGGACGGTCGCCAGCGGCGGCGAGACGCTGGGCGCGGAACTCGTGGAATGGGGTCGGCGGGTATTCGGCGTCACCATCAACGAGTTCTACGGCCAGACCGAGTGCAACATGATCGTCTCGTCCTGCGCCCGGCTGATGCCGGCGCGGCCGGGCATCATGGGCCGCGCGGTGCCCGGCCACGAGCTTGCCATCGTCGATGCCACGGGCACGCCGCTCCCCGACGGGCAGCAAGGCAATATCGGCGTCCGGCGCCCGGACCCGGTGATGTTTCTCGGCTACTGGAACAATCCCGAGGCGACGCAGGCGAAATTCGCCGGCGAGTACCTGCTGACCGGCGACATGGGCGTGCGCGATGCCGACGGCTGGCTGCGCTTCGTCGGACGGGACGACGACGTCATCACCTCGGCCGGTTATCGCATCGGCCCGGGCGAGATCGAGGATTGCCTGATCGGGCATCCGGCCGTCGCCATGGCAGGCGTCGTCGGCAAGCCGGACCCGGCGCGCACCGAGATCGTCAAGGCCTATGTGGTGCTGGCGGAGGGACATGCTCCGTCGCAGGCACTGGCCCGCGAGCTGCAGGACTTCGTCAAGTCGCGGCTCGCCGCGCACGAATATCCGCGCGAGATCGCCTTCGTGGATGCCCTGCCGATGACGACGACCGGCAAGATCATCCGTAAGGACCTGCGCGCCCAGGCGGTCGCCGAGACCGGGGAGAGCGGGGACCGCCGGTGATCCTTGCGGGATTTCCCCTTGCATCGGCGGGATAAAATCACGATATAGGGCGCGGGAGGTTGGTGGTGGACGAGCCACTCGCCAACCGGGTCAGGTCCGGAAGGAAGCAGCCCCAACGAGTCGCGGCACGGGTCACCGTGCCAGCCTCCCACCCTTTCCCCTCAAGGTCTCGATCCGGTACGGCCTGCGTATCGTGACGCAATCGCGGCAGTGCGAGGGCGCAGGAATGCGCGCTCTGGCCAGCGGCGGCGGGGAAATCCTGCAAGGCGCACCGAATAGGCCTCAACATCCGGCGGTCGCGCCGTTAAGCTTGTGCCCATGGACGGTCTCATCCCCACCTCTTCCGACGACACTCCCGGCGCGGGCAGCGGCAACGCCGCGTATCGTGTGCTCGCGCGCAAGTATCGCCCCCGCAGCTTCGACGACCTGGTCGGCCAGGAGCCGATGGTCCAGACTCTGCGCAACGCCTTCGAGACCGGGCGCATTGCCCAGGCCTGGATGCTGACCGGCGTGCGCGGCGTCGGCAAGACCACGACGGCGCGCATTCTCGCGCGCGGGCTCAACTACGAGGTCCCCGGCGAGGTGGACCGGCCGACGGTGAACCTCGACAAGCTCGGCGTGCATTGCGAAGCAATCATGGACGGCCGCCATGTCGACGTGATCGAGATGGACGCCGCCTCGCATACCGGCATCGACGACATTCGCGAGATCACGGACGCGGCGCGCTACCGGCCGGCATCCGCCCGCTACAAGGTCTACATCATCGACGAAGTGCACATGCTGTCGAAGTCGGCTTTCAACGGCCTGCTGAAGACGCTCGAGGAGCCGCCCGAGCATGTGAAGTTCATCTTCGCCACCACCGAGATCCGCAAGGTGCCGGTGACGGTCCTGTCGCGCTGCCAGCGCTTCGACCTGCGCCGCATCGATGCCGACAAGCTCGTCGGTCTGCTGCGCCGCATTTCGCAGGCAGAGGGCATCGCTGTTGCCGACGAAGCGCTGGCGCTGATCGCCCGCGCCGGCGAAGGCTCTGCGCGCGATTCCCTGTCGCTGCTCGACCAGGCCATCGCCCATGGCAGCGTCTCTCATGGCAGCATCTCCCAGGGCAGCATCTCCCAGGGCGGCGGCGACACGATCGGTGCGGAGACGGTGCGCGGGATGCTCGGCCTCGCCGACCGCGCCCGTATCATCGACCTGTTCGAGTACCTGATGCGCGGCGACGCGGCGGCGGCCATGGCCGAGTTCCGCCAGCAATACGACGTCGGCGCCGACCCGGTGGTCGTGCTGTCCGATCTTGCCGAATTCACCCATCTCGTCACCCGGTTGAAGATCGTCCCGGATGCGGGCGACGATGCCTCGGTGACGGAAACAGAGCGCGCGCGCGGCCGCGAGCTTGCCGGCCGCCTGTCGCTGCGGCTTTTGTCGCGCGCCTGGCAGATGCTGCTGAAGGGCATCGAAGAGGTGCAGGCCGCCCCCAAGCCGCATCTGGCCGCCGACATGGTCCTGGTGCGTCTGGCCTATGCCGCCGACCTTCCCGATCCGGAAGACGCCCTGCGCATGCTGCGCGACGGCAAGGCGGCCGCGCTCGGCTCCAGCCTGCCGGCACCGCCGACCCGCCCGCAGACCTCCGGCGGAGACGCTTCCGCGCGACAGGCGCCGAGCGAGCCGGCGCAAGCCGCCGCCTCGCCAGCCGCGTCCGGCCCCCCCTACTCCGCCCCGGCGGCCGCGGAGCCGGTCGCCGTATCGCCGCAGATGCGCACCTCCGCGCAGGCACTGCCCGGCGAGGCACCGCACGCTCAGGCCGCTCCCAGTTCCCCGCCGCGCCTGCAGGCGCTGGCCGGAGGGCTTGCCCCGGAGACGACACGCCCCCAGCCCGCTGCCGACAGTCAGCCGGCACCCAGCCACGGCCTTGCCTCGCTGGCCGATTGCTCGGCCCTGGCGGCCGAAAAGCGCGATATTCGTCTGAAGGTCGAGATCGAGCGGCAGATGCGGCTCGTGCGCTTCGAGCCGGGGCGAATCGAATTCCAGCCGGTCGAAGGCGCCGATCCCGATCTCGCCGGCCGGCTCGGCCGGCGCCTGTCGGAATGGACCGGCACCCGCTGGATCGTCACCGTCTCCCGCACGGAAGGACGGCCGACGCTGCACGAGGAGCGCGAGGCCAACCAGCGCCAGCTCTTTTCCGACGCGCGCGCCGAGCCTACCGTGGCCGCCCTGCTCTCGGCCTTTCCGGGCGCCAAGGTCGTCGACGTGAGAATGACCGCCGTCGAGGACGCGCCCCTTGACATGGCTCCGGTCGAAGACGAAATCGACCCCGACACATGATGCGACAGCCGGAGCCGGTACGGTCCGACCTGCCGACCGGCAGGGACTGACCCGGCGCCCTTTCGCACCGCTCCCAAGGAGAGACCCATGGACTTCCTGAAGATGATGAAACAGGCGAAGCAGATGCAGGAGCAGATGGGCTCGCTGCAGGAGGAGATCGCCGCGGTCGCAGTGGAGGGTACCGCCGGCGGCGGCATGGTCACCTTGACCATGACCGGCAAGGGCGAGCTCAAGTCCATCCGCATCGACCCGTCCATGGCCAAGCCCGACGAGGTCGAGATCCTCGAGGACCTGATCCTTGCGGCTCACCATGACGCCAAGGCCAAGGCCGAAGCGCTGCTGCAGCAGAAGACCCAGGAACTGATGGGCGGTCTCGGCCTGCCCGCCGGCTTCAAGCTGCCGTTCTGATCCGATGGCCAACCGGGCGGTCGCCGGACCCGAGGTCGAACGGCTGATCCAGCTGCTCGCCAAGCTGCCGGGGCTGGGCCCCCGGTCGGCCCGGCGCGCGGCGCTGCATCTCATCAAGAAGAAGGACCAGCTGCTGGTCCCGCTGGCGCAGGCCATGGGCGTTGCCGTGGACCGCGTGACCGTGTGCCAGACCTGCGGCACCGTCGACACCTGCGATCCCTGCACCATCTGCTCCGATCCGCGCCGCGACACGGCGACCATCGTCGTGGTGGAGGACGTCTCCGATCTGTGGGCGCTGGAGCGTGCCGGAGCGCTGAACTGCCGCTACCACGTGCTGGGCGGCACCTTGTCGCCGCTCGACGGCATCGGCCCGGACGACCTGACCATCGACAAGCTGATCGAGCGGGTCGCCGCCGGCGATGTCTCTGAAATCGTCCTGGCGGTGAATGCGACGGTGGAGGGCCAGACCACGGCCCATTACATCACCGACCGCCTGCGCGGCATGGAGGTCAAGGTGACGCGCCTCGCCCATGGTGTGCCGGTCGGCGGCGAGCTCGACTATCTCGACGAGGGGACGCTGGTTCAGGCGCTGAAGGCCCGCACGTCCTTCTGATCCCGCATGTCGTCCCGCGCGGTGCGTCATGCTAGGCTTGGCGCAGCCAGCCACCTGCAACGGATCGCCATGCACCGCGCCCTGCCCGCCCTTCTCGCTTCGCTCGCAGTCCTGCTTGCAGCCGTCTGCAGCTCTCCCTCCCTCGCCCAGCAGAGCCTGCAGGCGAAGTTCGACCGGTTCCTCGAAACGCGCATCGTACCGGCCGCCCGCGCGGCCGGCGTGCCGCAGGACGTGATCCGGCGGGAGCTCTCCGGCCTGTCGCCCGACACCTCGCTGCCGGGTCTCGGCGATCCAGACGGGCCGGAACGGCCGCCCTCGGTCAACTATCAGTCCGAGTTCCGCGCCCCGGCCGGATATTTCCGCGACAGCCAGTTCAACGCGCTGGCCGCACAGGGCCGGCGTCTTGCACAGACGCATCGCGCGACCCTGTCGCGGATCGAGGCGCGCTACGGCGTGCCCTCGCGGATCATCCTGGCGATCTGGGCGCGCGAATCCGGCTATGGCGCCGCCCGTATTCCCAATGATGCGCTAAGAACCCTTGCGACCCGCGCCTTCATGGGAACCCGGCGCGATTTCTTCGCAGAGGAGACCGTCGCGGCCCTGCAGATCCTGGCAGACGGGCACATCAGCCGTGCGGATCTGCGCAGTTCCTGGGGCGGCGCGCTCGGCCAGCCGCAATTCCTGCCCTCCAGCTTCCTGCGCCTTGCGGTGGATTTCGACGGCGACGGCAAGCGCGACATCTGGCGCTCGGTGCCGGACACGCTGGCCTCCATCGCCAATTATCTGGCCTGGCACGGCTGGGTGACAGGGCGCGACTGGGGCTATGAGGCCGAGGTGCCGGCCTCCGTCTCCTGCGCGCGCGAGGGCCCCGACCGGGGCCAGCCGATCTCGGCCTGGGTCAGGGAAGGCGTCAGCCGCGTCAAGGACCGCCCGTTTCCGCAACACGAGTTGCCGCAACCGGGCTTCCTCCTGATGCCGGCCGGACGCAACGGCCCGGCCTTCATCGCCACCGACAATTTCTATGTGCTGAAGGCTTACAACGAGTCCGACGTCTACGCGCTCTTCGTCGGCCATCTGGCGGACCGCTACGGCAACAATACCGGCTTCGTGCAGAGCTGGAAGGACGTGAAGACGCGCTCGCGCGGCGCCGTGCGCGACCTCCAGCTCGAGCTGGAGGCCAAAGGCCACGATGTCGGCGGCGCCGACGGGCTGATCGGCTTCAAGACCCGCCGCACCCTCGGCCTCGAACAGGAGAAGGCCGGACGGCGGGCAACCTGCTGGCTGGAGTGATCGCTAAGAGGAATAACGAGCCTGTAACGCACCGTTCCAATAGTCATCCGTAGCAGGAGGATGGATGATGCCGGAACTGATTACACTCGATGATTTCCACCAAACAACCGTCGCTGGTGCAGCCGTTTGGGATTACACCGACACTGCTAAGCCCGTGTTCTTCGGCGCAACCGATTCGACTGGCTCACTCAAGCCGACTACCCCTGTTCCCAAAAGTCTGCGGATCGTTGCTCGTGGCTATGTGCCTGTCGACCTTGTACAGGGGCTCCGCTCGACCACCCGGCTGAAATTGACCAAGCTGCACCCAGGCACATATTCCGGCTTCCTACCCGATGCCGGGATGACGACATGGAGCGCGGATAGCAGGCCGCTTCTGCTCCAGTTCACGTCCGCCGGACTGACAAGATCGGGGCGCGATATCCGCGATCTCAAGGCAAGCGAGTATTTTCAGTACAAGTGCGTCGAAGATGAAAAATGGGCAGAACTCAAAACGCGCAGCAATACCTTCCCGACCTTCGGCAAAGAATTCACCACACCAATCTACGACCTGAACATGCTGCGCTTTCCAGAACCCGGCGTCATGATTGCCCAGATCTTCAATACTGACATAGAGGTGCGCTTCTCTCGGTGCAACTGACGGCACTCTTTGGAGAGCTCGCTGCTACTCGCTGACGATGCCGGTGTCCGCTGTCTCCAGATGGAAGGCGGCAGCCATCAGCGCCTTGGTGTAATCGGTCTTCGGCGCGTCGAAGACATCGGCGGCGGCTCCCGCCTCGACCACCTTGCCGGCCCGCATGACGATGACCTCATTCGCGAGCGCGCGCACCACCTTGAGATCGTGCGAGATGAAGAGATAGGCGAGGCCGTGGCGCTTCTGCAGGTCGCGCAGGAGATCGACCACCTGGGCCTGCACGCTCATGTCCAGCGCCGAGGTCGGTTCGTCGAGCATGACGAATTTCGGCTGCAGCACCATAGCGCGGGCGATGGAAATGCGCTGGCGCTGGCCGCCGGAAAACTCGTGCGGATAGCGGAAGCGGGTCTCGGCATCGAGCCCCACCTCGACCAGCGCTGCGGCGACCTTCGCATCCCGCTCGTCCGCGGTAATGCCGGGGAAATGCACGGCGAGCCCCTCGCCGACGATGTCCGCCACCGACATGCGCGGGCTGAGCGAGCCGAACGGGTCCTGGAAGACGATCTGCATGTCGCGGCGCAGCGGACGCATGTCCTTCCACGACAGGGTGTCGATCTCGCGGGTACCGAACCGGATCTTGCCGGTGGAGGAAATCATCCGCAGCAGGGCAAGGCCGAGCGTCGTCTTGCCGGAACCGCTCTCGCCGACGATGCCGAGCGTCTGGCCCTCGCGCACCGTGACGTCGATGCCGTCGACCGCCTTGATGTGATCGACGGTCCGGCGCAACAGACCGCGTCTCACCGGAAACCACACCTTCACGTCGCGCGCTTCCACCACCACCGGCCGGGTCTCGTCCGTCACCGGCGGCTTGCCCTTCGGCTCGGCCGCGATCAGGTGCCGGGTGTATTCGTGTTGCGGGTTCTCGAAAACCTCGCGCACCGTTCCGCTCTCGACGATCTCGCCTTTCGTCATCACGCAGACCCGGTCGGCGACCTTGCGGACGATGCCGAGATCATGGGTGATGAACAGCATGGCCATGCCGACGTCGCGCTGCAGCTCCTTGAGCAGCTTGAGGATCTGCGCCTGCACGGTGACGTCGAGCGCGGTGGTCGGCTCGTCGGCGATCAGCAGGTCCGGCTCGTTGGCGAGCGCCATGGCGATCATCACGCGCTGGCGCTGGCCGCCGGAGAGCTGATGCGGATAGCTCTGCAGACGGCTCTCGGGATCGCGGATGCCGACCTGGTCGAGCAGTTGCACCACGCGCGCACGTGCCGTGGTCTCGCCCATGCCGCGATGCAGCTTCAGGACCTCGGCGATCTGTTTTTCCACCGTATGCAGCGGATTGAGCGAGGTCATCGGCTCCTGAAAGATCATCGAGATCTCGTTGCCGCGAATGCGCCGCAGCGCCGCCTCGTCGGCTTTAAGCACGTCCTCGCCCTTGAACAGGATCTCGCCGCTCGGGTGAGACGCGGACGGATAGGGCAGCAGCTTCACCGCCGACAGCGCGGAGACCGACTTGCCGGACCCGGATTCGCCGACCAGCGCCAGCGTCTCGCCGGGACCGATGTCGAACGAAATCCGGTCGACGGCCGTGTGGGTGACGCCGTTCTGGGTGAAGGCGACCGAAAGCTCGCGGACGGAAAGCAGGGGCCGTGTGGTCTGTTCGCTCGTCATTGGGTCCTCACACGAAGCTCTTGCGCGGATCGAACGCGTCGCGCACCGCTTCGCCGATGAAAATCAGCAGGCTGAGCATGGTCGAGATGACGATGAAACCGGTGATGCCGAGCCAGGGCGCCTGCAGGTTGTTCTTGCCCTGTGCCAGCAGTTCGCCGAGCGAGGCGGAGCCGGGCGGCAGGCCGAAGCCGAGGAAGTCCAGCGCCGTCAGCGTCGAGATCGAGCCGTTCAGGATGAAGGGCATGAACGTCAGCGTCGCCACCATCGCGTTGGGCAGAAGGTGCCGCCACATGATCGTGGCATTGCCGACGCCGAGTGCCTTGGCCGCCGTCACGTATTCGAAATTGCGCGCGCGCAGGAATTCCGCCCGGACCACGCCCACCAACGCCACCCAGGAGAAGGCGAGCAGGATGGTGAAGAGCGTCCAGAAGCCCGGTATGAGCACCGAGGAGACGATCAAGATCAGGTAGAGCGTGGGGATCGCCGTCCAGACCTCGATGAAGCGCTGGAACAGGAGGTCGACCCACCCGCCGTAATAGCCCTGCACCGCGCCGGCGGCGATGCCGATCACCGAGGAGGCGATCGTCAGGGCCAGCCCGAACAGCACCGAGATGCGGAAGCCGTAGACAAGCCGCGCGACGACATCGCGGCCCTGGTCGTCGGTGCCGAGCCAGTTCCAGTTGCCGGGCGTGCAGTTGGGGTCCTCCGCCCCGAGCGGATAGCGGCTGCAGCGCTCCTGCTTGTCGAGCAGCCAGGAAGGCGGCGCGGGCGCCGGCACCGGAATCTCGTTGTTGACCGTGCGATAGGAGTAGCGGATCGGCGGCCACAGCATCCAGCCATTGGCGCCGATTTCTTCCTGGATATACGGGTCGCGGTAATCGGTGACCGCCAGGAAGCCGCCGAACTTTTCCTCCGGATAGTCGACGAGGATCGGCGCCAGCACCTCGCCCTTGTAGACGACGACGATCGGCCGGTCGTTGACAAGAAGTTCGGCGACGAGCGACAGGCCGAACAGGACAAGGAAGATCCAGAACGACCAGTAGCCGCGCCGGTTGGCCCTGAAGTTCGTCAGCCGGCGCCGGTTGATCGGCGACAGCCAGCCCTTCGGCCGGCCGATCGGCGCACCGGTCGTAGCGGTTCCGGCATTGCCGGCGGTTTCTGTCCGCAGGTCCATGGGCTCAGACCTCCCGGCTCTCGAAATCGATCCGCGGATCGATCCAGGTGTAGGTCAGGTCGGAGACGAGATTCACGAGCAGGCCCATGAGAGAGAAGATGTAGAGCGTTGCAAAGACCACCGCATAATCGCGGTTGATCACCGCCTCGAAGCCGAGCAGGCCGAGACCGTCCAGCGAGAAGATCGTCTCGATCAGCAGCGAGCCGGCGAAGAAGGACGAGATGAAGGCGCCCGGAAAGCCGGCGATCACGATCAGCATCGCATTGCGGAAAACGTGTCCGTAGAGCACCTGCCGCTCGTTCAGGCCCTTGGCACGGGCCGTCTGGACATATTGCTTGCGGATCTCGTCGAGGAACGAGTTCTTGGTCAGCAGCGTCACTGTCGCGAAGGCGGACAGCACCATGGCGGTCAGCGGCAGAGCGAGATGCCAGAAATAGTCGACGATGCGCGCCGGCCAGGACAGTTGCTCCCAGTTCTCGGACGTGAGGCCGCGCAGCGGGAACCAGTCGAGGAACGAGCCGCCGGCGAACAGCACGATCAAGAGCACCGCGAAGAGGAACCCGGGGATCGCATAGCCCACCACGATCACAGCGGAAGTCCACACGTCGAAGCGCGAGCCGTCCCTCACCGCCTTGCGGATGCCCAGGGGGATCGAGATCGCATAGGAGATGAACGTCATCCACAGGCCGAGCGAGATCGACACGGGCATCTTCTCGATGATCAGGTCGATCACCGCAATGTCGCGGAAATAGCTCTCGCCGAAATCGAAGCGGGCATAGTCCCACAGCATCCCGGCAAAGCGCTCGAGCGGCGGCTTGTCGAAGCCGAACTGTCGCTCCAGTTCCTTGATGAATTCCGGGTCGAGGCCCTGGGCGCCGCGGTATTGCGATCCGACGGAGGAGGCATCTCCGGCCGTGTCTGCGCCGCTCCCGGCGAAATCGCCGCCCCCGCCCGAGATGCGGGCAGTCGCGGAGACATCCGTTCCCTGAAGCTGGGCAATGACCCGCTCCACCGGTCCGCCGGGGGCGAACTGGATGATGACGAAGTTGATGGCCATGATGCCGACGAGAGTCGGAACGATCAGCAGCAGCCGGCGCAGGATGTAGGCGCCCATCGTGTCAACGATCCCTTTCTTGCCGGTCGCCGGCCGGCTCGTTCGCCGTGCCGCAACCGCAATGCATGGTGCCTTGGAGCATGTGTCGCATGTCAGCGCATGCCGATTCGCTCCGCGCTCTCCCGGTCGTACCACCAATGGAGTTCAGGCGCGAAATCATGCGTGGGCGGTGCCTCGGGATGTCCGAATACATCCCACATGGCGACCGTATGGATCGCCTTGTACCATTGCGGCACCCAGTAGTAGCCGGCCCGCAGTATCCGGTCCAAAGCACGGGCTGCAACGGTCATCTCCTCGCGCGTGGAGGCGGAGATGATCTTGTCGATCATGGCATCCACCGCCGGATCGGCGATGCCGGCCAGGTTGGTCGAACCGGGCTGACTGGCCGCTTCCGATCCCCACATCTGGCGGATTTCCTCGCCGAGGGTCGGCGCCAAGGCGTAGCGCCGAGAGACGATGTCGAAGTCGTAATCGTTGATCCGCGACTGATACTGCGCCGGATCGACCACGCGGAAATTCGCCTTGATGCCGAGACGTTCCAGGTTGCCGATATAGGGCAGGGTCACACGCTCGAAGGTCGTGGTGTTCGACAGGAACTCGAAGGCGAGAGGTTCGCCGCTCGGCAGGAGCAGGCGCGCCCCGTCCCGCCGGCACCCCGCCTCGCGCAGCAGGCGGTCGGCCTCGCGCAGCATGGAGCGATCCTGTCCGGACCCGTCCGACACCGGCGGCAGGACCGCCGGCCCGAAGACCTCGTCCGGCACCTTGCCGCGCCATGGCTCCAGCAGTGCCAGTTCGGCCGCATCCGGCTCGCCTTGCGCAAGCATGGCCGAATTCTGGAAGAACGAGCTGGTGCGCTTGTAGGCATCGAAGAAGAGCACGGCGTTGGTCCACTCGAAATCGAACACCAGGCCCAGCGCCCTGCGGACACGCGGATCGGAGAACTTCTCCCGGCGCAGGTTCATGAACCAGCCTTGCGCCCCTGCCGGGCGCCCGTCCGGGATCTCCTCGCGGACCACCCGGCCGTCCTCGACAGCGGGGAAGTTGTATTCCGTCGCCCAGGTCCGGGCGGTGAACTCCTCGCGGAAGGTCATCACGCCCTTCTTGAACGCCTCGAAATCCACCTGCCGGTCGCGGAAGAACTCCAGCCGGACACGGTCGAAATTGTAATGGCCACGGCTTACGGGCAGGTCCGCCGCCCACCAGTTTTTCACACGTTCGTACTCGACGAAACGGCCGACCTCGTGCCGGCCGACCTTGTAAGGGCCGGACGACAGCGGCGGGGTCAAGGTGGTCTGGGCGAAGTCGTAGCGGGAATAATAGGCTTTCGACAGGATCGGCATGCCGGCCGCAATCAGCGGCACCTTGCGCGACTGCTTGCCGGAGAACACCAGCGCAACCCTGTGGGGCGCCTCGACGCGAACCTCGGAGAGCTCGCGCAGGACCTGACGGATCGAGGGGTGCCCCAGTTCCTTGAGCGTGACCAGCGAGAAGGCAACGTCCTCTGCGGTCAGCGGGCTCTCGTCATGGAACCTTGCCTGCGGCCGCAGGACGAAGGTGTAGACATTCCCGTCCTGCGAGACCTCGACCGTCTCGGCGACAAGACCGTAGACGGCGTCCGGCTCGTCCAGCGCCCGCACCATCAGCGTGTCGAAACACAGCTCCATGCGGGGCGGTGCGTCGCCCTTCAGGATCAACGTGTTGAAGCTGTTGAAGGTCTGCGGGTTCTGGTTATAGGCCCAGGACGGCGCCGAGAACACGATCCGCCCATCCTTGGGCGCGTCCGGCACCACATAGTCGAAATGGGTGAAATCCGGCGCGTATTTCAGATCTCCGAACACCGAAAGCCCATGTCGCGCAGCCGTATCGCTTGCGGCTTGCGTGTCCGTGGCGGCACGGGCCGGACGACCGCCCAGCGGCAAAAGCGTTGCCGCGCAAAAGGCCAGAGCGCCGCCGAGCACCTGCCGTCGGTCCGCTCCCATCCGCGCGACAGCGACAGCAGGGGGCAGCGCCTTGCGATCCTGCGTCATCACTGCCCCTTCCGAATTGTCGCGGCCTTTTCAGCATCCCACCACCAGATGGAGGGGAAGCCATGGGTGAATTCCGGCAGTTTTGCAGGATGCGCGAACCTGTCCCAGCGGGCCGTGCGGTCGACGTCGGAATAGAATTGCGGCACCACATAGTGGTTCCACAGAAGGACACGGTCGAGCGCATGGGTCGCCGCCACCAGCTCCTCGCGGTCCTTTGCGAAGATGACCCGCTCGATCAGCTTGTCGATGGCCGGGTTCTTGATGCCCGCGTAGTTCTTCGACTGCGGCCGGTCGGCGGCTTCCGAGCCCCAGTAGTCGCGCTGCTCGTTGCCGGGCGACAGGGATTGTCCCCAGACCAGCGTCGCCACGTCGAAGTCGCGGTTCTGCACCCGGTTGATGTATTGCGGCACGTCGATGAGACGGAGCACCGTCTTGACGCCGATGTTCTCCAGGTTCTTCGTGTAGGGAAGAAGCCCGCGCTCGGCCGAGCGGTCGTAGTAGATGAATTCGATGCTCAACTGCTCGCCGGTCTTCGCATCCACCATGCGCCCGCCGTCGAGCTTGTAGCCGGCCTCGCGGAACAGTCTCACTGCCTGGCGCAGGTTCTCGCGCACGTTCTGCGGATTGCCGCCGACCGGGTTCTCAAAGGGCTTGGAGAACACTTCGGGCGGCACCTCGTCGCGCACGGTCTCCAGGATTTCCAGCTCCTTGCCGGTGGGCAGCCCTGAAGAGGCAAGCTCCGTGCCGGCAAAATAAGAGCCGATCCGCTTGTGCAGCCCGGCGGAGACGACGGCATTGGTCGTCTCGAAATCATAGGCGTAGTTCAGCGCTTCGCGGATCCGCGCGTCCTGAAATTTCTCGCGGCGCAGGTTGGGTACATAAGCCTGCATGCGTCCAGAGGCCCGGCTCGGAAACTCCTCCAGCACCACATGCCCCTCGCGCACGGCGGGGAAATCATAGGCCTTCGACCAGACATTGGCGCTCGGCTCATCCCGGAAGTCGTACTGGTCGCCCTTGAAGGCCTCCAGCTCGACGGCGGAATCGAGGAAGATATCGTAGCGAACCACGTCGAAATTATAGGACCCGACGCGCACCGGATGATCCTTGGCCCAATAGTCGTCGACGCGCTCGTAGACGATGCTGCGGCCAGGATCGACGGAACCGACCCGGTAGGGGCCGGAGCCGAGGGGCGGCTCCAGCGTGCCGCGCGCGATATCGCGCTGCGCGCCGCTGGCGTCCGTTCCCTCCCACCAGTGCTTCGGCAGCACGGGGAGCTGGCCGACGATCTTGGGCAGCTCCCGGTTGCCCGGGGCGTCGAACGTGAAGCGCACGGTTCGCTCGCCGACCTTCTCCAGGCTCTTGACGTGCCGGTAGTAGAAGCTCTGGCTCGGGTTGACCTCGATGAGCTTGTTGAAGCTCCAGACGACGTCATCGGTGGTCACCGGCTCGCCGTCATGCCAGCGCGCACGCGGGTCCAGCCGGTATTCCGCCCAGCTATAGTCCTGCGGATAGCGCAGCGCCTCCGCCAGCATGCCGTAGTCGGCGTTGATGTCGACCTCGTCGAGCGAAGGCTCGAGCAGCGAATCGTACATCAGCCCGAGACCGGGCGCCGGATTGCCGCGCGACAGGATCGGGTTGAGGGAGTCAAAGCCCGTCGAGGCCGCGAGCCGCACCCGCCCGCCCTTCGGGGCATCGGGATTGACATAGTCGAAATGCTCGAAGCCCTCGGGATATCGAGGCTCGCCGGTCAGCGACGCCGCATGCCGCCATTCAGGTTCGTCCTGCGCCCGTACGGCCGAAAGGCCGGCCAGCAACAGGCACAAGGCCACCAGCGGCAAGGCCACGAACCAGGGGACGGCCGGCAGGTGCCGGGCGGCCGTATCTCCCTTGGCGGACGAACGAAGGAAAGTGGTTTGGCGATCTGTCTGCATCATGGCGATTGAACGGATCCGTCTGTCTTGCCGCGACACGCGCCTCTTTTGGCCACGCGGCTGCGCCGGCGTTGTTGCCCTGAAGGCATATTAGGGAGTTGTACCGCCCGCCGACAGACGTGAAACGCTTCATGACGAAAGTTTAATCGTGACGGAACGCGCCGGCAGGCCGTGCCAGGGTCAGGCGGCGGCGAGTTTCTCGCGGTACATCCGCTGGTCCGCGAGCTCGAGAATCTCAGGGATCGTCGTCGCGTCGTCCGGATAGACCGCCCAGCCGACACTGGCTCGAATGCCGATCACGTGGTCGCCCGCCCGCACCGGCTCGCTGACCGCCTGGCGCAGCCGCTCTGCGATATTGGCGGTGCTCTGGTGGTGGGTCATGCCCGGAACCACGACCACGAACTCGTCGCCGCCGATCCGTGCGATCGTGTCGGATTCCCGCGTCTCCTGACGCAGCCGCTTGCCGACCTCGCGCAGGACCATGTCGCCCACCGCGTGACCGAACGTGTCGTTGATCGGCTTGAACGCATTGAGATCGACGAAAAACACCTGGAAGCCCAGGCCTGTCCGCTCGTTGAGGGCAGCCAGCTGTTGCAGCCGGTCTTCCAGAAGGCGGCGGTTGGGCAGCCCGGTCAGGGCATCGTGCAGCGCCATGGACCGCGCCCGTTGCTGGGCGATCACCACCATCGCCGAAAGGAAGGCGATCGCGAATGTCACGCCGAAGCCGACCATCCGCGCGATGCGCACCTCCGGGGAGGTTGTCGTCCAGCCGCCGACCGGCCGGCTCGCCATCTGCCACGTGCCATTCGGCAGATTGACCGGCAGCACCACCGCTCCGCTGTCGAACAGGTTGGGATCCCCCAGAACCATGCCTCCGGCAGGTCCGAGACCATCCGCACCGCGGATCGCGAACTGGTAGCCGTTCATCTCCGGCCGGATGCCGGCATCCTCGAACAGCGCATCCATGTCGATCACCACGGAGGCGATCCCCCAGTACCGGCGCTCGGCACTGGTCTCGTCCTCCTCGACGGGAATCAGCACCGGCGACCGCGCAATCAGCGCACGCCCGCCCTGAACCAGGTTGACCGGACCGGCGACCACGGTGCGCCTTTCCTGCATCACCCGCTTCACCACCGTCCACTGTTCCTCGTTCTTGCTGTAGTCGAGACCGAGCGCCCTCAAATTGCCGAGCAGCGGATAGACGTAGCGAACCACGTTGTCCGGAGCGAGGGCAACGAGCTTCACATGGTTGTTGAGCGAGGAGATCTCCTCCGCGAACCGGCGGAACTGGCGCTGGGTGAGATCGCTGTTGATGGCGGTGAAGCTGACGAGCCCTTGCGAAATGTAGAGCGTCGCGCCGATGGTTCCCTCGAGCCGGGCTCTCGCCTCCGAGAGACGGGACAGCGTTTCGTTCTGCAGGCGCTTCTGGGCGTTTTCCGTCAGCAGCGCCGAGATGTAGCCGGTGAGAGCAATCCCCAGAACGCAGATGAATGCAACGACGGCAAAGGCGATCGTCCGATGCTTCCATCGGATCAGCGCCAATTCCTTGCCGCCGGACGCCTGCGTCATGGCCCCTCGCTTGCCAACGATACGCGTATGGAGACATGCTTGTCCGACCCGCTTGCGTGTCGTTCAAGCCCGACGTCTCCATACCTGATAAAACTGCGTATCACATCCCGGTTAAAGAGGTATTTGCAGACGAATGGCGGCCACCCCCCAGGGTCAACGCATCGACACCCCCGCAAACCGCAAGGGTTATAGCCGAAAGCCGCGCACCTTCACAGCCGGAACGCAGCGGAAACTTTCAACTCAGACCTTGCTCGACTGAAGGAAGCGGAGGCCTGGAAAAGGAAAAGGCCGGGCTCACGCCCGGCCTTTCGAACTTCGCTTCAAGTCGGAGGCGAAAGCCACCGCGCCGGCATTATTGAGCCTGCGTGCCTTCCGCGGGAGTCTCCGTCGCCGGAGCCTCCGTCGCAGGCGCTTCAGCAGCAGGAGCCTCCGTCGCAGGAGCCTCGGTCGCGGGCGCTTCGGCAGCAGGAGCATCGGCAGCGGGCGCTTCCGGCAGCGGCTGCGGATTTTCCGACAGCGTGCGCAGATAGGCGATCAGATTGGCGCGATCCTCGGGCTTGCGCATACCGGCGTAGCCCATCGAGGTACCGGAGACTTCCTGCTTCGGGCCGGCCAGGAAGTGGTCGAGGTTCTCGTAGGTCCAGGCCTCATGCTCCTGGGCATAGGCCTGCATGCCGCTCGAATAGCGGAACCCTTCGTGGGTCGCCGGCGCGCGACCGACCACCTGCCACAGGCCCGGACCAACCTTGTTGGTGTTGGCGCTGGAGAAGTCGTGGCAGGACGCGCAGGCGCGGGTCAGCTTCTCGCCGTCTTCTGCCGAAGCGCTCTGGAGGCGAACCGCGATCGGCTCGACCTGCGGCGCTTCCTCGGCCGGTGCCGAACCGGTATCCGCCTCGGCCACGACGATCTCGTAGCCCGGCTTCTCGGGCGTATCCTGGTGGAAGATGATTTCCGACACGATGCCGAGTCCCATCGTGAGGAGGAGGACGGACAGGATCGCACCGGCGATCATATTTAGCTTGGCAGAATTCATTCCCGCTGGCTCCAACTCCCTCGGTTGCTGCAAGGCCAATACGAGAAGGCCCCGCGCAACGCGGCGCGTGGTGAAAAAGTCGCCGGAAACTACAAAGTTTTTGACGCTCGTGTCCATAGGTTTAAAAGGGCAGTCCATGATACAAATCATCGCATGTTGCCGTCGGGCGTGCCCCGCACCCTTCCGGCGCCCGAAAGGCCGCCCGTGACGACCCCTGCACCCCTGTCCGCCCTGGTGGTGATCCCGGCGCGGATGGCATCCACGCGCCTGCCCGACAAGCCTCTCGCGCTCATTGCCGGCAAGCCGATGATCGCGCATGTGATTGAGCGCGGCATGGCCGCCGAGATCGGTCCCGTCGTCGTTGCCTGCGATCATCCGGACATCAGGGCCGCCGTGGAAGCTGCCGGCGGAACCGCAGTGATGACCGATCCCGACCTGCCGAGCGGCTCCGACCGCGTCCGGGCCGCCGCCGAGGCGGTCGACCCGGCGCGCGAATACGAGATCGTGCTCAACCTGCAGGGCGACGTGCCCCTGATCGACCCGGAAGCGATCCGTGCCGCCTTCGATCCCCTGTCCGATCCGGCGGTCGATATCGGCACCATCGCAACGGAAATCCGCAGCGAGGCCGGCAGGACGGATCCCAGCTTCGTCAAGACGGTGGGAACGCCGGTTGGCGAACGCCGGCTGCGCGCGCTCTATTTCACGCGGGCGACCGCCCCGACCGGTCCCGGGCCGCTCTATCAGCATATCGGCCTTTACGCCTATCGGCGGACCGCGCTCGACCGTTTCGTATCCCTGCCGCCCTCGCCGCTGGAAAAGCGCGAAAGCCTCGAGCAGCTGCGGGCGCTCGAAGCCGGCATGCGCATCGATGTCGGTCTCATCGACAGCGTGCCGATGGACGTCAACACCCCCCGCGATCTCGAAGCCGTGCGGGCCATTTTCGCATCCCGCGTCTCAAACCCCAGCTGATAACCGGTCGAACATGACGAACAAGAAGCGCATCGTCTTCCAGGGCGAATACGGGGCCAACTCGCACATGGCCTGCCACAATGTCTATCCCGACTATGAAGCCGTGCCCTGTGCCACCTTCGAGGATTGCTTCACCGCGCTCGAGAACGGGGACGCCGATCTCGGCATGATCCCGGTCGAGAATTCCGTTGCCGGCCGTGTTGCGGACATCCATCACCTGCTGCCCCGCTCTTCGCTGCAGATCATCGGCGAGTATTTCCTCCCCATCCGCTTCCAGCTGATGGGGCTGCCCGGCGCCAGGATCGAGCAGCTGAAGAGCGTGCAGAGCCATGTCATGGCCCTCGGACAGTGCCGCAAGATCATCCGCGAGCTCGGACTGCGTGCCATCGTCGGGGCCGATACCGCCGGCTCCGCACGCCAGATCGCCGAGGCCGGAGATCCGAGTGCAGCCGCGCTGGCGCCGCAGATGGCTGCCGATGCCTATGGGCTGGAGATCCTGCGCCGCGACGTGGAGGACGAGGCCCACAACACCACGCGGTTCCTCATCCTGTCGCGCGACGGGGTGCGTGCAGAGAACAACGGCCAGCCGGTCATCACCACGTTCATCTTCCGCGTGCGCAACGTCCCGGCGGCTCTCTACAAAGCGCTCGGCGGCTTTGCCACCAACGGCGTCAACATGACCAAGCTGGAATCCTACCAGCTCGAGGGCCAGTTCTTCGCGTCCATGTTCTACGCCGACGTCGAAGGCCATCCGGAAGACCGCAGCGTCTCGCTGGCGCTGGAGGAACTGGAGTTCTTCTCCGCCGAGTTCAAGCTGCTCGGCATCTATCCGGCCAGCACGTTCCGCGACAAGATCCGCGAGCCCGAGGCCAACCGCGCCTTGCGTCCGACGCCCGGCATCTGACGGCCGCTCTCGCCCGACACAAGATAAGGATATTTCCATCCCCATGACCAGCCAGCGCTTCGACACACTGTGCATCGGCAATGCCATTTGCGACGTCTTCGCCCATGTGGAGGAGGATTTCCTCGTCCACGAAAAGCTCGTGAAGGGCTCGATGCGCCTGATCGACACCGAGGAGGCCGTGCGCCTTTACGAGAAGATGGGGCAGACCACCCGTATTTCCGGCGGCAGCGCCGGAAATACGGCAGCCGGCGTTGCCGTGCTCGGCGGGGCCTCCGCCTATTTCGGCAAGGTCGCAGAAGACGAACTCGGCAGCGCCTTTCGCCATGACATGCGCGGCACCGGCGTGCATTTCGAAACGCCGGTCCTCGTCGACGGCCCACCCACGGCGCGCTCGATGATCCTGATCACGCCGGATGGCGAGCGGACCATGAACACCTATCTGGGCGCCTGCGTCGAGCTGTCCGAAAAGGACATCGATGCGGACACGGTCGCGGCCTCGGCGATCACCTATATGGAAGGCTATCTCTGGGATCCGCCCGCGGCCAAGGCGGCCTTCCTCAAGGCTGCCGAGATCGCCCATGCGCACGGCCGTAAGGTCAGCCTGACGCTTTCCGACAGTTTCTGCGTCGACCGCTACCGCTCCGAGTTCCTCGGCATGATGCGCGATGGCACGATCGACCTGCTGTTCGCCAACGAGCACGAGTTGAAGGCGCTGTACGAGACCGCCGACCTCGATACGGCGATCGCGGCCGTTCGCGGGGACTGCCCGACCACCGCGCTCACCCTCGGCGCCCATGGTGCGATGGCGATTTCGCGCGAGGAGACCGTGCGGGTTCCCGCCGCCGCGGTGACCGATGTCGTTGATCTGACCGGCGCCGGCGACCTGTTCGCCTCCGGCTTCCTGCTCGGCCAGGCCCGCAGTTTCGACTTCACCACCTCGGCCGAGCTCGGCTGCCTGTGTGCGGCGGAAGTCATCGGCCATGTCGGCGCCCGCCCGGAGCGCTCGCTGAAGCAGCTGGCGGAGCAGCAGGGCTTCGGTCTGTGACCGCCTGACGCGTCTTCCTGCCGCAGGTCAAAAAGAAACGGCCGCGCTCCTAAGGGCGCGGCCGTTTCTTTTTGACCTGCGGCGAAAGAGGTCGTTTCAGTCGGAGAGATCCTGGACGGAGGCGACCTTGCCCTCGTCCGTCAGCCGGTAGACGATCGGCGCGCCGGTCGCCAACTCGCGCTTGAGGATCTCATCGGGCGACAGGCCTTCCAGCTCCATCACCAGCGCCCGCAACGAGTTGCCGTGGGCGGCGACGATCACCCGCTTGCCGGCAATCACCTGCGGCAGAATCTCGGACCGGTAATAGGGCAGCACGCGCTCGGCGGTCATCTTGAGGCTTTCGCCGCCGGGAGGGGGAACGTCGAAGGAGCGGCGCCACACATGCACCTGCTCCTCGCCGAACTTCTCGCGCGCCTCGTCCTTGTTCATCCCCGTGAGGTCGCCGTAGTCGCGCTCGTTAAGAGCCTGATCGCGCACCGTCTCCAGGTCCTCCTGACCCAGTTCCTCCAGGATCAGCTTGAGGGTGTTCTGGGCACGACTGAGATCGGATGTGAAGGCGATGTCGAAGGCGAGCTTCAGGTCGCGCAGCTTGCCGCCGGCAGCGCGCGCCTCGGCGATCCCCTTCTCTGTCAGGCCGGGGTCCTTCCAGCCGGTGAAAAGGTTCTTCAGGTTCCATTCGCTCTGCCCGTGGCGCACGAGCACAAGAAGATGTTCCATTGCGAGACTGTCTCCAGATCGGATGCCGGAAGATGCGGCTCAGTCGCGCAGACCGAGCACATCCTCCATCGTGTAGAAGCCGGGCTTCCTGTCGCGGGCCCACAGGGCCGCCTTCACCGCGCCCCGGGCAAAGATCTGCCGGTCCTGGGCGTGGTGAGAAAGGGTGATCGTCTCGAGCGGTCCGGCGAAGACGACGCTGTGATCGCCGATGACCGTACCGCCGCGCAAGGTTGCGAAACCGATGTCGCCGCGCGGACGCTCGCCGGTGAACCCGTCGCGGCTGCGCACGCTGCGCTCGGCGAGATCGAGGCCTCGGCCTTTCGCCGCAGCTTCGCCCAGGAGATAGGCGGTGCCGGACGGCGCGTCGACTTTGTGACGATGATGCATCTCGAGCACTTCGATGTCGAAATCCTCGTCCAGGGCCGCGGCTGCGCGGCGGACGAGCGCCGCCAGCAGGTTGACGCCAAGGCTCATGTTGCCCGACTGGACGATGCGGGCGTGCCGGGCGGCCGGGTGGATCGCGGAAAGATCTTCGTCGCCGAGGCCGGTCGTGCCGATCACATGGACGATCCGCGCCTGCGCGGCCAGCTCGGCAAAATGCCGCGAGGCGGCAGGCGCCGTGAAATCGAGAACCCCGTCCGTTGCCGCAAAGGCTGCGAGCGCGTCGTCCGTTACGGTGATGCCGCTCGCCGGCAGGCCAGCCAGCACGCCGCAATCCTGCCCGATCGCGGGGGAATCGGCCCGCTCGACCGCGGCCGACAACCGGACACCATCCATCTGCGAAATCGCGCGGATCAGCGCTCCGCCCATGCGACCGGCAGCCCCTACCACCGTCAGGCGCATTTCGCTCATTCCGCAACTCCGCTCGTGATCTGCCGGAACCTGATCCGGTCCTTGCGCGCGGTATAGCAGGTTGACCGGCTCGCGCAACGCTGCAGGCCCGCCCGAACGTCCGCAGGGGTGGAAGGCCCACGGTCGCGCGACACCTTACGGCCGTGGAAACACCTCATGTGCGGACACAATCAAAGTGGATTTTTCACGGTTTCTCAATCGTATGATGATCCCTTGCATGTGTCTGGCCAATCAGACAGACTTCTGGAAACGGCTGCCGCATCGGAATGCTACCGTGAGAAGAATGCGACTGCTCTTTCCGGTTCTCCTCCTTCTCTTCTTGGCGATGCTCCCGCCCGGTATCGCCAGATCCGACTTCGGCCGCAACTCTCTCGCCGAATTCTGGGAACTTCCCGATTTTTTTAAGGAATTCCCTGAGCAGCGCGAACTGAGCGCACGGTTCACCCAGCGGGTGCAGGGTGATGCGGTCCCCGCCAGCGCCCCGCTCGGCAAGGCGCGCATCGCCGTCGTCTATCCCGCCATCCAGGCCTCTGACTACTGGCGGCGCAGCATCGTGGCGCTGGAGCGCCGGCTGGACGAGCTCGGCATCCGCTACGAGGTGACGTCCCAGTTCACACTGCCGGGTCAGGAAATCCGCGAACAGACCCGGCAGATCGTCGAGGTGCTGAAGTCCGATCCCGACTATCTGATCTTCACGCTGGACGCCCTGCGCCACAAGGTTCTCGTGGAGCGCCTCATTGCCCGCGGCCGCCCGAAGGTCATCCTTCAGAACATCACCACGCCGCTGCGCGCCTGGGGCCGGGACCAGCCGTTCCTCTATGTCGGCTTCGACCATGCCACCGGTGCGCGCCTGCTGGCTGATCATGTCCTGGAAACGCGGCCGCAGCCGGAGTCCTTCGCCATCTTCTACGGCCTGAAGGGCTATGTCAGCCACGCCCGCGGCGAACCGTTCCGGCTTGCCATGGCGGAGCAGCCGGGGAAACGACTGGTCGCGTCCTATTATGTCGGCTTCGATCGGGAGAAGGCCCGCGAGGCGGCCGCTGAGCTGCTGCAGCGACATCCGGACCTCGGTTTCATCTATTCCTGCTCCACTGACATCGCGCTCGGCGTTGCCGATGCCATAGAAGCCGCGGGCCTGACGGGGAGGGTCGCCACCAACGGCTGGGGCGGCGGCAGTGCGGAACTCGACTATCTGATCGGGGGCCGTCTCGAGGCGACGGCCATGCGCATCAACGACGACAACGGCGTGGCGATGGCCGAGGCGATCTCGCTCGACCGTCAGGATCGCACGGAGGAGGTTCCCCTCGTCTTCTCCGGATCGTTCGCCCTCGTGTCGTCGGAAGACGCGCCGCAGCGTATCGAAGAGCTGAAACGGAGGGCGTTCCGCTACTCGCAATGACACGCAGGGCCGACTTCCGCTTCAACCGCTTCGTGCTCGGCCTGTTTGCAGTCGCGCTGCTGACGACGTCGGCCGTGCTTTTCGCAATCAGCTATGTCGGCAGCCTGTCCATCGCAGATCAGGAGCTGAAGCGCTTCGCCCGCAAGGAGGCGACGCTTGCCCGCCTCGTCTTCGACCAGACGTTCAGCCGGCTCGACACCTATCTGCGGGCACTGTCCGAGAATTCCGCACTCAGGCGTGCCGTCTGGTCCCGCGACGAAGGGCTCGTTCTGCAGATCCTGTCCGATGCCGCCCGTCAGCCGATCGGGGCGCAGTTCGAGCTTCTCAGGATCGACCAGCCCGACGCGCCGAACTGGGTGGATGCCGGCGCCTCGCTCTACGATCTCGACCAGATCCTCACCCCGGCCCTGCGTTCGCGCATGCCGGTCGGTCAGTGGCATCTGTTCACCGGCGGGGAGGCCAGCGGCAATACCGCGCCCGTGCTGCTTGCAGCCCTCTCCATTCCGCTGGTGGACGACATCGACGGCCGCGTGGTCGGCCAGTTGACCGGCGGCTACGTCTTCAACGACAGCAAGTACCTCCTGGACGATCTGGCCAAGGCTCTCGACACGGAAAGTCTCGCATTGTTTCTCGACGAGCGGGTGATCTCGGCCAGCGGCGAATTGCGGGATGCCGTACGCAGCGGCCGCGCGCCCCTGAAGCAACTCGGCCAGGTCGACCATGTCCTTGCAGACGACCGGTTGCTGATCCGCTCCCTGCTGGAGGAGGCCCCGGCCAGCCGGCCGCTCTACCTGGTCAGCGATCGGCCGGGCGAGACCATCGACAATATCGATGCGACCTATCAGACGCTGTTCACGCCGTTCCTGCTCTATGTTCTGGCCGGCTCCGTGCTCGGCGCCTACATCCTGCACCGCTTTACCAGCCCGGCGCTGGAGCGCCTCGTCAAGTATGCCGCGCGGATCCGTCAGGACACGTCCGACCTGACCTACAGACCTGGCAAGATCCGCGAGTTCAACGCCGTCGGTGTCGCGTTGCAGGAAGCGTTTCGCGACCTCAAGGAGTCGGATGCGCAGTTCCGGGCACTCATCGACGAGTCCCTGCAGGGCGTGTGCATCCACTCCAACCAGCGGGTTCTCTACATCAACGATGCGCTGCTGCAGCTGCTCGGCCGCGAGAGCGAGGATCGGCACAATGTGATCGGCTTGCCGGTGCTGGACCTGTTCGCGCCGGAAGAGCACGAACGCATGAAATCCTATGCACGGGCCCGCACCTCCGGGGCTTCCGCACCAGACGTCTACGAGGCGCGGGCCCTGTCGCGAACCGGAGAGCGGGTCTGGGTGGAAGTGTACCTGCGTCAGACCCGCTGGAACGGCGCCGGTGCCTATCACGTCACCATCACCGACATTTCCGAGCGCAAGCGCCAGGAAGAGCTGATCGTCCGCCAAGCCAATTTCGACGGACTGACCGGCCTGCCGAACCGCACCCTGTTCCGTGACCGCCTCGTCCAAGCGATGTCGCGGGCGCAGTGGGACGGCAACATCGTCGCCCTGCTGTTCCTCGACCTCGACCGGTTCAAGAACATCAACGACAGTCTCGGGCACAGCATCGGCGACCAGTTGATCAAGGAGACGGCGGTCCGCATCGGCGCGGTCCTCGACGATCACGATACGGTAGCGCGTCTGGGCGGCGACGAATTCGCCGTCATTCTCAGCAATGTCCGCAGCGTGATGGACGTGGAGATGACGGCAGCCCGCCTGCTCGCCCACCTGGCCCGCCCGCTGGTCCTTGGCGACGGCGTCGAGGTGTTTGCGACCACCAGCATCGGCATCACCGTGTTTCCCAGCGACGGGCGCGATGACGAACTCCTTCTGCGCCAGGCCGATACGGCGATGTATCACGCCAAGGCGGAAGGAGGTAACAAGCTGCGCTTCTTCTCCGCCCACATGAACGAACAGGTGGCGCGGGCGCTGGAAACTGAAAGCGCCCTGCGCAAGGCGCTGGAACGACGCCAGTTCACCTTGAACTATCAGCCGGTGATCGATATCGCACACAACCGGATCGCCGGCTGCGAGGCCCTGGTCCGCTGGACCGATCCCGAGCGCGGGCCTATCCCGCCGGCCGACTTCATTCCCATCGCCGAGACCACGGGACTGATCGTGCCGCTGGGCGCCTTCGTTCTGGAGGAGGCCTGCCTGTTCTATCGACGCTGCAGCGAACAGGGGCTCGACCTGCCAGGCATCAGCGTCAACGTCTCGCCGCGCCAGTGCCGCGACGAGAATTTCGTCGAGCTCGTCCGCGAGACGGTCGAGCGTACCGGCATGCCGCCGGAGCGGCTGCATCTGGAGATTACCGAGAGCGTCATGTTCGACGAGACCGGCAGCGACCCTGTCGAGACGCTCAACGCGATCCGCCGGCTCGGCATCCGCCTGTCGCTCGACGATTTCGGCACGGGATTTTCCTCGCTGAGCAACCTGAAGCGGTTTCCCATCGATGTCCTGAAGATCGACCGTTCGTTCATCCGCGACCTGGAGACCGACCGGGACGACCGCGCGCTGGTCGAGGCGATCGTGGCGATGGCCTCCAGCCTCGGCATCACCGTCGTCGCCGAGGGTGTGGAGACCGAAGGCCAGTGCGCGCTGCTCGACCGGCTCGGCTGCACCCGCATCCAGGGCTTCTATCTCGGCCGGCCGATGCCGGACGACCGGTTCCGCGAATATCTCGAGGCCCATGACGGCTCGTCGCGGCCGCGGCGCACCGCCACCAACTGATCCTCGCTCCACGCTGCTCCGCAAACGAAAACGGGCCGGAATAATCCGGCCCGTTTCCTCATGTCGGTGTCGAACGGCGGAGTGCGCCGGAAGGCCTCAGGCCTCCGCAGCGATCTCCTGGCCGGTCTCCTGGTCGACGACCTTCATCGACAGGCGGACCTTGCCGCGCTCGTCGAAGCCCATCAGCTTCACCCAGACCTTGTCGCCTTCCTTGACCACGTCGGTGGTCTTGGCAACCTTCTGCGGGGCCAGCTGCGAGATGTGGACGAGACCGTCCTTGGCGCCGAAGAAGTTGACGAAAGCGCCGAAGTCCACGGTCTTGACGACGCGGCCCTCGTAGATCACGCCCACTTCCGGCTCCGCGGCGATGGAGTTGATCCAGTTGATCGCGGCCTTGATCGCCTTGCCGTCGGAAGAGGCCACCTTGACGGTGCCGTCGTCCTCGATGTTGACCTTGGCGCCGGTCTTCTCGACGATCTCGCGGATGACCTTGCCGCCCGAGCCGATGACTTCACGGATCTTGTCGACCGGGATCTTCAGGACCTCGATGCGCGGGGCATGCTCGCCGAGCTCGGCGCGGGCCTCGGACAGGGCCTGCGACATCTCGCCGAGGATGTGGATACGGCCGTCACGCGCCTGGTCGAGCGCGACACGCATGATCTCCTCGGTGATGCCATCGATCTTGATGTCCATCTGCAGCGAGGTGATGCCGGTCGTGGTGCCCGCCACCTTGAAGTCCATGTCGCCGAGGTGATCCTCGTCGCCGAGGATGTCGGAGAGCACCGCGAAACGGTCGTCTTCCTTGATCAGGCCCATGGCGATACCGGCCACCGGCGCCTTCAGCGGCACGCCGGCATCCATCAGGGCCAGCGAGGTGCCGCAGACGGTCGCCATCGACGAGGAGCCGTTGGACTCGGTGACCTCGGAAACGACACGCAGCGTGTACGGGAACTCGTGATGCGCCGGCAGGAGCGGGTGCACCGCGCGCCAGGCGAGCTTGCCATGGCCGATCTCGCGGCGGCCGGGCGAACCCATGCGGCCGGTCTCGCCGACCGAGTAGGGCGGGAAGTTGTAGTGCAGCATGAAGGTGGACTTGTAGGTCCCCTCCAGTGCGTCGACGAACTGCTCGTCCTCGTTGGTGCCGAGCGTCGCGACGACGAGCGCCTGGGTCTCGCCGCGGGTAAACAGGGCCGAACCGTGGGTGCGCGGCAGGATGCCGGCCTCGGAGACGATCGGACGGACCGTCTTCAGGTCGCGGCCGTCGATGCGCTCGCCCTTGTCGAGGATGGCGCCGCGGACGATCTCCGCCTCCAGGTCCTTGAACAGGCCGCCGACGACGACCTTGTCGATGCCGGCGTCACCGGCCTCGGCGGCCAGCGTCTCGACCGTCTTGGCCTTGACCGCGTCGATGGCGTTGCGGCGGTCGGTCTTCTCGCGGATGGCATAAGCGGCCGTCAGGTCGCCGGCAGCCAGCTCCTTGATGCGGCCGGCAAGCACGGAGTGATCCGGCAGGTTGAGCTCGCGCGGCTCGCGGGCGGCGGTCTCGGCCAGCTTGACGATCGCCTCGATCACCGGCTGGAAGCCCTTGAAGCCGAACATCACGGCGCCGAGCATGATGTTCTCGTCCAGCTCCTTGGCCTCGGACTCGACCATCAGAACCGCTTCGCCGGTGCCGGCGACGATCAGGTCGAGCGCCGATTCCGGCATGTCGTCGACCAGCGGGTTCAGCACGTATTCGCCGTTCACATAGCCGACGCGGGCGCCGCCGATCGGGCCCATGAACGGCACGCCGGAGATCGTCAGGGCGGCGGAGGCCGCAACCATGGCGACGATGTCCGGTGCATTCTCCATGTCATGCGACAGGACGGTTGCGACCACCTGGGTGTCGCACTTGAAGCCGGCGACGAAGAGCGGGCGGATCGGCCGGTCGATCAGACGCGAGGTCAGCGTCTCGTGCTCGGACGGACGGCCTTCGCGCTTGAAGTAGCCACCCGGGATCTTGCCGGCGGCGAAGGCCTTTTCCTGGTAGTTCACGGTCAGCGGGAAGAAGTCCTGGCCGGGCTTCGGCTCCTTGGCGGAAACCACCGTGGCCAGAACCTTGGTCTCGCCATAGGTGGCGAGCACGGCGCCGTCGGCCTGGCGGGCGATCTTGCCCGTCTCCAGGATCAGCGGGCGACCGCCCCAATCCACTTCCACGCGATGAATATCGAACATTGTGTCATCCTATTTCGGTCACCCGGCCCGCATCCATATGCGGCCCGGGGTGCTCCCATGGGCAGGCGGAGGCGGCATCGTGCCATCTGCGCCATTCAAGCGACGCGCCATGGGCAAGACAGCAGGTGGCTCGTGCCCGCCCGGCGTGCTGCCGGTGCGTTCAAGCCACCTGCTATCCTGCCCCATGACCGTCTTTCGCCGCCAGTCCGGGCGGCAGATGCGCAAACGCGGCGCCCTTGCGGACGCCGCGTTGCCCGTACCGGTTAACGGCGCAGGCCGAGGCGCTTGATCAGGTCCTGATAGCGGCCTTCTTCGGTCTTCTTCAGGTAGTCGAGAAGAGACCGGCGCTGGCTCACCATCTTCAGCAGACCGCGGCGGGAGTGGTTGTCCTTGCCGTGGCTCTTGAAGTGTTCGGTCAGGTTGGCGATCCGCTCGGAGAGAATGGCGACCTGCACGTCGGCAGAGCCCGTATCCCCTTCCTTGATCGCGTATTCCTTGATCAGTTCCGCTTTGCGTTCAGCGGTAATCGACATCGGTCATGTCCTTTCAACGATAACCGCCCCGGACGTGTCCGGAGCGAGATTGAACACGCGCCGCGGCAAGAGTTCTCCGCGCTCGATCTCGCCGATCGCCACCAGTTCTCCCTGAGTGGTCACTGACACGAGGCCCGAAAACGCCGGGGCATCCCGCCCGCGCAGCAAAACGCCCTGCCCCCTTCGGAGGCGGGCGGCATCCTGCCGGCTGACGGCCAGCGCCGGGATGTCGTCCAGCGCGGTCTCTACAGGCAGAATGAAGTCGGCATGGGCCTCGGTCAGGCCCATGCCGGGCGCACATTGCCCCAACTCCTCAAGAGTTTCCAGCGGAATCATGTCCTCCTCGTCGAAAGGACCGACGACAAGGCGCCGCAAGGCGGCAACATGGCCGCAGGTGCCGAGCCGCTCCGCGATGTCGCGGGCGAGCGCGCGCACATAGGTGCCCTTGCCGCATTCCGCCTCGAAAACCGCGTGGTCGCGGTCCGGGCACTCCACCAGCTCGAGCCGATGGACATCGATTTCGCGCGCGGCCAGTTCGACCTCCTCGCCACCACGGGCAAGGTCATAGGCGCGCGCGCCGTCCACCTTGATGGCCGAGTATTTCGGCGGAACCTGGAAAATCGTGCCGGTGAAGTCCGGCAGCACGGCCGCGATCTCGTCCGCAGCGGGACGCGCGTCGCTGGTGGCGACCACCGCGCCTTCCGTATCGTCCGTCTCCGTCGCCTCGCCCCAGCGCACGGTGAAACGGTAGACCTTGCGCCCGTCCATCGCGAAGGAGACGGTCTTGGTCGCCTCGCCGAAGGCCACCGGCAGCAGGCCGGAGGCGAGCGGGTCGAGCGTGCCGGCATGGCCGACCTTCTCGGGGTGAAGGATCTTCTTCAGCCGCGTCAACGCGTCGTTGGAGGTGATGCCGACGGGCTTGTCGAGCACCAGCCAACCGTCGATGCGGTTGCGGTTCGCCTTCTTGCGTCGCCCCATGCCCTAACGTCCATCCTCATCAGGGGCCACATCAGGGGCTTCGTCGAGCTTCTCGTCGTCGTCCTCGTCAAGATCGCGGCGCACCTCGTCGCGGGACAGAAGCGCGGTGATCCGGTCGTCGTCGTCGAAGCGGGTGTCGAGCACGAAGCGCAGGTCGGGCAGGAACTTCATGGTCATCCGGCGCGCCAGTTCACGACGGATCGTGCGGGCGCTGCGGTTGAGCGCCTCGAGCACCCGGTCGGCATCGCGGCCGCCGAGCGGCATCACCAGGCAGCTGGCAAGGCGCAGGTCGGGCGTCATGCGCACTTCCGGCACGGAAATGATCGTTCCGTCGAGCACCGGATCGGCCAACGTGCCGCGCGCCAGGATGTCGGAGACTTCCTTGCGCACCAGCTCGCCGACACGCAGCTGACGCTGCGACGGCATTCCCACGGGATGTCTGTTGTTCGGGGCCATGGAACCGGTCCACCTCTTGCCGGATCACCAGGGTCGACAGGCGGCGGTTTCCCGGCGCGCCCGGCCCTGTGTCCGGACCAAACGACAAACGCCGGCGGGAGAGTCCCGCCGGCGCGTAATCCGTGCGGCCGCCCCCGTCAGAGGGTGCGGGCCACCTCTTCCACCCGGTAGCACTCGATGATGTCGCCCGGGCGCATATCCTGGTAGTTTTCGAAGTTCATGCCGCATTCCTGGCCGGCATTCACTTCCTTCACCTCGTCCTTGAAGCGCTTCAGCGTACCGAGCTTGCCTTCGTGGATCACGACGTTGTCGCGGATCAGGCGCACCTGGGCGCCGCGCTCGACGACGCCTTCGGTCACGCGGCAACCGGCCACCTTGCCGACCTTGGTGATGTTGAAGATCTCGAGGATCTCCGCATTGCCGAGGAAGGTCTCGCGGCGCTCCGGCGACAGCAGGCCCGACATCGCTGCCTTAACGTCATCCACCAGGTTGTAGATGATGTTGTAGTAGCGGATCTCGATGCCCTCGCGCTCGGCTGCATCGCGCGCCTGCTTGTTGGCGCGGACGTTGAAGCCGATGATCGGCGCGCTGGAGGCGGTCGCCAGTGTCACGTCGCTCTCGGTGATGCCGCCGACGCCTGCATGCAGGATGCGCGCCTTGACCTCGTCGGTACCGAGCTGGTCCAGCGTACTGGCAATGGCCTCGACCGAGCCCTGCACGTCGCCCTTGATGACCAGCGGGAACTCCTTGTGGCCGCTCTGCTGCAGACGGTTCATCATCTGCTCGAGCGAGCCGCGGGCACCGCTGGCCAGGACCGACGCCTTGTCGCGCTTCTGGCGCTGGCGATAGTCGACGATCTCGCGGGCACGGGCCTCGTTCTCGACGACGGCGACCATGTCGCCGGCAGCCGGCGTGCCGTTGAAGCCGAGGACCTCGACCGGCTTGGAGGGCGGAGCCTCCTTCACCTGCTGGCCGTTCTCGTCGAGCATGGCGCGCACGCGGCCCCACTCGGAGCCGGCCACCAGGATGTCGCCGACCTTCAGCGTGCCCTTCTGGACCAGGACGGTCGCCACCGGACCACGGCCCTTGTCGAGCTGCGCCTCGATGACGATGCCCTCGGCGGTGCGGAGCGGGTTGGCCTTGAGCTCGAGAACCTCGGACTGCAGCAGGATCATCTCCAGCAGCTTGTCGAGGTTGAGCCCCTTCAGCGCCGAGACCTCGACGTCGATCACGTCGCCGCCCATCGACTCCACCACGATATCCTCGCGCAGAAGGTCGGTGCGCACGCGGCTCGGATCGGCCGACGGCTTGTCCATCTTGTTGATGGCCACGATGATCGGCACACCGGCCGCCTTCGCATGGGCGATGGCTTCCTTGGTCTGCGGCATCACGCCGTCGTCGGCTGCCACCACCAGGATGACGATATCCGTGGCCTTGGCGCCGCGGGCACGCATCTGGGTAAAGGCTGCGTGGCCCGGCGTGTCGATGAAGGTGATCTTGTGACCGCCCTGATCGACCTGATAGGCGCCGATATGCTGGGTGATGCCACCGGCCTCGCCCTGCACCACGTTGGAGCGGCGCAGTGCATCCAGCAGCGACGTCTTGCCGTGGTCGACATGGCCCATGATCGTGACGACCGGCGGACGCGACTCCAGCACATCGTCCGAGTCGGCGGCCGAGAACAGGCCTTCCTCGACGTCGGATTCCGACACGCGCTTGACCGTGTGGCCCATCTCGGAGGCGATCAGTTCCGCCGTATCGGCGTCGATCACGTCGTTGATCTTGAGCATCTGCCCCTGCTTCATCAGCAGCTTGATCACGTCGACGGCACGCTCGGCCATGCGGTTTGCGAGTTCCTGGATGGTGATCGCCTCGGGCAGAATCACCTCGCGGGAGATCTTCTCGCGCACCACCTGCTGGCCGGCCCGACGCTCCTTCTCGCGGCGGCGGCGCAGCGAGGCGAGCGAACGGCTGCGCCCCTCGTCGTCGCCGGTGGCGGAGGAGATGGTCAGCTTCGAACGGCGGCGGTCGTCGGCGCCGGGGGTCTTTGCCGGCGGGCGCGCCGGCGCGACCTTGGCGCGCTTGACGGCCTTCACGCCGCCCTTGCGGGCGTCGTCGTCTTCTTCGCCGGCACGGCGCGCGGGAGTGGCTGCAGGTGCGGCAGCAGCCGGCTTGCGAGCGCTCTCGTCACGGGCGGCCGGAGCGGAGGCTGCAGGCGCAGCCTCGCCGACTGCGGCGGCGATCGCGTCGGCCGCGTCCGAGGCCGAGACCTTCTCGCGGCCATCGTCGCTCTTCTTGCGCTCGGCCTCCTCGGCGGCGCGGCGGGCAGCCTCTTCGGCCTCCTGCTTGGCGCGCTCCGCCTCCTCGACCTTGCGGCGCTCTTCCTCGATGGCACGCAGGCGCTCTTCTTCCGCGCGCCGCTTGCTGTCCTCGGCGTCGCGGCGCTGTGCCTCGATGAGTGCCTGCTGGCGGGCAGCAGCCTCGTCTTCGGTAAGCGTGCGCAGGATGTTGCCGCCGCGCGGGCGCTGCGGTGCCGGCTCGGCCCGGCGCTGCGGAACGTGCGACTCGATGTCGGGTCGACGCTGCTGGGGAGCCGGGGCGCGCGGCGCCTCGGCTTCGGCCTCAGGCTTGCCGCCTTCGCCCGGCAGGACGACGCGGCGCTTCTTCTTCTCCACCACGACCGCCTTGGTGCGGCCATGGGAGAAGCTCTGACGGACCGTGCCCTGTTCCACGCCGGAGCGTTTCAGGCCCAGTGTCTTGCGCTCCATGCTGATCGTCTTGTCGCCGGGATTTTTCGTTTCGCTCATATCGCCTTCAGTCCTGGATCACCGCACTGCCCGCACCGTCATTCGCAACCGGATCGTCCAGCGTTCCGGCAACCGGGTCACTGACGGAACCGGTACGGAAACGCTCCAGTTCCTCAACCCGGACGAGAGCGTTCTCGCCTGCCCGGCCTGCAAGCAGTGCAGCATGTATCACATTTGACCGACCCAATGCCAAATCCAATTGAGCCGACGTAAAACAGCCGATGATCCGACAACCGCCGGTATCGGCAAAGCGCGCCCGCGCGATTGCCGCGAGCTTTCTGGCCCCATCGTCGCCGCCATCGCGCGCCTGGACGAGACCAATGATATCCTGCCCGCGCACCGCCGCCTCCACCTTGGAGAAACCGCTGACGATCTCGCCGGCCTTGCGGGCCAGCGACAACGCGTTGAGCGCGGACCGCTCGATGAGGGCATCGACCTGATCCGTCAGGTCGCCCTCCACCCGCACGGACCCATCCTTGAGCGCGCGCGAAAACACTTTCTTCTTCTGGGCCTCGGCGACCGACTGGCGGCTCGCCGTGATCCAGACGCCCCGGCCCGGCAGCCTGCGCCGCAGGTCGGGGACGATGATGCCGTCCGGGCCCGCAACGAAACGGATCAGTTCATCCACCGGACGTACCGCGCGGGTCAGCGCGCAGCTTCGTTCCAACGGCTCGTTTCGTTTCGGCACCCGTATCGCTCCGCCGGTCCTGTCGGCCCGACCCTGTCGGATCGGACCCTGCCGGATCAGGCCTCGTGCACCACGCCGGTCGCAACGATGCCCGCCTCGTTTTCGTCCGCCTCGCCCTCGGCCTCTGCGGCCTCGTCTTCGACGGCAAGATCCGCCTCGGTGATCCAGCCCGCCTCGATGCGCGCGGCCATGATCATTTCCTCGGCCTCGGTACGGCTGACATCGAACCCGGTCAGCGCACCTTCATGACGGGTCACCTCGCCATTGGCGCGCTCGGTCCAGCCGACGAGATCGTCGGTGGCGCAACCGGCCAGGTCCTCGACGGACTTGACACCGTCCTTGCCGAGCGCGACCAGCATGGCCGTGGTCAGGCCATTGATGTTCCTGAGGTCGTCGGAAACGCCAAGTTCACGACGCTCCTCGTCGAGCTTCGCCTCGATTTCCTCGAGATATTCGCGGGCGCGCGCCTGAATCTCATCGGCGGTCTCCTCGTCGAAGCCCTCGATCGTGGCGACCTCTTCGCGCTCGACATACGCCACTTCTTCCACCGAGGCAAATCCTTCGGAGGCGAGAAGCTGTCCGACGACCTCGTCGACGTTCAACGCTTCCATGAAGAGCTGGGTGCGATCGGTGAATTCCTTCTGGCGACGCTCGGACTCGTCATGCTCGGTCATGATGTCGATCGCCCAGCCGGTCAGCTGCGAGGCAAGGCGCACATTCTGACCGCGGCGGCCGATGGCCAACGACAGCTGCTCGTCCGGAACCACCACCTCGATGCGCTCGGCATCCTCGTCGAGGACGACCTTGGCCACCTCGGCCGGCTGCAGTGCGTTGACGATGAAGGTCGCGTGATCCGGGTTCCACGGAATGATGTCGATCTTCTCGCCCTGGAGCTCGCCGACAACCGCCTGGACACGGCTGCCGCGCATACCCACGCAGGCGCCGACCGGATCGATGGAGCTGTCCTTGGAGATGACGGCGATCTTGGCGCGCGAGCCCGGATCGCGGGCAACCGCCCGGATCTCGATCACGCCGTCGTAGATTTCCGGCACTTCCTGGGCGAACAGCTTCGCCATGAACTGCGGATGGGTGCGCGACAGGAAGATCTGCGGGCCGCGCTGCTCGCGCCGCACGTCGTAGACATAGGCACGGATGCGGTCGCCATTACGGAACAGCTCGCGCGGGATCAGTTCGTCACGGCGCACGATGGCCTCGCCGCGGCCGAGATCGACGATCACATTGCCGTACTCGACGCGCTTGACCACGCCGTTGACGATCTCGCCGATGCGGTCCTTGAACTCGTCGTACTGGCGGTCGCGTTCGGCCTCGCGCACCTTCTGCACGATCACCTGCTTGGCCGACTGGGCGGCGATACGGCCGAAGTCCAGCGGCGGCAGCGGCTCGGCGATGTAATCGCCGATCTGCGCCATCGGATTGCGGCGCAGCGCCTCTGCCTTGTCGATCTCGGTCGAGGTATTCTCGACGCTGTCGACGACCAGCAGCAGGCGCTGCAGCTTGATCTCGCCGGTGCGCGGATTGATCTCGGCGCGCACTTCGGTTTCAGAGCCGTAGCGCGAACGCGCGGCCTTCTGGATCGCGTCTTCCATCGCCGCGATCACGATGCCGCGATCGATCGTCTTTTCGCGCGCGACCGCATCCGCGATCTGCAGCAGCTCCAGCCGGTTCGCACTGATTGCCATCTCAGTCCACTCCTCTCGCGCCGGTCTCGCCGGCGCTTCCTGTCATCTGGAAGGGCATGGCCGCTTCCCTCGGAATTTCGTTTCTCGCCCCAAAGGGAGCGGATCAGGCCTTGTCGGCCCCGTTGGTGGACGCCTTGCGGCGAGCCGCCTTGTCCGCCTTCAGCGACGCCTCGACGAGCGCATCGGTCAGGATCAGGCGCGCCTCGGCCATGTCGGCCAGCGGCAGGCGCACATCGGGCTCGCCGTCGTCCGGCAGGTCCTCGAGGCGCAGCACGAGTTCGCCGTTCTCGACGGCGCGGATCTCACCGCGGAACCGCTTGCGGCCGTCGCGCGGCACGGCAAGCTCCAGCTTGGCCAGATGGCCGCGCCAGCGCTCGAAATCGATGGCGCGCACCAGCGGCCGGTCGATGCCGGGCGAGGAAATCTCCAGATGGTATTCGCTGTCGATCGGGTCCTCGACATCGAGAACCGGCGTCACCGCGCGGCTCACCGCCTCGCAATCATCGACGGTCATCGTGCCGTCGGGGCGCTCGGCCATGATCTGCAGGGTCAGTCCGTTGACGCCGGACAGCTTGACGCGCACGAGGCGAAAGCCGAGATCGGCGATCGCCGGCTCGACCATGGCCGCGATACGGGTTTCGAGTCCGTTTTCCCGGACGATCCGCGTTTCCTGGTCCTGCAAGTCTGTCTCCCCGTGGGGCGGAAGGGTGGCCGCCAAAACAAAAAGAGCGGGTCCTCGGGAGGGCCCACTCTCATACTGCTCATGCGAGCCGATAGAGAATTTGAGTAGCGTCACTATACGCCGATAGCCGCCAAACGCAAGAAAATTCGCCGCTTGCCCGGATTCCGCCGCCCCGTATCAGACCTTGCGGAACTCCAGATAGTGGCCCTTGCGGCCCTCGCGATAGGCCTTTGCCTCGTAGCGCGTGCCCGACCAGGGCTGCCAGGGAACCAGCCAGTCGGGCGCAGCTTCCGCCGTCCATTCGAAGGCGGGATGGGCGAGCAGGCGGGCCAGCGTCCAGTCGACATAGGTGTCGATGTCGCTGGCGAAGCGGTAGAGCGCACCGGGCTTCAGCACGCGTGCCATGCGGTCCAGATTGACCGGATTGACGAAGCGGCGCTTCCAGTGCCGGCGCTTGGGCCAGGGGTCGGGGTAGAGCTGGTAGATGCCGTCGAGCGAGGCGTCCGGCAGCCAGTCAAGCAGCTTGATCGCGTCGTCGCCATAGACCCGGACATTGGCGAGCTCCTCCGTCTCCACCTCGACCACCGCCTTGGCGAGGCTGCTGACGAAAGGCTCGACGCCGATGAAGCCGGTCTGCGGCAGCCGCCTTGCCTCGTGCAAAAGGTGCTCGCCGCCGCCGAAGCCGATCTCCATCCACACCGTCTCGACCTTGCCCGCAAACAGCTCGCGCACGTCTTGCGGCGCCGGCTGCGACAGGTCCGGCTGCAGGCGCTCAAGGGCGCTTTCGAAGACTTCGCGGCGCTGCGCGCGAAGCGGCTTGCCGACGCGGCGGCCGAAGAAGGAGCCCTTGCTGTGGTCGGTCATATGCGTGCAGGTCCGGCACTCTATGCCCTTGGGCGACACGTCGCGGGGCAGCGGAAACGACGTCCGCCCGGCACCAGGGTGCCGGGCGGGATGGCAAGCCGCGGCCTTTCGGCCCGGCACGATGTCAGGCGACGGCGTCGCGCAGCGCGTGCACCAGGTCGATCTTCTCCCAGGAGAAACCACCGTCCTCCTCCGGCTCGCGGCCGAAGTGGCCATAGGCGGCCGTGCGGGCGTAGATCGGCCGGTTCAGGCTGAGGTGCTGGCGGATGCCGCGCGGGGTCAGGTTCATCACCTCGCGCAGGGCCTTTTCCAGCTTCGCCTCGTCGACCTTGCCGGTGCCGTGCAGGTCGACATAGACCGACAGCGGCTCGGCGACGCCGATGGCGTAGGAGAGCTGGATGGTGCAGCGGTCGGCCAGATTGGCCGCAACCACGTTCTTGGCGAGATAGCGGGCTGCGTAAGCCGCCGAACGGTCGACCTTGGTCGGGTCCTTGCCCGAGAAGGCGCCGCCGCCATGCGGGGCAGCACCGCCATAGGTGTCGACGATGATCTTGCGGCCGGTCAGGCCGGCATCGCCGTCGGGACCGCCGATCACGAAGGCGCCCGTCGGGTTGACGTGCCACGCGGTGTCCTTGGTGACCCAGCCGCCCGGCAGCGCCGTGACGATGTAGGGCTCGACGATGGCGCGGATGTCATGGGAGGTGAGCTTGGGGTCGAGGTGCTGGGTCGACAGCACGATCGAGGTCACGCCGACCGGCAGACCGTTCTCGTAGCGCACGGTGACCTGGCTCTTGGCGTCCGGCCCGAGCGCCGGCTCCTTGCCGGTCTTGCGGGCTTCGGCCAGCAGGCGGAGGATCTTGTGCGAATAGTAGATCGGCGCCGGCATCAGCTCCGGCGTCTCGCGGCAGGCGTAGCCGAACATGATGCCCTGGTCGCCGGCGCCTTCGTCCTTGTTGTCGGCCGCATCGACGCCCTGGGCGATGTGGGCCGACTGGGCGTGCAGGTGGACGGCGATGTCGCAGGCCTCCCAGTGGAAGCCCTCCTGCTCATAGCCGATGTCGCGAATGGCCATGCGCGCCAGATGCGCGATGTATTCGTTGGTGATCGTCGCCGGACCGCGGGTCTCGCCCGCAATCACCACGCGATTGGTGGTTGCCAGCGTTTCGCAGGCGACGCGCGCCTCCGGCATCTCGGCGATGAATGCATCGACGACCGTATCCGAAATGCGGTCGCAGACCTTGTCCGGATGGCCTTCCGACACGGATTCGGAAGTGAAGAGATAATCTTGACGAGCCACGTTCAACCGTCCTTCTGGGAAGAATAGAAAGAAGCGGCAGGGACCCCCGCCGCCACGCACGACACATGCCAGCGAAGACGACGGCTCGTCAAGCCATGCGGGACCGCAACCGGCAACGGCGCGGTTGTACCGCAGTCCGGCAGGACCTGCGGACCGGGCGGAGAAGGCAAGGCCTTCGCCGTCCGTCCGCATCATGAAATCCGGGTATCAGACCTCTTCGCCGGCCAGGGCGCGGACGAGGTCGACGACACGGCGCCGCACCTTGGCATCCTCGATCCGCACGAAGGCCTTGTTCAGCGACAGGCCTTCCGAGGAAGACAGGAAATCGACCACATAGGATGCCGGCTTGGCCTCGCCGAAGCCGCTCGCATCGTCCGGCGTGCCCGGCGCATCCTCGAAGAAGAAGGCGACCGGCACCTTCAGGATCGTGGCGATGTGCTGCAGCCGGCTGGCGCCGATGCGGTTGGTGCCTTTTTCATACTTCTGAATCTGCTGAAATGTGATGCCAAGGCTCTCGCCAAGCTTCTCCTGGCTCATTCCAAGCATCATCCTGCGCAGTCGCACGCGGCTGCCAACATGCACGTCGATGGGGTTCGGTGCTTTCTTGCTGCTCATTGTCGTCTTCTTTCCGGATCTTTCGAATGCTGTGACCATACTTGTTTTACCCAGCGTTTCTTCGCTCGACCCAAGACGTCTTCGCCGGATGCGTGCATCCGAACACCAGAACATCGTGGAAGAACCGACGCCGGTTCACAGGGTTGCAACCTGTTCTACGCAACAGGATGTCCCGGTTGTTATGATGCCGTGCCGCCTGCCAGCACGTCAATCATTACGCGCATAACCTAAGTAACGCGTTATCAGAAGGGTGCCAAGAAAAACTATCAGGAAAATTGACAAGGCACTTTGCCCGTATCGCGCGAATGCCCCTGCGGAAATCGCAGACGGGAGTCGCATATCGATCGTTCCGGCCTCCATCAGCGGGCGCATGTCCAGCACGCGGCCATAAGCATCGACAACTCCTGATATGCCCGTGTTGGCGGCGCGCACAACCGGAAGCCCCTGCTCGACCGCACGCATGCGCGCCTGCACGAAATGCTGGCGGGGTCCCGGCGTATCGCCGAACCAGGCATCGTTGGTGACGTTGAGCAGGAAACCGGGCCGGCCGTCGCGCGAAGTCGCGGCTTGCGGAAAGATCGCCTCGTAGCAGATCAACGGCAGGAACGACGGTCCGGCCACCGGCTCCAGCGTACGAGGGCGGAAGCCGGCACGGAAGGTGCCGGGCAGGTCCACCAGCTTGGTCAGGCCGATCTTCTCCAGCAGGTCGCCAAGCGGCAGGTATTCGCCGAAGGGCACGAGGCGCACCTTGTCGTAGGCATCGCGAACCGCGCCTTCTCCGTCGATGACGAAGACGGAGTTGTAGAACACCCGGTTGCCCGCATCCTCGACGCTGGCGCGGATCGCCCCGGTCACCAGCGTATCCTCGCCGCGCAACAGGTCGGCGATGGCGGCAAGCGCCTCCGGCGCCTCGGTCAACAGGAAGGGCGGCGCGGATTCCGGCCAGATCACCAGGCGGGGCAGTTCGGCATCGGCCTCCGCCCCCTGCCAGGGGGCGCGGCTCGCCTCCAGATAGGTCTGGAACACCCGCGCCCGGTTCTCCGGCTGCCACTTCTCTTCCTGCGGGATGGACGGCTGTACCACCCGGATCGCGATTTCCTCGCCCTGCGACACGGGAGCGAGTGAAAGGCGCGCGGCACCATAGCCGGCAACCAGGGCCAGCAGCAGCAGGGACGCGGTGCCCATGCGCCGTCCACCGCGGGTTCCGTCGGCAAATCCGGCAAGCCCGCAGAAGATCGTCGCCACGAGAAGACCCAGCCCATAGATGCCGACCAGCGCCGCCGGCTGCATCAGGACCGTGTAGTCGCCGAAGGCGTAGCCCCACAGGTTCCAGGGAAAGCCGGTCAGCACATGACCGCGCAGCCAGTCCGCCAGCGTCAGGACCAGTGCCAGCAGCAGCAGCCGGTCCGGCCCGTCGCGCCAGGCAAGACCGGCAACGAGGGTCGCCAGGCCGGTGAACAGCGACAGGCCCGCCGGCAGCAGCACCACGGCGAAGGGGATCATCCAGGCGAAGACATCCGCCTCGACCAGGAATGCCCGGCCGATCCACCACAGGCCCGCCAGATGGAAACCGAAGCCGAACCACCAGCCGATCGCGAACCCCGGCCGCAGGCGCCGCGCCCAGCCCGTCTCGTCCGAGATCGCGCCGTCCAGCAGCCAGACCAGCGCCGGCATCGACAGGGCGAGGACCGGAAACAGGCCGAAGGGCGGCATGGCAAGCGCGGCAAGGGCACCGGCGAAGGCGGCCAGCAGCCAGCGCCGCCAGCCGTGAGCGAGAAGGAAGACCTGTGCGAGGCGCAGCACGGTATCGGCTCCTGCTTTGCGCATGCGCGAAACGTCGGCGATGCGTCAACGGAAGGGCGAATCAGTCGCCCGTCACCGGACCATTCCCGGCGCCCCGGCGCCGGTCAAGTAAAGCGGAAGCCGCAGCCATGGACCGGACGGGGCATGGCTGCGGCTCGCAAGGGGTGAGGAGACGATTGCGTGTTCGCGCGCTCGTTAGGTCCTGGCTGCGCCCTAGTTGGCGGACTCCGGCCGCCGCAGGCGCCGGCGCGTTTCCGTGAGGCGGGCCTCGGGACGCCTTGCCCGGATCCGCAGCCGCTTGATGCGCCGCGGGTCGGCATCGAGAACCTCGAACTCGTAGCCGGGGAACTCGCGGGCGGCGAGCAGCTCGCCGCGCACCGGCACCCGCCCGACCAGCGTGAAGACCAGGCCGCCCAGCGTATCGATCTCCTCGGCAAGGTCGCCGAGTTGGAAGTCGGTGCCGAGCGCCTCCTCGACTTCTTCCACCGGCACCCGCGGATCGGCGACCCAGACGCCATCGGCGACCTTCTGGATCATCGCCTCCTCGTCCTCGTCGTGCTCGTCCTCGATGTCGCCGACCACGGTCTCGACGATGTCTTCCAGCGAGACAAGGCCTTCGGTGCCGCCATACTCGTCGATCACCAGTGCCATCTGCACGCGGTCCGCCTGCATCTTCGCCATCAGGTCCGTTGCCGGCATGGACGGCGGAACGAAGAGAACCGGGCGGATCAGTTTGGCCTCGGCCAGCGGCAGCGACAGGTCGACACGGGTCAGGTCGAAGAGTTGCGGTTCGTTGCTGGCGGGCGCCTCGCCGGTCTCCGCCGCCGCAGCCTCGCCGTTGCGCTTCTCGTCCGGCGTCGCTCGGCCGACAAAATAGGCCATCAGGTCCTTTATGTGGACCATGCCGCGCGGATCATCGAGCCCGTCGTGATAGACCGGCATGCGCGAATGGCCACTGTCGCGGAACACATCCATCAGCCGGGAAACGGTGACGGTATCCTCCACCGCATCGATATCGGCGCGCGGCACCATCACATCCTCCACCCGCACCTCGCGCAGGCGCAGGATGTTGGACAGCAGGATGCGCTCTTCGGGCGTGAAGCTGGCGCTGTCGTCGGCCTCGCGGGCCAGTTCGTCCTGGAGATTCTGGCGCAGCGTGCCCGCACCGTTGCCCGGCCGCCGCAGGCCGGCAAGCCGTTTCAGGGCATCGGACCACACGCTGCGCAGCGATCGCTGCGGTTCGCCGTCGGTCTGGGCGGCTTCTGCCGCCGCTCCTGCTGTCGCATCTTGCGACGCCGGAGTGTCGGTCGTACTTCGGACCTCTGTATCATTCATATCGGTTTTCACGCCCGCTCACACGGGCGTCTCGCTCTCCGTTTCGGTTCCGGACACCAGAGGGTCCCGGTAAGGGTCGGCAATACCCAGAACGGCCAGAATGCGCCGTTCCAGGGCCTCCATCTCCTCGGCTTCGTCCTCCATTTGGTGATCGTAACCGAAAAGGTGAAGGAATCCATGCGCAACAAGATGCGTCACGTGGTCGGAAAAGGTGATGTCCAGCGCCTCGGCCTCGCGCGCCACCGTCTCGCGGGCGAGGATGATATCGCCGAGAAGCGGGCCGAAGGGCGGCTCCTCCTCGTCGCCGCCCGGGAAGGACAGGACGTTGGTCGGCGCGTCCTTGTCGCGCCAGTCGCGGTTGAGCTCGCGCACGCGGGCATCGTCGGCAAAGACGACAGACAGTTCCGAGCCCTCGACCAGCTCCAGCTCCGCCTCGGTGCACGCCACCTCGACGACCCGCGCGACGAGCGCTTCGAGTTCGTCCTCACCCGGCCAGCCGCCCGCCTCGACGGCAACGTCGATCTCCGGCACCACGCCTTCGCCCTGGCTCATGTCGCCGGGCCCCGCCGCGGCGAACGCCGTGCCGCTTCGGCGGCAGCCTCGGCCGCATCGCGCTCGGCACTCGCCTCGCGGCCCGCATCGTCATAGGCGCGCACGATCCGGGCGACCAGCTCATGGCGAACCACGTCGACCTCGGTGAAGCGCACCTGCGCCACGCCCTCGACGCCCTCCAGCAGGCCCAGCGCCTCGCGCAGGCCCGACTTCTGGCCCGGCGGCAGGTCGACCTGGCTCGGGTCGCCGGTGACGATCATCCGCGAGTTCTCGCCGAGGCGCGTCAGGAACATCTTCATCTGCATCGTCGTGGTGTTCTGGGATTCGTCCAGGATCACGACCGCGTTGGAAAGCGTGCGTCCGCGCATGAAGGCGAGCGGCGCCACCTCGATCATGCCGGACTGCAACCCGCGCTCGACCTTTTCCGCCGGCATCATCTCGTAGAGCGCGTCGTAGAGCGGACGGAGATAGGGATCGACCTTCTCTTTCATGTCGCCGGGCAGGAAGCCGAGCCGCTCGCCCGCCTCGACAGCCGGGCGCGACAGGATCAGCCGGGCCACGTCGCCGCGCTCCAGCAGCGCCGCCGCATAGGCGACGGCGAGGAAGGTCTTGCCGGTGCCGGCCGGCCCGACGCCGAAGGTGAGGTCGGCCCGGTCCATGGCTCGGATATAGGCATCCTGCGCCGGGGTGCGGGCCAGCACCGTCTTGCGGCGGGTCGAGACCTGCGCATAGGTCAGATGCGAGCGCGGCTCGATGGTCGGCAGGTCGAGTTGCGCTTCTTCCGCTGCGGCCATGCGCAATGCCCCTTCCACGTCGCCCGGGTGCAGCTCGTAGCCCTGCTGCAGGCGCGCATAAAGCGATTCCAGCGCACGGCGAGCCTGCTCGCAGCCGGAATGGCGTCCCTTGATGATCACCTGATTGCCGCGCGCCACCGCATCCACGCCGAGGCGCTGCTCGATAAGCGCGAGATTCTGGTCGAACTGGCCGAAAAGGTCGCCGACGAGCCTGTTGTCGTCGAAGGCCAGGACCACATGGGTCATGTCCGAAGCGGGGACCGCGGCGCGGTAACCGCCCCGGCCGGGTGTCCGGCCGGCGCCGGTCAAGCAGCTTCTCCTGGCATCCTGCCTCCTGAAACCCCTTGCGCGGACCTCACGCCCGGGCCCGCAAGGGCGTAGCCTTGCCGATATTGTGCCCCGGCGCGAGACGCGCGAACAGGGAATTCGCGCCGGTCCCGACGATTTCCACCGGCACGATCTCGCCGATCAGGCTGTCAGGCGCATCGAACTGCACCGGCTGCAGCCAGGGCGAGCGGCCGTTGAGCTGTCCGGGGTTGCGGCCGTGCTTTTCGACCAGCACCTCACAGGTGCGCCCGACCAGGCTTTCGTTGAACGCCTTCTGCTGCCGCGCCACCAGATCCTGCAGCTCCAGCAGCCGGGCGTTCATCACCTCTTCCGGGACATGGTCGGCCATGGTCGCGCCCGGCGTGCCGGGGCGGGGGCTGTACTTGAAGGAGAAGGCCGAGGCGAAGCCCACCTGCTCGATCAGGTCCATCGTGTCGCGGAAATCGGCGTCCGTCTCGCCCGGAAAGCCGACGATGAAATCGCACGACAGGGCAAGATCCGGCTGGGCCGCGCGGATGCGGTCGATCAGGCGGAAATAGTCGTCCCGCGTGTGCTTGCGGTTCATCGCCTTGAGAATGCGGTCCGAGCCCGACTGCACCGGCAGATGCAGGTAGGGCATCACCTGCGGCAGGTCGCGATGGGCGGCGATCAGCGCATCGTCCATGTCGCGCGGGTGGCTGGTCGTGTAGCGCAGCCGGTCGATCCCGTCGATGCGCGCCAGCCGCTCCAGCAGCTGGCCGAGGCCCCAGGCGGCGCCCTCCGGCCCGGCGCCGTGCCAGGCATTGACGTTCTGCCCCAGAAGCGTGACCTCGCGGACGCCGCGGGCGGCCAGCCGCTCGGCTTCGGCGACGATCTGCGCCACGTCGCGGGACACCTCGGCGCCGCGTGTATAGGGCACCACGCAGAAGGTGCAGAACTTGTCGCAGCCCTCCTGCACGGTCAGGAAGGCGGTGTAGCTGCGCGGCCGGCCGGTTGCCGTCGCCTTGGGCTCGGCCTGCGGCTTCGACAGATGGCGGAACTTTTCCTCGATCTCGAACTCGGTCACGACGACGCTCTCGCCGGCCGCCGCGCGGCTGACCAGCTCCGGCAGCCGGTGATAGGTCTGCGGGCCGAAGACCAGATCGACGACGGGCGCGCGGCGGGCGATCTCCTCGCCTTCCGCCTGGGCGACGCAGCCGGCGACACCGATCATCGTCTCGCGCCCCTGCTCGGCGCGCTCGGCCTTCAGCTTGCGCAGCCGGCCGAGCTCCGAATAGACCTTCTCCGCCGCCTTTTCGCGGATATGGCAGGTGTTGAGGATGATCAGGTCGGCATCTTCGAGCGTCTCGGTGGCGCTGTAGCCCTGCGGCACCAGCGCGTCGGTCATCCGCTCGCTGTCATAGACGTTCATCTGGCAGCCATAGGTCTTGACGAAGACCCGGCGCGCAGGCGCCGTGCCGGCGGCAAGGCCGGTCGCCGGATCGCTGACGATGCCATCCCCTGCCGGGATGGTGGTGATCTCTTCGCTCATCCTGTCTCCGCGCGGGGTCTGCCGCGCCGCATGCCGTCCGGCAGCCAATGGCTGAGGTCTTGCCGGCGGATTGTGTCAAGGTTGCGATGACGGCGACACGCAAGGCAATGCGCGCCCGGCCGCTCGCCGATCGTGCCTGCTTTAGCCGTTTTCGGCCGCGTTGAGAATAGCGGGCTCGTCATCGTCAGCCGGCAGGGCGGCGGGCGGCAAGTCGGGTCCGGCCGGCGGATGGCCGGCGCGCACATTGCCCGCAAGCCGGCGCACCTCGTCTTCCAGCAGCCGCGTCAGGGTCTTGCGGTCCATGTCCGGCCGCACCCGGATCGACTCGCCCCAGACCACGGCCACATCGACCGCCCCCTGGCGGACCACATTCATGAAATGCGGCACCATCTCCATGTCGCCGTACCAGGCGACATGCGGGCGGAACTGGCGCCCCATCGGCAACCCGTGCAGGTGGGTGTAGGCGAGCGCCAGCGGCTGGATCCACATCTCCCCGTCCTCGCCGGCCAGCGCGTGGCGCGCCGCCCCGATCAGCGCCGAGCGGAACGGCAATACCTCGTTGCCGCTGTTCGACGTGCCTTCGGCGAAGAGCACCATGGCATCGCCCGAGGCAAGGCGGGTGCCCAGCTCCTCGGCGGTGCGCCCGGTCGCGCTGCGCCGCTGGCGGTCGACGAAGACGGAGCGCTGCAGCTTGGCGAAAAGCCCGAAGACCGGCCAGGACGCGACCTCGGTCTTGGCGACGAAGGACAGCGGCATGCGGCTGCCGAGCACGGTGATATCGAGCCAGGACACGTGATTGGCGACGATCAGCAGCGGGCGCTCGCGGGCCGGCCGGCCGATCTCGCGCACGCGGATGCCGACGGTGCGGCAGGCGATGCGGTGCCAGACGACGGGCAGGGAGCGCTTCAGCCCGCCCTTGAGGCGCAGCGCCAGCCATTGCACCGGGATCAGCGGCAGCGTCACCACGGTCAGGGTCGCCAGGACGGTCGCGGCGCGCAGGCGCATCATCGGATCATTCCCGGTCGTTCGGCGACAGCGGCACGCCGTAGAGCTCCAGCCGGTGATCGACCAGCCGGTAGCCGAGCTTGCGGGCGATGGCCTCCTGCAGCCGCTCGATCTCCTCGTTGCGGAACTCGATGACGTTGCCGCTCTTCAGGTCGATCAGGTGGTCGTGATGCTCTTCCGGCACGGTCTCGTAGCGGGCACGCCCGTCCCGGAAATCGTGGCGCTCGATGATGCCGGCATCCTCGAACAGCTTCACCGTGCGATAAACGGTGGAAATGGAGATGCGCGGGTCGTTCTGGACGGCGCGGCGGTAGAGCTCCTCGACGTCCGGGTGGTCGCTGGCGCCCTCGATGACCCGCGCGATGATGCGCCGCTGCTCGGTCATGCGCATGCCCTTGGCAACGCACTGCTCCTCCAGCGAGGCAGCCGGCTGCTCGGCCGCGGTCTCGGCGTCCTTGCGGCTGCCGGAATCGGTCATCTCGCCTCTCCTTCTCGCGCCTCGGCTCACGCCCCCGGCTTGCAGGCCGTCGCGATACCGCCAAGCCGATTACGCCAGATCGACCCGCATGACAAGCGCACCGCCATCGCCCGCGCTGTCGCGATAATAGCCCCGCCGTTCGCCCACCTTGCGGAAGCCGAGGCGACGGTAAAGCGCCAGCGCCGGAGCGTTGGCCGCATCGACCTCGAGAAACAGCGACGCCACCCGATCGGCATAAAGGCGGGAGAGGGCATGGCGCATCAGCAGCGCCCCGACGCCGCGCTGGCGCTGACGCGGATCCACGGCAATCGTCAGCACCTCCGCCTCGTCGGCGGCAACGCGCAGGATCACGAAACCGAGGATGGAGCGGCTGCCGAACAGGCTGGAGCGGCGGGCCTGCAGGATGGTGACGCCCGGCTGGCGGGCGAGCGCGGAAAGGTCGTCGTCGCCCCAGCCGCTGGGGAAGGAGCGCTCGTGGATCTCGGCCAGCACCGCATGGTCGGAGGGCGCCGCCTCCTCCACCACCGGCGGCGAGGGCAGGAACCACCAGGAATTCATGCCAGCAACCGCATGTCGCGCCGCGCGGGCGCCGCATCGGGCGGGCGCAGATAGAGCGGCTCGGGCGGATGGCTGCCGATTTCGGCGGTGGCGCCGAGCCGCGCCACGGCGGCAATGTCCGGCCAGCCGGCCTCGCCGAGGATCCTGAGATCCTCGCGCCCGCTCGCCGCGACCAGCTTGGCCGCACCGCTGCCGTAGAGCGCTGCGCCCGGAGACAAGGCCGCGCCATAGGTGGCGGCATCGACGGCCTGCGGCGCCTCGAGCGGCGTCCCGTCGGCGGCAAATCCTTGTGCGTAGATCTCCCCGCCCTTGGCGGCCAGCACCGCGTGGACCGGCTCTCCGGCCGACAGGCTGGCGGCGAGCGCTTCCAGGGTGCCGACGCCGACCGCCGGCGCACCGACCACGAGAGCGATGCCACGGGCGGCGGACAGGCCGACCCTGAGGCCGGTAAAGGAACCGGGGCCGACGGTGACCGCGATCCGGTCGAGCGCGGCGAAGGGCAGGCTCGCCTCGACCATCACCTCGCCGATCATGCCCATCAGCCGCTCGGCATGGCCGCGGCCCAGCACCTCGCTGGCCGAGGTCAGGCGCAGCACCTCTCCGCTGCCGTCATGGACGGCGACCGAACAGGCGTCGAGCGCGGTATCGATGGCAAGCAGTCGCATGGGATCACTAAACCGTGGGCCGCAAGAGAAGTCGACAAAACCAAAGGCTAAGACGGCACACCTGCACGGCTCGTGCCGGCTCCGCAAGCGGTCCGTGAAACGCGAGGGCGGCCCGGCCGTCTGGCGACCGGACCGCCCTTCGGATCACGCCATCGGGCTCAGATCGCGCGGACTTCCTCGACTTCCGGCACGAAATGCCGGAGCAGGTTCTGGATGCCGTGCTTCAGCGTTGCGGTCGAGGACGGGCAGCCCGAGCAGGCGCCGCGCATCGACAGGTAGACGATCCCGTCGCGGAAACCGCGGAAGGTGATGTCGCCGCCGTCCTGCGCCACGGCCGGGCGCACGCGCGTCTCGATCAGTTCCTTGATGGTGCCGACGGTTTCCTCGTCGCCTTCCTCGAAGAACTCCTCGTCGCTTTCGTCGGACATCTCGCTGGCCATGACCGGCGCACCGGACATGAAGTGCTCCATGATGGCACCGAGGATCGCCGGCTTGATGTGCTGCCAGTCGACATCGCCCTTGGTCACCGAGATGAAGTCGTGGCCGAAGAAGATGCCTTCCACGCCGTCCACCTGGAACAGGGTCTGCGCCAGCGGAGACGTGCCGGCATCCTCGCTCTTGCGGAAGTCCATGGTGCCTTCCGGCAGGACGATCCGGCCGGGGAGGAACTTGAGGGTCGCCGGGTTCGGCGTCGCCTCTGTCTGAATGAACATGTCGGTCTTCCTTGTTAGGGGACGTGGCCCAGGGCCGCGCCCTCGCAGGCCTGTCCCTGCCGGCCCGGCCCTTGCAGGAGCGCGCGGCCGCAGGTCTTGCATACGGTCTCGCGTCGCGCCGCAAGAGCCACCATGGCCTGCATCAGCTGCGGTCTTGACCCTAATATACAGCGGCAGGGACCGCGTTTCCAGATTGGAATGGTTCCAGTCTTTGCTTTTGTTGCGCTCAGGCGAGCGCCGCGATCGATTCGTCGTCCAGCGTGCCCGGCACAATGGTCACCGGAATGGGGAAACTGCCCGCCCCCTTGCCGGCGATGGCGGTGACGAGCGGGCCCGGCCCTTCCGTGCCGCTGCCGGCCGCCAGCACCAGGATGGCGATGTCCGCATCCTCTTCGATCAGCTGCAGGATTTCATCCGAGCGGTTGCCCTCGCGCACCACCAGTTCCGGGGTGGTGCGGGCGACGGCGCGCACCCGGTCGGCCGCACGGGCAAGGCACGCATCCGCCTCCTCGCGGGCCTCGGCGCGCATGATGTCCTCCACGCCGATCCAGTGCTGGAAGTCGCCGGGCGCGATCACATAGAGCAGCGTGGCGACGCCGCCGGTGCGCTCTGCGCGCTTGGCGGCATAGACGATGGCCCGGTCGCACTCGGCCGTCTCGTCGACGACGACGAGAAACTTGCGCCTGTGGCCTTCCTCGAAACTCTTGCGGATCGCTACCATGGGCGCATGCTGCCATTGCCGCCGCAGCGCGGCAAGCGCCAAGCGGTCGCGGGAAAAACCCTGATGCGGATCACAGGATGAACCTCGACAGGTCGACGTTCTTGGCGAGCTCGCCGATATTCTCGCGCACATAGGCCCCGTCGATGGTCACCTGGCGATCAGTCATGTCGGGCGCGGCGAAGGACACCTCGTCGAGGATGCGCTCCATCACCGTCTGCAGCCGGCGCGCGCCGATGTTCTCGATGGTGGAGTTGAGGTCGACGGCGATGGAGGCGATCTCCTCGATGGAGTCGTCGGTGAAGGTCAGCTCCACCTCTTCCGTCGCCAGCAGGGCGACATACTGCTTGATCAGGCTCACTTCCGTGTCGGTCAGGATCGCGCGGAAATCGTCCTTGGTCAGCGCCTTCAGCTCGACGCGGATCGGCAGACGGCCCTGCAGCTCCGGCAGGAGGTCGGAGGGCTTGGCGACATGGAAGGCGCCCGAGGCGATGAACAGGATGTGGTCGGTCTTGACCGGCCCGTGCTTGGTGGCGACGACCGTGCCCTCGATCAAGGGCAGCAGGTCGCGCTGCACGCCCTCGCGGGAGACGTCGCCGCCCATCCGCTCGCCGCGCGCGCAGATCTTGTCGATCTCGTCGAGGAAGACGATGCCGGCATTCTCCACCAGGTGAATGGCTTCCTCGACCACCTTGTCCTCGTCGAGCAGCGCGTCGGCCTCCTGCTCCAGCAGGATCTGGTAGCTCTCGCGCACGGAGACGCGGCGCGGCTTGGTCTGGCCGCCGAACGCCTTGCCCAGCATGTCGGAGAGGTTCATCACGCCGACGCTGCCGCCGGGCATGCCGGGCATCTCGAAGCTCGGCATCTGCGGGGCGGCCCGCACCTGGATCTCGATTTCCTTGTCGTCCAGCTCGCCCTCGCGCAGCTTCTTGCGGAAGCTGTCCCGGGTGGCCGGGCTTGCGCCCTTGCCGACCAGCGCCTCCAGCACCCGCTCCTCGGCCTGCAGATGGGCCTTGGCCTCGACCGCCTTGCGCTTGGCGGCGCGCACCAGGGCGATGCCCGCCTCGACCAGGTCGCGAACGATCTGCTCCACGTCGCGGCCGACATAGCCCACTTCCGTGAACTTGGTCGCCTCGACCTTGACGAAGGGCGCGTTCGCCAGCTTGGCCAGCCGGCGGGAGATCTCCGTCTTGCCGACGCCGGTCGGGCCGATCATCAGGATGTTCTTCGGCATCACCTCCTCGCGGAGGCTGTCGTCCAGCTGCTGCCGGCGCCAGCGGTTGCGCAGGGCGATGGCGACGGCGCGCTTGGCGTCCTTCTGGCCGACGATGTAGCGGTCCAGCTCGGAGACGATCTCGCGTGGGGACAAAGTGGTCATAGCCGTGTCTTTCTCTCGATGAAGCTCAGTCGAAGGCCGGGACGATCCGGGCAAAAGCCGTGCCGCGCAAGGGGCGACATAGCGCCCGGCGCACCGCCCGCCAGGCCGAACCCAGCAACAGGATGAAGCAGCCAAGAAGGATCAGAGTGACGGCGAGGCTGGTTTCGCCGGAGACCTGCGCCTCGCTCATCAGCCGGCCGATGGCGATGCCGAAATAGCCGAGCCCGGAGACCAGCAGCGCCCGTCGGTCGACGACGACGGCAACGAAGGCCAGCGCCGCGAACAGGCAGATCGCAACGATCGCATCGGCGGATCCCATCGTCTCCACTCCGTCGGTCGCCAGCAGCAGGACCGAATGCACGACCAGCGGTGCCGCCAGCAGGTGCAGCCAGAACGCCTTGTCGCTCGCCACGGTCAGCCGCTGCGGATCGCGCGCATCGTAGCGCATGGCGACGGCGAAGACCGCAAGGCCCATGGCCAGCGAGAACCACGCCATCCCCTGCCCCAGCAGCAGGCCGGGCACGGCCGTCTCGACCGTGAGGCCGGCGAGAAACAGCACGGTACCGGCGACGATGGCGATACCGACCGGCACCCGGAAGCGCCAGTAGTGCAGCGCCCCTCCGGCAATGCCCAGAAGGGTCGGGAAGATCATGTAGAGCGGCAGGTCGGCCTCCGCCATCGGCTGGCCGAACAGCGGATCGTCGCCGGTGACGAAACCGGTGCAGGCGATCAGCAGCAGCGGCGCGAACGCCACCGTCAGCAGGAAGGACGGCAGCGCCAGCCGCAACCGCTTCGCGAAGATTTCCGACAGGCCCCAGACCGCCGCCGCGGCGGCACCGGCCACCAGATAGGACGGGCCTTCGTTGCGCAGGCCGTAGACGAGGCCGAACAGGAACACGACGATGCCGATGGAGATGAAGACGTCGTGGAAGCCGCGCGCGAAGCGGACTTCCTCCGCATCCGCATGGGCAATGCCGTCCTGACTGTCCGCGGCCATGTCCGCCGTCGTCGGGGCGCCGGCTTGCTGCAGCGGTGCCGCCCAGAAGTCGGCGAGGCGATCCGCCTGCGGCCGCGTCAGGATGCCGAGACTTACGGCCGCCTCCAGCCGCGCGGGGTCGAGCCTGGCCGTCATGGGCGGACCTCCCCGGCGTCTGCGACATGTTCCATGATCAGCGGGCCGGCAAGACGCGCGACCGGCGTCACGCCGATGCGCTGCGGATCAATCGGCATCCAGCGTCTCGATGGTGAGGTTGCCGTTGGTGTAGACGCAGATCTCGGCGGCGATCGCCATGGCCCGGCGGGCGATGGTCTCGGCGTCGAGCTCCGAGTCCGCCAGCGCGCGGGCGGCGGCCAGCGCGTAGTTGCCGCCCGAGCCGATGCCCATGACGCCGCCTTCCGGCTCCAGCACGTCGCCGGTGCCGGTCAGCACCAGCGACACCGACTTGTCGGCCACCAGCATCATCGCCTCGAGGCGGCGCAGGTAGCGGTCGGTCCGCCAGTCCTTGGCCAACTCGACGCAGGCGCGCATCAGCTGGCCCGGATACTGCTCCAGCTTGGCTTCGAGCCGCTCGAACAAGGTGAAGGCGTCGGCGGTGGCACCGGCAAAACCGGCAATCACCTCGCCCTTGGCGAGCGGACGCACCTTGCGCGCCGTATGCTTGATCACGGTCTGGCCGAGGGAGACCTGCCCGTCGCCGGCGATCACCACCTTGCCGCCCTTGCGGACGCTGAGGATGGTGGTGCCGTGCCAGCCCGTGGGATCGTGCTGTGCCTGCATGCGCTGTCGTCTCCTGCCAGGTCGTTCGGGGCGCGGGGCACGAAAGGCCGGACCTGCCGGACCGGCCCCGGAGCGCCCCTCCGGTCTGCCTATGTAAGCAGGCGGGCGGGGAATGCAAATCCCCCGCCCGCTACAGGCGCCTTGCAGGCAACAGGAAAGTCGGTGCAGGCGGCGCGCCCGCCTCAGAGCGGATTGACTAGCCGCACCGGGCGCCCCGGCGCCAATTCCGAGGCGGCGGCGACGATGGCATCCGCATCGATGCCGAAGTGGTGGTAAAGGTCGGCAACGGTGCCGGTCTGGCCGAAATGCTCGACGCCCAGCGCCGCCGTGCGGTGGCCGCAGACCGAGCCGAGCCAGGCGAGCGTCGCCGGATGGCCATCGATCACCGTGATCATCGTGCAATGCGCCGGCAACGGCGACAGCAGCCGCTCGATATGGCTCATGGCGCCGCGATGGCCGCGCTTGCGCATGCGCATCGCCGCGTGCCATCCGGCGTTGAGCCGGTCGGCGGAGGTCACCGCCAGCACGCCGATGTCGCGGCGGTCGCCGCCGATGCGGCCTGCCGCCTCGATGGCTTCCGGGCCGACCGCGCCCTGATAGGCGATCACCACCTCGCAATTGGGGCCGGGCTCGCGCAGCCAGTAGGCGCCGTCGATGACGCCGCGGCGGAACGCCTCGTCGTCCCGGCGCATCGGCTGCTCCAGCGCCCTCGTCGACAGGCGCAGATAGACCGAGCCGCCGGTCTCGTCGCGCAGCCAGGTGCGCTCGTCCGGATCGCCCTCGCCGCCGCGCTGCAGATAGTCGAAGCTCCAGTCCATGATGGTCGACAGCTCGTCCAGCCAGGCCGGCTCGAACGAGGCGAGCCCGTCCTGGCTCATGCCGATCAGCGGCGTTGCCACCGACTGGTGCGCGCCGCCCTCAGGCGCCAGCGTCACGCCCGAGGGCGTTGCCACCAGCAGGAAGCGGGCATCCTGGTAACAGGCATAGTTCAGCGCATCGAGGCCGCGCGAGATGAACGGATCGTAGAGCGTGCCGACCGGGATCAGCCGCTCGCCGAACAGCGAGTGCGACAGGCCGGCCGCACCCAGGAGCAGGAACAGGTTCATCTCGGCGATGCCCAGCTCGATATGCTGGCCCTCCGGCGAGAAGGCCCATTTCTGCGCGGACGGGATCCGCTCGTCGCGAAACGTGTCGGCCACCGCGTCGCGGGCGAACAGGCCGCGCCGGTTCACCCAGGGGCCGAGATTGGTGGAAACGGTCACGTCCGGCGAGGTGGTGACGATGCGCTCGGCGAGCTTCGAATCCGAGCGGGCGATCTGGTCGAGGATCTTGCCGAAGCCGGCCTGGGTCGACAGCACCTTGTCGTCGAGCGCAACCGGGCCGGTGGTCGCCACCGGCTCGGCATGGTGTCGGCGACGGCCGGCGGCGAAGAACGGCGTCGACAGCACCGCCTCGCGCAGCGCCGCCTCGTCGATGTCGAGGCCCTCGGCGTAGTCCCATTCGTGCCCCTCGCGCACCTTCATGGTGGCGCGGAACTCTTCCATCTGGCCGGGCGTCATCAGGCCGGCATGGTTGTCCTTGTGGCCGGCGAGCGGGGTGTTCCAGCCCTTGATCGTGTAGGCGACGAAGGCGGTCGGGCGGTCGTGGCGCGCCTGCTCGGCGAAGGTCTCGCCCAGCGTCTCCAGGCAATGGCCGCCGAGATTGGTCATCAGCTCCTGCAGCTCGGCATCGCTCCGCCGCTCGATCAGCGCCGTTGCATCGCCCTGGTCGCCGATATCGTCGAGCAGGCGCTTGCGCCAGGCAGCGCCTCCCTGGAAGGCGAGCGCCGAGTAGAGCGCGTTCGGGCAGCCGTCGATCCAGCTGCGCAGGGCTTCGCCGCCCGGCTCCTCGAAGGCCGCCTTCTGCAGCGCGCCGTATTTCAGCCGCACCACGTCCCAGCCGAAGGCGCCGAAGATCGCCTCGATCCGCCCGGCCAGCCCCTCGCGCACGACGCCGTCGAGGCTCTGGCGGTTGTAGTCGATGATCCACCAGGTGTTGCGCAGGCCGTGCTTCCAGCCCTCCTGCAGCGCCTCGTAGATATTGCCCTCGTCGAGCTCGGCATCGCCGACCAGCGCGATCATCCGCCCCTCGGGGCGCTTCGCCGCCCAGGGCTTGGCGGCGAGGTAGTCCTGCACCATCGAGGAGAAGGCGGTTATGGCGACACCGAGGCCGACCGAGCCGGTGGAGAAATCGACGTCGTCGATGTCCTTGGTGCGGCTGGGATAGGACTGCGCGCCGCCATAGGCGCGGAACGCCTCCAGCTTCTCGCGCGTCTGGTTGCCGGCCAGATACTGCATGGCGTGGAAGACGGGCGAGGCATGCGGCTTCACCGCCACCCGGTCCTGCGGGCGCAGGCAGTCGAAATAGAGCGCGGTCATGATCGACACCATCGAGGCGCAGGAGGCCTGGTGGCCGCCGACCTTCATGCCGTCGCCCTTTTCCCTCAGGTGGTTGGCGTTGTGGATCGTCCAGCAGGCGAGCCACAGGAGTTTCTTCTCGATGGCCTTCAATTCGGCCTTGCGGGTGCTGTCCATCACTGCCTTGCCTTTGCGCTTGCGTACCGCGGAGTACGCCCAACATAAGGGCAGCATCAGGCGAATTTTGTTCGCTTTTTTCTTTTCTGCGCCAAAATCTTTCCGAAATTGATCTCCGGCGGGCCAAAATCGATGCAAAAATTGCCCGACCTGCCGGAGCTTCGCCTGTCGGAATCGCCCGCTCAGGCGGCCACACGCCAGACCTTGTCGAGCGCCTGGGCAAGGTCGGCGAGAATGTCCTGCGGCGTCTCCAGCCCGACCGACAGGCGGATCAGCCCGTCGGAAATGCCATGCTCCTGCCGTTCCTGCGGCGTGTAGGTCGAGTGCGTCATGCTGGCTGGGTGCTGGACCAGCGTTTCCGCATCGCCGAGGCTCACGGCGCGGCGGGCGAGCACCAGCGCATCCAGGAACGCGATGCCGGACCGCATGCCGCCGACCAGTTCGAAGGCAATCATGCCGCCGAAGCCTGGCATCTGGCGCGCGGCCAACCCATGCTGGGCAAAGCTCGCCAGGCCCGGATAGTGGACGGCGGCCACCGCGGGATGATCCTCCAGCAGCTGCGCAGCAGCCTGCGCGCTGGCGCAGTGGCGCTCCATCCGCAGCTCCAGCGTCTTCAGCCCGCGCATGATCAGATGCGCGGTCAGCGGCGCCATCACCGCACCGGTCATGTCCTTCAGCCCGACAAGCCGCACCTGGTGCATGTCCTCGGCTGAGCCGACGGCGATGCCGGCGATCAGGTCGCCATGGCCGCCGAGATACTTGGTGGCCGAATGGACGACGATGTCGGCGCCCAGTTCCAGCGGCCGGGTCAGCACCGGCGTCGCATAGGTGTTGTCGACCACGGTGCGGGCGCCGGCCGCGCGGGCGATCCGCGACACGGCGGCGATGTCGACGAGGCGCATGTTCGGATTGGCCGGCGTCTCGAAATAGACGATGCGGGTGCGCGACGAGATCGCGGCCGCGACGTTTTCCGGGTCACGCATGTCGACATGGGTGACGGTGATGCCGAACTTCGCCAGCCCGTGGCGGAAGAAGGCGAAGGTGCAGCCGTAGAGCGTCTTGTCGACCAGGATCTCGTCGCCCGGCGACAGCAGGGTCCACATCACCGCGGTGATCGCGCCCATGCCGGAGCCGAAGGCAATGGCCGCCTCGCCGCCTTCCAGCACCGCCATGCGCTCTTCCAGCAGGCTGAGCGTCGGGTTGGAGATGCGGCTGTAGACATGGCCCGCCCGCTCGCCGGCGAACATCTCGCCGCCCGCTTCCGCGGTCTCGAAGGCAAAGGTCGAGGTCAGGTGCACCGGCGGCGTCAGCGCGCCCTCATTGGCGAGCGGATCGTAGCCGTGATGGATGGCGCGGGTGGCAAAGCCGAGCGGACGATTGCTGCGGGTCATGGCGAAGGCTCCTCTACCGGATGGCGGGCGGCGAGAGCGCGGGCGGCATCGCCCCCTCGTCTCTCCCGAACGGCTGAGGGCAGTCTAGGGTTTCCCGGCAGGCGGTTTCTGGCGTAGTTTGCCGCAAGATCCCATCAGATTGGCAGATCCTGCCAACATGGAGCCGATAAATGGACGATATCGACCGCCGCATCTTGCGCGAGTTGCAGAAGGACGGCCGCCTGACCAACCAGCAGCTTTCCGAAAGAGTGGGCCTGTCGCCCTCGCCCTGCCTGCGGCGGGTGCGCAACCTGGAAAAGGCCGGCATCATTTCCGGCTATGCGGCGGTGGTCGACCCGCAGGCCTATGGGCTTCCCGTCACCGTGTTCCTGCAGGTGAAGCTCTCTCCCCACACCCAGGAAACGGTGGCGACCTTCGAGCAGGCGGTGGCCGGCATCGAGGAAATCATGGACTGCTACCTGCTGGCCGGCGACCGCGACTACCTGCTCAAGGTGGTGGTCGCCTCGCTCGCCGACTACGAGAGCTTCATCCGCCGGCGGATCCACAAGATCCCCTGCATCGCCTCGCTGGAATCGAGCTTCGCCTTCGGCACGGTCAAGCACTCGCAGGTGCTGCCGGGGTAGGCCTCACTCCAGTCCCAGGTCCCGGCGCAGGGCGCGGGTCAGTTTCGCGGCGACCAGCCGGTGCGCTTCAGCGAGATGGGCGCGGATGTCCTCCCCATCGAGTTCGGCGCCGGCGCGCACCTGTACCCAGGAGGCACGGGCGAGATAGGGCGCCGGCACCACGCCCGGCAGTTCGGTCAGGATGCGGTAGGTCAGGTCCGAGCACTTGAAGGCGATGGCGTCATTCGCCCCCTCGCCCCAGGACGAGCAGATCGCGAAGATCTTGCCGCCGACCTTCCACACGGAGGCCCCGCCCCACTGCTCCACATGGGTCGTGGCCGGCAGGGCGGCGCAGGCTTCGTCGAACTCGGCCCGGCTCAATGCCATCATCCCTCGCCTCCCGCTTTCCGGGCCGCACTGGCCAGCGGCGTCTGCAACCATATATGCTCGGGCGACAGGATGACACGCGTGCGGGACACGACGCCCGCCGCGGGTCGATCACAAGAAACATGCCAAGGGGTACCGATGAAAGACGTCCGCATTCTCGTGCTGTCCGGTTCGATTCGCACCGGATCCTACAACACGCAGCTCGCCGCGCTGGTCGCCAAATACGCCGCCATGGCCGATGCCAAGGTGACTCAGATCTCCCTCGCCGACTATCCGCTGCCGATCTACGACGGCGACCTGGAGGCCGAGAAGGGCGTGCCGGAGAACGCGCGCAAGCTGAAGGCGGTGTTCCAGCAGCACAACGGCGTCTTCATCGCCTCGCCGGAATACAACACCGCCGTGACGCCCCTGCTGAAGAACACGCTCGACTGGGTCTCGCGCCTGTCGGACGAGGGCGAGCCGCCGGCAGCCGCCTTCCGCAACCGGGTCTTCGCGCTCGGCGCCGCCTCCACCGGCGCGCTCGGCGGCATGCGCGGCCTGATGGGCCTGCGCACGATCATGGAGATCGGTCTCGGCGCGCTGGTGATCCCGAACATGGCGACCGTGCCCAATGGCGGCTCGGCCTTCGACGAGCATGGCGAGCTGACCAACGAGCGCGCCGCCGGCATGGTCCAGGACATGGTCGACCGGCTGATCGAAGAGGCGAAGCTGCGCGGGTAACCCGCGCGGCCTTCCTTTAGCGCCCGTCCTTCCTCTAGCGCCCGTCCTTCTCCTCGATCCACACATCCTCCTGCGCCACCGCCACGGACTTGAGGATGGCATGGCAGGCAAGGCCGGGCGCAAGGCCCAGCGCCTCGGCGGAACGGCGGGTGATGCGGGCGAGCAGCCGGTCATTGCCACAGCGCAGCTGCACGACGACGCCCGGCCCCTCGCCCCGGCGCAGCGAGACGATCTCCACGGGCAGCTGGTTCAGGGCCGAGATGCCCTCCTGCGGCGTCAGCGACAGCATGATGTCATGGGCGTGGATGCGCACGCGCACCCGCGCCCCTTGCCCCGCCGCGATACGCGGCAGCAGCAGCCGCCCGCCGGAAATCGCCAGTTCGCTCAGCCCGTCCGCGTGATGGGCGGTGACCGTCGCACCGACGACCGCGCCGGCATCGCGGATGCCCAGCGTCGGCACGGCCTGCGGATCGCTCAGCACCTCGCTCGGCGTGCCGGCGCGCACCACCCGTCCCTCGTCGATGGCGACCACCGTCGTCGCCAGGCGCGCGACCTCGGCGACCGAATGGCTGACATAGAGGATCGGCACCTTCGTCTCACGGCTGAGCCGTTCCAGATAGGGCAGGATCTCGGTCTTGCGCGCCTCGTCGAGCGAGGCGAGCGGCTCGTCCATCAGCAGCAGGCGCGGGCCGCTGAGCAGCGCCCGGCCGATGGCGACGCGCTGGCGCTCGCCGCCCGACAGGGTGCCCGGCCGGCGGGCAAGCAGCGCGCCGATGCCGAGCATCTCCACGACGCTTTCCATCTCAGCGACCTCTGCCCCGTGGCGGCGGGCGAACCAGCGGCCGTAGCCGAGATTCTGGCGCACGGTCATGTGCGGGAACAGCCGCGCATCCTGGAAGACATAGCCGATGCGGCGCAGGTGCGGCGGCACGAAGACGCCTTGGCGCGTGTCGAACAGGGTGTCGCCGTCGACCCCGGCATGGCCGGCATCGACCGCAATCAGCCCGGCGAGCGCGTTGACCACCGTGGTCTTGCCCGAGCCGGAGCGGCCGAACAGGGCGGTGACGCCGGCCGGCGCCTCGAAGGCGATGTCGAGCGCGAAGCCCGGGAAGGCGTGGCGGAGGGCGACGGACAGGCTCATGCGCCGCGGATCCTGCGGGCGACGAGCCGGCTCACCCATTCCGACAGCAGCAAGGCGGCCATCGCCACGGTGATCGAGACCAGCACGAGGCGGGCGGCGGAGGCCTCGCCGCCGGGCACCTGCATGAAGGCATAGATCGCGGAGGGCAGGGTCTGGGTCTCGCCGGGAATGTTGGAGACGAAGGTGATGGTGGCGCCGAACTCACCCATCGCCTTGGCGAAGGCCAGCACCGAGCCGGCGATGATGCCGGGCAGGATCAGCGGCAGGGTGACCGTGGCGAAGACCATCGTCCGCGAGGCGCCGAGCGTGCCGGCGGCCTGTTCCAGCTTCGGGTCGACCGCCTCGATGGCGAGGCGGATCGCCCGCACCATCAGCGGGAAGGCCATGACCCCGGCGGCCAGCGCCGCGCCGGTCCAGCGGAAGGCGAAGACAAGGCCGAACGTCTCATACAGAAAGCTGCCGACGGGCGCGCGGCGGCCGAAGGTGGCAAGCAGGAGATACCCGGTGACGACGGGCGGCAGGATCAGGGGCAGGTGGACGATGCCGTTGAGCAGCTGCTTGCCGGGAAAGCTGCCGCGGGCGAGCAGCATGGCGACGAGGATGCCGAGCGGCAGGCTGACCAGTGTTGCCCAGAAGGAGACGCGCAGGGACAGCGCGACAGCGCTCCATTCCTCCGGACTGAGATACTCCATGCGTCTGCGGCCCCGCCCCCGGTCGGTTCACTCGCCCAGAACGACGAAGCCCTGCTTCTCGAAGGCGGCCCGGGCATCCGGTCCGCGCAGATAGGCAAGGGCAGCGGTCGCGGCGGGCTTGTCGCTCTGCGCCATCACGGCCGCAGGATAGACGATCGGCGGATGGCTGTCGGCGGGAAAGGTGCCGACGACCGTCACATTGTCCTCGGCGGCCGCGTCGGTCGCATAGACGATGCCGTAGGGCGCCTCTCCGGCGGCGACGAGGGCGAGTGCGGCGCGCACATTGTCGGCCTGTGCCACCTTCGGCGACACGCTCTCCCACAGGCCGAGGCTCTCCAGCGCCGCCTTGCCGTAGACGCCCGCGGGCACCGCGTCGACCAGCGCCATCGCCAGCCTGCCCTCGCCGACCAGGGCGCCGAGGTCGAGAGCGGGGGAGATCTCGACGGGGGAGGTGTCCTTGCCGTGGGCGATGAGCACGATTGCGTTGGCGAGCAGGTCGACGCGGGTCCCGGACTGCACGAGGCCGTCGGCCTCGAGCGTGTCCATCCAGTTCTTGTTGGCGGAGATGAAGAGATCGGCCGGGGCGCCGGCCTGGATCTGGCGCGCCAGCGCCGAGGAGCCGGCCAGCGACACCACCAGCCTGTCGCCGGTCGCCGCCTCGAAGCCCGGCGCGATCTCGTCCATGGCGTTCTTCAGGCTGGCGGCGGCGAAGACCAGGATGTCCTCGGCTCGGGCAGCGCCCTGTCCGGCCGTCAGCGACAGCGTGGCGGCGAGCAGCAGGGCTGCGGGGCGCAGCAGCAGGGAAACCCTGTGACGAGACGCGAAAGGCATCGGCGATCTTCCTCTCCGGCAGGAACAAGCGTTATGTTCGAGCGGCAATATCGCTCGGCATCGACACGCACGCAAGCGTTATTTCCCACCATACATATCGAAGATCGAAACGACCTAGCTGCCAGGTGCCTCGCGCAGCAGCGCCCGCAGGCCGGCGATCTCGTCCGCGCCCGCCTCGCGCGCCTTTGCTTCCATCGCGCGGTAGAGCTCCAGAACCGCTTCCCCGCCTTCGGTCAGCCGCGCACCGCCGCCGCTCGCCCCGCCGCGCGAGCTTTCCACCAGGGGCGCGGCGAACATGGCGTTCATCTGCTCGACCAGCATCCAGGCGCGCTTGTAGCTCATGCCCATGCGCCGGCCGGCGGCGGCGATGGAGCCGGTCGCGGCGATGCCTTCCAGCAGATCCGCCTTGCCGGGTCCCAGGGCCGCATCGGGTTCGAAGACGAGGCGCAGGCGCACCCCGACCGTCTGGTCATCCTTGCTCATGGGGGGAGCCTAGTCGCTTTGCGACAGGGAAGAAATCAGGCAGCCCGCGCAAGCGCGGGGAAAACGAAAAAGAGGCGCGGCAGGCATTTGCTGCCCACCGCGCCCTGATCGGTGCCGGTTCGGCCGGCAGCCCCCGGCCTGGTCAGCCGGCGGGTTCGAGAACCAGCGAGGTGACGCCGAGCGTCAGGTTCGCGCCGGTCTGGGTTTCGACACTCAGGGGATTGAGGGCGATCGATTCGTCGAGGCCGCCGAGCAGCGCGTTGGCCTTGATCCCGGCGCCGAGGCTTGCGCCCGCCGTCACGCCGGCATAGCTGCCGGCCAGCGCGCCCGGATCGGTATTGGCGGCCGGGGCGAACACGCCCCAGACGAGCGTCGCGTCGGTCAGGGAGCCGATGTTGAGGCCGAACTCCCGGCTTTCGCCGCGATAGAAGGTGGCCGGGCCGCCGTCGGCCGGCTCATAGGCGCAGGTGAGCGCGTTGGTGCCGCCGATGATGAAGCTGCTGGTGCCCTGCACGTCGCAGGTGAGCTTGCCGATCTCGACACCCGGCGCGCTGTCCTGCGCGACTGCCATCGGGGTGGAGACAAGCAGGGTGAGAAGGGCGGTTCCGGTGAGGCGGATCATGCGGCGCACGGGTCTCTCCAGTCTTGGCGCGGCCGCTCATCCCGGCAGCCGCATCGGGTTGCTGGCGGGATAACGGCCGGGCCTGGAAAAGGTTCCGTGCTTTCTTGGCAGATCGAGAGAAACTGCCGCCTACGGGTAGAGGCGCTGCGTCGACCAGCCGCCCTCGGGCCGCTCGCGGCGGAAGACGTGGCGGTCGTGCAGGCGGAAGGGCCGGTCCATCCAGAACTCGATATAGACCGGGCGGATGCGGAAGCCGGTCCAGTAGTCGGGGCGCGGCACCTCGCCGATGGCAAAGCGCGCGGCCTGCTTCGCCACCGCCTTTTCCAGCGCGAAACGGCTTTCCAGCGGCCGCGACTGCTGGCTCGCCCAGGCACCGATGCGGCTGTCGCGCGGCCGCGAGGCGAAATAGGCGTCGGCCTCCTCGGCGCTCACCAGCTCGGCCGGGCCGCGGAAGCGGACCTGGCGGCGCAGCGACTTCCAGTGCAAGACGCCGGCGGCCTGCATGTTCTCGGCCAGCTCGCCGCCCTTTTGCGACTGGGTGTTGGTGTAGAAGACGAAGCCGTGCTCGTCGAAGCCCTTGAGCAGGACCATGCGCACGTCCGGCAACCCGTTGGCGCCGGTGGTAGCCAGCGCCATGGCGTTGGGGTCGTTCGGCTCCTTCGCCGTTGCCAGTTCGAGCCACTCGCCGAACAGCGCGAAGGGATCGCCCGCCGCGACCTGCGCGTCCAGATCCTCGCGCCCTGCCGTCTCTGTCTCGCTGCTCATGGCCTCGTGCCTCTCCCTGTCAGGACCCGTCGGGCGGCGGGACATATGTGTCCCACCCTCGATGCCTTATATCGCAGCCCGGCGGCTTTTCCAGTCGCGCAACAGCCCTGCCGGCCCTCCCGCGACAGCGCATCGCAGGGCGCCGAAACAGGGCGATGCAACTGACTTAGCGGAACAGCAGGACCGGGATCTTGCAGGAGCGGATCATCTCGGTCGTCGTCGAGCCGATGATCAGCGAGCGGATCCGCGAATGGCCGTAGGCGCCCATGACGAGAAGGTCGATGCCGTCCTGTTCCACCGCTTCCGCGATCACCGTCTCCGCCTGGCCGGAGCGGATCCCGGCGGTGACGGCAAAGCCGCCGCCCTTCAGCATCGCCGCCGCCCCGTCCAGGCTGCGGCGGCCTTCCGCCGTCTCCTCGCCCACCATCAGCAGATGGCAGTCGAGACCGGAAAGGATCGAGCCGCGGGCGATATGGTCGACCGCCTTCAGCGCGCTGGCGCCGCCGTCATAGGCGATCAGCAGCCGCTTGATCGGGCGAAAGGCGCGGGCCGCCACGAAGATCGGCTTGCGGGCGCTGCGGGCGATCCGCTCCAGGTTGGAGCCGAGATGGAGCTTTGCGAAATCCGCCGCCTCGCCGCGCTTGCCGACGATGACGAGATCGGCATCCGCCTCCATCTCCGCCAGCGTCTCGACGAGATCGCCGGAGCGCAGCCGCGTCGTGACATCCGCAACGCCGGCCTCGTCCAGCACCTTGGCCGCATCGTCGAGGATCGCCCGGCCGCGGGCCTTGGCAAGCTTCGCCGCCCGCTCGTCGAGCTCGGCCAGTTCGTTGAGCAGCGCCGTACGGGCGCCGAGCGCGATGTTGCCCGAGAGGTTCGCCGCCCCGCCTTCCGCCTGGCGCCGGCCGAGCACATGCAGCAGCTCGACGCGTGCCCCCTCGCCGGCGCGCGCCGCAATCCAGGCGGCATGCTCGCAGACGCTGCGGGAATAGACGGAGCCGTCCACCAGCGCGATCAGTTTGGTCATGGGGTGTCCTCCGCTCGGCTCAATGGCCCATCAGGCGTTCGAGCGCGCCCGGCTTGTCGTGAATGGCGAGCTTGTCGACGATGGTCTCGCTCGCCTCGTTGATGCCGACGATCTCGACCTCGGCCCCCTCGCGGCGGAACTTCAGCACGATCATGTCGAGCGAGGCCACCGCCGAGATGTCCCAGATATGCGCCCGGCTGACGTCGATGATCACCTTTTCCAGCACTTCGCGGAAGTCGAAGGCGTTGGTGAAGGCCTCGGCCGAGGCGAAGAACACCTGTCCCTCCACCACATAGGTGCGGGTACGCCCGTCCGCCGACAGGCTGGAGGTGATGCGGAAGATCTGCGCGATCTTCCAGGCAAAGAAGATGCCCGACAGCAGCACGCCGATCAGCACGCCGATGGCGAGGTTGTGGGTCAGCACCACACCGGCCACCGTCGCCAGCATGACGATGGAGGACGAGCGCGGATGGTCCTTGAGGTTGCGGATCGAGGACCAGCTGAACGTGCCGATGGACACCATGATCATGATCGCCACCAGCGCCGGCATCGGGATCCGCCCCACCCATTCGCCGAGCACGACGATGAGGAACAGCAGGATCACGCCGGCGGCGAAGGTCGACAGGCGCCCGCGGCCGCCCGACTTCACGTTGATCATCGACTGGCCGATCATGGCGCAGCCGGCCATGCCGCCGATGAAGCCGGTCGCCGTGTTGGCGATGCCCTGGCCGATGCATTCCTGGTTCTTGTCGCTCGGCGTGTCGGTGAGATCGTCGACGATCGAGGCGGTCATCAGCGATTCCAGCAGGCCGACGGCCGCGACGCCCGCCGAATAGGGCAGGATGATCAGCAGCGTCTCGAGGGTCAGCGGAATGTCGGGGATCAGGAAGACGGGGAGCGTGTCGGGCAGCGCGCCCATGTCGCCGACGGTGCGCACATCGAGGCCCAGCGCCAGGGTCAGCGCGGTCAGCACCAGGATGCAGACCAGCGGCGAGGGCACCGCCGTCGTCAGGCGCGGGAACAGGTAGATGATGGCAAGGCCGGCTGCGACCATCACATAGGTCAGCCAGGTGACGCCGATCAGCTCGGGCAGCTGCGCCATGAAGATCAGGATGGCGAGCGCGTTGACGAAGCCTGTCATCACCGAGCGCGAGACGAAGCGCATCACCGCGCCGAGCCGCAGCAGGCCGGCGAGGATCTGCAGCAGGCCCGCCAGCACCGTGGCGGCGAGCAGGTATTGCAGGCCGTGCTCCTTGACCAGCGTCACCATCAGAACCGCGGTCGCGGCCGTTGCGGCCGAGATCATGCCGGGGCGGCCGCCGACGATGGCGGTGATCACGGCGATGGAGAAGGACGCATAGAGGCCGACCTTGGGGTCGACGCCGGCGATGATGGAAAAGGCGATTGCCTCGGGAATGAGGGCGAGCGCGACGACGAGGCCGGCCAGCAGGTCCTTGCGGACGTTGCCGGTCCAGTCCTGCGCATAGGCGGACAAAGAAAACATCAGGCCATCCGGTCTGGTGCCGGGCAGCGCGGCAGGCGCGGCCATGCAGATGGTTTGCTGGTCGAAAAGGGTCCGGCGGCATCCGCGAAATGGCGCAGCAGGGCGCAAGGGATGCAAGGCGGCCCTTCGGCGGACTACGTAGCGGGACTTTTACGGAGGTTTGCGCTGCATTGCAACATCGGCCGGTCGTCGCCATTTGCAGGTCCGGCGCGCGGCAGGCGGGGCCGGAAGGCGGCGAAAAGCACGATGGATCTGCCCGGCGCGCCAGCCTTGCGATGCGCAAGCGCCCAACATATATAGCGGTCACGTTCTGCCGACGTGTTCCGACATGCGGGTTCGCCCCGCGGCGGCTCGTCACAATGAACCGAAAAGAGGGGCCGGTCCGATGCCGTAACGGGTCCGACCGGCTTGCTGGAAAGAGAGGGCAATATGGCAAAGGTCATCGGTATCGACCTCGGCACGACCAATTCGTGCATCGCCGTCATGGACGGCAAGACTCCCAAGGTAATCGAGAATTCCGAAGGCGCACGGACGACCCCGTCCATGGTCGCCTTCAACGACGACGGCGAGCGGCTCGTCGGCCAGCCGGCTAAGCGCCAGGCGGTCACGAACCCGACCGGCACGCTCTTCGCGGTGAAGCGCCTGATCGGCCGCCGCTACGAGGACCCGACCGTCGAGAAGGACAAGAAGCTCGTCCCCTACAACATCGTGCGCGCCGACAACGGCGATGCCTGGGTCGAGGCGAGCGGCGAGAAGTATTCTCCCTCGCAGGTGTCCGCCTTCATCCTGCAGAAGATGAAGGAAACCGCCGAGAGCTATCTCGGCGAGAAGGTCGAGCAGGCGGTCATCACCGTTCCGGCCTATTTCAACGACGCCCAGCGCCAGGCCACCAAGGATGCCGGCAAGATCGCCGGTCTCGAGGTGCTGCGCATCATCAACGAGCCGACGGCGGCAGCGCTCGCCTACGGCCTCGACAAGAACGACGGCAAGACCATCGCGGTCTATGACCTCGGCGGCGGCACCTTCGACGTGTCGATCCTGGAGATCGGCGACGGCGTCTTCGAGGTGAAGTCGACCAATGGCGACACGTTCCTCGGCGGCGAGGACTTCGACATGCGCCTCGTCGACTACTTCGCCTCGGAGTTCAAGAAGGACCAGGGCATCGACCTGAAGAACGACAAGCTCGCGCTTCAGCGCCTCAAGGAGGCGGCCGAGAAGGCCAAGATCGAACTGTCCTCCTCGTCGCAGACCGAGATCAACCTGCCCTTCATCACCGCCGACGCCTCCGGGCCGAAGCACCTGACGATGAAGCTGACCCGCGCCAAGTTCGAGAGCCTCGTGGAGGATCTCGTCCAGCGCACGATCGAGCCGTGCAAGGCCGCGCTCAAGGATGCCGGCATCGTTGCGGGCCAGATCGACGAGGTCGTCCTCGTCGGCGGCATGACCCGCATGCCGAAGATCCAGGAGGTCGTGACCACCTTCTTCGGCAAGGAGCCGCACAAGGGCGTGAACCCGGACGAGGTCGTGGCCATGGGCGCGGCGATCCAGGCCGGCGTGCTGCAGGGCGACGTCAAGGACGTGCTGCTGCTCGACGTGACCCCGCTGTCGCTCGGCATCGAGACGCTTGGCGGCGTCTTCACCCGCTTGATCGACCGCAACACGACGATCCCGACCAAGAAGGGCCAGACCTTCTCCACCGCCGAGGACAACCAGACCGCGGTGACGATCCGGGTGTTCCAGGGCGAGCGCGAGATGGCGGCGGACAACAAGATGCTCGGCCAGTTCGATCTGGTCGGCATTCCGCCGGCGCCGCGCGGCGTGCCGCAGGTCGAGGTGACCTTCGACATCGACGCCAACGGCATCGTCAACGTGTCGGCGCGCGACAAGGGCACCGGCAAGGAGCAGCAGATCCGCATCCAGGCCTCGGGCGGCCTCAGCGACGCCGACATCGAGAAGATGGTGAAGGACGCCGAGGCGCATGCCGACGAGGACAAGAAGCGCAAGTCGCTCGTCGAGGCGAAGAACCAGGGCGAGGCGCTCGTCCACTCGACCGAGAAGTCGCTGAAGGACTATGGCGACAAGGTTTCGGCCGACGAGAAGGGCGCCATCGAGACGGCTCTTGCCGACCTCAAGACGGCGCTGGAGGGCGAGAACCTGGAGGATATCCAGGCCAAGACCCAGGCGCTGGCCGAAGCCTCGATGAAGCTCGGCGAGGCGATGTACAAGTCGGCCCAGGCGGCCGAGGAAGCCGGCGAGAGCGCGTCCGGCGACGACGCCTCCAAGGCGGATGACGACGTGGTCGACGCGGACTTCGAGGAAGTGCGCGACGACGACGACAAGAAGTCCGCCTGACCTGACTGACCGGCGGCGCGGCGTCCTTTTGCGGGACGCGCGTGCCGCCGGCCTGCCGGGACCCGGTTCCCGGCCGCCAAGGACTGCAGGCAAGGGCAGCGGGCCTTTCGTCCGGCTGCCCTTGCCGTTATTCAACGGACTCCGATCCGGTCGGCCAGTGCGGCGGACCTTCCCCCCGCCGGTGCCTGCCGGCGCGACCAAGACGCTGGAGAGTGACATCCGGGCATGAGGCAGCCGACGCTCGAACCGCCTTACGGCACCCATGCGCTGCCGCCGCTCGGCACCGCGGCACGCCGCCTTGCCGGCGTGCTGCCGGGCAATCGGCTCGGCCGCATCGGCGTCTCGCTGCTGCGCCGGATCGTGACGGGCGGCAAGCCCGGCCCGTTCGACGTCGACGTCTTCCCCCATGTCCGCGCCCGGCTCTACCCGGCCGGCAACCGCTGCGAAAAGCGCGCCGTCGCCGGCCCGCAGCTGTTCGACCGGGCCGAGCGCGAGGCCCTGCGCGAGGCCTTCGCCGCCTCCCCCTCGAGCCCCTTCGTCTTCCTCGACCTCGGCGCCAATGTCGGCCTCTACAGCCTGTGGATGGTCAGTGTCGCGCGCATGCTGTCGCGCGAAGTGGTGGTGCTGGCGGTGGAGCCGGACGTCGGCACGCGGTCGCGGCTGGAGGCCAATATCGCGGCCTCCGATGCGCTCGACAGCGTCATGGTGGCGGCCTGTGCCGTCGGCGAGCATGCCGGGCGCGGCGCCATGCTGGCGCATGAGGGCAATCGCGGCGAGCACCAGGTGCGCGCCGCCGGCGAGGGCGAGGCCGACACGTTCGAGATCCTGCCGATCCACGAGATCTGCGCCCGGCGCGGCATTGTCCGCATCGACGCGATGAAGGTGGATCTGGAGGGCCATGACGAGGCGGCCCTGCGCGGCATGTTCGCGGCGGCTCCCGCCGGCCTGTGGCCGCGGATGATCGTGGTGGAAGCCGGCAAGCGCGAGGAGCTACCTGCCGTCGTCCGCCTGTGCCTCGACAACGGCTACGAACTTGCCAGCCGCACGCGGCTGAACGCCCTGCTGCGCCTTCGCGCGGGGCGAAGTGATGGGACATCCTGATGGAAAAGCGCGACTACTACGAGGTCCTCGGCGTTGCCCGCGACGCGGACGGCACGGTGCTGAAGAGCGCCTACCGCAAGCTGGCCATGCAGTATCACCCGGACCGCAATCCGGGAGACGCGGAGGCGGAGAACCGCTTCAAGGAAGTCAGCGAAGCCTATGACACGCTGAAGGACGAGCAGAAGCGCGCCGCCTATGACCGCTTCGGCCATGCCGCCTTCGAAAACGGCGGCTTCGGCGGCGCACGCGGCGGCGGGCCCGGCGACTTCGCCTCGGCCATGTCCGACATTTTCGACGAGTTCTTCGGCATGTCCGGCGGGCGGCGCGGCGGGCGCGATCGCGGTGCGGACCTGCGCTACAATCTCGAGATCTCGCTGGAAGAGGCCTTTGCCGGCAAGACCGTGGAGATCGAGGTGCCGACCTCGATCACCTGCGAGACCTGCACCGGATCCGGCGCCAAGCCCGGCAGTTCGCCGACCATCTGCCGCATGTGCGGCGGCTCGGGCCGGGTGCGTGCCTCCCAGGGCTTCTTCACGCTGGAGCGCACCTGCACCGCCTGCCAGGGCCGCGGCCAGGTGATCGCCGATCCCTGCCCCGATTGCCAGGGCGCCGGCCGCAAGACCGTCAACCGCACCCTGTCGGTGAACATTCCCGCCGGAATCGAGGACGGCACCCGCATCCGCCTCGGCGGCGAGGGCGAGGCCGGCGTGCGCGGCGGCCCGTCCGGCGATCTCTACATCTTCCTGTCGATCCGCCCGCACGCCTTCTTCCAGCGCGACGGCGCCGACCTTTACTGCCGGGTGCCGATCTCGATGACCACGGCCGCGCTCGGCGGCCAGTTCGAGGTGCCGACGCTCAGCGGCGAGACCATGCGGGTCAAGGTTCCGGAGGGCACCCAGACCGGCAAGCAGTTCCGCCTCAAGGGCAAGGGCATGCCGGTCATGCGCTCGCAGCAGTTCGGCGACGCCTATATCCAGGTGACTGTGGAGACGCCGACCAACCTGACCCGCCGCCAGCGCGAGCTGCTGGCCGAGTTCGAGCAGGAATCCTCCGGCGAAACCCATCCCGAATCGAGCGGCTTCTTCTCCAGGGTGAAGGACTTCCTCGACACGCTCGGCAAGTGAATGGCCGGAAAAGGCCCTGACAGGCCGGCATCCGCAAGGCGGACCGGCCTGTTTCCGCGACCGCTCGCGCGGCCCCGGCAACAAGCTGGCCTTCGTTTTCATGCGCCCGGACAAGACCGGGCCCGAATAAATCCGGCCGAACAACCGGGCCTTGCCTTGATTTAACCACGGGGCCGGACCACTTTCGCAGTCGAAGCAGGTTGCAGGCCAGCCTCTACGTTTCAAAAGGGATGGATTTCAGCATGCTCGACATTTCCGCCCGCAAGGTCAAAGGCCTCTCGGCCAAGCTCGCCGACGAGGTCCGTTTTCTGCGCAACTGGGCGGAAAAGCCGCTGACGACCGGCGCGGTCAGCCCCTCCGGTCCCGACCTCTCCCGCCGCATGGCGAGCTTCGTGGAGATCGAGCGGCCCGGCCCGATCCTCGAGATCGGCCCCGGCACCGGCGTCGTCACCCATGCGATCCTGGAGCGCGGCATTCCGCAAAGCCGCGTCATCGCGCTGGAATACAGCGACGATTTCTGCCGCCTGCTGGCGCGCCGCTATGGCGACATGACCATCGTCCAGGGCGATGCCTACCGGCTGCGCGAGACCCTGGCCGATGTCGAGCCGGGCACGCTGGCGAGCGTCGTCTCCTCCATGCCGCTGTTCTCGCGCCCCAAGGAAGAGCGCCGCGCGCTCCTGATGCAGGCCTTCGACCTGCTGCAGCCTGGCGCCCCGTTCATCCAGTTTTCCTACGCATTGGTGCCGCCGGTGGCGCCGGATCCGCAGGCTTTCTCCGTGCAGCGCTCGGGGTGGATCCTCAAGAACCTGCCGCCCGCGCGCGTGTGGGTCTACCGCCGCACCTCCTGAAGGTCCGGCCCGGCTCCCAGCATGGCGAGCGCCGCCTCTACATCGGCGGCGAAGGTCACTTTCGGCTCGGTGATGCCCTGCGCCTCCAGCGGGCGGCGCAAGCTCTCCTCCAGACCGCACAGCACCACCGCGACACCCCGGCGTGAGGCCTTGTCGACAAGGCCGGCGACCGTGTTCGCCGCCGTGGAATCGAGGAAGGGCACGGCCGAGAAATCGACCACCAGCGCCCGGTGCGTATCGGAGATGCTTTCCAGTACCGAGCCGATGGACGAGGCCGCGCCGAAGAAGAACACACCCGTGATGCGATAGACGATGATCTGCGGATCGGCGGCCGAGCCGTCATAGGGCAACCCGCCATCGGCGCTGGTGTCCGCCCGGTCCTCCGAGACCAGCGGCAGGCGGCGCACCCCGGCGATCTGCGACATGCGGTGGATGAACAGCACCGAGCCGAGCGCGAAGCCGGTGACGATGGCCTCGGTCAGGTCGCGGAACACCGTCAGCAGGAAGGTCACCGCAAAGACCAGCGCATCGCCGCGCGAGGTGCGCAGCAGCACGGCGATGGCGTGGCGCTCGGCCATGTTCCAGGCGACCACCGCCAGCAATCCGGCAAGGCTCGCCAGCGGGATGTATGAGGCGAGCGGCGCGGCCAGCAGCATGAAGGCCAGCAGGAACAGCGCATGCAGCATGCCGGCGACCGGGCCGATGGCGCCGGCGCGCACATTGGTGGCGGTGCGGGCGATGGTGCCGGTGACGCAGAAACCGCCGAACAGCGCCGAGCCCATATTGGCGACGCCCTGGCCGACCAGCTCGCAATTGGAGCGGTGGCGGCGCCCGCTCATGCCGTCGGCAACCACCGCCGACAGCAGCGATTCGATGGCCCCGAGCAGCGCGAAGGAGACGGCCGCCGGCAGCACCGCGAGGATCTTGTCCATCGACAGATCCGGCAGGGCCGGCACCGGCAACCCGCTCGGGATGCCGCCGAAACGCGAGCCGATGGTGGCGACGGGCAAGCCGGCCGCCCAGGTCGCGAGGGAGGCGAGCGTGATGGCGATCAGCAGGCCCGGCCAGTGCGGCCGCCAGCGCCTGAGGGTGAGGATCACCGCGATGGTACCGGCCGCGAGCAGCGCCGAGGCCGGATCGAGACCCGGCACGGCCCGCCACAGCACCGGCAGCTTTTCCAGCAAGGGGCCGGGCTCGGGTCCGTCCAGCGTCAGGCCGAGCAGGTCCTTCACCTGCGAGGCGAGAATGATCACGGCGATGCCGGCGGTAAAGCCGACGGTCACCGGCCAGGGGATGAACTTGATATAGGTGCCGAGCCGCAAGGCGCCGACGCCGACCAGGATCAGGCCCGACAGGAAGGTTGCGAGGATCAGCCCGTCGACGCCGTGCTGCATCACCGTTGCGGCAACCAGCACGATGAAGGCGCCCGCCGGCCCGCCGATCTGGAAGCGGCTGCCGCCCAGGGCCGAGACGAGAAAGCCGCCGATGATGGCGGTGTAGAGCCCCTGCGCCGGGGTGACGCCGGAGGCGATGGCAATCGCCATGGACAGCGGCAGGGCGACGATGGCGACCGTCAGGCCGGCCACCGCGTCGGCGCGCAGGGCGGCAAGGCCGTAGCCCTCGCGCAGGACCGTGACCAGCTTGGGCGTGAACAGGGCGGCCGGGTCGAGAGCGGCCGGAGCGGAGGCGGAACGATGCGCCGATCCCTTGCGCGCATCCTGTCCGGTGGCGGTCATCGCGGATCTCATGTGTCGGGAGGCCCGCCCGCAGGCGGGCATCTGGTTGGTGCGCAAGCATCGGCCCTCGCCCCGTGGCCATGCAATACGCAGAACTGCTGAGGGGAGCTCCGACGCCTCCGGCCGTCGCGAAAGAACCTCATCGCCGCGTGAAGGGAAACCGCTTGGCCGGCAGGCCGGGCCGTGCCATCCCTTTGCGGATGCCGCGCCCTTTCCCGCGCCGCTTTCGCCAGGATGCTGCCGATGGATCCGCTTTCCGCCGTTCTCGCCTTTTCGATAGCCGCCGCGCTGCTCACCCTGACGCCCGGCCTCGACACCGCGCTGGTGCTGCGCACGGCCGCGGTGGAAGGACCGCGCCGCGCCATGCTGGCCGGCGCCGGGGTCTCCACCGGCGTTCTCGCCTGGGGCCTGATGGCCGCGCTCGGCCTCGGCGCGGTGCTCGCCGTCTCGGAAACCGCCTATACGCTGCTGCGCATCGCCGGCGCGCTCTACCTGCTGTGGCTCGGCTTCGGCATGCTGCGCGCGGCCCTGTCGGCGGAGCGGGCGCAAAAGCTCGCGGCAGCGGCCAGCGCCAGAGGAGCCAGCACCACCAGCGGGCGCGGCTGGTTCTGGCGCGGGCTGCTGACCAACCTGCTCAACCCGAAGGTCGGCGTCTTCTATGTCAGCTTCCTGCCGCAGTTCACGGCCGAGGGCGTGCCGGTCGTCGCCTTCAGCGTGGGGCTGGCCGCGATCCATGCCACCATGGGCATCGCCTGGTTCGCGCTGCTGACGCTGGCGACCCGCCCCGTCGCCGGCCTGCTCAAGCGCCCCGCGGTCACCCGCACGCTGGACGGGCTGACCGGCGCGGTGCTGATCGGCTTCGGGCTGCGGCTGGCGCTGGAGCGGCGGGGCTAGGTCGTGGACTCATAATTGTGCCGGAAACGGCGCCGGTTCGGGCAATGATATGCCAGGAGGAGCGCGATGGCCGGGGCAGGTCCCCCGGCCGAGCGATCCGACGCCGCAGATCGAAGCTCGAACGGCGCCCTTCGGGTATGCCGGAACCCGCCGGCAACAGCGTCGCAAACCCTTGAAAACCTGATGGTTTCCTGCGGCCTTGCTCCTTGTATCCGATCGGGTTCGGGCATACCGTTTCTCGTCAGAATTATGAGTTCACGACCTAAGCCGCCCTCGCGCGGCTTACTCTTCCCCGTCCCAGTAATCGACGGCGCTGTCGGTGCGCAGCGACAGCGCCACCCGCCGCGCGGCCTTGTCGCCGCCGGGCGCCGCACCGGCAAAGACCGTGACCTTGCCGCTGTCGGGATATTCCATCACGTCCGGCTCGTTCATCGTGCTGACGGCGAGATAGCGCAGCGGCTCGTCCGATCCGGCGATCAGCTGGTGCGCGGTCTCCGGCCCGCCGGCCGGGCACACGACGACATCGCCGCCGGCAACGGAATGGCGCTTGTCGCCATAGCGCAGCGTGCCGGAGCCCGACAGGATCACGAACATCTCGTCATTGGCGTGGTGGCAGTGGAACGGCCAGGCCTTCTTGCCGGCCGGCACTTCCACATAGCGGGCCCCGAGCCGGCGCGCGCCGAGCGGCGCGGCGATGGAGGCGAAATGCGCCTCGAAACTCTCGCCATGCGCCTGGGTGACGCAGTCGAGATCGGCGAGCCGCAGGACGGGTATGTGAACGGGCGTGTCGGCCATGGGCGATCCTCCGGGCAATGGTTGGGGCGGGGCGTTGCCGCCCCTTCCTCCATCCATAACCCCGCAGGGGAGCCGCCGGAAAGCCCGCCCTGCCGCCTCGCCCTCAGATGATGGCGTGGCGGACCTTGGCCGAGACCCATTCGCTGAACACGACGGTCGCCAGGATGACCAGCAGGATCGTCGTCACCTGCGGCCAGGCCAGCACGCTGAGCGAGGCCTGCAGCTGCAGCCCGAGACCGCCGGCGCCGACGAGGCCCAGCACCGCGCTTTCGCGGATGTTGATGTCCCAGCGGAACACCGAGATGCCCCAGAAGGCCGGCGCGATCTGCGGCCAATAGCCGTAGTTGAGCAGCTGCGCGCCGCTGGCGCCGGTCGCCTGCACCGCCTCGATCTGCGTCAGCTCGGTTTCCTCGATGGCCTCGTAGAGCAGCTTGCCGACGAAACCGATGGAGCGCAGCGCGATGGCGATGATGCCGGCGAGCAGGCCCGGGCCGAGGATCGAGACCAGCAGCAGCGCCCAGATCAGCGAGTTGATCGAGCGCGAGGCGACGATGATGAACAGCGCGATGGGGCGTGCGATCAGCAGGCTCGGCGTCGTGTTGCGCGCGGCCAGGAAGGCGACGGGCGTTGCGATGACGACGCCGAGCATGGTGCCGAGCGTCGCCATGTTGATCGTGTCCCACAAGGGCCAGAGCAGCTTTTCGATATAGCTCAGCCGCGGCGGGAACATGCGCGAGCCGATGTCGGCCGCCTGTTGCGGCGCGTCATAGACGAAGGCCCAGATCGTGTCCTTCGTCATCACCTGCCAGCACCAGACGGTGAGGGCGACGAAGACGAACCATGCGGCCCACAGACGCAAGGAGGCGCGCGGGGTGCGGCGGAGCCAGACCGGGCCGTTTTCGGTTTTGATCACCGGCATGTCACTGCACCCACTTGCGGATATAGCTGGAGGAGTATTCCGCGAACATCACCACGCCGATGATGATCAGCAGGATCGCCCCGGCGCTGTCGTATTCGTAGCGGTCGATGGCGGTGTTCAGCGTCGCGCCGATGCCGCCGGCGCCGACGATGCCGATCACCGCGCTTTCACGGAAATTGATGTCGAAGCGGTAGAGAGTCAGGCCGATCAGGCGCGGCATCACCTGCGGCTGCACCGCATAGTTGACCAGCTGCCACCAGGATGCGCCGGTGGCGCGCACCGCCTCGGCCTGGGCCTCGTCGATGTCCTCGATGTCCTCGGCCAGGAGCTTGGCCAGGAAGCCGATGGTGGCGAAGGACAGGGTCAGGAAGCCGGCAAAGGGACCGAAGCCGAACATGGCGACCAGCAGGATGGCGATGATGATTTCCTGCAGCGACCGGCTCACCGCGATGATGCCGCGGCAGATGTAATAGACCGTGGGCGGGGCGATGTTGCGCGCCGCGCCGATGCCGATCGGCACGGAGATCAGCACGCCGGCAACCGTCGCCGTGACCGTCATGGTCAGGCTCTCGATCATGCCGGCGCTGATGTCCTTCCAGCGGCTGGTGAAGTCCGGCTGCAGGAAGCCCTGGACGAAACGCCAGCCGCGGTCGAGCCCGTCCCACACGCGCATCCAGTTGACCTCGACCGAGCCGACGGCCAGCACCAGATAGACGAGAAGGGCGGTATAGATCCCGTAGCGCCAGCGCGGATCGGGGATCATCGTCGCCGGGCGGCGCCAGCGACGGGGATAGGTCTTTGCGGTCGCGCTCATGGCTCAGACCATCCCGGCCATGCGTTCGGCCGCGTCGCGCTCGGCGTGGTCGTCCTCTTCCGCCGCGCGGCGCATGGCGGTCCAGTCCTCCTCGCCGTAGATGCGGGTGAGCACGCTTTCGTCGAGCAGGTCCGGCGTGCCGTCGAAGACCACCTCGCCGGCCCGCAGGCCGATGATGCGCTGGGTGAACTGCTGGGCCAGCACCACGTCGTGGATGTTGATGATCGCCGGCAGGCCGCGCTCGGCGCAGATCTCCAGGATCAGGCGCATGATCTGGCGCGAGGTCTTGGGATCGAGCGAGGCGGTCGGCTCGTCGATCAGCAGCAGCTCGGGGTCCTGGGCAAGGGCACGGGCGATGCCGACGCGCTGGCGCTGGCCGCCCGACAGGGCGTCGGCGCGCTTGTCCGCATGGTCGATCAGGCCGACCCGGTCGAGCAGGCGGAAGGCGTTCTCCACGTCCTCGCCGGGAAACTGGCGCAGGAAGGAGCGCCAGAAACCGACATAGCCGAGGCGCCCCGACAGCACGTTCTCCATCACCGTCAGACGCTCCACCAGGGCATATTCCTGGAAGATCATGCCGATGCGGCGGCGGGCGCGGCGCAGTTCGCGCGCCGGCAGGCCGGTGATGTCGAGATCGTTCAGCAGCACCCGGCCCTCGGTCGGCTCGACCAGACGGTTGATGCAGCGGATGAGGGTCGACTTGCCGGCACCGGACGGACCGATCAGGCCGACGACCTGCCCCTTCGGCACGGTGAAACTGACGGACCTGAGGGCCTTGTCGCCGGTCTTGTAGGTCTTGGTAAGCGCTTCGACTGTCAGCATGCGGGGATCCGGGGAGAGAGGGCCGGGCGGCCGGGTCTTTCGGGTCAGGGCAGCGCGCAACAGGCACGGACGGGGCGGCGGAGACACTCCCCCTCGCCCCGTCCGGCCGGTCGCGGTCTTACCGTACGTGCCTTACTGGCAGTTGTAGGAAACGTCGTTCGCCTGGTCGATCTGGCGGATGACGGACCAGTTGTCCTTGAAGGTGATCGGGATGAACTGCGCCTCGCCCGACTTGGAGAACTCCTTCTCCAGCGACGAGCCTTCCCACTTGAAGGTGGCGAAGCCTTCCTTGATCTTCTCCTGCAGCTCCGGCTTCAGGTTGTAGGCAACGCCGTAGCCGGTGGTCGGGAAGGTTTGCGACTTGTAGATGCTGACGACCTGCTCGGGCTTGATCACCTCGCGCTCGATCATGCGGTGCATGACGGAGTTGGCGATGGCGGCCGCCGGGTAGTCCTTGTTGGCGACGCCGAGGATCGAGTTGTCGTGCTTGCCGGAGAAAGCCGGCTCGTAGTCGGTGCCGGAGACGAGGCCGTACTCGGCCTTCAGCAGCGCGGACGGCGCCTTGAAGCCGGAATTCGACGTCTCGGCGGTGAAGGCCAGCGTCTTGCCCTTGATGTCTTCCGGCTTCTCGATGCCCGAGCCCGGATAGGTGATGATTTCCATCTCGTAGCCGAAGCTGCCGTCGGCCTTGGCCATCATCGTGAAGGGGCGGAAGCCGGCGCAGGCGACGGCGAGCGGGTTGGAGCCGGTGTTGAAGCCGGCGATATGCAGGCGGCCGGCACGCATCGCCTCGATCTGGGCGGCGTTCGACTGGACCGGGAAGAACTGCACCTTCTTGCCGGTGACGCTCTCCATATGGGCCAGGAAGTCGGCCCAGGCCTCGGCATAGACCGCCGGATCCTCGACCGGGGTATAGGCGAAGATCAGCGTCGAGGGATCGATCTGCTGCGCCGGATCGGAGGGAATGTCGGCGATCAGGTCGCCGTCGGCATCGGTGTAGCGGCTGTCGAGCTTGAATTCGGCCTGCGCGGGCGTTGCGGCGATGAGGCCGGCAAGCAAGGCAGCAATGCTCGCAGCTCCGGCGAGCTTCGTCAGGTGCATGGTCATCTTTCGTTCCTCCACTGGGGCGCGATGCGCATCCGTTCTGGACCGGATGTCTGTTAGGCGTCCTGGGTGAAGGCTGGATGACATTCTCAGTCGCGTCAAGACCTTGAGACGGCGAAGTTTCCTTTAAGTCAGAGCGGGACCACCCCTTCCCGGCCAGGGCGGGCCGCTGTTCTCGCCTGGTCCCGGCCGACCCGCAGGCGAGCCGTCGCAGAGCAGGCCGATGGGCAACTTGCAGGACGCTTGGGAGATTCCTCCCGTGCCCTGCGCGCCGGGACCCTGGCGGCGACCCGCACGGGCAACTCCTTGCCGCCTTGCGCCAAATCCTCCCTCTGCGGCATGCCGGCAATTGAGCCGGCAAATCATCTTCCCCGCACGCGGCGCATTGCGGCATGTCCCTCCCCGCCTCTCCCCGCGTCTTCCCGGACGGCACGCCCGCGCCGAGCCGGGACCGGGGAGCCACCGCGCTCAAGAGGACCTTCGGGAGCACATCCGACAGGCCCTCGGCTCGCCGATCCCGGATCTCCGGCTTCGCCTGCGTCCGGGAGGACGCCAAAGGAACTGCCGCGGCCGTGGCGGCTGGAGGATGCGGCTCGGATAGATTCTTGGAATTCGGAATTCCGAAATGTTGACAGGACCGGTTTCGTCGGGCAGGGTGAGTCTCGTTGGAATTTGGAATTCCGAATTCCTTGAAGGTTGAGGCCCGGTCGTCTACTGCCCCGCCCTGCAGCCCGCCCTGCGGGACGGCCCTGCAAGACGGCTGGCGACAGCGCCTTCGCAACCAGGCGCCGGGGAAAGACCCGGCCGGAAGTTTCGCCGGGAGACCGGCACTCAGGGCTCCGTTGGCCCCATCGCCAGACCGCCGGCCGGTCCGGCTGCCCGCCCTGCCGGAGGCATTCCGGGACGGCGCGGAGCCGAGCCGGCAAGCGGAGGTTACGGAGAACCTGGCCGTCCCGGCCAGGTCAGGGACAGGTCCGTCCCGGAACGCGCGCTGCCGGGTGTGCCGACAGGCCTCCCATGTCATACCTGCGGTGCATTGCGGCGGCGCGCGCGATCCGTCAGCTTGTCGCGGCATCGCGCCGGACAGGCCGCACACCCAGCCCCCGGGATCGGCCCGGGTGCTTTCGCGCCGGCTGCGCTTCGTTGCGATGTCCGTAAGGGTCGTGAGGGGAAGGACGCAAGGCATGCCCATGGAACTCATCGACCAGAGCCCGATCCTGGTGGACCGCGTCTACGAGCGGCTGCGCCAGGCCATCGCGCTGGCCGAGCTGGCGCCGGGCGAGCGCATCCGCCAGGCCGAGCTTGCCGACCGCCTCGGCGTGTCGCGCCAGCCGGTCAGCCATGCGCTGCAGCTGCTCAAGCGCGACGGGCTGGTGGAGGAGACCGGGCGCAAGGGGCTCAAGGTCACCGAGATCGACCCGGCGCATCTTCGCGAGATCTACCAGGTCCGCGCCGCGCTGGACGGGCTGGCCGCCGGCCTTGCCGCCGCGCGGGTCGCGGGCGGCCGCATGCCGGAGGCGGAGCTGAAGACGCTCGCCGGGATCCTGCGCCAGGCCGAGAGCTTCGGCGACGACACCCCCGTCACGGAGCGGATCGCGCTCGACGTCGACTTCCACAACCAGGTCATCGTCATGTCCGGCAACCGCCGGATCGCCGAAACGCTCGAGCCGCAGTTCTCGCACATGATGCGGTCGATGCGGCTGGTGCTCGACATCGGGGGTTTTCGCGAAACCGCCTGGGACCACCATACCGAGATCGCCCGGCTCATCGCGGCCGGCGACGCAGCCGCGGAAGGCGCCGCCAGGGCCCACGCGGAAAATGCCGGCAAGGAGACGGAGGCCCGCCTCACCGCCATGCAGGTTTTGAAGAACACGGCCTGAAGGCCGTGGCCAAGAGGAGGAACGCCACATGAAGCTGACGCAGGAACAACAGGACGAATTCAACCGCCAGGGCTATCTCTTCCTGCCCGAGGCCTTCTCGCCGGAAGAGATCGAGGTGCTGCGGGAGGCAGCGTCCGGCATCTTCGACGAGGACCGCAAGGAGATCTGGCGCGAGAAGGACGGCACCCCGCGCACGGCCTTTGCCTGCCACACCTACAACGAGGCGTTCCGCCTGCTCGGCCGCCATCCCCGCCTCATCGAGCCGGTGCGCCAGATCTTCGGCGAAGAGCTGTACATGCACCAGTTCAAGGTGAACGCGAAGGCCGCCTTCACCGGCGACGTCTGGCAGTGGCACCAGGATTTCCCGACCTGGCACAAGGACGACGGCATGCCCGAGCCGCGGGCGATGAACATCTCCGTGTTCCTCGACGACGTGCTGCCGATCAACGGTCCGCTCATGCTGATCGCCGGCTCGCACACCCACGGCCAGCTCAAGTCGGAATACGACACCACGACCACCAGCTACGGGCTGTGGACGCTCGACAACCAGGTGGTGACCGAGCTTGCCGCCAAGGGCGGCATCGTCGCCCCGACCGGCAAGGCGGGCGGGTTGCTCATCCACCACGGCAACCTGGTGCACGGCTCGTCGGGCAACATCACGCCCTACCCGCGCAAGATCGTCTACCTGACGCTCTCCACCGTCTCCAACGCGATCCGCAAGCCGACCCGGCCGGAATACATCGCCCATCGCGATTTCACGCCGATCGAGCCGGTCGAGGACGACGCGCTGCAGCGCTACGCCCTGTCCATGCGCGAAGCGGCCGAGTAACCGCCGAACGCGGCAGGCCGGAGCGGGCGACCCGTCCGCTCCGGCCCTTCCTTGCGATCCGGGATGGGCCCACCCGTCCCGGTCTTTGCACGTCAAGGCAGCAGAACGGACAGTTCCCACATGACAGAGACTTCAGCGGGCCGACTGGCCGGCAAGATCGCCCTCGTCGTCGGCGCCGGCTCCTCGGGAGAAGGCTGGGGCAACGGCAAGGCGGCGGCGGTTCTTTTCGCGCGCAGCGGCGCGCGCATCCTCGCCGTCGACCGCAATGAGCGCGCGGCGGCCGAGACCCGCGACATCATCCGCTCCGAGGGCGGCACCTGCGAGACGGCGCGGGCCGACGTTGCAAACTCCGCCGAGGTCGCGGCGATGGTCGAGGCCTGCCTTTCCCATTTCGGCCGCATCGACATCCTGCACAACAATGTCGGCATCTCGGAAACCGGCGGGCCGGTGGAGGCCTCCGAGGAGAGCTGGAACCGGGTGATCGCCATCAACCAGACCAGCGTCTTCCTCACCTGCAAGCATGTGCTGCCGGTGATGGAGCGCCAGAAAAGTGGCGCCATCGTCAACGTCGCCTCGATCGCCGCCTCCCGCTATATCGGCTTTCCCTATGCCGCCTATTCGGCCTCCAAGGCCGCGATCGTCGGGCTCACCCGCAACATCGCCCTGCAATATGCGCCGCTCGGCATCCGCGCCAATTGCGTCTCGCCGGGGCTGATGAACACCCCGATGATCCGCAAGCCGCTCGCCGCCGCCTATGGCGGGGAGGAGGCGATGATCGCCCGGCGCGATGCGCAGTGCCCGATGGGCCGCATGGGCGATGCCTGGGACACCGCCAACGCGGCGCTGTTCCTCGCCTCGGACGAAGCGCGCTACATCACCGCGCAGGAGCTGGTGGTGGATGGCGGCCTCACCGCGACCTGCGTCGCCCCCTGACTGCCCCCTGACCGCCCCCCTGACGGACGCGCCATTTCCGCGCCGCAGCTTTTACCGGCTTGCCGGACTTCGCCGCCGCCATCTACCATGGCGGCGGCCGTCCGTTTCCGGGCGGCATATTCGCCCCCCACAAGGCTCGCCGAAAGGTCCCCCGATGCCCCGCACGCCGTTTTCCGCCCGCGCCCGCCGCCTCGGCACGCGCATGAGCGCGCGTATCGCGCTCGCAGCGCTCATCGCCACCGGCGGTGTCGCCCTTGCAGAGGCCTGCACCCGCCTCGTCTATCACGGCGCCGGCGACACGGTGATCACCGCCCGTTCCATGGACTGGAGGACCGAGATCGCCACCAACCTGTGGGCGATGCCGCGCGGCATGGAGCGCAGCGGCGAGGCCGGGCCGAACTCGCTGAAATGGACGTCGAAATACGGCAGCGTCATCGCCTCGGGCTATGACGTGTCGACCACGGACGGGGTCAACGAGGAGGGCCTTGCCGTCAACCTTCTGTGGCTGGCCGAGTCCGAATATCCCGAGATGAAAGGCGACCGTCCGGGCCTGACCATCGCCGCCTGGGGCCAGTATGTGCTCGACAATTTCGCCAGCGTCGCCGAAGCGGTCGCGGCGCTGGAGACCGAGCCCTTCACCATCGTCACCGACAATGTGCCCGGCGAGGACCGGCTGGCGACGCTGCACCTGTCCATGTCCGATGCCAGCGGCGACAGCGCCATCGTCGAATACATCGGCGGCCGCCAGGTCATCCATCACAACCGCCGCTTCACGGTGATGACCAACTCGCCGACCTTCGACGAGCAGCTGGCGCTGGCCGAATACTGGCGCGGCATCGGCGGCACCGTGTTCCTGCCCGGCACCAACCGCGCCGCCGACCGCTTCACGCGGGCGAGCTTCTATGTGGAGGCGATCCCGCGGCCCGAGGACCCCAACCGCGCCATCGCCAGCGTCTTCAGCGTCATCCGCAACGTGTCCGTGCCCTTCGGCATCACCACGCCGGACCAGCCGAACATCTCCTCCACCCGCTGGCGCACGGTCGTCGACCACCAGCGACTGCTGTATTTCTTCGAATCCGCCCTCACCCCCAACACGTTCTGGGTGGACCTGAACCAGCTCGACCTCTCGAAGGGCGCGCCGGTGCGCAAGCTCGACCTGGGGCCGGACCAGGATCACATCTATTCCGGCAATGCGACCGCGTCCTTCGTCGAGGCCGAGCCCTTCCGCTTCCTCGGCCTGCCCGAATAGGGCGCGTCAGTACCAGGTCCCGAAGCGGCTCAGCCGGCGGCGCGGGGCGCCGGCATCGGGCACGGGCGAGCGGCCCGCGACATGCGGCATTGCGGCCGTGTCCAGCCAGTGCTCGGGCGCGGCCCGCAGCGCGCGCAGCCGCCGCACCCGCTCGCCCGTCTGCGGATGGCTGCGCAGCACGGACGGGTCGGGGATGCGCGCGCCCTGCGGCAGCGCCGCCTCCCACATGCGCCCCTGGATGCGCTCCAGCTTCATCAGCGCGCTGGCAAGGCCTTCCGGATCGCCGGTCAGCGAGGCGGCGCCCAGATCCGCCTCGAACTCGCGCGTGCGCGACAGGGCCAGTTGCACCGCCGAGCCCAGCGTCGGCGCCACGATCAGCAGCAGCACCGCGGCCCAGGGCACCGAGGCCCCGCCGGCCAGCGCCTCCGGCAGGCTGATCATCATCAGCACCAGGCCGAACACCGACATGATGCCGGTCATCCGCGCCACCACGTCGGCCATCGCCATCACGTGGATGTCGCCGTGCGCCACATGGGCGAGCTCGTGCGCCATCACGCCGACGAACTCGCGCGGGGTCAGGCGGGCGAGCAGCCCCTCGGTGATGCAGACGGCGCTGTCCTCGCGGGTGCCGGTGGAAAAGGCGTTCACCATCCGGCTTGGCACCAGATAGAGCCTCGGCATGCGCGGCAGGCCGGCGCGCTGCGCCAGCAGCCGCACGATCGAATGCGCTTGCGGAAAGGCGGCGGGCGTCACCTCGCGCGCGCCGTAGAGCTGCAGCACCAGCGCGGAGGAAAACCGCGCCGCCAGCATCACCGACAGCGAGCCGCCGACGGCCGCCCACAAGACGCCTTGCGGCCCCGCCAGGGTCCACGCGGTCAGCGACAGCAGCAGCACCGCCCCGGCCGCGAGCACGAGCGTGTGCAACCGGTTGCGCCGGCGGTATCTGGCGCGCACGGCGGGATCGATGGTGATGGCCGGTCTGATGGCTTCAGGATACATGGCCTGAATATGGGCCGCCGCCGCACCGCTTGCAAAGCGGCAAGGCGGCCTGCGGACCTGCGGCATTCTCGACCGCCGCAGCGCGGCAGCGCCTGCGCGCACGAAAAGGCGCGCGGAACCGCCGTCCCGCGCGCCTCATTCAGTCAGTGCTTCGTGCTTGCGTCAGACGGCGAGCCCGGCCGGGCAGGCGACGCCCGTGCCGCCGAGGCCGCAATAGCCGCCGGGGTTCTTGTCGAGATACTGCTGATGATAGTCCTCGGCGAAGTAGAACGCGCCCATCGGCTTGGTCTCGGTGGTGATGGTGCGCGAGTGGCCGGCCGCCTTCAGCGCTGCCGCATAACTCGCGCGCGAGGCCTCCACCGCCGCCGCCATCTCGCTGTCCGGGTGGAAGTAGATCGCCGAGCGGTACTGGGTGCCGGTGTCGTTGCCCTGGCGCATGCCTTGCGTCGGGTCGTGGCCTTCCCAGAACGCCTTGAGCAGCTCCTCGCGCGGCAGGCGCGCGGTGTCGAAGACCACCCGCACCACCTCGGTATGGCCGGTGCGGCCCGTGCAGACCTCGTGATAGGTCGGGTTCGGCGTGTGGCCGCCGGCATAGCCGACCGCGGTGACGAGAACGCCCGGCATGGTCCAGAACAGCCGCTCGGCGCCCCAGAAACAGCCGAGGCCGAACAGCACCTCTTCCTCGCCCGCGCCGGGGGCAAGATCGAGCGGGCGGCCGAGCACCGTGTGGATGCCCGGGGTCATGATCGGCTCGCTGCGGCCGGGCAGCGCCATGGCCGGGTCGACCAGGGAGAACTTGTTGCTGAGCATGGTCATGAACGACATGGATGCCTCCAAAGGGATGCGCGCCGGGGGAGGCCGGCGGGCAGGGAACTCAGACGGTTTCGGCGAGCCTGCGACGGCGACGGCCGCGGCCGAGATCGCCGATCCACAGGAGCAGGAAGCCGAGCGGTCCGACGATCGCCCAAGCCGGCTGCACCAGGAGCTTGAGGGCGACCGGATCCCACAGGACCGGGTTGACCTCGGCCTGGACGAAGGCCTGGGCGGCGGCGAGACTGCCAGGTGCGAAGTCGAACCAGTACTGGCCGAAGGATGTGGTCGACCAGCTGCCGGCAGCGATCGTCGACGTGGCGTCGATCACCAGCGCCACCAGCGCCAGTGCCACGAACCAGAGACCGAGAAGCCGCAGGACAAGTCTGAACATCGTTCCGTTCCGGATCCACCCAACACCAAGCCTGAAGGCATCGGGCCGGCCCGCGCCAGAGTGCAAACATCGACAGCAAGACGTCTGCTGGCAGACATCTGCAACTTCCTGAACTCCGCACGGCGGAATTCGTTCACTCGAAATTGCATACGCGGGCGGCCGCGGGCCGGACCATAGCCCGCCTCGACCTTCCGGGCGACAGCAAAACGCGAGAAAACGGCGAGAATGGGCACGGCGCGCCATCGCCTTGCCTCTCTCGCCGGGCGCATCAGATAGGCTTGCTTTCGCAAAAGCGCAAGATGGACGAAAGGCGTCTCCCCGAGGCGTGAGAGCACGGGAGCGACCCGTGAGCACGCGGGACGACCGCCGCCCGCTGTTCCGGCCGCAGGCCGGCGCCTCTCAGCTGCGTGCGCCAAGCGCCCGCGCAAGCGCCCGTCCTCTGGCCTCACCGACCGGAACCCAATGTTTCCGCCGGCTTTCTCACCCGTTGCCGGCTGTGTTTCAGCGCCCGTGTTGAAAAGCGCCGCAGGGCATGGATGAGTGCTTGAACTTGGCCGCATCGTCAGTATATTGCGCGACTTGCGGGCCGGGTCGGCCCGGCTTCGCGCCGCCTTGGTGCGCTGCCGGACCCATCGCCTTCCCGCACGAGGACCGACGATAAGGCCTGCCATGCAGGCCCACCGGACGGGCCGGCTGCGGAGAGGTGGCCGAGTGGTTTAAGGCGCACGCCTGGAACGCGTGTATACGGGAAACCGTATCGAGGGTTCGAATCCCTCTCTCTCCGCCATTTTCCCCGATTTCCTATAATGCGATAGTGCCGCCGAGCGTCGTACGTCGATTGGCGCGCATAATCCCAGCTTTACGCTACAGCCTGATGATATCGTGAAGCCGCAACGGCAGCTTCCGGCCCCCATTAAGACATTCGTGGCCGATTGGCGAAGTTCCGAAAGCAGCCATTCGCCATTGAAGTGCACGTCGTGTAGCGATCATGTCCTTAGTCGGCGCAATAACTCAAGAACTGCCATTTCTGAAAATGCGCGCACTTGGTCCGTTCGTTCGTGGTTAGGATTGCTTGCAGTCATGAGGCCTCAATCCGTGCATCGGTTGTGACTTCTAAGAACAATTGGGCCAAGCGATATCCAAGGTCCCGATTTTTGGTCATGGCGACACGGCAGGTGATACTGCAAATCGGCTGTCGGAGATGGTTTCGTCGTACCGCTCAACAAACTTTACGAATTTTGCCCGGTCGGTATTGTAGCTCCCAAGCCACCGACCGATAGCCTTCCCGTAAGCGTCGATTAGATCTGAAAAGACGAAATAGTAGATGCTGTCCGCTTCGCCGGGCTTGCCTCCTATGCGGAACGAAATACGCCGTGTTTTCTGGTTGCGGACTTGACGGGACTGGAGATTTGTCATGTGGAGCAAGCCGTTTCGCAGCTCCCACAGTTCCTTGGACGTCACGCCCAAGCGTGACAAATCAGCGAAATCATCCAGCCACCGGACGAACGGCGTGCCCTTGTCGCCGTACTCGATATAGGAAACGCTGTCCAAGCAGGACAGGAGCAGCTTCATAGCCGAGACATAGAGCTTGGCGTTGTAGGTAAGCTTGATGGCGGTGAAGTAGTCATCGTGGATGAGCTGGGTTAGGTCGATGCTTGTGTCGCTGGTATATTTCAACAGCCAATCATCCATTTTCGTGCCCCCTAGGACCTGCGGGTTGAGGTAAATGTCCGGGTCGCCATGTTCACTCGCATGGTCAACGCGTACCCGGTCATCGACCACCAGCGTCGTTACGCAAAGGGGGGAGACAGAGGCTTTCAAAGCCTGAAGCAGATCGTCATATAGCGCCATGCCCTGCCCCAGGCGAATGTGAGAGTAATACTCCGACAGGGTAAACTGACGGGCGATCGGAAAGACCACTGAGTCAACCAGGTCGCCTTCAACGCGCGCTCTAAGAAACGCAACAGCCTCGTCATCCGTATCAAAAGATAACCTGTGAACGACGTAGCGGGCTGACCGGCAGACGTCATTCTCCATAACCAGGTAGATGTTGTAGATATCCTCGGCCATGTGATCACAAGTCCATCGTTTGCATCAGCACGGCATTTGCATGTCGGAAGTTTTCGAGCTGGCCTTGGTAGCCGTAAGCGGCCTTCTCGCCATGGAAAAAGTTGTTCCGTAGCCGGTAAGCAATGATGAGGAGGGCGGCTAAAACCCGCCTCGGCTCATTGTTCTGGCCGCTCAGAACGTCGAGAACATACTGGCGGTCGTTGGCGCTGACGCGAAGGTGAGCAAACGCCGGGCTGGGATTGCCCGCATGGACGTATCGGTTGCTAAAGTAGGTGAGGGCTCCCTCAAATGCAGCCATCGAGGCATCGGGCGCTAAGCGGGCTTCCACTTCCAGCCGAATGCGGGGAACATCTCCCCGATTTCCGAGCCACATTTCCTCGAAGAAGCTCCATAGCAGCGCAAAATCCCGTATGGCACGCTTCTCCTGGATGGTCAGGTTTCGGTAAGCGGCGAGCCGCCTGTTCATCCATGTGCCGGGCTGCATCGGCTTATTACCTCTCTAGTGCATAACTCCAAGCCTTAGATGCCGTCGACGGTGCAGCCAACGAACTCCTGCCCAACCATACAGACAATCGATGGCCGGTATCCCAATCGCCAACGCCAAGGGGTGCCAGTTCCCCTCCCTCCCCATCGCCGCCACTCTCCTTCCTCAATCAGGGGGCTATGGCGTGGGAGCTCGAGCCTCTGTAAGACTGAGGCATGCAGTGGCTCTCAGAAGGCAGTTCCAAGGTCCAGTCGATATCGCGGTGATTGGGCGCGCCGTCGGACAGGCCGCAGCAGCAAGCCCCCCCCCAAAACAAAACCAGCGCACATGAGCCCATGCGCGCTGGTGGGTGATCGGGGCGCTGCGCAGCGCCGCCGGCTAGTGTGCCGGCGTTGCACCGGGCATGGCGTGGATCGGCCGACCGGCCTGCCCCTTGGTCGCCTGCAACAGCCAGGACCGGAATTTCCGGGCCGGCCCGGACAGGGCGAAATTCTCCGGCTGGACCAGATAATAGCGGCACTGCGTCGGATAGGTGCGGCCCAGCGGGTTGACCAGGGTTCCGGCGGCCAGTTCGTCCTGCACGAAGCTTTTGACCATCAGCGAGACGCCGACGCCGTTGAGAGTGGAACTGAGCTGAAAACTCCGGTCCTCCAGCAGCATCCGGTTCCGGGGGTCGGGCGGGAAACCGAGCACCTCCCCGAACCATTCGCCCCACAGGTCGTGATCGTTGACATGCAGCAGCCGGCAATGGGCAAGGTCCGCCTCCGTCCGGATGCAGGTCCGCTCCAGATAGACGGGGCTGCAGACAACGACCAGGTCGTCGGCGAAAATCTCCTGCGCGGTAAAACCCGGCCATCTGCCGAGGCCCCATTGCACGCCCATGTCCGCATTCAGGGTGCCGCGCGGCAGCTCGGTGTAATTGTTGCCGTGGTGAACGAAGCTCAGCTGGACATCGGAATGCGCCTCCCAGAAATGGGCAATGCGCGGGGCCAGCCAGCGGCTGGCGAACATCGGAACCATGGCCACGCAGACCTCGCGTCCGTTGCGCAGGCTGGCGATGTTCTTCAGCCCTGCGCGGATCTCGGCAAATCCCTTGCCGACATGGCTGGCGAGCAGGCTGCCGAACGCCGTCGGCTCCAGCCCGTCGAAGCGCCTGTCGAACAGCGGTACGCCGAGGTCATCCTCTAATTTCTTGATATGATAGCTGACCGCGCTTTGGCTGGTCGTCAGGGCCCGCGCTGCCGCACTGACGCTCTTCAGCTCCGAAACGGCAAAGAAAATCTGAAGAGAATTCAGGTTTCTGATCTGGTCCAAGTGTCGGCTTCCGTTCTGCAATTCTGAATTGAGGTGCCGCGTCTTCTCGTCAGGCTATCGAATTTTTGGATAGTTTGACAGTTTTTTGAAATTCCGCGCCGGAGGGCGGCTGACTAAGGTGCCGATGGATGGAGGCCTGCGTGGAGGAGACGCAGGCAGGGAGGATGCGGTGGACCTTGCACTAGACGTTCGCGATCTCGGAAAGACGTTTGGCGGCGTGAAGGCGCTCGACGGCCTGTCCTTCGGCATCGCCCGGGGAGAGGTGATGGGACTGATCGGGCCCAATGGCAGCGGCAAGTCGACCACGGTGAACACGCTGGCCGGGGTGTTTCCCGCAACCTCGGGCGAGATCCGCTTGCGCGGCAAGCCGGTGCACCATCTGCCGGAATATGCCCGGGTGCAGGCCGGCCTGACGCGGACCTTCCAGACAGCCAGCGTCTTTCCCGAATTCACGGTTCGCGAGCAGGTTCTGCTGGGCGCGGAGCCGGCGAGGACCAGGCGCGGCGTCTGGTCGATGCTCCGCTCCGGGGCGCGCATGGAACCGGAATTGCGGGGCCGGCTCGACGAGATCCTGCAACTGACCGGGCTTGCCGATCTCGCCGATACCCGGATCGAGGAAGTCTCTGCCGCTGATCAGAGGTTCCTGATGATCGCCACGGCGCTGGCCGCCGATCCGGCGGTCATTCTTCTCGATGAACCGGCGGCCGGCATGGTTTCGCACGAGCGGGACCGGTTGAGCCATCTCATTCTGGCGCTCGGGGCGCGCGGGCACGCGGTGCTGGTGATCGAGCATCACATGTCCCTGATCATGAAAGTGTGCGACCGCATCACCGTGCTCAATTTCGGAGAGAAGATCGCCGAAGGGACGCCGCGGGAAATCCGGTCCGACCAAAGGGTCGTCGACGCCTATCTCGGGGAGGCCGCGTGATGCTGGAGGTCAGCGGACTGAAGGCTGGCTATGGCCAGATCGAGGTGCTGCACGGCATCGACTTTCACGTCAACCAGGGGGAATGCGTTGCGCTGATCGGCGCCAATGGCGCGGGAAAGAGCACGGCGCTGAAAACCGTTTGCGGTCTGGTAAAGCCGCGCGGCGGAACGGTCCGGTTTCAGGGCCGCGACATCACCGGAGCGAGCGGACACGAGATCGTGCGGGCGGGCATCACCATGTGTCCGGAGGGGCGTCAGGTCTTTCCTGAAATGACGGTGCTCCAGAATCTGAAGCTCGGGGCCTATACCCGCCGCGATGCGGAGCAGGCCGACGATCTCGATGAAATGATGCAGATGTTTCCGATCCTGCGGAAACGGGCGCGTCAGGCCGCGGGCACCCTGTCGGGCGGCGAGCAGGAGATGCTGGCCATTGCCCGTGCCCTGATGGCGCGACCGAAAGTGTGCATCTTCGATGAGCCGTCGCTCGGCCTGGCCCCGAAAATCGTCGCGGAAGTGGCCGAGACCATCGCCCGGATCAAGGCGAGGGGCATGACCATCCTGCTTGTCGAACAGAATTCGCTGATGGCGCTGAAGCTGGCGGACCGCGCTTACCTCTTCGAGGTCGGCAAGGTGGTTCTGGAGGGAACCGGCGAGGCGTTGCAGCAGAACCCGGACGTCGCCCGCGCCTATCTCGGCGATTGAACAGGGCGCGGGAGACCGAAATCGTCCGGCGGAACCGGGCGTGAACAACAACACTAGGGAGGAACTCATGAAACGCAGATCCACGATCGGCGCGGGGCTTGCTGCTGCCGTGCTCGCAGCCTCCACGTCTCTGGCCAGCGCGGCGGAAAAGGACCTGGTGGTCGGCGTCAGCGATGCGCTGACCGGGCCCGCCGCCGTTTATGGCGTGCCGCAGGCACGGGCGGTGGAACTGGCCGCGGAAGAGGTCAATGCAGCCGGCGGCATCCGCCTCGGCGAGGATACCTACAAGATCACGGTCCTGTCCTATGACGACAAGGCCAATCCGACCGAGGCCTCGAACAGCGTGCGCAAGCTCATCGACCGGGATGGCGCGCGGTTCCTGCTGGGCTTCTGCTGTTCCGGTGCGACCGGCGCGGTGGCCTCCTTCATCCAGAATGAAGATGCGGTGATGCTGGTCGGCAATGCCGCCGAACGCTCGATCACCACGCGCGGGATAGACAATCTGGTGCGCACCCGCCCGCCCGCCGACTACACGGGGGCGGCAGCCGGAACCTTCGTCGCCTCGAAGGGCCACAAGCGGGTTGCTGTGATCGGGGCCCTCGAAACCTCGTTCTACGCCATGTATGTCGACGCTTTCGAGCGCGAGTTCGTCAAAGGCGGCGGTGAGATCGTCACGCGCGAGGCCTTTGGCCTGAAAGATCGCGACATGAGCCCGCAACTGACCAAGATCCGGGCGCTGGAGCCGGATGCGTTGCTGGTGGTCGGGTATGTCGAGCCAGCGGCCTTCGTCTACCGTCAGTCGGTGGAACTGGGGCTCGATGTGCCGCGCTACGGCTTTACCAGCGGCAGCGAGGAACAGTTCCTGCGCGTCGCCTCCTCCGAGCAGATGGAAGGCGTGTGGGACCTGCGGCCGACCGAACTGACCCTGCAGTCGACGGGGGAGACCGGCCGTGCCTACCACGAGAATTTCACGGCGCGGTTTGGTGTCCAGCCCTCGCCGAGCTCGCCCTATGCCTATGACCAACTCTATGCGCTGCGCGATGCGATCCTGAAGGCCGGGACGGTCGAGGATGCCGCGGCCGTGGCCAAGGCCCTGCGGGACCTGCCGGTGCCGAAGGAGGCGGTGATGCAATACATCCCCATCGACGGACGCATGTTCGATGGCAACGGACAGGCCTACACCACCAACGGCGCATTCCAGTGGCAGGACGGTGCATGGGTGTTCGTGCAGGAGTTGCCTTCGGTTGCCGAGGACTATTCCCGCTTCCTCAGCTCCATCGACGGTTGAGACCATGCTGGAGCTTGTTCAGCAGATCACGAATGGCGTGGCGATCGGCAGTGTCTATGTGCTGATCGCCCTCGGCCTGACCACGGTGTTCGGCATCCTCGGCATCGCGCATTTCGCACACGGGTCGGTGTCGATGTTCGGCGGGTATCTGGTCTATGTGCTCGTGGCTTCCCAGGGCGTTTCGCTCTGGCTTGCCATTCCGGTCGCGTTGGTCGTGGGCATGGGGGTGGGCGGGCTCATTGAGTTTCTTGCCTATCGGCCGGTCAGAAACGCCAATCACATCAATGCTTTCATCATCGCGCTCGGGCTGACCATGATGGTCGAAGGGATCAATCTCCAGCTTTTCGGGGCCGATCAGGTGGTGATCCCGACCGGCTTCGACCGGGTGTTCGAGATCGCGGGGGTGACCATTCCCGAGACGCGGCTCTACGTCATCCTGGCCGCGACGGTGCTGGTCATCGCCATGACCGCCTTCGTGGAGGGAACCAAGACCGGCCAGGCGATCCGGGCGGTGGCGCAGAACCGCGATGCGGCGATCCTGATGGGCGTGAATGTCCGCAGCATCCCGCTGATTGTCTTCGCGATGTCCACCATGCTCGGCGTTGCGGCAGGCGTCATGGTCGGCTCCCTCTTCGCCATCGCGCCGGGCGTCGGCGAGGCGATGGTCGTGAAGGGCTTTGCCGTGCTGATCCTGGGGGGGCTCGGCTCTATTCCCGGGGCAATCATCGGCGGCCTCGTGCTGGGCGTCACAGAGGCGCTGGCGGCCGGCTTTCTGTCCTCAGCCTACAAGGACGTCATTGCCTTCGTCGTGATGATTGTCGTCCTGTTGTTCCGGCCGCAAGGATTGCTCGGAGGCACGAAATGACGCTCACCAGGAAAAACGGGTTGCTTTATCTGGCAATTCTGGCCGGACTGATCGTCCTTCCCTCCTTTATTTCGACCAAGTACTACATCCACCTGTCGGTCCTTGCGCTGATCTGGGTGATTGTTGCGCAGGGGCAGAACCTGATACAGGGCTTCACCGGCTATGTATCGATTGCCCAGGCCGGGTTCATGGGGATCGGGGCCTATGGAACGGCCCTTCTGGGGCTGAACTTCGGCCTTCCTGTCTGGTTGACGATCCTGTCTGCGCCGCTGATCACGGCTCTTTTCGCGCTCGTCGCGGGGTATCCGAGCCTGCGTGTGAAGGGGCATTATTTCGCCATCGTCACGCTCGCCTTCAACATGGTCATTTTCATCGTCTTGCTGAATCTGACCGACCTGACCAATGGCGAGGCCGGCCTGATGGGGATTCCCAAGCCCGGCGCCGGCAAGGACGGGGCGATCAATTTCGCCGACCGCACGACCTATTATTATTTTGTGCTGATCGCAGCGACGGGCGTGACCGCGCTGACGGCCCTGATCGTCAATTCCCGGCTGGGCCGGGTCCTGGTCGCGATCCGCCAGAACGAAACACTGGTCGGAGCCGCCGGACTGGCTGCCTGGAAGTACAAGCTCTTTGCCTTTGTCGTCAGCGCGATGTTTGCCGGTTTTGCCGGGGCGCTCTATGCCCACTACCAGAGCTTCATCAATCCCGAGATCTTCACCATCGCACAATCCATGGATGCGGTTCTGGCCGTGATCCTGGGGGGCAGCGGGACGATCACGGGGCCGATCATCGGCGCCTTCGCCATCGTTTTCCTGCCGGAATATCTACGGTTTGCCGACAGCTTCCGCCTGGTGATCTATGGCCTGATTCTCATCCTGGCGACGATCTTCATGCCGCGCGGGATCGTCGGGTTGGCCAGTGATGCGCTCGGCCTCCTGAAGAAGAGGCGTGCGCGATGACCGGCCTCGACTGGGAGTGCGACCGGGGTTTCCTGGATCAGGTCCGCGCCTTCGCTGCCGGGGAACTGGCGGAACAGGCGGCGGCGGGACCGCTCGACGCGGCAAGGAATGCGCAGCTTCTGCGACGGGCTGCCGATCTGGGGCTGACCGGCATCGAGGTACCCCGGTCAGCCGGCGGGCTTGGATTGGGCTTTCGTGAAAAGGCCAAGGCCTGCGAGATCCTGGCAGGCGTCGATTTCGGCTTTGCGTTGTCGCTGGTCAATACGCACAACGTGGCGGCCAGGCTGGCTGTCACGGCCCCGCCCGAGCTGGCGGCGCGCCTCCTGCCGGACCTTCTGGCAGGGCGGCACCATGCCTGCACCGCGCTGACCGAGCCTCATGCCGGATCGGACTTCTTTGCGATTTCCACGATGGCACAGCGTACCGCGGACGGCTGGTGCCTCCACGGCGAGAAGGCGTGGATCGCCAATGGCGCGGTCGCGGGCCTGTCGATTGTCTACGCCCAGACCGGGACGGTCGGCGAGCGGGACGGAATCGCAGCCTTCCTCGTGAGACTTGACGATCCGGCGGTGAGCCGCACGGCGTGTTCGGTCGATGCCTTTGTGCCGGCGCCTACGGGTGGTTTCACGCTGGACGCCTATCGGGTGCCCGAGGGTGAGATGCTGTTGCCGCCGGGTGGGGCATTCCGCGCAATCCTGAACGAGATAAACGGCGCGCGCGCCTATGTGGCGGCCATGTGCTGCGGGATGTTGGCCGCCGCGCTGGAGAGTGCGCACGGCTTCGGTCGCGAACGCAGGAGCTTCGGTCAACCGTTGCAAGCCCATCAGCATTGGCGCTTGCGGGTGGCGGAGGGCGAGGTTGCGCTTGCCGCGGCGCGGGCTCTGACTGCGGCGGCGGTGGAAGCCGTCGCCGAAGAGGCGGCATCGGCCCAGCTTCTGGCGGCCCAGGCGAAAATCGCGGCAACGCAGGCGCTGGGGCGCTGGATGCCGGAGCTTCTCCATGCGCTGGGAGCGGCGGGACTGTCGGGACAAACGCCGATGAAGGCGCATCTGGCAGCGGCCCAGGTGGTGGGGCTGGTGGACGGTTCGACCGAGATGCTGCTGGAGCGGGTGGCGGCGCTGACCGGGCGCCGGAAAACCGAGCTTTTTCGGGAGGGATGAACCTTGCGTGTATTTGAAATCAGGGATGACTGGGGGCTGGACAATCTGCGTCCGGGCCAGCGCGAAGTGCCGCGAGCCGGGCGGGGGCAGGTGCTGCTGAAGATGCGCCGTGCCGCGTTAAATGCCCGCGATCTGATCGTGCCGGAGCGTGGATACGGCCGAGCGACGGGCGAGTTGCCGCTGATCCCGCTGTCCGATGGCGTGGGAGAGGTGGTGGAGGTCGGTGCCGACGTGACCCGCGTGGCGCTGGGCGACCGGGTCTGTCCGACCTTCTTCCAGAACTGGGTGGCCGGGTCTCCTTCGGCAGCAGCCTTCGCATCGGCGTTGGGCGGGCCTCTGGATGGCGTGATGGCCGAATATGTGTGCCTGTCCGAAGAGGGGGTGGTGAAAGTACCGGAGTATCTGGACGATGCGGAAGCCGCGAGCCTGCCGTGCGCGGCACTGACCGCCTGGAGTGCGGTGTCCGGAGAAGCCCGGCTGCGCCCCGGCGATCACGTGCTCCTTCAGGGTACGGGCGGGGTGGCGCTCTTCGCATTGCAGTTCGCCAAGCTGCACGGTGCGACCGTCACGGTGCTGTCCTCCAGCGACGAGAAACTGGCGCGCGTTCGCGAGATGGGCGCGGACCATCTCGTCAATTACCGGGAGCACGCCGACTGGGCCCGTGCGACCCGGGCGCTGGTGGCCGAGCGGGGCGGGTATGATGCGATCGTGGAACTGGGCGGGGCTCAGACACTGGGCCAGTCGCTCAGGGCGATCCGGCCCGGCGGTACGATTGCAATGATCGGCGTCTTGAGTGGTCTGGACCTGAGCCTGTCGCTGGGTCCGATCGTGACCCGGCAGATCCGCCTTCAGGGGGTGACGGTAGGCCATCGCGACGACTTCGAGGCCATGTTGAGAGCGATGGCAGCGCATCGGGTGCGTCCGCTCGTCGGCAGCTCCTTCCCCTTCGAGGGATTGAAGGAGGCAATGGCCCATTTCGCGCAGGCCGATCGCTTCGGCAAGACAGTCATCGAGTTCTAGAGCGGTTCAGTGAAAAGTCGGCGCGCTCCGGGTCCGGGCGCCGAGCGGCCTCCGTCTATCGAGAAAGATCCCGGCCGGGTGTGACCGGCCGACGGGCTCCAGCCAGCGAAAGCACGAACATGTTGTACATCGATCAGGTTGCCAGGCGCGACCCGAACCGGCTCGCCTATGTCATGGCGGACACGGGAGAGACCGTTACCTTCGCAGACCTCGACCGGCGGTCCAACCAGGGGGCGCATCTTCTGCGCGCGCAAGGTCTTGTCGTCGGCGACCACATTCTCATCCTGATGGAGAACCGCCGCGAGTTTCTGGAAACCTGTTTCGCTGCCGACCGGTCGGGGCTCTACTACACGACGGCCAGCACCCAGCTTTCCGCAGACGAAGTGCTCTACATCGCGCGCGATTGCGGCGCGAAGCTGGTGATCACCTCCGGGCGATTTGCCGAGGTCGCCGGCATGTTGCGTGCCCAGCTGCCGCCGGAGGTCCCGATCTTCATGGTGGGAGAGCCCTGCGCGGGCGCAGCCTGCTGGGACGATATGTGCCGCGACATGCCCACGCATGAGATTGCCGATCCGGCGCAGGGGCTCGACATGTTGTATTCGTCGGGGACCACGGGCCGACCCAAGGGCGTGAAATGGCCGCTGCCGGCGCAGCCTCCCGGCCGGATGACCTTTCTGATCGAGCTCCTGTGCGATCTGTTCGGGTATGGCGCGCAGACCCGCTATCTCAATCCGGCGCCGCTCTACCATGCTGCGCCGTTGCGGCACACCATGACGACGCTGAAGCGCGGGGGATCGGCGGTCATCATGCCGAAGTTCGACGCGGAAGAAGCCCTGGCTCTCATCGAGGCGCATCGGATCACGCACAGCCAGTGGGTGCCGACGATGTTCGTGCGGATGCTGAAGCTGTCGGACGAGGTGCGCCGCCGCTACGATCTGTCTTCCCTGCAGATGGCGGTCCATGCCGCTGCTCCCTGCCCCATCGAGGTCAAGCGGCAGATGATCGACTGGTGGGGTCCGATCCTGATGGAATATTACGCGGGTACGGAGAACAACGGTTTCTGCGCTCTCGACACTGGAGAATGGCTGGCCCATCCCGGGTCGGTGGGTCGTGCCAAGCTGGGCAGGCTGCACATCTGCAATGACGGAGGGGAAGAACTGCCGCTCGGCAGCGAAGGCGAGGTCTACTTCGCCAACGGCGTTCCCTTCGAGTATCACAACGATCCGGACAAGACCCGCAAGGCACGCAACCGTCTGGGCTGGACGACGCTGGGCGATATCGGGCGGGTCGATGCAGACGGCTATCTCTACCTGACCGACCGCAAGTCCTTTGTAATCATCTCCGGCGGCGTGAACATCTATCCTCAGGAGACCGAGAACATTCTTGTCACGCATCCGGCGGTGGCCGACGCTGCAGTGTTCGGCGTGCCCAACGCCGACTTCGGAGAAGAGGTGAAAGCGGTCGTCGAACTCGTGGATGGAGCGCAGCCGTCACCGGCACTGGCTGAAGAGTTGATCGCCTTTTGCCGGACGCGGCTGTCCCCCATCAAATGCCCGCGAACGGTGGATTTCCGCCTCCGTCTGCCACGCGAGCCCAATGGCAAGCTGCTGAAGCGCCTGTTGCAACAGGAGTATCGGCAAGCGGCGAAATCTGCCGAGGGCGCTCCCTCCGCGCGTTCCACCGGATAAAGACGCCTGCAGGTCTTTGGAGACTCGCAGGTGCGGCATGCCCTTGCCGTAGAGGATGACGTTCTCCCCGAGATATCCCCGATCTTCGGTTTGCCTGTTCCTCAAAAAAGGAGGCGGGCAATGAAGCGGTCACGGCTCGCGGAAGAACAGCTCACCGGCCTTGCGGGCGAGCATCAGGCTGGCAGTCGCCGATTGGCTCAGCGCGGCGGCGAGCATCCCGTTTCCTCACCGCTGAAAGAGTTGAAAAGCGGCTCGCGGCCCGGCCTCGTCTCGATTTGAAGACCGGAGAGTATCCGGCAGCCGCTGGCGCTGCGCGCAATTGACCCCACGCCAAGATTGGTCGAGAAGATGGGGTCAGGGTCCCTTTCCTCGTGAGCTCCGGCCGCAATGAGCGATTGGCGCTTCTGAAGAAACGCGGAGACGAAACCGGCCTCCTCGACCGCCGTCACGGCTGGCACGCCCGGAGCCAGCTGGACGGGCCGGCTGCGGAGAGGTGGCCGAGCGGTTTAAGGCGCACGCCTGGAACGCCTGTATACGGAAAACCGTATCGAGGGCTCGAATCCCTCTCTCTCCGCCATTTCCCCCTATTTTCTATAATGCGGTAGTGCTAGCGAGCGGCGAGCGTCGACTGGCATACCACATCGCAGGATCTAAACTCCGGACGATAGTTCTGGAAGGTCGGTAGCGGTGGCTTTCGACGCCATCTCTGTCATCCCATGATCATTGACGGCTTCCCGAAAGCTGTCGTTCCCAGCGTACCCATCTATCGACTTAATCGGGGGCGTAAGGAAACTTGCGGTCAGCGTGCTCCGAGTGCGGTTAGCTGGCATCCGTTGGTGCTGAATGCACCGGCGCTTCCGGCCCTTAGTAGTCTTTGATGACCCTAGCAGTAAACGGCAGATCCTAACCTCGGATGTCGACCACATTCATGAATCTCGGGGAATAGTGTTTTCTGCCCTCTTGAACGGGTGGCCCCGCGTTACCACAATAACACGCATGTCCATGGTCGCCATGGCGTCCGACGTGAAGCTGGACCTGTACATGCGGATCGTGCGCCAGGTAGACCTCGCCAAGGTGGCAGTTGCCGCTGAGGTGTCTGTCGTAGCGGCCATGCCGTGCGCAGAGGATGGGCTAGGCCTGACCGTTGGCTTTGAAGCTGTGAATGCACCGTCTTCCGACGGCCTCCAAGCAGCAGATAAGCATTCAAAGCGGCGGGCGTGGCCGGGGCGAAACGCGCTTGACATTGCCAAAAACCTGCTAAGGTAGAAGGCGGAGAAATGTGTGAACTTGCCCCGAAAAACCGGCTCGCCTGAGCTGGCTTACCGGCGTGCGCAGAACTCTGGTCGCGCTCGCTGCAGCGTTCATGGTCGCCATGGCGTCCGACGTGAAGCTGGACCTGTCCATGCGGATCGTGCGCCAGGTAGACCTCGCCAAGGTGGCAGTTGCCGCTGAGGTGTCTGTCGTAGCGGCCATGCCGTGCGCAGAGGATGGGTGTCCGTCAACGGTCGGGTTTGTATGAGCGGAGGACCCGAGCGAAGACCATGGCGAAGACACTATTCGAAGAGGTCAGAAGCGAACAAAACATCTTCTCAGCTTGGCGACACGTAAAGCGCAGCGCTTTGACCTCAGGCAACGCGGACATTCGCGGCAAAGCCTCCGAGTTCGAGCACGCTCATCAGCGCCACCTTAGGCGCATTATCGGCCAACTGCGTACCGGCAAACTCTCCTTTGATCCTGTCGAGGGCGTCTTGAAGGACAAGCGCAAGCGTCTTGCAGCAGGTAAAGACCCACGCCCCATCGCAATATCCACCATCCAGAACCGTGTTGTGCAGCGGGCGATCCTACAGGTTCTACAGCCACGGCAGGCGCGTAACCTGCGCGACCCGAACACACGATATGAGACTGTTCGCGACGACCGGCTGGGGCGCATCAACGACGTCAACCGATCGAAGTATGGCGTTGGTGGGCTGATCTACCCTCATGGCGGTGTTCGCCCCGCCATCGAGACAATCATGACCGCGATTGACGGTGGCGCAGGCCTCTACTTTCAGTCCGACATCCGGGCTTTCTTCACCAAGATACCCACAGACAAGGTGGTCAGCTTCGTTCAGCGTGAAACCGGAGACGAAGCATTCGTTGCACTGTTTTCTAAGGCCCTTGAAGTTCACTTGGGAAATGAAGATGAGCTTGTTGGCTACACACACCTGTTTCCTAAGGGCGGCATCGGCGTTGCCCAAGGATCTTCTCTCTCGGCCTTCGCGGGGAATGTGTTGCTTTACGACATGGATCAGAAGCTGAACACTATGGGCGTGACGGCGGTGAGATACATAGATGACATTCTCATGGTCGGTGCCGACCAAGCATCCATCGACGCTGCCAAAACTCATGCTGAGAAAACCCTGACAGACTTTGGCTTTGGCCTCTACAATCCCGCAGACGGCCCAGACAAGGCCGCGCAAGGGGAGTGTAGCAAGTCCATCAACTTCCTTGGCTGTACTCTTCAGCCGAAGCGATGCGTCCCCAGCGCGAAATCCATCGATAACATGAAGGAAGGCGTCCGAGAGACGCTTGCATCTTCAAAGGCAGCGATCAAGGAAGCTCTAACGAAGGGCACTCCCCTGAACTCCAAGCATTCACAGAGCGCCACGTTGGACTCCCTGGGTAAGCGCATCTATGGGTGGCAAAAATCTTTCTCCTTCTGCAATCAACGTCAACCCTTCGAGCATCTCGACGATTACATTGCGAAACAGGTCGCCGACTACCACGGCGTGATTGTTCGGCAGCTTGGGAAGGCCGATCATCGGGTCAAAGCAATGATACTTGGCGTCCCTTCGACAGCAGATATGTTCGACCACGCTCAGAAGAAAGCAGCAAAATAAGCAGATTCTGTTTGTTGCAGCCCGGTCAGCTTTCTGAGGAATCCGGTCATTAGTCGGGGTCGCAGCGAACGACAGCTATCAGGGAGAGGGAAGCGGAGCTCGAACGACCGAGATGAAGGCGCGTTGCCGCCGAAGTGCGGCGGCTACGTGAACGGCCGCTATCCCAGCTTCGCCGCCCAGAAGCTGCCCTTCCGGTTCCCACCCCATCGCGGCCGGCTCTCCTTCCTCAATCAGAAGGGCTATGGCGTGGACGTCACTCTGCGTTTCACGCACTCCCAAGAGAGAGCCATCTCGCTCGCGCCATCACGCCCCCTCGCCCCCCCCCAAAAAAAACAAAACCAGCGCACATGAGCCCATGCGCGCTGGTCGGTGATCGGGGCGGTAGCTTCGCCGGTGCGCGGGCCCGCGCGGGTATGCCTGGAAACGTGTCTGCCTAGAAGAACGTGTTCGGCAGCAGCATGCTGAAGAACGGCACGTAGGTCAGGATCACCAGCGCCACCAGCATCAGGACGATCGTCGGCAGGGCGGCGCGGAAGATCTCACCCAGCTTCATGTTGGCGACGCCCATGGCGACGAACAGGTTGAGCCCGACGGGCGGGGTCAGCATGCCGACCGACAGGTTGACCAGCATGATGATGCCGAAATGGATCGGGTCAACGCCGACCTGCGCCGCGATGGGCATCATCAGCGGGCCGAGGATGATGATCGCCGAGGCGCTGTCGAGGAAGCAGCCGGCCACCAGCAGGATCAGGTTGAACAGCAGCATCACCACGATGGAATTGCTGGTGTCGCTGAGGATGAAGCTCGCCAGCTGCGCCGGGGTGCCGGAGCTCGCCAGCAGCCAGGAGAAGGCCGAGGCGCCCGCGGTGATCAGCAGCAGCGGGCCGGAGATCAGGCCGGTGTTGCGCAGCACCACCAGCGTGTCCTTGAGCGAGATGGTCCGGTAGACCACCGCGCCGACCAGCCAGCCGTAGAGGCAGGCCGCGGCCGCCGCCTCGGTCGGCGTGAAGACGCCCGAATAGATGCCGCCGAGCAGGATGAACGGCAGGCCGAGGCCCCAGGCCGCCTGCGTCAAGGCCGCCCAGATGCTGGCGATGGTCGGCATCGCGTCGCGCGGGTATCCCTTGCGCGCCGAATACCAGCTGGCATAGGCGATCAGGATGCCGCCGATCAGCAGCGCCGGCAGCAGGCCGGCTGCGAACAGCTTGCCGACCGAGGTGCCGGTGACCGAGCCGTAGATGATCAGCGCGATGGACGGCGGCACGATGGGGCCGAGCGTGCCGGCGGTGGTGATCAGGCCGATGGAGAAGTACTTGTCGTAGCCTGCCTTGACCATCGCCGGGTAGAGGATCGAGCCGATGGCGATCACCGTCGCCGGGCTGGAGCCGGAGATCGATCCGAACATCAGGCAGGCGACGACGGCGGCGGCCGCAAGGCCGCCCGGCAGCCATCCGACGATGGCGCGCGCCAGGTTGATCAGCCGTTCCGACAGGCCGCCGATGCGCATCAGCTCGGCCGCCAGGATGAAGAACGGGATCGACATCAGCGAGAAGTTGTTCATGCCCGAGAACATGCGCATCGGCACGAGCACGGGATCGAGGCCGCCCCAGAAATAGAGCGCGGCTGCCACCGACAGCGCCAGGGCGGCAAAGATGGGCAGGCCGAAAACGAGCAGGCCGAAGAAGACGGGGACGAGTGCGCCGACCATGGATGGGGCTCCTCAGCTCGTTTTGATGTCGACGGCGGGCGGCGTATAGGCGCGCCCGGATACGAGCTCCTGCAGGACCAGGAGATAACGGGTGATCATCAGTCCCGCCGCAAAGGGGATGACGGAATAGATGTAGCCGACGGGGATGCGCAGGGCCGGCGAGAGCTGGCCCATGCGCGAGGTGTTGATGACCAGCTTGCTGCCGTACCACAGCACCACGCCGGCAAAGATCAGGCCGAGGCAGGCGGCGCCGATCTGCAGCGGCCGGACCATCTTTTCCGGCACGAAGGCGTAGATCGCCTCGACGCTGATATGGGAGGCGTAGCGCACGCCCATGCCCATCGTCAGGAAGCTCATGGTGATGAAGGAGTAGAGAACCACCTCCTCCGACCAGTAGAGCGAATTGTTGAAGACGTAGCGCGCGATGACCTGCGCGATGGCGACGAGGGTCGCGGTCAATATCAACCCGCTGACCAGCGTGTTCTCGATGACGTCAACCAGCTTGTTCAACCAGGTGATCATGCCGCGACCCTCTTCTTCGTGGTTTACTCGCCCTTGGCGAGCGCGATCGCCTTGTCCATCAGGGCCGGCGTGACCTTGTCGCGGAACTCGTCGTAGATCGGCTTGGAAGCCTCGATGAACGCCGCGCGGCCTTCGTCGGACAGCGACTGGATCTCGATCTGGTCCTTGATCGCGTCGAGGGTCTTGGCCTCGTCCTCGTTGGTGAACTGGCGGGCAGCGTCGCGACCGACGATCATGGCGTCCGCGATCACGGTCTGCAGGTCTTCCGGCAGGCTTTCCCAGGCCTGCTTGTTCATCACGGCCGCATAGGTGTGGTAGGCATGGCCGGTCAGGGTCATGTACTTCTGCACCTCGTAGAACTTCATCGAGGCGATGTTGGCGAGCGGGTTCTCCTGGCCCTCGATGACGCCCTGCTGCAACCCGTTATAGACCTCGACATAGGCCATCGCGGTCGGGTTCGCGCCATAGGCGCGGTAGGTCGACAGGATGGTCGGCGCCTGCAGGGTGCGCATCTTGATGCCGGCGAGATCGGCCGGGCCGTTGATCGGGCGGATGTTGTTGGTCATGTGGCGGAAGCCGGCGCCCCACATGGCGATGCCGTGCAGATTGTTGCCGTCGAGCGTCGCCAGCAGCTCGGTGCCGACCTCGCCGTCGAGAACGCGCATCATCGCGGCGTTGTCGTTCAGCAGGAACGGCAGGTCGAACAGGTACATCTGCTCGTTGAAGTTGGCGAGGTTGCCGGTCGGCGGGATCGCGATGTGGACGAGGCCCATCTGCGTCTGCTCGATGATCTCGACGTCGCCGCCGAGCTGCGCGGCCGGGCGGATGTTGATCTCGATCCGGCCGTTGGAGTTCTTCTCGACCTCTTCCTTGAAGACCACCGCCGCGCGGGCGTTCGGCGTGTCCTCGGTCAGGACGTGGGCGAAGGTGAAGGTGAAGTCGGCGGCATGGGCCGCGCCGGCGAACGTGGCGCCGACGGCGAGAATGATCGCTCTGCTCAGGTTTTTCATAGGTCTCTCCTCCAAGGGGCTGGCAATGTAAACAGGGGTCAGGCCAGCGGTGCTTTCCCGAGCATTTCGGGCCCGGATCCGATGGCAGTCTCGATGGCCAGGGCCGCCGCCAGCAGGCGGCGTTCCGCCATCGGCGGCGCCATGATCTGAAGGCCGGACGGAATGCCGTTGGCATCCAGCCCGGTCGGCAGTGTCGCCGCGCACCAGCCGAACAGGTTGGCGAGCGCGGTGTTGCGAAGGGCCAGCATGTTGGCCTTTCGATAGGTTTCGGGATCCGCCACCTCGGCGATGGTCGGCGCGGTGACCGGAATGGTCGGCGAGACCAGCACGTCGACGGTCTCGAAAGCCCGCGCCGCGGTCCGGCCGTACTGCGCAAGGTTCGCCGCGCGCTGCAGGTAGCCGGACGCGGTCAGGTCGTTGACGGCTTCGACGCGCGCCATCACCGCCGGATCGAGCTGGCCGATCCGCTCGGGGAAATTGCGCTCGAGGAACGCCCGCAGCTCCGCCGCCGCCAGGCCGCCGGCGCGGAAGATGGCGAGCGCCTCCTCCGTGCAGGCCAGCGTCACGTCGCTCACATGCGCGCCGGCCTTTTCCAGTACCCGCAGCGCCTGGCCGGTGTTCTCGGCAATCGACGGCTCGATATCGTCCCAGACCGTGTTGCGGACGACGCCGATGCGCAGGCCGGCAAGGTCGCTTGCTGCAACCGGCGCTGCCGCTTCCGGGTCCAGCGCGGCGAAGGCATAGGCCAGGTCCGCAACCGTGCGGGCCAGCAGGCCGGGCGTATCGAGCGAGGGCGACAGCGGGACGATGCCCTCCAGCGACCAGCGGCCATGGGTGATCTTCAGCGCCGTCTGTCCGGTGAAGGAGGCGGGGATACGGACCGACCCGGCCGTGTCGGTGCCCAGCGCCAGCAGCGCCGAACCTTGCGCCAGCGACACGCCAGCGCCCGAGCTCGATCCGCCCGGCACGCGAGGGGTCTCGCGCGACGACCACGGATTGACCGGCGTTCCGGCATGCGGGTTGGTGCCCAGCCCGCCGAACGCAAACTCGACCGTATGCGTCTTGCCGGTCACCACGCCCATCTGCGCCAGCAGCGCCTTCACCACCGGACCGGCGGCCTGCCACTCTTTCGGGAAGGCGGCATTGGTGCCCGCATGGGTCGGCAGGCCGGGAACGCCGAACAGGTCCTTGACCGAGACGGGAATGCCCATCAGCGGCCCGAGATCGATGCCGGAGGCGATGAGCGTGTCGAGCGCTGCCGCCTGGGCCTTGGCCCGGTCGCCGGCCCAGGTCCGGTAGGCCTTCAGCACCGGCTCGCTCGCCGCATGGCGCTCCACGGCCAGGGCCACGAGATCCGAAGACCGCACCTTGCCGGCGCGAAGGTCCGCCGCGATTGCTGCCAGAGATTGAGACTGCACCTGTTGGCCCCTGCTGGTGTGAAACCCAAGCCGGGACATTACGAGAAAACGGATGCGCGACCACTCGCCTCTTCGCTGCAACGCAGCACCGCCGCGCGGGATCGCGGCGGCGCACATTCGATTAAATATATGTATTATAATATTAATTCAGCCTCAAACCGAACCTTACCCTAGGTCATAAGTTGCCGAAATGGCAACACTGCGTTGCCGTCAACGCACACGCAGCCGCACCGGTTTTGCCTAGTTTGCCATCGGTCAACGCCTAATCCTGGAGCACGTTCATGCCGCATGCGACCGAAGCACGTCTGAAGGAAATGGGAATCGTCCTGCCCCGCAGGCCCAAGCCCATCGGCAACTACCTGCCCGGCGTCGTCGTCGGGAACCTCCTCTTCACGTCCGGCACGCTGGGCACCCGGCCCGACGAGAACGACAACGATGTCCTGCCCTATGTCGGCAAGGTCGGCTCGGATCTCACCATCGAGGAAGGCTACGCCTCGGCCCGCCTGATGGCGATCAACCACCTGGCCATGATGAAGGCGGTGCTGGGCGATCTCGACCGGGTCAAGCGGATCGTCAAGATGATCGGCTACGTCACCTGCGCGCCGGGCTTCACCGAGCCGCACCTGGTGCTGAACGGCGCCTCGGATCTCTTCGTCGAGCTGTGGGGCGAGGAAAGCGGCAAGCACGCGCGCGCCGCGCTCACCCAGCACGAGCTGGGCCTCAACGCGCCGGTCGAGGCCGACCTGACGGTCGAGCTGCACGCCTGATCTTCAGGCCTGAGCGTCACGCCTTCCCCTCAGCCTGGGCAGCTCTCAACCGCTTCAGCATGGCGGCGTCGGCCTTCTCGTGTTTCGGGAAGTTCGACGTCAGCATGGCGATGAACGCGTCGCAGGCCGGTGATCGCCGCTGGTCCCGCCGCACGATCGCGTAGATGAAGCGGTGCTCGAAGTCGCCGCAGGCGAGGCTGAGCGGCACGAGTTCGCCCGCCTCGACCTCGCGCAGGGCCGCCTGCAGCGGCACATAGACGATCGCGTTCGACCGGATCGCGTGGCGGATCAGGAAGTGCAGCTGGTCCGCGACCATGATCGCCTTCGGCTTGCCGCCGAACTTGCGAAACGCCCTGTGGACCAAGTGATGGATGCCGTAGCTGTCGTCCGGCAGCACGCAGTCGCAGTCGGCGATGTCCGGCAGCTTCACCGCCCGCCCGTCGGCAAAGGGGTGCGAGGGCGGGACGAGGGCGAGCAGCGGCTGGCGCCATTGCCCGACGATTTCCATCATCGGATGGGAGAAGTGGTCGTAGACGAAGCCGACCTGGCAGATGCGCTTTTCCAGCGCCTCCAGCACGCGCTCGCGCCCCCGGATCCGCATGCGGAAGTCGACCGCCGGAAACCGCTTGCGGAACGCCAGGATCTGTTCCGACAGGTAGGGATCGGTCACCCCGTCGACCGTCGCGATGGAGACGCTGCCCGACTTCAGCTTGCGCAGGTCGGACATTTCCCCGCGGATCAGGTCGATCTGGCCGAGGATCGAGGCGAAATGCTCGGCCGCCAGCGTGCCCGCCTCGGTCAGCTGCACGCCGTTCGCCCGCCGGTCGAGCAGCGGCTCGCCGAACTCCCGCTCCAGCTTGGCGATCTGGCGGCTGATCGCCGAGGGCGAGACGTGCAGCCGGTCCGCCGCCAGGCGGATCGACCCCAGATGCACGACTTCCAGGAAATAGCGGCAGGCGGTGAGATTGACCATGTTCGACCCGAATCGCCGGCCCGCGCCTGTCGGCCGAGCCGCCGCGCACCTGCGCGAGATCCGGCCTTATACCACCCGGCTGCGGGTTTTGTAGCGTGGCAGGCGGCCATTGAGCACGAGATGGGCGACAAGGCCGATCACCAGCCCCCAGAACGCACCGCCGATGCCGAGCAGCGTGATGTTCGCCGCCGAGGCGAGGAACGTGATCAGCGCCGCCTCGCGCGAGGCCGGGTCGGCCATCGCGCCGGCCAGGCTGCCGCCGATGGTGCCGAGCAGCGCCAGACCGGCCAGCGTCGTGATGAAACTCGCCGGAAAGGCCATGAAGACGGCGGCGAGCGTCACGCCGAACACGCCGACCAGCACATAGAAGCAACCGGCCGCGATACCGGCGATCCAGCGCTTGGCCGGGTCCTCATGCGCTTCCCGGCCGGTGGCGATGGCCGCCGTGATCGCCGCGATGTTGAAGGCATGCGACCCGAACGGGGCCATGAGAAGCGAGCCGAGCCCGGTCACGGTGACGATCGGATTGGCGCTGGTCTTGAAGCCGTCGTTGCGCAGCACCAGCATCCCCGGCATGTACTGGCCGGTCAGGGTGATGAGGAACAGCGGCAGCGCGACGGAAAGCAGCGCGTTCAGCGAGAATTCCGGCATGGTGAAGACGGGAGCGGCAAGCTCCAGCGTCAGCCCCGACAGGTCGACCCGGTCCTGCGTCAGCAGGAAGACCAGCCCGAGGCCGAGGATGCCGACGACCGCATAGCGGGCGGAAAAGCGCTTCAGCACCACATAGGCGATGACCAGCAGACCCACCAGCAGCGGATCGACATTCGCCCCGCCGAACGCGCCGATGCCGAATTGCAGCAGGATGCCGGCAAGCAGCCCCGAGGCGATGCCCGGCGGGATCAGCCGGATGACCTTCTCGAAGCAGCCCGAAAGCCCGAGCGCGACAAATGCCGCCGCCGAGATCATGTAGGCGCCGATGGCTTGCGGATAGGGCGTCGTCGTCAGTGCCGCGACCAGGAACGCCGCTGCCGGCGTGGACCAGGCGGTGATGATCGGCTCGCGGTAGCGCCAGCTCAGGAACAGCCCCGTCAGCCCGACGCCGATGGAGACCGACCAGACCCAGGAGGCCGTGAGCTCCGGGCTGAGCCCGGCAACCTTGGCGGCCTGGAACACCAGGATGAAGGTGCCGCCATAGTTGACGATGACGGAGATCAGGCCCGCCACGACAGGATGCGTCAGGTCGCTCGGGCGGAGGGAGGACGGGGAGGTGCGGGACGACATGATCTGCGATGGTCTCCGGACGTTGGGAGGGGCGGCCATTGGCCGGCTTGACAAGTATCCGGCCAATGGCCTGATACGCCCCTCCACTTTTCGTCAATGGACCAGACCATTTGTTCAAGCACTCCCAACTGGAATCGGTGAAGGCGTGGATCGCCCATCCCGCCCATGCGGCGATGCCGCTTCATGCGCGGATCCAGCGGGCTATCCGCCAGTTGATCGTCGATGGCGCGCTGGGGCCGGGCAAGCCGCTGCCGGCCTCGCGGGCGCTTGCCGCATCGCTCAGCGTGTCTCGCGATACGGTGGAGGCGGCCTACGGACAGCTTCATGCGGAGGGCTTCATCGAGCGCCGGGTCGGCAGCGGCAGCTTCGTCTCGCAGATGAGCGAGTTCACGCCGGGACACCGGCAGTCCCGCCGCGACGCGCTCGCACGCCATCGGGCGCCGGCCCTCAGCCGGCGCGGGGCGGCCGTGTTCCGCGGCGGCGGGGTGCGCGAGATGCTGGACCCGCGCCCGTTCGCGCCCGGCGTGCCGGAAACCCGCACCTTTCCCCTGGCGCTGTGGGAACGGCTGGAACGGCAGGTCGTCAAGGAGGTCGGTACCCAGGCGCTGGCTCATGGCGATCCGCAGGGAACCGAGCCGCTGCGCCGAGCCATCGCCGACTATGTGAACCTGGAGCGCGGGGCGCGCGCCACCGCCGACCGGGTGCTGGTCCTCACCAGCTCGCAGCAGGCCATGTCGCTGTGCGCCACCATGCTGCTCGATCCCGGCGATCCCATCTTCATCGAGGACCCCGCCTATTACGGCGCGCGCAAGGCGTTCGACGCGGCCGGGCTCGACTGCGTGCCCGTGCGCGTGGACCGGCAGGGCATTGCCGTCGAGCAGATCGCAGCGGAGGCACGCGAGGTCAAGGCCGTGTACCTGACGCCATCGCATCAGTTCCCGACCGGCGCGACGCTGGCGCTGGATCGCCGCCTGGCGCTGATCGAATGGGCCGCCCGGCAGCAGGCGTGGATCATCGAGGACGATTACGACAGCGAGTTCCACTATGCCGGCAAGCCGACGGCCTGCGTGCAGGGTCTCGATCCCCATGATCGCACCATCTATATCGGCACCTTCACCAAGTCGCTCTTTCCGGGCCTGCGGATCGGTTATGTGGTGCTGCCGCCGCAGCTGGTGAAACCGATGACGACGGCGCGCACGCTGCTCGACGGGCATTCCGCGCCGCTGCCGCAGCTGACGCTCGCCCGTTTCATGGAAGGCGGGCATTTCGGCGCCCATGTCCGCACCATGCGCGGCATCTATGCCGAGCGGCTCGACATTCTGGCGCGCCTCGTGCGCACGCATCTGGGGGATTTCGTCGAACCGCGGGTTCCCATCGGCGGGTTGCAGATGCCCTGCGCCCTGACCGGCACCCTGTCGGAGCGCGCCGCCATCGACGCGGCGCGGCATGTCGGGATCGAGCTTCTGGGACTGTCCGCCCTGCATGCCCTCGGCAAACCCGAAACGGGGGTCCTGATGGGCTTTGCCGCCTACACGCCGGCCGAGATCGAGACCGCGGTCCGCAAGCTGGCAACCGCGTATCGCTGAGCGGCCGGACAGAGGGCCGGGTAGAGACGCGCCCATCCGGCCTGCCCGCGACGTTGCGAGCCATTGCGTCCGGGCCGCGCTCTGGTGTTTCCTCGAAATCCGGCGACGGGCACAGCACCGCCCGGCCCACCGCCACAGAAGGAACGCCCATGGAAACCACCCGACTGCATCGCGGCCGCCTGATCGATCACATCCAGCTTGTGGTGCGCGATCTGAAGGCGAGCGAGACCTTCTACACGGCGGTCCTGTCGGTGCTGGATATCCCCGTCGTCAGCACGGGCAACGGCTACTTCATGGCAGACGAACTCGTCGTCTCCTCTCCCGACAGCGTCACGGCATCGGGCAGCCTGACCGGGCGGCACCACATCGCCCTCCAGGCGAAGGACCGCGAGAGCGTCGACGCCTTCCACCGCACCGGGCTGGAAAATGGCGGCCGCGACAACGGCGCCCCCGGCCTGCGGGCCTATCACCCGGGCTACTATGCAGCCTTCCTGCTCGACCCGGACGGGAACAATATCGAGGCGGTCTACCAGGGCGAGGCCCAGCGCAACGTGCCCTCGGTCACCATCGATTTCTAGGTCAAAGGGGGTTACATGCTGCATTTTCAAAAAACCTTGAACGAAAACCAATATACATAAAATATATTTCGATAATTAATACAATAAACTCCAGAAAATATAATCATCTATATCAAACATAGATCAATTTGTGATTTGAGCGTTTATTCTACTGAAGTTATTACGAACGAGATCCGATTTCTGAATAGTCAGCACGAGATTATCAACGTCACCCCACTTCCAATTCAAAAGATCACTTGTGGGCAGCTCCAAAAGCGTCACTTCTCTACCGATCGTAAACTCATGCACATACCCGTAAGGCACCTCACACATTATTCCCATTTCGCGCTGAGCATCAAATGCGGCCTGCGCTTCCAGATTTTCACGCCACGCGGGCGGCAACATTTGAGGGTCCGACACATACAGATGCTTTGCATGGCTCTGTGCGATCGATTCCCAGCTATACAGCCAATATCCCAATCCTGAGTTTGGCGGACGCTCCATCCGAAAAGCTCTTGCGGCAGGTTCCCCGTCGCGCCGTTGCAGCTCTATGGTTGAGAGCTCGACGATCACATCGTCAAGCAGCGCCTCCGAAAACGGAAGACGCGCCGCATCTTCTGCCACTCTTGCGCGCAACGCCCTCACCTTGAGTTCACATGCCTTCCAGACGGATGCGCGATGATCGTCGCCTAAGGCGTGAGATTTTATTCGCGCGCGTGCGGCGTCTAAATCGCCATAGCGCTCAGGATTAGCAGAAACGTGGTCCAGGGCTTTTTGTACGCTGGCGAGGCTTTTTTCCGATCGTTTCACATGCGACTGCGCGTGGGCGGCCGCGGTGTCGAGCATCAACAAGGTCGTCGTCCAGTCGAACGGCTTCAAACCGGGATCATTGAGACTGGCCCCTGTTCGGTAGCGAATAGAGCGCGGATTGTCGTCTTTGTCGGAGGCACCATACCGCCAGATCCAGGGGTCCTCTTCCTGCCTGGACACCTGGACCACATCGACAGGCCATTGCGGAGTTCCCTTTGGGATCGGCCAATCCACGTCCGTTTCCCATGTCTGGTGGGAGAGGAAAAACTGAAAGCCAACCGCCGAGGGCGGCTCCACCGGACGACCGAGATCCAGGGTGTGGAGTACCTTCGCCACGATACGGTCGTTTTCGACGCCAAAGAAAAAGGACAGCCAGCCGGTGCGCGGTCCAGCGCCTTCCCACAAGCCGGGAGGAAGACTGGAACAGTCAATCTGCGCCAAGAATGCCGCCGGCTGCCCCTCACAGAGCGGCCAGCTCGTGCCAGCCGGAAGCGATGGATTGCCACCCAACCAACTGCATGCCGGCACACCGGAGACTATCGGGACCCGTGGTACCAGACGCACGAAAAGGCTCGGCCGCTCGTTCGCCGCCGCCATCTCCCTGCCGCGCCGAACTGCTTCAGCCGCGCCCATAAACAATTCCGACACAAACTTCTTGTCTTCCGGGCTGATGCCGGCTTTGGGCGCTTTACCGACCATGCGCTGCGTACGCGCCGGCTTGATGATCCGATGCGGAGGTTGAGCCAACCGCTTCTCATGCAGGTTCTGACGATATGCCAAAATCGGCAAGAGAACTGTCAGGAACGCCAGGAATGCCAAGGTGCCGAAATGGCCGAGCCAGGACACCAAGCCAACGCCTAGCACCGTGTCCATGGCTGCGACCGCAGGCGGGACCTGCTCGGTGAAACTTGCGAGCAGACCGGTGCCGAAGTGAACCGTAATTGTCGCCATGGAGACGAAGAGGAGGAAGGGCCGCCCCAGTGGTTTCATTGCTTTCTCCCGGCAAGGTTGTCGGAGATCTCCCTACCTCAACCTAGCTTAAAGAAGACTTAGACGGCACGTCCCGCGTGTAATCACCGGGCGGAGCATTCCGCCTGTCGTGCCAAAGCAGAGCTTTCACGAGCGCAGCCGTCGAGATGTTCCGCGAACTGACCATCCTTTTGCCGAACTGGATGTCTTGTTGGGCAGAGGGGACGCAAGCCCCCCCTACACCAGCCTCACCGAATTCGAGCCGCTGTTCAGGAACGACAGGATGCTGAAGACCGTCGTGCCGGAGGTGCGCGGGTTGATGCTCAAGGGGGTTGCGGTCGTCTCGAAGCGGAAGCTGCCGAGCACGCCGTCCGCTTCCACCACGTGGCGGTTGAGCGCCGCATCGGGATCCGCGATCAGCGAGACGGTCGTCGCGTCGAAGCCGGGGCCGGCCAGGGCGACGGTCGCGGCGACATTGGCATTGGCCGGGTAGAGCCGGGCCACCTCGCGCGCCGAGCCGGTGAAGAAGGTCGTCGGGGCTTCCAGCGCATCGAGATCGACGCAGTGTTCGGCCGGCGTGCCGCGCCAGGCGCGGCTCGGCTTGATGCCGGTATAGTGCACCGCCTGCCGGCCGGCGATCTGCGCCGTCGCCAGCGCATCGAGCGCGCCGATGGCGCCGCTGACCACGTGGATCTCCGCGCCGGTTTCGCGCGCCGTCTTCTCCAGCCCCTTTCGGAACGCATCGTCCGCCAGCGCGCCGGAGGAGGCGAGCACCAGACGGCGGCCGCTCGCCACCACATCGCCGGCATGCTGCCTCAGCGCCGCATGGCCGGCCGCTTCGATCACCGTGTCGACATCCGCTTCCAGCTCCCCGATGGAACTAACGAAACGGGCGTCCTGCCAGCTGTGGTCCGGCGCGCCGATGCGCTCGGGGCGAACGACGATGTTCTTGACGCGCACGGCCCCGTTGCCGGCGAGCGAGGCGAGCAGCGTCCGGGTGATGCTGCCGAAGCCGATGATCGCGATGTTTGCCGTCACGCCCTGTCGATCCTCAAATTGGCGGTGAAAATTTCCGACAGCTCGCCGGCCGCCTTGATCAGCGAGGCTTCCAGCTGCTTTTCGTCGTGTTCGCGGATGCGGTTGCTCGGGCCGACGATGGAGACGGCGTAGATCACGCCGATCTGCGGCAGGTGCAGCGGGGCGGCGATGCCCATCAGCCCGCGGTCGATCTCCTCGCGGCAATAGGCGATGCCGCTCTCGCGCACCGCCCGGTATTCCTTCTTCACCGCCGCCGGCGAGGTCAGCGTCAGGTCGGTCAGGGCGGTGAGCTCCTGCTTGAGGATGCGGTCCCATTCGGCCTCGTCGCGAAAGGCGAAGATCGCCTTGGCGGAGGCGGCGGCATGGGCCGGCATGATCCGTCCGGGATTGACGAAGCCGTGCGCGTCCTTGGCCGGGGTCACCAGCACCGCGGTCTCGACGCGGTCGCCGCGCAGCACCGACAGGAAGGCGGATTCCTTGAACTCCTCCGCCAGGCGATGCAGCACCGTCTGCGACAGGGCGACGATCTGCTGCGGGTCGACGGCGCTGCCGAGCAACCGGCGGATGCGGTTGCCGAGCATGTAGACCTTGCGCCCGCGCCCCGTGCCCTCGCCCGGCTCGCCGTCCGCATCGGCGCCGCCGACGGCGATGCAGTCGGCCTTGACCAGCCCGGCGATCAGCCGGTGGATGGAGGCCTTCGGCAGGTCCAGCGCCGTCTGCAAGCCGCTGAAGCCCAGCCCGTCGGGATTGCGCGCCACCAGTTCCAGCAGCTGCAGCTGGCGCTCCAGAAGATCGCGACTTTCGGTTGTCTTCTCCGACACCTGCTTCTCCCCCTCGCTTGGCGCCGTTCAAAAAGCGCTTGACGTCCGCACTGTCATCATCACAAGTTTGTTCCATATTGCAATACAAAAGTTCCACTAAACGGAACTTGTTTCGCCAAACGGAACCTCCGCCAAGCGGAACCAAAGGGTGGAACGACCAGGGTTCGAGTGCCTTTCCAACAAACCAGAGGGAAGTGGGTCTTATGAGGAAGTTCAAGAAGTTCACCGGTGCGCTCGGCGTCGCGCTGATGGGGGCCTGCGCCCTGACGACGGCGAGCATGGCGGAAGACGCGCAGGTCCGCCTGCGCCTGTCGCACAACCTGCCGACCAACAATGCGCTGCATTACGGCGTGCTGGAGCCCTGGGCGAAGTCCATCGGCGAGGCGTCGAACGGCTCGATCGCCATCGACATTTTCCCGGCGCAGCAGATGGGTCCGGCCAAGGACCACTACAACATGGCGCGCGACGGCATCGTCGACATCGCCTTCTACCTGGTCGGCATCGAGCCGGGCCGTTTCCCCATCGTTTCGGCGGCGGAGATCCCGTTCCTCGTCTCGGCCAACGACCGCGGCTCGCGGGCGCTGTACGAATGGTACATGCCCTATGCCGAGACCGAGATGGCCGACGTCAAGGTCTGCAACACCTTCTATGACGGCGGCGGCACCGTCCACGCCAAGAAGAAGATCGAGCGTCCGGCCGATCTCGCCGGCCTGAAGATCCGCTCTCCCAACGTGATGGCGGCCGAGCTCTATCGCCTCGGCGGCGCCTCGCCGATCCAGATGTCGGCGAACGATGCGGCCGAGGCCGTAGAGCGCGGCGTCGTCGACGCGATCTCCTTCCCGTGGAAGCTGCTCCAGGCGCTCGGCGCCGACCGCACCCTGCACTACCACATGGACACGACGCTCTACTCGCTGGCCACCGCGATCCTGATCAACAAGGGCTCCTACGAGCGCCTGTCCGATGCGCAGAAGGCCGTGATCGACAGCCATTGCAGCGCCGACTGGTCGGAAAAGCTGCCCGTCGCCTGGACAAACTTCGAGAACGAGGGCCGCGAGGTCCTGCTCGGCAAGCCGGAGCATGACGTCTACAAGCTCACCGACGAACAGCTCGGCGAGTGGAAGGAGCTTGCCAAGGGCGTCCAGGCCAAGTGGGCCGCCGATGTCGCGGGCAAGGGTGTCGACGGCGAGAAGGTGTTCGGCGACCTGAAGACGCTGCTCGAAAAGTACGACGCCGCCTACTGATGCCTGCCCTCCGGGGCCGCACCTGAAAAACGAGAAGCGCCATGCGAACTCTGAAGACCATTCTGGAAGCTGTGCCAGCGGTTCTGCTGCTCGCCATGGCGCTTCTCACCTCCGTGTCGGCCGCGACGCGCTACCTGATCAACACGCCGGTTCCCGACGAATTCGAGATCTCGCGCATGCTGCTCAGCATCGTCGTCTGCTGGGGCATGGCCGCCGCCTTCCACTACAACGACCATATCCGCCTGGACGTGTTCTGGGGCCGCGCCGGCCCGCTCGCCCGCAGGATCCTGTCGCGCACCGGCACCGTTCTCAGCCTCGTCATCGTCGGCATCTATTCGGTGGCGCTGCTCTTCAAGGTGCTCGACACGATGAAGGCCGGCCTGCTGACCATCGACCTCGGCCTGTCGGTCTGGGGGTTCCAGTTCGCCGCCTGGCTCGGGACGCTTGCCTCCGTCGCCGTGCTGCTCGCCCAGACCATCTGGCCGCCCGCGCATCTCGTCGACGAACAGCCCATCGACCCGGCGCTGTAATCCGGCTGCCGCGCGCCCACCTGCCGCCCCCGTTTCGAGACCCCGACTTCAGACCCTGAGAGACAAGACATGCTGGACACCAACCTCGTGATGTTCCTCGGGTTCGGTCTGACCTTGGTGCTGTGCGCGCTGCGCGTGCCCATCGGCCTTGCCATGGGCAGCTCGGGCATCCTCGGCTTCGGCCTGCTGACCGGGTTCGAGCCCGCCTTCCGCCTGGTCTCCCATTCGGTCATCTCGACCTTTTCCGACTACACGATGGGCCTGATCCCGCTGTTCATCCTGATGGGTGCGGTCGCGGTCGCCTCGGGCATCAGCGCCGACCTGTTCCGCGCCGCCCAGCTGTGGTTCGGCGGCTTCCGCGGCGGGCTCGCGGCGGCGACCATCGCCTCCTGCGGCGGCTTTGCCGCGATCTGCGGCTCGTCGGCTGCGACCGCTGCAACCATGACCCGCCTCGCCCTGCCGGAGATGACCCGCTACGGCTATTCCGAGCGCCTGGCCACCGGCGTCATCGCCGCCGGCGGCACGCTCGGCGTGCTCATCCCGCCCTCCATCGCGCTCGCCATCTACGGGCTCCTGACCCAGCAGAGCATCGGCCTGCTGTTCATGGCCGGCGTGGTGCCGGGCATCATCGCCATCGGCTTCTACATGCTGACCGCACGGCTGTGGCTGATGCGCCGCCCCCAGGATGCGCCGGCCGGCATCGTGCCGCCCTTGCGCGAGCGCGTCGTCAGCCTCACCCGGCTCAGCCCGATCATTCTGCTCTGCCTCACCGTGATCGGCGGCATTTATGGCGGCATCTTCACGCCGACAGAGGCGGGCGCCGTCGGCGCCACCGGCGCCATCGTCATCGCCTTCGCCTCGCGGCGCTTTTCCTTCGAGCGCCTGTTCATCTCGCTGACCGAGAGCGTGCGCACGGCCGCCGCGATCCTGACGATCCTCGCCGGCGCCCTGCTGTTCGGCTACTTCCTGACGATCACCCAGACGCCGCAGAAGGTGGCGCAGGTGCTGCTGGATGCCGATCTCGGCGCCTATGGCACGCTGCTGGTGATCCTTGCCGTGATGCTGGTGCTGGGCTGCGTGATGGACTCGGCCGCGGTCGTCATCCTCACCGTGCCGATCGTCTATCCGATCATCACCCAGCTCGGCTTCGACCCGATCTGGTTCGGCGTGATCGTCACCATGACCGTCGAGATCGGCATGATCAGTCCGCCCTTCGGCCTGAACGTCTTCGTCATCAAGGGCATATCGAAGAACACCGACATCTGGGAAATCTACAAGGGCGTCGCGCCGTTCATCGTCGCCGACATCCTCCGCATCGCCGTGATGATCCTGTTCCCCTCGCTCGTCCTGTTCCTGCCGAACCTGCTTCGGTAGGCCTCCGGCCGCGGGCTGCCTTTCCTTGCAAGCATTGCGCCGGGCTGCTCCCGGCATCTCAAGACCGGGAAGTGTGTATTGGCCTTTGCAGATATCGAAAACGGGCGCCTCCACTACGAGGTGCTCGGGCAGGGACGCCCCCTGTTTCTCGTCTCCGGTCTCGGCGGCGTCGGCGAGTTCTGGCGCGCCCAGGCCGAGCGTCTGGCGCGCGACTTTCGCGTCGTCCTGCACGACCACCGCGGGACGGGGCAGAGCGAGACGCAGACCTGCGACTACACGGTCGAGCTGATGGCCGGCGACGTGCTGGCCCTGATGGACCATCTCGGCATCGAGCGGGCCTCCTTCGTCGGCCACTCGACCGGCGGCATCATCGCCCAGACCCTGGCGATCGCCCATCCCGGGCGGGTCGACGACCTGGTGCTCAGCGCCTCCTGGGCGCATGGCGATGCCTATTTCCGCAGCCTGTTCGGCCTTCGTCTCGCCGTCCTCAAGGGGCTCGGGCTCGAGGCCTACGAGCAGTTCGGCCGGCTGTTCCGCTATCCGCCCTGGTATTTCGGCGAGGAGCCCGAGGCCCTGACCCCGACGGTCGGCGAAAGCGGCAGCGAGGAGATCATCGCCAGCCGCATCGGCGTACTGCTCGACTTCGATTCCCGCGCCGAGCTGCCGCGCATCTCCTCGCGCACCCTGGTGATCGGCGCCGAGGACGACGCGATCACCCCGCGATACCTGTGGAACGAGCTGGCGCAGAACATTCCGAACGCGGTGCTGACCACGCTGCCGACCGGCGGGCATTTCTGCCCGCAGACCCAGCCGGACCTCTACCATCGCCACCTGCACGACTTCCTGGTCGCAGGCCGGGCGACCTCCCCCATCGCAGCCGCCAGTCAATAGGAGCAGGCCCATGTGGAAGAGCAAGGAACTGCCGGAACTGCTTCGCACCGTCGCCGACTATCGCGACTACGGGCACCTCGACCGCATTCCGCAGTGGGAGGAGCGCCTGCGCGTCAACGAGCTGGAGCTGCGCCAGTTCGCCGCCCTGCCGCATGAGGAGGCCCAGCCGCAGTTCGCCGCCGGCCTGCCCGCGGCCGCCGAAAAGCCCGCCGCCGCTCCCTTGAGCGAAGGCGCGCCCGGCACCGCCCTTGCCATTGCCGCCAGCGTGCGGCGGGGCGAGGCCTCCGTGTCGGAGATCGCCGAGGCCTATATCGCCCGCGCGGAAGCCGCCGCCGACATGAACCTCTTCACCGCCTTCGACGCCGATCTGGTGCGCAAGGAGGCCCGCGCCCTCGACGAGCGTGCGGCGAAGGGCGAGGATCTCGGCCCGCTCGCCGGTGTGCCGGTTCCGGTCAAGGACTACATGTTCGTGCGCGGCTATCCGCGCACCGGCGGCACCAGGGCGTTGCCCGCGAGCCTCGACCACGACGATGCGCCGGTCGTCGCCAACCTGCGGGCGGCCGGCGCCCTGATCGGCGGCATGACCAACCTGCACGAGCTCGCCTATGGCGCGACCGGCATCAACCCGCATTTCGGCGCCGTCGCCAATCCCGGCCATCCCGGCCACATCATCGGCGGCTCCAGTTCCGGCTCGGCCGGCGCGATCGCGGCCGGCCTTGCGCCGGTTGCGGTCGGCACCGACACGTCCGGCTCGATCCGCCTGCCGTCCGCGCTGTGCGGGGCGACCGGCTTCAAGCCGAGCTACGAGAGCATCAGCCGCGAGGGCGTGATGCCGCTGGCCTGGTCGCTCGACCATGTCGGGCCGATTGCCGGCAACGTGCGCGATGCCGCGCTACTCTTCGCCGTGATGGCCGGGCGCACGCCGGAAACCTGCGTTCCCCCGTCCGACCTGAAGATCGGACGCCTGCGCTTCGGCAAGCCGACCAACCATTTCTACGACGAGGTCGACGGCGAGATCCTTGCCCGCCTGGAGAGCCTGATCACCCTGCTCGCCGGCGAAGGCCATGCCATCGTTCCCACGCCCTTGAGCGCAGTCGAAAACTGCCTGCCGATCCATGTCCAGACGGTCAGTGCCGAGGCCTCGCAGGCCTATTGGCAAGCGCTGGCGGAGCATCCCGAGCTGCTCGGCGAGGACGTGCGGGTGCGGCTCGAGGTCGGGCAGTTCCTCGCCGCCGTCGACTATGTCAAGGCGCAGCGCCTGCGCACGGTGCAGCGCGATGCGCTGCAGGCCGCCTTCGCCGATGTCGACGTGCTGATCACCCCGACGATTGCGACCACCGCCCCGACGATCGGCGCGACCAGCGTGATCATCGACGGTGCCGAGCGGCCGCTGCACCCGGCGCTGACCCGCTTCACCACGCCGTTCAACCAGTCCGGCCTGCCGGCGATCACCCTGCCCTGCGGCGTCAACTCGGCCGGCCTGCCCATCGGCGTGCAGCTTGCCGGCGCCTTCGGCAGCGACGAGCAGCTGCTGCGCATCGCTGCCGAGGTCGAGCGCGTCATCGCCAAGATGCTGGCCTGAACAACGGCTTTCCGGACAGCCGGCTGAGGCCGGCCGTCCGGAAGGCAGAACAGGAAACTGGCCGCCCGAAAACCTGCAGGAAGACCCCCGCGCCCGGAAGCCGGGGCTCACATGCCGGACCGGGAGGCCAGCACACGGCGCCCCATCGCCGCTACGGTACCCGGTATCGCAGGTCCGCCTGCGATACCGGGTATTGTTGTGTCTTGTTGCGGGGAGAGAGCTCTTGCATCCGAACGCCTGCGCCTCCCCTCTTGATGACGCGCCCGCGCGCTTTCTGTATGGGTTTGCGGATGTATCGGCGATAAGGGGCGAGCGACATCGATGACGACCAGTCCGCCAGCCGCGCCCGACACCCGCGGCCGTGACCCGCAGCTCACCGTCCGCCGTATTCTCAAGGTCAACCACGCGGGCGAGTTCGGCGCCATCCGGATCTATGGTGCCCAGATCACGGTCGCCCGGCACCTTTTTCCGGACATCGTGCCGGTTCTGGAAGAGATGCGCGCCGACGAGATCGACCATTGCCGCCTGTTCCGCGAGGCGATGCCCGCAAGAGGCGCCCGGCCCTGCCGCATCATGTCGCTGTGGAGCCTTGGCGGCTATGTGCTCGGCGCCCTGACCGCGCTCGGCGGGCGCAACACGGTCTGGATCTGCACCGAGGCCGTGGAAAGCGCCGTCCACCGCCACCTGGAGGACCAGCTCGCCTTCCTCGCCGACCGCGATCCGCAGCTGCACGCCCTCATCGCCTCGATCCAGCAACAGGAACTGGCGCACCTGCGCGAGGCCGAAAGCCGCCAGCAGGGGCGGGGCCTCGCCCACGCGCTGCTGCTGCCGCTCGTCAGTGGCCTGACCGACCTGATGATCTGGCTTTCGACCTGGGGCGATTCCAGCCGGATGCGCACGGACATGGCCCGGGCGGGACAAGAGGGTTCCGCAAGCCCGCCATCGTACCGCCCGTAATCCTTATCGCTGCTTAGTCAGCGTCAGTCTGCAACCTGAAAATTATATTGCTTCAATCTCTTACGTGCGATTTCACGATCCTCGTCAGTGAATAGCGAATGCCATTCCGGGCGCAGAATGAGGGCCTCCACCGAAATATCTAAGCGTCCATTTTCCCAAAGCTTCTCGAAGCCACTCGTAGCCGTCCCCCGAATCAACCGCCGCGCAGCCTCAACCCCGCCGTGATCGGCGACCATTCTTCTGAAAGTCGTCGGCTTGTAGCCAAAGCTCATGGTCTCTTCGTAGATGCCGAGCATTGCGCGATGGAAGGCCTTGTCGGTCGCGACTGAGGCACGCGCGCCAATCAGTTCCATTGCTTGCGCAAGTGTGAGCAGAGCACTGCCACTATCCTCACCATACTGCTTGATTGCTGCAGGGGCGATGCCGGCCAACTCTGCCTGCTCCTCAGCAGATACCTCGAACTGATGAACCGGACCGACTGGCAACCGTTCTAATTTCACCACGAGACGCACGCCTTCAGGATGAACGTCTTCATCAATGACCTTCCATATGCCTCCATATTTTGCAAAATTTTTGGAAAAATCATAATCCAATATGAAATCGCCCGGAAACATACACTTATTCCAACCTTCATAAATAAATATACCTTCAGAATAAAAGCCTTGTTTTTGCTTATTTTTAAGCCAATCACTTATATTTTTGCTGATATATTCACTGGAATATGCGATTTTCACACGACTCCATGCTGAATTCTGGGGCGCTTTCTCAAAAGCCGCAAACAGAGTACTAGCCGACATCACACCAGAGAGAACAAGGCGCTTACGCGCCTTCCAAAGCTCTTCCGCCCGTGCGAGATCTGCTTCCTCGATGCGGTGCCCCTCGTTGAACAGTTTCTCGAACCACTTGGAAATGCTGTTGAGCGTTGTGGCATCGTCGATCCGGACATTGGCCTCATGCCAACCGCTTCCGGTCTCGTGCTCGAGCGCAAGGCCATTGGTCGAAGCGTTGGACGAGCCAAGCACCGCGGCATTCGGCGTCCACCAGACTTTGGCGTGGAGTGCTGAGTGCGACTTGAGCACTACATTCGATAGGCCAAGCAACTTGCGCAACTCATTTGGGTTACAAGCCCCGGATTCTAGGTTGCAGAGGATTTGGAGCTGAACTCCAGAGCCAACCAGCCCCAAGCGTTTGATCGCCCCATCCCCCCAGAAAGCAACAGCCAGTTTCGCGCGATCTGTCGAAGCCAGTATCGTGCGAATTTCTTCGAGGGCGGCAAATTCATCGAGTATAGCCATCCTGCGAGATTGCAGCCTGACGACACGCTCGTCAATCAGCGCGCACAGCTAAGCAACACCACAAACACAGCATTCCGCTCCGCAGTCCTTCGCCTTTTTTGAGGCTTTATTGCTCTGAGGCCAGGCGCGCTCATGCAGTGCGTTTTCATCGCCGGTCGCTGGCAGAGTCTCGTCTGATGTCAGAGTGCGGTGCCCCTCCAAGGATGCATCACATAAGCAGCAGCCCACGCGGCGCCTCCATCCACCGGCTTGCCAAGCTCATCACCGCTCGGTGTGCGCTTAGGTGCCCCTCTTCAGGCCCGCTGCCCTCACCTGGTCTGCTGCCTCCTCTTCGCTTCTCCAAAGTCCGCCACCCCTTCACGAGTGCGCCGCCCCTCTAGAGGCTCTCTGCCCTCCACGGAGCCGCTGCCACTTTCCAGGTCGGCGGACCATCTCGCCCCCACCTCCCCGCCAAGCCCGCCTCCCCCGTCCGGCCCCGCCTCCCTTCCCGAGCGACTGAGATCTACGCTTGTCTGACATCATATTTTTTGATGGCCTGGCCCGTGCCGCACTCGCGCGGACGCGAGAACCGGCCCTCGCCCAAGCCCGAATTCGGATCGACGGCCAGCAGGTGATGGTTTGGCGATTTCGAGAGGCGCGCGCCGAAATTTCGCGATTTCGAGACGGAATTTTGCAAAATCCGTCTCAATTTCTGCAAACCGCAAGAGGCGGGGACAGGGCGCGCGGAAGCGGCGGGAACCTGCGCCCGCACGCGGGGACAGATTTTTTGCGCGTCCATGTCACAGCAGGCAAGGCTCGAGCGTCTAGGGAGTGACACCAACGCAACGGAGACCTCCATGACTGCCCGTCTCGACTATTACAATATCGCCCCCGACATGCTGAAGCCGATGCTGGCGCTGGAGGCCGCGGTGCGCGGCGGGGCGCTGGAACGCGAGCTCGTCGAGCTGGTGAAGCTGCGCGCCTCGCAGATCAACGGCTGCGCCTACTGCCTCCACATGCATTCGCGCGACGCGCGGGCCGGCGGCATGGACCAGACCCGGCTCGACCTGCTGCCGGCATGGCGCGAATCTTCGCTCTACTCGCCGCGCGAGCGCGCCGCGCTTGCCTGGACCGAGGCGCTGACCCTGCTTGCGCAGACCGGCGCGCCGGACGAGGATTACGCCGGCATCGCCGAGCATTTCGACGAGGCGGAGCGGGTACAACTGTCGATGCTGATCTGCACCATCAACGCCTGGAACCGGCTGGCGGTGGGCTTTCGCAGCGAGCATCCGAAGGCGCCGGAAAAGGGAACGGGCAAGGCCGATGCAGCATGACGCCGCGAGCGACGCGGTAGACACGTTCGAGAAGGTGCGGGGCCGGCTGACCGGCCTCGCCTACCGGATGACGGGCCTTCGCGCCGATGCCGAGGACGCGGTCCAGGACGCCTGGCTGCGCTGGCAACGCACGGATCGCAGCAAGGTGGAGGAGCCGGAGGCGTTCCTCTCCACCGTGGTCACTCGCCTGTGCCTCGACCGGCTGCGCCGGCGCCGGCGCGAACAGGCGGCCTATGACGGCCCCTGGCTGCCCGAGCCGCTGCTCGGCGCGGCCGGCGGCGCGTCTGCCGAACCGGCGGAAGAGATCTTCGCCTCCGACATTTCCTTCGCCCTGATGCTGGCGCTGGAGCGGCTGTCGCCGCTGGAACGGGCGGCTTTCCTGCTGCACGACGTCTTCGACATGGGCTTTGGCGAGATCGCCGAAATGCTGGGCCGGAGCGAGGCCGCCTGCCGGCAGCTCGCCAGCCGCGCCCGCGACAACATCCGCAAGGCACGGCCGCGTTTTTCCGTCGATCAACAGGAGCACGAAGCCGTGGCGTCCGCCTTCCTGAGCGCGGCCCGGCAGAACGATGTGGAGGGGCTGAGCCGGCTGCTGGCCGAGGGCGCCGTGCTGCATTCGGACGGCGGCGGCCAGAAGATCGCCGCGCGCAACCTGATCAGCGGCGCCCTGCGCGTTGCCCGGTTCTTTGCCGGCGTCGCGCGCAAGTTCGGCCGCCCGCCCGCCTGGCGATGCCGGGTGCAGCTGGGCGGCCTGCCCGGCGAGTTGACGCTGGAGGCCGACGGCACCCGGCAAGCGACGGCCGTGGAGGTCGCCGACGGCCGGGTGCAAGCGGTCTACGTGCTCCGCAACCCGGACAAGCTGGCGCGGCTGTGGGCCGAGGCCGGCGGCCCGGACGAGGCGCCCGGGCCGGCTCATACGTCGTGAACGGCGCGGCTGTCGGCGGGCGCCTCGTCACGCGCGTGCATCCCGTAGTCGCGCAGCACCTTCGCAACGCGCAGCCGGTAGTCGCGGAAGATGCCGTCCCGGCCGCGACGCTGCGCGGCCCGGTGGGCAAGGAGCGTGCGCCACCGTCGCACCGCCGCCTCGTCCTCGAAGACAGAGAGCGACAGCAGCTTCTCGGGATGCTTGAGGCTGCGAAACCGCTCCACCGAGACGAAGCCCTCCACCTGCTCTGCGAGAGGCAGCAACTCGGCGGCGATGTCGAGATAGGTGTCCTGGCGCCCCTCCAACGGCTCCAGCTCGAAGATCACGACGATCACGACGCGCGTCCGTGCGGAGCCGAGGCAAGCCTCAGCCAGGTCCGGTCCTCGCGCAACAGGAAGCGCTCCTTCTGCGCGAACTCGTAGTTCTCCCGGCCCAGCGGATCGGCGGCGAGGCGCGCGCGATAGGCCTCGTAGGCGGCCAGGCTCTCGATGTTGTAGATGCCGTAGGCCAGGGTGCTGGAGCCTTCGTGAGGGGCGAAGTAGCCGATCAGATCTGCGCCGCAGCGCGGGATTGCCTCCCCCCAGTTGCGGCAGTAGCGCTCGAACTGCTCCTTCCTGGCCGGATCGATATGGTAGCGGATGATGCAGGTGAGCATGGGTTCTCCTTGTGCGTTGCCCACCCATTCTAGCCTCTTGCGCCCCCTTCATGCTTCGGCCATGATCTAAGTATGAAGGAAGGACCCGACATTTCCCGGATCGCCGCCCTGATGGGAGAGCCGGCCCGCGCCAACATGCTGACCGCCCTGATGAGCGGCAAGGCCCTGACGGCGTCCGAGCTTGCCCAGGAGGCCGGCGTGACCCTGCCGACCACGAGTTCGCATCTCGCCAAGCTGGAACAGGGCGGCCTCGTCACTGTGCGGCGCCAGGGCCGGCATAGATATTTCGCGCTGGCGGACGAGAGCGTTGCGGCAGTGCTGGAGGGATTGATGGGCATCGCCGCCGGGGCCGGCCACCTGCGCGCCCGCACGGGGCCGAAGGACGCCGCGCTGCGCAAGGCACGCGTGTGCTACAACCATCTCGCCGGACAGATGGGCACCCGGCTGCTCGACGCCCTGCTGGAACGCGGACGTCTTGCGCGCAACGGCGAGACGCTGGAGCTGACGGCAGACGGCGAGACGTTCTTCGCGGGCCTCGGCATAGACACCCAGGCCTTGCGCAGCGGCCGGGCTGCACTGTGTCGCGACTGTCTCGACTGGAGCGAACGGCGCTCGCACCTTGCCGGCAGCCTCGGCCGCGCCCTGCTTGCCCACATGGAGGCGCTCGGCTGGGCGCGGACCGACCGCAAGACCCGGATCGTCGCTTTCACACGAGAGGGCGAACGGTGCTTCGAGGCGCTGCTCTAAGGCCTGTGGGGATTCAGGATTCCCATTTTGCCGGAGATGTGATTCACACTCCGGATGGAACGCTTCGTACTGACCGACGCCCAATGGGCGAAGATGGAACCGCACTGTTTGGGCAAGCCGACGGACCCTGGACGCAGCGGGGGTAACAACCGACTGTTCATGGAGGCGGTGCTGTGGATTGCTCGCACGGGTAGTCCGTGGCGTGATCTGCCTGCCATGTTCGGCAACTGGAGTACGGCGTTCCGGCGGTTCAGCGACTGGCGCAAAGCCGACGTTTTCAAGCGGATTTTCGATGCTCTGTCGGATGAGCCGGACATGGAATACGCCATGATTGATGCCACCATCGTCAAGGTTCACCGGCACGGTCAGGGCGCAAAAGGGGGACTCAGAGCCAGGCCATAGGCCGCTCCAAAGGCGGCATGACGACCAAGGTTCTGGCCCTGACTGATGGGCTCGGGAACCTTGTCCGCTTCCGCCTGATGCCCGGCCACCGCTTCGACACCGTTGGCGTTGCCCCGCTCATCGACGGCGTCGAGTTCGGAGCTCTGCTCGCTGACAAGGCTTTCGATAGCAACGACATTGTCGCCAACCTCAATGAACGCGGCGCGAAGATCGTCATCTCGCAGCACCCACGCCGCGCCAAGCCCATCCCGCTCGACGTCGAGATGTACAAATGGCGCCATCTGATCGAAAACTTCTTCTGCAAACTCAAGGAGTTCAAACGCATCGCCATGCGCGCCTGCAAAACCGATCAGAGCTTCGAGGCCATGATCTACCTCACCGCCGCCGTCATCAACTCACGATGAATCCCCACAGGCCTTAGGTCGTGAACTCATAATTCTGACGAGAAACGGTATGCCCGAACCCGATCGGATACAAGAAGCAAGACCGCAGGAAACCATCAGGTTTTCAAGAGCTTGCGACGCTGTTGCCGGCGGGTTCCGGCATACCCGAACGGCGTCGACCCGGCTGCGATCTGCGGCGTCGGACCGCTCGGACGGGGGAACTGCCCCGGCCCTCGCGATCCTCCTGGCATATCTTTGCCCGACCGGACGCCGTTTCCGGCACAATTATGAGTCCACGACCTAGCACCTCGAAGCGAGAGGCCTCGACCGGCCTTACTGCGTGCGCTCGAGCACCTTGCGCAGCGTGCCGATCAGCTGGGCGATCTCCGCCTCGCCGATGGAGAGCGGCGGCGACATGGCGATGACATCGCCGGTGACGCGGATCATGCAACCTTCCTGGAAGCAGGCGGTGAACACGTCATAGGCGCGGGCGCCCGGCGCGCCGGGGCGCGAGGCGAGCTCGATGCCGCCGATCAGGCCGAGATTGCGGATGTCGACAACATGCGGCGCATCCTTCAGCCCGTGCAGCGCCTCTTCCCAGACCGGGGCGATGGAGGCGGCGCGGGTCAGCAGGCCGTCGCGCTCGTAGATGTCGAGCGTGGCAAGGCCGGCGGCGCAGGCGATCGGGTGCCCCGAATAGGTGTAGCCGTGGAACAGCTCGATCGTGCCTTCCGGCCCGTTCATGAAGGCATCGTGGATGCGGTCGGTCGTGAAGACCGCGCCCATCGGCACCGCGCCGTTGGTCAGGCCCTTGGCGGTGGTGAAGATATCCGGCATGACGCCGAAGAACTGCGACGCGAAGGGCGTGCCGAGACGGCCGAACCCGGTGATCACCTCGTCGAAGATCAGCAGGATGCCGTGCTTGTCGCAGATCTCGCGCAGGCGCTGCAGGTAGCCCTTCGGCGGCACCAGCACGCCGGTGGAGCCGGCGACCGGCTCGACGATCACCGCGGCGATGGTCTCCGCACCGTGCAGGCCGACGAGACGCTCCAGCTCGTCGGCGAGATGCGCGCCCCATTCCGGCTGACCGCGCGAGAAGGCGTTGTGCTCCGGCGCATGGGTGTGCGGCAGGTGGTCGACGCCGGTCAGCAGCGTGCCGAAATGGCGGCGGTTGTTGACGAGGCCGCCGACGGAGATGCCGCCGAAGCCGACGCCATGATAGCCGCGCTCGCGGCCGATCAGGCGGGTGCGCGAGCCCTCGCCGCGGGCCCGGTGCCAGGCCAGCGCGATCTTCAGCGCCGTGTCGACGGATTCGGAACCCGAACCGGTGAAGAAGACATGCTCGAAGCCGTCCGGCGCCAGGTCCTTGAGCCGCTCGGCGAACTCGAACGCCAGCGGGTGGCCCATCTGGAAGGACGGCGCGTAGTCCATCTCGAGCAGCTGGCGATGCACCGCATCGGCGATCTCGGTGTGGCCGTGGCCGGCATTGCAGCACCACAGACCGGCGGTGCCGTCGAGGATCTCGCGCCCGTCGTCGCTGGTGTAGTGCAGCCCCTTGGCACCGACCAGCATGCGCGGCGACGCCTTGAACTGGCGGTTGGCGGTAAAGGGCATCCAGTAGGCGTCGAGCTTGCGATTGCTCTTGCCCCGGGGCGTGTCGTCCAGCATGTCCATGGCGGCCTCTCTGGCGGATTTTTATCAGCCTGTAGCCTGCGCTCTTTTTCCATCCTGAAACAGTCTGTTTCTTGATTTTCGCAAGCCTTTGTTTTTACTAGCCCGAGCAGAAAAACGTTCGGGATCGTAAACATGTCTAACGGCGGCGATGCGGAACTCGATATCGGCGGCCGGCTGCGAGCGCTGCGCGCCGGGCACGGGCTTTCCCAGCGCACCCTGGCCAAGCGGGCCGGCGTCACCAACGCGACGATCTCGCTGATCGAGTCCGGGCGCATGAACCCATCCGTCGGCGCGCTGAAACGGGTGCTCGACGGCATCCCGGTCAGCCTCACCGACTTCTTCGCCTATGAGCCCGGCGCCGAGCGGCAGGTGTTCTTCCAGGCCGAGGAGCTCAAGGAAATCGGTAAGGGGAGGATATCCTATCGCCAGGTCGGGGGTAACCTGTTCGGCCGGCGGCTACAGATCCTGCACGAGCGCTACGAGCCCGGCGCCGATACCGGGCGCGCGCCGCTGTCGCATGACGGCGAGGAAGGCGGCGTGGTCATCTCCGGCCGGCTGGAGGTCACGGTCGGCGACCAGCGCAAGATCCTGGGGCCGGGCGATGCCTATGCCTTCGACAGCACCGAGCCGCACCGCTTTCGCGCCGTCGGGCCGGAGCCCTGCATCGTGGTCAGCGCCTGCACGCCGCCCAGTTTCTAGGGCGTCAAAGGCCGCCTTTCGCTCTGCAACGATAGCGTGTTAGGCTCGCCCTGCGGCGGGTGCTCCCGCCGCTCGCCTGTACATGTGGACCGCCTCCCCGGCGGCCCGACCGGACCCACATGAGCGCGAGCCCCACCCATGATCTTCCTGCGCATCCTTCGTACCATCCTTCGCCGCGGCAGCCTTGCCGTGATCGACAGGGCCGGCCGCCGCCATCTTCTCGGCGACGGCTCAAAGCCGGTCGCAACCGTCCGCCTGTCGCCGCAAGCCTCCGACTGGCAGTTGGTCCGCAACCCGGTGCTCGGCATCGGCGAAGCCTATATGGACGGCAGCCTCACGGTCGACGATGGACGGCTTTACGAGTTTCTGGACCTGCTTGCCCGCAACTACGGCACCGAGGCCGGCCATCCCTGGATGTCGCTGCTGGAGCGGGCGACCGCGCGACTCAAGCAGTCCAATCCGATGGGCCGAGCCCGGCGCAACGTCGCCCATCACTACGACCTGTCGCCGGCACTCTACGATCTCTTTCTCGACAGCGACCGGCAGTATTCCTGCGCCTATTTCCGCTCGCCCGACGACACGCTGGAAGAGGCGCAGCTCAACAAGAAGCGGCATATCGCGGCCAAGCTGATGCTCGACCGGCCGGGCCTGAAGGTCCTCGACATCGGCTCGGGCTGGGGCGGGCTGGCGCTCTATCTTGCCGAGGAGCACGGCGCCGAGGTGACCGGCGTGACGCTGAGCGAGGAGCAGTATGCCCATGCGAGCGCGCGCGCTGCCCGCTCGCCGGCGGGCGCGCAGGTCTCGTTCCACTTGCGGGACTACCGCGAGCAGCAGGGCCCGTTCGACCGGATCGTCTCGGTCGGCATGTTCGAGCATGTCGGCAAGCGGCATTACCTGGAATATTTCTCCAAGCTCCGTGAACTCCTCACCGAGGACGGTGTCGCGCTGATCCACGCCATCGGCTACTCGGACGTGCCGGCCCCGATCAACCCCTTCATCCGCAAGTATATTTTCCCCGGCGCCGACCTGCCGGCGATGTCGGAAGTATTCACCGAAGTGGAGAAGACCGGGCTTTATGCCACCGATCTGGAGATCCTGCGGCTGCATTATGCGGAGACGCTGCGCCACTGGCGCGAGCGGTTCCTGGCCCGCAGCGACGAGGTTCTGAAGATCTACGACGCGTGTTTCCTCAGGATGTGGGAGTTCTATCTGGCGCTGTGCGAGGTCGGTTTCCGGCGACGCACCAACATGGTGTTCCAGTTGCAGCTGGCAAAGCGGATCGACACGGTGCCGATCACCCGGGATTACATGTTCGAGGCGGAGCGGGCGGCCGAGGCGCGCGAGACGAAGCTCAAGCAGACGTCCTAGAGCCCGAGCGCATCCTTCAGCGCCGGGGCGCGGCCCTGCGGAGCAAGGTCGAGGTCGGCCTCGATATGGTCGATGTGCTCGCCGACCAGCCGGGCAAGCCGGTCCGCGTCGCCCGCGGCCAGCGCGTCGAGAATGCCGCGATGCTCGGCATGGGCGCAGCTGGAGGCATCCGAGCGGCCATAGAGCGCGATGACCAGCGAGGAGCGGGCCACCAGCTCCTCCATGAAGCGGTGCAGGATGGCGTTGCCCGCCACCTCGGCCAGCAACAGGTGAAAATCGCCGGACGCCTTGATCTCGGCCTGGCGGGCCTGCGGTCCGGCAGCGGCGATCTGGCTCGCCTCCTCGGCGATCAGCGCGGCGAAGCGCTCCAGCGCGGCCGCATCGACGCGGGCGCAGGCCTCGCGGGCGATGCCCGGCTCGATCAGGCGGCGGGAGGCGAAGATCTGCCGCGCCTCGTCGGGCGAGGGATTGGCGACGAAGGCCCCGCGATTGCGCTCGCTGCGCACCAGCCCCTCGAAGGCCAGCATCTGCAGCGCCGCGCGCACGACCGTGCGGCTGACCTCGAACAGGGCGCCGACCTCGGCCTCCGACAGCTTGGTACCGGGTGCCAGCTTGCGGCCGACAATGGCCAGCCGCAGCCGGTCGCGGATGGCACCGGCACGGTCGTCGGAAAGCGGGCCGCCGGCGGCGGCATGATCGTGGACAGTCATGGCATATGATTCCCTGTCGCCGTTGTAGCGCGTTTCACGCGCCGCGCACAGGGACCGCACACGATCCTCTGAATAGATTGCATACAATCTTTTCACGCTTTGCAGACAATCGCACAGAAACTGTGCAGCGCAGCACGATGCCGCTTTTGCGGGCTGCTGCGGTCTTTGCCGAACCCCTTGGGATTCCTGACGGAGCGTCCACGCGCTGCGACTGGCACGCATGATGCATTGCAGCATGCACGTCAGAGGGGAACGCATATGAGCAAGGCTGCCGCCATCGACATTGCCTCCGTCACCAAGGTCTACGGGTCGACCACGGCCGTGCATGCGATCAGCCTGAAGATCCCGGCCGGGAGCTATTGCTGCCTGCTGGGACCGTCGGGCTGCGGCAAGAGCACGACGCTGCGGATGATCGCCGGCCACGAAAGCATCTCGGGAGGCGATGTGCGGCTCGGCAACCAGGTGGTGACCGACCTGCCGCCGGCGCGGCGCGGCACCTCGATGATGTTCCAGTCCTACGCGCTGTTTCCGCATCTCGACGTCACCGACAATGTCGCCTTCAGCCTGAAGATGAAGGGCGTGGCCAGAGAAGAACGGCGGCGCCGGGCTCTGGACATGCTGCAGCTGGTGCATATGGAGCCCTATGCCGCGCGCCGGCCGGCGCAGCTGTCCGGCGGCCAGCAGCAGCGCGTGGCGCTCGCCCGCGCCTTGATCACCGATCCGCAGGCCCTGCTGCTCGACGAGCCGCTGTCGGCGCTCGACCCGTTCCTGAAGGTGAAGATGCGCGCCGAGTTGAAGCGGCTGCAGGCCTCGCTCGGCATCACCTTCGTGCATGTCACCCACTCCCAGGAAGAGGCGATGGCGCTCGCCGACGTGATCGTGGTGATGAATGCCGGGCGGATCGAGCAGGCGGCGGCGCCGCGCGAGGTGTTCGAGCGGCCCGCCACCGCCTTCGTCGCGCGCTTCATGGGCGACCACAACGTGATCTCCGGGCGCCTTGCGGACCACGACGAGCGCGGGGTCAGCATCGCCCCGGCCGGCGGCGGGCTGTTTTCCGCCATCGGCACCCCGCAGGACGCGGACGCGCCCATCGACATCGCCGTGCGCACCGACCGGGTGCGGATCGGGCCGGCCTCCGCGCCCGGCCTCGGCTTCACCGGCGTCGTCGAGAACATCGAGTATCGCGGCTCGTCGGTGAAGCTCACCGTCGCCGGAGCCGGGGTGGACGACTTCACAGCAATCGTCAGCGACACCGACTTCTTCGCCGCGCCCGTGAAGGTCGGCGATGCGGCGCCGCTCGCGTGGGACCGGGAGGACGCGATCGTCCTCGGCCGTCTCGCTTCCTGAAAAACCAAGGCCGACCATCACAAGAGAGGGGAACTGAAATGACGACGACACCGACCAGCAAGACCGCCGCCGGAACCGGCGGGCTCTCCCGCCGCACGCTGCTGAAGTCCGGCGCGGCCGCCGCAGGCCTTGCCGCCGGCAGCGGGGCCATCACCGGCTTTCCGACCATCTGGGCGCAGAACCCGATCACCCTGCGCCAGTTCGGCACCGGCGTGTCGAACCTCAACGCCATCGCCGAGAAGTGCAAGGAAGACCTCGGCATCACGCTGGAAATGACGGCGACCGATTCCGACGCCGCCGCCCAGCGCGCCGTCACCCAGCCGGACAGCTACGACATTGCCGATATCGAGTACTGGATCGCCAAGAAGGTGTTCCCGGCCGGCGTCATGCAGCCGATGGAGGTCTCGCGGCTGAAGTATTACGACAAGATCGTGCCGCTGTTCATCGACGGCAAGCTGGCCCCGGACAGCGTCATCGCGCAAGGCACGGCACCGCACACGGTCGGCTTCGTCGACGGCAAGGACTCCACCACCTTCGCCAGCGCCCCGACCGACTGGCTGACCATGGTGCCGACGATCTACAACGCCGACACGCTGGGCATCCGCCCGGATCTGGTCGGCCGCGAGATCACCAGCTGGGCCGACATCATGGACCCGGCCTTCAAGGGCAAGACCTCGATCCTCAACATCCCTTCCATCGGCATCATGGACGCAGCCATGATCATGGAGGCGTTGGGCGAGATCGAATATGCCGACAAGGGCAACATGACCCAGGAGGAGATCGACAAGACCATCGATTTCCTCATCAAGGCCAAGAAGGACGGCCAGTTCCGCGCCTTCTGGAAGTCCTTCGACGAGAGCGTCAACCTGATGGCCTCGGGCGAGGTGGTGATCCAGTCGATGTGGTCGCCGGCGGTCGCCGCCGTGCGTTCGCGCGGCATCCCTTGCGTCTACCAGCCGCTCAAGGAAGGCTACCGCGCCTGGGGCGGCGGCATCGGCCTTGCCAAGCATCTTTCCGGCGCCAAGCTCGACGCGGCGTACGAGTATATCGACTGGTACCTGTCCGGCTGGGTCGGCGCCTATCTCAACCGCCAGGGCTACTACTCCGCCGCCATGGAGACGGCGAAGCAGCACATGTCCGAGGACGAGTGGGGCTTCTGGGTCGAGGGCAAGCCGGCGGCGGGCGACATCCTGTCGCCGGACGGCAAGGTGATGGAAAAGGCCGGCGCCGTGCGCGACGGCGGCTCCTTCACTGAGCGCATGGGCAAGGTCGCCTGCTGGAACTCGGTGATGGACGAGGACCGCTACATGGTCCGCCGCTGGAACGAGTTCATCGCCGCCTGACGCGCGCCGCTCCGCTCTCCCGGGAAAGGCCAGTCGCCCGGGAGAGCGGTTCCCCGCCCCTTTCTGAAGATCCGCAAGGAGCCGAGGCATGACCGCCGCCGCCAATCCGCCTGCCGCACACGAGGCCGCGCCGGACGGAACGCCGCCCGCCCGCCGTCTTGCCCGCATCGGCACGGCTGCCGCCGCCTATCTGCAGGCGGCCCCGCTGGCGCTGATCCTCGGCGCCTTCCTGCTGGCGCCGCTGGCGATGATCGTCGCGGTGAGCTTCTGGGATTACGACTTCGCGCGGCTCTATCCCGACTTCGTGCTGACCAACTACATCGAGACGCTGGGTTCGGCGGTGACCTGGCGGATCTATCTCAACACGCTCAAATATGCCGCGATCGTCTGGGTCCTGACCCTCGTCATCGGCTTCTGGGTCGCCTATTTCCTCGCCTTCCACGTGCGCAGCCAGACCATGCAGATGGTGCTGTTCCTGGTCTGCACGGTGCCGTTCCTGACCTCCAACATCATCCGCATGATCTCGTGGATCCCGGTGCTGGGGCGCAACGGGCTGGTCAACACGGCGCTCGTCGACCTCGGCATCGTGCCGGCCCCGATCGAATGGCTGCTCTATTCCGACTTCGCCGTGGTGCTGGCCATGGTGCATCTCTACACGCTGTTCATGGTGACGCCGATCTTCAACACCTTGATGCGCATCGACCGCGCCCTGGTGGAGGCGGCACGCGATGCCGGCGCCTCCAGCTTCCAGGTTTTGACCAACGTGATCCTGCCGCTGGCCAAGCCCGGCATGGCAATCGGCACGATCTTCGTCGTGACGCTGGTGATGGCCGACTTCATCACCGTCCAGGTGATGTCGGGCGGGCAGAGCGCCTCGGTCGCCCTGATGATGCGCAACCAGATGTCCTTGCTGCAATATCCGGCCGCCGCCGCCAATGCGGTGGTGCTGCTGGCCATCGTCCTCCTGCTCGTCGCCGCGATCCTGCGCGTCGTCGACATCCGCAAGGAGCTGTGAGATGAGCGAGACCCGCGGCCTCGAGTTCTGGATCCTGGCGCTGTTCTTCGCGCTGTTCGTGGTGTTCCTCTATGGGCCGCTGTCGGCCATCGTCATCCTGTCCTTCCAGGGACCGGACGGCGGGCTGACCTTCCCGCTCAACGGCACCTCGCTGCACTGGTTCCGCAACCTGACGGAGCGCCAGGCGGTCGGCGATTTCGGCGGCAGCTTCCGCCGCTCGCTGACGCTGGGCATCGGCGTCATGCTGGTCACCGTCGTGGTGTCGCTGCTGGCGGGGCTCGCCTTCCGCCGCCGCTTCCTCGGCGCGACGCCGCTGTTCTATCTCTCGGTCGCCAGCCTCGTGGTGCCCTCGATCATCGTCTCGCTCGGCATCGGCGTGATGTTCCAGCAGGTGGGCCTGCGGCCGGCCTGGTACAGCTCCGCCTTCGGCGCGCACCTGACCTGGACGCTGCCCTTCGGCGTGCTGATCATGTTCGCCGTGTTCAACCGCTTCTCGCCTGCCTACGAGGAGGCGGCCCGGGACCTTGGCGCCAGCGCCTGGCAGACCTTCCTGCATGTGCTGCTGCCGATGATCGCGCCGATGCTGGTCGGCGTCGGCCTGTTCGGCTTCACCCTGTCCTATGACGAGTTCGCGCGCTCGCTGATGACCTCGGGCACCTACAACACCCTGCCGCTGGAGATCTACGGCATGACCACCAATGTCACGACGCCGGTGCTCTACGCGCTCGGCACGGTGACGACACTGTTCTCCTTCCTCGTGATCGTGGCAACGCTGGGCGCCATCCTCTGGCTCGGCCGCCGCCGCGCCCGCGGCCAGGGCACCGCGTGACGGACGGCAGACAATGGACCTCCTGATCGTCAACCCGAACAGCACGGCCTCGATGACCCGCACCATCGAGGCCGCAGCAACGGCCGTCGCAGCGCCCGGTACGCGGATCGTCGCCGCCACCTCGCAGGCCGGGCCCGCCTCCATCGAGGGCTATTACGACGAGGCGCTCTCCGTGCCGGGGTTGCTCGCCGAAATTCGCGAGGGCGAGCGGGCCGGCGCGAGAGCGGCGGTGATCGCCTGTTTCGACGATACCGGGCTGGACGCGGCACGGGCGATGGCGCGCATCCCGGTGCTCGGCATCTGCGAGGCGGCGCTGTCGCTTGCCGCCTTCGTTGCCCGCCGCTTCACCGTGGTGACGACGGCGGAGGCCGCGCGCGTGCCGGTCGAGGATCTGGTCGCGCGCTACGGCATGACGGGCCGGGCGAGGGTGCGGGCGGCCGGCATGTCCGTGCTGTCGCTGGAGGACCCGGCCTCCGGATCCGGCGAACTGCTGCGAGCTGAGATCCGCGCGGCGCTGACCTGCGACCACGCGGAGGCGATCGTGCTCGGCTGCGCCGGCATGGCGGACCTTGCCCGGCAGCTCTCGGACGAATTCGGCGTGCCGGTGATCGACGGGGTGAGCGCCGCGGTCAAACAGGCGGAGGCGCTGGCAGCGCTGGGACTGTTCACCTCCAAGCGCGGCGCCTATGCTGCCCCCTCGCCCAAGCGCTACAGCGGCGCGATGGCCTCCTTCGCTCCGATGCCGGCAGGGACCGAATGACCGAACCGACACTGCGCGCGCTTGCCCCCGGCGAGCTTCCCCAGCTGATCGACTGGGCCGCCAGCGAGGGCTGGAATCCCGGCCTCGACGACGCCCCGGCCTTCCATGCCGCCGATCCCGGCGGCTTTCTCGGGCTCTTCCTCGGCACCGAAATGGCGGCAGGGATTTCCGCCGTTGCCTATGGGCCGCACTTCGGCTTCGTCGGGCTCTACATCTGCCGGCCGGATCTGCGCGGCAAGGGGCTGGGGCGCCAGGTCTGGGATGCCGGCATGGCAAGGCTCGGCGAGCGCTGCATCGGCCTCGACGGCGTGCCGGCGCAGGAAGACAATTACCGCCGCATGGGCTTTGCCGTCGCCTATCGCACCTTGCGCTTTTCGGGGCACGCGCCGGAGGCGGCTCCGTCGGCCGGCACCCGCATCGTCCCGGCCGATCCCGGCGACGCCGGCCTTGCCGCCTATGATGCGGCAGTCTTCCCGGCCCCGCGCGAGGCTTTCCTCTCCGCCTGGGTTTCCGGCCCACGCATCACGCGCATGGCGGTCAGGGGCGAACGCATCGTCGGCTACGGCACCGCGCGAAAATGCCTTCAGGGCTGGAAGATCGGCCCGCTCTTTGCGGACACATTGGCGGATGGAACTGCGCTCCTTGCCGCACTCGGTGAGGCAACGGGCGGCGAGGAGCTGCATCTCGACGTGCCCGATACGGGGCACGGCTTCGGTGAGTGGCTGGAGCAGGCCGGCTTCACGCAAGGGTTCGCCACCGCGCGCATGTACCGCAACGGCGTACCGGCGGGCGATGCGTCCCGCGTGCTTGCGACGACGACGCTGGAGCTCGGCTGAGCGGCGCGGGGCCTCAGGCGCCCGCGAAAGCCTTCATCCAGCCGAGACCCTCGCCGGTCGCGCCGCGTGGCCGGTATTCCGCGCCGAAATGGCCCCGATAACCGGCATCGCGCAAGGCCGGCAGCAACCAGCCATAGTCGACCTCGCCCCGGCCCGGCTCGCCCCGGTCGGGGACGGCGGCGAACTGGACGTGGCCGATCAAGTCCATCCAGCGCTCGGCCTGGCGCAGCAGGTCGCCGCGCATGATCTGCATGTGGTAGCAGTCATACATGATGCGGATGCCCTCGCCGCCGCATTCCGAAATGATCGAAGCGGCGCTCTCGCAGTCCGACAGGAAGTAGCCCGGCACATCGCGGGTGTTGATCGGCTCCAGCAGCAGGCTCACGCCCCTGGGGGCAGCGAGGTCGCGGAAACGGCGCAGGTTGGCGACGAAGGTGCGGCGCGCGGCCTCCCCGTCCGCCTTTCCGGCCATGACATGGATATTGCCGGCGCCGATGGCCACCGCATAGTCGAGCGCCTGCGTGAAGGCGGCGAGCGCCTCGTCCTCGCGCCCGGCAAGGGCGGCGAGACCGAACTCGCCCTTCGCCACGTCGCCGCGCACCGTGTTGAGCCCGAGCACCGGCAGGCCGGTCTCTTTGAGGGCGGCGGCAAGCTCGGCCGCCGGCACCTCATAGGGCCAGTGCAGCTCGACCGCGCCGAAGCCGGCAGCCGCCGCCGCATGCACCGCTTGCGGCAGCGCAAGATCGGTCCACAAGAAGCCGAGATTGGCCGAAAGCGGCAGGGAGGTCTTGTTCACGGTCATCTCGCCTCAGTCCCATTCCACATCGAAGTGATCGACAATCGAGCGGATCTCGCCCTCGCTCAGGAGGCGCGGGTTCATCCCGCGCAGCAAGAGGGCGAGACGGGCGGTCTCCTCCAGCTCCTCCATGGCGTAGACCGCCGCCTCCAGGTCCTTGGCCGCCACCACCGGACCGTGGTTGGCCAGCAGCACCGCGCTGCGGCGACCGGCAAGCCCGCGGATCGCCTCGCCCATCGCGGCATCGCCCGGACGGAAAAAGGGCAGCAGCTTCACCTTGCCGAGCCGCATGATCGAATAGGGCGTGAGCGGCGGCAGCACATTGTCCGGATCGACTTCCGGCAGCATGGAGAGAGCCACCGAATGGCTGGAATGCAGGTGAACGATGGCCCCGGCCTTGGCACCGCGCGTCTCGTAAAAGGCCGAATGCAGCGGCATTTCCTTGGTCGGCGCATCGCCGTCGACATGCCGCCCCCCTGCATCGAAGCGCGACAGGCGGCCGGGGTCGAGGCGGCCGAGCGAGGTGCCGGTGGGCGTGACCAGCAGCCCGCCGTCGGAGAGGCGCAGCGAGATGTTTCCCGAGGCGCCGCCCGTCAGGCCGCGGTCGAACATGGAGCGGGCGAGCGTGCACAGAAGCTCGCGCAGCCTCGCTTCCTCGCTCATGCCGCGCCCTTTTCGGACAGGATCGCCAGCGCGCGCTCGAAGAAGTCCTCGCCGCCGAAATTGCCGGACTTCAGCGCCAGCGCCAGCTCGGCCCCTTCCACGCGCAAGGCCGGGACGCCGGGATCGATCTCGGGTCCGATGCGCAGCGCCTCGCAGCCAAGGCCGCGCACGACCGCGCCCGAAGTCTCGCCGCCGGCCGACACGATGCGGCGGATGCCGGAGCGCGCCAGCTCGCCGGCAAGATCGGCGAACAGCGTCTCGATGGCGCCCGCCAGCGTCTCCATTCCGTAGATGCCCTGAGCGCGGCGCACCTCCTCCGGATCGGCGGAGGAATAGACGAGCGGCGCGGCGTCCTGGTGCTCCAGCACGAACGCGCGCAGGGTCGCGACGGTGGTCTTGCCGGACATGACATCGTCGGCCGTGACTTCCAGCGCAGGGTGGTTCGCCTTGTAGCGCGCTACCTGCGCGCGGGTTGCGCGCGAGCAGGAGCCCGACAGCACGACGCCCGGCCCCTCGACCCCGGCAAAGCTGTCGCTGCCGCCGGCAAGCCCTCCCGCACGGCGGAAGTTCTCCGGCAGGCCGAGCGCAACGCCGGAGCCGCCGGTGATCAGCACCAAGCCTTCCGCCGCCGCGCCGATGGCGTGAAGATCCGCATCCGCGATCGCATCGACGACCACCGGGCCGGCCCCGTCTGCAAGCTCGCGGGCAAGCCCCCTGGCGATGGCTTCGGCGCCCTTGGCGACGTCTGCATGGGCGACATGGCCGACCTTGCGCGGCGTCTGCAGGGAGAGCCAGCGGCGGATGTCCGGGTCGGTCATCGGCGTCAGCGGGTGATCCTGCATGCCGGACTCGCTGAGCAGCCGGTCGCCGACGAAAAGGTGCCCCTGGTAGAGCGTGCGGCCCGTGCCGGGAAAGGCCGGACAGACGATGGCGGTCTTTGCGCCGAGCCGGTCCATCAGGGCATCGATCACCGGGCCGATATTGCCCTGCGGCGTCGAATCGAAGGTCGAGCAGTATTTGAAGAAGATCTGCCGGCAGCCCTGCGCCAGCAGCCAGTCGAGTGCCGCCAGCGACTGTTCCACCGCCTCCGCCACCGGCACGCTGCGGGTCTTCAGCGCAACGACGCCGGCCTCGACGCCGGGTGCGGCCGGGCCGTCCGGCAGGCCGCAATATTGCGTGACCGCCATGCCGCCCTTGACGAGCGTGTTGGCAAGGTCCGAGGAGCCGGTGAAGTCGTCGCCGATGCAGCCGAGCAGCATGGTCAATCCTTGTCGCTGGAAGTCCCGCCCAAAACGTCCGCGCCCGGTGCCGGGACGCCCGGCAGGGCGATGTTGCCCTCGCGGGCATAGATCTTGGCGACCGCCACGTCGCCCTCGCGGCCGAGACCTGCGTCATGGGCGGACCGGAAGCGGGCGAGCGCCGTTTCCGTCAGCGGAACGGAGAGCCCACCGGCCGTCGCCGCCTCGGCGACGATGCCGAGATCCTTGACGAAGATATCGACCGCCGAATGCGGGCGATAGTCGCCATCGGCGATGAAGGGGCCGCGGTTCTCGAACATCCAGGACGAGCCGGCGCAGCGGGAGATCACCTCCACCATGCGCGCCACCTCGATGCCCTGACCAACGCCGAAGGTCAGCGCCTCGGCAGTGGCGGCGATGTGGACGCCGGCAAGCAGCTGGTTGACCACCTTCATGGCCGAACCCGGACCGGCGCGGTCGCCGAGTTCGAACACCGTCTCGGCCATCGCGTCAAGCGCGGGGCGGGCCGCTGAGAAGGCCTCGGCTGTGCCCGAGGCCATGATCGACAGGCGCCCCTCGGCGGCACGGACCGCGCCGCCGGAGATCGGCGCATCGAGATAGAGCAGGCCGGTTTCGGCGAGCTTCGCCTCGAAACGCACGGCATGTTCGGGGGCGAAGGTGGCGCAGGAGACGACCACGGTGCCGGGGGCAAGATGCGGCGCGATGCCGTCCTCGCCGAAAAGCACGGCCTCGGTCTGGGCCGCGTTGACGACGACGAGCACGACGGCCGAGGCCTCGCGAAGCGCGGCATCGCGCGCGGCGCGATCAGCGGCGATGCGTCCGCCATCCGCCTCGAAGGCAGCCATGGCCGCCTGCTCCCGGTCGATGCCGGTGACATCGAGGCCGGCGCGCAGCAGCGAGCGCGCCATGCCGAGCCCCATGGCGCCGAGGCCGATGAGGACGAGCGGACCGGTCTCGCTCATGCGGCAGCTCCCGCGTGGTCCTCGAGATAGGCGGTGATGATCGCCTCGATGGAGGCATCGCCGGCAAAGCCGAGATCGAGCGCGCGGCGTGTGTCGAAGGCTTTCGGCCAGGTGGAGATGATCGCCTCGATGGCGGGATCAGGCTGGTGGCGGATCAGGGCGACGGCCTCATCGCCCGCCACCTTGCGCAGCGCCTCGATCTGCTCGCCGACGGTCACGGAGACGCCCGGCAGCGTGATATTGCGACGCCCGCCCATGGCGCCACTGTCGAGATCGCCGGCATGGACGAGATAGCCGACGGCCGCCCGCGGGCTGGCCAGCCAGTGGCGCACGTCGGTGCCGACCGGCAGCACGGCTTCCTTGCCGGCGAGCGGCTCGCGCAGGATGGAGGAGAAGAAGCCGGAGGCCGCCGCATTGGGCTTGCCCGGCCGGATCACGATGGTCGGCAGGCGCAGGCCGATGCCGTCGAAGAAGCCGCGGCGGCTGTAGTCGGCAAGCAGCAACTCGCCGATGGCCTTCTGCGTGCCGTAGCTCGACAGCGGCGTGACCACGTAGTCGTCGCCGATCACATCGGGCAGCGGAATGCCGAACACCGCCAGCGAAGAGGTGAACACGACACGGGGGCAGTAGCCCGAACGCCCGTTCTCGGCGCGGATCGCCTCGAACAGGTTGCGGGTGCCGTCGAGATTGATCCGGTAGCCCTTCTCGAAGTCGCGCTCGGCCTCGCCGGAGACGATGGCGGCCAGGTGGTAGATGACGTCGGGGCGGGAGGAGACGAGCCGCTCCGCCTCGCCGGGCGCGCACAGGTCGCCGGTCTCGACCGAGACGGGAATGCCGCCCTCCGGCGCGCGGGCCGGGACGACATCGAAAAGGGTCAGGTGCGAAAGGGCGGCACCGGCGAGGGTTCCCCGCGCGGTCAGCGCCCCGGCCAGCCCCTGGCCGAGCATGCCGCCGCCACCGATGATGAGGCAGGTCGTCATTGTCACTCTCTCCTTGCGGGCGGCGGGGCCGGGCGCGACACCCGGCGCCCCACCCGATACGGGCCGGCGCCGGGTGTCGTTCATGGGAGCCTAGATGCAGCGGCCGCCGTCGACTTCCAGCAGGACGCCGGTGATGAACTCGGCCTCGTCGGAGGCGAGGAAGCCGCAGGCCTTGGCGATGTCGAGCGGACGCGACATGCGGCCGAGCGGGATGCCGGCAACGATCTTCGCACGGGTCTCCGGCGTGTCGTCGCCCGGCAGGAACTGGCCGGTCAGGCCGGTCTCGCCCATCACCGGGTTGATGCCGCAGACGCGGATCTTGCGGTCGGCGAGTTCCACGGCCATCGAGCGGGTGATGGCAATGGCCGCGCCCTTGGAGCCGTTGTACCAGGTCAGGCCCGGGCGCGGACGCACGCCGGCGGTGGAGGCGATGTTGATGATGACGCCGCCGCCGTTCTTTTCCAGCACCGGCACCGCATGGATCGCCGCGTGGTAGATCGACTTGACGTTGACCGCATAGACCTTGTCGAAAGTCGCCTCGTCGACCAGCAGCATCGACTGGTTCTTGTGGGTGGTGCCGGCATTGTTGACGAGGATGTCGAGCTTGCCGAACGCGTCGAGCGCGGCCTGCACCATCGCCTTGGTGGACTCGCTGCTGGTGACGTCTGCGGTGCAGGCCACGGCGGCAGCGCCGATGTCGCCGGCGACCTTTTCCGCCGCATCGCCGCGAATGTCGGCGACGACGACCTTGGCGCCCTGCTCGGCGAAGTAGTGGGCAATGCCCTCGCCATAGCCGCCGCCAGCACCGGTGACGATGGCCACCTTGTCCTTCAGTTTCATTGCAGTCTCCCGAAAAAAGGCAGCGCCACCGCTACCTGTAGAACAGCTCGACAAGGCCGAGCGAGATGAACGGCACGTAGGTCACCAGCAGCACGCAGCCCATCACCACCAGCACCATCGGCACCAGGGCCGGAATGATCTTCTGGATGGATATCTTCGCCACCGCGCAGGCGGCGAAGAGATTGACGCCGACCGGCGGCGTGAACATGCCGAGTGCAAGGTTCACCACGATGATCAGGCCGAAATGCACCGGATCGACGCCATAGGCGACGGCGATGGGCGCCAGCAGGGGCGCCAGCACCAGGATGGCCGCCGAGGTCTCGACGAACATGCCGACGATGAAGAGGAAGACGTTCACCGCCATCAGGAAGCTGATGCGGTCGGTGAACACCTGCTGCACCCATTCGGCGATGATCGCCGGCAGGCCCGAGCGGGTCACGAGGAAGGAGAACAGCCCTGCGCCGGCGATGATGACCATGATCACCGTGCTGGAGATCGCCGAGGTGCGCAGCGCCGCGTAGATCTTGGCGAAGGTCAGCGAGCGATAGACGAAGAGGCCGACGAACAGCGCGTAGACGACCGCGATGGAGGACGCCTCTGTCGGCGTGAAGATGCCGCCGTAGATGCCGCCGAGCACGATCACCGGCATGAGCAGCGCCCACAGTGCATGCACCACGGCCTCGACGAAGGGCTTGCGCCCGTCGCCGTCCATCTTTCCGTAGCCTTTCACCCGGCACAGGATGATCAGGTAGATGAACAGGGCGCTGGCGACCAGGATGCCGGGGCCGATGCCGGCCAGGAACAGCTGGCCGATGGAGGTTTCCGTCGCAACGCCGTAGAGAATGAGCGGGATCGACGGCGGGATCAGCACGCCGAGCTCTGCCGAGGAGGCCTGGATGGCGGCGGCGGTGCCGACCGGATAGCCATGGCGCACCATGGCCGGAATGAGAATGACGCCGATCGCGAAGGTCGTGGCGACCGAGGAGCCTGAGACCGAGGCGAAGATCATGCAGGTGACGACGCAGGTGCAGGCAAGGCCGCCCTGGATGCCGCCGACCATCGACTTGGCCAGCTCCACAAGCCGCTCGGATATGCCCGCGGCCGCCATAAGGTTGCCCGACAGGATGAACAGCGGGACGGCGAGCAGCGGGAAGGAGTCGAGGCTGGCGAAGATGCGCTGCACGGCGAGCAGCAGCGGCACGGTCGAGAAGAACTGGATGCCGAAGGCGCTGGCAAGGACCAGCGACACGCCGATGGGGACGGCGGCGGCAAAGAGGATCAGCAGCGAAAAGGCCAGAGCCGCGTTCATACCTGGCCCTCCACATCCTTCAGTTCGCCGGACCGCAGGTCGTCCTGACCGGTGAGGCTGACGATGGTGCGGGCGATGACCCCGGGCACGGCCAGCAAGGCACCGGCGGGCAAGGCCGCATAGACCCAGGCGATGCTGACTTCGAGGCCTGCAAGGTTCTGCCGCTGAACGCGGAACGCCATGGCCGTGCCGTACCAGATCAGCAGGGCGAGAAACGTCAGCGAGGCGAGCGCGATGACGATGGTGAGGACCTGCCGCAGCGGCTTCGGCCCGACGTCGATCAGGAAATCGACGGCGATCATCGCGCCCTGGCGGAACGCGGCGGCAAGACCGAGGAAGACCATCCACATCATCGCCGAGCGGGCCGCCACTTCCGACCACGCGGAAGGATGCCCGAACACGAAGCGCGTCACGACCTGATAGAAGGTGAGAGCGACGATCACCGCCAGGGCGACGATGGACAGCTCTAGAGCGACGCGGGTCACCCGGCGCTCGGCAGCGAAGAACCATTGCATGATCGAACTCCTGCCGGGGCGGCCGCGTACGGCCACCCCGGGGACGCCGGAGGGCGAGGCCTTGGGAGGACCTTACTGCTGGGCGGCCTGGATGCGCTTCAGCATCTCGTCGCCATACTTCGCCTTGAAGGTGTCGTAGGCGGGGGCGACGGCCTTCTGGAAGGCGGCCTTGTCGACGTTCTCCACGACGTTCATGCCGTTCTTGCGCAGCAGCTCGACACCGTTGGCTTCATCCGACTCGACCTTGGCGCGGGTCGCCTCGACGGCAACCTTGGCAGCCTCGCGGAACCAGCCCTTCTCCTCGTCTGAGAGGCCGTCCCACAGGCTCGGCGAAGCGAGAATGATGGCCGGCGAGTAGACGTGGCCGGTCAGGGTCAGGTTGCTCTGCACTTCCCAGAACTTCGAGGCGGTGATCACCGGGATCGGGTTTTCCTGGCCGTCGATGACGTTCTGCTGGAGCGCGGCGAAGACCTCCGGGAAGGCCATCGGCGTCGGCGAAGCGCCGGCGGCCCGGAAGGCTTCCATGTGCACCGGGTTCTCCATGGTGCGGATCTTCAGGCCCTCGAGGTCGGCCGGAGTGTTGATCGGACGGTTGGAGTTGGTGACATGGCGGAAGCCGTTCTCGGTCCAGGCGAGCGCCACGAGGTTGTTCTCGCTGACCTTGGCGAGCAGTTCCTGGCCGATCTCGCCGTCGAGGATGCCGCGAGCGGCCGCATAGTCCTTGAACAGGAACGGCAGGTCGAGCACGAGCGCCTCGGGCACGAAGTTGCCGAGCGGGCCGGTCGAGGACACGGTCAGCTCGACCGAGCCGATCTGCAGGCCCTCGATCACGTCGCGCTCACCGCCGAGCGCGCCGGCGGCCTGCTCGCGGATCTCGAACTTGCCGCCGCTGAGCTCGGAGAGCTTCTTGCCGAAGGCCTGGACGCCCATGCTGTAGTGGGAATTCTGCGCCGTGGAATGCGCGAAGTTGAGGACGGTCTGCGCCGTGGCGGTTCCCCCCATCGCCACCGAAAGGGCGAGCACGGACGCGACTGTCAAACTGCGGAAACGAAACATAACGATATCCTCCCTGGTGTCTCCTGCACCGGTCGCGGAGTTTGGCGGCGATCGGCAATCCAGTCAACACGTTTTACAACTTAACTGTAACTGGTATGATGATCACCAGCAAGGCAGGACCTGGCAATTGCCGCAATGGGAGCATCGGCACCCCGCGATGTTGACCAAACGGCAGGTTTGACCAATAAGTCGAGACATGGACAAGGCCGCATCGACACCGCGGTCGGGGGAGTTCTCCTTCGCCGACCTTCAGCAGAGCAAAGCCGAGCGGCTGGCCGACCGGGTCTACGAGAACCTGTTCCACGCCATCGTCACCGGCATGATCACGGCCGGCACCAAGCTGCCGCCGGAAAACGTGCTCGCCGGCGAGTTCGACGTGTCGCGGCCCGTGCTGCGCGAGGCGCTGGACAAGCTGCGCGAGGACGGGCTGATCTCCTCTGTGCGCGGCTCCGGCAACTATGTCCAGAACGCGCTCGGCGCCAGCCGCGAACGGGCGGTGGGGGACGACGACGACCGGGATGCGCTGGAGCGCATCGGCGACATGCTCAACGGCATCGAGCTGCGCCTGATCGTCGAGCCGCAGGCGGCCTATCTCGCCGCCAAGCGGCGCGGCCCGGCGGATATCGAGCGGCTGCGCGAAGCGCTGGACCGCTTTGCCGAGGCGATGCACACCAACGCGATCATGCATTACCACGACTATGCGTTCCACGAGGCGGTGGCGATCGCCACCTGCAACCCGCGCATCGTCAAGACATTGAAATCGCTGGAATACGACGTTACCCGCTCGGTGACCCTGATGCGCTTCCTGGTGAAGTTCCAGCCGCTCGTGCGCGCCGAGGCGGTGCAGGCCGAGCACGAGGAGATTTTCCGCCATATCGAGGCGGGCGCGGCCACCAAGGCCAAGCGCGCGATGCGCAATCACATCGAGCACGCTCGCACGCGGATGATGAACAGCCGCCCCGGCTTCTAGCCCTCTTCTGATTGCCCGAACCCGGCCCGCAAAACGAAACGGGCGGAACCCGAAGGTCCCGCCCGCACGATCTCGTTGCGATGTCCGCGGCTCAGCCGTGCTTGAGAACCACCGTCTTGATGGTGGTGAAGCTGACCATGCCCTCGAACGCCTTCTCGCGGCCGTAGCCCGAGCGCTTCATGCCGCCGAAGGGCAGCTCGATGCCGCCGCCGGCGCCGTAGTTGTTGATGAAGACCTGGCCCGCCTCGATGGCGTGGGCGCAGCGCATCTGCCGGCCGCCATCCTGGGTCCAGACCGAGGCAGTCAGCCCGTAGGGCGTGCCGTTGGCAAGGCGGATCGCCTCGGCCTCGTCGTCGAACGGGAAGGCCGCCAGGACGGGACCGAAGATCTCGTCGCAGGCAAGGCGGCTGTCGGGCGCCGCACCGTCCAGCAGCATCGGCGGGAAGTAGTAGCCGCCCTCCGGGGCGTCCGGGTTCTTCTGCGCCTCAGCGACAACGCGCGCGCCGTCGGCAAGCGCCGCCTCGACGAGCTCGGTGACCCGGCGCAACTGGCGGGCGCTGACGATGGGACCGCAGTCCGGATCGTCGATGCCCGGGCCGACCTTCAGCGCGGCGAAGCGCTCGGCGAGCCGCTTCATCACCTCCGGATAGATCGACCGCTCGATGAGCACCCGGCTGCCGGCCGCGCAGGTCTGGCCGGCATTCTGCACGATGGCGTTGACGACGACCGGCAGCGCCTCGTCGAGATTCGCATCGGCGAACAGGACCTGCGGCGACTTTCCGCCGAGTTCCAGCGTCACCGGAACATGGTTTTCCGCCGCCGCCTTCGCCACGGCCGTGCCCGTCTGGGGCGAGCCGGTGAAGGAGATGTGGTTGATGCCCGTATGGCCGGCGAGCGCGGCGCCCGCCTCCATGCCGAAGCCGCAGACGATGTTGAGCGCACCGGCCGGAAGGCCTGCCTCGAGCGCCAGCTCGCCGAGGCGCAGCGGCGTCAGGCAGGCATCTTCGGCCGGCTTGACCACGCAGGCATTGCCGGCCGCGAGCGCGCCGCCGACCGAACGGCCGAAGATCTGCGAGGGGTAATTCCACGGGATGATGTGGCCGGTGACGCCATGGGGCACGCGCAGCGCCAGAACGGTCATGCCCTTGGAATAGGGGATGGTTTCGCCGTGATGCTTGTCGGCGGCCGAGCCGTAATATTCGAAGTAGCGGGCCGTCGCGGTGATGTCGTTGCGCGCCTGGGTCAGCGGTTTGCCGGTGTCGAGGCATTCCAGCTCGGCGAGTTCCTCGGCATGATCGAGGATCAGCGCGGCAAAGCGCATGAGGATGCGGCCGCGCTCAAGGGCGCTCTTGGCGCCCCATTCGCCCTCGAAGGCGGCGCGCGCCGCTTCGACGGCCCGGTCGACCTCGGCCGCGCCGCCGCGCGGCAGGCGGGCGAAGACCCGGCCGTCCGCCGGATCCACGACGTCGATGCCGTCTTTCTCCGCGCGGTCGACGACCTTGCCGTTGATGATGTGGCCGAAGGCCGTGATGGATGTCCTGTCGAGCATCTCTTTGCTCCTGAAAGTGACTGGAAACGGGTAATGGGCCGGCCGGCGGAGATCGCCGGCCGGTTCGGTCGAAAGCTCAGGCGAGCGCGTCGGCGATGGCCTTGCCGGCCTCATTGGTGCCGGCGCTGCCGCCGAGATCGCGAGTGCGCGGACCGCCCTGCGAGAGCACCGTCTCGATCGCGGTCTCGATGGCGCGGGCAGCCTCCAGCTCGCCGAGGTGCTCCAGCATCATGGCGCCGGCCCAGATCTGGCCGATGGGATTGGCGATGCCCTGGCCGGCGATGTCCGGCGCAGACCCGTGCACCGGCTCGAACATCGAGGGATTGGTGCGGGTCGGATCGATGTTGCCGGACGGCGCGATGCCGATGCTGCCGGCGACCGCCGGGCCGAGATCGGAGAGAATATCGCCGAACAGGTTGGAGCCGACGACGACGTCGAACCAGTCCGGGTGGTTGACGAAATGCGCCGTCAGGATATCGATGTGGAACTTGTTCGCCTCGACGTCGGGATACTCGGCCGCGACCGCCGCGAACCGCTCGTCCCAATAAGGCATGGCGATCTTGATGCCGTTCGACTTGGTGGCCAGCGAGACCTTGTTGCGGCGGGTGCGCGCCAGCTCGAACGCATAGCGCAGGATCCGGTCGGTGGCGCGGCGGGAGAACACCGATTCCTGGATCACCAGTTCTTCCGGCGTGCCCTGATAGAGAATGCCGCCGGCGGAGGAATATTCGCCTTCCGAATTCTCGCGGACGATGACGAAGTCGATGTCCTTGGCGCCGCGGCCGGCGAGCGGCGAGGTGATGCCCTTGAGCAGACGCGCCGGGCGCAGGGCGACATAGAGGTTGAGCTCGCGGCGCAGGCGCAGGATCAGGTCCCAGGTGGAGATGTGGTCCGGCACGTTCGGCCAGCCGACCGCGCCGAGGAAGATCGCATCGGCGCCGCGCACCTGCTCGACACCGTCCTCCGGCATCATCCGCCCGTGGCGGGCATAGTAGTCGCAGCTCCAGTCATGCTCTTTCCAGGCGACCGAGAAGCCGAAGCGCCGCGCGGCCGCCTCCACCACCCGCTGGCCCTCCGGCACGACCTCCTTGCCGATGCCATCGCCCGCAATCACCGCGATATCGTAATTCCTGCCCATGGAGCACCTCCCGAGACGTCTTTATTTCCGGCGGCGAACATGAGGCAAAGCGCCAGATGAGTCAATTGAGTTTACAACTCCGCGAAAGCGCCTCAGGCATCCTCGCGATGCTGATAGAGCAGGTCGCTGCGGTCGAGATGGATGCCCATCGCCGCGGCGGCTCCGTCCTCGTCGCCGGTGGCGAGCCGGTCGACGATCACCGCATGCTCGGCGAGGGTCTTCGTCTCGCCGCCGGACCACAGCAGCAGTTCCGAGTGATAGTTGAACAACCAGCTCAGCATGGCATCGCCGACGGCGGCGAAGATCGGATTGCCCGACAAGGAGGCGATCTTGCGGTGGAAGGCGATGTCGGCGGCGATGAAGGCCTCGGCATCGCCGAGCGCCTCGCGCTGGCGGTCGACGAGCCGGCGCAACTCGGCGATGTCGTTCGCCGTGGCATTGGCCGCGGCAAGGCGCACCATGCCCATCTCGAAGAAGCGGCGCGCCTGCTTCAGGTGTTCCAGATTGTCCGGCGAGGCGGACAGCATCAGCCGCGCCACCCCGTCGATCTGCCGGATCACCGTGTCGGCGGTGAGCGCGCTGACGCGGGCCCGCTCGCCGTGCGAGATGCTGATCAGGCCCATCGTATCGAGGGACTGCAGCGCCTCGCGCACCGCCGGCCGGCCGACGCCGAAGCGCTCCATCAGATCGCGTTCGGACGGCATCAGCTCGCCGGGCAGGACCTCGCGGCGGGTGATCATCTCCAGCAGCCGTTCCAGCACCTGGTCCGACAGCTTCCGCCTGACGATCTTGTCGCCCTCGTCCGTTTTCGTGCCGCGCTTGCGCATTCCAGCTCCCTCGCCCAGGCCATCCACCTCCTATAGCAATGCGGGAGTGCGGCTGCCTATATGGCAGCCGCAAACGTGGTCCCGAACGCCATCAGGTGATGGCGCGGATGCTCTCGGTGATTTCCTGCGGATCGAAGACGCCGCGCCAGTCGTCGCGCATCAGGCGCGGCTTGCCGTTGGCGATGGCCTTGTTGCAGGCATCGGAGAACGCGCCCTGCACCTCGCCCATGACGACGGCGCCGAGGATGTTGAGATGGCCGAGCAGGAAGTCGCGGGCCGCAACCGGATCGACGCCGCGCGCGACGACCTCGTCCATCGCTTCCTTCATGACGACGAGCAGCGTGGCGCAGACCGTCTCCGACAGGCCCGGCTCGAGCAGCGCCATCTGCTCCACCGTGACCCGGTGCGAGCGCAGGATCGGACCGTAGATGGTGCGGGCGATCTCCTCGCCGATCGCGTAGTGCTCTTCCGGTCCCTGCATCAGGGCGCTGACGATGGCCTGCTTGGCGGCGACACCGCCGAAATAGTCGCGCTTGGCGGCCATCTCGGTCTCGTCGTTGAAGATCGGCGGATGGCAGGGATGCGAGACGAAATAGGTGACGTCCGCGCGCTCCGGGAAATGGCCGGCGAAGGGGGCGGCAGCGTCCAGCGCCATCACCAGCGTGCCGGGATCGAGCTTCGGCACGACGGTTGCCGCGACGGCCTGGATCGCCGTGTCCGGTACGGCGAGGATGACGGCACCGGCCCCGGCAAGGGCGGCATCCATGTCGACGCAGTCGACGCCGAGGGTCTCGCGCAGGCGGGCGCGCCCGGCCTCGCCGATTTCCACATGCGCGACCTCGTAGCGCGAGCCCTTGAGGTTGGTGGCGAGACGCACACCCATCTTTCCGCCGGCACCAAGCAAAGCAATCTTCATCAGTCGACCTCCTGTTTGGCGGGGATGAAACCCGTCAAACATCATGTTGTCAACTGGTATGATGAGATGATATCGAACCTGTCAACGAATGCCGGCGCACGGCAGGGATGCAAGAGGGGACGCGGCAGATGGAACGGCTTTACGCACGCTACGAACTGGAGAGCCCGCTGCCGCTGGAGGATGCCGCGGCGGTGATCGCCGGAGAGCAGTCCTGCGGCACCTTCTTGCGCCTGCCGGGCGAGACCGACGAGCTGCGCGAGCGCTCCGGCGCGCGCATCGAGAGCGTCGTGGAAACGGGAAGTTCGCCGGCCCCGGCCCTGCCCTGTCGGATCCGCTCGGACCGCTACCGGCGCGGCGAGATGATGCTGTCCTGGCCGCTGGAGAATTTCGGCCCCTCGCTCACCAACGTGCTGGCGACGGTCGCCGGCAACCTGTTCGAGCTGGCGGAGGTCTCGGCGCTGCGTCTTCTCGACATCACCTTCCCGCCGAGCTTTGCCGCCGCCTATCCGGGCCCGGCCTTCGGCGTCGAGGGAACCCGGCGCCTTGCCGGCGTTGCAGGCCGCCCGATGATCGGCACGATCATCAAGCCAAGCGTCGGGCTTGGACCCGACGAGACGGCGGCGATGGTCGAACAGCTGGTTGCCGGCGGCATCGACTTCATCAAGGACGACGAGTTGCAGGCCGACGGCCCGCATTGCCCGTTCGAGGCACGCGTCGACGCGGTGATGCGGGTGGTCGAGGACTATGCGCAGCGCAACGGCCGCAAGGCGATGGTTGCCTTCAACATCACCGGCGAGATCGACGAGATGAAGCGGCGGGCCGACCACGTGGCAGCGCGCGGCGGCACCTGCATTATGGTCAGCCTGCACTCGATCGGGCTTGCCGGTCTCGGCGCCATTCGCCGTCATGCCAGCCTGCCGCTGCACTGCCACCGCAACGGCTGGGGCCTGTTCTCCCGCTCGCCCGACATCGGCATCGCCTACGAGGCCTGGCAGAAGTTCTGGCGCATTGCCGGCGCCGATCATCTGCATGTCAACGGACTGGCCAACAAGTTCTCCGAGAGCGACGCCTCCGTGATCGCCTCGGCGAAGGCCGTCGGTACGCCGCTGTTCGGCACCGGCCTGCCGGGCTTCGAGGCGCTGCCGGTCTTTTCCTCCGGGCAGACGGCGGCACAGGTCGCCGGCACCCATGCGGCGGTTGGCTCGCCCGACTTTCTCTACTGTGCCGGCGGCGGCATCATGGGCCATCCGCATGGCATTGCCGGCGGCGTGGCGAGCCTGCGTCAGGCGGCGGATGCGGCGATGGCCGGCATCGACATCGACACCCACGCGCTGACCCATCCCGAGCTCGCCGCCGCGCTTTCCCTGTTCAAGGACAAGCGATGATGGCCGGCGATCTGCTGCTCTCCTATTACGGCGACGACTTCACAGGCTCGACCGACGTGATGGAGGCGCTGACCTCCAACGGTGTCGAGACCGTGCTGTTCACCCGCAAGCCGGGCGAGGCCCTGCTGGCGCGCTTTGCCGGTTGCCGCGCCATGGGCCTTGCCGGCACCAGCCGCAGCCGGTCGCCGGACTGGATGGATGCCGAGCTGCCGCAGGTGTTCACCTGGCTGAAGTCGCTCGGCGCGCGCTTTTGCCATTACAAGGTCTGCTCGACCTTCGACAGCGCGCCCCATCGCGGCTCCATCGGCCGGGCGATGGAAATCGGCCTTGCCGCCTTCGACCAGCACCGTCTGGCCCTCGTGGTCGGCGCGCCGCAGCTACGCCGCTATACCTTCGCCGGCCATCTCTTCGCCGCCTGGCGCGACACGCTGCACCGCATCGACCGGCACCCGGTGATGGCGTCCCATCCGGCAACGCCGATGGGCGAAGCCGACCTGCTGCTGCATCTCGCCGCCCAGACCTCTCTGCCGTCCGCCCTTGTCGGCCCGACCGATCCGGCTCTGGGACAGGCGCTGCCGGACGAAGCCCGCATCGTGCTGATCGATGTCTTCGACAAGGCCTCGCAGGCCGCCGCCGGCACCTCTCTCGAAGACGCCGCCCGGCAAAACGGACCGCTGGTCTTCGGCTCCTCCGGCATCGAGTACGCGCTGCTGGAGGCGTGGCGGCAGAGCGAGGCCGGAGTGCGCCCCATGCGGTTCGAACCCTTGGTGCCGCAGGAGCGGATGGCGGTCGTCTCGGGGAGCTGCTCGCCGACGACGGAGCGCCAGATCCGCACGGCGCTCGGCGCCGGCTTTACCGGGATCGAGATCGACTATGCCGCTCTTGCCTCCGGCCAGGGGCGCGAGGCGGCGTTCGAGACGGTGCTGGCCCGCGCTGAAGGTGTGCTGTCTTCCGGCGGCAGTCCGCTCGTCTACACCGCGCTCGGCCAGTCCAGCGTGGTGGCCTCCGGCCAGAACCAGGGCGGCGACGATGCGGTGGGCGAGGCGCTCGGCCGGCTGCTGGCCGCGCTGCTCGCGCGCCACGGCCTTGCCCGCGTGGCGGTGGCCGGCGGCGACACGTCGAGCCATGCGCTCGGGGCGCTCGACATTCACGCCCTCACCCTGCGCCATCCGATCTCCGACAGCCCGGGCTCGCCGGTCTGCAACGCCCATGGCGCCGACGGGGAGCCGGGGGTCGAACTGATCCTCAAGGGCGGCCAGATCGGCAAGGACGACTATTTCGTGCGCCTGCGCGACGGCACGCTCACCGTTTAGGTTTCACTTCCGGTCAGGTCGTCTCGCCGGGAATGAGCTCCAGGTCGAGACAGAGGCTGGAGGCGAGGGTGCCGTCGCTGCGCGGATCCAGCCGGTCGACGATCATCTCGCCCGCCCGGGTACCCATGGCATGGCTGTCGAAGGAGATGGTCGACAGGCGCGGCGACAACTCTCCGGCAAGATCGTTGTCGCCGAAGGTCAGCAGGGCCAGATCGTCGGGAATGCGCCGCCCCTGCTGCCGCGCTTCCAGCAGGGCGCCGAGGCCGAGCAGGTCGTTGGCGCAGAAGATCGCATCGAAGCTGCGCCCGCCCTCCAGCAGGGTCCGGTAGGCGCGGCGCCCGTCGATGACGCTGTCCACCTGCTCCACCCGGATCGTCTCGACGATCTCCGCCCCCAGCTCCGCCGCCCGCTCGGCAAAGCCGGAAAGGCGCAGCGCGCCGCGGCCGCCGCTGCGGCCCATGAAGGCGAGCCGCCGGTAGCCGCGTTCGACCAGGTGGCTTGCCGCCAGCCGGCCGGCATCGGTGTTGGAAAAGCCGACCAGCATGTCGAGCGGATCGCGCGGATAGGCCCAGCTTTCGACGATGGGAATATCGAGCTCGCGCAGCAGGTCGCGGTTTTCCTCCAGCTCGATGACACCGGTGAAGAAGACCGCGGCAGGCCGCAGCGAGCGCAGCGACTGGATGGCGCTCAGTTCGCGCGAATAAGAGTAGGACGTCTGCCCGACCATCAGCTGATAGCCGTGCTGCTCCACCACCCGGGCGCAGGCGCGCACCGCCTGGCTATATTGCTGGCTGAGCAGGTTGGACACGAAGGCCGCGACGATGCTGGAGCGGCCCGAACGCAGCGCCGAGGCATGCGGGTTGGACCAGTAGCCGGTCGCCTCGACCACCTGCAGGATGCGGTCGCGGGTCTTCGGCGAGACCATGTCGGGCGTGCGCAGGGCGCGGGAAACCGTGATCGGCGAGACGCCGGCCTTTCGGGCGACGTCCTCGATGCGCGGCGGGCGGGCCGGGCGGGCGGCAACGCCCTCCGGCCTGTCGGGCGAAAGGCGCAGAACGGCATCATGGGTATGTGCCGTCAGATCGGTCGCTTTCGCCATGCTGCCCCGCTCTCCCGCGCTTCAGGTCACTTCGTCCTCCCGCAGGGGACGCGCCGCCTGCACGAGACAATCGCCGGCCTGGCTGTCGCAATGCAATCGCCGCGACAGCACGATGCCCGGCCGAGCGAAGCGCAGCTCCTCCTCCGGCAGGTCGAGCCGTTCGAAATCATGGTACCAGCCGGCCAGATCGCCGGCCTCGACCCTGTCTCCGAGCGCCACCGCAGGTTCGAACCAGCCCCGCCGAACCGCATAGATCGCCTGTGCGTGGCTTTCAAGGGCCAGCACGGTCATTTCCTTGCGCGCCAAGGGCTTACGGGACAGCAGCGGAGCATCGATGACGCCCAGCTCGATCAGCACGTTGTCGATGGCGCAGGCCGTCGCCTGCATGGACTCGGCCGTCACCGTGCCGCCGCCGCCGAACTCGCCGCTGAGGCCGATGGCCCCTGCCCGCGCGGCCGCCGCCATCGACGTGGGCGCCGCCGCGCCGTTCTCCGCGACGAAGCCGTAGGGGAGCCCGGTCGCCCGCATCAGCCGCATGGCGGCAGCGAAGCGTTCCGGCGGTCCCTGGCGCTCGATCAGCGCGCAGTGCAGGTGCTCCATCGAGGTGCCGCCCGAATGCAGGTCGAAGACCACGTCGTGGACGGGGAACAGCTCGTGCTCGAGAAAATGCGCAATGCGGGCCGTCGGCGTGCCCTGCGGGTCGCCCGGAAAGGAGCGGTTGAGATTGCCCTCGTCGAGCGGCGAGCGCCGCCGCGCCGCCATGACGGCGGGTGCATTGGCGAAAGGAATGATGGTGACCTCGCCGCGCATGCGCTCGGGCGCCAGCTCGCGCGCCAGCCGCGCCAGCAGGATCTCGCCTTCGTACTCATCGCCGTGGTTGCCGGCCATCAGAAGGATGCGCGGTCCCTCGCCGTTGCGAAGGCGGACGACGGGGATCTTCGCCTGGAAGTAGGGCGAGCGGTCGATCGAGAACGGCACGGACAGGCGGGCAATCCGCCGGCCCTGCGCCGTCAGGTCGAGATCGTGGAAAACGCCAGTGTGCATGGTCGCCCGGCCTGGGAGGGAAGGATCAAAGGGCGGCGATCGCGGTCATCTCGACGCGAAGGTCCGGATCGGCGAGACGCGCCTCGTAGCAGGCCCGTGCCGGCGGATTGGCCGGATCGATCCAGGCGTCGTAGACGGCGTTCATCGCATCGAAGTCGATGATATGCGGCAGCAGGACGGTCACCGCGACGAGGCGCGAGCGGTCGCTGCCGGCCTCGGCCAGAAGCGCGTCGATCTTGGCCAGGACCTCGCGGGTCTGCTCCTGAAGGCTGCCCTTGCGGTTGTCGGCCACCTGGCCGGCGATATGGACATGCCCGCCCGAGACGACGGCCTGGGACATGCGCGGGCCAACCTGGAAACGCTTGATCATCGACTTTACTCCGTGACTGTCGAAAACGCTGGAACGCCCGGACGGACGAGACCACGCCACTGGGGACGCGATCCCGCCCGTCCGGGAGGAACTCACATGTTGGGAAGCGGCGTCGCTTCCTTGAACCACTTGACCTGCAGAGCCTCGAGCTTGCCGTTCAGGCGGTTGAAGAACAGGTCCGTGTTCAGCCACTGCAGCAGGTTGTGCTCGCCGTGGCGGACGGCGGCGTGGGCCGGCGACTGGCGGATCAGGTACTTCAGCTCCACATCGGCAGAGCCGGACGCGTTGAGCGCGATGGCGCTGTTCTCGGCGAAGTACTCGGTCTGGCCGGCGAAGAAGGCGGCAAGCGCGCTGGCTGCGTCCTCGAAGCGGACGAGGTTGGCATCCGGCACGTTGTCGGTCAGCCAGACGTCGAGCGTGGTGCCGCGGGCAACCGCGATCGACTTGCCGGAAAGCTCGGCGGGCGTCGAATAGGCGGGGGTGCCGGCCTTGCCGTAGACGCCGAGCTGCACGGCGACATAGGGCGAGGTGAACATCACCTGCTGCGCGCGCTCAGGGGTGGCGCCGGCGGCGGCGACGAGCACGTCGATCTGGTCGGACAGGAGGCTCGGCAGGCGGGCCGCGCCCGTCACCTCGACGATCTCCAGATCAACGCCGAGATCAGCGGCAACGATATTGGCCAGTTCCACGTCGAAGCCGGTGAGCTTGCCCTCGCCGTCGCGGAAGCCCCAGGGGGCGGAGTCGGCGAGCACGCCGATGCGCACCTTGCCGGCGTTGAGGATGTCCTGCAGCTTGTCGGCGAAGGCCGAGCCGGAGGTGAGCGAGACGGCAGCGATGGCTGCCGCCGCAAGAGCCGTCCTGAAGAAATTCATCGGGGTTCCCCTTTCCTTTGGAAGAAGCCGGCCGTCAGCGGACCGAGCTTATGAAATTCGCCAGTTCCGGCGTTGCGGGATTGGCGAAGAGATCTGCGGGCCGGCCTTCTTCATGGACCATGCCCGCATGCATGAAGACGAGCTTCGAGGCGACGTTGCGCGCGAAGTTCATCTCGTGGGTGACGAGGATCATCGTCATGCCCTGGGTGGCGAGGTCTTCCATCACCTTCAGCACTTCGCCGACCAGCTCCGGGTCGAGCGCCGAGGTGACCTCGTCGAACAGCATCAGGTAGGGCGACATGGCCAGGCAACGGGCGATGGCCACGCGCTGCTGCTGGCCGCCGGAGAGCTGGCCGGGATAGGCGTCGATCTTCTCCTCCAGCCCGACCTGAGCGAGGACCTTGCGCGCCAGCTCGCGCGCCGCATCGCCCTTGGCGATCTTTCCGGTCAGCACCGGCGCCAGGGTGATGTTGCGCTCCACCGTCATGTGCGGAAACAGATTGAACTGCTGGAAGACGATGCCGACATGCTCGCGCAGCTTGCGAAGGTCGGTGGAGCGGGAATGGACCACTTCTCCGGCCACCTTGATCTCGCCGCCGTTGATCTGCTCCAGACCGTTGATGCAGCGCAGAAGCGTCGACTTGCCGGAGCCGCTGCGACCGATGATGGTGACGATCTCGCCCTTCTCGACGGTCAGGTCGATGCCGCGCAGGACCTCCACCTCGCCGAAGGACTTGTGGACGTTGCTGATCTCAACGAGCGCCATTGAGCTTGTCCTCCAGGGAACGGGACCAGAGCGTGAGCGGGAAGCACAGGGCGAAGTAGATCGCCGCCACGCAGGCATAGGAAAGAAGCGGCTGGAACGTCGCCGCGCTGGCGAGCTGCCCGGCACGGGCCAGCTCGACGAAGCCGACCACCGAGGCGAGCGACGTGTTCTTGATGAGCTGGACCAGGAAGCCGACCGTCGCCGGCAGCGCAATGCGGAACGCCTGCGGCGCGATCACATAGCGGAAGGTCTGCCAGCGGGTCAGGCCGAGGCAGGCTGCGGCCTCGCCTTGCGCCACATGCACCGCCTGGATGCCGCCGCGCCAGATCTCGCCGAGAAAGGCCGCGGTGAAGATGGTGAAGGCCGCGCCTACCGAGACCAGCGCCGGGACCTTGATGCCGAGGAAGACCGGCATGCCGAAGTAGAAGAACATCAGCAGGCCGAGCACCGGCACGCCCTGCACGAGCTGCAGGATGCCGGTGGCGACGAGCCGCGCGATGAGGCTGCGGCCCGTACACATGCGGGCGAGCAGCAGCGCCAGCGGCGCGCCGAAAGCCAGCGCCAGGACCACCAGCGTCGCCGTCCACTGCACAGCGGCAAGCATGGTGAGGAAGTCGGAGATCGTGAAACCGCGCATCGTCTCGCCTCCTATCGACCGGTCGGCCAGCGGAAGGCGATCCGGCCGACGCCCGCGAAGGCCAGCCGGAATGCCAGGACCAGGGTGAAGTAGATCGCGCAGACGACCGCATAGACCTCGAAGCTGCGGAACGTGCGGCTCTCGACGAAGGCGGCGGCGTGGAACAGTTCCGACGCGGAGACCTGCGAGGCGAGCGAGGTGCCGAGCAGCAGCAGGACGATCTGGCTGGTGATCGAGGGATAGATGTTGCGCAGCGCCGGCGGCAGGATCACGTGGCGGAACACCTGCCAGCGGGTCAGCCCGAGGCACTGGCCGGCCTCGATCTGGCTGCGCGGGATCGAGGCGAGACCGCCGCGGATGATCTCCGTCGCATAGGCGCCCATATAGATGGAAAGCGCCGTGGCCGCGGCATAGACCGGCGGCAGGCGCAGACCCGCATAGGGCAGCACGAAGAAGATCAGGAACAGCTGGATCAGCGCCGGGGTGTTGCGGATCACCTCGACATAGCTGCGCACGAGCAGCCGCAGCGCGGCGAAGCGGCTGCCGGCGGCGGAGGCGCAGACAAGGCCGATCGCCAGACCCGCCACCGTCGCCACGAGGGTGAGCAGCAGGGTCAGCGACACGCCGTGCAGGAACTCGTCCTGATAGCGCCAGAGCTGGTTGAAGTTGAGCTGAACCATGAGCCTTCCGGCGACTTAGCTGAAGTGGGTGGGATAGGCGGCGGCGATGCGCCCGTCCGCGCCGCGCCCGAGGATCACGCGCCAGCGGTCGAGACAGGTGCAGGGGTGCGAGATGCCGAAGGCGACGATGTCGCCGACGCCCAGATCGCTGCCCTCCGGCAGCCTCAGGAAGGCGTGCTGGTCGTTGAGCTTCACCACCTTGCCCAGGGCATCGCGGTTTGCTGTTTGCACGCCATCGCGCCAGGCCGCAAGCGGTACCGGCAGATCCTGGTCGTAGGAGACGTCGCGCATGCCCATGCCGCAGATCGCGAGCCCCGGCTCGGGCCGCGACAGCACCTCGGCCCAGACGGTCAGCGCCGGGCGGAAGGCATCGCGCGCGGCAACACCCGTCACCGCCGCAAAGCCGCCGCGCGCATCCATCGCGCCGAGCGAGCGCTCGTAGACACCGTGATCGTGAAAGAAGATCGCACCGCTGCGCAGCACCAGTTCCGTGTTGCCGTCCCGGCTCGCCAGCGGCTTGAGATCGCCGACGACGAGATCGAAGAAGGAGGACCCGCCGGCGCTGAGGATCAGAGGGCGGTCCGGCGCGGCGGAACGCAGCAGGGCATGCACCTCGCCGGCCAGCGCATTGAGCGCGGAAATCGCCTTGACCGTCTCCTGCGGATCGGCGGTTGCGGCAGCCCCCTCATAGGCGGCGACGCCGGCAAGCTCGACATGGGACAGGCGGGATGCGGCCTCGATCACGGCGCAAGCGGCGTCGAGACTGCGCGCGCCGGCGCGGCCCGCCCCCACTTCCACCAACACCGGCACGGTTCGGCCGGCGGTGCAGCCGACATGATCGACCGTCTCCAGGCTCTCGGGCGAATCGGCGAAGAAGACGAGCACCGCGTCGGGAAAGCGCTGCAGGAGCGCGGCGAACCGCTCGGCCGAGCGGCGGCCGCCGATCTGGTTGGCGACGAGCAGGCGGCGGGCGCCATTCTCGAGGAAGACGCGTGCCTGCTGCAGGTTGGCGACGGAAAGGCCCCAGGCACCGCGATCCAGCAGGCGCCGCGACAATTCGGGGGACATCGGCGTCTTGGCATGCGGGGCGATGGAGACGCCGGCCTTGGCAACATAATCGAACATCGCCTCGACATTCGCGTCGAAAGCCGCCTCGTCCATGGTGAGGACCGGCAGGGCGAGCTCTCCGCGCTCCGGCGACAGGCCGAGGTCCGGACTGCCGACGCCCTGTTCAGCGCTTGCTGTTTGGATCCCGTCTTCCCGCATCATTCCATCCCTCGCACGGCTTTCGCCGCATCTCCCAGATCCGGTTGTCGCCTGCAGCCCTGGCTGAACGCTGCACCGCCCTTCATTTCAGCGGCGATTTCAGCCTTCATGACAACGTTATCATCGGCACTATCATCTGAATGATAACGTTGTCAAGAACGCCAAAGACAGGAGATCCGGCTAAATGTTCGACCCGCCGCCCGCAGCAGAGCGAAGGCGGATATGCAGCCTTCCTGCAGGGGCTCGTGCCCCGGCAATCGGCCCGGCCGACATCTTGAGGGAATCGCAGGCAGAGGGTAGGGCCACGGCGAGGCGCCCAAGGATAGCCCCACGGATGGCACCCGAGAGGAGCCTATCCGGCAGGCGCCGTTCGCGCCCGCACGGCGTCAAAGGCCTTGGTGAGCGCGACCAGAACCGGCGAGACGATGGCCCCGTTCGCACCGGCGACGGGATCGTTCACATGCAGACGGCGCAGGTCGTCCATGAAGGCGTTCCACATTGGCTCGCGGCCCTCTTCCAGCAGCTGCGCGCGGATCGACAGCTCCTCGCTGACCGGCAGGTGCCTGCACCCCCAGGCGCCGAGCACCGCCAGCACCGGCACCAGCTGAATCGCCGGTTCGGCCAAGCTGTAGATCGCCTTCTGGCTGTGGCTCGGATCCTCCCGCTTCGTGATGAGACCGAGTGCAACCAGCCGCTTCAGCCGGGCGGCCAGGATGTTGGAGGCGATGCCTTCTTCCGAACGGGCCAGCAGCTCGCGGAAATGCCGGCGATTGCCGAACATCATGTCGCGGATGACGACCAGGCTCCAGCGGTCCCCCAGCACTTCCATCGCCAGATTGATCGGGCAGCCCGACCGTCGCTCGATTCCTTGCATGCATCCCTCACCAAAACCGGTTGCAAAGTAGGATCGGTCATGCGACAAAACAACCAGTTTCAATTTGCAATCAGTTTAGAGGGCGCCATGCCGAAAGTTCGCGTCAACTGCTTCACCCTGTCGCTCGACGGCTACGGCGCCGGCCCCGACCAGGGACCGGAGGCCCCAGTCGGCGTCGGCGCCGAAGGCCTGCACCAGTGGATGTTCGACACACCGAGCTTCCGTCGACGGGTGCTGGGCGAAGGCGGCGGCCGGACGGGCATCAACGAGGATTTCGTCGCCCGCAGCTTCGAGACTGTCGGCGCCTGGATCATCGGACGGAACATGTTCGGACCCGTGCGCGGCCCCTGGCCGGACGACAGCTGGAAAGGGTGGTGGGGCACTACTCCGCCCTTTCACTGCGACGTTTTCGTCCTGACCCGCCACCCGCGCGCCAGCTTCGAGATGGAGGGCGGGACGGTGTTCCATTTCGTCACCGACGGCATCCCTGCGGCGCTGGAGCGTGCAAGGGCTGCGGCCGGCGGCCGCGACGTGCGGGTCGGCGGCGGCGTCTCGACCTTGCGCCAGTATCTTGAGGCCGGCCTCATCGACGAGATGCATCTTGCGGTCGCGCCCGTGGTGATGGGCAAGGGCGAAAACCTGCTGCAGGGGCTCGATCTTCCGGCCTGCGGCCTCGGCAGCGTGACTGTCACTGCGGGCGAGCACGGCATCGCGCATTACACGCTCCGGCGCGCAGCCGCCTGAGCCGGCGGCCAGAACGCCTCCGTTCTCAGTGAAAGTTCCTCCCCTTCGGCAGCACCCTCGTGTCGCGCGGGTGCCGCCACAGGCTCGCTCCCGAAAGCTTCGGCCCCTCCTGCGACGGCGCGTCCTTCGACAGCGAGGCCATCAGCTCCGGCGTGATGTCTGTGAGCTGCCGCGCCACCACATGGATGACGCCGTCCTCCTTCTGGATCGCGCCATCCACCAGGACGGCACGCGCGCCCATGACGATGCGGCGGCTGCGCTCGAAGATCCGGCTCCAAACCACGATATTGGCGATGCCCGTCTCGTCCTCCAGCGTCAGGAAGGTGACGCTCTTGGCCGTCTGCGGGCGCTGGCGCACCAGCACGAGGCCGGCGACCCGCACGAACCGGCCGTTGCCCTGCGTCTCGAGATCGGACGCGCGCAAGCTGCGGCGGGCATCGAGCCGTCCGCGCAGGAAGATGAAGGGATGCGCCTTCAGCGACAGGTGCAGGCTTGCGTAGTCCTCCACCACATGCTCGCCCGGGCGCATGCGCGGCAGTTCCACCTGCTCTTCCCTCGCGGCAAGCGAGGCCAGCCCCTTTCGGCCGCCGAACAGCGGCAGGTCGTCCTGACGGCCCGCGCGCCCGAGCCGGCCGGCCAGTCCCTTGATTTCCCACAAGGCCTGCCGCCGGTCGAGGCCGAACGAGCGGAAGGCATCCGCATTGGCGAGCGCCACCAGCGCCCGGCTGTCGAGGCCGGCCCGGCCATGCAGGTCGGCCAGATCCGCAAAGCCCATGCCGCGGGCGGCAACCAGCGCCTCTCCCGCCTCCTCGCTCAAGCCGTCGACCTGGCGCAGGCCGAGCCGCAGGGCGAAGGCACTGCCGCCCTCGCTCCCTTTCTTGCGAGCGGGAGGCTCATCGGCCTCCAGCGTGTGGTCCCAGTCGCTGTGGTTGACATCGACCGGCAGCACGCGCCCGCCATGGGCGCGCAGGTCCCGCACGATGGAGGCAGAGGAATAAAAACCCATCGGCTGCGAGTTCAGCAGCGCGCAGGCGAAGACCTCCGGATAATGGCACTTGAGCCAGGACGAGGCATAGGCGAGCAGGGCGAAGCTTGCCGAATGGCTTTCGGGAAACCCGTAATCGCTGAAGCCCTTGATCTGCTCGAAGCAGCGGTCGGCGAAATCGGGCTGGTACCTGTTCGCGATCATCCCAGCGATGAACTTCTCGCGGAACTGCTCGATCGTGCCGATGTTGCGGAAGGAGGCCATCGCCCGGCGCAGCCGGTCGGCATCGTCCGGCGAAAACCCGGCCCCGACGATGGCGATCTTCATCGCCTGTTCCTGGAACAGCGGCACGCCCAGCGTCTTCTTCAGCACGGTTTCGAGCTCGGGCGAGGGATAGGCGACCAGCTCCGGGTGCTTGCGCCGCTGCAGGTAGGGATTGACCATGTTGCCCTGGATCGGGCCGGGCCGGACGATGGCGATCTGGATGACGAGATCGTAGAAGTTTGCAGGCCTGAGGCGCGGCAGCATCGACATCTGCGCCCGGCTTTCGATCTGGAAGACGCCGACCGTGTCGGCCTTCTGGATCATCGCATAGGTCGCCGGATCGTCGCGCGGCACCCTGGCCAGCCCCATATCGCGCCCGTAATGGCCGCGCAGCAGATCGAAGCATTTGCGCAGGCAGGTCAGCATGCCGAGCGCCAGCACGTCGACCTTGAGGATGCCGAGCGCGTCGAGATCGTCCTTGTCCCATTCCACCACGGTGCGGTCTTCCATCGCCGCATTGGCGATGGGGACCACCTCGTCGAGGCGCTCGCGGGTGATGACGAAACCGCCGACATGCTGCGACAGGTGCCGCGGGAAGTCGATCAGCTGGCGGACGAGGCGGACCGTCTGCGTCAGGCGGGGATCGCGCGCATCGAGCCCGGCCTGGCGGATCTCGCCTTCCGCCGGCGCGTTCCCCGACCAGCCCCAGATCAGGCCGGACATGGCGCCGACCACGTCGGTCGACAGGCCCATCGCCTTGCCGACGTCGTTGACGGCGCTGCGGGCGCGGTAGCGGATCACCGTGGCGGCAAGGCCGGCGCGTTCGCGGCCATAGCGCGCATATATGTACTGGATCACTTCCTCGCGCCGCTCGTGCTCGAAATCGACGTCGATGTCCGGCGGCTCGCCCCGCGCCGCCGACACGAAGCGCTCGAACAACAGGTCGATCTCGGTCGGATTGACCGAGGTGATGCCGAGGCAATAGCAGACGACGGAATTGGCCGAGGACCCGCGCCCCTGGCACAGGATCGGCGGATCCTGGCTGCGGGCGAAGCGGACAATGTCGTAGACGGTGAGAAAATAGGAGGCGTAGCCGAGCTCGCCGATCAGCCGCAGCTCGCGCGCGATATTCGCATGTACATCGCCCGGGATGCCTTGCGGAAACCGGTTGTCGGCGCCCAGCCAGGCCAGCCGCTCCAGCTCCTCCTGCGGCGTCGCGCTCTCGCCCGCCGGCTCGTCCGGATAATGCGGCTTCAGTTCGTCGAGGTTAAACCGGCAGCGCGCGGCGATCTCCAGGCTGCGCTGCAGCGCCTGTTCATAGCCGGACAGGAGCCGCGCCATTTCCTGCGGCGGCTTCAGGTGCCGCTCCGCATTCGGCTCGAGCAGAAAACCCGCCGCATCGATGGTGACGTGCTCGCGGATACAGGTGAGCACGTCCTGCAAGGGGCGGCGCTCGGGCACGTGATAGAGCACGTCGTTGGTGGCGACCAGCGGCGTGCGACAGGTCTCGGCCAGACCGGCCAGGCGGTCGAAGCGGGTCCGGTCGTCGCCGCGATGGGCGGGCGACAGGGCCAGCGAGACGGCGCCGGGGAAACCGCGCCCCAGTTCCTCAAGGCGGGCGGCAAAGGCGGCACCGGGCCAGCGCGGCGGCAGGACGATCAGCTGCTGCCCCTCCCCGAGCCCGCCGAGATCGGCGAAATCGAGATGACATTCCCCCTTCGGCGCTCGCCGGTTGCCGAGGGTGAGCAGGCGGCTCAGCCGGCCATAGGCCTCCCGGTCCTGCGGATGGACGACCAGCTGGAACCCGTCGCGCAGCACCAGCCGCGCCCCGACGATCAGGCGTACGCCGTGCTCGCGCGCGGCCACATGCGCCCGCACGACGCCGGCCAGCGTGTTGCGGTCGGCGATGCCGATGGCGGCGAGCCCCAGCCGGGCTGCCGTCTCCACCAGCTCCGCCGCATGCGAGGCACCACGCAGGAAGCTGAAATTGCTGGTCGCCACCAGTTCCGCGAAGGCCGCCGTCATGCGAACAGCCCATGCACGAACCAGCGCACCGTGTCGCCGGATCGGTCGTAGAGACCTTCGCGGAACAGCCAGAAGCGTCGCCCTTCCGTGTCCTCGACGCGGTAATAGTCGCGGGTCAGCCGGTTGGCCTCGCCGCCGGCCCACCATTCCGGCGCGATCCGCTCCGGCCCTTCCGCCCGCACGATCCGGTGCGCGGTGCGCCGCCACTCGAAGCGCGCCGGCGGTTTGTCCGGCATCTCCACCAGCACCTCCACCGGCTCAGGCCGGGCGAACAGCAGCGGCGGGCGGGCCAGCGTGACACCGCCGTGCAGGGCCTGGCCATGGGCGGCCCAGTCGTGGCGGGCCACTTGCACAAGCGCGGAAACCGGATGGCAGGAACGCTCCGGCACATGGCTCTCGCGCGGCGCGAAGCGGGAGACCCGCTCGGGCCCGAAGCGGTTGACCAGCCGGTCGAGCAGCCGGTCGAGATCGTCCATCGGCGGAGGGCTGTGCTCGCGCCCCGACAGCGCCGCCTGCACCGCCTCAGTGCGCTCCACCTCGAAGGCGGAGAGCACGGCTGCCTCGAAGCCGAAGCCGGCATGGTCGCGCAGCCGGTCGAGCCGCTCGCCGAGCAGGCGCAAAAGATGCGCGGCATCGTTGCTCGGCCGGGTGATGCGCAGCTCCAGCGCCTCGCGCCAGCCGTCGACGCGATAGAGCGCCAGTTCCAGCCGCCGCGCCGCCTTGCCGAGGCCCTGCAGCATCCCGGCAAGCTCTCCGGTCAGCCGCGCGGCCACCTCGCCGATGGCCTCCAGCGTGACGACCGGCTCGGCGAAGTTGCGAGCGATCCGGTAGACGGGCGCGGCCTCGACGGGATCGAACCGCTCGCCCTCGCGCCCCAAGGCCTGGTCGAGCCGCAGGACCAGGAGCGGGCCGAAGCGGCCGGCGAGCGGCGCGCGCGGCTTGCCGACGAGAAGGCCGATCCGGTCGAGACCGAGCCGCGTCAGCGCGCGCGCCGTCTCCGCCTCGATGCGCAGGGCCGCAACGGGCAGCGGTGCCAGAACCTCGCCTACCTCGCCGGGCGCCACCTGCACCATCGGCGTGCCATAGCGGGAGAGCGCCCAGGCGGCCCCGAGCGTCGGCGCGAGGGCAAGCCTGGCGGTCAGCCCGAAGCCGTGCAGCCGGTCGGCGAGATCCGCCATCAGCGCCTCTTCGCCGCCGAACAGATGGGCGCAGCCGGCAATGTCGATGGACACCCCGTCCGGCGCATCGATGCGGGTGAGCGGGCTGTAGCGCTGGCACCACAGGGCGAGCCGGCGCAGCCCTTGCGCATCGCCGTCCGGGTCCGCCGGCGCGACGCCGAGGGCGGGATGGATCGCCCGCGCATCCGCCAGCGGCATGCCCGGCACAAGGCCGAGCGCAGCGGCGGGCGCGTTGACCGCGCTGACCCTTGCCCCGTTCTGCTCCAGCACGGAGAGCACGAGAGGTCCGGCCTCGTCAGGCGGCAGTCGGCCGCCGCGAGAGCCGGCCGGACCGGCGGAGCGGCGCTCTGTCGGCCAGCGGGGCAGCCAGACGGAAAGACAGCGTTTCATGGTTCCACTCGAGATCCCAGGCATCCAGGAGACCCTTGCGCGATTTCACCAGCCGGGCCTGCCAGCGCGGCGGGCCGAGGCCCGGCACCGCATGACCGGTATGGGGCACGGGCCGACTGGCCAGCGCCGCCAGCGACCAGCGGGTAGAGGCGGCCGTTGCCATGTCGAAGACCGGTGCCGCCCCCAGCAGCAGCACCGTCGCCCCGTGGCGGGCGGCGCGCATCGCCAGCCTTCGGCTTGCCGTAAAGTCGTAGAGCCGGTCGCCTTCGGGCAGCAGGCCGACGACGACGGCGAGCGAGGGATGGTCCAGCGCCTCCTCCAGGCTCCACAGGAGGTCGGCGGTCTTCCTCACCTCGACCTGGATCACCCGGTCCGGATCGATGCCGAAGGCGCCAAGCCCGACCGGATAAAGCTGCCCTTCCCGCCAGCCCCGCGTCGACGGCAGCCCCCACAGGAGCGGGCCGGGACGGCGCGCCAGCAATCGCGAGGCCAGCCCCAGGGCAAACCCGGTCGCCGCCCCGATATCGGCCGGCGTCGCCGGCTGCAGCTCATGCAGCGCCCCGCTCGCCAGCCCGCCGGGCAGCACCGTGCCTTGCGGTCCCGCCTCCCCCTCCAGTTCGACCGCCGGCCAGGCCGGGGCCTCGTCCAGTCCGCCCGCCTTGATGCGGGCGCGCAGCGCCGCCAGCGTCTCGCCGGTCCTCATGCCCGCCCCTCCGGCACCGACCGGCAGAGACGGCACAACGGGCAATCCGGGCAAAGCGGCTCCCTGTAGACGCAATGGCTGCGGCCCAGCCCCTGCATCAGGAAATGGTGGGTTTCCGTATCATTGGCAGTCCATGCGGCAGGCAGCTGGCGATTGAGCAGCCGCGTGGCGCGGGCAATATCGGCCCGCGCCGGCACGAGGCCCAGCCGGCAGGCGACCCGGTTGTGAGCGGTGTCGACCATCAGCACCCGGCGGTTCAGCGTGCTGAGGCCGAGCACCGCCATGCTGGTCTTGGGGCCGACCCCGGTCAGGCCTTCCAGCCAGACCCGCCCCTCCTCCACCGGCCACCGGGCCAGGAACTCCAGCTCCAGCCGTCCGCGCCGGGCCGCGATCTCGCGCAAGGCCGCCGGGATCTGCCGCGCCTTGCGCTCGGCGAAGGTCACCCCGGCGATGATGCCTTGCAGCTCGCTCGCCGCCGTTTCCGCCAGCCGCTCCCATGCGCCCATCCGGCGGGCCAGTGCTGCAAAGACCTCCATGGCGACCGCATCCCGTGTCCGGCCGCTCAGCATCGCGAAGACGAGCTGGCTCACCGGGTCGAGCCGGTAGCACTCCGGCACCGGACCGAACCGGGCAAGCAACAGTCCGTGGACCCGCGCAAGGCGGGTATCGGCAACGAGCGGCAACGTGTATTGCATGCCCGAATGAAAGAACAAAATAAGAACAAACGCAACATGAGTCTGCAGGCTGTCAGGCGGTTTTCGGCCATCGCATTGATTCAAAAACGTGAATCAATTCAGGCTGCCCCGGACCACCAGCCCCCTCACCCCCCGACGTCGCGTCAGCCACCTTCCGGCGCCCCGCTGCGCCGTCTCCCGCTGCCCGATCTCCCGCTGCCCGACTAGACCCGGGCGAGATAGACCGTCTGGGTGAACGGCTCGTCCTGCAAGGGGTTGGCGAAGGTGACGGGTTCCGCCCAGGCCTCGGCGAAGACCGAGGCAAGCCGCGCGGTGAAGGCGGCGTCGGGCGCCTCGTTGGACCACAGGCCGAAAATGCCTCCCGGCTTCAGCCAGCGTGCCATCGCCTCAAGACCTTCCGGGCGATAGAAGCTGGTGCTGCGCGCGTCGAGCAGCGCCTCCGGAGAATGGTCGATGTCGAGCAGGATCGCGTCGAATCGCCGCCCCGGGGCTTGCGGATCGAAACCCGCCTCGCCGGCGGCCATGGCAAAGAAGTCGCCCTGCACCAGACGGCAGCGCGGATCGGCGACGATCCCGGCTCCAAGCGGCAGCAAGCCGTCGCGATGCCAGTCGATCACCGGCTCGAGCATCTCGACGACGACGAGCGAGCCCGTCTCCGGCCGCTCCAGCACGGTCCTTGCCGTGTAGCCGAGGCCCAGCCCGCCGACCACCACGTCCGGGCGCGCACCGGACACCGCATCGAGGCCGAGCCGTGCGAGCGCAATCTCCGAGACGGTGAAGAAGCTCGACATCAGGAACTCGTCGCCGAGCTTGATCTCGTAGACGTCGCCGCCCAGCCGCATGTCGCGGCGGCGGCGCAGGGACACCGCCCCAATCGCCGTCGGGCGATAGTCCAGTTCCTCGAAAAACACGGACATGAGCGGCCCTTTCCGGTGCGGCGTGACGGCAAGACGCCGCTTATCGCCGCTTTGGCCCCCGGCGGCAAGCGCGGCCCTGTTCAGCCCCGGCGCAGCGCCGCATGCGCCACCATCGCGCCCATGGCAAGGAAGGCGATGCCGAACAGGCCGGAAATCCAGCGCCTGCCGCGCGCGAAGGCACGCAGCGCCACACCCGTGGAAAAGACCGTCGCCGTGATCGCGTGCAGAAGGACGGCGAGCACCCCGCACAGCGCGACGACGGCGACCAGGAACCAGCCCGGCGCGGCCACGGGAACGAAGGCCGTCATCACCGAGCCGAAGAACAGCGCCGCCTTCGGATTGGTCATGCTGACGAGAAAGCCGGTGCGGAAGGCACGGAGAAGGGACGAAGAGGGAAGGCGGGCGGTCTCCATGCTCGCGCCCTGCCGGAGGGCGGTCCGCAACGACCTCGCCCCGAGCCAGACCAGGTAGGCAGCCCCTGCCAGCTTCAGCGCGACCGCGACCTGCGGGAACAGCTCGAACATCGTCGCAACGCCGAGAACCGCCGCCAGCGCCCAGAGCGTGGCCGCGGCCGCCAGCCCGGTACCGGTGGCGATGCCCTGGACGCGGCCACCGGCAAGCGAGGCGGCGATCACCGCAAGCATGTTCGGGCCCGGCGTGATCCAGGCGGCGAGATTGACGGCAACGATGGCGGCAAGCGGCGAGAAAAGGTCCATGCGCGGTTCCGGCGTCCCTTGGGCACCGGGTCAGTATCGGCAATCCCTGGCCGGGTTTCCAGCCCCGTCCACATCCGGCGATTGAACTCAGGCTTCAGCGCCCACTGATGCGAGCGGCGAACCATGCCGGATTTCTTCGAAACGATCCGGCCCCTGGCGCGTTGACATGGCAACACCCGTGACACCAGCCACAGAGAGGCACCATGCTCAAGTTCATTGGCGGAACCGTCGGCTTCATCTTTCTCGTCGGCCTCGTGGTCGTGATCGGCATCCTCATGCTGATCTTCTGACCTTCCGACCGGGCACGGGCGTCAGGCGGCGAGATAGCCGCCATCAACCGGAATGATGGCGCCGTGCACATAGGACGCCTCCGGCGACAGCAGGAAGGCGATCACCGCCGCGATCTCGGCCGGGTCCGCCCAGCGCGCGAGCGGAATGCGCGCGGCAATGCGCGGGCCGCGCACCGGATCGGCCTTGGCCCGGGCCGAGAGCCTGGTATCGACCCAGCCCGGCGCGACCGCGTTGACGCGAACCCCGCGCCCGCCCCAGGCGACGGCCAGCGAGCGGGTCATGGAGGACACCGCGCCCTTGCTCGCCGAATAGGCGGGCGCGGCCGAATTGCCGAACCAGCTCCACATGGAGGCGATGTTGACCACCGCGCCGCCGGCCCGTTCCAGCGCCGGCAGGGCGGCATTGGCGACAGCGAAACTGCCGCCGACATTGATCTCCATCACCTTGCGAAACCCGTCATCGGTCCACTCGTCGTCGAAGCGGATGACGCCGGCGCAGTTGACGAGGCCGTGCAGCTCTCCCACCTCCGAAAACAGCGCGGCCCGCGCGCCTGCATCGGTGATGTCGCAGTCGGCAAAGCCGATGTCGGCGGGAAGATCCGCATCGCGCTCCAGCCCGGCCGCCGTTACCTGCCAGTCGCGCTGCGCCAGATATTCGGCCGTTGCCCGCCCGATCCCGGTTCCCCCGCCCGTCACGATCGCCTTGCGCATGATCCTGCCCCGAAGCCGCGCTGTTCGCCTCACATCCGGTCGAGGCTGCGCATGGCCTCGACCAGATCGTCCGGCCCCAGCCGGCGCATGTAGTTGCCCGCGTAAGGCGCCGTCAGCGACACCTCCGCCATCCGCCGGAGGTCCGCCTCTTCGCTCAATCCGAAGGCGGCAAAGGACACCGGCAGGTTGATCCGGCGGAAGAAGCCGGCAAGCTCGGCGATCTCCTGCGCGCTGCCCTGGCCCGCGGCCAGCTGGGTCAGCGTGCCGAGCGCAACCATCTCGCCATGCAGCAGGTGGGCGAGCTGCGGCATCACCGAGAAGCCGCGCACCATGGAATGGGCGATGGACAGGCCGCCGCTTTCGAAGGCGAGACCGCTGAGAAGGATCGAGGCCTCCACCACCCGCTCGAAGGCGGCATCCGGCTCGCGCGCCGTCATCGCTGCCTCGCCATCGGCGAGCAGGATTTCCCGCGCCCGGCCGACGATGGCCTTGGTCAGTTCGGTCGGCGTGCCGCCGAAGAAGTTGAGGCCTCCCCCGGAAAAACGGGCCCCGGCAAGGGCGCCGGCAAGCTCGTAGGGCTTGGACATGGCGTCGCCGATGCCGGCGGCCAGGAACCGGCGCGGCGCCGAGGCGATCACCGCCGTGTCGACAAGAACCAGCGAGGGATTGGCCCGCATGTGGCGCACGCCCTCGACCGCATGGTCGGCAGTGTAGACGACGGCGATATGGCTGGTCGGGCTGTCGTTGGAGGCGATCGTCGGGACGATGCCGACCGGCAGGTCCCGCAGGATCGCCGCGCCCTTGGCCGTGTCGATGGCCTTGCCGCCGCCGATGCCGAGGATGAGCCGCGCCTCGCCGATCTCGGCGGCCCGCGCCTCGATCTCGGCACCGGTGCACTCGCCGCCGAAGGCGAGCAGCCTGGCATCCGGCAGCGCGCGGGCGATCCGCTCGCCCAGCAGCTCGCGGGCGACCGGGTCGATGACGACCGCCACCGGCCCGCCGCCGAGCCGCGCGACCTCCTCCGCCAGCGTGTCGATCGCACCGGGTCCCTGGACGTAGCGCTGGGGCGCGCCGAGAATGCGCAGGGCCATCTTCGATTATCCTTTCACCGCGCCGGCCGTCAGGCCTTGCACGAAATAGCGGGAGAGCAGGATGAAGGCGACGAAGAGCGGCAGGGCGATCAGCGTCGAGCCGGCCATCACATCGCCCCAGCGCAGGTCGAACGCACCGATCATCGAGGCAAGGCCGAGCGGCACGGTCTTGTTGACGTCGGAGCCGATCATCACCAGCGCGAAGGTGTAGTCCGTCCAGGACAGCAGGAAGGCGAAGATCGCCACCGTCACCAGCCCCGGCACGGAGAGCGGCAGCACCACCCGCAGGAAGGCGCCGAGCCGGGTGCAGCCGTCGACCATCGCCGCCTCTTCCAGCTCGAAGGGCATCGCCTTGAAGAAGCCCCACAGGAACCAGACGCCGAGCGGCATGGTCATGGTCAGGTGCGAGATCACCAGCGAGAACAGCGTGTCGTTGAGGCCGACTTTCGTGAACATCGCATAGAGCGGGATCGCCAGCAGCAGGGGCGGGAACATGTAGGCATAGAGCATGCCGGCGATGATCGCCTTCTTGCCGCGGATCCGCTGGCGGGTGACGCCATAGGCGATCATCACCGACAGGACCATGGTCAGCGCCACCGTGGCGACGGCAACGATCAGGCTGTTGAGGAACTGCCGCGGATAGTCGGTCTGGGCCAGCAGGCTGTAATAGTATTGCAGCGTCAGCTCGCTGGGGATCAGCGAGGGATTGAGCAGCATCTCCTGCGTCGGGCGCAGCGACGACGACACCATCCAGTAGATCGGGAAGGCGCTGTAGAGCGCGATGGCGAAGGCGGCGAAATACAGGCCGACACGCGCTGCCGGCCGCCGGATTGCGGGTGTCATGCGTCGTCCTCCATCGGGAACACGCGGAAATACAGGAAGACGGCCAGCGACAGGAACAGGAAGGAGATCGTGGCGATCGCCGCGCCCGTGCCGATGTCGTAGAGCGTGAAGGCAGTGCGATAGGAGAGGATCGGCAGGTGTTCCGTCGCCCCGACGGGGCCGCCGCCGGTGGTCAGCCAGATCACGTCGAACTTGTTGAACATCCACACCCCGCGCAGCAGGATGATGACGGTCAGGATCGGCCGCAGCATCGGCAGGGTGATGTGGAAGAAGCGGCGGATCGGCCCGGCGCCGTCGACGCGCGCGGCCTCGTAAAGCTGGGTCGGAACGGTCTGCAGGCCGGCGAGGAACGTGGTGGTGACGAAGGGCGTCCACAGCCAGACCGAGACCAGGATCACCGATATCATCGCCGCCTGCTCGGTCTCGAACCAGTAGATCGGCGGCAAGCCCCACTCGTCCATCAGGATTGTGACGATGCCGAGCGACCCGTCGACCATCCACTTGAAGGTCAGCACGGCGATCACGGTGGGCAGGAGATAGGGCAGGAAGGCGAGCCCGCGCACCAGGGCGCGGCCGCGGAAGGGCTGGTGCAGGATGAGCGCGAAGCCGATGCCGAGCACCACCTGCAGAACGATGGCAAGGCCCGCATAGACGATGCCGTTCCACAGCGCGCGCCAGAACTCCGCGCTCGCCAGCACCGCCTGGTATTTCGCAAGGCCGACCCAGATCGGATCGGAGGTCAGGGACGGCATGTCGAAGAAGCTGAGCGACACGGCGTAAAGGGCCGGGCCGACGATCAGCAGCAGTGTCACGAGCACGCCCACGGCAAGGAAGGCGGGCAACATCCAGCGGGTCATTCTTGGCACCCTTTGTCCGGTCGGGGAGCCCGCAGGCGGGGTTTCGCACCGCCTGCGGGCCTGTCGAGGCGAAGGCGGCCCGTATGGCCGCCTCCGGATCTGTCGGTGTCGGGATCGCCCTACTTGATCAGCTCGCGCATGCGGGCCGCGGCCTTTTCCACCGCTTCCGTCGAGGACATGCCCTTGATCAGCTTGTCCTGCAGCATCTCCGGCATGACGAAGCCCTCGAAGACCTTGCCCGGGCGGATGTCCGGGGCCGGGCCCTGCGTGTCGATCGAGGTCACCAGCAGGTCGTCGTCGGTGACCATCTGGCGCATGGTCTCGATCTGGTCGGCATACTTCGTGATCAAGGGGTTCGAGCGCCACTGGTCATTGTCGTAGATGTCGAGGCGGGCCGGCTGGAAATGCACCGGCGCGGTGTGCAGGAAGTCGACCAGGCGGTCGGTCGTCATCCAGCGCATGAACTCCATGGCCGGGCCGGTATTGTCGGTCTTCAGCACCACCCAGCCGTCATAGCCGTGGCTGACTGCCTTGGCTTTGCCGGCGCTGTCCATGTACGGCATGATGCCGAGGTTTTCCGCCACCTGCGGGTTGTCGCGCTCCGCCGCTTCCAGCACGCGGCCGGCATAGGGACCGTGCGCCACGGTGCCGCCGACGACGTTGGACAGCACGGTCGCGTAGTCGGCCTGGATCGCCCCCGGGGGCATGGTCGGGTAGAGCTTCTCCATGAAGTCGAGATAGGCCGCCGCCTTCGACTTCATGCCTTCGGCATCGAGCGTCACGTTCCACTGGTCGTCGAAGAGCTTCACCCCTTCCGCCCACATGAAGGCGACCGACATCCAGTTGGTAGCGCCGTTCGAGCCGATCGGGAAAATGCAGCCCTTGCGCCGGCCCTCGATGGTGGCCTGGCAGTTGGAGACGAACTGGTCCCAGGTGTCGGGCAGCGACAGACCCAGCTTCTCGTACAGGTCCTTGCGGTAGTAGATCACCGAGAGGTTGTAGTCGAACGGGTACCAGTAGACCTTGTCATCCATCGGGAAGAGGATGTTGTTGCCCCACTCGTACGGGTCGGTCAGCTCGTTCAGCGGCACGATCAGGTCCTGGTCGGCCAGCAGCAGCACATGGCCGATGAAGCCGACATTGGCGACGTCATAGGGCGTGCCGCTGCGGATGCCGTTGGTGATCTTGGTGAAGGCCTCGCCGAGCGGCACGGAATCCACCCGCACCTCGATGCCGGTCTTCTCCTGGTACTCTTTCGCGATCCTGTCGAAGAAGGCGAGCGTGTCCTTGCCCGTCTCGCAGTTCAGGAAGCGGATTTCCTTGCGCCCCTGCGCCCGGATGGCCGGGGCCGCGAGGCCCGACAGCGCAAGGCCGAGGCCCAGCACGCCGGCGCCCTGCAGCGTCTGGCGACGGGTGATGAGGCGAGACGGCCCAGAGTTCTTTCCCGAGTTCTTTCCAGTGTCCTTCATGGTTTCCTCCCAAGGTTCCCCGCGCTTTGCCGCGGTGGTTCAGTTCACGCGTGCGCCGGCGCCGCAGAGGCGGTTGTCGCCAGCCGCTGTTCCGTCTCCCGGTCGAACAGGTGGATGGCCGACGGGTCGGCGGAGACCGCCACCGTGTCGCCCGCCCGAATGTCGTCGCGCCGCCCCTCCATGACGCGCAGCGACAGATTGCCGATGGAGCCGATCAGCAGGGTCTGAGACCCCAGCTGCTCGACCGCCCGCACCGCGAAGGGCAGGCCGTCCGGCGCCACATGCATCGCCTCCGGCCGAAGACCGGCGGTCACCGGACCATCGGGCGCGCCGGCCGGGGCCGGCAGGCTCATGTCGGCGGACGGGCCCATGCGCAGGCGTCCACTGGTGATCTCGGCCGGGAAGAGGTTCATCTCCGGCGAGCCGATGAAGCCGGCGACGAAGACGTTCTGCGGCCGGTCGTAGACCTCCAGCGGCGCGCCGATCTGCTGCACATGGCCGTCGCGCATGATCACGATGCGGTCTGCGAGCGTCATCGCCTCGGTCTGGTCGTGGGTGACGTAGATCATCGCCTTGCCGATGCGCTTCTGCAGCAGGGCGATCTCCTCGCGCATGCGCACGCGCAGCTTGGCGTCGAGATTGGACAGCGGCTCGTCGAGCAAGAACACCGCCGGGTCGCGCACCAGCGCCCGGCCGAGCGCGACGCGCTGCATCTGGCCGCCGGAAAGCTGGCGCGGCTTGCGCTCGAGCAGATGGGTGATCGCCAGCATCTCGGCGACCTCGTCCACCCGCCGCACCGTTTCGGCGGCATCGATGCCGCGCATCTTCAGGCCGAAGCCGAGATTGGCGCGGATGGTCTTGTGCGGGTAGAGCGCATAGTTCTGGAACACCATCGCGATGTCGCGATCCTTCGGCTCCAGCTGGGTCACGTTGCGCTCGCCGATGAACAATTCGCCGCCGGAAATGCTCTCCAGCCCGGCGACCATGCGCAGCGTCGTCGACTTGCCGCAGCCCGAAGGGCCGAGCAGCACGATCAGCTCGCCGCGGGCGATGTCGAGGCTGACGCCCTCGACGGCGACCACTCCGCCATAGGTCTTGCGCAGCTTGCGCAGGCTCACTTCGGCCATCAGTTTCCTCCCCTGCCGGCTGCGACGATGCGGTGATTGACGGGCGTCAGCGCCTCCTTGGTGTCGCGGTAGAGCGCGAACACCTCCTCGTAGCGCTGCATCGCCTTGCGATCCGGATGCCGGGTCGCCGCCACCCCGATCACCGCCGCGGCGGCCTTCGTGTCGGCAAACACGCCGGCGCCCATGCCGGCAATGAGCGCGGCGCCGAAGGAGGCGTCGCCCTCGCGGGGGATCTCGATCGTCAGGCCGGTGACATCGGCGATGATCTGCTGCCACAGCTCGCTGCGGGTGCCGCCGCCGACGAGGCGCGCCGTCGAAAAGCCCATATCGAGCCCGCGCAGCACCTCCAGGCAGTCGCGCAGGCTGTAGGCGATGCCCTCGTAGAGCGCGCGCACGAAGTGGCCCGGCCCGTGGGCAAAGCCGAGGCCGACATAGGAAGCCCGCAGGTCCGGGTCCCAGTAGGGGCTGCGTTCGCCGTTGAGATAGGGGTGGAAGAGCAGCCCGTCGCTGCCGGGTGCAACGGCCTGCGCGGCCTTGTCCATGCCCTCGAAGCCGAGCCCGGCGAACAGCGTGTCGCGCAGCCAGCGATGGGCGGAGGCGCAGGAGTTGGTGCCGAGGATCGTGTAGCAGTGGCCGGGCACCAGATGCGGATAATGGATCACCTTGGCCGAGAAGGACGGGGACGCCGTCAGCGAGGAGACGGTGCCGGCGGTGGCAAGCTTCAGCGCCCCGAGGCCGGGACGGGTCATGCCGCCGCAAAAGGTCTCGGCATTGGTGTCCGACGTGCCGCAGATGACCGGCGTTCCGGCAACGAGCCCCGTCGCGGCAGCGGCGTCCGCCGTCACCGCGCCGGTGACGGCGGATGAGCCGACGAGCGGCGGCAGCACGGAAGGATCGATCCCGGCGATGCGGCAGAGCTCGTGCGACCAGGCGCCTTCGGGGGAGCGGGCATCGGCCAGCATCATGCCCCACGCGTCGGTGATGTCGGTGGCATCGCTCCCGTCGATCTGGCGGCGCAGCCAGTCCTTGGCCGGCCGGATCCGGCGGATGCGGGCGAACAGCTCCGGCTCGTTCTCGCGCACCCAGACCAGCTGCGGCAGCGTCCAGGTGGGGCTCGCCTGATTGCCCGAAAGCTCCAGGATCCGAGCGCCGTCGCTCTCGCGCAGCGCCGCCGCCTGGCGGCCCGAGCGCTGGTCGTTCCACATGATGGCCGGGCGCAGGATCGTGCCATCCGCCTCCTCCAGCACATGGGTATGGGCGCCGGCGGTAAAGGCGATGCCCTTGATCCGCGCCGGGTCGATGCCCTGGCGCCACAACTGCGCCAGGGTGTCGATCATCGCCGCGCGCCAGCCGAGCGGGTCCTGCTCGCTGAAGCCGGGATGCGGCGCCAGGGTCTCGACGGCGGCCGAAGCCGCGCCATGGACCTTGCCGGTCCCGTCGATCACGGTCGATTTGAGCGAACCGGCGCCGAGGTCTATGCCCAGCAGCAACGGATCAGGCATGGTCCATCCTGTCGCGATAGGGGTCGATGGCCCCGGCGCGCGGCGGCAGGCCGAGCTTGCCGGGATTGAAGATGTTCTGCGGATCGAGGGCGTCCTTCACGGCCCGCAGCACGTCCATGCCGACGCCGAGCTCGCCGTCCATCCAGGGGCCGCGGAACAGGCCGGTCCCGTGATGGTGGGCGATGGAGCCGCCATGGGCGAGCGTCTCGCCTTCCAGCAGTTCCCAGAGCCTTGCATGGAGCGGCAGCGCCTCGTCCTGGGGCATCTGCGGCAGGCGGATCGTCATGTACTGGCAGACGCCTTCCGGATAGACATGCGACCAGTGGGCGCTGAAATGGGCGTCGGGATGGATCGCCGGCACCGCCGCGCGGATCGCATCGTACAGGGCGGCCGCCCGCGACCAGTTGACCGTCACCTCGATCGTGTCGTTGTAGAAGCCCTTCTCCTGCCATTGCTGGCTGATCGACTTGTAGCGGTGCGCGCGCCATTCGTCGAACGGCCGCGTCTCGGTTTCCACCGCCCCGGCTTCGGCCGCGAAGGCGCGCACCAGCGCGGCCTCGGCCGCAACCACCCCCGGCTCGCCGCACAGGACGATATTGGCCATCACCGGACGCTCGCGATAGGCATCGATGCCTTCGGTGCGCGAGGCCGTCTCCTTCTCGTCGTAGAGGCGGACGATGCGCGGATGCAGGCCGGCCTGCATGATGCGGCGGGCAAGGCCCAGCGCCGCCGGGCGGTCGGGCAGCGCGAAGGCCAGCACCTCCTCGGTCTCCGGCAGCTTCCACAGGCGCAGCGTCAGCTCGGTGATGATGGCGAGCGTGCCCTCGTTGCCGACGATCAGGTCGCGGATCGAGGGGCCGGTTGCGCGCTTGGGCAGCGGGCGGACCTCGAGCATCCGGCCGTCGGGCAGGATCGCCTTGAGGCCGACGACGATGTCCTCGATCTTGCCGTAGCGGCTCGATTCCTGGCCGCCGCCGCGGCAGGCGGCCCAGCCGCCGACGGTGGAGATGGTGAGCGACTGCGGCAGGTGCCCGACCGTATAGCCCTTGTCGTTGAGCGCGGCCTCGAACAGCTCGCCGTTCATGCCGGCCTCGACGGTCACCAGCGCATTCTCCGGATCGACATTGAGGATCCGGTCCATGCGCTGCATGTCGATGAGCACTTCCTCACTGAGCGGGATGGTGCCGCCGAGCACGCCGGAGCCGCTGCCATAGGGGATGACGGGCAGGCCGGCCTCGGCCGCCAGCTTCACCACCTGCTGCACCTCGTCGGCCGTGCCGGGACGCACCACGACGCCGGGCAGCGTACCGACCAGCGCGCCGGCCCGGGCCCGGAAATTGGCGTAAGGGAGCTTGTCATGGGCATATCGCCGGCGATCGTCCTCAGCCGTCAGGACGTTGCCGGCCCCGACGATCTCCGCAAATTCCGCTAGCCGCGTTTCACTGCTCACCCTGAACCTCCCTGTTCGACCGCCGCGGCTGCTGGTTGTGTGCCGGCTGCGGTGAAACCTTGACGAAACGTTCGCACAACCTGTTTGAACAAACGTTTGTTCAGATAGAACGCGAAGAGCCCTTCGAGGTCAACAGCAAAATTTGCGATCCATCGCGAAGGGCTCCCGGGACGGCGGAAACCGGCGCTCGCGGCCTGATCGACGGAGGTCTCCGGCGAGGCCCGGCACGGGGGCGAGGCATGGAGGCGCAGCAGCGAATCGCACTTCCGCACCCTGCGCACCGCGCTGCTCCGGGCTTGGCAGCGGGCACTGCGCCATATATACGAACCATATACGAAGCATATGGAGGTGCGGTATGGGCATCGTGAGCATCGACGAGGACCTGCACGACCAGTTGCGGCGGGCGAGCAAGGTCTCGTACCGCTCGATCAACGCGCAGGCCGCCTACTGGATCCGCATCGGCATGCTATGCGAGACCAATCCGGCGCTGAGCTTTTCGCAGATCATGCAGCGCGAGCTCGCCGCTGCCGGCGTTGCCGCTCCGGACGCCGTCGCGGCGCCGGCGGGCGCATGACCAAGGACCCTGGCGAACTGGCGCTGCTCGCCGAATCCGGCCGGCTGCTGGCGCGCGTCTTCGAGATGCTGGACCGCATCCCGCTTGCCGGCCTGTCGACGCTCGAGGTCAACGACATGGTCGAGCGCTTCATCGTCCGCGACCTTGCCGCGCGGCCGGCCAGCACGGGCCAGTACGGCTACGCGTTCGTGCTGAACGCCTCGGTCAACGAGGTCGTCTGCCACGGCATCCCGTCGCGCGAGGCGGTGCTGCGCGAAGGCGACATCGTCAATTTCGACATTACGCTGGAGAAGAACGGCTACATCGCCGACAGCAGCAAGACCTACCTGGTCGGCGAGGTCAATCCGGCGGCAAGGCGCCTGGTGCGCACCACCTTCGAGGCCCTGTGGAAGGGCATCGGCGCGGTGCGTCCGGGCGCAAGGCTCGGCGATATCGGCTGGGCGATCGAGCGACATGCCAAGCGCAACGGCTACTCGGTGGTGCGCGAGTATTGCGGCCACGGCATAGGCCGGGAGATGCACGAGGAGCCGCAGATCCTGCATTACGGCAAGCCGGGCACCGGCCTGGCGCTGCGCGAGGGGATGGTCTTCACCATCGAGCCGATGCTCAACCGGGGCCGGCGCAGCGTGCGCACGCAAGACGACGGCTGGACCGTGGTCACCCGCGACGGTTCGCTCTCCGCCCAGTTCGAGCACACGGTCGCCGTCACCTCCTCCGGCGTTTGCGTGCTGACCCTGCGCGCCGGCGAACCCGTGCCGGCGGATGTTATCCACGCGGCACGGGCGCAAGCCTGAGGCGGCGTCAGTCGTCCGGCAACATCGCCGGGTTCCAGACGATTTCTCAAAGATGCCCGTCGGGATCGGTGAAATAGCCCGCATATCCGCCGTAGAACGTGTCCTGCGGCTCCTTGACGAGCTTCGCCCCGACGCTCAATGCCTTGCGCATGACGTCGTCGACATCCTCGCGGCGCAGAACGTTATGCCCGATGCTGGCGGCGGTGGTACAAATCGGGGTCTTGGGCAGGCCGGTGTCGTGGACGAGATCGTCCTGCGCCCAGATGGCGAGCTTCAGCCCGCCCGAGAGGTCGAAGAAGGCGACCGCGCCATGTTCGAATTCGCGCCCGACGATGCCCTCGGTCGGCAAGCCGAGGCCATCGCGATAGAAGGACAGCGCGTTTTCGAGATCGGAGACGGCAAGCGTGAGAACGGAAATTCGCGGCTTCATCATGTCCATACCCATCCTATCGGCGGCCGCACCATGCGCACGCCGCGACAGTCTTGGGCCGTCGCCTTGGCGACGGAAGGACCCGCGAAGCGGGGGCCGGGCCAACCTTCCCGAACCTAACCTGTTTCAGACACAGGCAGAATAAGGACCGATGCGCGCGCCCGTCAACCGGCCCCGACGCGGCAGACCGGCGAACGGTTCCGGCGCGGCAGGGTCAGGCCGCCGGCACGCCGGCCTTCGGGGCGGCGGCGGAGCCCCGGACGACCAGATCGCCCGGCGGCAGCAGCAACACGCGGGAGGCCTCGGCCACCCCGCCCGCCGGTGCCGGCTCGAGCTGCACCAGCAGCGCGCGCACCGCCTCGCGGCCCATCTCCGAAGTGGGCAGGCCGACAGTGGTGATCTCGGGATGCACCACCCGCGCCAGCAGGTCGTCATGCATGGTGACGACGGACATGTCGCCCGGCACGTCGAGGCCGCGCTTGTGCAGATGGGCGATCGTCGCCGCCCCGGTCAGCAGAGTCGCGGCGTGGATCGCCGTCACCCCGCGCGCCAGCAGCGCATCGACGGCGCCCGGCACCCGCGCCGGATCGTAGCCGGCCTCCGCGACCAGCTCCGGATCCGGCTCCAGTCCGGCGGCGCGCATCGCCTGCTGCCAGCCCTGGCGGCGGGCATTGCCGTTGAAACGGCCGAGCCGGCCGGCAAGATGGCCGATGCGCCGGTGGCCGAGGGCGATCAGATGGCCGACGCCGATGGCGGCGGCGGCGCAGGTGTCGACGGCAACGCAGTGCACGTCGCCGGGCAACACGCGGTTGATCACCACATAGGGGCGGTTGATGGCCGCGATGCTCTGGCGCAGGCTGTCGTCCTCATCGAAACTGGCGATGATGACGCCCTCGATCAGGCTGGACTGCGACACCCGTTCCAGCACGCTGGCGGCCGAGCCGTTCTGGTCGTAGGCGACGAGCAGCACGTAGCCTTTCGCCCGCGCCTCGGCCTCCGCGCCCAGGATCGCCGAGGCGAAGACCGGGTTCTCGATCTGCGGCACGACGATCAGCAGCGTGCGCGAGCGCGCCATCTTCAACGCGCGGGCCAGCGGATTGGCGCGGTATTGCAGCCGCTCCGCCGCATCGATGATGCGCTGGCGGGTCTCGGCGCTGGTGCGCACGTCCTTGTCGTTCTTCAGAACCCGCGAGACCGTGGAGACGTCGACGCCGGCTTCTCTTGCCACATCGCGCAAGGTGGCGTTGCGCGGGCGCGGGGCGGCGGGGGCTTCCTTCGTCATGGTCAACCGGTCGTCATCGGCGGTCTTCGCCGGGCTTCGCAGGGTCGCGAAGGCTTCCCGGCCGACACCCGCAAGGGTTCCGCCGCGTCAGCCGTCCGCAAGGCCAGAGAAAGTGCCCAAGGCGCGGCGCCGAGGCAAGCCTGACCTGCGTTCGCGAGCGACCTAACGACCGTTTTCGTCGCCGGCAAGCGCCCGGCGCAGGCGGCGAATCACGACGTTCCGGCTCTTCTCATCCGTTTCCGCCGCAAGCTGGTCGCTGATGTCGAGCAGCAGGCGGGTGACGTCGTTGTGCCAATCGAGACGGCCCACCTCCTCGCGCGGCAGGCGCGGCGGCGCCTCGCCGGCAAGACGGACCGCCCCGGCCGGCGTCAGCTCGAAACTCTCGTCGAGGCCGGGCTTCAGCACATGATCGGCCTCGATCAGGCCGGACAGCCGGTCGGCCATACCGTCGATCGCCTCGCGCTCGCCATGGACGAGGAAGATGTCGTGCGCCAGCGGCAGGCGCTTTTCGACCCAGCTCGCCAGCTCCGGGCCGTCCGCATGGCCGGAATACAGGTCGATGGAGCGGATGCGGGCGCGCACGGAGAACTCTTCGCCCTGGATGCGGACGGAAGGGGCGCCGTCCTGGAGGATGCGGCCGAGCGTGCCGGTCGCCTGGTAGCCGACCAAGAGGACCGTCCCCTCGTCGCGCCAGAGCCAGTTTTTCAGCCGGTGGCGGATGCGGCCGGCCTCGCACATGCCGCTGGCCGCGATGACGATGTGGAAACCGCGGACCCGGTCGAGTGCCTTGCTCTGCTCGACCGTCTCGGTCATGTGCAGGTTGCGGGCGGCCAGGCCCTTGAGCAGCACCTCGCCGCCTTCCAGCTCGCGGGCATGGCGGGCGAAGACGCGGGTCGCGGCCGCCGCCAGCGGCGAATCGACATAGATCGGGATCTCCGGCAAGGCCCCTTCCGCCATCAGCTGGCACAGGTCGCTGATCAACTCCTGGGCCCGCTCGACCGCGAAGGACGGAATCAGCAGCGCGCCGTCCGGATGCATCGCCGCCTTCACCTCGGCGCGCAGCTGGCCGCGCCGGTGGGCGGGGGTAGCGTCCTCCCGGTCGGTGTCGCCATAGGTGCTCTCGCAGATCAGGTAGTCGATGCCGCTGGGGCCTTCCGGGTCCGGATGCATCAGCTTGTAGTCCGGGCCGATATCGCCGGAAAACAGCAGTTTCATTGGAGGTTCGGCGATTTCCAGCTCGACCGAGGCGGAGCCGAGCAGGTGGCCGGCATTCCAGAACCGCGCGCGCAGGCCGGGCAGGACCTGGAACCAGTGGCCATAGGCATAGGGGTGGAAAAGTGCCAGCGTCGCCTGCGCGTCCGCCCCGGTATAGATCGGCTCGACCGCATCGCGGCGCTGGCGCCGGCGGTTGCGGCGGTTCAGCTGCTCGACCTCGTACTCCTGGATGTGGGCGCTGTCGGGAAGCATGACGCTGCACAGCTCGAACGTCGCGCCGGTGGCGTAGATCGGCCCGGAATAGCCGTCGCGGACAAGCTTCGGGAGCAGGCCGGAATGGTCGATGTGAGCGTGGCTGAGGACGACCGCGTCGACGTCGCCGACGGAAAACGGGAAGGGCCGGTAGTTCAGCTCCTTCTCGGTCTTGGAGCCCTGGAACATGCCGCAGTCGAGCAGGACGGTGCCGCCGGCCGTCTCGAGGCGGTGGCACGATCCGGTCACGCCGCCGGCCGCGCCGTGAAATGTCAGCCTGGGTACAACGGTCATCCAGCTCTTTCCCAACGCGTGCGCGCCATGGCGCAAAGCCCAACAGGAGCCAAAGGTTAGCACGGTTTTCCGGCCCGCATGAACGCGTGAGGCGAGCGGGGAGAAAACGCCGCAGGCCGCTTGGAAAATTTCGAGACGGATTTTGCAAAATTCCGTCTCAATAAGCGCGATTTTCGAGACGGCGCGCGCAAAACCGGCAAATCGCGGCCCTTACCGGCGAAAAACCGCGACTGACGGCACGGGCCGGCGGTTATCCCCGCCCACGCGCGCGCCGACCTTTTCCGTCTATCCCCGTTCTTCCGCCTTCTTCGCCTGCCGTGCGGCGGCATCCGCCTCTGCCACATGGCGGACGCAGCGGTCCCAGGCCGGGGTGCCGCCGAAATGGCGCAGCAGGGCCTCGGTCAGCGCCCGGACCTTGCCGGGCGTGTGCGGGCCGGGCGGGCGGACGACATACATGCCGAATTCGGGGGTCGGATGGTCGAGCAGCAGGGGCACCAGGGCGCCGGTGTCGACCGTGTCGCCGATCAGGAAGGAGGGCAGCTGGACGATGCCGAGGCCGGCAAGGGCCCAGGCGACCAGCGTCTCGCCGCTGTCGCTGCGCAGCCGGCCGCGCGGGCGCACCGAGACGGTCTCGTTGCCGCGGGTGAAGACCCATTCGGACGAGCGGCTGCCGGTGTAGATCAGGCAGTCGTGATCGGTGGCAAGGTCCTCGGGCCGCGCCGGCCGGCCCTTGCGGGCGAGATAGGCGGGGCTGGCGACGACGAGGGAGCGGATCGGCGCGATGCGGCGGGCGACATGGCTGGAATCTTCCAGCTTGCCGATGCGGATCGCGGCGTCGAGCCGCTCGCCGATCAGGTCGACCAGCCGGTCGGAGAGCGAGACGTCGAGCTCCAGGCGCGGATGGGCGGCGGCGAGCTCGGCCAGCACCGGCGCCAGGTGGTGGATGCCGAAGGAGAGCGGCGCGGAGATGCGCAGCCGGCCGACCACCTCGCCGCCATGGACGGCGACCGCGTCGAGCGCCTCGTCGTAGTCGGCAAGGAGCCGTTCGGCCCGCGCCTTGAACTCCAGTCCGGCATCGCTGGCGGTGACGCCGCGCGTCGTGCGGTTGAGCAGGCGCGCGCCCAGATGCTCCTCGATGCGGGCGATTCGCCGGCTGACGATGGATTTGGAAACGCCGAGGCGGGCGGCGGCCCGGCTGAAGCCGCCGCTCTCCGCGACCTCGACGAAATAGCGCATGTCTTCCAGTTCGATCATCCGGCGTTCCTGCTGGCGCAACAGTGTGGTGCGGATTTCGGGAATTCTGGCACCGCACAATGGCGACTACCTGTGGGGTACAACATTATCGGAAGGAACAGAGGCATGCCCTCGACTTTGAAGGTTCTCGCCATCACCAGCAGCGCGCTGGGCGATGCGTCCGCATCCAACAAGCTGGTCAACGATACGATCGACCAGCTCAAGTCCCGCAACGCCGACCTGCAGCTGACCGTGCGCGATCTCGGCGCCGGCCAGGTGCCGCATCTCGACCTCGACGGCGCCACCGCCATTCGCGGCGGCGAGCCGGCGAACGCGGCCCAGGCCGCCGCACAGAAATTGTCCGACGAGCTGATCGCCGAGGTCAAGGCCGCCGACGTGCTGGTCATCGGCGCGCCGATGTACAATTTCGGCATTCCCTCGACGCTGAAGTCCTGGTTCGACTACGTGCTGCGCGCCGGCGTGACGTTCCGCTACACCGAGGCAGGCCCGGAAGGCCTGATGACCGGCAAGCGCGCCATCGTCGTTGCGACCCGCGGCGGACTGTACAGCGAAGGCCCGGCCAAGCCGATGGATTCGCAGGAACCGCACCTGCGCACGATGCTGGGCTTCATCGGCATCACCGACATCAGCTTCGTCTATGCCGAGAAGCTGGCCTTCGGCCCGGAGGCCCGCGAAGCCTCGATCGGCGAGGCCGAGCGCAAGCTGGAAGAGCTGGTCGCGGCCTGATACGAGCCCGCAGCGACGAAACGCAAAACCCGCCGGGACGGCCGTCCCGGCGGGTTTTTTCATGTGGATTTTTCGAAGATGGGGGGCCGGAGCCGCCTTCAGCGCCTCAGCCGAGCGCCTCGTCGATGCTGCGGCGCAGGATCGCCACCAGCTCGTCGACCTCGGCATGCGAGATCACCAGCGGCGGGGAGAAGACCAGGCAGTCGCGCACCGCGCGGGTGACGAGCCCGTTGGCGAAACAGGCATTGCGCACCGGCGTCGACATCGATCCGACCGGCAGGACCTCCGACCGGCCGGCCTTGTCGCGGGTCAGCTCCACCGCCGCCATCAGGCCGACGCCGCGCACCTCGCCGACCAACGGATGGTCGCGAAGGGTGGCAAGCTGCTGCTGGAAATAGGGGCCGATATCGGCGCCGACCCGCTCAACGATGCCTTCCCGGCGCAGGATCGCAAGGTTCTCGCGGGCAACGGCGGCGGCGACCGGATGGCCGGAATAGGTGTAGCCGTGCGGGAAGCGGCCCGGCGTGTCGAACACCACCTCGGCGACCCGGTCATGGACGATGCTGGCCGAGATCGGCTGGTAGCCGGAGGACATGCCCTTGGCCACCGTCATGATGTCCGGGGCGATGCCGAAGGTCTGGCTGCCGAACCACTCGCCGGTGCGCCCGAAGCCGCAGATCACCTCGTCGGCGATCAGCAGGATGCCGTATTTGCGGCAGATCCGCTGGACTTCCGGCCAGTAGCTGGACGGCGGCACGAGGACGCCGCCGGCGCCCTGCACCGGCTCGCCGATGAAGGCGGCAACGCGCTCCGGCCCGACGGCGAGGATCGTCTCCTCCAGCCCGCGCGCCGCCTTCAGGCCGAACTCGTCCTGGGTCATGTCGCCGCCCTCGCCCCACCAGTTGGGGGCCGGCGCATGGTGGATGTCGGGGATCGGGATGCCGGGAATGTCGTGCATGCTGGCAAGGCCGGTGAGGCTCGCCGCCGCGATGGTGCTGCCGTGATAGGCGAGTTTGCGCGAGATGATGGCCATGCGCTGCGGCTCGCCGCGCTTTTGCCAGTAGCTGCGCACGATGCGGATGTTGGTGTCGTTCGCCTCCGACCCGGAACCGGAGAAGAAGACGCGGTTGAGCCCCTCGGGCGCGAGCTCGGCCAGGTCCTCGGCGAGCAGGGCTACGACCGGCGTCGTCGTCTTGAAGAAGGTGTTGTAGTAGGGCAGCTCGCGCATCTGCCGCGCCGCCACGTCGGCCAGTTCCGGCCGGCCGTAGCCGATATTGACGCACCACAGCCCGCCCATGCCGTCGAGCAGGCGGTCACCGTCGGTGTCGGTCAGGTAGCACCCCTGCGCAGAGGCGATGACGCGCGCGCCGCCCTCGCCGGCCAGTTCGGCGTGATCGGTGAAGGGATGCAGGTGATGGGCAAGGTCAGCGGCCTTGAGCGTGGCCGTCGACGGGGAGGGATCGTTCCTCAGGTCCGGATGCGGTGTCGAAGACATGGATGTGTTCCAGGTTGGGGGTCTCGGCCAGGGGATCGAGCGGCCAGAGCGGCCGCCTGATACGACTATAGGGGATCTGCGACAGGCGCATGGTGGCGATGCCGCCGGCATCGACCAGCAGGATGTCGCGGGAAATCGGCGCGAAGGCGGCGCGCAGGTGGTTGCGGCTCTTCAGGCCGATGACGGAAAGCGTGGCGGGCTCGATGCCGAGCGCGCGGAACAGGTTGAGGTCGGTGACGGCGAGCGCCCGGCTGGCCACGACGATACGCAGGCCCGCCGCCTCCAGCAACGCCATCGGCCCCATGTCGACGTCGAGCCCGCGCAGCACCGGACCTTCGCAGCGGAAGGTGCCGGGATGCAGCCGCAGGACGCGGGCCCTGAGCGCCAGCGGCGGGGTGATCTCCGGCGCAAGGCGGCCGCCCAGCGCCAGCTCGAGCATGGCCCCCTCCCCCGCCTCGCCGGCAAGGGCGACGGCGGCGGGATCGCAGATCGTCGCGAAGGCGGCGTTTTCCAGCCCCGCCTCCAGCATGGCGCGCAGCAGGTTGGGCGAATCGCCATAGGCGCCGCCGGCCGGATTGTCGGCGAAATCGGCCAGAACCAGCGGGCGGGGATCGGCGCCCGGCGCCCGCGCGGCGGCGATCGCCGTCTCGATGTCGGCAAAGTCGAGCTGGGTCTCGGCCCGGCTCTCCCACAGGCGGCGGCCGAGATCGAGCGCCAGCGCGCGAGGGTCGGCGGTGCTGCTGCTGGGGGCGGCAAGCACCGAGACCAGCGCGGCCGGCCCGACATCGGGCACATCGGCCCAGGGAAAGCCGATGGTGAGCCCGGCCGAGACGACGCCCGGCCGCGCGGCGAGGGCAGCCGCATGGCCGAGCAGCGCGTTCATCGGCCCCGGCGGGCCGGTGCGGCCATGGTCGGCGGCATCGATCATCGGCGGACGGGCGAGCACGGTGCGGGTGAGCCGGCCGGTTCCGCCTCTGTCGGCCCAGTCTCTGTCCGCCTCTTGCATCAGCAGCGCCAGCGCGCCGGCGGCCTCGACCGCGCAGTCGAAATGATCGACATGGGGATAGGTGCGATAGGGGAAGAAGGCATCGGCGGCGGCGACCATGCGGGCCGAGACATTGGCATGCATGTCGAGCGTCGCGGCGATGGGCACCCGCTCGCCGTGGCGGGCGCGCAGGGCGGCGAGCAGCTCGCCCTCCGGATCGAGGCAGTCTTCGCTGACCATCGCCCCGTGCAGGGCGAGCAGCACCCCGTCGAAGCGACCCGTCGCCGACAGCATCGCTTGTCTGAGGGCGGCCCAGTCGGCAGCGGCGAGCGGGCCGGAGGGACCGCAGGCGGCGGCAACGGGCAGCACGATCTCCCAGCCATGGGCGGCGGCGGCCTCCAGGAAGCCGCCGACTTCCGTGCCGGTGCCGGCGAGCCGGGCGCGGGCCTGCTCCTCGCCGAAGACGAGATAGCGGCCGGCGAAATCGGCGAGCCGGGTCGGCACGGCATTGAACGTGTTGGTCTCGTGCAGGATCGCACCGACGAGGACGCGCTTCGTCATGGCGCTCACGAACTCGCCGAGAGGTCGACCCAGACGCTCTTGCGATGGGTGACGCTGTCGAAGGCGTGGAAGGACTTGTCGCGGCCGCTGCCCGAGGCCTTCACCCCGCCGAAGGGGACGGTGATGTCGCCGACGCGCAGGGTGTTGATCCACACGAAGCCGGTGTCGAGGCGGCGTTCGGCCTCCAGCGCCCGGGCAAGGCTGCCGGTCCACACCGCCGCCGCCAGCCCGTAGGGACTGTCGTTGGCGATGGCGACGGCCTCGTCGAGGCTGCCGGCATCGATGACGGAAAGGACCGGTCCGAAGATCTCCTCGCGGGCGATGGCCATGCTGTTGTCGACGCCGGAAAAGATCGTGGCGCGGACGCAGGTTTCCGGCGCAAGGCCGGGGGCGGGCGGCCCCTCGCCGGTGAGGCGGGTCGCGCCTTCCGCAAGCCCCCTGGCGATATGGCCGCGCACGCGCTCGGCATGGGCGGGCGAGACCAGCGCGCCGAAACGGGTTTCCGGCAGCAGGGGATCGCCCGGTACCCAGTCGCGGACCAGCGCCACCAGCTTTTCCAGGAACTCGTCGCGGATGGGACGTTCCAGGATCAGCCGGGTGCCGGCATTGCAGATCTGGCCCTGGTTCTGGAAGACGCCCATGGCGGCGGCTTCCACCGCCCGGTCGATGTCCGGGCAGTCCGCGAGCACGATGTTGGCGGACTTGCCGCCGCATTCGAGGCCCACCTTCTTCATGTTGGACTGGCCGGCATAGGTCATCAGCAGCTTGCCGACGGCGGTGGAGCCGGTGAAGGCGAGCGAGGCGACGCCGTCATGCAGGGCGAGCGCGCGTCCGGCCTCCGCGCCGATGCCCGGCAGCACGTTGAAGACGCCGTCGGGAAGCCCCGCCTCGGCGGCGAGCCGGCCGAGCCGCAGGGCCGAGAGCGGCGACAGTTCGGAGGGCTTCAGGACCACGCTGTTGCCGGCGGCGAGCGCCGGGGCGATCTTGGTCATCGCGGTGACCAGCGGGAAGTTCCAGGGGACGATGGCGGCGACGACGCCGACCGGCACCCGGCGGATCATGGCGAGCACGTCACCCCTCGTGGGGGCGATCTCGTCGTAGAGCTTGTCGGCAGCTTCCGCGAACCAGCGCAAGCAGCGCACCGCCGCCGGCACGTCGATCGTCAGGCTGTCGCGGATCGGCTTGCCCATGTCGAGCGTCTCGAGGAGGGCGAAGGCGTCCGCATCCGCCTCGATGAGATCGGCAAGGTGCAGCAGCACCGCCTTGCGCGCGCCCGGGGCGGCGCGTGACCAGCTGCCCGTCTCGAAGGCGCGGGCGGCGGCCGCGACCGCCGCATCCGCATCGGCCTCGCCGCAGGCGGCGACATCGGCAAGGGTGCGGCCGGTCGCCGGGTTGAGCGTGGCGAAGGTGGCGCCGGACAGCGCCGGGCGATAGCGGCCGTCGATGAAGGCCTGCGCCTCCGGCGACAGGGCGCGGGCGGCGGCGTGCCAGTCCTTGACTGGAGCGGGGACGGGAGCGGGGGCAGGAGTGGGGGACACGGTCATTTCGCTTCACCAGGGGAGACGGCGCCGGAACCGGCAACGGGGCGGGCCGCGAGGGAGGGCGGCTGGCGGCGGTCGCCGGACAGAAGATGCTCGGCCAGCTTGAAGGCGCGGGTGATGACGAAGGTCATCGTCAGGTAGATCAGCGCGGCCATGGAAAGCAGCTCGACCGGCATGTAGTTGACCGAGCTGATGGTGCGGGCAACGCCGGTGAGGTCGAGCAAGGTGACGGTGCTGGCGAGCGAGCTCGCCTTGATCAGGAGGATCACCTCGTTGCCATAGGCCGGCAGGCCGATGCGCAGCGCCTGCGGCAGCACGATGCGGCGCATGCGGGTCAGCCGCGACATGCCGATGGCCTTGGCCGCCTCGATCTGGCCGCGCGGCACCGCCTGGATGGCGCCGCGCACGATCTCCGCCGTGTAGGCGGCGGTGTTCAGCGAGAAGGCGATCAGCGCGCACCAGAACGGCTCGCGCAGGATCACCCAGAACGGGCTGGCGCGCACGGCGGCGAATTGCGACAGGCCGTAATAGACGAGGAAGATCTGCACCAAGAGCGGCGTGCCGCGGAAGAAGAAGACGAAGCCGTAGGCCGGCATCCACGCGAACGGGCTGCGCGACAGGCGGGCAAGCGCGACGGCGAGCGCCATGACGAAGCCGGCGACAAGGGCAAGGCCGACCAGCTGCAGCGTCAGGCCGGCGCCACTGAGCAGCGCGGGAAAGCTGTCGATCATCACCTGGAGGTTCATGCCGCACCCACAGGTTCGAGGCCGCGCGAGGCCCGGCGCTCCAGCACCTGGATGGCGAGCATGCTGACGATGGTCAGGGCGAGATAGATGAAGGCGGCGGCAAGAAAGAAGGTGAAGGGCTGGCGGGTGAAACCGACCGCGTATTCGGTCTTGCGCATCAGCTCCTCCAGTCCGATGACGGAGACGAGCGCCGTCTCCTTGAGGATGACGAGGAAGATGTTGCCGAGACCCGGCAGCGCGATGCGCCAGACCTGCGGCAGCGACACCCGGCGGAAGGTCAGCAGGCGCCCCATGCCGAGCGCGCGCGCTGCCTCGATCTGGCCCTTGGGGATCGACTGGAAGGCGCCGCGGAAGACCTCGGTCGCATAGGCGCCGAAGGCGAGCGACAGGGCGAAGACGCCGGCGACGAAGGCGTTGATGTCGACATGCTCAGTATGGCCGAGCCAGCGGGCAAGGCCGTTCACCGCGCGCACGCCGCCGAAATAGATCAGCAGGATCAGCACCAGGGCCGGCACGCCGCGCACGATGGTGGTGTAGACGTCGCCGGCGATGCGGGCCGTGCGGCTCGACGACAGTTTCATCATGGCGACGGCGATGCCGATGAGAATGCCGAAGAGCGTGCTGAGAAGGGCGACCTGGACGGTCATCAGCGTGCCCTCGGCCAGCATCGGGCCGAAGCCTTGCAAGTCGGGCATCAGGCGAGGTCCTGCGATTGGCTCAAGGAGGCGGAAAGCATGGACGCGGCCGGGGTCCGGGCCCGGCCGCGCCGCGACGTCGCAGGCGCGATCAGTCGGCCGGCTTCATGCTGAACGGGAAGAAGCGGTCGTTGATCTCGTCATAGACGCCGTTCTGCTTGATGGCGGCGAGCGCCGCATCGAGGCGGGCGAGCAGGTCGGTGTCCGACTTGCGCACGGCGATGCCGGCGCCAAGGCCGAGGATTTCAGGGTCGAGCATCGCCTCGCCCTTGATCTCGAAGGTGGCGCCGTCCTCGGACTTCAGCCAGTTCGACATGGCGATGCGCTGCGCGACGACACCGTCGATGCGGCCGGTCACCAGGTCGAGATTGTGGTTCTCGACCTTGTCGTAGAGGCGCACGTCCGCATCCGGGAAGCGGGCGGCGATCAGCGCGGCATAGGTGCTGGCGCGCTGCACGCCGAGCGACTTGCCGGCAAGGCTCTCGGCGGTCGGGGCAAGGTCGGCCTGCTTCGGCGCGACCAGCACGGCACCAGCCTGGTAGTAGGGCTTGGTGAAGTTCACCGCCTCGAGCCGCGCCGGGGTGATCGACATGCTGGCGACGACGGCGTCGTACTGGCCGGCATTGAGGCCGGGGATGATGCCGTCCCAGGCCTGGGCCGAGATGGTGCATTCGACCTTCATCTCAGTGCAGAGCGCCTTGGCGATCTCCACGTCGAAGCCCTGCAGCTCGCCCTTGGCGTCGACGAAGTTGAACGGGGGATAGGCGCCCTCGGTGGCGATGCGGAGGGTTTCGCCCTGCGCCGCCGAGGCAAGGCCGAGGCCGAGGCCGCAGGCGGCGAGCAGCGTGGCGAGTTTCATGCGCAGCGTTGTCATTGTCTTTTTCTTCCTCTGGTTGGTCGGTCGATGGGCAGCCGTGGATGTAAGGTCAGGCGGCCTCGAAGGACTGCCGGACGAATTGCCGACAACGGTCGGAGGCGGGATCGCCGAAGACCTGTGCCGGGGTTCCCTCCTCCTCGACGCGGCCCTGGTGCAGGAACACGACCTTCGAGGAGACGTCGCGCGCGAAGCGCATCTCGTGGGTGACGATGATCATCGTCCGGTTCTCCTCGGCGAGCGCGCGCATGACGCGCAGCACCTCGCCGACGAGCTCGGGATCGAGCGCCGAGGTGGGCTCGTCGAACAGCAGCACGTCCGGATCCATGGCGAGGGCGCGGGCGATGGCCGCCCGCTGCTGCTGGCCGCCGGACAGATGCGCGGGATAGTGGCCGCGCTTGTCGTGGATGCCGACCTTGTCGAGCAGGGCTTCCGCCTGCTCCACCGCCTCGGCGCGCGGCCGGCCGAGCACATGCACCGGACCCTCGATGAGGTTTTCCAGGATGGTGCGGTGGCTCCACAGGTTGAAGTCCTGGAACACCATGCCGACGCGGCGGCGGACCCGATCCGCCTGGCGGTTGTCGACGCGGCCCTTCCGTCCGACCTTCAGCTCCTCGCCGAAGACGCGGATCGAGCCGCTGTCGTAGCGCTCCAAAAGGTTGATGCAGCGCAGGAACGTGCTCTTGCCCGAGCCGCTCGAGCCGATGATCGAGATGACGTCGCCCTTTTCCGCCCGCAGCGAAATGCCCTTGAGCACCTCCAGCTGGTTGAAGCGCTTGTGCAGGTCGTCAACGACGATCGGCGTCCCGTCGGTCATGCAGCCCCTCCCGATGCGACCGCCCTTGCGATCCAGTTTGTTCGCTTAGCGGCCATACGTTCACTGTGCGCACACGTTAGGAAGGAACGGGGAAGCTGTCAAGCTTCCGGACAGCCGGGCGGCAGGCGAACACATGCAGGCAGATGAGCAAGGGCGGGCAAGCGCCGGCCGGGGCCGGCGCGCCGTCAGGCAACGAGGAGACGGAAGGGGCGGCTCAGGGCCGCGAGCGAATCGCGAACTCGATCTCGGAGGCGGCCGAGCGCAACACCGGCAGGAGCTGCGAGACGAGGCTTTCCATGGTGTGGCGGGTCGCCGGAACGCCCATGTTGATCGCCGCGATGAAGCGTCCGTCGCGCCCGCGCACCGGCACGGCGATGGAGCGGATGCCGACCTCGAGCTGGCCCTCGGCGGTGCAATAGCCGTCGGAACGGCCCTTGAGGATCATCTCGCGCAGCGCATGCCGGTCGGTGACGGTGAGCGGCGTGACCTGGCGGATCTCAGAGCGGTCGAGCAGCGCGTCGAGCTCCGCATCGGGCAGGCCGCCGAGCAGCACCCGGCCGAGCGAGGTGGAGGTGGCCGGGTAGCGATTGCCCAGCGCGATGCTGATCGACATCATCCGGTTGGCGGTGTGGCGGGCGACATAGACCACCTCGGCGCCGTCGAGCACACCCATGGAGCACGGCTCCTCGACCTGCCTGGCCGCCGCCTCGAGGATCGGGTTGGCGATCTCGATGAAGGAGAAGGAGCTGAAATAGGCCATGCCCAGCTCCAGCACCCGCGGCCGCAGGCGGTATTCGCGCCCGTCGAAGCTGGCATATTCGAGCGTGACCAGCGTCTTGAGGAAGCGACCGGCGGCCGCGCGCGGCAGGCCGGTCTTGCGCGCCACGTCGCTCAAGGTCATTGCCGGGGTGAAGCGGTCGAACGCCTTGATGACGGCCAGGCCGCGGGCCAGCGAGCGCACGAAATCGGAGCTGTTGTCCGCCTGCGCGTCCGCAACGTCGTCGACATCGTCCTGCGCCATGGCGGCCCTTTCCAAGAATCATCCCGTCCGATCCTCGTTACCATGACGCACGGGTGTTCGCTAGACGAACTCCCGGCGACGCTTGAGGATCTCCCGCGCCGCGTTGCGCCCGGGCAGGCCGGTGACGCCGCCGCCGGGATGGGTGCCGGAGCCGCACTGGAACAGGCCCTTGATCGGGCTGCCATAGGCGGCATGGCCGGCGGCCGGGCGCAGGCTGAACAGCTGGTCGAGATGCATCTCGCCGTGGAAGATGTCGCCGCCGACAAGGCCGTATTCGGTCTCCAGGTCGAGCGGCGTCAGCGCGCTGTAGCCAAGCACCGAGGCGGGAAAGTTCGGCGCATAGTCGCCGATCGTATCGATCACCAGCTTCGCCACCTCGTCGCGGTGATCGTCCCAGGAGGCGCCGTCGGGCAAGTCCGGGCTGAAATGCTGGCAGAACAGGCCGGCAATGTGCTGCCCCTTCGGCGCCAGCTCCGGTTCGACGGCGGTCGGGATGCACATGGAAACGACCGGCTTGCGCGACCAGCCGCGATGGCGGGCCTCGTCATAGGCGGTCTCCAGATAGCCGAGCGAAGGTGCGATGGCGATGGTGCCGGCGTGATGGCGCTGCATCTCGCGCCCCGGGCGGGCGATGAAGTCCGGCAGTTCGGACAGCGCCACGTTCATGCGGAAGGTGCCCGAGCGGCAGCGCCAGTTGCGCAGCCGGCGCAGGAAGGCGCTGTCGAGGAGGCTGCTGTCCAGCATCTTCAGGAACAGCAGCCGCGGATTGACGCTGGAGGCAATGATGGGCGCGCGCAGCACGGTGCCATCGTCCAGCGCGACGCCGGCGGCGCGGCCCTTCTCGACGATCACCTCGCGCACGCCGCGCCCCAGATGGACGACGCCGCCGCGCGCTTCCAGCGACACCTGCATCGCCTGCGTGATGCCGCCCATGCCGCCGCGCGGCTGGCCCCATTTGCCGCGCTTGCCGTTGACCTCGCCGAAGACGTGGTGAAGCAGCACATAGGCCGAGCCGAGCGCGGAGGGGCTGACCATGTTGCCGACCAGCCCCTTGAAGCCGTAGATGCCCTTGAACGCCTCGTTGTCGAAGCGCTCGTTCAGGAAATCGGCAAGGCTCTTCAGCATCAGGTCGGCGAAGCCGGCGCGCTGGTCGCGGCTCAAATGCCGCAGGTGCCAGCCGACCCGGCCGGTCTGCAGCAGTTCGCCCCAGCCGCCGGTCATTTCGGGCGGCCGCTCGCGGGCGATTGCCCGCATCACCGTCGCCGAGACGTCGAGCAAGGCGGACAGTTCCGCATAGGCCTTGGCGTCGGACGGGCTTTCGGCGGCAAGCTGCGCCATCACCGCCGACTTGTCGCCGAGCAGCTCGATGGAGCGCCCGTCGGGCAGCACGCTCAAGGTGCCGCCCTCGCGCTCCAGGATCTCCAGCCCGTGCCGGTGCAGCTCCAGGTCGGCGATCACCTCCGGCGCCAGCAGGCCGACCAGATAGGAACAGGAGGAATTGCGGAAACCGGGATGGAACTCCTCGGTGACGCAGGCGCCGCCGACAATGGAGCGGCGCTCGACCACCGCGACCCGCAGGCCGGCGCGGGCAAGATACCCGGCGCAGGTGAGGCCGTTGTGGCCGCCGCCGACGATGACGGCGTCGAAGGAAGACGAAGCACTCATGACAGGGTCCAGCACTCAGGAGGGGCGTCGGGGCGGAGTTATTGCGCGGGGCGGAGGAAGCTCGCAGGCACGTGGCGATAGGGCAGGCTGGTCAGATCGGCCGGGGCCGGGCCGGGCGTATCGACATCGATGATGGCGCCGCAAAACGTGCCGAAGGCGGCGCGGAAATGGTTCTTGGCCTTGGTGCAGAACAGGGCGATCTCTCCAAGGTCGATGCCGTGCAGGGCGGCCCAGGCCGGATCGTTGACGCTCTGCGCGGTCTCGGCGATCACCACCGAGAGGGCGCCGGCACGCAGCAGCACGGTGCGGCCGACCGCCTCCTGCCGGCCGCGCTCCATCGGCCCGGTGTTGACGAAACGCCCGTCGGTGAGGCGGACGATCTCGCCCGAGAACGGCACCGGCGGGCCGAATGCCGTGCCGAGACGACCCCCAAGATGGCTCTCCAGCCGGGCACCGGCGCCCAGCTCATGGGCGCGGGCAACGAGATCGGGATCGCAGAAGCTGGCGAACAGGGCCGGCCAGGGCGGGGCCGCCTCGACAAGGGCGCGGAAGAGGCCCGGCGTGTCGCCGGCGCCGCCCGACAGCGGATTGTCGGAGTTTTCCAGCACCGCGACCGGCCAGCGGGTGCCGCCCTCCAGCAGGCGGACGGCGCGCGCCAGGCCTTCGGCCGCTCCCGGCAGATCGGGCAGGAACGCGCCATGGCTGCGAAGCAGATCGTCCGCCATTCCTTCCGCCACCGCACGGGCGCGGGCGCCCTCCCCCTCGCCCTTGCCATCGTCACGGTGGCAGACGGTGACGGAGGCTGAGGTCCAGGGCGTGTCGGCATAGGCGAAGCCGCCGAAGACGGTGATGTCGGCAAGGCCGGCCTCCGCCTCGCGCTCGCCCGCCAGGCGGACAAGGTCGCCCATCGGCCGGCCGTCGGTGCGCATGGAATGGCTGGGGGGAAGCATCGGCACCGGCAGGATCAGCGAGCGGAAACGCTCCCCCTCCGCCATGCGCTCGACGAGGCCGAGCGCTTTCTCCGCCGTCTCGGCCATGTCGACATGGGGATAGGTCTTGTAGCCGACAAGGATGTCGGCGCTCTCGGCAATGCGCGGATCGAGGCAGGCGTGCATGTCGAACGTGACGGCGAGCGGCACATGCGGCCCGAGCACCGCGCGGATGCGGGCAAGCAGCGTGCGGTCGGGGCCGAGGTCCCGCGTGCCGGCAATGGCGCCGTGCAGGGAGACATAGACCGCATCGAACGGGGCTTCCTTCGCCTCGCGGGCAAGGCCCTCGACGATCTCGTCGTGGATGGCATCGAGCGCCGCCTGCTCGACAAGGCCGCCGGGCGGGGCCGAGGTGCAGCGCAGGAACACCCCCTGCCAGTCGGGTCGGGCGTCGAGAAAGGCGACCGTCCCGCCCATCTCCGTCGCCGTGCCGCGATAGGCCTCGTGCGCTTGAGGTCCCGCCTGCCATTCGCGCCGGCGAAAGCTCTCAAGGCCCGTGGGAACGGGGGAAAAGGCATTGGCCTCGTGCCACAGCCGCGCAATCGCCAGACGCCGCATCACGCTCTCTTTCTGCTCCACCGGGGACGAGGCGGGAGGGGGCGCGGGGGCCGCCCTTTCCGTGACTTGTCCGTTCAGCGAATTTGTGTTCACTATGCGGATGATCCTAGAAGCGAACCCGGATCGCTGTCAATCGACCGACGCACCTGTCCACGCTCTCTCCTCTCTCTCCTCTTTCTCACCCCCCCCTCCCTCCCCGCCTGCCCGGCTTTGCTTTTTCCGAAAGGTCCCGCGATGAGCCACGTCTTCCACCGCTCCGCCCGCGCCACTCCGCCGCTCGCCGTCGCCGGCGAGGGCAGCTACATCCTTTGCAGCGACGGGCGGCGTTATCTCGATGCCTGCGGCGGCGCCGCCGTCTCCTGCCTCGGCCACAGTCAGCAGGAAGTGGCGGATGCCATCGCGGCGCAGGCCGGGCGGCTCGCCTATGCGCATACCGGCTTCTTCACCAGCGAGCCGGCGGAAGAGCTGGCCGAGTTGCTGGTCGACGGCGCGCCTGGCGGGCTGGAGAAGGTCTATTTCGTGCTGAGCGGCTCGGAGGCGGTGGAGACCGCGCTGAAGATGGCGCACCAGTATCACCGCGAGCGCGGCGAGCCGGCGCGCCGGCACGTTATCAGCCGCTGGCAGAGCTATCACGGCAACACGCTGGGCGCCCTGTCGGCCGGCGGCAACCGGGCGCGCCGTGCCGCCTATGCGGATCTCCTGATCGACATGCATCACATCTCGCCCTGCCACGCCTATCGCGGCCGGCAGGAGGGCGAGAGCGAGGAGGACTACGGCTTGCGCGCCGCCGACGAGCTGGAGGCGAAGATCCTGGAGCTGGGGCCGCAGACCGTCTCGGCCTTCATCGCCGAGACCGTCTCGGGGGCAACGCTCGGCGCCGTGCCGCCGGCGCCCGGCTATTTCCGCCGGATCCGCGAGATCTGCGACCGGTACGGCGTGCTGCTGATCCTCGACGAGGTGATGTGCGGCATGGGCCGCACCGGCCACGCACATGCCTGTCTTGCCGAAGGCATCGCGCCGGACCTGATGACGGTCGCCAAGGGGCTGGGGGCGGGGTTCCTGCCGCTCGGCGCGGTGCTGGTCGGCGGGCATGTCCATGCCGCCTTCGAAGGCGGCTCGGGCGCGTTCCAGCACGGGCACACGTTCGTCGGCCATCCGGTCGCCTGTGCCGGGGCGCTGGCGACGCAGAAGATCGTCCGCCGCGAGAAGCTGGTGGAGAAGGTCCATGCCGAGGAGCGGCTGGTGCGGGCGCTGCTGGAGGAGCGCTTCGGCCAGCATCCGCATGTCGGCGACATTCGCGGGCGCGGCTTCTTCTTCGCGCTGGAGCTGGTCGCCGACCGCGAGAGCAAGGCGCCGTTCGCGCCGGAGCGGCAGCTTGCGGCAAGGATCAAGCGCGAGGCGCAGGCGCGCGGGCTCCTGTGCTATCCCGGCGCCGGCACGGCGGACGGGGAGGCCGGCGACCACGTGCTGCTGGCCCCGCCCTATACGGCGACGCGCGCGGAGCTGGCCGAGATGGTGCGCCTGCTCGGCGAGAGCCTCGACGCGCTGCTTGCCTGATCAGGGGGCGGGAGCCGGGCGCGCTCAGCCGCGCTCGTCGGCATAGGCCTCGAAGACGTGGTTGCCGGAGCGGGCATTGTCGATCATCGGCAGCACATAGGCCGGCATTTCCGGGCTGTCCGGATCGAACAGGCCGCAGCGGCGCAGCGCCCCGGCCAGCGGCATGCGCGGCAGGGTGCGCTCCAGATAGGTGCGCACGGCGCAGGGCACGTGGTCGCGGTTGGCCGAGACGCCGACCTTGACCCCGTGCAGCCGCGTCCAGCGATGGGCGTAGTCGGGATAGAGCACGGTCTGGGTGATCTCGATGCCGGCGCTGTATTCGTAGTCGTTGAGGAACACCCGGTCGCCGGTCAGCAGCGCCGAACCCTGGTAGCGGTAGTGGCGCCGGCAGGTCCGGTCGAACGGGCCCATGCGCTCCAGCCGGCGGTAGAAGACGTGCTCGCCCTCGATGGAGAAGGAGACCAGCGCCCGCACGATCTGGCCGCGCGAGGACATGGAATAGTAATATTCGAAGAAGGTGCCGACCAGGTTGAAGATGCGCGGGTCGCCATGGGCGAAGATCTGGTCGAAATGCTGGCGGAAGGTGCGGGTCAGCGTGTCGGAGGCAAGGCCGCGCAGCTTCACCAGTCGGGCGAACTCCTCCTCCGGCAGCAGCATCTCGTGCGGCTCGACGCCGAAATAATCGCAGATCTTCCGCATCAAGGCGTTGCGCGGGAAGGAGCTTCCCGCAAGATAGCGGTTGAGCTGGCTGCGATTGATCTTCAGGTCCTGCGCCACGCGGGCGATGGAGGGCCGGTAACCGCACAAGAGGCGGAGATTGGTGCCGAAAGGGTGCATGGCGCGCTTTGGTGCATTTTTCGCGCCCGAAAGCGCCGGTTCTCACTCAATTGCATAATTGCCGGAGGCCTGCACGGTCAATCACCTTGCGGGACAAGTTGGGCACCGAACCATCGCGGAGACGAGGGATGCAGAACGACACCGGCCGAACGGCCAGCAGCGAGGCGCCGCCGGCGCGCGCGCGGGCGAGCCTCGGCATCATCGCCGGCTCGGGACCGGAGGCCGGGCTCGACCTGTGGGCCAAGGTGCTGACGCGCAACCAGCAGCTGATGGGCGAGGCGTTTCGCGGCGATCTCGACGCGCCGCGCGTCGTCGTCGTGTCCGAGCCGCGGCTCGGCCTGTCGATGGATCTGGCCGGAAACGATGCCGCCGTGTGGGCGGCGATGCGCGAGACGCTCGACATCCTGGCGCCGCAGGTCGAGGCCTATGCCATCGCCTGCAACACGCTGAACTGGTACGCGCCGCGCATCGAAAAGCTCGGCCTTGCCGCGCAGCTGGTCTCGTTCCAGGACGTCCTGGCCGACTGGATCGCCCGCAGCGGCACGCGCAAGCTGGCGCTGCTCGGCGCCGGGCCGGTGACGGCGATGGACGCATGGTCGGCCTATCGCGACCTGCCGCAGCTGGTCGAGGTGGAACTGCCGGGCGATGCGGCCGCGCTGCACCGGCTGATCGAGGACGTGAAGCGGCTGGGCAGCCGGGACGCGGCCCTGCGCCCGCGCCTTGCCGAGCTGGTGGCCGGGCTCGACGCCGACACGGTGCTGCTGGCCTGCACCGAGCTGCCGCTGATCGCCGACATCGAGACGGACAAGCAGCTGGTCGACGTGACGGATCTGGTCGCCGACGCGCTGGCGCGGCGGGCGCTGCCGGCGCCGGCCCTCCTGCAGCAGGCGGGCTGACGATGGCCGAGATCCTGCTGATCCATACCGGCGGCACCATCGGCATGGCGCCCGGCCCGAATGGGCTGGCGCCGGCCAAAGGCCTGGTCGAGGCGGCAGCGCGCCGGCTGGCCCCGGCCGACGCCCGGCTGACGCTGCATGTCTTCGACCCGCTGGTCGACAGTTCGGCCATCGGCCCGCAGCACTGGAACGCGATGCTGGAGGCGGTCGACACGTTCGCCGCCCGCTGCGCGGACATGCCGGGGCGGGCCGGCGTCATCATCACCCACGGCACCGACACGATGGCCTTCACCGGTGCGGCGCTGGCGCAGGCGCTGGCCGGCCTGCCGCTGCCCGTCCTGCTGTGCGGGTCGATGCAGCCGCTCGGCGCCGAGGGCGACGCGGAAGGCAACCTGAAGCTGGCGCTGGATGCGGTGCGCGAGGGGCCGGCCGGGGTGCGGCTCGCCTTCAACGGCGAGATCATGGCCGCCGCAGGACTGGTGAAGCACAATTCGCAGGAGGCCGACGCCTTCCGCTCGGTGCCGCAGGCGCCGCTGTCCGGCCCCTATCGCCGCCGCCGCTTCGCAGGCAAGCGGCTGGCGATCCTGACCCTGTCGCCGGGCCTGCCGGCCGGCGCGATTGCCGGGGCGCTGGCCGCGCTCGACGGCGCGGTGCTGCGGGTCTACGGCGCCGGCACGGCGATGGCCGACCCGGAGCTGGAGACGGCGCTGGCGCAGGCGGTGCAGCGCGGCTGCCGCATCCGCGCGGTCAGCCAGTGCGAGGAAGGCGGCTTGTCGCCCGGCTCCTATGCCGCAGGCGCTGCGCTGTGGCGCGCAGGGGTGGAGAACGGCGGCCCGGAAACGGCGGAGGCGGCGCTGGCGCGGCTGTGGCTGGAGCTGTCGGACTGAGGGAGCGCGCGCATTCAGGCCATCAGGCGCAAGATGTCGCGCAAAATGCACCAGATTGCACCAATCCGATCCATTTCGCGCAATTGGGGCAGATCCGCCTGCAGCCTATTGTTGCGGCACGGGCCGGGAGGGCCCGCCGGATCCTTGACGGGAGATCCGGACGTTGAGGGAATTTTGAGACGAGCGGGGCTCGTCGTGAATGGGAGGGTCACATGGAGTTCCTGCATACGCTGTTCGGGTACATTGACGCGCTGACCTGGGGCTGGGCGCTGATCCCGATCCTGGTCGTGTTCGGCGTGTTCATCACCATCATGTCCGGCTTCGTCCAGGTCGAGTTCTTCGGCCGGATGTTCCGCGTGCTGTCGGGCCGCAACCAGAACAACGATCCCAATGCGATCAGCGCCCGCGAGGCGCTGCTGGTGTCGGTCGGCGGGCGCGTTGGCGGCGGCAACATCGCCGGCGTCGCCGTGGCGATCACGCTCGGCGGGCCGGGCGCGGTGTTCTGGATGTGGTGCATCGCGCTGGTCGGCATGGCCACCAGCCTGGTCGAATGCACGCTGGCCCAGGTCTACAAGCGCAAGGACGGCGATCACTCCTTCCGCGGCGGACCGGCCGACTACATCCGCCGGGGCCTCGGCCGCGAGTACAACTGGCTGGCCATCGTCTACGCCATCTGCCTGCTGGCCGCCTTCGGCCTCGGCTTCAACGCCTTCCAGGGCAACACGGTCGCCGGCGCGGTGCAGGATTCGCTCGGCATCGATCGGATGATCACCGGCGCGCTGCTGACCGTCGTCACCGGCTTCGTGATCTTCGGCGGCATCAAGCGCATCGCCAAGGCGGCGGACGTGGTGGTGCCGATCATGGCCGTCGGCTATCTGGGTCTCGCCCTTGTCGCCATCGTGCTCAACATCCAGGAGATCCCGTCCGTGATCGCCCGCATCGTCTCCAGCGCCTTCGGCTACGAGGAAGCGATTGCCGGCGGCATGGGCGCTGCGATCGCGCAAGGGCTGCGCCGCGGCCTGTTCTCCAACGAGGCCGGCCTCGGCTCGGCCCCGAACGTGGCGGCCACCGCATTGGTGCGCCACCCGGTCAGCCAGGGCGTCACCCAGGCCTTCTCGGTGTTCATCGACACCATCGTCATCTGCTCCTGCACCGCCTTCCTGATCCTGCTCGGCGACGTCTACACGCCGGGCGCGGAAGGCATCGACGGCGTGGTGCTGACCCAGCAGTCGCTGGCGAGCCATTTCGGCGAGTGGTCGCGCTATGCGCTGACGCTGGCGATCCTGCTTTTCGCCTTCTCCTCGATCATCTACAACGTCTATCTGGGCGAGAACGCGCTGGCGGCGATGACCGACTCCAAGATGGCGCTGAACGGGTTGCGGCTGCTGATCCTCGGCCTCGTCTTCATGGGCGCGGCGGCGCCGTCCGCGACGGCCGTGTTCTTCTTCTCCGACCCGATGATGGGCGTGCTGGCGCTGGTCAACCTGGTGGCCATCCTGATGCTGTTCCCGACGGCGATGCGCGTGGTCAACGACTTCCGCGCCCAGCTGAAGGCCGGCGTCGCCCGCCCGATCTTCGATCCGGCGAAATTCCCCGACCTCGATCTCGACCGAGAGGCCTGGGACCCCGCGCGCTGGAAGTAAGCCGCAACGAGATGAGCGACGGGCCGCCGCAAGGCGGCCCGTTTTCCTTTTCGACTGAGCCCAAAAAGACGCGGGCGCAAGACCCGCGCAATGGAGACCGGAATGACTGTGCAGATGCGGCGCGAGGAAGACAGCCTCGGCCAGATGGACCTGCCGCACGATTGCCTGTGGGGCATCCACACGCAGCGTGCCATCGCCAATTTCCCCATCTCGGGGATGCCGTTGTCGCATTTTCCCGAATTCGTGCGGGCGCTCGCCTGGGTCAAGCTTGCCGCCGCCAACGCCAACCTGGAGCTCGGCGTGCTGGCGGAAGGCAAGCATGCGGCCATCGCGGCGGTGTGCGAGGAGATCGTCGCCGGGCACCACATGGCGCATTTCCGGGTCGACATGATCCAGGGCGGGGCCGGCACCTCGACCAACATGAACGCCAACGAGGTGATCGCCAACCTCGCCCTGCTGCGCATGGGCCATCGGCCCGGCGAGTATGCCAGGCTGCATCCCAACGACGACGTCAACCGCTCGCAGTCGACCAACGACGTCTACCCGACCGCCATGCGGCTGGCCATCGTCAGCCAGTGCAGCCCGTTGCAGGACGCGCAGCGGCGCCTGTCCGCCGCCTTCGCCGAGCGGGCGCGGGCCTTCGCAACGGTGCGCAAGATCGGCCGCACCCAGCTGCAGGACGCGGTGCCGATGACGCTCGGCCAGGAGTTCGCCGGCTTTGCCGCCACCATCGACGAGGACGTGGCGATCATCGGCCAGCTGTCGCGCCTGCTGCTGGAGGTCAATCTCGGCGGCACCGCCATCGGCACGAGGGTCAACGCCCCGGCCGGCTATCCGGAAAAGGCGGTGGCGGAGCTGTCGCGGATCACCGGCATGCAGGCGAAGCTCGCCATCGACCTGATCGAGGCCTCCTCCGACACCGGCGCCTATGTGACCTTCTCGAGCGTGCTGAAGCGCATTGCGGTGAAACTGTCGAAGATCTGCAACGACCTGCGGCTGCTGTCGTCGGGCCCGCGCTCGGGCTTCAACGAGATCCGCCTGCCGCCGGTGCAGGCTGGCTCCTCGATCATGCCCGGCAAGATCAACCCGGTGATCCCGGAAGTGGTCAACCAGGTGGCGTTCCAGGTGGTCGGCAACGATCTGACCGTGACCATGGCGGCGGAGGCCGGCCAGCTGCAGCTCAACGCCATGGAGCCGATCATCCTGCTCAACGTGCTGCAGTCGATGCGCATCCTGATGCAGGCGATGGACACGCTGGCGGAGCGCTGCGTCGCCGGGATCGAGGCCAACGCGGCGCAATGCGAGGGCGCGCTGGAGAACAGCCTGGTGCTGGCGACGATGCTGGTGCCGCATCTGGGCTATGCCAATGCGGCGAAGATCGCCAAGACCGCGCTGGCGCGGGACAGAAGCGTCACCGAGACCGCCGTGGAACTCGGCTTCGGCACGCGCGAGGACATCCAGGCAATGATCCTGAGCGAGACCTGAGCCGCCTGAACGACCATCCCCGGCGTGAGCCGGAAGCGAAAACGACGCGCGCGAGCCCCCCGGCTCGCGCGCGTTTTTGTTTTTGCCACATGAGCTTGATACCGGTTGCGCCGCGTTTCCCTGCGGGCCCCGTGCCCGCACCAGCCCGGTTCGCGGGGCCTGCCGCTTGACAGGGCCGCGCCGCCACTACATTCTGAATTCAGAATTCGGAGTTCAACGATGAGCCAGATCCGCACCAGCCCGAGCCTGACCCAGCAGGTCTACGACGCGATCGCCAACGAGATCTTCGACGGCGCCCTGCCCGCCGGCGCGCATCTCGTCCAGGAGCAGCTCGCCGAGCGCTTCGGCGTGTCGCGCCAGCCGATCCAGCAGGCGATGGCGCTGCTGAAGGCCGACGGCATGGTCGCCGAGATCGGCCGGCGCGGGCTGCAGGTCACCCCGCTCGATCTCGACCTGATGCGCCACCACTACGACATCCGCGCCGTGCTCGACGGGCTGGCCGCGCGCAATGCGGCGCTGCGCTGCCGCGACGATGCGGCAGCGGCGGACGCGCTTGCGGAGCGCGGGGGGAAGATCCTGAAGCTCGGCGAGACGGCGGTGCGAAATGGTGCTGTGGGAGACCAGGTGCGCCATGACGCAGAATTTCACGGGCTGATATACGAGGGCTCGGGCAATCCGCTGCTCGACAGGGCTGCCGAGCCGCATTGGCGCTTCCTGCGAAGGGCGATGGGCGACGTGCTGCGCCATGCCCAGCTGCCGGACGAGATCTGGCGCCAGCATGCGGAAATCCTCCAGGCCGTGACCGCAGGCCGGCCCGAGCAGGCGGAGGAGCTGATGATGCGCCACGACCTCGACGCGGCCGAGGCGCTGGAGACTGCCCTGCGCAAGGGCCCGGACGGGGCGCTGCAGGGCAAGAAGACACCGTAACCGGGCGAGCTGCTTGCTGCACGCCGCGGGAGGACGGCGGGCAAGGGCTTTCGGGAACGGAAGGAAGGGATCGGAACGAAAACGACCTAACGGGAGGACCACCGGCATGCATCCCATGCTGACCGTCGGACAGATGCTGAGCGCCCAGGCGCGGTTGCAGCCCGAACGCATCGGCGCGCGCGACCTGGAACGGGCGATGACCTTTCGCCAATGGAACGAGCGGGCCTGCCGGCTGGCCAACGGCCTGCTGGGCCTCGACCTTGCCAGGGGCGCGCGGGTCGCGGTGCTGGCCTATAACCGGGTGGAGTGGGCGGAGATCTACGCAGCCGTGGCCAAGGCCGGCCTCGTCGCCGTGCCGATCAACTTCCGCCTGACCGCGCCCGAAGCGCTCTATATCTGCCAGGACAGCGGCGTGTCGGCGCTGATCGCCGAGGAGGCCTTGATCGGTATCGCCGGCGAGATGCGCGAGGCGCTGTCGCTGGAAGAGCGCCGGCACATCCATATCGCCGCGGCGGGCGGCGGAACGACGCCGGCCGGCTGGACCGGCTATGAGGACCTGATCGCGGCGGCCTCCGCCGACGAGCCGCAGGCGCCGGCCGAAATCGACGATCCCTGGTGCCTGATGTACACGTCCGGCACCACCGGCAAGCCGAAGGGCGCGATCCGCGGCCATCGCGGCATGGCGATGCTGGCGCTGATGACGCAGATCGAGCTGAGCCTGAAGCGCGGCGACGACGCGCTGCTGGTCATGCCGATGTGCCATGCCAACTCGCTGAACTTCTTCACCTCCTTCCTCTATATCGGCGCGGCGGTGACCGTGTTCTCGCGCCAGAGCTTCGACCCGGCGCTGTGCCTGCGCACCATCGGCGAGACCGGTGTCACCTTCACCTCGCTGGTGCCGACGCACTTCTCGCTGATGCTGGAGGTGCCGGCGGCCCAGCGCGGCACGGCCGGCTTCGAGCGGGTGGAGAAGCTGATGATCTCCTCCGCCCCGGCGCGCGCCGAGACCAAGCGCCAGGTGATGGAGATGTTCCCCAATTCCGGGCTGTTCGAGCTCTACGGCTCGACCGAAGCCGGCTGGGTGACCATGCTGCACCCGGATGAGCAGTTCGACCATCTGGGCACCGTCGGCCGCGAGGTGGTCGGCTCCGCGCCGATCCGCCTGCTCGACGAGACCGGCAACGAGGTGCCGGACGGCGAGCCGGGCGAGCTGTTCTCCTGCGGGCCTTATGCCTTCGACGGCTACTGGAACCTGCCGGACAAGACCGCCGAGGCGCTGCGCGGGCCGTACCTTTCGGTCGGCGACATGGCCCTGCGCGATGCCGAGGGCTACATCCGCCTGATCGACCGCAAGAAGAACATGATCATTTCCGGCGGCGAGAACGTCTACCCGTCCGAGGTGGAGGCGGTGCTGGCCGGCCATCCGGCGATCAGCGACGTGGCCGTGGTCGGCTGCCCGGACGACACATGGGGCGAGCGGGTCGCCGCCGCGGTGGTGCTGCGCGATCCTGCCGTCACTCCGGACGAGATCATCGAATGGTCGCGCGGCAAGCTCGCCGGCTACAAGCGCCCGCGCAAGATCGTGGTGCTGGACCAGGACGAGATGCCGCGCACGGCGACGGGCAAGATCCTGCACCGGGTGCTGCGCGACATGCTGGGCGAGGACAACAACTGACCGCCGCCGGCGCGGGAGGCGCCGGCGCGACACGCGACAAGACACGACAAGATCAGGGAGAGAGACAGTGAGCGAGCAGCAGCAGGACCTCAACCGCGACGAGGACAGCGTCGCCGCCTGGATCGCGGAGGCGCTGCAACGGCGCGGCGTTGCCCGCGTCTTCGGCCTGCAGGGCGGGCATATCCAGCCGATCTGGGATCACCTCGGCCGGCGCGGCGTCGAGATCATCGACGTGCGCGACGAGGGTGCGGCCATCCACATGGCGCAGGCCCATGCCGAGCTGACCGGCGGGCTAGGCGTGGCGATGGCCACCGCCGGGCCCGGCGTCACCAATTGCGTGACCGGCATGGCCAATGCCTCGCTGGCGCGCACGCCGGTGCTGCTGATCGGCGGCTGCACCTCGCGGCCGCAGGCCAACATGGGCCCGCTGCAGGACATCCCGCATGTCGACATCCTGCGCCCGGTCACCCGCTACGCCCGCACCGCGCGCGTCGCCGACCAGGTGCTGCGCGAGCTGGACGAGGCGATGGCACGGGCCTTCGGCGCGGCCGGCGAGCCGGGACCGGCCTATATCGAGGTGCCGACCGACGTGCTGCGCACCCGCGTCGCCGCCAATCTGGTGCCGGACGACTGGCTGCGCCCGCTTACCCCGCGCCGTCTCGTGCCGCATCCCGAGCGCGTCAGGCAAGCCGCCGAGGCGATCCGCGCGGCCAGGCGCCCGCTGGTGATCAGCGGCCGGGGCGCGCGCGATGCCGGCGAGGCGCTGGTGCGCTTCCTCGATGCGGCGGACGCGCTCTATCTCGACACGCAGGAAAGCCGCGGACTGGTGCCGGCCGGTCATCCCTCGGTGGTGGGCGCGGTGCGCGCGGCGGCGATGAGCGAGGCCGACCTCGTCATCACGCTCGGCCGCAAGCTCGACTACCAGCTCGGCTTCGGCTCGCCTGCGGTCTTCCCGCACGCCCGCTTCATCCGCATCGCCGACACGGACGGCGAGCTGCTGGACAACCGGCGCGGCGATCCGGAGCTGCTCGCCTCGGTGGATCTGGCGCTCGACGCGCTGAGCGAGGCGCTCGGCAATGACGCGGGCAGCCGCGACGACGCCTGGCTGGACGGCCTGCGCGCCAAGCACCGCGCCCGGATCGAGGCCGGCGACAAGACCCCGGCGCCGCGCACCGGCAAGGACGGCAAGATCCACCCGATGGCGATCTTCGAGGCGCTGAAGGACGCGGCCGAGCCGGACTACATCGCCGTTGCCGACGGCGGCGACCTCCTGAGCTTCGCCCGCGTCGGGCTGTCCGCCTCGACCTATTTCGATGCCGGCGCCTTCGGGTGCCTGGGCGTCGGCGTGCCCTTCGCGGTCGCAGCCGCCCTTGCCTGCCCGGACCGGCAGGTGATCGCCGTGACGGGCGACGGCGCCTACGGCATCAACGCCATGGAGATCGACACCGCCGTGCGGCACGGGGCGAAGATCGTCGTCATCGTCTCCAACAACGCGGCCTGGAACATCGAGCGCTACGACCAGGAGTACAACTACGGCGGCCGGGTGATCGGCACGGTGCTGCGCCATTCCGACTATGCGGCGATGGCCCGCGCGCTCGGCGCGCATGGCGAGCGGGTGGAGAACCCGGACGACCTGGCAGACGCCATCCGCCGGGGTCTGGCCAACGCGCCGGCGGTGATCGACGTGGTGACCTCGCAAGACGCGGTCTCCTCCGACGCGCGCAAGGGGCTCGGCTTCGTGCCGGACTACCAGGCGCTGACCGCCTGGGACGATGCCGAGCGCAAGCGGCGCGGCGAGGCGTGAGGGGCGGACATGGATTTGCGGGTTGACGGAAAGCGGGCGCTGGTCACCGGCGCCTCGAGCGGGCTCGGCGAGCATTTCGCCAAGGTGCTGGCGGAGGCCGGCGCCAGCGTGACGCTGGCGGCGCGGCGTCTCGACAAGGTGGAGGCGAATGCCGCCGCCTTGCGCGCGGCAGGGCACGAGGCGGAGGCGGCGGAGATGAATGTCGCCGATGCGGACAGCGTCGCGGCGCTGTTCGCCGGGCGCGCACCCTTCGACATCCTCATCAACAATGCGGGCGTTGCCGGGGCGGGCGCCGCGCTTTCCATGACGGCGGAGGAGTTTTCCGGCGTCATCGACACCAATCTCACCGGCGCCTTCGCGGTGGCGCGGGCGGCAGCGGCCGGCATGCGCGAGGCCGGCGGCGGCTCCATCGTCAACATCGCCTCGATCCTGGGCCTTCGCGTTTCCGGCCATCTTGCCGCCTATGCCGCCTCCAAGGCGGGGCTGGTGCAGCTGACCAAGACGCTGGCGCTGGAATGGGCGCGCTACGGCATTCGCGTCAACGCGCTGTGCCCGGGCTATATAGAAACGCCGATCAATGCCGAATTCTTCGCCACCGAGGCGGGCAAGGCGCTGATCGGCCGCATCCCGCAGCGGCGGCTGGGATCGCAAAGCGATCTCGACGCGCCGCTGCTGCTGCTGGCCAGCGACCGGTCCGCCTACATGACGGGCTCGGTCATCGCGGTGGACGGCGGACATCTGGTTTCAGGATTGTGAGGGCATTCATGGATTTCACCCTATCCCCCGAGATCGCCGGCCTGCGCGCCGAGATCGCCGCCTTCGTCGAGGAGCACCTGATCCCGCTGGAGAGCGATCCGGCATCCTACGACGCGCATGAGAACATCGCACCAGGCGTGCTGGAGACGATGCGCGCCAAGGCCCGCGAGCAGGGCCTGTGGTGCCTGCAGCTGTCGCCCGAGAACGGCGGGCGCGGCGTCGGCAAGATGGGCATGGCGGTGTGCTACGAGGAGATGAACCGCTCGATTTTCGGGCCGGTCGTCTTCAACTCCGCCGCGCCCGACGACGGCAACATGATGATGCTGGAGGCGCTCGGCACGCCGGAGCAGAAAGAGCGGTGGCTGGCGCCCATCGCGCAGGGCAAGGTGCGCTCCGCCTTCGTGATGACCGAGCCGCATCCGGGCGGCGGCTCCGATCCCGGCATGATGCAGACCCGCGCCGTGCGCGAGGGCGACGACTATGTGGTCACGGGGCACAAGTGGTTCATCACCGGCGCGGAGGAGGCGGCGCATTTCGTGCTCATCGCCCGCACCTCGGACGATGCGCGCGCCGGCCACACCGCCTTCCTGTTCCACCGCGACCAGCCGGGCTGGGAGATCGTCCGGCGCATCCCGATCATGGGACCGGAAGAGCATGGCGGGCATTGCGAGCTGCGCTTCGACGGACTTCGCATCCCGGCGGAGAACGTGCTGATCGGCGAGGGGCGGGGCCTCAAGGCGACGCAGACGCGGCTCGGGCCGGCGCGGCTGACCCACTGCATGCGCTGGCTCGGCCTGTCGAAGCGCTGCGTCGAGATCGCCCGCGAATATGCCTCCAAGCGGATGGGCTTCGGCGTGCGGCTGGCCGACCGGGAGAGCGTGCAGGTGATGCTCGGCGAGTTGGCGATGCAGATCGAGATCGGCCGCATGCTGGTGATGAAGGCCGCCTGGGAGATCGACCGGGGCGGCTATGCCCAGAAGGAAGTCTCGATGGCCAAGGTGCATGTCGCCAACCTGCTGCACAAGGCGGCCGACACGGCGATCCAGATCAACGGCGCCCGCGGCTATTCCAAGGACACCGTGCTGGAATGGATCTACCGCTACGCCCGCCAGGCGCGGCTGGTCGACGGCGCCGACGAGGTGCACAAGATGGTGCTCTACCGGCACCTGGAAAAGGACGGGCGCGACGCCTGGCGCTGGGAGACGGCAGGCTGGGAGACCGGAGAGTGAGCGGGCCCGGCTTCGACGCAGGGAGGCTTGCCGCGCGGCTCGATGCAGAGCTCGGCGCCACGACGGGCGAGATAGTGCTGGAGCGGATCGGCGGCGGCCAGTCCAACCCCTCCTTCTTCCTCGACCGGGGGCCGGAGCGCTACGTGCTGCGCAAGCAGCCGGGCGGGCCGATCCTGCGCGGGGCCCATGCCATCGACCGGGAATACCGGGTGCTGCAGGCGCTGGCGCCGACCGGCGTGCCGGTGCCGCGTCCGGTGCTCTATTGCGAGGACGCCGAGGTGATCGGCACGCCGTTCTACCTGATGGAGCGGGTCGAGGGGCGCGTCTTCACCGACACTTCGCTTGAGGACCTTCCCGCCGGCGAGCGCCGCGCCATCTGGATGGCGGCGGCCGAGGCGATGGCGGCGATGCACGCCATCGTGCCGGAGGAGGTCGGCCTTGGCGACTACGGCAAGCCGGGCACCTATTTCGAGCGGCAGATCAGCCGCTGGGACCGGCAGTATCGCCAGTCGGAGCTGGCGCCCATCCCCCCGATCGAGGCGCTGTTCGACTGGCTGAGCGCCAACCGGCCGGCGGATGACGGGCGCGTGTCGCTGTGCCATGGCGATTTCCGGCTCGGCAACCTGATGTTCCACCCGAGCCAGCCCAAGGTGGTGGCGATCCTCGACTGGGAGCTGTCGACGCTCGGCCATCCGCTGGCCGATCTCGGCTTCTGCTGCATGCCCTGGCACACCGCGCCGGAGGAATATGGCGGGCTGCTGGGCCTCGACCTTGCCGCGATGCAGCTGCCGCGCGAAGACGAGTTCGTCGCCCGCTACATGCAGGCGGCGCCCGGCGCACCCCCGCTGCTGCCCTTTCACAAGGCCTTTGCGCTCTACCGCTTCGCCGTCATCTTCGTCGGCATCGCGGAGCGGGCACGGCTCGGCAATGCCTCCGATCCGGAGGCCGCGAAGCTGGCCCCGCTCGCCGAGCGCTTCGCGCTCAGGGCGCTGGAGATCGCCGAAGGGCGGCCGCACGCACTTTAGGTCGTGGACTCATAATTCTGGCGAGAAACGGTCTGCGCGAGCCTGTCTGGATACAAGGAGCAAGTCCGCAGGAAACCGTCCGGTTTTCAAGGTCTTGCGACGCTGTTGCCGGCAGGTTCGCCCAGACCCGAAGGGCGTCGGCCCGACTTCGATCTGCGGCGTCGGACCGCTCGGCCGGGGGACCTGCCCCGGCCATCACGCTCCTCCTGGCATATCATTGCCGGGCCAGACGCCGTTTCCGGCACAATTATGAGTCCACGACCTAGGCCGCTCCGCCCTCAGGAGGCAGCGGCGCGCAGGCTGGTCGGCGAGGCAGGATGCAGCCGGTTCCAGGCCCGGCGGAACTGGCGGGCGGAGGAAAAGCCGGCTCTGGCGGCGATCTCCTCCATGTCGAGCCGCGAGCCGAGCACCATCTCGCGCGCCAGCGCGATGCGCATGCGATTGACGAAATCGGTGACGCTGAGCCCGGTATGCTCGTTGAACAGGCGCGAGAGGTTGCGCGGGCTGGTGGCGGCAAGGCGGGCGAGCGCCGTGACGGTCCAGGCGCGCGCCGGATCGCCGGCGACCGCGTCCTGCACCCGGTGGATGGCGGGGTGGATGTGGTTGCGCCCTTCCAGCCAGGGCGAAAGCTGCGGGTCGGCGCCGCCGCGCCGCAGGTAGACGACGAGATAGCGCGCGACCGCCAGCGCCACGTCGTGGCCGGCCTCGCGCGCGACGATGGCCAGCATGAGGTCGATGCCGGCGGTGATGCCGGCGCTGGTCAGCCGCTCGCCGTCCTCGACGAACAGGCGGTTGTCGCGCACCCGCGCGGTGGGCGCGGCGCGGCGCAGGTCCTCGATCGCCGCGTGATGGGTGGTGCATTCGCACCCTTCCAGCAGGCCGGCGCGGGCGGCAAGCAGCGCGCCGGAACAGATCGTCACCAGCCGGATGCCGGGGCGCACCACCCGGCGCAGCCAGTCGGCGATCTCCGCTTCCAGCGGCGCGTCGTCCTTGCGCGTGTCGACCTCGCTGCCGAGCGGCCTGTCGGCGGCGCCCGAGACCACCACCATCGCCCCGTCGGGCAAGGTATCGGGCAGCGGCGCGATGCCGGTAACCGCAAGGCCGACGGAGCTGGTGACATCCGCCGCCGGGCCGACATAGGCGACGTCGAAGCATAGCTGCGCCTGCTCCATGTTGGCCTTGCGCAGCACCTCGACCGGGCCGGCGATATCGAGCAGCAGCGCGCGCGGCGGAACCACCACGAAAACGGGCACGAAAACGGGTATCATCCGCACGCGCGCTGCCTCGCTCATGCGGCGAGCCGGTCGGCCTTGGCGGCGGCCAGCGCCTCCTCCACCGTGGCGATGCGGGCGAAACGGCCGGCGAGCACCAGTTCGCTGCGGGCGCGGATTTCCGCGGCGCTCCACTCGCGCCCCGCCGCATCGACCATCGGGAAGGTCAGCGTCGCCTCGCCGACGAAATCGACCTCGTATCCGAGATCCGAGGCGTGGCGCGTCGTCGTCTCGCAGCACTGCTCGGTGCGGATGCCCGAGACGATCAGCCGGCGGATGCCGCGCTGGGTCAGCCAGACATCGAGGCCGCTGCCGACCAGCGCGCTGTGGCGGCGCTTGCGGAAGACCGCGTCGGCAGCAAGGCGCAGCGGGGACAGCGGCACGACGAAGCCGGAGCCTTCCGAAAACGGGCCGGTCTCTTCCACATGGAAGATCTGCACCATCGGGATGCCGGCGGCGGAGGCGCCGTCGATCAGCGCCTGCTGGCGCTCCAGATAGAGGCTGAGCCCGTCCTCGCGGAAGTAGGGCCGGTGGCGGAAGGATTCCTGGGCATCGATGACGATGAGGGCGGTCTCTGCGGACATTTCGAGGCGTCTCCTTGTGGCGGACAGTATCTGAAAAATAGCGCAGATCCCAAGGAGCGAAATGCGCGGGCCGGACGGATGAGGGACAATTCGCGCCAAAACTGACGCCCCAGAAGCGTGAGAAATGCTCCATGCCGGCTGAGATCGCTTCAGTTTCCTCCATGGCGGTTCGCCCTGTAGTCTTCCTGCCGGGCTGGCGAACACGACAGGGGCGCGCAATGAGCTATGGACTGGTTCTTCCCGGCATCGGCGGATCGGGCGAGGCGCATTGGCAGACCCTGTGGGAGGCGGAGGATGCCGGGCTGACGCGCTTTGCCCCGGCCGACTGGGACCGGCCGGATCTTGCCGAGTGGACGGGCGCACTGGAGCGGGCGCTCGCCGGCTTTTCCCGTCCGCCGCTGCTGATCGCCCACAGCCTCGCCTGCCTGCTGGTCGCCCATGCGGCGGAGAGCATTGCGGGCCGCGTGCGCGGGGCGTTCCTGGTGGCGGTGCCGGACCCGGACGGGCCGGCCTTTCCGGGCGAGGCGGCGAGCTTTCGCGACCTGCCGGCGCAGGCGCTGCCGTTCCCGGCGCTGATCATCGCCAGCAGCGACGATCCCTACGGCACGCGCGAGCATGCCCGGCGGCGGGCGCAGGACTGGGGAGCCGGGCTCGTCGAGATCGGCGCCAGGGGCCACATCAACGGGGCGAGCGGCGTCGGGGATTGGCGCGAGGGGCGGAGGCTGTTCGACGCCTTCGCCGCCGGGGTGCGGGGCTGAAATGGGGGGCGCCGAGATCGGCCTTGCCGAGCTGCTCCTGCTGCTGGCCGCCGGGCTCGTCGGCGGCGCCTGCAACGCCATCGCCGGCGGGGGCACCTTCTTCACCTTTCCCGCGCTGCTGCATGTCGGCGTGCCGCCGGTCGCCGCCAATGCCACCAGCGCGATCTCGATCTGGCCGGGCCATGCCACCAGCCTGCTGGGATATCGCGAGGAGCTCCGCCGCCAGTCGGCGCGGCTGAAGGCCAGCGCCCCGGTCTTCATCCTCGGCGGCATCGTCGGCGCGGCGCTGCTGGCGGCGACCGGCAACGCGATCTTCCGCCAGCTGATCCCCTGGCTGCTGCTGGCGGCAACGCTGCTCTTCGCCGCCGGGCCGTGGCTGCGTGCCTGGGTGAGCGCGCATCGCGGCGGGGAACTGCCGAGGGCGGCGCTGCTCGCCATCGATTTCGCGGTCGCCGTCTATGGCGGCTATTTCGGCGCCGGGCTCGGCATCCTGCTGATGGCGGTGCTGACCTTGATCGGGATCGACGACGTCAACGAGGCGAATGCCCTGAAGAACGCGCTGGCGACCGTGGTCACCAGCGTCGCCGTCGCCGTGTTCGTCGCCACCGGCATCATCGCCTGGCTGCCGGGACTTGTCGTGCTGGCCGGGGCGATTGCCGGCGGCTATCTCGGCGCGCGGCTGGCGCGCTGGGTGAAGCCGTCCGTGCTGCGGGCGGTGGTGATCGCCTTCGGTCTGCTGCTGACCTGGTCCTATTTCTGAGCCGCCTGCCTCAGGCGAGAACGGACGGCGCCGACGCACCGACCCCGAGATTTTCGACAAGGCCGGCAATGGCGCGAAGGGCCGTCTCCAGCTCGTCGATGGCGGGGGCACCGAGGCAAAGCCGCACGCCGCTAGAGGCATCGTCCCCCGGCGTGCCGGGCGCAGCGGCGGTGGAGGCGGGCGGCGTGACGAGGATGCCCAGCGCCCGGGCAGCGGTCTCCAGCGCTGCGGCCTGTCCGGCCTGGAGAGGCAACCAGACGTGATAGCCGACATGGCGCGCGTCGCGCGTCGCGGAGCCGAGGATCGCACCGGCAAGCGCCCGGCGTCGCTGCGCCTCCTCGCGGATGGCGGTGCCGATGGCCTCGGCCGTACCGTCCAGCACCCATTGCTCCATCACCACGCAGCCGAGCGGCGAGATCATCAGCCCGCTGGCATGGAGCGCAGCTTCCGTACGGGCGACAAGGGCCGGAGGAACGACGAGCGCGCCGACGCGCAAGGAGGGGTTCAAGGTCTTCGACAGGCTGTTGATGTAGACGACGCGCTCGGGCGCAAGGCCGGCAAGCGGGGGAAACTCCGCCTCCGGCGCCAGCGTGTAGACGTCGTCCTCCACCAGCATTGCGTCGCGCGCCCGGCAGACCGCGACGATCGCCTCGCGCCGGCCGCGCCCCATCGAGCCGGTGGTCGGGTTCTGCATGGTCGGGGTCAGGTAGACCGCGATGCCGCCCGACTGCCCTTGAAGGTCGTGCAAGGTCCTGTCCAGGGCATCGGGCAGCATGCCTTCGCCGTCCATGGCGACGCCGACGACGCGCAGGCCCATATGCCGGGCGAGCGTCAGCACGCCGGGATAGGTCTGCGCCTCGACCAGCAGCGTGCCGCCCGGACCGCAAAGGACCGAGAGCGCGACGGCGAGCGCATGCTGGGCCCCGCCCGCCAGCAGCAGGCATTCGGGATCGGCCTCCATGCCGAGCCGGCGGAACCAGCGGGCCATCTCGTTGCGGTAGCGGGCATGGCCGGCGACCGGCGGGTAGGTGTTGAACACATCCGCATCGAGCCTGCGGGAAACGGCGGCCAGGGTGCGGGCAAGCAGCCGCTCGCTGACGCCGGAGGGCGGGGCGTTGCGCGACAGGTCGACGAGCGGCCCCTTGCGCGCCTCCGTCGCGGCGACGAAGCTGCCCGAGCCGCGCACCGAGCGCAGCAACCCGCGCCGCTCCAGCAGCGCATAGGCCTTGGTCACGGTGCCAAGGCCGATGCCGAGGCGCCAGGCAAGATCGCGCTGCGCGGGAAGGCGCGCGCCGACGGCAAGCTCCCCCGACAGGATGTCCTGCGACAGGGCGGCGGCGAGCCGTTCGCCGGGCGGGCCGGACCCTTCCGCCAGGCGGGGCTGCCAGGGCGAGCGCAGGCGCATGCGAAATCTCCTCAAGTGTAACGTGACACTTTTCCTGTTTTAACAAAGTGTCACAGCCAATAGCATCCCGGATCGTGAAAGTCCTGCCTGACCGGATCGGACCCCAGATGCTCCAGCATGCTCCTTGCCTCTCACCCGCCCCCTCATCCGCCCCCTCGCCGCCGCAGGAGAGCGGCCGCGCCATGCGGCTCGGCGTGCCCTTGACGGCGCTGCGCGCCTTCGAGGCGGCGGCCCGCCATCTGTCGATCAAGGAGGCGGCGGGCGAGATCGGCGTGACGCCGTCGGCGGTGAGCCACCAGCTGCGCGTGCTGGAAACGGTGCTGGGCGTGGAGCTGATGCGGCGGGTCGGGCCGCGGCTGGAGCTGACGGAAACCGGGCGCATGCTGTCGCCGGAGCTGACGGCGGGCTTCGGCCGGATCGCCGGGGCGGTGGGGCTGGTCAGGAGCGAGCGCAAGCTCGGCCCCTTGCGCCTGTCGATGCTGCCGACCTTCGCCGCGCATTGGCTGTCGCCGCGGCTGAGCCGCTATCCTTTCGCCCGGGCCGGCTTCGAGCTGCTGATCTCGACCGGCCAGGACCGGGCGGATATTTCGGCCGGGGCGGCGGATGCGGCCGTGCGGCATGGCGACGGCCAGTGGCCGGGCGTCATCGCGGAGCGATTGTTCGAGGAGACGGTCGGGCTGCTCGGCGCGCCGTCGCTGGTCGCGGCCGGCGGCGAGGATGGGCTGCGCGCCCTTGTCGGCCGCACGAACCTCTTCCTGTCGCAGAACCGGCGGGAGAACTTCGCCCGCTGGAACGCCTCGCTGCCGGGCGGGCCGCTGCAGCCGGCGGCGGTGACCATCGTCGATTCCGCCGGGCTCGGCCTCAAGGCCGCCATCGACGGGGCCGGCGTGACGCTGGCCGGGATCGAGATCGCCGGACAGGACATTGCCGCCGGGCGGCTCAAGCCGCTGTTCGGCCACCAGGTGCCGGCCGACGCCGGCTACTATCTGTGCTATCCGCCGGCGCTGGAGCGCGACCGGCGGATCCGCAACGTGCGCGCCTGGCTGCTGGCCGAGGCGGCTCAGTCCTCGCCGTCCCAGTAACCGGCGGTCGCATCGCCGCGCAGCACCAGGTCCAGCCGCCGCGCCGCCTTGTCGCCGCCGGGGGCGGAGCCGGCAAAGACCGCCAGCTTGCCGCTGTCGGGATATTCCATCACGTCCGGCTCGCGCATGCTGCTGATGGCGAGATAGCGCAGCGGCGCCTCCGGCCCGGCGATCAGCTGGTGCGCGGTCTGCGGGCCGCCGGCCGGGCAGACGACGACATCGCCGGCACTGACCGGGTGTTCATCGCCCCCGTAGCGCAGCCGGCCGGAGCCGGCGAGGATCACGAACATCTCGTCATTGGCGTGGTGGCAATGGAACGGCCAGGCCTTCTTGCCGGCCGGCACCTCCACATAGCGCGCGCCGAGATGGCGGGCGCCGAGCGGCGCGGCAATCGGCGCGGTGCCGGCCTCGAAGCTCTCGCCATGGCGCTGGGTCTGGAGCCGCAGGGCGTCGGGCCGCACGATCGGGGGCCGCACGATCGGGGAGGTCATCGGTCATCTCTCTCGTTTGCATCGCGGGAGGTAAGAGGCGTCCAGCCGTCCGTCTCGACCTCGATGCGGTCGCCGGCGGTCGAAGGGGAAGAGACGAGAACGAAGACCAGATCGCCGGCCCCGTCGTTGCGCACCCAGTGCGGCCGGCCGGGCGGAACGTGGATCGCCTGGCGCGGGCGGGCGCGCAGCGTTCCCTCCGGCATGCGCAGGGTCATCTCGCCCTCCAGCACATAGAAGACCTGGCGGGCATGGCGATGCAGATGCGGGGTCTCGCTGGTGCCAGGCTGCATCAGCTCCTGGCGTAGTTGCAGGCCCTCCTGCTCCAGCAGGCGCCAGCCGAGGCACCCCTCGCCCCAGGCGTAGAGATTGTCGGCGCCCGCCTCGGTGAGGGCGATGGCGGCGGCGACGGCGACGGCGGTTCCGGTTTCACGGGGCATCGGGCTCTCTCGTCTCACAGCCAGAACAGCACGGCGGTCAGGGCGGCGAGCGCGGCCATCGTCCGGTTGACCAGCAGCAGCTTGCGCCGGTCCTTGAGCACTTGCCGCAGCCCCGCCCCGAAGGCGGCCCAGACCGACATGCAGGGCACGCCGACCACCGCGAAGACGAGGCAGACCAGCGCCAGCCGGCCGGCATAGCCCTCGCCCGGCGCGACGAAGGCGGCGATCACCGTGCCGGCGATCAGCCAGGCCTTGGGATTGACGAACTGGAAGGCGGCGGCCTGGAAGAAGCCGATGGGGCGGACCATGGAGGCATCGCGCAATTCGCCGGCGCGCCAGAGCTTGGCCGCCAGCCACAGCAGATAGAGCGTGCCCACGACCTTCAGCACCACCTGCAGCCGCGGCTCCACCGCGAAAACGGCGCCGAGGCCGGCACCGACCGCGCTCAGCTGCACCGCGACGCCGAAGGGAATGCCGAGGATATGCGGCCAGGTGCGGGCCATGCCGAAGACGAGGCCGGAGGTGGTCAGCATCAGATTGTTGGGGCCCGGCGTGATCGACATCACGAAGGCATAGATGGCAAGCGCCGTCAGCGAGGTGGGATCCATATGCGCAATCGTCCTTGTCGGCGGCCCGCCTGGATGCGGACCGCCGGGGACAGTTGAGCACGGACGAAGGCCGTCGGCTGCTGAGTTTTCGTCAGGAGAAGATGAGGCGGGCTAACGCGGCCGGCGCACGACTCAGGAGGCGGTGAAGCCCAGCCAGTGCTCCAGCTGCTCGAAGCTCTCGTCCATCGGCCAGGCCCGCGACAGCCAGGGCAGCGGCACGTGGCCGAAGCGGAAGGACAGCTGCGCCTCGGCCTCCTCCTCGTCCGCCCCCGCGATGGCGGCCATGTAGAGGGAGGCGGCAAGGCCCGTGCGGTCCGAGCCGGCGCGGCAATGGATGAGCAGCGGCTTGGGCGCCTCGCGCATCAAGGTCACCAGCTGCTCCGCTTCGCTCCGCGACAGAACCAGGCTTTCGGACATGGCGAAGTCGAGATGGCCGATGCCGAGCTGCTCGGCCGCCGCGCGTTCGCCCTCGTACCAGGGGGCACCGGGGCTGGCGCCGCGCAGGTTGAGGATGGTGCGGATGCCGAAACGCTCGCGCTGACTGGCGATGTCCTCGCCGGACGGCTGGGCGGAGCGGTAGAGCTCGCCGGCGACGACCGTGTGGAGGTTGCCCGTCAGCTGCAGCAGGACCGCATGGCCGACGCACAGGACAAGGACGGCGGCAAGGGTCAACGCCCCGCGCCGCAGCCATCGCCAGAGACCCGCACGGGCCGGCCGTTTCGTCTTGGTCACACGCAGATCCCGGCAGGGCGGGCAAAACGCCCGCGGCACAAGTCGTCCAATGCCCGGCATCATTGCGCAAGCCGGCCCGCCCGTCGAGCGCCGACCGACGCTGCGGCTTGCGCCCGAATGTCGCGCGGGAAGACGCCTGCCCGCTCAGGCCGGCAGTGGCCGCAGGCGCCGGGCGCTCTCCAGGTGGATGCGCGGCACCGCAGCGAGCAGGGCGCGCGTATAGGCGTGCTGCGGATCGGTGAAGATCGCTTCCGTCTCGCCTTCCTCGACGATTTCCCCGGCCTGCATGATCGCCACCCGGTCGGCGAACTGGCGCACGGTCGACAGGTCGTGGGTGATGAAGAGGAAGGACAGGCGGTGCTCGTCCTGCAGATCGGAGAGCAGGTTCAGCACCTGCGCCCGCACGGAGACGTCCAGCGCCGACACCGCCTCGTCGGCGACGATGAAGCGCGGGTCGAGGGCCAGCGCCCGCGCGATGGCGATGCGCTGGCGCTGGCCGCCGGAGAACTGGTGCGGATAGCGCGAGACGTAATCCGGGTCGAGGCCGACGCGGGCGAGCAGCGCACGCGCCCGCTCGTGCCGCTCCTCGCGGCCGGCAAGTCCGTGGATGGCGAGCCCGTCGGTGACGGCATCGCCGACGGTGCGGCGCGGATTGAGCGAGGCGAACGGGTCCTGGAAGATCGTCTGCACCTGGCGGCGGAAGGCCATCAGCTCGTCGCCGCGCAGGGAGACCACATCGCGGCCGCGATAGAGGATATCGCCGGAGGTCGGCCGGTCGAGCCGGGCGACGCAGCGCCCCAGCGTGCTCTTGCCCGAGCCGGATTCGCCGATCAGCGCCGTGGTGGTGCCCGGCGCGATGGTCAGGCTGACGCCGTCGACCGCGTGCAGGACTTTTCCGCCGAAGGGCAGGATGCCGCCACTGAGGCGGAAGGTGCGGCGCAGGTTGCGCAGCTCCAGCGCCGGCACTGCCGCATCGTCCTCGCTTCCGGCCAAAGAGGCGGGCGCGGCGGGAACCGGGGCCGGAGCCTGAGGAGCGGGGGCGCTGCCCGGCCGGCCGAAGATCGCGTCCGTGTCGACGGTGGGAAAGCGCAGGCCCGGCGTGCGCGGCAGCTCCACGTCGGGAGCGGCGGCGATCAGCGCGCGGGTATAGGGATGCCGCGCCCGGGTGAAGATCTCCGTGACCGTGCCCTCTTCCACCACCTTGCCGCGATAGAGCACCACCACGCGGTCGGCGATGCCGGCGACCACGCCGAGGTCGTGGGTGACGAAGACGACGGCCGAGCCGAGCTCGCGCTGCATCTCGAACAGCAGCTCCAGCACCTGCGCCTGCACGGTGACGTCCAGCGCGGTGGTGGGCTCGTCGGCGATGATCAGCGCCGGATCGGCGGCGCAGGCGATGGCGATCATCACCCGCTGGCGCATGCCGCCGGACAGCTCGTGCGGGAAGGCGCGGGCGCGCGTCTTCGCATCGCGGATGCCGACCCGCTCCAGCAGCGCCACCGCCCGGCGCATGGCCTCGGCGCGGGTGACGGGGAAATGCAGCAGCAGGACCTCGGCGATCTGGGCGCCGACCCGCATGCCGGGATTGAGCGCGGTCATCGGCTCCTGGAAGATCATCGAGATCTCCTTGCCGCGCACCGCGTTCATGCGCTTTTCGGACGCCTCCTGCAGCGCTTCGCCGCGCAGCAGGATCTCGCCGCCGCGCCGGACCGAGCCGTCGAGCAGGCCCATGATGGCGCGGCCGGTGACCGACTTGCCCGAGCCCGATTCGCCGACGATGCACACGACCTCGCCGGGCGCCACGTCGAAGCCGACGCCGTCGACCGCCAGGAAATCGCCGAAGCGGACAGACAGGTCGCGGACGGACAGAAGCGGGGCGGCGGTCATTTGCGCAGCTCCGGATTGAGCACGTCCTGCAGCAGGTCGCCGACGAGATTGACCGCGAGCACCACGAAGAACAGGGCAAGGCCGGGGAACACGGCGGCCCAGGGGTTGATGTAGATGTAGTTCTTGAGAATACCGACCATCTGGCCCCAGGACGGGGTCGGCGGCTGCACGCCGAGGCCGAGGAAGCTGAGCCCCGCCTCCATCAGCAGCGCGAAGGAGAAGGTGACCGAGGCCTGCACGGCGATGATCGAATAAAGGTTGGGCAGCGCCTCGTGGCGGATCAGCCAGAGCCGGCCGGCGCCGAGCGAGCGGGCCGCCAGCACATGCTCGCGGGCGCGGATCGAGCGGGTCATGTTGTAGACGACGCGGGCGAATTGCGGGCAGTAGATCAGCCCGATCGTGCCGATCAGCGTGCCCAGCCCCCCGCCCAGCAGCGCCAGCGCGATCAGGGCGACGAAGATCTCCGGCAGCGACACGAAGACGTCGATCAGCCGCATGGCGACCGCCTCGACGCGGGGACCGCAAAAGCCGATCAGCACGCCGAGGAAGGTGCCGAGCACGCCGGCGAGCAGCACCGCCGACAGGGCGACGCCGAGCGAGACGCGCCCGCCATGGATGATGCGCGACAGGATGTCCCGGCCGAGCTCGTCGGTGCCCAGCCAGTGCGCCTGCGAGGGGCCGGAGAGGATGTTCAGCGTGTCGATGGCCAGCGGGTCCTGGATCGGCAGCAGGGGCGCGGCGGCGGAGAGCACCGCGACGACCAGAAGGAACAGCAAGGCGGCAGAGGCGGCAAGGTTCCGCCGGCTCGTCAGCTCGCGCAGCAGGGTCGAGAGGAAGGTGGTCGTCATGCGGCGGCCCTCACGCGCGGGTCGAAGAAGCTCTGCGCCAGGTCGATCAGCAGGCTGATGAGGATGAAGATCGCGAAGATGGCGATCAGGCTGCCCTGGATCACCGGGTAGTCGCGCGAGAAGGAGGCGCTGACCAGCAGCGAGCTGAGGCCCGGCCAGTCGAACAGCGCCTCGACGATCACCGTGCCGCCGAGCAGGTTGCCGGCGCGGATGCCGACGATGGCGATCACCGGCACCATGGCGTTGGGCAGCGCATGGCGGATCATCGCCCGCCCCCGCGACAGGCCCTTGGCGCGGGCGAGCGCCACATAGTCGTTGTCCATCGTGTCGATCAGGCTGGCGCGGGTGACGCGGGCGACGACGCCCATGAAGTTCAGCCCGATGGCCAGCGAGGGCAGGACGAGGCAGGACAGGTGCAGCAGCGGATCGTCGGCGAAGGGCACGTAGCCGGAGGAGGGCAGCACCTGCAACCAGACGCCGAAGACGACCACGAGGATGACGCCCGAGACGAAGACGGGCGCGGAAAAGCCGATCACCGAGACGATGGAGCTGATCGCGCCGGACAGGCGGCCGCGGTTGCGCGCCGAGACGATGCCGAGCGGCAGGCCGAGCAGCACCGCGACCAGCAATCCGCCGGCGATGAGTTCCAGGCTGCGGGGAATGCGCAGCAGCAGGTCGTCGAGCACCGGCTGGCCGGAGCGGATCGAGACGCCGAAATCGCCCTGCAGCAGGCGCATCGCCCAGTTGCCGAACTGGACGAACAGCGACCGGTCGAGGCCCAGTTCGTTGCGCATGCGCGCAACCGCCGCCGGATCGCCGCCGGTGGCCTCGCCCAGCATGATCATCACCGGATCGCCGGGGATCATGCGGGCGACGAGGAACACCGCCACGGCGGCGATGGCCAGCGTCAGCAGGGCGGAGGAAAGCCGGTGGCCGAGGAACCTCAGCATGGAACGCTCCCGTTGAACGGAGCCCGCCGCGACAGCCGGGTAAGGGCGGGGGCGCGGCGGGCGGATCTGCGATGCCGGGCGAGCCGGTCAGGCGAGGACGCTCCTCAGTCGAGGGCGATCTTCGGCAGCGAGATGGCCGGGGCCGCCTCGCTCAGCGCGCCGCCGAGATGCACATAGCCCTTCACCTTGCGCGTATAGGCCTGCGCCTGTTCGCGGTAGTTGATGAAGATCCACGGCATCGTCTCCAGGATCCGCTCCTCCGCCTTGGCATAGACGGCCTTGCGCTCGGCCTGGTCGGTGAGCTGCCGGCCCTTGTCGAGCAGCGCCTCCAGGTCCTCGTCGCGGTAGCCGATGGGCTTGGCCCAGTAGGCGGATTCCGATCCGAGATAGTAGCTGTAGGCGTCCGGGTCGTTCAGCTTCATGGAGACGCCGTAGATCATCGCGTCGTAGTCCGCGCCGTTCTTGCGCGAGACGAGGTCGGACCATTCCACCAGGCGGATCGAGACGTTGACGCCGATCTCCTTGAGATTGGCCTGCAGGATCTGGGCGGTCGTGGTGTAGATGCCGAGGCCCTGGTAGACGATCAGCTCCATGTCGAGGCCCTCGCCGTGGCCGGCCTCGGCCAAAAGCGCCCTGGCCTTTTCGAGGTCGAGGGAGACGGCGCCCTTCAGGTCCGCATTGAAATAGGGCGAGTCCGGCGGCGTCGGCACCGAGAAGATCGGCGTGCCGTGGCCGAAGAAGGCGGCGCGCGAAATCGCCTCGCGGTCGACGGCGAAGGCCATCGCCCGGCGCACCCGCGGATCGTCGAACGGCGCACGGGTGGCGTTGAACCACACGCTCATGAAGGCGCCGGAGGCGGAGTCCACCTCGAAGTTCGGCATGCGCGCCAGCATGTCGATGTCCTTCCACGGCACGAAGTCGATCATGTCGAGCTGGCCCGAGCGCAGGGCCGAGACGCGGGCGTCGTCGCTCTTGATCATGCGGAAGTCGACCGTCTCGAGCTTCGGCTCGCCCTCGACGAAGTAGGAGGGGTTGGCGGCGAGGCGCGCGCGCACGCCGGACTCGTATTCGGCCAGCGTGAAGGGACCGGTGCCGTTGGCCTGCGACTTGATGTTGACGCCGGACTCGACCCAGGCCTTCGACACCATCGCCGCCTCGGGCAGCGCCAGGACGGAGAGGAGCGAGGCGTCGGGCTCCGACTTCTTCACCTCCACCGTGCGCTCGTCGATCTTGGCGATGGTGCAGTCGACCAGGTAGCCGCGCAGCGTCGCGCCGGTCGCCTCATTGCGGATGCGCTCCAGCGAGAAGACGACGTCGTCCGCGGTGAGCGCGCTGCCGTCATGGAAGGTCACGCCCTCGCGCAGGCGGAAGACGATGGTCGCCGCATCCGGCTGCTCCCAGCTTTCGGCCACCGCCGGCACGATCTCGCCCTTGGTGTCGAAGGTGACGAGGGGCGAATAGAGCACGCCGATCAGCACCTTCCAGGAATTGCCGGCATAGATGTGCGGGTCGATGTTGGTGACCTCGGTCACCGTGCCGTAGCGCAGGGTTCCCGCCTTGCCGGCGGCAAAGGCGCTGAGCGAGGTGCCGCCGAGGGCGAGACCCGTGAGGGCCGTCAGGCCCGTCAGGGCGAAGCTGCGACGTGTCATTTCCATGATGAGGCTTCCTTCTGGCTGGTTCTTTTTATCTTTGATGGGGTCACGGCAACACGTCGACGAGACGGTCGATCTCGTCGGCGTCGTTGTAGTAGCTGGGCGAGATCCGCAGGCGGCCGCCCCGCTGGGCAAGGTCGACACCGGCCTCGCCCAGTCGTCTGTCGAGCTCTTCCGGCCCGAAGGCCGGATGGCTGAAGGAGAGATTTCCCGAGCGCTCGCCGGCGCCGAACGGGCTGTGGATCTCGTAGTCCTTGGCGCGCAGGCCTTCGGCGGCGCGGGCGGTCAGCGACAGGATATGCGCCTCGATGGCGCGCGGGGTGAGCGCCAGCTGCATGCGCACCGCCGCATCCAGGCCCCAGATGCCGGGGAAGTTGACCAAGGCCTCCTCGAAGCGGCCGGCGCCGGGACGATAGTCCAGCACATAGTCCATATGCGCCTCGCCGCGGTCGACCGTGTGGTAGCCGACGGAAGTCGGCTCGAGCTGGTCGAGCACCGCGTCGCGGCAATAGAAGATGCCGGTGCCGACGGGGGCCAGCATCCATTTGTGGCCGCCGAAGGACATGAAGTCGATGCCGTAGCGCTCGACATCCATCTCCAGCGCGCCGACCCACTGGATGGCGTCGAGGTTGAGCAGCACGCCCTTTTCGCGGCAGAGCGTCGCCGTCGCCTCCAGGTCCTGGCGGAAGCCGTTGGAGAACTGCACCGAGCTCAGCGAGACGAGGCGCGTGCGGGCATCCATCGCCTCGCGGATGTCGTCGACGAGGATGCGCCCGCCGCGGTTCTTCACCCAGCGGATGTTGACGCCCCGGGTCGCCAGCTTCATCCAGCAATAGACGTTGGAGGGGTATTCGATATCCGGCAGGACGACATTGTCGCCCTCCTTCCAGGCCAGGCCGTTGGCGACGTTGACGAGGCCTTCCGTGGTGTTCTTGACGAAGGCGATCTCGCTGTGGCGGGCGCCGATGAGCTGGCCCACCCGCGACTTGATCATCTCGTCCGCATGGCTGCACCAGCGGGGATAGTCGTTGCGGCCATTGTCCCGGCAATTGCCGAGGAAGCGCTCGACGGCGGCGACCACCGGCAGGCTCAGCGCGCCGATGGAGGCATTGTTGAGATAGGTGCGCTTCTGCTTGATCGGGAACAGGCGGCCGACATCGGCCAGCGTGGTGCCGGCGATCCCGTCCGGATCCTCGGCGAACAGCGGGTTGACGGGCGCCTGGTCGATGACAGTCATTCGGGGTCTCCTGAGAATTGCGGGTCGGCGGACGCGGCCGTCCCGCCCAGCGCCCTGAGGGCCGCCGCGGCCGCCCGGGCGTGTCTCTCGGCCCGTGCGTGCGTGGTCGCCGCAGAGCCGGTATCGGCATGAAGGGTTGCGATGCGCGCCTCGCGGCGCTCGGGGCGCGCAAATCCCTCGCGCCACAGCCAGTAATGGTTGCCGGGCTCGCCGTTGACGGCGACGACCGCATGCTCGCCGGTCCTGTCGATGGCGTGGATGGTGACGCGGCCGATCAGCCCGCCCTTGAGGGCGCGCATGTCGTCGACGGCGGCATCCACCGCCTCTCCGACGGTCATGCCCATCTTCATGTAGAGCACCACCGCGCGGGCGGTGCCGCAGCGGATGGTCATCTCGCCGACGCCGGTGCAGGCGCAGGCGCCGAAGCGGCTGTCCGCATAGGAGCCGGCGCCGATAACCGGGCTGTCGCCCAGGCGCCCCGGATATTTCCAGCCCCAGCCGGACGTGCTGGTGGCGGTGGCAAGGCTGCCGCGGCCGTCGAGGCCGAGAAACACCGTGGTGTCCTTGCCGATCTCCGGGTCCATCGACTGCCAGCACAGCTTGCGCAGGTCCGTGCCCGGCCAGGCTGCGCGCTCGTCGTCCCGCAAGCTTTCCTGGAACCAGGCACTCCAGGCGACGCGGGCATGGTCGGCCAGCAGCTCGCCCTGCTCGGCGCCGATCTCGCGGGCAAACCGCATGGCGCCCTCGCCGACGAGGAATTCGTGCGGCAGCTCCTCCAGCAGGCGGCGGGCGATGGAGACCGGGTGCAGGAAGCCGGTGACGGCCCCGACCGCGCCGCTGCGCAGCGTGTCGCCGTCCATCACCGAGGCGTCCAGCTCGACGATACCGAGGAGATTGGGCCAGCCGCCGCGCCCGACGGTCCACACCGAAGGGTCCGCCTCGACCAGGCGCACGCCGGCCTCCAGCGCATCAAGGGCCAGGGCACCGCCTGCCAGCAGCTCGGCCGCGGCCTCGATGCCGCAGGCTCCCTCGTTGTTGCTCAAGACGGTGCACAAGGTCTCGCACCCTTCGATCCGGGGTTTTCGGCACATCCGGATTTTGTGTATAATGAATATTGGATACAAAATAAAGTCCCATATGAAAGCCGACCCGACAGGGCCTGCAGCTGGTGCGAAGCGGCCCGGCTTGGGATATTGGTGCAACGGTGAGAAGAGCCTGGAGCCCGTTCATGGATGACGCGACACACCTGATCGCCCGCAAGACCGTCACCATGCAGGTCACCGAGCGGATACGCTCGATGATCCTTTCCGGCGAGCTGGCGAGCGGCGAGAAGCTGAAGCAGGAAAAGCTCGCCGCGCGGCTGGGGGTGAGCCGGGTGCCGGTGCGCGAGGCGCTGAACCAGCTCGAGGCGGAAGGCCTGGTGAAGGTGGAGGCGCACAAGGGCGCGGTGGTCAGCGGCGTCTCCATCGAGGCGCTGCGCGAGATGTACGAGCTGCGGGCGCTGCTCGAGCCGTGGCTGATCGGAATCGCTATCCCGGCCATGCAGCCGGACGACTTCGCCGCGGCCGAGGCGATCCTCGACCAGATGCTCGACAAGTCCACCCAGACCCACTGGACGCGGCTGAACTGGGCGTTCCACCACGCGCTCTACACGGCGGCGGACCGGCCGCAGACCCTCGACATTCTCGAAAAGCTCTACATCAACACCTATCGGCACTTTCCCGTGCCGATGCGCTTCACCATCGGCAGCGAGGCGATGGATGCCGAGCACCGCCGCATCCTGAAACTGTGCCGCGAGGGCAATGTGGCCGAGGCACAGGCCTTCCTGAAGGACCACATCATGCGCGGCTCGGTCTCGCTGGTGGAGCGGCTGCAGCGCGCAGAACCGCAGGACTGAGACCGGAGGGCGCGCGCTCCGTCGCGACCGCGCACGAAAAAGGCCCGCGGGAGAGCCTCTCCCGCGGGCCTTTGTTCTCCGGCTGCCCGATGACAGCGCGTCAGCTGGCGCGGCGTTCCGCGAAGGAGATCAGTTCGCCGAGCAGGCGCTCCTCTTCTGCCGTCGGATCGGTCAGCGGCGTGCGCACCGGGCCGGCCTCGAAGCCCTTGAGCCGCACGCCCGCCTTGATCAGCGACACGGCATAGCCGGGGGCGCGCGCGCGCAGCTTCATGAAGGGGAAGAAGAAGCCCTTCAGCAGGGTCTCGCAGGTGGCGGTCTCGCCGGCGCGCAGCGCCTTGTAGAACTCCACCGCCATGCCCGGCACGAAGTTGAAGACGGCCGAGGAATAGGTGGTGAAGCCGGCGGCGAGATAGGCCTCGGCGAAGAGCTCGGCCGTCGGCATGCCGCCGAGATAGGTGAGCCGGTCGCCGACGGTTGCCGTGACCTCACGCACCAGGCCCATTTCGCCGCTGCCGTCCTTGAAGCCGATCATGTTGGGGCAGGCTTCGCACAGGCGGGCGACCGTGTCCGCCTTGTAGATGGCGTTGTCGCGATTGTAGATCATCACGCCGATGCCGACGGCATCGCACACGGCCTTGGCATGGGCGTAGAGGCCCTCCTGCGAGGCGTCGATCAGGTAATGCGGCAGCAGCAGCAGGCCGTCCGCGCCGGCGGCCTCGGCCTGCTTCGCGATGGAGACGGCCAGCGCGGTGCCGTAGCCGCAACCGGCGACGATGGGCGTGTCGCCGGCCGCTTCCTTGGCCGCGCGCACCACATGCGGGATCTCGTCCGGCGCCAGCGAGAAGAACTCGCCCGTGCCGCCGGCGGCGAAGAGGCCGGCGGCCTCGAAGCCGGACAGCCACTCCACATGCCGGCGATAGCTCTCGGCGTTGAAGCCGCCGCCTTCTGTGAAATGCGTGACAGGGAACGACAGGAGGCTCAAAGCGAGCCTTTCCTTGAGTTCGATCGGGTCCATGGAAGCGCTCCTCGTTGGCTTGTCTGGTTTCCTGAGCTTCTACCGAGCATCAGATGAAAGTCAACAGTTGTATGATGTCTTATTTTATGATGGGTTGCGCGGACCGAACGTTCACATGCGGCAAGGAGCATCCCGACATGGCCTATCGTCCCCACGGCGCCCATCTCATCGCCGGTGCGCGCGTCGACAGCAGCGCCCGTTTCGACAGCCGGCCGGTCAGCGGCCCCTCCCATGCCTTCGCCAATGGCGGGGCAGGCGAGATCGACACGGCGGTGCGCGCCGCGGAAGCCGCCTTCGCGAGCTACGCCCACACCTCGCGCGAACAGCGCGCAGCCTTCCTGGAGGCCATTGCCGAGGCCATCGAGGCGCGCGCCGAAGATCTCACCCCGGCGGTGATGGCCGAGACCGGCCTGCCGCAGGCGCGGGTCGAGGGCGAGCGCGGCCGCACCACCGGCCAGTTGCGCATGTTCGCCGGCCATATCCGCGCCGGGCGCCATCTCGACCTGTGCGTCGACGAGGCTTTGGCAGGCCGCACGCCGCCGCGCCCGGAGCTGCGCCTGTGCATGCGCCCGCTCGGGCCCGTCGCCGTGTTCGGCGCGTCGAACTTCCCCCTCGCCTTTTCCACCGCCGGCGGCGACACGGCAGCCGCCCTTGCCGCCGGCTGCCCGGTGGTGGTGAAGGGCCATCCCGCCCATCCGGCGACCGGCGAGATCGTCGCGGAGGCCATCGAGGCGGCGCGCATCGCCTGCCAGCTGCCGGCCGGCACCTTCTCGCTGGTGCAGAGCGCCGACCGGGCGGCCGGAGAGGCCCTCGTCACCCATCCGCTGATCCGGGCGGTCGGCTTCACCGGCAGCCTTGCCGGCGGGCGGGCGCTGTTCGACCTTTGCGCCCAGCGCGCGGAGCCGATCCCGTTCTTCGGCGAGCTCGGTTCGGTCAATCCGGTCTTCGTGCTGGACGAGGCGCTGCGGACCCGCGGGGCGAACATCGCCCGCGAATGGACCGCCTCGCTGGTGATGGGCGCCGGCCAGTTCTGCACCAATCCCGGCGTCCTGGTGCTGCGCGCGGGCGAGGCGGCCGAGGCCTTCATCGCCGAGGCGGCGCGGGCCCTGTCGCAGGTGGCGCCGCAGCCGATGCTGACGGCCGAGATCGCCGCCTCGTTCCGCAAGGGTGCGGGCGATCTGGAAGCGGCCGGCGGCAAGCCGGTGCATCTCGGGCCGTCCTGCGGCTCGCGCGAGGCCTCGCCCGTGCTGCTGCGCACGCAAGGCGCCCGGTTCCTCACTGAACCGCATCTTGCCGAGGAAGTGTTCGGCCCGCTCGGGCTGGTGGTGACCGTCGCCTCGGCCGAGGAAATGGCGCAGGTCGCGCAAGGGCTCGCCGGCCAGCTCACCTGCACCCTGCAGCTGGAGCCGGGCGACATGCCCAAGGCGCGCGCCCTGGTGCCGGTGCTGGAGCGCAAGGCCGGCCGGCTGCTGGTCAACGGCTATCCGACCGGCGTCGAGGTCTGCGACGCGATGGTGCATGGCGGGCCCTATCCGGCCTCCACCAATTTCGGCGCGACCAGCGTCGGCTCGATGGCGATCCGGCGGTTCCTGCGCCCGGTCTGCTACCAGAACATGCCGGCCGAGCTGCTGCCGGAGGATGCGCGGACGGATGCGCGGGCGGGGGCGCAAAACTGATGCAATCACACATCAGACGTCTTGACATTTTCATGTAGTATGTTGTCATACAAGTGACATGGCCGGCTCCGGGAGGGGCCGGCGCGGCTTTAAGGCAAGCGGGAGACGCGGCGAACATGACGAAGGACGGCAAGCAGATCCGGATAGGGGCCGACATCGGCGGAACCTTCACCGATGTTGCCATGGAAGTTGGCGATGCCATGCACTCCGCCAAGGTGCTGACCAACTACACGGCGCCCGAGCAGGGCATCGTCGACGGCGTGCGGCTGGTCGCGGAACGCGCCGGCGTCTCGCTCGACCAGATCGACACGCTCATCCACGGCACCACGCTGGCCACCAACGCCCTGATCGAGCGGCGCGGCGCGCGCACCGCCTTCATCACCACCAAGGGCTTCCGGGACGTCATCGAGATGCGGACCGAGAACCGCTTCGAGCAGTACGATCTCGACATCGTGCTGCCGGCGCCCCTGGTGCCGCGCGACGAGCGCTTCGTCCTCAATGAGCGCATCGACGCACACGGCAACGTGCTGAAGGAGATCGACGAGGCCGAGCTCGACGCGCTGGTCGAGACCGTGCTGGCGGGCGGCTTCGAGAGCATCGCCGTCGGCCTCATCCACTCCTATGTCAACGGCGCGCACGAGCGGCGCGTCCGCGATGCGCTGCTCGCCCGCCGGCCGGACCTCTTCGTCTCGATCTCGAGCGAAGTCTCGCCGCAGATGCGCGAGTTCCAGCGCTTCAATACGGTCTGCGCCAATGCCTATGTGAAGCCGCTGATGGCCTCCTACCTGCGCCGGCTGACCGACAGCCTGAAGGCCGCCGGCACCACCTGCCCGGTCTTCATGATCCATTCGGGCGGCGGCATCATCAGCGTCGAGAGCGCCATCGAGTTCCCCGTCCGGCTGCTGGAATCGGGCCCGGCAGGCGGCGCCATCTTCGCAGCGCACATCGCCCGCCAGCACGGGCTGGAGCGCGTGCTCTCCTACGACATGGGCGGCACCACCGCCAAGATCTGCCTGATCGACAACCAGGTGCCGAAGACCGCCAAGACCTTCGAGGTCGCCCGCACCTACCGCTTCAAGAAGGGCAGCGGCATGCCGATCTCGATCCCGGTGATCGAGATGGTCGAGATCGGCGCCGGCGGCGGCTCCATCGCCGCGGTCGACGCCATGCGCCAGATCCGCGTCGGCCCGCACAGCGCGGGTTCCGAGCCGGGCCCCGCCTGCTACGGCCGCGGCGGCGACAAGCCGACGGTCACCGATGCCGACCTGCTGCTCGGCAAGCTGGCGGCTGAGGGCTTTGCCGGCGGCTCGATGACGCTGGACACGGGTGCGGCAACGGGCGCCATCGAGCGCGATCTCGCCCGCCCGCTCGACATCGACGGCACCACGGCCGCCTTCGGCCTGTGCGAGGTCGTCGACGAGAACATGAGCAACGCGGCGCGGATGCACGCCGTCGAGAACGGCATGGAACTGGCCGACTACACGATGATCGCCTTCGGCGGCGCAGCGCCCCTGCATGCCGGCCGGCTGTGCGAGAAGCTCGGCATCAGCGAGTTGCTGGTGCCGCCGGGCGCGGGCGTCGGATCGGCCATCGGCTTCCTGCGCGCGCCCTTCGGCTTCGAATCCGTGCGCAGCGCCTTCCTGCGCCTCAGCGCCTTCGACGCCGGCAAGGTCAACGCCGTGCTGAAGGAGCTGGCCGAGGAGGCGACCGCCTTCGTGCGCTCCGGCGCGCCGGACGCGGTGCCGAGCCTCGAATGCACCGCCTACATGCGCTATGCCGGCCAGGGCTGGGAAGTGCCGGTGGCCGTGGATGTGCGCGACTACGCCGCCGGCGAGGTCGACGTCTTCCGCAAGGGCTTCGAGGAGGTCTACGAGCAGCTGTTCGGCCGGCTGATCGACAAGCTCGACATCGAGATCGTCAGCTGGTCGCTGCGGGCGAGCTCCGAGGCCTATCCGGCCCCGCGCGTGCCGCGCGTCGAGGCGAAGCGCCGGCTGGAGGCGCCCGCGACGCGGCAGATGTTCGAGGCCCGCACCGCCGGCTTCGTCACCGCCGCGGTCGTCGCCCGCTCAGAGCTTGCGCCGGGCGACTGCATCGCCGGCCCCGCCGTCATCACCGAGAACGAGACCACCACGATCATCACGGATGGACAGGAAGCGGTCTTCCAGGCGGACGGATGTCTGCTCGTCCGCTCGAAAGCGTGAAGGAAACACAAGCCATGACCGGAAATTCGCTCTCCGACGTCCGCATGCAGGTCATGTGGAACCGCCTCATCTCGGTGGTCGAGGAACAGGCCGTCACGCTCATCCGCACCGCCTTCAGCACCAGCGTGCGCGAGTCCGGCGACCTGTCCGCCGGCGTCTTCAACCGCGGCGGCAAGATGATCGCCCAGGCGGTCACCGGCACGCCGGGCCACGTCAACGCGATGGCCGAGGCGGTCGGCCATTTCATCAACGACATCGGCCGGGAGAACATCTTCGAAGGCGACGTCTACATCACCAACGATCCGTGGAAGGGCACCGGCCACCTCCTCGACATCACCATGGTGACCCCGTCGTTCCGCAATGGCGCGCTGGTCGGCTTCTTCGCCTGCACCGCGCATGTGGTGGACGTGGGCGGCCGCGGCTTCGGCCCCGACGCCAACGAGGTCTACGAGGAAGGCATCTTCATCCCGATCATGAAGTTCGTCGAGCGCGGCACCGTCAACCGGGACCTCGTCAACATCCTGCGCCACAATGTGCGCGAGGCGGACCAGGTGGTCGGCGACATCTTCTCGCTGGCGGCCTGCAACGAGACCGGCCACCGGCGGCTGATGGACATGATGGGCGAGTTCGGCCTCGCCGACCTGGAGGAGCTCGCCGATTTCGTCTTCGAGCGCAGCTACACCGCGACGCTGGAGCGGATTGCGGCGCTGCCGAAGGGCTCCTACGACAATGTCATGCGCGTCGACGGCTATGGCAGCCCGGTCGACCTGGCCGTGCGCATCGACGTGCACGACGACCACATCCTTGCGGATTTCGACGGCACCTCCGGTCCGAGCCCCCTCGGCATCAACGTGCCGATGATCTATTCCAAGGCCTATGCCTGCTACGGGCTGAAATGCGCGCTGGCCCCGGACATTCCCAACAATCACGGCTCGCTCGCCCCGTTCCACTTCTCCGCGCCGACGGGCTGCATTCTCAACGCGCAGCATCCCGCCCCGGTGGCGGTGCGCCATGTGCTCGGGCATTTCATCCCCGACGCGGTGCTCGGCGCGGTGCACAAGATGCTGCCCGGCCGGGTGCCGGCGGAAGGCTCCGGCGCGCTGTGGAACCTGCATGTCAGCGCGCGTCCGCTGCAGGGCGCCGAGGCTCCGGCCGACGGCGGCCGGCGGGCCGAGGTGCTGCTGTTCAACAGCGGCGGCGCGGGTGCGCGGGCGAGCCTCGACGGCCTCAGCGCCACCGCCTTCCCCAGCGGCGTCCATTCCATGTCGATCGAGGCGACCGAGCATGTCGGCCCGGTGATCTTCTGGCGCAAGGAGCTGCGCGACGGGTCGGGCGGCGCCGGCCAGTATCGCGGCGGCCTCGGCCAGGTGGTCGAGATCGGCGCGGCGGCCGGCCACGAGTTCCACTTCAACGCCATGTTCGACCGCATCGACCATCCCGCGCGCGGGCGCGACGGCGGCCATGACGGCGAGCCCGGCTCGGTGACGCTGGACGACGGCACCCGCCTTGCCTCCAAGGGACGCCAGCACGTGCCGGCCGACCGGCGGCTGATCCTCTCGCTTCCCGGCGGCGGCGGCTTCGGCGCCCCGGACAAGCGGGACCCGGATGCGGCGGCCCGCGACGAGGCCTTCGAATATGTGGTGGCCAAATGAGCGGGGTCGCCATGAGCTATGAGGCCGAGCGCGCCAGCCGCATCAAGCTGTCGCCGGCCATGGCGATCTCGGTGCGGGCGCGCGAATTGCGCGCCGGCGGCGCCGACATCGTCGACCTCAGCGTCGGCGAGCCGGACTTCGACACGCCCGCCCATGTGCTGGACGCGGCCGAGGCGGCGATGCGGGCCGGCGAGACTCATTACACCGCCGCCGACGGCACGGCAGAGCTGAAGGACGCCATCGTCGCCAAGTTCGCGCGCGAGAACGGGCTGGAGGTCTCGCGCCAGGAGGTCTCGGCCGGCAACGGCGCCAAGCAGGTCATCTTCAATGCCCTGATGGCGACGCTGGAGCCGGGCGACGAGGTGCTGGTGCCGACGCCCTACTGGGTCTCCTATACGGACATGGCCGTGCTGCTCGGCGGCGTGCCGAAGGTCGTCGAGTGCCCGATCGAGGCGGATTTCAAGCCGACGCCGGAGCAGCTGGAAGCGGCGATCACCCCGAAAACGCGCTGGCTGTTCCTCAACTCGCCGGGCAATCCGTCGGGCGCCGCCTTCTCCCGCGCCGAGCTCGAAGCGCTGGGAGCGATGCTCGAGCGGCACCCGCGGGTGCTGGTCCTGTCGGACGAGATCTACGAGCACATCCTGCATGACGGGGTCGAGGCGACGCCCTTCCTTGCCGCCTGCCCGCAGTTGCGCGACCGCACGGTGACGGTCAACGGCGTCTCCAAGGCCTATGCGATGACCGGCTGGCGGATCGGCTATGCGGCCGGACCTGCCGGCCTGATCAAGGTGATGGCCAAGATCCAGTCGCAGAGCACCTCCAACCCCTGCTCGGTCGCGCAGGCGGCGGCCATCGCCGCGCTGAACGGGCCGCAGGACTTCGTGGCCGAGGCGGGCCGCGAATACACCGCCCGGCGCGACCTGGTGATGGAGGGGCTGTCCGGCATTCCCGGCCTCCGCCTGCGCAAGCCCGAGGGCGCGTTCTACGCCTTCGTCGAGTGCAAGGGCCTGATCGGCCGGCGCCGGCCGGACGGCGCCCTGCTGACCAACGATGCGGACGTGTGCGAGTACCTGCTGGAGGCGGCGGGCGTCGCCACCGTGCCGGGCGCCGCCTTCGGCCTGTCGCCCTATGTGCGTCTGTCCTTCGCCGCCGCACGTCCCCTGCTCGCCGCCGCCTGCACGCGCATCCGCGCGGCGGTCGCAGCCCTTGGAGAGGCGGCATGAGCCCGCTGGAGCGGCTGCGCGAGCTGGGGCTGGAACTGCCGCCGGTGCGCGGGGCCGCGGGCTCTTATGTTCCCACCCGGCGGGCAGGCCCCCTCCTGTTCCTGTCGGGACGGGGCGGGGCAGGCGCCGACGGGCAGGTCGCCTCGGGCCGCGTCGGCGAGAGCGTGACGACGGACGAGGCGCAGGCCCATGCCCGCTCGGCCGGGCTGCAGCTGCTGGCCGCCGCGCAGGCGGAGCTCGGCGATCTCGGCCGCATCCGCGCCGTGGTCAAGCTTCTGGGGATGGTCAATGCGGTTCCCGGCTACCGCGACCATCCGAAGGTGATCGACGGTTGCTCCGACCTCTTCCTGCAGGTACTGGGCGAGGCTGGGCGCCATGCGCGCAGCGCGGTCGGCGTCGCCTCGCTGCCGCACGACATGAGCGTCGAGGTCGAGGCCATTTTGCTGGTGGATGACTGAGGGGAAACCGGTCCCGACATCGACTATCGTAGCAGCACGGGCGCGGCTGCCGCTCTGGAACGACCATGTGGTCTGTTATATGATGCCCAACAGGCACAGCGGGACGCAAAAAGGAACAAGAATGCTCGGGAGACGGGAAAGCCTTTCATCGCAGCTCAAGAAGCAGATCCTGCAGAAGATCGACGACAAGGTTTATCTTCCCGGCGAGCGCATCCCTTCCGAAAGCGACCTGTGCGCCGAATTCGGCGTCAGCCGCACCGTGGTGCGCGAGGCGGTGGCCTCGCTGCGGGCCGACGGCGTGCTGAAGTCGCGCCAGGGCATCGGCGTCTTCGTCGACGACGCCCCGCGCCTGCAGCCCTTCGAGATCTCGCCGCTGCCCGATGCGGCGGTGCAGGAGATCCTGCAGATCCTGGAGCTGCGCCTCAGCGTCGAGCTGGAGGCCGCGGCCATGGCGGCCGAGCGGCGCAGCAAGAAGCAGCTGGCCGAGATCCGCACCGCGCTGGAGCGGCTGTCGGCGGAAGGCGCCGGCCAGAGCGGGCCGATGGATTTCGAGTTCCATCTCGCCATCGCCCGGGCCACCAACAACCCGTATTTCGAGAAGTTCCTGACCTTTCTCGGGCCGCAGATCATTCCGCGCCTGCGCGTCAATGCCATCGCCGGCACGGCCCGCACCGGGGCCTATAACGACAAGCTGCAGGACGAGCACCGCGCCATCCTCGACGCGATCGAGGCCGAGGACCCGGCCGCCGCGCGCGACGCCATGCGCCGCCACCTGTCGGGCAGCCTGATGCGCTACCGCCAGTCCGCCGTCTGACGCTGCCCCTGCCGGCGCCCGCCGGCAGCACGCACCCGTTTCGCCCGCATCGCTCCAGCCCGTGAGGCATCCGGCCACTCCCGGCCGGCTGCGCGGCCGCGCGCGCCCGCTCGACTGCCCCCTCGACAAAATTTGCCGGAATCGCCGAAACCGCGTTTTACGGTTTTGACACATATGACAACATATGACAGTCTGCATACCTAAAGCGAGAGGCAAGCCAATTGCCCACGCGCCAGGAAACCCGCCGGCGCCCCATCGACCCAACAGACGGAGAACAAGAATGTCCCTGAAGTCCCTGCTTCGCGCGTTCGCCCTGGCCTCGGCGACGCTCGCCTTCGCCGGCCCGGCCCTTGCGGCCACCCAGTGGACGATGGCCTCGGGCTATCCCGAAACCAGCTTTTTCACCAAGAACATCCGCCAGTTCATCGCGGCGGTGGAGGAGAGGACCAAGGGCGAGCTGAAGATCGACCTGCGCTCCCATGACAGCCTCATCAAGCTCGACAACATCAAGCGCGCCGTGCAGTCGGGCCAGGTGCAGATCGGCGAGATCCGCATGGGCGTCTACGGCAACGAGCAGGAGATGTTCAATCTCGACAACATTCCCGGCGTCGTGCCGACCTTCGACAAGTCGTGGAAGCTGATGGAGGCGCAAAAGCCCTTCTACGACGAGTGGTTCGGCCGCAACGGCATGCGCGTCATCACCTATGTGGCCTGGCCGGGCCAGGGCTTCTTCACCGCCGCGCCGATCGCCTCGCTCGACGACCTGAAGGACGTGAAGCTGCGCATCTACTCGCAGCAGACCCAGGTCATGGGCGAGAAGCTCGGCACCCAGGCGATCATCCTGCCCTTCGCCGAAGTGCCGCAGGCCTTCGCCACCGGCATGATCGAGGCGCTGTGGACCAGTGCCCAGTCGGGCACCGACGTGCAGGTGTGGGACTATCTCGACGTGTTCACCTATACCGGCACGATGCACAACAAGAACGCCGTGATCGTCAACGAGCGCGCCCTTCGCGCCCTGCCCGACGACATCCGCAAGATCGTCCTGGAAGAGGGCGAGGCGGCGACCGCGCGCGGCTGGGAGCTGGCCAAGGCCGCCAGCGAGGAGCGCGAGAACGTCCTCAAGGAGCACGGCATCACCATCAACCAGGCGCCGCAGGACGTGCTCGACCGCATCGACGCGATCGGCAAGGAGATGGTCGCCGACTGGATGACCCGCGCCTCCGACGCGGAAAAGGCGGTCTACGAGGCCTACCAGGCATCGCTCGACTGATCCGGCAACAGCCAAGGAGGGAGGGATCGGCTCATGATCCGACGCGTCCTCGACAGCCTCTATGAGGCGGCCGGCTATCTGGCAGCCTTGTTCCTGATCGGCATCGGCGTGACGATCGTCGTGCAGGTGGTGGCCCGCACCCTGTCGGTCACCGTCGATTCCACCGAGGCGGCCGGACTGTGTCTGGCCGCCGCCACCTTCTTCGGCCTGGCGCATACGTTCCGGCACGGGGCGCATGTGCGCATCACGCTGGTGGTCAGCCACCTGCCCGCCGGGCCGAAGCGGGTCTTCGAGATCTTCAACTGTCTCGTCGCCGGCGCCGCCGTGTGCTTTCTCGCCTGGCACGTCATCGAGCTGACCTTCCAGTCCTACGACTACAACGACGTCAGCCCGGGCCTCTTGGCCATGCCCTTCTGGATCCCGCAGGCCGGCGTCTCGGTCGGCGTCGTGCTCTTCGCCGTCGCGATCCTCGACGACCTGGTGCAGGTGCTGCTCGGCCGCGAGCCGAGCTACGACCGCGATACCCATCCCGAAGACAGCCACGCGGAGTAGGCCCTCATGGACATGATCTTCGTCTCCGCCATCACCCTGGCGGTCCTCATCTTCGGGCTGCTGGCCGCCGGCGTGTGGGTGTCCGTCACGCTGCTGGCCGTCGGCATGGCGATGATGGGGCTGTTCACCTCCGCCCCGACCGGCTCGCTGATCGCCTCGACCCTGTGGGACAGCAGCTGGGGCTGGGCGCTGACCTCGCTGCCGCTGTTCGTGTGGATGGGGGAGATCCTCTTCCGCTCGAACCTGTCGGTCAGGATGTTCCGCGGCCTGGCGCCGCTGGTCGGGCGCCTGCCCGGCGGCCTGCTCCACGTCAACATCCTGGGCTGCGGCGTGCTCGCCGCGATCACCGGCTCCTCGGCGGTCACCTGCGCCACCATCGGCCGCATGACGGTGCCGGAACTGTCGGAGCGCAAGTATCCCGACAACATGACGATCGGCACGCTGGCGGGCTCCGGCACGCTCGGCCTGCTGATCCCGCCCTCGATCATCATGATCGTCTACGGCGTGACGGCGGAACAGTCGATCGGCCGCCTGTTCATCGCCGGCGTGGTGCCCGGCCTGCTGCTGATCGCCCTGTTCATGGGCTACACGGCGATCTGGAGCCTCCTCAACCGCGACAAGATGCCGGAGCCGGAAACCGCGCCGAGCTGGCGCGCCAAGCTGGCGGGCCTGCGCAACCTCGCCCCCGCGGTCGGCCTGATCGCGCTGGTGATCGGCTCGATCTACGGCGGCTTCGCCACCCCGACCGAGGCGGCGGTGATCGGCGTCATCGGCGCGCTGGCCCTGTCGGCGCTGAGCGGCACCTTGACGCGGGCGACCTTCATGGACGGCGTCATGGCGGCCGTGCGCACGTCCTGCATGATCTCCTTCATCATCGCCTGCGCCGCGTGCCTGTCCATCGCCGTCGCCTTCGTCGACCTGCCGCGCCAGCTCGCCGGCTGGGTCGATGCGCTGAACCTGTCGCCCTACGCGCTGCTGGCGGTGCTCGGCCTGCTGATCCTCGTCCTCGGCTGCTTCCTGGAAGGGATCTCGATCATCGTGCTCACCTCCTCGGTGATGCTGCCGATGGTGCAGACGGCGGGCGTCGACCTGATCTGGTTCGGCATCTTCATCACGATCCTGATCGAGGCGGCGCAGATCACCCCGCCGGTCGGCTTCAACCTGTTCGTGATGCAGAGCGTGACGGGCGCCAACATCCTCACCGTGGCGAAGGCGACCTTCCCGTTCTTCCTGCTGCTGATGGGGCTGCTGACGCTGATCACCCTGTGGCCGGACATCGTGCTCTGGCTGCCCCGGCTGATGAACTGAGGGCGCGGCAGCCTCCCACCTGTCCTCCCGCCGCCTCCCTCGGCCTGGCAGGCGCCTGCAGATCGCGGGCGCCTGCCTTTTTTCGTGCCCGCCGCGCCGTACCGCGCCCCACGCTCCCCGACGTCGGGCCGGCGCTGGACAGCGCCTCCGGGCACAACTATTGCTAGAGCATGACGGTCCTGACCCTCTCCGCCAGCGATTTCGATCCGGATGTCAGGGTGGCAGCCTTTCAGGATGCCGTCGCCTCCATGTGCCGGCTCGAGATCACTCCCGACGACAGCGCCAGCTTCCGGTCGGAGACGACCATCGGCCTGCTGCCCGGCCTGATGACCGGCCAGACCATGCATTCCCGGTGCGACGTGGTGCGCACCAGGGCGCTGGCGGCGGAAACCGGCGACAACGTCATGGTGCATGTGCCGCTGTCCGGCGGCTTTTCCATGTACCAGCAGGGCGGCAGCAATGTCGTGTGCACGCCCGGCTCGGTCTATCTCGACCCCAACGAGATGCCCGGCTCGGCCGAGTTCCACGGCGAGCGCAACGACGCCTTCTACCTGTCGATCCCGCGCGCCCTTCTCGCCTCCGCCGGCACCAGCCTCAACGGCGCCCTGCGCGAGGTGCAGCCGGTGACGCCGCAATGGCGCCTGCTGCTGCGCTACGCCCGCTCGCTGCACGAGGAACTGGCCCTGCTGCCGGCCGAAGAGATCGCCACCTGCTCCAGCCACATCCACGACCTGACGATCATGGCGATGGGCGCCTCGCGCGAGGCCGAGGAGATCGCCAAGGGGCGCGGCGTGCGCGCCGCAAGGCTCAAGGCGATCAAGGCCGACATCGAGCAGAACCTCGTCTCGCCGCAGCTCGCCAGCGAGTGGATCGCCGCGCGCCATGCCATCTCGCCGCGCTACATCCGCTCGCTGTTCGCCGGCGAGGAGACGAGCTTTCGCGACTATGTCGCCCAGCGCCGGCTGCTGCTGGCCCACCGGCGCCTGTGCGATCCGGCCGAGAGCGCGCTCGGCATCAGCGAGATCGCGCTGTCGTCCGGCTTCAGCGACCTGTCCTGGTTCAACGCCAGCTTCCGCCGCGCCTTCGGCAAGACGCCCAGGGAGGTGCGCGCCGCAGCGCTCGCCGCCGCCTTCGCCGCGAAGTGAGCGCAGCGCCCGGCCGCCCGGCCCGGCGCGCGGATCACGAAGCCGCGAGCGGGCCGGATCTGTGCCGCCCGGCCCGCAGTCGCTACCGCTGCCCCCAAGAGCGGGACCTGCGAAGCGACTACGCTCGCCTCGCATCCCGCACGGGATGGCGCGATTCATGACCACATCTGCTGCGGGAGACCCTTGAATGTGGGATTTCAGTATTGGCCGGTCGCTCGGCCTGATGGCGAAGACCGCCCCCTTCATCGTCTTGCGGATGGTGGTCTATTTCGGCATCGCCTGCGCCTATGTGATCGTCACCGGCACCGGCGCCGGCATCGGCTGGGGCATCGGCGGCTTCGGCGACGAGGGCTTCCGCGCCAGTTCCACCATGTGGGGCGGCATTGCCGGCTTCGGCCTGACGGCCGGCGTCCTCTACCTGCTGCGCGAATACATTCTCTATGTGGTCAAGGCCGGCCACATCGCCGTGCTGGTGGAGCTCATCGACGGCAAGCAGATGCCGGACGGCAAGGGCCAGATCGCCCATGCCCGGCAGGTGGTGACGGCCCGCTTCGCCGAGGCGAGCGTGCTCTTCGCCATCGACCAGCTGATCAAGGGCGTGCTCGCCGCCGTGACCGGGCTGATCCAGGGCATCGCCTCCTTCCTGCCCATTCCCGGCGTCCAGCAGATCATGGGGCTGGTGCGCGCCTTCCTGCGCATCGCCATCGGCCTCGTCGACGAGGTGATCCTGGCCCACGCGATCCGCACCCGCAGCGACAATCCCTGGGCCTCGGCCCGCACCGCCCTGGTGCTCTACGGCCAGAATGCCGGGCGGATGATGAAGAACGCCGCCGTGCTGACCTTCATCGTCTACGGCCTGTCGTTCCTGGTGTTCCTCGTCATGCTGGCTCCGGCGGCGGCGGTGGTCTACCTGATCCCCGGCGCCTGGTCGGCCGGCGGCATCGTCTTCGCGCTGATCTTCGCCTGGGCGGTCAAGGCAGCGCTGATCGAGCCCTTCGCCATCGCCTGCATGATGCAGGTCTTCTTCAAGGTCACTGCCGGCCAGACGCCCGATCCCGCCTGGGACGCCAAGCTGTCGCAGGTCTCGAAGAAGTTCGACACGATCAAGCAGAGGAGCGGGTTGTGGTCGCCGGCCCCCTCGCCCGCCGAGCCTGCACCGCAGGCCGGAGCGCAGCAGCAGGCCTGAACGCCGCGGCAATCGCTATCGAACATCGCTTTTGGTCCGGCTCAATCCGGCATTTGCCTTTTAGGTTGGCAAAGCAGGGACGCAACTGTCGGAACCGGACCGCAGACGGGGGCGCTTCATCCCACCCGAAGGATCCATGAAATGATTTCCAGATCACGTCTTGCCTGCGGCGGCATCGCAGCCCTCGCCCTGCTTGCGGCGACCGCCGCCCAGGCACAGCCCGCCCCCCAGGTCGCGCCACAAGCCGACTTCGTGTTCGACACGCTCGGGCCGGCTGCCTGCGAAATGCCGCCGCCCGGCTTCGACATCTCGCAGTTCCGCAACTTTGTGGAGACCAAGCCGGACGCCCCCGTCACCAGGGGCGAGATTGCCGGCGGGATCGCTGCCGGCTTTGCGGGCGGCGGGCTCTACGGCACGGACGAGGGCGGCGGCCTCGTCGTCGGCGTCCAGGGCATGGTGTTCGACGACGCGCCGGCCCTGACCATGCTGTGCATGGTGCTGGTCCGCCTCGGCGACAGCGATGCCACATCGGGCGCCATCGTCGGCGAGGACGGGCTGGGCAGCGCTCCCGACGGCGCCTTCCTCGGCGTCTTCAAGCTGGTGCAGCGCAACGATGCGGACGTGCCCGTCACCCTGGCCACCGGCACGGTGGAGAGCGGCTCCGTCTCCTTCGACCTGCGCGAGGGGTTTCTCGTCGACGGGTCGGTCACCCTCGAGGGCAGCTATCGGCAGCTGCCCACCGACGAGGCCGTACCCTTTTCGGCCCGCATCGCCATCCCGCGCGCCGAAAACGTCCTGCGTCCGGCCCTGAGGCTCGCCCGCGACTGAGCGGCCGCATGAGGAGGAAGATCATGACACAGTCCGGCATCCGGGCGGCGCTCGCCGCCGCAACGCTCTGCGCGTTTGCCGCCGCACAGGCGAACGCCCAGTCATCGCCCCCACAGCCGACAACGCCGCAATCCGGCAAGGCGGCCATCCTCATTCTCGATGCTTCCGGCTCGATGTGGGGCCAGCTCGACGGCGGCATCACCAAGATCGAGGTGGCGCGCGAGGTGATGGGGCAGTTCTTCGCCACGCGCGATGCGACCATCCCGCTCGGCGTCATCGCCTATGGCCACAACCGGCGCGGCGACTGCTCCGACATCGAGATCATCGCCCGCGCGGGCAGCCAGAACCCCGGCGCCCTGTCGCAGCGGCTCAACCGCATCAACCCGCGCGGCATGACGCCGATTTCCGAGAGCCTGCGGATCGCGGCCCGAGAGATCCCGCCGACGGCCGAGGAGGCCGACATCATCCTGGTCACCGACGGGCTGGAGACCTGCGATGCGGATCCTTGCGCGGTCGCCGCCCAGCTGGCGCAGGAAGGCATCAAGATCCGCGCCCATGTGGTCGGCTTCGGCCTGAGCGAGCAGCAGGCGAATGCGCTCGCCTGCGTGCCCGACCAGACCGGCGGCCAGCTGCTGCGCCCGCAGTCCGGCGCCGAACTCACCGATGCGCTCAACCAGATCGCGGCGGCCGAGCCGATGCCAGAACCAGAGCCCGAACCGACTGTTCAGGAAAACTTCTTCGACATCGGGCCGAAGGCCGAGGCCGGCCATACCTACCGCATCTCCTACAAGGGAACGGCGCGGCCCGTCGACTATGCGGGCTTCACCCGGCGCGGCGAGGCAGAGCCCGATGTCAGCCCGTCCTACGGCGTGATCGGCGGCAGCGGCAAAACCGGCAACAACCCGTTCACGAAACAGGCGCCGCCGGAGCCGGGCGACTACGACCTCATCCTCTCCGTCGCGGGTCAGGGCGTCATCGCCCGCCAGGCGATCGAGGTGGTGTCCTCGTCCAACGGGTTCGACCCCATCGGCTCGGTGGAGCCGGGCAAGCGGTTCCGCTTCACCTGGCGCGGGCCGGACCGGGTCGAGCAGCGCGTCGTCATCGCACGGCCGGGCGATCCTGCCGGAACCTATGAAGGCGACTGGGGCTATGCGCTGCACAAGAACGGGCGCATGGGCCTGCGGGCACCCGCCGAGCCCGGCCTTTACGAACTGCGCTACCTGTCGGCCAGCCGCAAGGAGATCCTGTTCTCCCGCACCTTCGGCGTCGGGGTGCCTTACGAGGATGCCGATCTGACGACCAGCGCGGAGCTGGCGGAACGCGCCCTGGCCGCGACGCAGGCCGCGCCTGGACAGGACCCGCTGCCGATGGTGCCCGCCACCTTCCGCCTGCCGGACGGCTTTCCGCCGACGCCGCTGTCCTGGTCTGCCGTGCCGCTCGACCCGGACATGAGCCCGGAAGCCTGGGCGCCGCAGTCGGACATGGTGGTCGGCGAGGGCGAGTTCGAGCCGGGCCGCTACGAGGTCTCGACCATGGGACCGGGCGAGACCGAGTTCCGCGGCGTGGTCGAGATCGTGCCGGGGCAGCCCAACGACTTCGTCATCCCGCTGGTCGGCGGCGGCGAGGCTGAGCAGAACCCGCCCGGACAGCGCGGCGATGCGGGCTCCTCGGGCGGCAGCACCCTGGCCGGGGAGAGCCAGGGCATGGCCTGCCGCAGCCCGACGGGCTGCGCCTATCACGACCCGGTGACGGGGCTGGCGTTGATCCTGCCGCAGGGCTGGGACATCGACCCGCCCTTCTTCTACGAGACGGCGGGCGGGGCGAGAGCCGGCCTGCCCTCCGCGACGCTGTCGCGCACCATTGGCGGCGACATGCAGCAGATCATGCTGAACCCGCGCCAGTGGATGACCTCCAGCGGCCCCTGCACCGACACGCCGGCGGGCGAGCTGTGCCGGGCGACCAGCACCGACGTCGCCTATCTCGGCGCCTTCGAGGTGGTGCGCTCCTCGCTGCGGATCGCGGCGGCCAGCGCCGCGCCGGATCCGTCCGCGGCACCGCGCAGCACCGCCTCGGCGGCAGGCGCAGGCGCGAGTGCTGGCGCAGGCGCGAGTGCCGGCGCGGGGACAGGTTCCAGTCGGGGCGGGGATATCCAGCCGCGCAACGGCCGCTGGACGGTGACGCTCGGCCGGACCGTCGTCGAGGGCTGCCCGGCGATGATCGCCGAGCAGATCCGCGGTGCGGGCCTCGAACGTCGCTCGGGCACCCGCGAGATGACCTTTTCCGATCCGTTCCATCCCGGCCCGCTGATGGCCGATGCGCCGATGCAGGTCGGGTGGTCGCGCACCGGACCCGGCAGCTGGCAGGCGACGCTGGTCGGGCAGTCGATGGGGCCGACCGGCCAGATCGACGTGCGCCTTGAGCTGACCGTCGTGTCGGAGACCGAGCTGCACGAGGTCAACCATTTCTCGATGCAGCTTCCGGCGCCGTTGATGGCCGCTCTCGGCGGCGGCGGCAGCGGCGCCTGCACCTCGCGCACCGGGGCGACGTGGACCTGGCAGGGCTGAGCCCGGCTTATCCCCGCTCGCGCGGCGCGCGGCGTTTCTCCTCTATCCCCGTTTTCTCCGGTCCTGTTTCCGGCCCCTTCTCCGGTCCCGGCAACAGGACCGGAGCTTTTCGGGCGAAGAGACGCGATGTGCCGGGATTGAGAGGCCCGTCTCGAAATTTCGCGATTTCGAGACGGAATTTTGCAAAATCCGTCTCGAATTTCTCACAGCCCCACGCGCGGGGATAGACTACACTTCGCGCCAGAAATGGCATGCCGCGCGGTGCTGCGGGGAGACCGTCTCCAGTTCGGGCCCGACCTCGCGGCACATCTCGCGGACATGGGCGCAGCGGCTGGAAAAGCTGCAGCCCGGCGGCGGGTCGAGCGGGTTCGGCAGATCGCCCTTCAGCACGATGCGGCGCGAGCGGTACGAAGGGTCGGGCCGGGGAACGGCGGACAGGAGCGCTTTCGTGTAGGGGTGTTTGGGCGAAGCAAAAAGCTCGTCCTTCGGCCCCTGCTCGATGATCCTGCCGAGATACATCACCGCGATCTCGTGGCTGATGTAGCGCACCACGCCAAGATCGTGGGAGATGAAGACGTAGCTGACCCCGAGCTTTTCCTGAAGATCCGTCAGAAGATTGATGATCTGGGCCTGGATCGAGACGTCGAGCGCCGAAACCGGCTCGTCGCACACGATCAGGCTCGGGTCCACGGCCAGCGCGCGGGCAATGGCGATGCGCTGGCGCTGTCCGCCGCTGAACTGGTGGGGATAACGGTCCATCTGGTAGGGCGCCAGCCCGACGAGGTCGAACAGCCGCGCAACGCGCTCGCGCACGTCCTTTCGGGTCGCGATCCTGTGGAGCAGCATCGGCTCGGCGACCAGCTGACCGGCGGTCATCTTGGGATGCAGCGAGGAAAACGGGTCCTGGAAGACGATCTGCATCTTGCGTCGCATGGCACGCAGGGTTGCCGCCGACGCCGTCGTCACGTCCAACCCGTCGAGCCGGACCTCGCCCGCGGTCGGCTGCTCCAGCCTCAGCAGGCTCCGGCCGAGCGTGGATTTCCCGCAGCCGCTTTCGCCGACGATGGCGAAGGTCTTGCCCTTGCCGACCGTGAAGCTGACATCGTCGAGCGCCTTCACCGTCTGCGTATCGCGGCGGAACAGGCCGCGCCCGCCGACGTTGAAATGCTTGGTCAGGTTGCGAACTTCAAGCAAGGGCGTTTCGTTCTGTTTGGTCATGCGCTCGCTCCCGGTCCGGCGTTCCAGCACGCAACCTTGTGGCCGGCCCGTTTTTCTTCGAGCGGCGGCCTTTCCGCACGGCATTTGTCGTCGCTGAACCTGCAGCGCGGATGGAAAGCGCATCCTTTCGGCCGGTCGTGCGGCGGCGGCACGGTGCCGGGAACCGGCTGGAGGCGGTGCTGCTCGCCCTCCACGGCGGGGATGGATGCAAGAAGCCCCTGCGTGTAGGGATGGGACGGCGCGGCAAACAGGCTGTGAACCGGCGCCTGCTCGATGATGCGTCCCGCATACATGACGATCACGTCGTCGGCCATCTCGGCAATGACGCCGAGGTCATGGGAAATGAGCATGATCGCCGTGCCCGACTCCGTCTTCAGCGAGCGCATCAGGTCGAGGATCTGGGCCTGGATCGTCACGTCGAGCGCGGTGGTCGGCTCGTCGGCGATGAGGACACGCGGCTCGCAGGCAAGCGCGATCGCGATCATCACCCGCTGGCGCATTCCGCCCGAAAGACTGTGGGGATATTCGTCGACCCGCTTCTCCGGGTTCGGGATGCCGACCTTGCGCAGCAGCTCGACGGCCTTCCGGCGCGCCGCGGCGGAACCGAGCGAGGAATGGGCCCGCAGCGCTTCGCCGATCTGGTAGCCCACCGTGTAGACCGGGTTCAGGCTCGTCATCGGCTCCTGAAAGATCATCGAGATGCGGTTGCCGCGCACCTGCTCCATCTGCTTGTCGGACAGCGGGACCAGATCGCTTCCGTCGAGCAGGACCTGCCCCCCGGCGATCTTCGCAGGCGGGGTGGGGATAAGCTTCATGATCCCGAGCGAGAGCATGCTTTTGCCGCAGCCGGACTCGCCCACGATGCCTAGCGTCCTGCCTTCATGGACCTGAAAGCTGGCCCCTTCGACGATCGGGGAGATCATCTTGCCCGTCGCGAGCTCGATGGTGAAATCCCGGATGTCGAGAACGGGGCCTGCCGCGGCCGCGGCTGCGGGGATATCTGCATGGTTGGTCATGGTCGTCCCTCAGCTTCGCAGGCGCGGATCGAGGATGTCGCGCAATGAATCACCGAGAATGTTCATCGACAGGACAAGGAAGAAGATCACGAAGCTCGGGATCAGCGTCACGTGGGGGGCAAAGAAGAAGAACCCGATGCCCTGTGCCGCCATGGTGCCGAGCTCCGGTTGCGGAGGCTGCGTCCCGAGGCCGAGAAAGCTCAAGGATGCGCCCAGCAGGATCGCCTGGCCGAGCCGCAGGGTCAGGAACACCACGATGGTGGAGATGCAGTTCGGCAGCACGTAGCGCCAAAGCAGGGCCCAGTCGTTCAGCCCGATGGCGCGGCCGCTGCTGACGTAGTCGTGGGCCAGCGCCATCAGCGCGGCACCGCGCGCGATGCGCGCGACCAGCGGCGTCGTCGACACCGAAAGCGCGATGACGACGGCAGTGGTTCCCGAACCGATGATCGCGGCGATGGCGAGGCCGAACAGGATTGCCGGAAACGAGAGGATAACATCCATCAGGCGCATCAGGATCGTATCCGACTTCGGGTAGAAGCCGGCGACCAGGCCGATCACCGTGCCGACGGTTCCGCCTACGAAAACTGCCGAGAAGCCCAGCAGGATCGTCACCCTCAGCCCGTAAAGGCTGCGGCTGAAGATGTCGCGGCCCTGGCCGTCGGTCCCGAAGAGGTGCTCGAAGGAGGGCGCCTTGAGAACCTTCATCATGTCGATTGCGAGGGGATCGTACGGTGCGATCCACGGCGCCAGAAGCGCACCCAGGAACAGCGCCGACAGCATGGCCAGGGCAATGCACGATACCGGGTCGCGGCCGAGCGACACCATCAGGTGGCGTCCCGGGAACCCCGCCTCTGCGGGGGAAGAAATGGGAGAAGTCATTTCGCTTGCACCCTTGGGTCGAGCACTGCGTAGAGCAGATCAACGATAAGGTTCATGGCGATGAAGCCGAGGGAGAGCGCAATGATGGCGCCCTGCGCGACGGGTATGTCGTTGGCGACGATGGCGCCGACCGCCAGCCGTCCGACGCCCGGCCAGGAGAAGATCGTCTCGGTGACGATGGCGCCCCCGAGCAGATAGCCGATCTGCAGGCCGACAAGCGTCGTCACGGGGATCAGGGCATTGCGCAAGCCATGGCGAAACGTCACGACGCGTTCGCTCAAGCCCTTGGCGCGGGCCGTTCGCACATGGTCGGCTTTCAGCGTTTCCAGCATCGACGTGCGGGTCATGCGCGCCACGGGACCGATGAAGATCAGCCCCAGGCAGACGGATGGAAGAACCGCGTGGCGGAACCCGTCCAGCGTCCAGAGGGGGCCGCCCCGGCCCGTGAACGGCAGCAGCTGCAGCTTGTAGCCGAACACCCACAGCAGGATCATGCCGATCAGGAAGACCGGCAGAGAAACGCCGGCGACCGACCCGCCCATGATCACCCGGTCCCAGATCGTTCCGCGCCGCGAGGCCGCGAAAACGCCGAGCAGGATCGCCGTCGGCAAGGCCCAGACCAGGCACAGGACGACGAGTTCGAGCGTGGCGCCGAATGCCCTGGACAGCTCTTCCGCGACCGACATGTTGTTGACGAGCGAGGTGCCGAGGTCGCCGGTCAGGACGTTGCCGACATATCGCAGGAATTGCTCCCACAAGGGGCGGTCGAGGCCCATCTCCGTACGGATCTGGGCGATGACTTCGGCGCTGGCCGCGGGCCCTGCGCGCACCGTCGCAGGGTCCGAAGGCACGAGGTTCAGCAATATGAAGCCTATCACCAACACCCCGAGGGTGACCGGGACAGCCAGCAACAGGCGTTGAAGAGCGTATCTCAGCATGCGTTTGGTCTCCCGGACACTCTGTGAAGACGGAGCCCGCTCAGCTCGGCTCGGTCGCGCGGACCGACGGCTTCACGTCGTTCGGCCGCAGCACCTGAGTAATGAAATGCTGGGTCTGCGGCTTGTAGGTCTCCCACAGCGCGCGCAGCTTCTTTTCAGGGCTCGCCTCGTAGTCGACACGCAGGTCGACCAGCGGCCAGTCCTGCTCGTCGACGATGAGAAGCGCTGCCGAATAGAGCGGCTGCGTCTCGCCGCCGGCGGCGAGCCCTGCGTCGATGGCCGCCAGAAGCCGCTCCGCGAACTCAAGGTCCAGCGACGCCTCATAGGCTTTCACCATGGCCTTCGGCACATCGGCATTGGCGATGACATTTCCGGTCGAGACGCAGTTCCTGCCCTGATACCCCGAATTGATGGACGGGATTTTCGGACCGCAGTAGAACGCCGTTCCGCCATTCCTGTCGATGGCTGCGACCTGGCGCTGGTCGGGAAACTCGCTCTCGTCGATGAGGCGCTTGACGGTCTCCTCGGCGCTGAGGCCCTGCTCCAGCAGGTCGAGCCCCTTCGGCCCGAGCCGGATGTCGCTGCGGTGCTGGGACGTCACGGCCCCCACCCTGGCGCGCGCCCACGGGCAACGATTGCCAACCGCGATCGAGGATGTGGTGATCCCGATCCCGAACATGCCTGTCGCTTCGTCCCGGGCGATGAGAGAAAATGTCATTTCGTCACTTCCTGTATGGTCGGTCTATCTGTTGAGGAGGGCGCGCAGCCGGTCGTCGACACCCATGGCGGTGGCGATCACGGGCATGAACCAGGCATTGCCGCGGTAGAAGGGAGGGGCCTTGAAGGCGTTGCCGTTGAAGGCGCTCGGCGTGTCGTCGCCACTGGCCAGTTTCGCAATCCGCGTGCCCAGATAGGAGGCCATGACGACGCCGGAGCCATTGCAGCCGGTGACGTAGTGAACACCGTCGTGGACGCCGATATGCGGGACGCGGTCCATTGTGAAGGCGACGTTTCCTTCCCAGGCATGGCTCGCCTGCAGGGGCGGCAGGTCGGGCAGGACCTCGCGGAGTATGGCCATCAGCCGCATGGCGACGTGGCGTGCATCGAAACTGTTTCTCGACAGGGCCCTGCCGCCGACCAGGAGCCGGCGACCGTCGGGGCTCTTGCGGATGGCATAGGCAAGGCTGCGCGTATCGTTCACCAGGCTTTCCGTCGGCAGCAGGGCATCGAGGACGGAGGCCTCGAGCGGCTGCGTCGACATCATGTGGCTGCCGACCGGAATCACCCGCTTGCGAAACCAGGAGAAGGCCGCGTCGGTATAGGCGTTCGTGGCCAGGACGACGGTCGCGGCCGCGATGTGCCCGCGCGCCGTGCGCACGACGAAGCGGGGACCCGTCCTGTCGATGCCGACGACCGGCGTGTGCGCGATCAGCGCCACGCCATGCCGGGCCGCGGCGGCAAGCAGCCCTTCATGATACCGGGCCGGGTGGACGCCGCCGTCATCGGGCAGAAGAAGCGCGCCGTGATAGAGCGGCGTCCTGACATGTTCTCGCAGCTCGGCCTTTCCGAGCACCTGCGAACGGATGTCGAAGGTCGCCAGCGTTTCGCTCTGCCGGCGAATGCCGGCCAGGTCCTTTTCGGTCCAGGCGCAGATCAGCCGCCCCGACTGCCTGAGGTCGCACTGGATGCCTTCGCCGGGAACGAAGTTCAGGAACCAGTCGTAGGCCTTGCTCGTCTCTTCGAGGAGGTCCCGCGCCTTCGCGGATCCGAACCGTTTCGACAGCACCGGGAAAGACTGGCGCAACCGGCCGCCGATCATGCCCACGCTGCGGCTGCTGGCGCCGAAGCCGAGACTTCTCGCCTCCAGGACGGTGACGGACCGCCCCTGCCGCGCAAGTTCGATGGCGCATGACAACCCGGCATAACCAGACCCGACAACGACGACATCTGCTTCGTCGGGGAGGGGATGTTCCGCGGCAGCGTGCCGCGGAACATCTTCCCACCAGTATGGCTCCGGCTTGAAATCAGCCGACAGCGCATCGCTCATTTCACGACCTCGATGTCGAGGCCCTTGTAGAGCGCGCTGTTGTAGATGCCGTGCACCCGGACGCCCTTGACCCTGTCGGTGGAGAACAGGAACAGCTTCTCGTGAACCAGCGGGATCACGAGGGCCTCCTCGACGATGGTCTTCTGGACGGCCGCATAGGCGGCGCTCTTTTCTTTGGCCGACAGCGCGGTCTGGCCCTTTTCCAGCTGAGCGTCGGTTTCCGCGCTGTCCCAGTGGAACCGGTTCGGAGCGGGGATATTGTCCGACTGGAAGACCATCAGCGCTTCGCCGGCCGTCGCGTAGGGCGCAAAAAGCGCATATCCGTCGAAGTCCGGGGAGCTGTTGATCTGCGCCATCGCCGCGGCGGGCTCGACCAGCTGCAGCTGCAGGTCGATGCCAACCTGCTTCATGTAGCCCTGGATGGCCTCGAGGCGCGAGCGCCAGCCCGATGTTCCGGCCGCAAGAATGCCGGGAGCCAGACGCTTGCCGTCCTTGTAGCGGAAGCCGTCATCCGCCAGTGTCCAGCCGGCTTCGTCCAGCAGCGCGCGGGCCTTGTCGGGATCGTAGGACGCCTGATGCTCGCCCGAATAGTCGATCGTCTTCGGGCTGATCAGCGTTGTCGCAGGGGTTGCCTGGCCGAACCACATGCTGGCCGCCAGCGCGTCCCGGTCGACGGCATGGTTCATGGCCTGGCGGACGCGGCGGTCGCTGGTCATCTCGCGGAACGGACGCAAGCCGAGATAGGCGGAGTAGTTGGAAACGCGCGGCTCGGCGATCGTCAGATTGGGCGCTGCCCGCAACTGCTCGATGGCCCATTCGGGCATCACATAGGAGATGTCGCCGGCACCGGTCTGCAGGGACGCCAGGATCGCGCCCTCTTCCGGAACGACCTTCCAGATCACGGACTCGACCAGCGCAGGGCCGGTATTGTCGTAGAATTCCGGCCCCCAGGTATAGGCATCGTGGCGCGTCAGCTTGAAGTGATCGCGCGGCATCCATGCCGACCAGCAGAACGGCCCCGTGCCATTCAGGCCCTTGACGCCGAAGTCCGCGCCCAGTTTCTCGACGTCGTCCTTGTCGATGATGGCGCCGAAGCTCTGCGCAAGGTGCAGCAGCAGCTCATTGTGCGGGCGCTCGAGCGTGTAGCGCACCGTATGGTCGTCGGCCGCCACGATCTCCTTGACCTCGCCGAGGCGCCACGCCGTCGGAGACCGCGTCGCAGGATCGAGCAGGCGGTTGAAGGAATAGACGACGTCGGCGGCCGTCAGCTTCTTGCCGTTGCAGAAGGCAACGTCGTCGCGCAGGTGAAAGGTATATTCGAGCCCGTCCTCGGAGACGTCCCACGACTTCGCCAGCAGCGGGTGCAGCGTCTTCTGGTCGTCTTCGACCGACACCAGCGTGTCGGTCATCATGAACAGGACTTCCGCAGCACCTCGTCCGGTGACCTTGTGAGGGTCGAAGCCGACGGAGTCGTTGCGGACGAGCACCGTGACCGAATTTTCCGCGAGAGCACCGGTCGCCAGTGCAAGGACCGAGGCGGTCAACCCCAGTGTAAACAGGCCGATTTTCTTCATTTCGTTCCCCTCTTTTTTCGACTATTGCGCCTGATTGAGGTAGCGGACCGCGCTCATCGCGTGGACCTTCACCACAGTGATCAGCTCTTCGATGGTGACATGCTCGTCTCGACGGCCCATCGTCTTGGGAGACGGTCCGTAGAGGTAGGCCGGGATGCCGCGATGCCGCCAATACCGGGTATCGGAACCGCCCAGACTGATGATGGGCAGAGGCTTGCGACCGGTGACCGCCTCGGCCGATTGCTGAAGGATCGAGACCATCTCGTGGTGCGGGTCGCACCAGCTGGAATCGTAGCTGTGATGATCTCGGATCTCGCAGGTCGTCGTCGGATATTTCGCGACGATCGACAGCAGGTCCCGCTCCACGAGCGAGCGCTGCAATCCCGGAGGCATCCTGATCTCGACCTCGAGAACGCATTCGTCCGGCAGCATGTTGACCTTGAGGCCGCCGCGAATGACGCCGATGTTCACCGTCGCCTTGCCAACGACGCCGGAAGCCCCCGTTCCCAGGCTCTTGTCGGTCGCCGCCTGGATCTCGGGCCGGGAAAGAATCTCGACGATATGCTCCGGCAGGTCCGGCGTGAGGTCCGCCAACGTTTCCAGCTCGCGCACCAGTTCAGCCGCAATCTTGATGGCGCTGTCGCTCATGTGGGGATAGGCGCCGTGGCCGCCCCGGGTTTTCGTCGTCAGGACCGCCCGCAGCGCGCCCTTCTCGCCGAAGCGCAGCGTGGCAAGTCCGCTCGGCTCGCCGTCGAGGCAGCAGTCGCCGAGAACCTCGTCGGGAATGGTCTGCATGAGATATCCCGTGCCCCAGCGCCCTCCGGTTTCCTCATCCGACACGACGGTCAGCGTCAGGCGGCCCGAAAGCTGGCCAAGCAGGCGGGAGACGTACCGATAGGCGAAGAGCGCGGCGGTGGTTCCGCACTTCATGTCGGCCGCCCCGCGCCCATAGACACGGCCGTCGACCACTTCGCCGCTCCACTGGCTGCGCTCGCCGGGAATGTCTTCGATCGCGGGAAACACGTCCATGTGCCCGTTGAGCACGAGGTGCCGGCCCGGCCGGCCACTGTCCAGCGTGCCGACGATGTTGGGGAGGTGATCCTGACCGGACAGAACCCGATAGGGCAGGTCGCCGGCTGCGAGAAACCGCTCGACGCACGCGCTCGCCTCGCGGGTGTCGCCCGGCGGGTTCGGGGATTTGGCCCGCAGGAATTCGCTCAGGAATGCAACGATCTCGTCCCGGTCCCGGTCGATCCGGTCGCCGACCTGCCGCGCCAGCTCATCCGCCGTCTGCATCACGCCCCCTCTCTTCGTGAAGTTATGTTAGCGCTAACGTTAGCGTTCACATTTCCCTTCAAACCGATCCCGTTGTCAAGTAGGTTGCGCGAGAAGATTCGACGGAGGCCAAATGGCTGACAATTCAATCCGCAGAGGGATGGGCTGGGCGACCATGGCCGATGTGGCCAGGGAGGCCGGCGTATCCCTCATGACCGTTTCGCGGGTTTACAAGCGGCCGGAATCGGTCTCGCCGCGCACGCGCGAAAACGTGCTCAAGGCGGGCGCGCGCCTCGGTTTCCTGCCCAACAGCGTTGCTGGAAACCTCGCGTCCGGAAAGACCAACATGATCGGCATCGTCGTGCCGTCGCTGCGGAACTCGAACAACGCCACGAGCATCCAGGGCATGGCCGACTACCTGCGCCAGGCGTCCTATCACTTCATGATCGCCAATACCGGCTATTCGCTCGAGGACGAGACGGCCGTCGTCAAGGCCTTCATCCAGCGCCGCCCGGACGGGATCGTCCTCACCGGCACCCGTCACGGACAGGAAACAGTCGACCTGCTGAAGGCGGCCGGCGTGCCCGTCGTCGAGACGTGGGAGACGAAAGGCCCGTTCCTGGACATGGCGACCGGGTTTCGCAACTACGAAGCCGCGCGGGACATTACCGCGCATCTGATCGGGCGCGGCTATCGCAAGATCGGCTATATCGACTATCCGGCAATCGGCCTGACGCGCTATATCGAGCGCCTCGCCGGCCTGAAGGACGAGCTCGAGGCCGCCGGACTGCCGAGCAACCAGATCGTGTCGCCGCTCGAGGCGCAGGACCTCTATCAGGATGCCTCCAGTTTCAGGGGCGGCGCCGTCGGTCTCCAGATGCTTCAGGGCAAATACGACATCGACGCCGTCCTGTGCGCATCGGACATTCTGGCCGTCGGCGCGCTTTTCGAATGCCAGCGGCAGGGGATCGCTGTTCCCGGCCAGATGGCCGTGGCGGGTTTCGGCGATTTCGAGATCGCCTCGGAAGTGCATCCCGGCCTGACGACAATCCGCACGAACGGCTACCAGATCGGCTGGAATGCGGCGGAAATGCTCGTGCAAAGGATCCTGCAGCCGGATGCGGACATTCCCCTGCGGGACGTCGGCTACGAGCTCGTCACCCGCGGCAGCACCTGAGACGGCCCCTCGGGTCGCCCCGCGGCGGACATCGGGATCGACACGATGCACGCCGCAGATTATCTATAATCCATGGCGACACCGACAGACGAAACCATTTCCGACCGCATCGCGCGCGTCCTTGCGGATCGGATCATCTCGGGCGAGATCCGGCCGGGCGTGCGGCTGCGACAGGACCATGTCGCAACCGAGTTCGGCACGAGCCATGTCCCGGTGCGCGAGGCCTTTCGCGCCCTGCAGACCCAGGGCCTGGCGGAGAGCGAACCCTGGCGGGGCTTCCGCGTCACCGAGTTCGACGTCGCCGAGCTGCGCGAGGTTGCCGAGATGCGGGCCAGCCTCGAATCGCTGGCCTTGCGGCACGCAGCGCCGAACCTGACGCGGGCGATTCTCGATGAAGCAGAAGAGGTTACCCGGAACGGCGACCGCGCCGTCAATGTCCGCGACTGGGAGGCTGCGAATCGCAGGTTTCATCGGCTGATCCTCGCGCCGTGTCGCATGCCGCGCCTGCTGCGAACGATCGACGACCTGCAGGCCGCCAGCGCAAGGTTCCTGTTCGCCGCGTGGCGCAGCGACTGGGAAGCACGCACGGACCACGACCACCGCACCATCCTGAATGCCCTCCGGGAGGGGCGGACCGACTTCGCCTGCTCGACGCTGGCACGCCATGTCGGCTGGATTGGCAAGCGCAAGCCGACATCGAAAAATGCCGACCCCAGAGAGACTTACGAGATTCCTGGATAATTATCTATAATCTGCATTGATCGGTCGAAGGCGTCTCCGGAATTATAGATAGGAACCACTCCCTATCTCCGAAGGACAGCCTCATGGCACTGCTCAATCCCTCTTCGACACATGCGCTGCCGCTCTGGCGCGGTGTTGCCGTCACGCTTTGCGGCGCGGCCCTGATCACGATCGGCGCCAAGGTGCAGATCCCGTTCTGGCCCGTGCCGATGACGCTGCATACGCTGGCGGTGTTTTTCCTGGCAGCCGTCCTCGGACCGCGGCTCGGCTTTGCGGCCATGGCCGCTTATCTGAGCGCCGGAGCGATGGGCCTGCCGGTGTTTTCCGGCTCGCCGGAGCGCGGGATCGGGCTTGCCTATATGGCGGGACCGACCGGCGGCTATCTGCTCGGCTACCTGCTCGCGACCTATGCGATCGGCCGGCTGGCCGCAGGGCGCCGCATGACGGGCCAGGCACTGGCGATGCTGGCCGGCCTTGCCGTGGTCTATGCATTCGGCCTGATGTGGCTCGCACTCTTCGTACCGGCATCCGGCCTGATCTCCGCCGGCTTCGCCCCGTTCATCCTCGGCGACCTGGTCAAGATCGCGCTGGCGGCAGCCCTGGCGACAGGCCTCGGCCGGCTGAAAGGGCGCGTGGAATGACCGGCGCCGAGATCGAGATCAGGACCGACTGGACGCTGGAAGAGGCACGGGCGATCCACGCCCTGCCCTTTCCGGACCTGCTATACCGGGCGCAGACCCTGCACCGGGCGCATTTCGACCCGGCGGCGATCGAGACGGCGAGCCTCATCAGCATCAAGACCGGCGGCTGTCCGGAGGATTGCGGCTATTGCTCGCAATCGGCCCATCACGAGACCGGCGTGAAGGCAACCAAGCTGATGGAGACCGACGAGGTGCTGGCCGCCGCCCGGCGCGCCAAGGCTTCCGGCGCGCAGCGCTTCTGCATGGGCGCCGCGTGGCGCAGCCCGAAGGATCGCGACATGGACAAGCTGTGCGCCATGGTGCGCGGCGTGTCGGAGCTCGGGCTGGAAACCTGCATGACGCTCGGAATGCTGGAGCCCGGCCAGGTGGCGCGGCTGAAGGCGGCCGGGCTCGATTTCTACAACCACAACATCGACACCTCGCCGAATCATTACCGCAAGATCGCCTCGACGCGGACGATGGACGACCGGCTGGAGACTGTCGGCCACGTCCGCAAGGGCGGGATCAGGGTCTGTTGCGGCGGCATCGTCGGCATGGGCGAGACGGAGGAGGGCCGCATCGCCATGCTGGTGACGCTGGCGACATTGCCGGCGCATCCCGACAGCGTGCCGATCAACCTGTGGAACGAGATCGAGGGCGTGCCGGTTCAGGCAACGGCAAGGCCGGTCGACCCGTTGGCGCTCGTCCGCCTGGTGGCGCTGGCGCGCCTCCTGATGCCGGCCTCCGTGGTGCGCCTGTCCGCCGGCCGCACGGGAATGAGCGACGAGTTGCAGGCGCTCTGCTTCCTTGCCGGGGCGAATTCCATCTTCGTCGGCGACCAGTTGCTGACCACCGGCAACCCGGCCGCCTGGAAGGACCGGGATCTGCTGGTGCGGCTCGGCATGCATGTCGCGCCGGCCCGATCCCGGCCGCCGGCCGCGGCGGAATAGGGTCAGCCGGACCAGCTTTGGGCTAGGATCTCCACCGCCCTGGCGATCTGGACCTCGCCCAGCGCCGCGTAGCCGAGACGAAAGGCTTGCGGCGCCGTGCCGTCCAGGGTGAAGCGGGTGCCGGGGAGCAGAGCCAGCCCGGCCTCTCCGGCCCGCACCGCCCAGGCGTCCGCCGAGGCGCCTTCGCAGCGCAGCCACAGCGCCAGCCCGCCCGCCGGTGTGTCGAAGACGATCCGCCCCTCCAGATGCTCCGACAAGGCGGCGGCCAGGACATCGCGGCGCGCGCGATAGATGCGGCGCGCCTTTCGCGCATGGCGGCCGAGATCTCCGTCGCGGATCAGTTCCGCCAATGCAGCTTCGAGCGGCGCATCGCCCTGCCGGTCGATGGCCGCGCGCGCTGCGGCCATCCGGCCGAGCAGAGGTTCCGGGGCCATGGCATAGCCCAGCCGAATACCCGGCGAGAGCAGCTTGGACAGCGAACCGACATAGATAAGCGGCAGATCCGCAGGAGCGCGGGCTGCAAGCGGCAGGACCGGGCGGCCCTCGAAACGGTATTCGTGGTCGTAGTCGTCCTCGACAAGCGTGAGCCCGTGCCGCTCGACCAGCTCCAGCAGCTGCAACCGCCGCGCCGCCCCCATCGTCACCGTGGTCGGATACTGGTGGTGAGGCGTGACATAGATGGCCCTGATGCGCGGGTCGCTGGCCAGCGCATGCTCCAGCGCGGCGACCGACAGGCCGCCCGCATCGACCGGGACACCCTGCACGGCGGCACCTGCCGCCCGGAACGCCTCCCAGGCAAGCGGATAGCCGGGCTCTTCCACGGCCATGACCTCGCCCGGGTTCAAGGCCGCCTTCGCCGCAAGGAACAGCGCCATCTGGCTGCCGCGCGTCATGAGCAGCCGCGCCGGATCCGCCACCACGCCCCGGTCCGAGGCCAGATAGGCGGCAAGCGCGTGGCGCAGGACGGGCGTGCCCCTGGCATCGCCATAATCCGCGCCGCTGCGAAAGGCCGGCGACAAGACCGCACGGCGAAATGCGCGCGCCAGCGCCTTGTCCGGCACCAGCCTGGGATCGGGCGCACCATCGCTGAACGCCAGCGCCGGGCGGAGCGCCATCGGCTCTGCAGAAACGGGGACGGCAACCGGTTCCGCCATTCCTTCCGGAAAATCCTGCGCGACGAAGGTGCCGCGCGCCGGCTCGGCCTTGAGCCAGCCCTGCGTCGACAATTCCTGATAGGCCGCATCGACCGTGTTGCGGTGAACGCCGAGTTCTCGCGCCAGCGCGCGCGTTCCCGGCAGTCGGGCGCCCGGTTTCAGGCGGCCCCGCATGATGTCGCGAGTGATCGCCTCGGCAATCGCCAGGAACAGCGGGCCGCGCAGGTCTTTCTCGATATCCAGCGCCAGCGGGTCGAGGATCATTGCATCCGGCCTATCCAGATTTCGAAAACCGGCTCTTTTACATAGGCCGGATATTCGCCAGACCTGCGCAAAACCGCAAGAGGCCCGTCATGTCGAAATCCGCCCTGGTCCTGCGCCATCTCGCCTTCGAAGATCTCGGCAGCTTCGGCGCCGTGCTCGAGGAAGAAGGGTACCGGCTCATCCCTGTCGAGGCCGGCATCGATCCGTTGCCGGATCCGCTCGGCGCAGATCTCGTGATGGTGCTCGGCGGCCCGGTCGGCGTCAACGACGGCAAGGCCTATCCTTGCATGGACGCCGAACGGGATTGGCTGATCCCGCGGCTTGCCGCACGCCGGCCGACGCTCGGTATCTGCCTTGGGGCGCAGCTGATGGCCTCGGCCCTTGGCGCCAGAGTCGCCAAGATGCCGCGCAAGGAGATCGGCTTTGCTCCCTTGGCGCTGACGGGCGCCGGACGTGAGGGACCGCTCTCGGCGCTTGAGGGCGTGCCGGTGCTGCACTGGCATGGCGAGGCCTTCGAGACGCCTGCCGGCGCGGACAATCTCGCCGGCACCGCGGCCTGCGCGGCCCAGGCCTTTGCGATGGGCCCTGCGCTTCTGGGGCTGCAATTCCACCCAGAAGCCGGGGAGCTGCCTGCCTTCGAGCGCTGGCTGATCGGCCACAGCGTGGAACTGGCTCAGGCCGGGATCGACCCGGCCGGCCTGCGCCGCGATGCGTTGGCGCATGGCCCCTCCCTGAAGCGCGCCGGCCGGTCCATGCTCAAGGCGTGGTTGCAGGAGCTGCCGGCATGACCCCGCCGCCTTTCGTGATCTCGATCCAGAGCCAGGTCGTCTTCGGCCATGTGGGCAATTCCGCAGCCCTGTTCCCGATGCAAGCGGCCGGGCTGGAAGTGGCGGCGATCCCGACGGTGATCTTCTCCAACACGCCCGACTATCCGACGCTGCGCGGCCGCGCCTTGCCGCCGGACTTCTTCTGCGACCTGTTGCAGGGCGCGCGCGAACGCGGCCTGCCGGAACGGGCGGACTTCATCCTGACCGGCTATATCGGCTCGCTCGATGTGGCGCTGATGGCGGCGGATTTCGTTGCGGAAGCCAAGGCGATCAATCCTCGCCTCAGATATGTCTGCGACCCGGTGATGGGCGATGCCGGTCCCGGCCTCTATGTGCCGGAAACCATCGCGGACGTGATGCGCGACCGCCTGCTGCCGCTGGCCGACCTCGCAACGCCGAACCCGTTCGAGCTGAGCTGGCTGACAGGGCAGAAAATCGCCAGCCTCGCCGACCTCGAAGCAGCCCAAGCCCGCCTCCGCATGGCGCCTGGCGCCCATCTGATCGCGACGGGCTGCGCGCTGGAAGACAGCCCCGCCGGCCACATCGAGAGCGTCGTTCTCGGTCCCGAAGGTCCGAGCCGCCATCCGGTGGCACATCTGCCCATCGCCCTTCCCGGAACGGGGGACCTGTTTTGCGGATTGGTCGTCGCGGGGCTGGCGCGCGGGCTGGACCTGCCACGTGCGGTGGAGCTTGCGCAGCGCCTCACCTCCCGCGCCCTGAGCCACGCCCGCGCGCTCGGCGCCGGCGAAGTGGTCCTCAGCGAGCCGGACTTCCGCCGTGCGCTTTTGATGCTCGCCCCGTTGCAGGGGGCGCGGTGCGGTCGAACGGCTGAACGCTAGAGGGACATCGAGACGCGCGCGACGGTCAGGATGAGATCCATGCCCTGGATCAGCCGCGGCGCATTTGCCCAATGCGGCAGCGTGACGGCAATGCGGCGCACATGACCGATGGTGCGCAGCAGTAGAAGAAGATTTATGCACAGAGGCAGCCAACGCAACCGCTCCCGGCGGTCTTGCCGGCACTTGGAAAAGTCGCCGTACCTCTCGGCATAACCATCCTTCGGAGTTGTCATGACAACCCATGACGTCGTCATCCGGCCCTATGACCCGGCAACGGATACGAAAAAACTGTCGCATATCTGGCTCGAAGCCTCGCTGCTGGCCCACCCGTTTATCGGGGAGCAGCGCTTGCGCGGGCAAAGAGCGCTTATCGAAGACCGATATCTCCCGCAATCCGAGACCTGGGTCGCCTGCATGGGCGGTCATCCCTGCGGCTTCATCAGCCTGCTCGGCACGTTTGTCGGGGGGATTTTCGTGTCGCCCGATCGGCAAGGGTCCGGTCTTGGGCGTCGACTGATTGCCCACGCCGTGGCCCTCAAGGGCGAGCTGACGCTTGAGGTCTACACCGCCAATCGACAGGCAATGGCCTTCTACAAGCGGCTGGGGTTCCAGGAGATCTCGCGCCGCGACGTCGACGATGACGGCAACGCGTTCGAAAATGCCCGCCTGCACCTGATCGGCTAGGTCGTGGACTCATAATTGTGCCGGAAACGGCGTCTGGCCCGGCAATGATATGCCAGGAGGAGCGTGATGGCCGGGGCAGGTCCCCCGGCCGAGCGGTCCGACGCCGCAGATCGAAGTCGGGCCGACGCCCTTCGGGTCTGGGCGAACCTGCCGGCAACAGCGTCGCAAGACCTTGAAAACCGGACGGTTTCCTGCGGACTTGCTCCTTGTATCCAGACAGGCTCGCGCAGACCGTTTCTCGCCAGAATTATGAGTTCACGACCTAGCGGAGGGCCGGGCGGGGAAAGCCTCGCCCGGCCAACTCACGGCGAGCAGGGCGCACAGGTCATGGGCGGAATACGCAAGCCCGCCGCCGAAATGACGTCAGCCACCCTGAAAACGGCTCTCGCCCCTGCCTGATTCCCCAAGCACCTGCCTTCGCGATGCACTTATCCTCGCGTCGCAAAGCAAGATGCCAAGGGTGAATGCCGATGATCGGTGGAAGTTCATTTGTCAACGCAAGCGGAAAGCTGCTGGGAACGGTGCTCGGGGCGCTGCTGGGTTCGACCGCGTTGAGCGCCCTTGTCAGCCATCCGGCCCATGCGCAGCAGGTCATCGAAGGCGGGGCGAGCGAAACCGTCATCGGCGGAGGCGACGGTACGCGGCCGGACCCCTGGATCGTCGGTGCCCCGCTCACGATCGGCCAGGCCGGCTCGGGCACGCTGACCATCACCAATGGCGGCGGCGTTGGCAGCGGCGTCGGACGGATCGGCAATGGCAGCACCGGCACCGTGACGGTCGATGACCTCGGCTCGACCTGGGATCTGCAGAATGCCGCGCTCTATGTCGGCAGCGCCGGCGCGGGCAACCTGAACATCACCGATGGCGCCGTGGTGGAGAACGGCTCGGCCTACATGGCCGACGGGGTCGGCAGCGAGGCGGTGGTCAACGTCAACGGCGCGAACGCGGCCTGGGTCAATGCCGCAGGCCTGATCGTCGGGGGCAGCGGCGAGGCCACGCTGAACATCTCCAACACCGGCGATGTGAGCAACAGCTCGGCGCGTGTCGGCGATGTCGCGGGCAGCATCGGCAACGTGAATGTCGACGGCGCGGGGTCGACCTGGGCGAATTCGGCCAGCCTCTATGTCGGCGATCACGGGCAGGGCTTCCTGAACATCACCAATCAGGGCGTGGTCAGCAGCAACACCGGCGTGATCGGGGTTTCAGGCGGCGGCGAGGGCACCGTGACGGTGGATCGCGGGACCTGGACCATCGCCAACACGCTCGATGTCGGCAACGACGGCACGGGCCGGCTGGACATTTCCGGCGTCGGCGCGGTCACCAACGGCAATGCGAATGTCGGCAGCGCCGCCACAAGCAGCGGCGTGGTCACCGTGAGCGACCTCGGGTCCGTCTGGAGCAGCGCCACCCTGGTCGTCGGCGAGTCCGGCACCGGCGAAGTGCATGTCGCCAATGGCGGCACGGTCAACAGCACCGTGGGCACGATCGGCTCGGAGAGCGACGGCGTCGGGACCGTCACCGTCAACGGCGCAACGTGGAACAACTCCAGCAACCTGCGCGTCGGCAGTCGCGGCAGCGGCACGCTGGAGATCTCCGGCGGCGGCTCGGTCGGCAGTGCGGCCGGCTTCGTTGCCGCGGCGGCGGGCGGCGTCGGCACGGTCACCATCGACGGGGCCGGCTCCAGCTGGACCACCACGGGTGCGAATTTCATCGGCTGGCAGGGCGACGGCACCCTCACCCTCACCAATGGCGGGCGGGTCGTGGTCGGCTCCGGCCAGCTGTCGCTGGCCAATGCCGTTCCCACCACCGGCACGCTCAACATCGGGACGGGCGGCGCGGCGGGCGTGGTCGACGCCATCACGGTCGATGGCGGGGCCGGCACGGCGGTGATCAATTTCAATCACAGCGATGCCGACTATTACTTCACCAGTGACGGCACGGTGGCGGGCACGAACGTCGCCATCACCGGCTCCGCCGCGGTCAACCACATCGGCTCCGGCATGACGACCCTGCGCGGCATCAACAGCCATACCGGAGGCACGACCGTCTCCAGCGGCACGCTGCGCAACATGGGCGTGGTCGGCGACGTGCTGGTCACCGGGGGCACCTTCGGCGGCGACGGCACGGCAGGCGCCGTCACCGTCAATTCCGGCGGCACCCTGGCACCAGGCAACTCCATCGGCGTGATGACCGCCGCCTCTGCCAGTTTCGATACGGGATCGGTCTTCGCGATCGAGCTCGACGATGCCGGCTTCGTTGCCGGCCTCAACAACGACGTGCTCAATGTCAGCGGGGCGGCAACCATCAATGGCGGTACGGTACATGTCACGCCGGAGAACGGCACCGACGACGGCTCGACCTACCTGCCGGGCACCTACACCATCCTTACGACGGGCGCCGGCGTCAGCGGCGCTTTCGACGCCGTCACCGACACCTACGCCTTCCTCGGTTTCACGCTCTCCTACGATCCAAGCAACGTCTATCTGACCTCGGCGGCGGCAACCAGCTTCTGCCTCGCCGGCATGACCGCCAATCAATGCGCAGCCGGAAGCGGCGCCTACTCGCTCGGTGCGGGAAACAGCGTGTTCAACGCCGTCCTGGCACTGGCCGTCGCGGAGGCCCCCATCGCCCTCGACCTGCTTTCGGGCGAGGTGCATGCCTCAGCGCACACAGCGTTCCTCGAGGACAGCCGCTTCCCGCGCGAAGCGGCGATGGACCGCCTGCGTTCAGCGCGTGGCGGTGTCGGCTCCGGCAGGAACGCCCGGATCGAGGATCGCATCTCCGGGAGTTTCGGCCTTTGGGGGCAGGGCTTCGGCTCCTGGAGCCAGTGGGACGGCGACGGGAATGCCGCCACAATGGACCGCACGATCGGCGGGTTCCTGATGGGCGGCGACGCGCAGGTCTGGGACGGTGTGCGCCTCGGTGTGCTCGGCGGATACTCCCGGTCGAGCTTCAGCGTCGACGGCCGATCCTCCTCGGCAACCGCAGATAGCTACACGCTCGGACTGTATGGCGGCGGCGAGTGGAACGCCTTCGCGCTGACCGGCGGTCTCGCCCATAGCTGGCACCAGATCGACACGTCCCGCTCGGTAGCCTTCACCGGCTTCACGGACAATCTCGGTGCATCGTACAGCGCGCGAACCCTGCAAGCCTGGGGCGAGGCGAGCTACCGTTTCGAGGCAGGCGCAGCGCGCTTCGAGCCCTTCGCCAATCTCGCCTTTGCGCACCTGTCTACCGACGGCTTCACCGAAACCGGTGGCGCAGCCGCCCTGACCGCCGCCTCGAGCGCTGTCGATGCGACCTTCACCACGGTCGGCCTTCGTGCGGAGACCGATGTCAGCCTGGGAGGGACGGATGCAACCCTGCGCGGCACGGTGGGCTGGCGGCATGCGTTCGGCAACACCCCGACATCGCAGTTCACCTTCGCTTCGGGCGGCGCTCCCTTCGTCATCGCGGGCGTTCCGCTGGCGCAGGACACGTTCGTGTTCGACACGGGCCTGGATGTGAACCTCACGCAAAACACCACAATGGGCCTCGCCTACGGGGCGCTCTTCGGCTCCGGACTTCAGGATCACACGGCCAGCCTCAAGCTGAACATACGCTTCTGATCGCAGGTGTCCTTGCCCTCACGGCAGGCGATGATCTTCACCATCCCGATGAACGACGTTACGGGGCCGCATGACCGCGCGCCCCGGCAACTCATGCGAGCATTGCCCCGATGGACGCCCCTGCGTTACCCTGAGGGCGCTCTTGCAGACGCAAGGGGAAAGCATGCACCGCGCGGCGCAGGAGGCGACAAAGTCATCCTCCTTGCTGTCGACGGCAACCAAGCTCCGCCGGTTCACTCGGTTCGTCTCGTCTGGTGACGGCCATGCCAGCATGGCAGCACTCTAAATGGAGTGAGCGGATTTGACCGAAGGCAACTTTCATCGACTGTCATTCACGGAAGCTGGCCCGTGCGAAATAGCCAAGCTGCTGGAAGCTCTCGAGCCGAGCATCAGCTTTTTCATGGATCGCCATAACGACGAGCGAATGGCGTTCGACTTTTCGCTCCGCATCATGCCGAACGCCTATGCAAGCTTCCAGACGATGTCCGGCATGTCGAACATGCGCCAGAAAACCCATGTCGCACTCGACGGAAACGACGACCTGTGCCTGCTGGTCCACCGCGGGGGACACCCGATCCAGATGCGACTGCACGACCGTCGCCATGGACGCGATGAAGTTACCGTGGGGCCGGGAGGGCCGGCGCATCTCAGGGGCAACGACGAGAGATACAGCGCCTGGTCTCTGACGAGCCATAGCCAGGTCATTTGCGTCTCCCGCGCACAGATTGCCGCGGCCGTCGGCAGTCTCGACCATGCCCTCGATCACGGCGTGCCGCAGTCTGCCGCGCTCGACCTCCTGTGCGGCTATGCAAGGACGCTCGCCAGCGATATCGGGCCGCTCGACGGCGAGACGCTCCTCCAGGCCAGGAAAACGCTGACGGATCTGTTCATTCTGGCCGTCGACCCCACCCGGGATGCCGTGGAGGCAACGAAGGACAGCGCGCGGGCGGTAAGGCTGGCCCGCATCAAGGATGACATCTGGGCAAATCTCTCCCACCCCGATCTCTCCCTGGAGTGGATTGCCGGCCGGCATGGCTTCTCGCCGCGCGGCATTCGCAACCTGTTCTACGCTTCCGGCGCGAATTTCACCGACTACGTGCTCGCGGCAAGGCTGGAGCGAGCCCACGAACTGCTTTCCGACCTTCGCCTCAACCACCACAGCATCACCGCCATTGCCTACCAATCCGGCTTTGGCGATCTGTCCTGGTTCAATCAGGCCTTCCGCCGTCGCTACAAGATGACGCCGTCGGACGTGCGCAGGTCCAGACTGGCAGCCTCCTCCGCCTGACATCGCGCGGCGCGGCTCTCACCCCTGCCGCATCCCCCAAGCCCGGGCATTCGCAACGCAATATCCTCGCGCAGCAACGCTGGATAGCGAGGACGAGCCGATGTCTGCTGAAAGCCCGTTGGCCTCAAAGGTACTCCGGAAGATGTCGCCCGCGGCACTGTTCCTGTTCGCGGCAGGCGCGCTGGCGACGCCAGCAACGGCGGAGGCGCCGAGATTCAACAACATCGAGATCGGCGGCGGTTTCGATGTCGAGACGATCCTCGTCGAACAAGAAAACGGCATGTGGACCCGGATCAGCGACCATCCGCGAACGATCCCCATCCATGTCACAATCCAGATGTCGCGCGGCTATATCGAGTTCTATCGCGTCGGACGCAATCTGACCGATGGAGCGGTCCGCGATGTCTTCTCGACCTACATCAAGACAGCCTACGGCAACCAGCCCAACCCCATAGAAGCCATCATCGACTCCAGAACATCGGTTTCCGGCCCGGTGAACATCCTCATCGACGAATTCACCAGGCTGAATGCCACAGACGAGCAGGCAATCGTCAATCGCTGCAATGCCAACTGGACCGAAACCGAGCAAGGGCACAGCTTCAGCTACCCGCTGCCGCTGGCCATACATGCCGATGCCAGGGAGAACCGTCGCAAGCGCTTTCCCTATTATCTGAATGAATACGAGGGCTATGGCGACTTCGGCCGGGCCACCGCCTTCGGCTTCGTGGGCCTCAAGATCGAATGTCTCGGCCAGAATTCGAAGCCCCCCGCCCCCGATTCAAAGCCCCCGAGCGATTCCGGCGGCATTCCGCGAACAAGCGGCACGGATACGCCCAAGACCCCGGACAACCAGGACCTCGCCTTCGACCAGGGCCCGATGACGGTCAACGACATCCGCCTGACGCTGACCACCTATTCCAACGCCTATACCGAGCCGACGTCCGGCACCCGCTGCAAGAAGGCAAAGCTGCGGGTGACCATGGAGACCAACCAGGAAGGACCGGTGTCCTTCAGGCTGTGGGAACAGCGCGACGACGGCGAGGTCACGAGCGAGGATATCGACGCGCAGGCCCAACACGAGGGCGGGTATTTCAGGGCTGTCCACGAGCGCTGGGTCGAGGTCGACGGGACGACGAACGTCCAGTTCAACGCGCGGGATCTGGTCAACGAGACCTTCAACCAGGAGACCGGCTGGAAAAACACCACCCTGCACTGCACCGGGGCGGGCGGTAGCGGCTTGGCATCGCCGAGCGGCACGGACGACGACGACAACACGCCCAAGATCACCTCGTTCCAGGGCAATTTCCAGTTCGTCGACAACGGCCCGCTCGCCCAGAGCCACACGTGCCCGCGCGATGCCAAGGCGCTGGTCTGGTTCGACGCGCCCAAGGCGGACAATATCCATTACTCGCTGGACTGCGGGGCGCTCGGCAACTTCTCCGGCGTTCTCCAGCCCGAGCAGGTCGCCAGCAGCCACTATCGCACCGCGACACTGATCAATTTCGACATCACCGACACGATCGAGGCCGGTTGCACGCTGCGGACGGTGTCGCCGGGAGATCCGCTGGACCATGCCTTTGCCGCCCGCACCTTCCAATGTGTGAAAGCCGCCGGCCACAGCAGCGGCATCGGCGACCTGACCGGCAGCAGGAAGGACCCTGGTCACGACGTCCCCAAGCCCGAGCCTCGGGTGAACCCCGCCGTTGGCGGCGGTGTCGGCGTCCTGACTGCGGACCCCGATCCCACGCACGCGCCGCCAAAAACACCCGACAAGGC